>NZ_JBEXEP010000001.1:0-1154887 GCF_040606315.1 Streptomyces sp. NPDC005438
AAGCCCTGTGAGGGGTGGAGTTGACTGGTACTAATAGGCCGAGGGCTTGTCCATTGCTGTTCGCGTTCACTGTGTGGTTTCTGAGGCAACAACCTGTCCAAATTATATGTGGATAGTGTGTGTTGCTGGAATGCTTCCACCCTCCGCCCTGTTTTTGTGGGGTGGGTTGGGGTGGTGTGTGTTTCGGTGGTTATAGCGTGAGGGAAACGCCCGGTTACTTTCCGAACCCGGAAGCTAAGCCTTACAGCGCCGATGGTACTGCATACGGGAGTGTGTGGGAGAGTAGGACACCGCCGAACTCTTTTTAGGGGAGAGGGTCTTGGTTCCCTGGACGATTTGGTCCAGGAGAATCGGGGCCCTCTTTCTTTTGTGTGGCGGGGGGTAGGCCATTTCTGGGAGAGGGGACTGGGTTCCCCTCTCCCTTTTTGTTGTTGGGGTGGGTGGGCACGCTGGGAACCGGGGCTTCGTAGGGTGGGGTCATGCGCTATGACCTGGTGATCTTCGACAACGACGGGGTGCTGGTGGACAGCGAGCCGCTGTCCAACGCCACGTTGGCCGGGTATCTGAGCGAGCTGGGTTTCCCCACCAGCTACGAGGAGTCGGTACGGGACTTCATGGGCGGTTCCATGAGGCGGGTGCACGACACGGTGTGGCGGCGGTACGGGCGGGCGTTGCCCGAGGACTTCGACGAGCGGTTCCACGAGCGGGTGTTCTCGGTGTTCGACCGGGAGTTGGGGGCGGTTCCCGAGGTCGCGGAACTGCTGGCCTGGGTGGGAGGTACGGGGACGCCGTACTGCGTGGCCTCCTCGGGGACGCACGAGCGCATCCGTAGGACGCTGCGGAGGACGGGGCTGTACGAGCTGTTCGTCGGGCAGCCCTCCGGCGTACGGGAATGGCGCTTCAGCTCGCAGGACGTGGCGGAGGGGAAGCCGGCGCCGGACCTGTTTCTGCACGCGGCGAAGTCCATGGGCGTACCGCCCGACCGGTGTGTGGTGATCGAGGACAGCCCGCTGGGTGTGGCGGCGGCCCGGGCGGCCGGTATGGACGTGTACGGGTTCGCGCGGATGACGCCCGCCGGGCAGCTGGCGGACGCGGTGGCCACGTTCACCAGGATGTCGGAGGTGCCGGACCTGCTGGTGGGGCCCGCTGTGACGGGCTGAGCGCCTCGGTCCCGTACGGGTGTTGGCGGTGCCCGTGACGGGTCGACCGGGCCTGGGGGAAGGGGAGTTGGCCTCACGGTGGAGGAACTGCCCGGGAGTTCCGCTATGACGGTTACGCGGGTTTCGTGCCGTACTCCGCCGGCCTGGGAACTCCTGTGGGGGATCCCCCAGAGATATGACCGTTTTCCCGCGCCCGATCAGTTGTGGGGCAACTCACTGGTCTGGGCCAGCTTCCGTTTTCAGGCCGTTGTTCCCGGTCGGTCGGGTGGTGAGGGGCGGGCGATGACGTGGGCGTGGGCGACGAGTTGAGGGTTCGGGGCGGTTCCCCGGCGGTGTGGTGCGGTCCGTTTGTACAGCGACGGTGTGGGTGTGTGCCCGTTTTCGGGGTGGGTTGACTGACTCGCAGCCAATAGTCGCCCTTCTCTGGTGGGCTGAGGCGCGGTTAAGGTGCGTGCCGTGGGCAGCGGTGGCCGAGGCACCCCAGGTGCCGGACTAGCTGGATAAACCGTGCGAAACGAACAGTTGGGGGAGCGGGGGACATGTCCACCGTGCTAGCAGTGACCAGTCAGGGACTGGTGCTTCCGTCCCAGGACGGCCAGACCCCGCTGGCCCATGTGCTGACGGACCCCGGCAGCCAGTCCCTGGAGGCGGCCCTCGCCGAGTGGCAGGACCTGCTGGACCGGTACGGGTACGTGGTCGTGCCGTTCTCCACCGCGACCTCCACTGCCATGGTCCGGCGGATGCACACCGTACGGTCGCTGCTGGAGTCGGACCGGATCGCCCTGGTGCCCTCGCCGTTGCCTCCGCTGGGCCTGGCCGTACTGGTGCGGCAACTGCGGCAGCTGTCGCGCTTCGACTTCCCGCCGGGGGTGCTGGGCACCGCCGTGCGGATGCTGGCGTACTACGTGCACGCGGGGGCCATGCTCAACACCGTGGCCAAGCTGGACCACGTACCGGTGAGCCTCAAGGCGCACGCCAAGTCGTGGATGCCCGGCAGCCAGTTCGGCGTACTGGCCCACCCGGAGCCGCAGTTGGTGAAGATCGCGCCGGGTGCCTCGCTGCGGGGGCCGGAGTACGCGACCACCATGGTGATGGCCAAGGGGCAGCTGGCCACCGAGTGGGTGCGCGAACTGGCCACCACCTGGCCGGTCCAGGCGCTGGAAGAGGTCGACGTGCCCCAGGAGTCCGCCAAGTGGTGGGGCACCGGCAAGCTCGTCGAGTTCACGGCCGCCATCCCGGATGTCGGCACCCTGCACCAGCTGGTCAGTTCGGTACGTCGCCAGAGGTGCCGGTGGTGCGGGGTGGAACTCCTGGGAGAGAGCTGCGCGTTCTGTTCGGCTCCTCTCGTCCCACCGGAGAACCAAGTGTCCTCGGGAGGCGTCGTGCACAACAGCGCGTAGTCCCCGGGTGGCTGACGGCGTTCTCGTCCGGTCCCCCGTACGACCTCGCCCGCCGCCGTCCGTCCCCCGACCGTCCGTCCCCGAGATCGGCCGCACGCTACCGACCACCACTGGGCCGACCCTCTCCCCACATCCTCGAGCGAGGTAGTCCGAACAATGAACTCGCGCCAGCGTCGCGGCATCATCCTGCTGCTCGTCTCGATCCTCTGCGCCTTCGCGGCCTTCGCCGGGGTGCTGTCGGTGATCAGCGACACCGAGTCCAAGGTGGGCCCGGAGGTGACCGCGTACAAGCTGAAGAGGGACGTGGAGCCGTACAAGGCGCTGGACTCGGGCAGCTTCACCAAGGTGCGGATGCCCAAGCGCTGGGTGCCGGAGACCGCGGTGACCCGCATCAGCGACGTACAGGGGAAGATCGCCACCAACACCCTCAGGAAGGGCTCGCTGCTCCAGGCGGACATGGTGGCCGACAAGCCGGAACTGGAGCCGGGGCAGCAGGAGATCGCCATCATGATCGACGCCGAGACCGGTGTGGCCGGCAAGATCCGGCCCGGGCACTCGGTGAACATCTACGCCACCTTCAGCCCGCAGGGGCAGTCCGAGAAGCCCGAGTCCCGGGTGATCGTGACCAACGCCAAGGTGATCGACGTCGGCCAGATCACCGCGCTGCGGCCCAAGGGGGACGAGCAGAAGGCCTCAGAGGTGAAGCAGGCGGTGCCCATCACCTTCGCGCTGAGCACCAAGGACGCCCAACGCGTCGCATATTCCGAGTCTTTCGCGTCCCATGTCCGACTCGCGCTCATCGGTTCGGGTAGCGATACCACGATCCCGAAACGCGACCGGAAGTACACCTTGTCCGGCGACAAGGGCAACTAAGCGAGGTAACGGATGGTCACACGCATCCTTCCAGCGGTCAGCGACCAGGACGCCGCACGCCACGTGACGACGTTGCTCGCCCAGCTGCCGGAAGCCGAGCCCGGGCAGCCGGTCACCGACTCGACGGCCCTGTTGGACACCCTCGCCACCCTCGCCCGGGACGGGATCGCCGACCTGCCCGAGGTGGTGCTGGTCCACGAACGGATCGGTCCCGTACCGGCCCTGGAACTGGTGCGGGAGGTGGCGCTGCGGTTCCCCGCCGTGGGCGTCATCCTCATCACCCAGGACATCAGCCCGGGCCTGTACTCCGCCGCCATGGACGCCGGGGCGCGCGGGCTGATAGGTCTGCCGCTCAGCTACGACGAGCTGCTGGCCCGCGTACAGTCCACGTCCACCTGGGCCGTGGGGGTACGCCGCCACCTGTCCTCGGACGTGGAGATGGTCACCGGCCCGGGCGGCACCGTGGCCACCGTGACCGGTGCCAAGGGCGGGGTGGGCGCCACCTTCCTCAGCGTGCAGATGGCCCTCGCCGCCTGCGCCTCGGGCCGCAGCACCGCCCTGGTCGACCTGGACGTGCTGGGCGGTGACGTGGCCGCGTTCCTGGACATCCAGTTCCGGCGCTCCATCGCGGACATGTCCGAGATCAGCGAGATCTCCCCCCGGGTGTTGCAGGACTGCCTGTTCAACGACCCCAGCGGGGTGTCCGTACTGCTGGCCCCGGCCGAGTCCGAGCGGGGCGAGGACGTCAGCGACCGCACCGTCCGCCAGGTGCTGAGCGTGCTGCGCACCCGGTACGAGGTGGTGGTGGTCGACACCGGAAGCCACATGAACGCCGCGGTGGCCGCCGCCATCGAGATGGCCGACACCGCCGCCCTGGTCACCACCCCGGACGTGGTCGCGGTACGGGCGGCCAAGCGGATGGTGCGGATGTGGGAGCGGTTGCAGATCCGCAAGGCGGAGGAGACCAGCGCCGTGGTCAACCGGGCCACCCGCAACACCGAGATCCAGCCCGCCCTGGTGGAACGCATCGTCGGCACCCCGGTGGCGCAGACCACGGTCCCCGCCCACTTCAAGGAACTCCAGCCCAGCGTGGACGCCGGCCGGGTGCAGGACCTGGAGAGCAAGAGCACGGTACGGCAGGCCAGTTGGGCACTGGCCGGCGAGCTGGGCCTGGTGGCCTCGGCCGCCCAGATGCGGAAGAACGGCCGCGGCCGGGGTTGGAACAAGACCAACGGCACCAGCGACCCACGGCAGGAGACCAGCATCGGCGCCCGGTTGCTCGGGGGCCGGCGGGGCGGTTCCCAGGGCGCCCCGGCCGCCCTGGAGAACGGGAGCGAACCCGGCACTTCGGCGAAGCAGATCGCAGGGGAGGGCTGACACATGGGCGGGGACAGACCAGCCAGTGACAGACGGCGCCGTGAAGGCGCCGGCCGAAGGTGGTGGCGACGGGACGAGGGCCAGGTGGCCGTCGAGTTCACGTCCATCGTGCCGATCATCGCCGCCGTACTGGTGCTGATGTGGCAGGGCGCCCTGGTGGGCTACACCTTCATGCTCGCCGGCAACTCCGCCGACCAGGCGGCCCGTTCGGGATCGGTCGCCGACCCGTGGAAGGGCCGTGGGCAGGCCTGCAAGAAGGGCGGCGAGGAGCACCTCGACAAGGCCTGGCGCGACGGGGCCAGCATCGACTGCTGGGTGGACGGCGACCTGGTGAAGGCCAAGTCCGACCTGAAGGTTCCGGTGCTGTTCCCCGGGGCGTTCAACCTGCCCATCACCGTGGGCGGCGAGGCCGCGGCGACGAGGGAGAGCTGAGGTGAGGAACGTGCGGCGACAGCCACAGCCAGGTAAGCGACCGGGCCGCGAGCGGGGCCAGGCCACGTTGGAACTGGTGGGCATCACCCCCATCCTGATCCTGGTGGCCCTGGCGGCCGTCCAACTGGGCCTCGCCATCTACGCCGTACAGCAGGCCGGTACGGCCTCCCGCGCCGCCGCCCGCACCGCCAGCCACTCCCACCCCGGCACCTCGGTGACCCAGGCCGGACGGGACTCCATGAGCGACTGGCTGGCCAAGAAGGCCACGTTCACCCAGAGTGTCGGTGGCCAGTCCGACGAGGTCGAGGTGACCGCCAAGGTGCCGATCCCCTCGATCGTGCCCGGACTGGGTCTCGGTACGGCGGAGCGCACCGTGACCATGCCGCGTGACTGAGGCGGGCGGCCGGCCCGGCACCAGGGACCGGCTCCTGGGCCCACCGGGCCCGTGACGTAAGGAGATTCGGAGCGATGAGCCTGAGGGCGCGCATCAACACCCCCGAGGCGAACAACGGCCAGGTGGAGGAGAGCCACCTGGTCGCGACCTACCGTGCCAAGCTCCTGGAAGAGATCGACCTCGCCGAGATGTCCGCGCTGGCCGCCGCCGAACGGCGACAGCGACTGGAACGCGTCCTGGGCCACATCATCAGCCGCGAGGGCCCGGTCCTCTCCACCCACGAACGCGCCCACCTCATCCGACGGGTGGTGGACGAGGCCCTCGGCCTGGGCATCCTCGAACCCCTGCTGGAGGACGCCTCGGTCAGCGAGATCATGGTCAACGGCCCCGACCACATCTACGTGGAGCGCGCCGGCCGGATCGAGCAGCTACCGATGCGGTTCGCCTCCAACGAGCAGCTGATGCAGACCATCGAGCGGATCGTCTCCACCGTCAACCGTCGGGTGGACGAGGCCAACCCGATGGTGGACGCCCGCCTTCCCTCCGGCGAGCGCGTCAACGTGATCATCCCGCCGCTGTCCCTGACCGGCCCCATCCTCACCATCCGACGGTTCCCCCGCGCGTACACCCTGCGGGAGTTGCTGGCCTTCGGCTCGCTGGACGAACAGATGGCCCTGCTGCTGGCCAGCCTGGTGCGGGCACGGTTCAACGTGATCGTCTCCGGGGGTACGGGCACCGGCAAGACCACCCTGCTGAACGCGATGTCGGGGCTGGTGCCGGACGGCGAGCGCATCGTCACCATCGAGGACTCCGCCGAACTCCAGCTGCAACAGCCCCACGTGATCACCCTGGAGTCCCGCCCGGCCAACGTCGAGGGCAAGGGCCAGGTCACCATCCGCGACCTGGTCCGCAACTCGCTGCGTATGCGCCCCGACCGCATCATCGTCGGTGAGGTCCGTGGCGGTGAGACCCTCGACATGCTCCAGGCCATGTCCACCGGCCACGACGGCTCGCTCGCCACCGTCCACGCCAACAGCGCCGAGGACGCGCTGCTGCGCCTCCAGACCCTGGGGTCGATGTCCGAGGTGGAGATCCCGTTCGAGGCCATCCACGACCAGATCAACTCGGCCGTGGACTGCATCGTGCAGCTCACCCGGCACGCCGACGGCAGCCGCAAGGTCACCGAGATCGCCCTGGTGGACTCCCACGGCCGGGAGGACTACCGGCTGGTGACCGCCTGCCGCTTCGAGGCCAGGCCGCTCGCCTCGGACGGCGTGGTGTACGGCGAGTTCCGCTACCACCCGGTGCCCCGGAGGGTCGCCGACCGGCTCTACCTCAAGAACGAGAACCTGCCGCCCGCCTTCGGAGTGGCCGACGACGAGAACGAGTTGGCGATGCGCAGAACCGAGTAACCCCGGCCGCCCAGCCCGCGGACGGCCCCCCGCCTCCCATCCGCCCGACCCGAGGATCCCCACCGGACATGGACATCTCCACGCTCACCATCGGAGTGACGCTGTTGGCCTGCGTCACCGGGGTCGTCGGCCTGCGCGTCTACTCCAACGGCAAGGCCCAGAAACAGGAACTGGTCGACCGGCTCACCTACACCGGACAGCCCCCCGCCTACGGCCGGCACCGCCGGTTCGGCGGCCTCGACCAGCGGCTGAAGAAGACCGGACTCGGCCAGCGGATCGACCGCAAGATCGCCGTCACCGGCATGGACGTCACCGCCGGCGAGTACTTCGTCTACGTCATCGCCGGAGTCCTGGGCACCTACCTGGTCGTCAGCTACCTGTTCGCCCCCTTCTTCGGGCTGCTGGCCGCCGCCATCGCCCTGTGGGCCGCCAACGGCTTCCTCACCATGCAGCGCAACAAGCGCACCGAGGCGTTCATCAACCAACTCCCCGAGCTGACCCGGGTGCTGGCCAACGCCACCCAGGCCGGCCTGGCGCTGCGCACCGCCATCGGGATGGCCGCCGAGGAACTGGAGTCCCCGGCCCGGGAGGAGTTCGGCCGGGTCGCCAACCAGCTGGCCGTGGGCCACACCCTGGAGGACGCCCTGGGCGACCTGAACCAGCGGCTGCCCTCCCGGGAGCTGACCGTACTGATCACCACCCTGATCCTCTCCAACCGGGCCGGCGGCACCATCGTCTCCTCCCTGCGCAACCTCACCCAGACCCTGGAGGAGCGCAAGGAGACCCGACGCGAGGTCACCACCCTGCTCGCCCAGGTCAGGGTCACGGCCATCGCCATCCCCCTGCTGGGCATCGGCTTCCTGCTGCTGATCAACGGGATGCGGGCCGGCGCCCTGGACGACATGGCCGCCGCCACCCCCGGAAAGATCGCCATCGTGCTGTCCGCCGCCCTGTACGCGCTGGGCTTCTTCCTCATCCAACGGCTGTCCCGGGTACGGGTCTGAAGGGAGGCGTGAGATGACCGCACTGCTGCTCGCCACCGTCTTCGCGCTCGCCGTCTACGGCGTCTTCCACGGCATCCGCCTCTACCGCGCGGAGGCCCGGCTGCCCAGCGACCTGGCGATCGCCCTGGAGGTCGGCTCCACCCGTACCAGTACCTCCGGCGGCGCCATCGACCGGCTCGGAATGCGCTACGCCCCCGCCGTACTGCGGATGATGGGCCCCAAGCGGGTCGACAAGGTCCGCCGCCGCCTGGACCAGGCCGGCAACCCCCGCGGCCTCACCCTCGACCGGTACGCCGCCCGTCGCGCCGTCTACGGCGGCCTGGGCGTCCTCGCCTCGCTGGCCATGCTGATGCGCGGCCAGGTGCTGCTGGCCATCCTCTTCGTGGTCTACGGGTTCTTCTGGGTGGACGTGGTGATCCGCTCCAGCATCCGGCAGCGCAAGGACGACATCGACCGCACCCTGCCCGACTTCCTGGACGTGCTGGCGGTGGTCGTCTCCGCCGGACTCGGCTTCCGCCAGGCCCTGGACCGGGTGGCCGAGAAGTACCAGGGGCCCTGGGCCGACGAACTCCGCATCACCCTGCGGCAGATGGACATGGGCGTCAGCCGCAAGGAGGCCTTCGACCAGCTGCGCAAGCGCAACGAGTCCGAACAGGTCGCCATGTTCGTCTCCGCCCTCCAACAGGGCGAGGAACTGGGCGCCCCCATCGTCGACACCCTCATCCAGATCGCCGACGACATGCGCCGCACCGACGCCCAGAACGCCCGACGCAAGGCGGCCAAGGCCGTACCCAAGTCCACCATGATCGTCACCAGCGTGATGCTGCCGGCCACCATGATCCTCATCGTCGTCGGCTTCTACTACGCGGCCGACGTCAACTTCGGTGACCTGTTCGGCCAGTAACCCGACCCCCGGCCCCAGGGACGAAAGGAGGTGACACCACCGTGCTACCCCAACGACTGAGCAAGGCCCTCACCGGCGGCGTCACCGCCGGGGTGCCCGCGCCCGAGCCCGGGCACGTGCCCTCACTGCCCATCCAGGTCAACGCCCTCCAGGCGCTGTGCCGGCAACTGTTCGGCTTCCGGCTCGCCATGATCGCCCTGGCCACGCCCTTCGCCCTGCGCAACGTCCACGGCACCACCGGCTCCCTGCTGCTGGGATCGGCCGTACTGGTCACCGTGATGGTGTCCTACGCCCTGATGCGGGACTGGGAACGCTTCGGCCCGATCCTCCTGCGCCACCCCGCGCTGCTCGGCGTCGACATGCTGTTCGGCGCCCTGCTGCTGTTCGCCGCCTCCCCCAACTCCACCCTCGCCTACGTCACCATCTGCACCCCCTTGCTCGCCGGCCTGGTCTACAGCTGGCGCGGCGCCGCCATCTTCGCCGGCCTCCAGAGCCTGCTGCTGACCGCCGCCTACGGCGTCAACGACAAGGTCGACGCCGACGCCTACACCCTGCTGCTGGTCGGCCTCTGCGTCATCGCCGGCGCCGTCGGCAGCGCCCTGCGCGGTCTGCTGCTGCGCTTCGGCACCGCCCTCCAGACCCTCACCGAGGTCCGCTCCCGGCTGGCCGTCACCGAGGCGGTGGAGAGCGAACGCGCCCGCCTCGCCCGGGAGATGCACGACTCGGTCGCCAAGACCCTGCACGGGCTGGCCATGGCCGCCGACGGACTCGCCGGCACCGTGGACCGGCTCGACCCCGCCGCCGTACGGCACCAGGCCGAGGTCGTCGCCCGCTCCGCCCGCCGGGCCGCCGCCGAGTCCCGCGAGCTGCTGTCCGACCTGCGCCGGGAAACCAGCGCCGACGGCACCGTGCCGCTCGCCGACGAACTCGCCGCCCGCACCGAGGACTTCGCCCGCCGCACCGGCACCGACGCCTGCTTCCAGCCGCTGAGCGAGGCACCCACCCCGGCGGTGCCCGCCGCCATCGCCCGACAGCTGATCACCATCGCCGGCGAGGCCATGGAGAACGCCCACCGGCACGCCAGGGCCACCCGGGTGGAGACCGGCGCCGGAGTGGCCGACGGGCTGCTGAGGATCTCCGTACTGGACGACGGGGAGGGCCTGCCCCCGGGCACCACCCTGGACGGCCTCAAACGGGCCGGCCACTTCGGGCTGGTCGGCATGGTGGAACGGGCCGCCTCGGTGGGCGCCCGTATCCGCATCGGCCAGGGTCGCGCGGTGCGCGGCACCGAGGTCCGCATCGATCTTCCGCTCACCGCGCTGGGGCCACCGTTCACGGCCCCGGCCCCCGCACATCCACCCCTCACCGAGAGGAGGCCGCACCATGCCGGATGACCGCTACACCGGCTCGGGCACCTACCCGGCCCACAGCTCTGCCTCCGTGTCCCAACACACCTCGTCCCCCTCGGACTCGGTGCCGGAGCAGAGCGCCACCCACGTCCCCCCACCGCCCCCCGGCGGGGCCCCGCCACCGCCGGACGGCGACTGGCCGACCATGCCGGCGGCGTCCGAGGAGCAACGGACCCTGCGGGTCGTCGTCGCCGACGACAACCCCGTGGTCCGCGCCGGGCTCACGGTGCTGCTCCAGGGCCGGGCCGAGATCGAGGTGGTCGCCGAGGCGGCCGACGGCCGCGCCGCCTACGACGAGGCGGTGCGCCACCGCCCCGACGTGATCCTGCTGGACGTGCGGATGCCCGGGGTCGACGGCATCTCCGCGCTGCCGTACCTGGTGCGGATCGCCCCGGTGATGATGCTCACCTACAGCCGGGAGAACGAGATCGTCCGGGAGGCCCTGCGCCTGGGCGCCAGCGGCTATCTGGTGCACGGGGAGTTCACCGCCGACGAGTTCGTCGCCGCGGTGCGCGACATCCGTGGAGGCCGGGCCCACTTCACCCCCTCCGCGGCCAGCGCGTTGCTTTCGCAGTTCCGCGAGGAGGCTCCACCGGACCACCATCCGCCGGGTCCGCCACCGGCCCAACCGCCCACCCGGCAGGGGGAGTCACCCTGGCCCCCGCCCCACCAGGGCCCGGTTTCGGTTCCGTCTCAGCTGTCGGAAACCGTATCGTCACGGCCACAGCATGTGACATCGTCGGGGGCGGGATATGGGCATGGACATGTCCCTGGGTCGCAGTCGCAATCATCGGCGTCGGCCCGTGAACGCTTCGGTCTGAGCGGACGGGAGGTGGAGGTGATGGAGCTGATCGCCTCCGGGGTGACCAACAAACAGATCGCCGCCACCTGCTTCATCAGTGAGAAGACCGTCAAGAACCACATCAACCGCATCTTCACCAAGCTCGACAGCTCAAGTCGCAGCGAGGCCATAGCCGTCTGGCTGGGCACCTCCCGTCGGGAGGAGGGCCGTCGTGACTGAGCGCCGTCCGGGCCCCTCCGTGGCCGGGGTGGGTCCGAAGACCCAGCCCGCGTTTTGGGCCCCGAGTTGGGTCTTGGGGCCCATGCCCCAGGACCGCCCCTCCTCGTACGTTTTGAGTGTCGCCAGGGACGAAGCCGGATCCCGGGCGGCCACCAAGACTTCTGTAGCGGCCGGCAAGTGGCCGAGTGACAACGGAGGGGAACACCATGAACGACGCCATGCTGAAGGCCGCGACCGCCACCAAGGTCTACGTCGGTACCTGGGCGAACACCTGCAAGGACCAGCTCGAGAAGAGGCGCGACCGGGGTCAGGGCGCCATCGAGTACGTCGGTGTGACCATCCTGGTGGTGGCGATCATCGTGGCGCTGCTGGGCACCGACATGGGCGACACCATCGCGGACAAGTTCACCGAGAAGATCGACGAGGTGCTCGAGGGCGGCGACTGATCCGCGGCCCACTGAGCGAGAAGGGGCAGGCCGCCCCGCTGTACGTCACAGCGGTGGTCGGTCTGCTCCTTCTTGCGTTGATGTTCTTCGCGTTCGGTCAGGCTGACGCCTCGCGCAACGGCACCCAGTCCGCGGCGGACTCGGCGGCCCTCGCCGCCGCCCAGGAGTCCAGGGACCAGCTCAAGGGCGGTTTCCTGGAGAACCTCCTGGACGGCGACTACCTCAGGGACCTCTTCAACGGCGACCTCATCGGCACCTACGACGGCTGCCAGGAGGCGAGCCGGTTCGCCAAGAGCAACGGTGCCGAGAGCGTGTCCTGCCAGCAGGTGGGCGACGGCCGTTGGGGCTTCACCGTCGACGTCAAGAGCAAGAAGTCGATGGGCAAGAGCATCCTCCCGGGCACGGACAAGGAGCACGCCAAGGCGACCGCCACCGCGCTGGTCGAGCCCAAGTGCTCCTTCAAGCCCGACGAGGACGAGGACGGCCCGGCGGACGACGACAAGCCGGGTGACGACGACGAGAAGCCGGCCCCCGGCAAGCTCCAGTGCGACGACCGTGACTGGGTCCTCGATCCCGATGACGGGGACCTGCTGCCCGACATGGCGGACCTGTTCCGGGTCCGTCTTGCCGAGAACTGATCGCGAACACACCCTAAGGAACACACCAGGCATGAGTATTCGGCACGTGAGGACGTCGCGGCGGGCGGCTGCCGCCACCCTGTTGGCGGCCACGCTCACCTTCTCCCTGGCCGCCTGCGGCGGTGGCGACGACGACAAGCCCAAGGAGGAGAAGTCCCAGTCCTCCAAGAAGGAGTCGGACGACGACGGCGACAAGGGCAAGACCGCCCCGGACACCAGCAAGACCCTGGCGACCCTCAAGGGGGACAAGGGCATCGACATGGTGGTGCACGAGGCCAAGCGGGACAGCGGTGGGTTCCTCACGATCAACGGCACCTTCAAGAACACCAGTGGTGGTCGGGTCACCGTGCCGCTCGGGTGGGGTGGCCAGGAGAGCGAGATCAAGCGTTCGGGACGTTCGCTTGCCGGGATGACCCTGGTGGACTCCAAGGCGAAGAAGCGCTACTACGTGCTGCGGGACACCGACAACCGGCCGCTCACCACAGCCGATTTCAGCCCTGGTCTGGACGACGGCGAAAGCCTGGCCTTCTTCGCCCAGTTCCCGGCTCCGCCGGACAGCAGCACGGAGGTCAACCTCACCTTCCCGGGCTTCCCCACCACTTCGATTGAGATCTCCTGATGGCCGCACGCAACCATCGCCACCGCAGGGCCGCGGCGACGACGTTGGCGGCCACCGTACTGTTCACCGGTGTCCAACTGGGGGGCGCCACCTCGGCGTTGGCTGACGACCCGCCCGGCACCGAGTCGACGGCGAAGCCGCCGGAGGTGGACGAGAACGACCCGGACCTGAAGCTGCCGGGCAGCGCCAAGCTGGCGCCGGCAAAGGTGCTGGACATCGTCCAGGTCGTGGAGTCCCAGGGCGGCGAGGAGCGCCGCGAGGACACCAACGAGAACGTGAAGATCGGCCTCCAGGCGGAGGTGCTGTTCGGCAAGGACAGCTCCAAGCTGAACTCGGCCGCTGACGACCGCATCGCGGAGGTCGTGGCCGAGATCAAGAAGCAGAGCGCCACGAGGGTGAACGTCTTCGGGTTCACCGACAACCTGGGCTCCTACGAGCACGGCAAGAAGCTGTCCAAGGACCGTGCCGAGGCGGTGCACAAGGCGCTGGAGAAGCAGCTGGACGACAGCAGCGACGTGACCTTCAAGATCCGTGGTTACAGCGAGGACTACCCCATCGCGAGTAACTCCACGGAAGAGGGCCGCAAGAAGAACCGTCGGGTGGAGATCTCCTTCCCCCGCCAGGACTGACGCGCCGACGTCGTGACAGCGCGGGCCCGGCCGTCAGGCCGGGCCCGCGGGCGTTGTGCGGTCGGTGCCGGTGCCCTGACCGGTTCGCGGGGCCCGTCGGTGTCGCCGTACGGGTCACGTCGCCCGTCGGGCCGTCAACGCCTGCGTGGCGCACCGGTGTCGGTGCCGCCCGGGGCCGGACGGCACCTCGTTCCGGCCGGCCACCCTCGGCAGGAGCGGCACGGTCCGCGCTGTACGGGCCTCTGGTCGTCAACGCCCCGAGGGGTTGCCCGAGGGGGCAGCCCCGGGCAGGGGCGCGGTGCCCCTCGGTGCGGTGCTCCTCCGGTTGGTGCACGGTCTGGTGCCCTGGAGACGGTCTCGTAGCTCCTCGGTGGAGGCCCGAGTGGCCGCCCGTACCTGGCCTGGCTGGGGCGTGACCCGGGGTGGCACCGCGTGGCCTTCGTGCTCCAGCCCCTTTCTCGCGTGGAGCCGCGCCCCTGGGCGGTGCCCCTCCGGGGAGTGTGGTGGTTGTCCGTCGGTGCTCCGGGGGTGGTTCGGTAGCTCCTCGGGGGGAGGCCCGAGTGGCCGGGCGTACCTGGCTGACCCGGGGCGGGGGCCACTGACAGGTGACTGCCGGGGCCTTGCGGCGAGTTGCCGCTCTTCTGGTGGCGTGGGTGCCGTCACCAGTACCGTCCTCCGCCCGGAAAAGGCGTTCGCTGACCGTGGGGGTGCCGGTACCGTCACGAGGTGGGACAGGAGCCGGCCCATGACGGGTGGGCGTGCGCACCCGGGAACACCGGACCGCCCGCGTGGGCGGGGTCGGGGGGGCCGGTTCGGCGGGTCCCGTCCGGGCCCGGTGGCGGTAGGCCGTGGTCCGGGTCCCCGACACCTCGGAGTGCCCAGTGACGTACCCCTCCTCCCCGGTCGGCCCCGTGCTGACCACCGACCGTCTGTTCCTTCGTTCCTGGACCCCGGCCGAGGCCCGGGCGGTGCGGGAGGGGCGGCGGTACCAGGAGTGGGCGGAGGACTTTCCCGCCGAGGGTGACCGGGTGATCGCCGGCCTGCTCGACCAGCACGCCGACTGGTTCGGGGCCTGCGGTCACCGGCTGGTCGTGGAGCGGGACGGCGGCCTGGTGGTGGGTTCGCTCGGTCTGTTCTGGCCGCCCCGGGCGGGCGTCGTCGAGATCGGCTACGGGGTGGTGCCCTCGCGTCGGGGGCGTGGCTACGCCCCGGAGGCCACCCGGGCCCTGGTGGGCCTGGCCCTGGCGGTGCCGGAGGTCCACACGGTGCGCGCCCGGGTGGAGGGGGCCAACCCGGCCTCGGTACGGGTACTGGAGAGGGTCGGCTTCGTCCACCGTTCCACCGAGGACGGTACGGCCACGTACGAGGCGACGGACGACGGGTGCCGCTGACCCCGTTCGCCCCCGCGCCTCCGGCGGCCGGCTAGGCGGCGAGGCCGCCCAGGAGCAGGGTGAGCAGGGTGCCGAGGATCATGAAGGGGCCGAGGGGCATGGAGGACTTGCGGCCGGCGCGACGGGTCAGCAGCAGCCCGAGTCCGTAGACGGCGCCCAGCGCGAGGCCCAGGAAGCCGCCGAGGAACACCAGGAACCAGCCGTACCAGCCGAGGGCGGCGCCCAGGCTGAGGGCGAGCTTGACGTCCCCCAGCCCCATGCCGCCGGGGTTGATCAGGAACAGCACGGCGTAGGCGGCGCCGAGGGCCAGGCCGCCCAGCAGGGAGGTCACCCAGTGGCCGGCCGAGCCCGGCAGCGGCGCGGCGAGCCCCAGCAGCGCGGGGGTGCCCAGGGCCAGCGGGAGGGTGAGGGTGTCGGGGAGGCGGTAGACGGTCCAGTCGACGGTGGCGAGCAGGACCCACAGGGGGGTGGCGAGCAGCCACACCGCCAGTTCCGGGCGGGGGCCCACGGCCAGCGCGAGGAGTCCGCACAGCAGGGCGGTGGCGAGGGTGTGGCGGGCCCAACTCCCGTACGCCGTACCGCAGTCGGGGCAGCGGGAGAGGCCGACCCAGCCGGCCAGGGGGCCGGTGACGGGGTGGCCCTGGGGGCAGGTGTCGCGCCAGGGCTCCTCCGGTTCGACGGTGAGCCGGTAGGCGGCGCGGGGCAGCAGGGCTCCGGTGGCGGCACCGTAACCGGTGGCGCCCAGGGCCAGGGTCAGGGTCAGCACGGACACGGGCCGACCCTATGTGGCGCCGGTCCGCCCCGCCTGGGTCCGGGGGCCCAAGGGCCGCTCAGTCGGGGGTGCCGGTGGACAGCCGTAGGTCGACGGCGACGGCCACCAGGCAGCCGAGGATCATGGCGACGGTGGGCGCGGCCTGGCCCTCCACTCCCGCGCCCCGGTGCCGGAGCAGGCTGACCAGCTGGGCGACCACGGGTACCGGCAGGCAGGCCAGCAGGTGGGCGGCCGGCTGGTCCCGGAAGGGTTCGGGGTGGAGCTGGGCGGCGGCCAGGGTGGCGAGGAAGGCGTAGAGGGCGGCCGGCAGGTAGAGCAGGAACACCCGCCACTCGGTGCTCTCCAGGCGCTGATCGGTGGCCCAGCTGTCGGTCATGGAGTGCACCAGCAGGGAGGCCAGCGCGTAGACGACGGCCCCGATCACCCAGGACCGCGCGGTGGCGACCGCCGCCGCAGTCATCGAGTCGGGGGCGTGGTGGGGGGTGCCTCGCATCGTCATGCGGGCGTCGCCGCCTTTCACTGTGGGGGGTTCGGGGGGACGGCTCCCACGCGGTGGGGGCCGCGTCACACCAGCGAACCACCTGATCAGGCCCAGTGGATTGAGTCCCTGGGCCCTAAGTGGGCCCAGGCGAGGGGCAGTTGTGTGCCCGCTGTCCCGGATGCCCGGATGGCCGGTACGGTGTCCGCCATGAGCTGCGGGGCACGGTTGATGTGGGACGAGGCGGTCACCGGTTACGACTTCGGCGCCGACCATCCGATGAACCCGGTACGGCTGGCGCTGACGATGCGGTTGGTGGAGTCGCTGGGCCTGGACAGCCGGCTGACCGTCCGGGGCGCCACCCCGGCGGGCGAGTCGACCCTGCGGCTGGTGCACCGCGCGGACTACATCGAGGCGGTACGCCGTGCCTCGGCCGACCCGCACCAGGCGGAGCAGTCCTACGGGCTGGGCACCATCGACGATCCGGCGTTCCGCTCCATGCACGAGGTGTCCGCGCTGATCGCCGGGCTGTCGGTGGGGGGAGCCGAGGCGCTGTGGCGGGGTGAGGCGGAGCACGCGGTGAACTTCTCCGGGGGCCTGCACCACGCGATGCCCGGGGCGGCGGCCGGCTTCTGCGTGTACAACGACGCGGCGCTGGCCATCGCCCGGCTGCTGGAACTGGGCGCGCGGCGGGTCGCCTACGTGGACGTGGACGTCCACCACGGGGACGGGGTGCAGGCGGCGTTCTGGGACGACCCCCGGGTGCTCACCGTCTCGGTGCACGAGCATCCCCGGTCGCTGTTCCCGGGTACGGGCTGGCCGGAGGAGACCGGTGGGCCCGGGGCGGAGGGGCACGCGGTGAACGTGGCGCTGCCGCCGGGTACCGGGGACGAGGGGTGGCTGCGGGCGACGCACGCGGTGGTGCCGGAGCTGTTGGGGGCCTTCGAGCCGGAGTTCCTGGTCACCCAGCACGGCGCCGACACCCACTTCGAGGATCCGTTGGCGCACCTGGCGGTGAGTCTGGACGCCCAGCGGAGGGTGCAGGAGTCGGCCCACGAGTGGGCCCACCGTTTCGCGGGGGGCCGGTGGCTGGCCCTCGGGGGCGGGGGGTACGCGGTGGTGGAGGTGGTGCCGCGTTCGTGGGCCCACCTGGTGGGGATCGCGGCGGGGGCGCCGGTGGCTCCCGAGACGAAGGTCCCGGAGGGGTGGCGGCAGTCGGTGTACGCCCTGGCGGGTGCCCCGGTGGCGCCGTGGCGGATGACGGACGGCCGGGACGCGCGGTGGTCGGACTGGGAGTCGGGGTACGACCCGGCGTCCACGGTGGACCAGGCGGTGTTGGCGACCCGGCGGGCGGTGTATCCGGCGCACGGGCTGCTGCCGTGACGGACGGTACCCAGGGGGCGCGGGGATGCGTGTGGTGGGCGCATGGTGCGCCGGTGTGCGCCCAGGGTGTGGGCGCGGGTGGCTGATCCGGGCTGACAACGCGTCAACTGTGGCCGGGACCTGCGGCGTTGGGGTGTGCCCCGGGGTGGCGGGCGGTCAGCTGACGGTGGCTGAGACCGTTCGCCCCGAGTCGGCGCCGGTGGCGGTGCGCCGGCAACCGCTGTCCGCTATGGGGCGTTTCGTGGCGTGGTCGTAGGGTCGGGTGCCGGCCCGCGTGGGCCCCTCTCTCGTACCCCTCTTGCATCACTGGCCCCGAAACGGGGGATGTACGCGACAGCGAGTACGAACACCGGAGGCCAAGCCCGGTGTCCGACATGTGCGGAAGGTGTGACATGGCTGCTGAGGAAAGGCCTCTCCAGGAGGTCGCGTTTCTCACCGTGGCGGAAGTCGCCGCCCTGATGCGAGTCTCGAAGATGACCGTGTACCGACTGGTGCACAGCGGTCATCTGCCGGCTATCCGGGTCGGAAGGTCCTTCCGGGTCCCGGAGAAGGCCGTCCACGACTATCTGCGGGAGTCCTACGTGGGTATGGAAAGCGCTTGACGGCGCCGCCCGGTCGCCGGCGGGCCCGTCCGACGGGCCCGATCGTCGCCCGGGCGACCCTCGGATTCCGACCACCACCCGGTAACGGGTAGGCTTAGCCGCCGTGTAGGTCGTGTGGGCTCGGATGCCCCGCGTCGAGTGAAGTGAGTTCCCCGAGTGCGGGGATCGAATCCGAGCGAGGGTAGTCGTGGGCTCTGTAATCAAGAAGCGGCGTAAGCGGATGGCCAAGAAGAAGCACCGCAAGCTGCTGAAGCGCACGCGGGTGCAGCGCCGCAACAAGAAGTAGGCGCGCGCCCCCGAGGCACAGCACAAGCCGCCGCCCGCCCCGACAGGGAGCCGAGGGCGGCGGCTTCGCTGTGTCCGTACCGCGATGACGGCACGACGATCCCGTGCAGGCGACACCCGCCGGCGGCCCCGGGCGGTTACGGTGAGCCCAACGGACCGCCACGGAACCGTCAACGGCGCGAAACCGACTCGCACCGGCCAACACCGCCGACAGGGAGGGATCTTGGGCAGGATCGTCCTGGTCACCGGAGTGGGCCGACGGCTGGGCGCCCGCGTGGCCCGGGAACTGCGCGAGGACCCCGGGGTGGAGCGCGTCATCGGCGTGGACGTGGTGCCCCCCGACGAGGGGCTGGGCGAACGCGAGGGCCTGGAGTTCGTCCGCACCGACATCCGCCAGCCCACCATCGCCCGGGTGCTGGCCGAACGCGCGGTGGACACCGTGGTGCACCTGGACGTCCACGGGCGACCCCTGGCCGGTACCGGCCGCGCGGCGGTCAAGGAGACCAACGTCATCGGCACCATGCAGCTGCTCGGCGCCTGCCAGAAGGTGCCCGAGGTGCGGCGGTTCGTGGTCAAGTCCAGCACCAGCGTCTACGGCTCGGCCGCCCGCGACCCCGCGATCTTCGCCGAGTCCACCCCCTCCCGCGCACTGCCCAGCGGCGGCTTCGCCAAGGACCTGGTGGAGGTCGAGGGCTACGTACGGGGCTTCGCGCGCCGCCGACCCGACGTGTCCGTCACCGTGCTGCGCTTCGCCCAGGTCCTGGGCACCTCCGGCGACTCCCCCCTGGCCAGCTACTTCGCCATGCCCCTGCTGCCCACCGTCCTCGGCTACGACCCCCGGCTCCAGTTCGTCCACGAACGGGACGTGGTCGAGGTACTGCGCCTGGTGTGCGGCGAACACCGCTCCGGCACCCTCAGCGCCGGAACCTTCAACATCGCCGGCGACGGGGTGCTGCTGCTGTCCCAGTGCGCCCGCCGACTCGGCCGGCCCACCGTCCCCGTACTGCTGCCGGCCATCCGCTGGGTGGGCGGCGCGCTGCGCTCGGTCGGGGTCAGCGACCTGTCACCGGAGCAGATCCGACTGCTCACCCACGGGCGGGTGGTGCACACCGAGCAGATGCGGCAGGTCCTCGGCTTCACCCCCCGGTACAGCACCGCCGACACCTTCGCCGAGTTCGTCGCCCGACAGAGCGAGGGCCTGCTGCCCCCGAGGACCATGGCCCAGGCCGTGGACCGGCTGGAGGAGGCGCTGCGACGGGTCAACCAGCCGTCCCCGGCAGGGGATTCAGCCGCCAAGGAGGCGAAGTGATGGCGGACGCCAAGGTCATCCCGTTCGGCCCGTCCGACCCCGGGGACCGCGACCGCGGACGCCGGCGCGGCGACCAGGCCGCCCCCGGCTCCGTCCCGCTGTCCCCGGTGCCCGACCCCGACCCGCAGGCCGCGGAGCCGGAGCCCGAACCCTCCCTGCTGGAGCGGGTGTTGGGCGAGGGCTGGGACCGCAGGACGGCCGAGGGGCTCTCGTTCCTCCGCCGCCGCCTCACCGGCGACTACGAGGTCGACGACCTGGGATACGACCAGGAACTCACCGACCAGGTACTGATGTCCCTGCTGCGCCCGGTGTACGAGAAGTACTTCCGGGTCGAGGCGCGGGGAGTGGAGAACATCCCCGCCGAGGGCGGGGCCCTGGTGGTGGCCAACCACTCCGGGACCCTGCCGCTGGACGGGCTGATGATGCAGGTGGCCGTCCACGACCACCACCCCGACGAACGCCACCTGCGGCTGCTCGCCGCCGACCTGGTGTTCCAGCTGCCGGTGGTCAACGCCCTGGCCCGCAAGGCCGGGCACACCCTGGCCTGCGCGGACGACGCCCAACGCCTGCTGGAGCGGGGCGAGGTGGTGGGGGTGATGCCGGAGGGCTTCAAGGGCCTCGGCAAGCCCTTCTCCGACCGCTACCGCCTCCAGCGCTTCGGCCGTGGCGGCTTCGTACAGACCGCGCTGCGCGCCCGGGTCCCCATCGTGCCCTGCTCCATCGTGGGGGCCGAGGAGATCTACCCCATGATCGGCAACTCCAGCACCCTGGCCCGGGTGCTGGGCTTCCCGTACTTCCCCCTCACCCCGACCTTCCCCTGGCTGGGGCCCCTGGGCGCGGTGCCGCTGCCGACCAAGTGGACCATCCAGTTCGGGGAACCGCTGGAGACCGTGGACTACGCGCCGGAGGCCGCCGACGACCCGGTGCTGATGTTCAACCTCACCGACCAGGTGCGCGAGACCATCCAGCACACCCTGTACAAGCTGCTGGTACGCCGCCGCTCGCTGTTCTTCTGAGCCCTTCCCCTCTCGGGGGAAGGGGAGGAGGAGGGGGGAACGCCCCGGTGAACGGGGCGCCCCTCAGGGCCTGTCCTGCCGGGGGAACAGGTCCTCCAGGGACGGCAGTTCGAGCCCGGGCAGCGGACCCTTGCCCCCCTCGTTCTCGTCCGGGGACTCGGGGGCCGTGGGCGAACCGCTCGACGGCGCGCCCGAACCACTGGAGGGGGAGTGCCCCTCGGACGGCTTCGTACGCGAGCCCTCGGGGGAGGGCGAGCCGTCGTCCTCGCGGGGGGACGCCTCACGGCGGGGATCGGCCGAACCCTCCGGGGCGGTACCGGTGGGAGGGGCGGGCCGGACCGGCGCGGGGGAACGCGCGCTGTCGGCGCTCCGCAGACCGAGCAGGTCCGCGTCTATGGCGTCCAGCACTCCGGCGACCTCGTCGCCCACGTCGGTGAGCCGTACGGGCAGTTGCTGCCGCAGGGTGGACCAGCCGGAACGGCTGGACTGGGCGAAGTGGTCCAGGGACCGCAGCGGCCCCAGGGTGCCCTCCTTCCGGTGGGCCTGGCCCAGCAGCCGGCGGCCCTCGGCGGCGTCGTGGCGCAGCCCCCGCAGCGTCCGGCGCATCTCCCGCTCCGAGTCGGCGTCCAGGTCGCCGGTCCGGGAGCGCTCCATCAGCCGACGGGCCTCCTGGAGACGGGTGCTGGCGTGGTCGAGGTAGATGCGGCCACGATCCCCGTCGTCGCCGGCCATGCCCAGCCGTAGGTCCTCCATGCCGCGCTTGACCCGGTACAGCGAGTCACCCGGCAGCGCCTGGTTGCTCGCGGCGGCTGCCCCGCCCAGGGCGCTGGCGGCCACCCCGACTCCCAGCCCGCCGGCCAGGAGGCCCCGGCTCAGCCGGGACCGGGGGCGCAGGGGGTTGAGCCGGGCGGGGGCGCGGTGGGCGCCGCGCCCGGAACGCGCGGGGCGCTGGCCGGGGATGTGGGCGGTGGTGGTGTCCCCGCCCTCCTGGAGGGAGTTCTCCATGGCGGCGATCAGCTGGGCCCGCTGGGTGGTGCGGGCCTCGGAGTCCATGGTGGCCCGGGGCAGGGAACGCAGGGCCTCGGTGAGCCGGACCAGCCCGGCGTCCTCGCCGACCGGATGGGGCCCGGCCTGCGGTGACGTGTCGGACCCGGCGCCCGCCGGAGCCCCGTCGTACGGGGCGACGGGGGAGCCGGTCGGGTCGGGGGCGTCGTCCGGGGGGCTCCCCCCGGGGTCCGTGGCGTCCACGGCTGTGGCGAAGGCGGAGGCCCGGCGGGCCGAACTGGGACCGATCACGCGCGGCACCTCCTGGAACGGGTGGTCAACTCCCCTGGTGGCGGCTGCCGTTGGGGGCCGCGCGCTGTCCGGCACGGAACACCACCACGGGTGGTCTGCACACCCCCCAACGAGGCAACGCCAGTCGGGTTACGGACCCGTCGATGATGTGACCGGGCGCCCTCATGCCGTCACTTTCGGTCACCGTGCGTCGTTGGGGAGGAGACGGGCCAGGGTCCGTACCGCCCGATACTGGAGAGTCTTGATGGCGCCCTCGTTCTTGCCCATGATCTTCGCGGTCTCGGCCACCGAGAGCCCCTGCAGGAACCGCAGGGTCACGCACTCCTGCTGCTGGGGGTTGAGCTTGCGGATGGCGGCCAGCAGCGCGTCGTTGGACAGCGACTCCAGTACCGAGTCCTCCGGGCTGCGCTCCACCTCGTTGGCGTCCAGCATCTCGCCGGTGGTGACCTCCAGCCGGAACCGGCTGGACTTGAAGTGGTCGGCGACCAGGTTGCGGGCGATGGTCACCAGCCAGGCGCCGAAGTCACGGCCCTGCCAGGTGAACGTGCCGATGCGGCGTAGGGCCCGCAGGAAGGTCTCGCTGGTGAGGTCCTCGGCCGTGGCCCGGCTGCCGACCCGGTAGTAGATGTAGCGGTAGACGGTGTCGCTGTAGTGGTCGTACAGCCGCCCGAAGGCCTCGGTCTCGCCCCCCTGGGCCGCCTCCACCAGGTCCATCATCCGCCGGCTGTCGGCTTCCGAACCCGGGGTGGAACGGCGCCTGTTGGCGGTGGTGGTGGTGTGCTGCGCGGCGGGGGAGGCCGCGCGTCGGGGGGCCGGGGGAGCGGCGGTGGGGGCGGCGCGTGGCGCCTGGGTGGCGCGGGCGCGGCGGCCGGCCACCGAGACGCGGGCCGGGGGACTGTCGGTCAGTGCGTAGCAGGGGGCGGGGGACCTAGTGGGGACAGGGGGGACAGGTGTGGCTGCGGCCAGGGCGGGGACGGCGTACGCGGTGGGGACGAAGGAACGCAGACGGTCGAAGACCGAACCGCGTGGCGTAGCCAGGCCCGAGGCGTCAACCCCGACGTGTGGGTACACGGGACTCCCAGAGGCAGAGCTTCCATCACGAGCAGAGCGGTCCTCTGGTGCCTGGGATGGGCGGCGAAGACCGAATTGCATCTGAGGAGAATAACGCTTCGTATAGGTGCAGCTACGCCCAGTTGCTGTTTTCGCCGGTTCGCTTCGCTCTCTACGCGCTTGGCGCCCACTCGTCGTTCGAACAAGCCGGGGAAGATGACCACTTGGGGCCGACTGTGGGGCCCGAAGGTGACCGCTTCTGATCACCTGCTCAGGACGGGGCAGGCCGGAGCGGTGCGCGCGAGAAAAACCGCCGGGGAGCGTCGGGTGTCGTTCCGCTGTGCGTCGCTGACCGATTCGCGTGGGAGATGACCGTTCGTCGCTCTCACGCGGCGCTCTCACCCGGCGCGATCCCTCGGCGCGGTCACCCGGCTGTCACCGGGGCGGTCAGAACCCGCCGTCCAGAGCGCGAAGGTAGCCGGTCGGGGTGACCCCCACCGCCGTGGTGAACTCCCGCACCAGGTGCGGCTGGTCGCTGTACCCCAGCTCCGCCGCCAACTCGGCCCAGCGCACCCCCCGCTCCCGGGTGGCCCGCTCCAATGCCTCGTGCACCCGGTACTGCAGGATCACCCACTTCGGGCTGACCCCGACGTACTCGGCGAACAGCCGCTGCACGCTGCGCACCGACCACCCGCAGGTTCCGGCCAGTTGCCCGACCGTACGGATCTCCCGGTCCCCGCGTACCCGTTGGACCAGTTCCACCGCGCGGAACGCCTGCGGATCCGGCTCGGGGCACAGCCCCAGCAGGAACCGGTCCAGGGCGGCCACCCGCTCCTCCTCGTCCGCCGGCTCCAGTACCGCGTCCACCACCCCGGGGTCGGACCCGGGGAACAGTTCGGTCCACGGCAGGTGGCGGTCGGCCAGCGCGCTCACCGGCCCGGGGGTCGGCCAGAACGGCCGGAAACCGCCGGGGCGGAACTGCACTCCGCACACCCGCCCCCGCTCCTCCAGCTTGGTGGTGAACAGCCGTAGCCCCACCCCGGCGACCAGCCCGTGCGGGGGCCGTCCGGTCCGCCGCTCGAAGACCAGGTTGACCGAGGGATGCGGCACCACCTGGGACAGATGGGGCTGGTCCAGGTCCCAGTCGATCAGCCAGTAGTGCTCCAGGTACGGCCTCAGCCCGGGCGCGGGCAGCCGGCGGCGGAAGGACACCCGGCGCAGCAGTTCCGGCGCGTTCACGATGCCCCAGGTGTCCCGTCGGGGCTCCTCGGCCGGAGTGGGGTCACCCATGCGGGCAGCCTATGGCGCGAATCTTCAAGCCGCCGCCCGGCCACCCGGCTAGCTTCGGCCCCATGGCACACGACATGACGCACGACGACCTCCCCGACCTCCCCGACCTGCTGGCCCGGGTGGCCGAACGGGCCCGGCCGACCCTCCGCGCGGTGAGCGACGCGCAACTGGACCTGCCCACCCCCTGTGCCGAGTACGACCTGCGGCAGTTGCTGAACCACCTGCTCCAGGTCGTGGTGGAGTTCCAGAAGCTGGCCCGGGGCGAGTCGGCCGACTTCGCCGGCACCCCCGAACTGGTGGTCGGCGACTGGCGGGACCGCTTCGACCGGGAGACCCGCCAGCTGGTGGACGCCTGGTCCCGGCCGGGCGCCCTGGAGGGCGCTCCCTCGGGGATGGGGCTGCCCCGGCCGGTGGTGCTGCAACTGGTACTGCTCGACCTGACCGTCCACCCCTGGGACGTGGCGCGGGCCACCGGAGGGGACTTCACCCCCGAGGGGTCGGCGGTGGCGCGACTGCTGCCGACCTTCACCGAGATGGCGCCCATGGCCCGGAGCAACGGGGTCTTCGGCGCGGAGGTGCCGGTACCCGAGGACGCCCCGCCCTTCTCCCGGCTGCTGGGGCTCACCGGCCGCGACCCCGAGTGGCGCCCCACGCCCTGACCCCGCCGACGGCGCCCGAGGTGCGGTGCCCTTCCTCGTACGGCGCGCACGAGGCGTACGAGGGGGAGCCGCCTGACCCCGGACCTCCCGCCCCGGGGTGCCGGGCGCCGACCTGGTGCGGAGGGGAGGTGGGTGTGGGGATACCCGTGGGGGCGTACGGAAGGGGGAGGGCGCTGGGGCGGGACCGTGGGCCGGCCGGATCGCGGTACAGCGGCGGGAGTTTCTGACGCCGCCGCTCAGCGGCGGGAGCTTTTGACGCCGCCTACCGGCGGCGTCGGTGCAGCGCTATGGCGGCGGCCGTACCACCGGCCAGCGCGCCCACCCCGGCGGCGGCCGGGATGCCGACCTTGGCCGCCTTGCGGCCGGTGCGGTAGTCCCGTAGCCGCCAGCCGTGCTCCTGGGCGTGCGCCCGCAGCCGGCTGTCCGGGTTGATCGCGTACGGGTGGCCCACCAGGGACAGCATCGGGATGTCGTTGGCGGAGTCGCTGTAGGCCGCGCACCGGCTGAGGTCCAACTGCTCGGCCGAGGCCAGCGCCCGTACCGCCTCCGCCTTGGCCGGGCCGTGCAGCGGCTCCCCGACCAGCCGGCCGGTGTAGACCCCGTCCACGGACTCCGCGACGGTGCCCAGCGCCCCGGTCAGCCCCAGCCGGCGGGCGATGATAGTGGCCGTCTCCACCGGGGCGGCGGTCACCAGCCACACCTTCTGGCCGGCCTTCAGGTGGGCCTCGGCCAGCGCGCGGGTACCGGGCCAGATGCGGCTGGCCATGTACTCGTCGTAGATCTCCTCGCCGATCGCCACCAGTTCGGACACCCGGTGGCCCTCCACGATGGACAGCGCGCTGTCCTGGGCCTCCTGCATATGGCCGCTGTTCTCCGAACCGGCCAGCCGGAAGTACGCCTGCTGCCAGGCGAACCGCAGCAGCTCCGGCGTCTCGAAGAACTTCCGCTTGTACAGGCCCCGGCCGAAGTGGAACAGGGCCGCGCCCTGCATCACCGTGTTGTCCAGGTCGAAGAAGGCCGCGGCGGCGGTGTCCCCGGCGACCGGGAACTCCTCCTCCACGGCCTCGGGCGTCCCCGGCTCCTCTTCCTCGTGTTCCTCGTGGAGTTCGTGTTCCCGCAGGCGCGCAGCCTCCGCCGCCGCCTCGCCGGCCAGCACGCTGCGCGCGGTCGTGGGGCGCCTGCGACGGGTGAGCCATCCCAATGAGGCCATGCCGCGAGCATAGCCAGCCCGGGTGGTGGTCTCGTTACGCCGGGGTGTCCCCGGAGTACGACACCGTCACCTCCGGTCGACCTCCGGTTGTCCCGGGGCGGGGAGCGGGCGCCCTCCGCCCGACCGCCGGATCCGGCCACGGTGGCGCGCGATGGTTCCTAGGGGGCCCACGGGCGCGGGACAATGGCGCCATGTGTGCGCTGTTCCGCCGCCGTGAGCGCCCCGACCCCACCGAGCGTGTGGTCACCCTCATCGGCAAGCCCGGCTGCCATCTGTGCGACGACGCGAGAGAGGTGATCCGCGAGGTGTGCGGAGAGCTGGGGTCGCGCTGGGAGGAGCGGGACATCACCCGGGACGAGGAACTGCACCGGCTGTACTGGGAGCAGATCCCGGTGGTCCTGGTGGACGGCGCGCAGCACGACTTCTGGCGGGTCGACCCCGGACGGCTGCGTCAGGCCCTGACCGGCTGAGGGCGTAGCCAGCCGCTGGGGGCGCCGGGGAACGGCCCCCGGCCAGGGGTTTTGTTCGGTTGGGGCAGCTGGTGTCCCTTGTGAGAAGGAGGTGGCTCGGTGTCCGCGTTGGTGCCTGTGGCGCCCATCACGTTCACCGGACAAATCGGACCTCTTCTTTGTGCACGCGTTCACAAAGGCATAGCCTGGTCGAGATGGAACGGTTCCGGGGCCGGCACGGCCGACGCGGGGACCGGCCGCTCACAGCTTGGCGTAACCGGCAGGAGCACCGTGGCAACTGGCCGAACTCACCGAACGGCGACCCGCAGTCGAGGCATCCCCGAGGCTACCGTCGCCAGGCTTCCGCTGTATCTGCGGGCCCTCACCGCGCTCTCCGAACGCTCGGTGCCCACCGTCTCCAGCGAGGAACTCGCCGCCGCCGCCGGCGTCAACTCCGCGAAGCTCCGCAAGGACTTCTCCTACCTCGGCTCCTACGGCACCCGCGGCGTCGGCTACGACGTCGAGTACCTCGTCTACCAGATCAGCCGCGAACTCGGCCTCACCCAGGACTGGCCCGTCGTCATCGTCGGTATCGGTAACCTCGGCGCCGCCCTCGCCAACTACGGAGGCTTCGCCTCCCGAGGCTTCCGCGTCGCCGCCCTCATCGACGCCGACCCCCAGATGACCGGCAAACAGGTCGCCGGCATCGAGGTCCAGCACACCGACGAACTGGAACGCATCATCGACAGCGGCGGCGTCTCCATCGGCGTCATCGCCACCCCCGCCGGCGCCGCCCAACAGGTCTGCGACCGCCTCGTCGCCGCCGGCATCACCTCCATCCTCAACTTCGCCCCCACCGTGCTGTCCGTCCCCGACGGCGTCGACGTACGCAAGGTCGACCTCTCCATCGAGCTACAGATCCTCGCCTTCCACGAACAGCGCAAGGCCGGCGAACTGGAAGAGGCCGCCCTCACCGGCGAAGAGACCGAGACCGCACCCCCGGCCGCACCCCCCGCCGCGGCGGTCACCAAGCGACCCGAACAGGGCCCCGACGGAGACGTGCCCGCGGTGATGCCGGCATGACCACCCCCACCCCCGCGACCCCCGGGAGGCCCGCATGAGCCTGCTGGTAGTGGGGCTCAGCCACCGCAGCGCCCCGGTGAGCGTCCTGGAACGCGCCGCCCTCGCCGCCGAGGACCGCGGCCCCCTGCTGCGGGAGACCGTCAGCGCCGAACCCGCCGCCGAGGCGGCCGTACTCTCCACCTGCAACCGCATCGAGCTGTACGCGGACGTCGACAAGTTCCACGCCGGAGTCGCCGAACTCTCCACCCTGCTGGCCGGCCACAGCGGAGTCAGCCTCGACGAACTGACCCCCTACCTCTACGTCCACTACGAGGACCGCGCCGTCCACCACCTGTTCCAGGTCGCCTGCGGACTGGACTCCATGGTCGTCGGCGAAGGCCAGATCCTCGGCCAGATCAAGGACGCCCTCGCTCTGGCGCAGGAACGTCACACCGCGGGACGCCTGCTCAACGACCTGTTCCAGCAGGCCCTACGCGTCGGCAAGCGCGCCCACACCGAGACCGGCATCGACAAGGCCGGCCAGTCCCTCGTCACCTTCGGACTACGGCAACTCGCCCACGGCCAGGACCTCGAACACTGGACCCCCGGCCGCCGCGCCCTCGTCATCGGCGCCGGCTCCATGTCCTCCCTCGCGGCCACCACCCTCGCCCGCGCCGGCATCGCCGAACTCGTCATCGCCAACCGCACCGTGGACCGCGCCCAGCGCCTCGCCCACAGCCTCGACGCCCAGGCCGTCGCCATGGACGCCGTACCCGCCGAACTGGCCCGCGCCGACCTCGTCGTCTCCTGCACCGGCGCCACCGGACTGGTCCTCTCCCGCACCGAGATCGAGACCGCCCTCACCGGCCGCGACCGCCCCCTGGCCCTCCTCGACCTGGCCATGCCCCGCGACATCGACGCCGCCGCACACCGCGTCGACGGCGCCCACCTGGTCGACATCGAGACCCTCGCCGAAGCCGCCGCACAGGAACCCATGGCCGCCGACGTCGACCAGGTGCGCTCCCTGGTCGCCGACGAGGTCGCCGCCTTCGGCGCCGCCCAACGCGCGGCCACCATCACCCCCACCGTGGTCGCCCTCCGGGCCATGGCCGCCGACGTCGTCGCCAGCGAGATGGCCCGCCTCGAAGGACGCCTCACCGACCTCGACGACCGACAGCGCGCCGAGGTCACCCAGACCGTGCGCCGCGTCGTCGACAAACTGCTGCACGCCCCGACCGTACGGGTCAAGCAGCTCGCCCAAGAGCCCGGCGGCGCCGGCTACGCCGACGCCCTCCGCGAACTGTTCGGCCTCGACCCCCAGACCGTGGCCGCCGTCAGCAGCCCCCAACAAGAGCGGCGGTGACCGGAATGAAACCCCCGCTCCCCACCACCAGAGACAGCCGCCCGACCCGCATCCCACGGGCCCGGCACAGCGAGGTAGGCGCATGAGTGACACCACCGCCCTCAGGCTGGGCACCCGCCGCAGCAAGCTGGCGATGGCCCAGTCCGAACTGGTCGCCGAGCAACTGCGCCAGATCACCCGACGCCCCGTGGAACTGGTGGAGATCACCACCTACGGCGACGTCTCACGAGCCCAACTCACCCAGATCGGCGGAACCGGCGTCTTCGTCACCGCGCTCCGCGACGCGCTGACCCGAGGGGAGGTGGACCTGGCCGTGCACTCCCTCAAGGACCTGCCCACCACCCAGCCCGAAGACCTCACCCTCGCCGCCGTACCCCGACGCGAGGACCCCCGCGACGCGCTGATCGCCCGGGACGGGCACGACTTCGAACGCCTCACCAGCGGCCCCGGCACCGCCCGCATCGGCACCGGATCCCCCCGCCGCGCCTCCCAACTCCACGCCTGGGCACGGTCCCTGGGACGTGTGATCGAAACCGTGCCGATCCGAGGGAATATCGACACCCGGATCGGGTACGTGCGATCCGGCGAGCTCGACGCCGTCGTACTCGCCACCGCCGGGCTGAACCGTGTCGGCCGAAGCCAGGAGATCACCGAACTTCTGGATCCGGCCGCCGTCCTGCCCGCCCCAGGGCAAGGCGCACTCGCGGTCGAGTGCGTCTCCGCCAACGGGGAACTGGCCACCCAGCTCTCCGAACTCGACGACCCGCACACCCGGGCCGCCGTAACCGCTGAGCGAACCCTGCTCGCCGAGCTGGAGGCCGGCTGCAGCGCACCCGTGGGCGCGCTGGCCGACCTGTTGACCGACGAACAGGCTGTCACCGAAATGCGCCTGCGCGGCGTCGTCGGCACCACCGACGGCGAGACGCTGGTGCAGCTGTCCACCACCGGTCCCGTACCGGCGTCCGGGGAGGAGTTGGCGCGACAGTCCACCAGACTGGGACGCGAACTCGCCACCGAGATGCTCGCCAAGGGCGCGGCCGGTCTGATGGGGGAGCGAGCACTTTGAGCCCCATTCACGCCAACCCACACCCGGGCGGCCAAGGGCACGTCACCTTCCTCGGTGCCGGACCCGGGGACCCGGGACTGCTGACCCTGCGCGCCGTCGAGGCCCTGGCACAAGCCGACGTGCTGGTCGCCGACCCGCAGGTGTACGACATGGTGCGCGCCCACACCCGTACGGGCGTGGAAGTGCCGCTACAGGCCGCCGAGGACGAACCCACCGGCGAACGCGTAGATCTTGTCATGCGGGCCGCCGGCGCCGGCAAGCGGGTCGTCCGCGCGCTCCTCGGCGACCCGGGACTCGACTCCCACGCCAGCACCGAGATGCTCGCCTGCGCCCGCGAGGGCATCACCTACGAGGTGGTGCCCGGAGTGGCCACCGCCGTCGGGGTACCCGCCTACGCCGGCGTACCGCTGCGCCACGAACAGGGCGTCAACGTACGCCTGGTGGACGCCGGTACCGCCGACGAACAGTGCTGGTCCGAAGCCGGCTCCTCGGACGCCACCGTGGTCGTCTCCACCACTCTGGGGCAGGTCAGCGGCGCCGCCGCCGAACTGGTCAACGCCGGCCGCAAGCCGGACACCCCGGTCGCGGTGACCGTCGCCGGCACCACCACCCGCCAGCGCACCTGGACGGCCACCCTCGGCTCGCTCCAGCAGACGCTGAAGTCCGCCAAGGTGCTCCCCCCGGCCGGGGACATCGGACCGCCGGTGATAGCGGTGGTCGGCGAACGGGCCGCCGAGGAGCGCGACCAGCTCGCCTGGTTCGAGTCCAAGCCCCTGTTCGGCTGGCAGGTCCTCGTCCCCCGCACCAAGGAACAGGCCGCCTCCCTGTCCGACCAGCTCCGCTCGTACGGCGCGGTCCCCCAGGAGGTGCCCACCATCGCGGTCGAGCCACCCCGTACCCCGCAGCAGATGGAGCGGGCCGTCAAGGGACTGGTCACCGGACGCTACGAGTGGATCGCCTTCACCTCGGTCAACGCCGTCAAGGCGGTGCGTGAGAAGTTCGAGGAGTACGGCCTGGACGCCCGCGCCTTCGCCGGCATCAAGGTCGCCGCGGTGGGCGAGCAGACCGCCGCCGCCCTGGTCGACTTCGGCGTCAAGCCCGACCTGGTACCCAGCGGCGAACAGTCCGCCGCCGGACTCCTGGAGGACTGGCCGCCCTACGACCCGGTCTTCGACCCCATCGACCGGGTGTTCCTGCCCCGGGCGGACATCGCCACCGAAACCCTGGTCGCCGGGCTGATCGAACTCGGCTGGGAGGTCGACGACGTCACCGCCTACCGCACCGTGCGCGCCTCGCCGCCCCCCGCACCCACCCGGGAGGCCATCAAGGGCGGCGGTTTCGACGCGGTACTCTTCACCTCCTCATCCACCGTGCGGAACCTCGTCGGCATCGCCGGCAAACCGCACAACGTCACCGTGATCGCCTGTATCGGGCCGGCCACCGCCAAGACCGCCGAGGAACACGGACTGCGGGTGGACGTACTGTCCCCCGAACCCTCCGTACTCCGGCTGGCCGAGGCACTCGCCGAGTTCGGCGCCCAGCGCAGAGCCGCCGCCCTGGAGGCCGGCGACCCGGTCAAGCGGCCCAGTGAGAAGAGACCCGCCCGAAGGAGGGCCCGAACCTCGTGAACCCTGACGCCGCGCCGATCCATCGCCCCCGCAGGCTCCGCACCACCCCGGCGATGCGACGGCTGGTGGCCGAACACCGGCTGCACCCGGCCGACTTCATCCTCCCCGCCTTCGTCCGCGAGGGCATCGAGGAACCCTGCCCGGTCAGCTCCATGCCCGGGGTGTACCAGCACACCCTGGCCACCCTGCGGAAGGCCGCCGCCGAGGCGGTGGACGCCGGTGTCGGCGGCCTCATGCTGTTCGGCGTCCCCGCCAGCAAGGACGCGGTCGGCAGCGCCGGCACCGACCCCGACGGCATCCTCCAACGCGCCCTGCGCGAGGTACGCGAGGAGGTCGGCGACTCCCTGGTCGTGTCCGCCGACCTGTGCCTGGACGAGTTCACCGACCACGGCCACTGCGGGGTACTCGACCAGCAGGGGCGGGTCGACAACGACGCCACCCTGGAGCGGTACGCCGAGATGGCCCGCGTCCAGGCGGACGCCGGCGCCCACGTGGTGGGGCCCAGCGGCATGATGGACGGCCAGGTACGGGTCATCCGGGAGGCCCTGGACGAGTCCGGGCACCAGGACGTGTCCGTCCTCGCCTACACCGTCAAGTACTCCTCCGCCTTCTTCGGCCCCTTCCGCGAGGCCGTCGACTCCTCCCTCCAGGGCGACCGCACGACCTACCAGCAGGACCCCGCCAACTCCCGCGAATCGCTACGGGAGTTGGCCCTGGACCTGGCCGAGGGTGCCGACATGGTCATGGTCAAGCCCGCCCTGCCGTACCTGGACGTGCTGAGCCAGGTCGCCGAGGTGGCCGACGTACCGGTGGCCGCCTACCAGGTGTCCGGGGAGTACGCCATGGTCGAGGCGGCGGCCGAACGCGGCTGGATCGACAGGGACCGGGCGATCATGGAAACCCTCACCTCCGCCAAGCGGGCCGGCGCCGACATGATCCTCACCTACTGGGCCACCGAGGTCGCCCAGCGCCTCTCCGCCGGCCAGAGCTGACCGCCACCGCCGGGTCGGCCCGCCCAAGTCCGAGCCTGAGTTTGAGTTTGAGTCCGAGCCCGAGCCCGAGCCCGAGCCCGAGCCCGAGTTTGAGCCTGAGCCCAAGTTCGAGCCTGAGTTTGAGTCCGAGCCTGAGCCTGAGTCCGGTGCGGGCTCGCCCTGAGGGGGGAGCCCGGGGCTCGTGGGTGGCGGCTGGGGGCGAGGGCGCTCCGGCTGCCTCGGGGTGCTGTGGGTTCCTGATCCCGGGGTGGGCAGCGCGGGTTCACGGTCCCGGGGTGGGCAGCGCGGGTTCACGGTCCCGGGGGTGGGCAACGCGGGTTCACGGTCCCGGGGGTGGGGTCGCGGGTTTTCGGTCCTGAGGTGGGCTGGTGCTGTGGGGTATGGGTTCGTGGCTCTGGGGTGGGCTGGTGCTGTGGGTTCGTGGGTTTGGAGGCTGGGCCGGTCAGGGGGCTCTGGTTCCCTGGGGTGAGGGGCTCGGATTTGCGGGGTTGGGGACTTGGCGTCTGGGGCTGTGTGAGTGGAGGAGCTGTGGGGGTGGGGGGTGGGGCTGGGGTGTTGGTCGGGCTGGTTTGGTGGGGGCTTCGCTTGTGGGGGAGAGGGCGAGGACTTCGGTAGGGGCTTGCCTGCCGGGGTTTTCCGGGAGCTATCCGAGGAGCCTCAACCTGGGGTACGGGAGGCGGGCAGGGGAGGGTTGACGGTGACCCGCCCTGGGGCTCCGCTGCCTTGGTTGGTTGCCCTGGCTCCGTTGGGGCGGTGCCCCAACTGGGCTTTTGTTGCGGGTGGTTGGGGGTTTTCGGGGTACTTCTGGGGTCCCTCCCCTCCCCGTGCCCACCCACCACCGCCACCACCTGTTGTCCGGGAGTCGCGCGTATCTCCCGGACAACGGCTCCGGTTCACCCCCTGGCATCGCCCCGCCGCTAAACGGAGGTCAGGCCAGTGGGCCCACGCGGTACGAACCGGAGATCGCCGCGATACCGCCCATGATGCACAACCGCCTGGAATCGTGCGCCGAGTTGTCCACAGGGGGCCTCGATAGTCACAACAATCCACAGCCTGTGGACAGTTCACCGCCCCCACCCTTGCCCCCACCTCGACCGCATCAACGCCGGCGCCTCCCCAACTGCCCGCCCCCGCGCCTGCTCCTTCGCCCCCTGCCCCACCTCCTCCACCCGCCTCCCAGTCCTCCCGCTCAACTCCCCTCCCGCCACAACCAGTTGACGATCCGCACAGGCGCCGTTGCCCACAGCACAACATCGCTTGCCGGACATCCCGCTGACCAGTAGAACCGCCACCGCACCGGAACTCGGTCGAGGTCAGCCGTAAGGCAGGCTGCCGGAGCCCCAGTCCCCGACCACGCACCGCACAAGCCCCCAGCAAGGTCCGACCAGGCCAGCGCACCCCGGCTCATCCCCACCCCGCGCCCCCCACCCCAGCGAAGGCTCACCCCAGACCAAACCCCACCCCGACAAACCCATCCCCACAAAGCTCACCCCGGGCCGACCGCCAAGACGAACCCACACCCCACCCCACCGCACTTCATCCCACCCCATCTCCCTCCCACCCGGTCTCCCCACCCCCCACCAGCCGGCCAGCGAACCGGAATGACCGACCACCGAACCGGAACGGGCAGCGCCCACCACCCCAAGACCCCCGCGTGACCAACGAACACGAGCACCGAACCGCGTGAAGAAGCGGAACCCAGCGAAGTCGGAGAAGAGGTGAGGGCGGTGCGCATCGCACTGGCACAGGTGGACTGTGAACTGGGCGAGGTCGAGAACAACCTGCAGACCGCACGGACCATGGTCAAACAGGCGGCCGACCAGCGGGCGGACGTGGTCGTCTTCCCCGAACTGAGCCTCCACGGCTACGCGTTGGGGGCCATCGGACGGGACGAGTCCCTCACCGTGCACGACCCGAGGCTCGCCGAACTGTCCGCACACGGGCCCGACGTCCTCGTGGGTTTCCACGAGGACGGACGGCTCCGCCGCTACAACACCGCCACCTACTTCTCAGCCGGCACACCCCTGCACACCCACCGCAAGCTCTACCTCCCCAACTACCTGGAGTGGGAGGAACGCAAGCACGCCAGCCCCGGCAACGCCCTGCGCGCCTTCGACACCGCTCACGGCAGGGTGGCCACCCTGATCTGCAACGACGCCTGGCAGTCCGTACTGCCGTGGCTGGCCGCCCAGGACGGCGCGGAGGTGCTGTTCGTCCCCACGAACAGTGCCACCGGACTCGTTCCGGGAGCCATCGACACGTCCGTCTACTGGCGGGACCTGCTGCTCAACATCGCTCGCCTCCAACAGTGTTGGGTGGTGTTCGTCAACCGCGTGGGTGTGGAGAACGGTGCCTCCTTCTGGGGCGGCTCCCGGGTGCTGGACCCCTGGGGAGAGGTGGTGGCCGAGGCGCCGCACGGGGTGCCCTCGCTGTCCGTCGTGGAGATCGACATCCAGGCGGTACGCCGTCGACGACGCGAGATGCCCCTCATCGAGGAGGCACGGTTCGGACTGGTCTCCCGGGAGATCGGCCGCCTCATGGCCGAGGGAGCCGACTGACCCAGCCGCCCCCCGCTCCCTCCCCCACCTCTGCCTCGACCCCACGCCGGAGGCGAACCTCCACCCTCGTAGAACCGCGAGTCCAACACCGGCCCCAGAACCAAGACCCCCAACCAACCGACCACCCCCACGCACCCAACCCCCACAACCGGGCCCACCCACCTCACCCGCGCCCCACGCACCCAACCCCCACAACCGTGCACGCCCCATCCCGGCCGCTCCCCACCCGCCCCACCCACCCCCCAACCGACCACCCCACGCACCCAACCCCCACAACCGGGCCCACCCACCTCACCCGCGCCCCACCCACCCCACCCCCACAACCGTGCACGCCCCATCCCCGGCCGCGCCCCACCCACCCCCCAACCGGTCACCCCACGCACCCAACCAACCCCACCGCCCAACCCCCAACCACCCCCCCAGTTGCCGTCAGGGCAACGTCGTTGCCGTGACGGGGTGGGGGCCGCATCCTGGGCCGGTGTTCGACCTCCATGTGCACGCGGCCCCCGACATCACGCCCCGGTACGCCGACGACCACGGAGTGGTGAGCGCCTACGCGGAGGCCGGTTACTCGGGGTGCGTACTCAAGGCCCACTACGAGTCCACCGTCGGACGGGCCGCCGCGGTGGACCGGCGGCAGGGGATAAGGGTGTACGGCGGGGTCGTCCTCAACCAGCACGTCGGAGGGGTCAACCCGGCGGCGGTGGCCGCGTGCCTCTCGGCCGGGGGCCGGGTGGTGTGGATGCCCACCGCCGACGCCCACACCCAGCGGCGGGCGGGACTGCCCAGCCTGTGCGGGGCCCGCCCCGAACTGTCGGACCACAGCTACGCCATCCCCCCGAGGGCCCCGCGACTCGCCACGGCGGTCCGGGACATCTGCCGGATGGTGGCCGAGGCGGACGCGGTGCTGGCCACCGGCCACCTCAGTACCCCCGAGGTCGAGTGGTTGGTGCCGACCGCACGGGAACTGGGCGTCCGCAGGCTGCTGTTGACGCATCCCGGGTACACGGTGCCGGACATGAGCGCCGAGCGGGCCGCGGCCCTGGCCGGGCTGGGCGCCCATGTGGAGATCACCACCTACCAGCTGCTGCACCAGCCCGGTGCCACCCCCGCCCGGCTGGCCCGGTACGCGGCCGGGGTGGGGCTGGACCGGGTGGTCCTCTCCTCCGACGCCGGCCAACCCGACTCGCCCAGCCCGCCCGAGGCGCACCGGATGCTGGTGCGGGCCCTGGCCTCGGAGGGGCTGGACCGGGGGGCTCTGGAGGCGTGCGCGGGCGAGCTGCCCGAGGCCCTGGTCGAGCCCTGAACCCGGCGGTGGTTGCTGAGCCAGCAACGGGGGTTGCCCGAGGTCGGGGGCGGCTCGGATGATCCGGGTATGGCTGAGGCCGAGGCCGCTGAGGGCCCGTCAAGTACGCGTCGTACGCTCGCCATCCTCACTGCCCTGGGTACCCCGGAGGCGGCTGAGCGGGGCGGGCTGCGGGTGGTGGAGATCGCCGAGCTGGTGGGCCGGGAGAAGAGTCAGATCTCCCGTGCCCTGAAGGCCCTGCACCAGGCCGGGATGGTGGAGCGGGACCCGGACACCCTGCTGTACCGGCTGGGGTGGCGGATGTTCGCCCTCGCGGCGAACGCCGGCCACCCCAGGCTGCTGGCGATCGCCCCTCCGGTACTGCGGCGACTGGTCATGGTGCTGGGGGAGCGGGCGCACATCACCGTACTGACCACCGACGGGGCGCTGACGGTGCTCTCGGAGAGCCCCCAGCGGTCGGTGCAGGCGGTCGGATGGGTGGGGCGCACCACGCCGGTGCACTGCACCTCCTCCGGCCGGGCGTTGCTGTTCGACCACCACGACCACGAGGTGCGGGACCTGTGCGCCGACGTGCCGTTCTCGCCGGGTGAGGCGTCGGCGCCCCGGGACGTGGAGGAGCTGTTGGGGCGGCTGCGGGACGCGCGGGAGCGGGGGTACGCCCTGGCCGACGAGGAGTTCGAGCCCGGACTGCTGGGCCTGGCCGCTCCGGTGCGGGACTTCCGGGGCCGGGTGCTGGCCGCGCTCAACGTCTCCGCGCCCCGCTACCGCGTCGGACGCGAACCCCGGCACCTGGCCCGGGCGGTGACCGGCGCGGCCCGGCAGATCTCCCGCGCCATGGCCGGCCAGCCACTGAACGGACCCACCCGAACGTCCCCCACCCCGAGGAGCGCGCACCCATGAACTCCCGTCCCCTGCCCTTCTTCAGCAGTGGCCTACGACTGGACGCCGACCTGCACCTGCCCGACGACGACGGGGCGGGCGCCCCCTATCCGGTGGTCATCCCGTCGTCCGGTTACCAGGGTCTGAAGGTGATCCATCCCGAACGTTTCGCCCGGGCGCTGACCCGGGTCGGGTTCGCCGTGCTGGCCTTCGACTACCGGGGTTTCGGCCACAGCGAGGGGGAGCGTGGTCGGCTGGTGCCGCAGGAGTGGGTGGAGGACCTGCGGGCGGCGGTGGACCGTACCGAGGCGGAGGAGCAGCTCGACGCCGGCCGGGTGGGGCTGGTCGGTTGGGGCATGGGCGGGGGTGTGGTGGTGGCCGAGGCCGCGCACGATCCCCGGGTACGGGCGGTGGCGTCGGTGAACGGCATCGCCGACGGGGCGCGGGCGCTGCGGGCGATGCACGACGACGCCTCGTGGAGCAGCCTGCTGGAGCGGGTGTCGGCCGACCGGGCGCACCGCAGTGTGTACGGGCGTTCCCGGCTGGCCTCGCCGTGGGACATCGTCCGGCTGGACCTGGACGGTCACACCGACAGCTATGTGGGCAGCGAGTTGTACAAGGCGCCGGGCTTCGGCAGTGAGGTCACCCTGGAGTCCGCCGACCGGCTGTTGCGGTTCTCGCCGCAGTCGCTGGTGCACCTGTTGGCGCCGCGTCCGCTGCTGGTCGTCCACGGGGACCGGAACGCGCTGCACCGCCCGGAGGAGGCCCGGGCCCTGTACGAGCGGGCGGGGGAGCCCCGGCGGCTGCGGATGATCGAGGGTGCCGGCCACACCGAGTGGATGTACGACGAGCATCCGACGTTCCGTGAGCTGGTCGGGGAGCTGGCCGGGTTCTTCCGGGAGGCGTTCACGCACACCCCCGAGCCGGCCTGAGGCCCGGGCCCCGGGCCCGGTCGGGTCGGTGCCGGTGTCAGAGGCCGTGGGGGGCTCGTGGGGTGTCCGGGGGCGTACCGGTCTGGTGGGGGACGACCGGGTGGGCCGGGGGCAGCAGGATGGAGTGCGGGGGGTCGGCGGCGTTGACGGCGATGCCGGTGGGGTCGTCCAGCGTGGGGAGGAGCTGGTCCAGCAGTCGGGCGCCGTGGACGGTGAGGATGTCGTCCACGGGGGTGCCCTGGGTCTGGCGGAACCGGGACAGTTGGCCGGGGTCGGTGAAGGTCTGGAGCCAGAGCATCCCGCCGTAGGGGGTGGTGAGGACCCCGTCGTCGCGAACGGGAACCAGTATCTCGCTGCGCCGGAAGCTGCCCAGCACTGTCGGCGCGTCTCCGTTGCCGGCCCGCCAGGCGGCGATGTCCTCGACCAGACCCACCGTGTCCCCCCGTTGATCAACCGTGCTGAGCCCAGGCGAGGTTACGACACCCGGGCGGTGGCCACCATCGGTGGTGATCCCGGTCACCGGCGCGTTGCTGCCGTGAACGGTGGGTGGCGCGGTGGGCGTGGCGACAGCTGGCCGAGGTGCGTACAGGTCATCGAGCGGGGCGGTGGCGGCGCGCCCTCGATGGGGTGGTGTGGCGGGCCGGAAGCGGGTCGGCTTGCTAGTCATCGGGGTTCCCAGCGTCGCCTATCGGGAGCTTCAGGTGTCCAACACCCCCACTGTCACCACCGCACGCCCCACCCGTCAGCCGGCCGGTCGGGTGGAGGAGCGCAGACTGCGCCACGAGGGGTTCGGCTACACGGGCCGGGCGGTGTGGGCCCAGGAGCCGTGCACCGCCCCGATGCTGATCCTGGGCGGTTCGTCGCAGGACCGGTACTCCTGGGTGCGGCACGAGCGTTGGCTCACCCGGTGGGGGAGCGTACTGACGGTGGACCTGCCCGGTTACGGGGATGGTGAGCCGTTGCCCCTGCACTACGGGTTGGACTTCCTCGCGGACGCGACGGCCGGGTTGGTGGCCGAGTGGAAGCTGCCCCGGGTGAACCTGGTGGGTGCCTGTTTCGGGGGCGCGGTGGCGGTACGGCTGGCGCAGCGGCACCCGGAGCTGGTGGAGCGGCTGGTGTTGGTGGGGATGTCGACCCGGTTGCCGGAGGATCTGGCCGAACAGGTGGCCACCTGGCGGGAGTCGGTGGCGGCGGGGCGACTGGAGCGGATCGCGGACGAGATGGTGGGCCGGTTCGTGTCCGCCTCCTCGGCCGGGGTGGTGCGCCGGCAGCGGGCGGTGACCCGGTTTCTGTACCGGCAGTTCCTGGACCAGGACGAGCGGCAGCTGCGGCTGTGGCTGGACCACAACGAGCGGCTGGTACGGCACGAGTGGTACCGGCCGGCGCCCCGGCCCACGGTGCCGGCCCTGGTGTTCACCGGGGAGTACGACTGCCTGACGCCGCCCGAGGGGGGCCGGGAGCTGGCGCGGCAGTTGCCGTCGGCCCGGTTCACCACCCTGCGGGAGGCGGACCACCTAGCGCCGATCGAGCGGATGGAGGAGTTCTCGGAGCTGGTGGGCCGGTTCTGTGGCCGTCAGTCGTTGGAGGGGTTGCCGTACTGCGCTCCGGTGGAGCACTTCGGTCCCGGCAGCCGGCTGGTGCGGCAGGGGCGTTGAGCGCCCGGGAGTGCGGAGCGGGTACGTGACGAGGGGCTGGCCCCACCGGTGACGGTGGGGCCAGCCCCTCGGGTGTGCCGTGCGGATCCCGGGGGGACGGTCAGCGCGTTCTGGAGCCGTGGTTCGTGGGGCGGGGTCCGAGGTGCCGGGTCAATCCCGAGCGGCTGCCCCGGCCGCCCGGCGACCACGCGGTGAGGCGTGGCGCCAGGGCGTGTGAGCCTCGTGGTGGCCCGGGCGACCCCGCCTCGGGGTGCGCCTGGGCCCGGGGGCCGGGGTGGTGCGGTCAGAGGCGCTCGGGGGTGCGGATGCCCAGCAGGCTCATGCCCTCGCGCAGGGTGCGGCCGGTCAGCTCGCACAGGAACAGCCGGTTCTCCACCAGGGCGGGGTCGTTGTCCTCGCGGAGCACCGGGCAGTGCTCGTAGAACGTGGTGAAGCTGCTGGCCAGTTGGTACAGGTAGGCGGCCAGGCGGTGGGGTTCGTAGGTCTCGGCGACGGTGTCGAGGGTCTCGCCGAGTTCGTCGAGTTGCAGGCCCAGGGCGCGTTCGGCCGGCTCCAGGGGCAGTTCGGGGTGCGGCTTGGGGGCGGCGGAGCCGCCGGCGGCCTTGCGCAGGATGGACTGGGTGCGGGCGTAGGCGTACTGGAGGTAGACGCTGGTGTCGCCGTTGAGGGACACCATGCGGTCCAGGTCGAAGACGTAGTCGCGGGACATCGAGGTGCTCAGGTCCGCGTACTTCACCGCACCGATGCCCACCTGGGCGGAGCGTTCGGCGATCTCCTCCTCGGACAGGCCGAGGTTCTGGGACTTCTCCCGCACCACCGTCTCGGCCCGTTCCACGGCCTCGTCGAGCAGGTCCACCAGCCGTACCGACTCCCCGGCCCGGGTCTTGAACGGCTTGCCGTCCTTGCCGAGGACGGTGCCGAAGGCCAGTTGCCGGGCCGCGCCCTCGGGCAGCCAGCCGGCCCGGCGGGCGGTCTCGAACACCATCTTGAAGTGCAGTGACTGGCGGGCGTCCACCACGTACAGCAGGGTGTCGGCGCCCAGGTCGCCGACCCGGTCGCGGATCGCGGCGAGGTCGGTGGCGGCGTAGCCGAAGCCACCGTTGGACTTCTGCACGATCAGCGGGGTGGGGTTGCCGTCGGGGCCCTTCACGTCGTCGAAGAACACGCACAGCGCCCCGTCGGAGCGTACGGCGACACCGGAGGACTCCAGGTCCTCGACGACGCCGTGCAGGGCGTCGTTGTAGCTGGACTCGCCCTTGACGTCCTCCTCGCGGATCTCCACGTCGAGCAGTTCGTAGACGCCCTGGAAGTAGATCGTGGACTCGTCCACGATCTTGTGCCACAGCTCCAGGGTCTGCTGGTCCCCGGACTGGAGCAGCACCAGGCGGTCCCGGGCGCGGGTCTTGAACTCCTCGTCGCTGTCGAACAGGGCGCGGGAGTCCTTGTAGAGGCGGTTCAGCCGGGCCATGGCCGCCGAGCCCTCGTCGCCGGCGCGCGGTGCGGCGTGGTCCGAGGCACGGTCCGAGGCGTGGTCCAGCTCGTGGGGGTGCTCGATGAGGTACTGGATCAGCATCCCGAACTGGGTGCCCCAGTCGCCGATGTGGTGGCGGCGGATCACGTGCTCGCCCCGGTGCTCCAGGATGCGGGTGATGGCGTTGCCGATCACCGTGGACCGCAGGTGGCCCACGTGCATCTCCTTGGCCACGTTGGGCTGCGCGTAGTCGATGACGGTGGTGCCGGGGGACTCGGCCTGGGGGACGCCCAGCCGCTGGTCCTCGGCGCGGTCCGCGAGCCGCGCGGTGATCGCGGCGTCGGCGACCGTGATGTTGAGGAAGCCCGGCCCGGACACCTCCACACCCTCGATCTCGGCGCCCTCGGGCAGGGCGTCCACGACCCGGCCGGCCAGCTCGCGGGGGTTGCCGCCGAGCTTCTTGGCCAGCGCCAGCAGGCCGTTGGCCTGGAAGTCGGCTCGGTCGCTCCGTCGCAGCAGGGGGTCGGCGGAGCCGGCTTCCGGCAGGGCGGCGCCGAGGGCGTCCGCGAGACGCTGGTGGATCGATGCGGCGAGGGAGGGAACCGAGGCCATGGATGCGGTGCCGTTTCGTAGCGGGTGGTCGTCTCGTGGGTGCCACCCGGGCCCGCCGGCGCGTGGCCGGGTCGCCCGAAGTGTCCCGGGGCGAGTATCCCACGGTGGGGCGGCGCCCCGGATGCGCCCGCCGTGGGCCGGAGGGCCGGTGGCGGGCCGGGTGTCTCGGGGGGACCCGGCCGGCCCGTACGTCGCCCGGTCCGGCTCAGCCGCCGGTACCGGTACGGCTCACACCCTCCGCCACCGGGCGAGGGCCAGGGAGAAGGCGCCGAACAGGGCCAGGCCCACTCCGACGGCCACCAGCAGCCAGGGCCCGGCCGGGGTGTCGGTGAACGACCGCAGGGTGTTGTCCATGCCCTTGGCCTCGTCGGGGTCGGCGTCCCGGGCGGCCTGGGCGGCGAAGACGCCGGCGGCCAGGAAGAAGCAGCCCCGCACCACGCCCCCGGGGACGCCCAGCAGGTCGACGACCCGGCGGCTCCGCTCGGACAGCTTCGCCTGCTTGAGGTGCTTGTGGTACTTGCGCCGGGCGGCCCGTACCGCGATCACCACACCGGCGATCCCCACGCCCAGCCCGGCCGCCGCCACCAGCCACTGGCCCCAGGGCAGTTCCAGCACCCGGGCGGTGGCGTCCTTGGACTGCTTGTCGCTGGAGCCGCTGCCGCTGCCCTTCTCGCCGATCGCGAAGGACAGCACCGAGTACGCCACGAAGGAGTAGAAGACGGCCCGGGCGGCGGACGTCGCCCGCTTACGGGCCTTGTGCCCCTTGGGGTCGGCGGCGCCGAACGCCGCCTCGGACAGCCGCCACAGGGCCATGCCCACCAGGGCCACCCCCAGCGCCCACACCAGCCAGGAGCCGAACGGCCGCTTGGCGACCTCCTCCAACGCGCCGCCCCGGTCGGCCTGTTGGTCCGAACCGTTCAGCGCGATGTGCAGGGCCAGGGCGGCGACCAGCAGGTAGATCACGCCCCGACCGGCCAGCCCGGCCCGGCCCGCGTACTCCATCGCCCTGCTGTCGGCGGCTCGCCGCGCCGCGTCACGGCCACCGCTGGTGGCCGACCGGCCCGCTCCGACGGTCCTGGCTGCACTCATCCGTACCCCTCCTCCTGGTGGGCGCCCCTGGGCCGGGCACCCGGGGAACTGCCGTCCCTCGTACGGGTGTTCACCGTCTGCCCCCGGCTGACCGGTACAAACGGCGCCGGGGGTCGCCCCCCGGGGTCGCTGGCGGTCGGGTGGCCCGACGGCGGCGGGGCCGCCTCGCGTACCGCGCGGGTCGCCCCGGCGCTTCCCCGACCGGGCCCGGGAGAGCGCCGGCCGAGGACGGGGCACGGGCGGTGGAGTGGAACAATGGGCGGCCGGAAGCCGTGGCGATCCGGCCGGGCCGAGGCCGGCTCCCGGGTCGCCGGTGGGACACACGTAGTGAGGAAGTGCCGGAAGTGGCTCAGACCACCCCCGAGGCCGACTGGGTCTCCCGAATCGCCGATGACGTCATCGCCGAGGCGGAGCGTCGCGCCCCCGGCAAACCCCTCGTCTGCGCCTCCGGGCTGAGCCCCTCGGGCCCCATCCACCTGGGCAACCTGCGGGAGGTGATGGTGCCGCACCTGGTCGCCGACGAGATCCGGCGCCGGGGGCTGCCCTGCGAGCACATCATCTCCTGGGACGACTACGACCGTTTCCGCAAGGTGCCGGCCGGCGTCGACCCCTCCTGGTCGGAGCACATCGGCAAGCCGCTGACCAGCGTGCCGGCGCCCCCCGGCAGCCCGCACCCGCACTGGGCGGCGCACTTCAAGGCCGCCCTGGTGGAGTCCCTGGCCGAACTGGGCGTGGACTACCGGGGCATCAGCCAGACCGAGATGTACACCTCGGGCGCGTACCGCGAGCAGATCCTGTTCGCCATGCGCGAGCGGGGCCGTATCGACGCGGTGCTGGACCGGTACCGCACCCTGGAGAAGAAGCCGGCCCCCGCCAAGAAGCAGCAGAAGCCGCTGGACGCCGCCGAGGTGGAGGCGGCCGAGGGCTCCGGCGCGGCCAACGAGGACGACGGCACCACCACCGGCGGCGCGTACTACCCGTACAAGCCGTACTGCACGGTCTGCCAGCGGGACCTGACCACCATCACCTCCTACGACGACGAGTCGACCGAGCTGAGCTACGAGTGCCAGTGCGGGCACCGGGAGACGGTGCTGCTGAGCGAGTTCGACGGCGGCAAGCTGGTGTGGAAGGTCGACTGGCCGATGCGCTGGGTCTACGAGGGCGTGATCTTCGAGCCCAGCGGCGTGGACCACCAGTCGCCCGGCTCCTCCTTCGTGGTGGGCGGCCAGCTGGTGAAGGAGATCTTCGGCGGGCAGCAGCCCATCGGACCGATGTACGCCTTCGTCGGCATCAGCGGCATGGCCAAGATGTCCAGCTCCCGGGGCGGGGTGCCGATCCCGGCCGAGGCCCTGGAGATCATGGAGGCCCCGCTGCTGCGCTGGCTGTACGCGCGCCGTCGGCCGCACCAGTCCTTCAAGATCGCCTTCGACCAGGAGATCCAGCGGCTGTACGACGAGTGGGACGCCCTGGAGCGCAAGATCACCGAGGGCAAGGCGCAGCCCGGGGACATCGCCTCCCACCACCGGGCCACCCACACCTCCCTCGGTGAACTGCCGCGTACCCCCAGGCCGTTGCCGTACCGCACCCTGGCCTCGGTGGCCGACATCACCCAGGGGGCCGAGGACCAGACCCTGCGGATCCTGTCCGAGCTGGACCCGGAGCGGCCGATCACCGACCTGGACCAGACCCGGCCCCGGTTGGACCGCGCGGAGCGCTGGATCACCACCCAGGTGCCGGCCGACCAGCGCACCCGGGTCCTCCAGGAGCCGGACACCGACCTGCTGTCCTCGTTGGACGACGAACAGCGGGAGTCCCTGCGGCTGTTGCTGGACGGGCTGGACGACCACTGGTCCCTGGAGGGGCTGACCTCGCTGGTGTACGGGGTGCCCAAGCGGATGGCCGGGCTGCCGCCCGAGGCGAAGCCCACCCCCGAACTGAAGACCGCGCAGCGGGCGTTCTTCGTCCTGCTGTACCGGCTGCTGGTGGGCAAGGAGACCGGGCCCCGGCTGCCCACCCTGCTGCTGGCGGTCGGCGCCGACCGGGTGCGGAAGCTGTTGGGCGCCTGACACCCGGAGGTCGCTTCCCGGCCGGGGCACCTCCGGTCGGGAGCGTTCCCGGGCCGGGGGGGCGGGCCTGGGTCGGGCGGTGAGTGGATGCCGGTTCCGGTTCCGGGGCGTCGTCCGGCCTCGTGGTCCTCGCTGGGCGGGGGCCCGAGGGGTTCCGGGTGGTCGGGTGGCGGGGAGCCGCCGCTCCGGTCGCCCCGCGGTGGTCGCCGCACGCGGTACGCGGTGCGGCGGTTGACGCTGTCAGGGCAGGCGCCCCGTCCTGGCGGGAGCCGCCCCCCCCCCGCACCCGGTGACGACAGGGCACGGGTCACCCGCGAGGAGTTCGCGGCCCCCGGGAGGAAGGCGGCGCCGCTCGAACGGGCCCGGCCGGGGGGCGGGCGTGGGCTCGCGTGAGGTGACCGGCCGTGGTGGCCCGGCGCCCACGGGACGGTACGGAACGCCGGGGCGGGGTCAGCCGGCCATGCCCATCTCGGAGCGGTAGCGGTTTCTGAACTCCCGTACGTACTCCCGTAGATAGGGCTCGCTCAGCAGGGAGCCGTCGGCGTTGGTGATGCCGAAGCTCTCCTCCAGGGTCCGGGAGAGCTGCCGTGCGTTGGGGAAGTCGCCCCGGCCCGCGGCGAACTGGCGGAAGGCCTCGAAGTAGACCTCCTCCCGGGCGACCCCGTCCGGTATCCCCACCGGGGACGGGTCCTCCTCCACCGGGGCGGGCGGCTCGGGCACCGACTCGGCCGCCTCGGGCACGGGGGTGGCCTCGGGCTCCGGGGGTGGTGGCGGTTCCCGGAACAGTTGCTGCTGGGCGGGTGCCGGCCGGGCGGCCGGGCCCTCCTCCTCGGGGTGGGGCGGGGGGACGTAGGCGGCGTAGCCGTTGGTGGGGGCGCTGGCCTGGCCCAGGGACCGTACGCGTCCGGGGCCCACCGGGACGGTGGGGGCCGGGTGGGGCGACCGGGCGGGGTCGGGCTCCTCGGGGTGCGCCTCCACGGCCGGGGCCTGGACGGCGGGGGGCGCGGCGGGTTCGGGGGCCGGTTCGGCCACCGGTGGCGCGGCCTCGGGGTCGGCGGGATGCCCGGGCGGTTCCTCGGTGTCGGCCGCCGGCGCGGGCTGATCCACCTCGGGGGGTGCCGCCTGTGCGGCGGGCTCGGGCCGTACGGGCCGCTCGGTGGCCCGGGGGGAGGCGGTACCCGGCAGGGCGCGGGCCTCCTCGGTGGGCGGCCGTACGGGTGGGCTGATGCCGGCGGCCTCCAGCCCGGCCGAGGCGGTCTCGGACAGGGGGATGCCGTACCGGGCGAGCCGCAGGGGCATCATCGCCTCGATCGGGGCGCGGCGTCGCCAGGCCCGGCCGTAGCGTCCGCGCAGCCGGGCCTCGTACACCAGCCGGTCCTGTTCCATGCGGATCACCTGGTCGTAGGAGCGCAGCTCCCACAGCTTCATCCGGCGCCACAGGCGGAAGGTGGAGGGGAAGGCCAGCAGCCAGCGGGACAGCCGTACGCCCTCCATGTGCTTGTCGGCGGTGATGTCGGCGATGCGGCCGATGGCGTGCCGGGCGGCCTCGACGGTGACCACGAACAGCACCGGGATCACCGCGTGCATCCCCACGCCCAGCGGGTCGGGCCAGGCGGCGGCGCCGTTGAAGGCGATGGTGGCGGCCGTCAGCATCCAGGCGGTCTGGCGCAGCAGCGGGAAGGGGATGCGCACCCAGGTCAGCAGCAGGTCCAGGGCCAGCAGCACCACGATGCCGGCGTCGACGCCGATGGGGAAGAACGGGGAGAACTGTCCGAAACCCTTGCGTTCGGCCAGGTCCCGTACGGCGGAGTACGAGCCGGCGAAGCCGATCGCGGCGATCAGGACCGCCCCGGCGACCACCACCCCGACGAGTATCCGGTGCGTACGGTTCAGCTGCACGGGTCGTCCTCAGGCTCGTGGGGGCGCGGCCGGCTTCCGGCCGGCCTTCTGGCGGCGCTTAGCCTCGCACAACCGTTCCCCCGACGCACCCTGCGCTGGTGCGGCGGCCTTCGGACGGTGAACTCCCGGGCGTACCGGGCGGGTTGGTGGACGGTGGGGGTCAGCCCAGGGAGGAGAGGGCTTCCTTGGCGGCCTTCTCGGCGCCCTTGCGCAGGTCCTCGGCCTTGGGGAGCTTGCCGTCCTCGAAGCCGGCGCCGCCGTAGTCGACGGTGAGTACGGTGTTCGCGGAGCGGACGACCAGCTTGTTGAGCCGGTGCTCCTCCTTGGACTTGCCGTACTTCTCCTTGGTCTTGTACTCCAGGGAGGTCGCCTCGTCGCCGACGCCCTTGAGGGGCTTCTCGTCCAGGCTGTCGTTGCTCTTGTCCGAGCGGGTGGCGGCGACCTGCTGGGACAGGAACTTCTTGGCCCGGGCGTCCGCCGAGCCGAGGGTGGCGTGGGAGTCGAAGCGGCGCATGGACAGGGTGAGCGAGCGGTAGTCGTACTCCTTGAGGCCGGTCCAGATGCAACTGCCGTAGCTGTCGCCGTCCTTGGGGCCCAGGTTCTTGCCCTTCGCCTTGTCCACCCCTGGCACGACGTCCTCGACGGTGCCCTTGGTGAGGCTCTCGCAGACGGGGGGCAGCTTCTTGAACCGTGCCGGCTCCAGGGACGCGCTCGGCTTGCTGGAGGGCTTGGCCTTGGCGTCCTCGTCCGAACCGCCGGAGTCGTCCGAGGAGCACCCGGCCGCCAGCAGAACGGGGACCGCTACCGCAGCGCTGAGCAGGGTGCGGGTGAGGCGCGAGGCGCGTTGAAGGTGCATGGTTCCTTCGCTTCCGTGGTCTCGTACGGCCCACACAGTGTGCCGTAGCGCGGGAGCGGTTCGGTCGGGAAGTCCACACAAAGCGGGTACAAGTGGCTGGTCTCACTCCCCGGACGGGGGAGGGCGGGGCCCGGGTTCAGTCCTGGAAGCTGCCGGCCAGCTGGGACGCCAGCCGCCGCGAGTGGCGTTGCAGGGGCTCGCTGTCGGGCACGTTCCGCTTGTCCGTCACCCAGCGGTCGAACTCGATGGTCACCAGGACGTTCGCGGTACGGAAGACCACGGTGACGTCCCGGTGCACCCCCGAGTCCCCGGTCACCAACTGGTCGTCGAGGTAGGCCGCGTCCCCCACGTCGGTCAGCGCCCGGGGGGCCAACTCCGGGTCCTGGGCGTCTGGATCGTCGGAACTGTCCGCACCGGTCCGCTCCGGCGTCGGGCGCTTGGGCGGCAGTTGCTTGTCCGCCGGGTCGCCGGTCGCGTTGTCCTTCTTCGGCAGGCTGATGCGGGCGGCGGACGCCTGCTCGTTGAACAGCTCCTCGGCCCGCTCGTCGTCGGAGACCTCCTTGTCGTAGGAGACCACCCGTTCGAAGCTGACCTTCAGATGGCGGGTGCTCAGCCGGGTCTCGCTCTGCCAACGGCAGCCCACCCGACGGTCGGTGTCGTAGGTGACCGTGGCCTCGCCCTCGTACGGGGAGGGGCTGGCGCCCGAGGGGCCGCCGCCGTCCGGGGCCACGCTGGTGCCGGGCAGCATCTCCTCCAGCGTCCCGGCGCCCACCGCCCCGCAGGGTTCGGGGAGGGTGCGGTACTTCCCCGGGGGCGCGGCGCTGGAACTCTCCTTGGGCTCACCGGGCTTGGTGTCCCCGGTGCTCCCCTCCGAGGAGCCGCCGGTGCAGCCGCTCACGCCCAGGGCCAGCGCGGTGACTCCCGCGGCGACCGCCGCGGCGGCTCCCGGGGCGCTGATGAGACCGGCCCTTCGACGCACGGTGACCTCCTGCTCCTCCGTCTACTGGGACGGCCACCAGGAGTGGCCGGTTCCACATCACCCGAGGGGGCGGCCCGGTACGGGTGCGACCTTCGACACCGCCACGGTTGCCCCGAAGGGGGAGCGGGTCGAAAACGTGTTGCCGTCGCCCGAGGGCAGCGGAACACAATGTCTACCGCACCCGATGCCGGACCGTCCGGTCCGTTGCGCGAGTTGCCGGCATACGTCCGGTTTTTCCTCGGGGGTCACGTAGTGCCCGGGTGCGACCGTCACCAACACGGGGGGAGTGAGACGGATGGCGTTCACCGAGGTGCCCGGGGCACGGGTACCGATCCGCATGTGGGCCGACCCGGCCACCGTGGAGGACGGCGCCATGCGCCAACTGCGCAACGTCACCACCCTGCCCTGGGTCGAGGGGCTCGCGGTGATGCCCGACGTGCACTACGGCAAGGGCGCCACCGTCGGTTCGGTCATCGCCATGCGCGGCGCGGTCTGCCCGGCCGCCGTCGGCGTGGACATCGGCTGCGGCATGTCCGCGGTACGGACCTCGCTGACCGCCGGGCAACTCCCCGGCGACCTCTCCCGGTTGAGGTCCCGGATCGAGCAGGCCATCCCGGTCGGCCGGGGGATGCACCAGGACCCGGTGCACCCCGGCGACGTGCACGGGCTGCCCACCTCCGGCTGGGACGACTTCTGGAACCGCTTCGACGGGGTCGCCGAGTCGGTGCGGTTCCGGCGGGAGCGGGCCACCAGGCAGCTGGGCACACTGGGTTCGGGCAACCACTTCGTCGAGGTCTGCCTGGACACCGAGGACCGGGTGTGGCTGATGCTGCACTCCGGTTCGCGGAACATCGGCAAGGAACTGGCCGAGTTCCACATCCAGCGGGCCCAGCAACTGCCGCACAACCAGGGGCTGGTCGACCGCGACCTGGCGGTGTTCGTCGACGAGACCCCGCAGATGGCCGCGTACCGCCACGACCTGTTCTGGGCCCAGGAGTACGCGCGGCACAACCGGGCGCTGATGATGGGGCTGTTGCGGGACGTGGTGCGGCGGGAGTTCAGGAAGGCCCGGCCGACCTTCGACCCGGTCATCTCCTGCCACCACAACTACGTGGCCGAGGAACGGTACGACGACGTCGACCTGCTGGTGACCCGCAAGGGCGCCATCCGGGCCGGCGCCGGCGAACTGGGCATCATCCCCGGTTCCATGGGCACCGGCTCGTACATCGTCCGGGGCCTGGGCAACGACGCCTCCTTCCAGTCCGCCTCCCACGGGGCGGGCCGGAAGATGAGCCGTAGCGCCGCCAAGCGGCGGTACTCCGCGGACGACCTGGAGCGGCAGACCCAGGGGGTGGAGTGCCGTAAGGACTCCGGGGTGGTGGACGAGATCCCGGCCGCCTACAAGTCCATCGAGCAGGTCATCGAGCGGCAGGGCGACCTGGTCGAGGTGGTCGCCAAGCTCAAGCAGGTGGTGTGCGTGAAGGGCTGAGCCCCTGCCGGCCGGAGCGAGGCCGTACGGGTCGGGGTGCCCGGGACTCCGTCGGGACCACGGTCCCGGCACCCCGGGCACCCCGTCGCCGCTCGGGGCGGGCGCCGGACCGTCGGCGTCCGCCCGGGGGCTCAACCCTCCCGGTGCACCTTGTAGTTGGAGGCCTGCACCCGGGGCCGGACCACCAGCAGGTCGACGTTCACATGCGAGGGGCGGGTCACCGCCCAGGTGACGGTGTCCGCCACGTCGTCCGCCGTCAGGGGTGCCGGCACGCCCTGGTAGACCCGGTCGGCCCGTTCCTGGTCGCCGCCGAAGCGGTTGAGGGAGAACTCCTCGGTGCGCACCATGCCCGGGGCGATCTCGATGACCCGTACCGGACGGTCGACGATCTCCAGACGCAGGGTGGCCGCCAGGGCGTGGGCGCCGTGCTTGGCGGCGGCGTAACCACCGCCCCCCTCGTAGGTGCCGAGGGCGGCGGTGGAGGAGAGCACCACCACCGTGCCGTCGCCGGAGGCCTCCAGGGCGGGCAGCAGGGCCTGGGTCACGTGGAGCGTGCCCAGGACGTTCACCTCGTACATCCAGCGCCAGTCGGCGGGGTCACCCCCGGCCACGGTGTCCTGGCCGAAGGCCCCGCCGGCGTTGTTGACCAGGACGTCGCAACGGTCGAGGGAGGCCGCGAAGGCGTCCACCGCCTCCCGGTCCGTGACGTCCACGACCCGGGCCTCGGCCTGGGGGAGTTCTCCGGCCAGCGCCTCGACGCGGTCCCGTCGGCGGGCGAGGAGGACGACGCGGTATCCCGCGTGGGCCAGCTGGCGGGCGCAGGCGGCGCCGATGCCGCTGCTGGCGCCCGTGACGACGGCGGTACGGGTGCTCACGATCTGCTCCTGGCTTCCTCGGTCGGCCGGCTGCTGCCGCTTTCCAGGGGCGAGCCTAACGAGATACGGCGCCGTGATCACCAGGGCCGGCGGCCCCTGGTGGGGAACCGGGCGGGGTGGAGGGGCGTTCTTACCCCACAGAGCCGAGGCCGCTGCCGGGCGGGCGCGAGGCGTGGTCTTGGTAGCGTGGAGCGACTCTCCACTCCCGCGCCGCCCGTCGACGTGCCCTGACGAGGAGCCCCTTACGTGACCCAACTCGCGCTCGGTCCGCAATGGCTCGACCCGGACTATCTGATCCCCCAGTTCGGGCTGCTGGGCATCCTGGTGATCGTCTTCGCCGAGTCGGGCCTGCTCATCGGCTTCTTCCTGCCGGGTGACTCCCTGCTGTTCACCACCGGTCTGCTGGTGGCCACCGGCCAGTACCTGCACCAGCCGCTGTGGCTGGTGTGCACGCTGATCGTGATCGCGGCCGTGCTGGGGGACCAGGCGGGCTACCTGTTCGGACGCAAGGTGGGGCCGGCGCTGTTCAACCGCCCGGACTCCAAGCTGTTCAAACAGGAGAACGTGGAGAAGGCGCACGAGTTCTTCGAGAAGCACGGCCCCAAGTCCCTGGTGCTGGCCCGCTTCGTGCCCATCGTCCGTACCTTCACCCCGATCATCGCCGGCGTCAGCGGGATGCGGTACCGCTCCTTCGTCATCTTCAACGTGCTCGGCGGTGTGCTGTGGGGCGCCGGGGTGACCCTGCTGGGTGCGGCCCTGGGACAGGTCGACTTCGTGCACCAGCACATCGAGATGATCCTGGTCGGCATCGTGCTGCTGTCGGTGATGCCGATCGTGATCGAGTTCCTCCGCGCCCGACGGGGCAGCGCCAAGGCCAGGGAGGCGGCCTCCTCGGAGGGCGCCCAGGGCCCGGGCGGCGGCGAGGAGCCGCGCCGGGGCCGGCGCGGTCGCGGCCGTCACGCGATGCGCTGACCGACGACGCGCTGACCGGCGTGAGCACCGGGCCCGCCGGTCCGGTTCCTCCCCCTGACCGCCCGCTCGCTACGGCCGCCACCGGCCCTGACCGCCCGCTCGCTACGGCCTCCACCGGCCCTGACCGCCCGCTCGCTACGGCCGCCACCTGACCTCGTCGGGCCGCTCGGTACGTGGCTGGCTCGGCCCTGTCCGGCTGCTCGCTACGGGCTTCACCTGACCCCGTCCGGCCCGGCCCCCTCCTCGCGGCACCGCCCCGGGGGCATCCCCGAGGGGGTGCCGGCCCCGGTGAGGGCTCGCCCCTCGTGGTGCGCCCGGTGGGCCGGGCCCGCCCTGGGGCGGGCGTAGGTGGGGCCGGTACGGGGTGTGGGGGTGCGGAGTCGGGTGGAGGACCGGGGCGGGGTGGGGGTTGCCGTGTCCGGGGCCCGCCCTGGGGTGCGGTACGCACTCGTGGACGGTACGAAGGCGAGCCCTCCCGCCGCCGGTGCGCGTACGGCCGGGGCGCCGTGGGGCCGGGTGCGGTGGGACAGGGCGCCGTCGGAGGGGCGGGTGCCGGGCGGGCCTTGCCTTGGCGTGCCCGTACGGCCGGGGTGCCGTGGGGGTGGGCCACCCCGAGGGGCCTCGCGTCGGAGGGGCGGGTGGCGGGTGGGTCCCGCCCTGGGGTGGGCGCCGTACCGGGACCGGAGGGGCGGCCGTACGGAAGGGGCTTCGAGGACCGGCGGTCACCGTGGATCCACGGTGCGCGCGTCCGGGGGCGCCGTACGACCGAGGTACCGAAACGACCGGTGGGGTGCCCCTCCGAGGGAGGGGCACCCCACCGCGTTCCGTGGGCGACCGCTAGTTCTTGCTGACAGGGGTCTTGTGCGGGGAACCGCCCTCGTCGGGGCCGTCACCGTTCTCGGCCGGGACGATGTGGAACTCGAAGTCGCCGTCGTAGCGCTCCTGTCCGGCGATGACGGCCGTCTCCACCGCCACGTCGCCCTGCTCACCACGGATGATCAGCGGGTCGCGCCGCAGGTCACGGGTGAGCGCGATGCAGAGCATCACCATCACCGCCGTGAACGGTACGGCGACCAGGATGGTGAGGTTCTGAAGGCCCTCCAGGGCCTTGTCCCCACCTCCGCCGATCAGCAGCATGATCGCTCCGACGGCACCGGTGGCCGCGCCCCAGAAGATCACGACCATACGGCTGGGCTCCAGCGTGCCCTTCTGGGAGAGGGTGCCCATGACGATGGACGCCGCGTCCGCACCGGACACGAAGAAGATCGCCACCAGGGTCATCACCAGCAGGGTGGTGACGCCGGCGATCGGGTACTGGTCGAGGAGCCCGAACAGCTGGGCCTCCTGGCCGCCCTTCTCCACCAGGCCGGCACCGCCCCGCTGCTCGCGGATGGCCGCCCCGCCGAAGACGCAGAACCACAGCAGGCTGACCACGCTGGGCACCAGGATCACGCCGCCGACGAACTGGCGGATGGTGCGGCCCCGGCTGATACGGGCGATGAACATGCCCACGAAGGGCGTCCAGGAGATCCACCAGGCCCAGTAGAAGACCGTCCACTTGGACAACCAGGTGGCGACCTCCTTGCCGCCGCTGGCGTCGGTGCGGCCGGCCATCTGCGGCAGCTCACGGAAGAAGTCCGCGATGGAGGAGGGGATCAGGTTCAGCATGAAGATCGTGGGCCCGGCCACGAACACGAACAGCACCAGCAGTCCGGCGAGCACCATGTTGATGTTGGACAGCCACTGGATGCCCTTCTCCACACCGGAGATGGCGGAGGCGATGAACGCCCCGGTCAGTACGGCGATGATGACCACCAGCAGCGTGGTGCTGACGCTCTCCATCCAGCCGACCTCCTTGACCCCGCTGCCGATCTGCAGGGCGCCGAGGCCCAGGGAGGCGGCGGAGCCGAACAGGGTGGCGAAGATGGCCAGGATGTCGATGGCGCGCCCCAGCCCGCCGTTGGCGTGCCGTTCCCCGATGAGCGGGGTGAACACCGCGCTGACCGTGCCCCGGCGGCGCCTGCGGAAGGTGCTGTAGGCGATGGCCAGACCGACGACCGCGTAGATGGCCCAGGGGTGCAGGGTCCAGTGGAAGAGCGTGGTGGCCATCGCGGTGGCCGTCTTCGCGTTGGCGTCCCCACCGGTCCCCGGAGGCGAGGAGTCGAAGTGGGTGAGCGGCTCGTTGACGCCGTAGAACATCAGGCCGATGCCCATGCCCGCGCTGAACATCATGGCGATCCAGGACACGGTGCGGAACTCGGGCTTCTCGCCCTCCTGCCCCAGGGTGATCTTTCCGTAGCGGCTGAAGGCCAGCCACAGTGAGAAGATCACAAAGCCGGAGGCGGCCAGTACGAAGGCCCAACCGCCGTTGTGCATCGCCCAGTTCAGCATTCTCTGGGAGGTGTTCTTCAGCGAGTCGGTGCCCAGGGCGCCCCACAGGACGAAGGCCAGGGTGGCGAAGGCCGTGATGCCGAACACCCACCGGTCGGTCTGTGGGGCCCTGTCCAGCAGACTTCCAGGAGTGCCCGAACCAGCCGAACCACCCCTTATCTCCTTGCTGTCCCCTTCAGCGGACATGGCTTGGAACCTTCCGTTCTGTTGTTCACGTGAACTCCTGGCCGCTACCCGACATCCCTTGCCCCATGCAACGGCTCCTCCGTAACGGCTCGTTCACTCCCTGCCGAGACGGCTCGGAGGTAAGCGTTCCGTAAGTTTCGAGGGCAAAGGGTCGACTCTGGAGGACCGACGCCCGCTCGTACGAGCTGTGCTTTTGTTAGGGCGCCCGAGGCCGCCTCCCGTGAGGTGTCCGGTTGCCGCCGTGTACGGGCGAACGGTTCGCGCCACTCGGTTCGCGGGTGCGTACAGAGCGTACGGGGCTGGAAACCTCCCCTCTGTCGGACGGTTGGTCGCCCGCAGTGGCGGCGGCGTACGCGGTCCCCTCGGTGGGCGGGTACCCCGGCCCCACGGCGCCCCCTCGCGGCGGTGGCGTGATCTCCGGGGTCGAGCCTCCGACGCGGTGGCCGAATTTCCGAGGGGCCCCGGTCGGAGGGGCCGGTGGGCCGGCGTGGCGAGGCCGCTCGGGGTGGTGGGCGTCCTGGTGGTGGCGGCGCTGGTGATCATGGCGGGAAACGTCGCTCGGGTGTTGGCGACAGAAGCGGTCGAAGGGGGTGAACGGGGCGGGCGGCCCGCCCCCGCGGATGCCCGGTGTCCACGGTCCGAAGCGGCTGGGCGGGCGGTACGGCACCCCCTCCGCCCGGACGCCCCGGGGCCCGTACGTCCGAGGGGGGAGGCCAACTGACCGGTGCGCGACCCCGGTTCGCGCCCCGCCAGGAGCCGGCCACTGACACGGCAGGCCAGGAGTCGGGGGCGCGGGCCCGCGCGGCTGGCCCCCGGCGACCCCAGGGTCCACGGGCCGTTGCCAGACGCCCTGTTCGGGTGCCCGGGGCGCGGGGTGCTGCTCTCCCGGTGGTGCCGTGTCCTCGCTGGCCGGTGCGGGCCCGCCCCCTCCGGCCGCCAGCGGCCCCGACATCACCCCGATCACGGCCGGCCGCCGTGACCGGGGTGCGGTGACGTACGTAGGGGCCGACCAAAGGGGACGCCAGGACGTACGAGAAGGGCGGGACCGTCAGGGGTCCCGCCCGAATTCCGTGCCGTTTCGCCGCGCCGTCCCGTCCCGGAGGCTCAGACGCTCAGGGCCACACCAGGCAGTACGGCTGGTGGCCGGCGGAGTGGAGGCGGTGGCTGAAGTCCTGCCACTGGTGCAGGAGTTGGTAGACGTTGAAGGCGTCCTGGGGGCCGCCACGGTCGGGCACGGTGGACCAGATGAACGCCGCGGCGCCCACCGACTCCTCGCCGACCCCGCGCAGCGGGTCGACCACGGTCATCGGCAGCTTCACCACGGCGTAGTCGGGGTGCAGCACCACCAGTTCCAGTGGGGGGACCCGGTGCAGGGGGATGCCCTCGATGCCGGTGAGGACCATGGCGGCCATGGTCTCCGGCTTGATCTTGGTGAACATCCCCTGGCCCAGCTCGTCTCCGCCAAGCTCCTCGGGGCGCATCGATATGGGGACCCGCGCGGCGGTCGCGCCGTCGGGAGCGCCGAAGTACTTGTAGGTCACCCCCACTCGGCCGCCACCCTTGCTTCCCCTGTCCGTGGAGGGCTCTCCCCGGTGTTCCTGCTGCCGTCCCAGGGCGAACTCACCCTGGGCGCCGCCCGTATCCGTCTGTTCTCTCCGACGGTGCCGTCCCCGCGTGCGCTTGGGCCCAAGGTCCCCGGTGCCCTCGCCCAGTTCGCCTCCGCGCTGCATGTCACCACCCGAACACTCGCGACCCCCGCCGCGCAACCCGATCAATGTGACAGTGACCTCCCCGCCCTGACGGAGGTGAAACGCCCGGGCGGCACCCTGTCGCGTGGGCTCTGCCACCATGGTGGCCGTGAGCTACCCGTACGCAGACGAAGCCCCAGTATCGCAGTCCCTGTTCGACCGGGCCCAGGCCGTCACTCCGGGAGGCGTGAACTCGCCGGTGCGGGCCTTCGGCGCGGTCGGCGGCACCCCTCGGTTCATGACCCACGGCAGTGGCCCCTATCTGACGGACGCGGACGGTCGTGACTATGTTGACCTGGTCTGTTCCTGGGGGCCGACGATTCTCGGCCACGCCCACCCGCAGGTGTTGGAGGCGGTGCGCAGGGCGGTCGAGCGCGGCACCTCCTTCGGTACGCCCGGGGAGGACGAGGTGGCCCTGGCGGAGGAGATCGTGGACCGGGTCGGGCCGGTGGAGCGGGTACGCCTGGTGTCCAGCGGTACCGAGGCCACCATGTCCGCGATCCGGCTGGCCCGGGGCTTCACCGGCCGGGCCAAGGTCATCAAGTTCGCCGGCTGCTACCACGGTCACGTGGACGCGCTGTTGGCCGCCGCCGGCTCCGGGGTCGCCACCTTCGGGCTGCCGGACACCCCCGGGGTGACCGGGGCGCAGGCCGGGGAGACCCTGGTGCTGCCGTACAACGACCTGGAGGCGGTGGCCGCCGCCTTCGCGGCCCACCCCGACGAGATCGCCTGCGTGATCACCGAGGCGTCCCCCGGCAACATGGGCGTGGTGCCGCCCCGGGAGGGCTTCAACGCCGGGCTGCGGGACCTGTGCCGGCGGCACGGCGCGCTGCTGGTCTCCGACGAGGTGATGACCGGTTTCCGGGTGTCCCGGCGCGGCTGGTACGGCATCGACGGGGTGGAGCCGGACCTGATGACCTTCGGCAAGGTGATGGGTGGCGGTTTCCCGGCGGCGGCCTTCGGTGGCCGGGCCGAGGTGATGGCCCAACTGGCGCCCGAGGGGCCGGTGTACCAGGCCGGCACCCTGTCCGGTAACCCGGTGGCGACGGCGGCGGGCGTGACCCAGCTGCGGCTGCTGGACGAGTCCGCGTACGAGGTGCTGGACCAGGTGTCCGCGCAGCTACAGGGGTTGGCCTCCGAGGCGTTGACCAAGGAGGGCGTGGCCCACCAGGTGCAGGTGGCGGGGAACATGTTCTCGGTGTTCTTCACCGACCGGCCGGTGCGCGACTACCAGGACGCCCGGACCCAGGAGACCCACCGCTACACCGCGTTCTTCCACGCCATGCTGGCGCGCGGGGTGTACCTGCCGCCCTCGGCCTTCGAGGCGTGGTTCGTGTCAACCGCCCATGACCAGCGGGCCGTTGACCGGATCGCCGAGGCCCTGCCGGCGGCGGCCCGGGCGGCGGCCGAGGCCCAGGCGTGACCGGTCGCGGCCGGTACGAGGACGAGTCGAGCGGTAACCAGGGGAGGACCAGATGAGCGCCGAACCCTCACGGGACGCGGTGGACCCGGAGAAGGTGGTGACCGTGGTGCACGTGATGCGCCACGGGGAGGTCGACAACCCCGAGGGGGTGCTCTACGGGAGGCTGCCGGGCTACCAACTCTCCGCCCTCGGGCGGCAGATGGCCGAACGGGTCGCCGAACACCTCGCGGAGCGGGACATCACGTACGTGGTGTCCTCCCCCCTCCAACGGGCCCAGGAGACGGCGGCCCCGCTGGTGAAGACCCACGGTCTGGAACTGGCCACCGACGAGCGGCTGATCGAGGCGGCCAACGTCTTCGAGGGCAGGACCTTCGGGGTGGGCGACGGCGCGCTGCGCAGGCCGGAGAACTGGAAGCACCTGCGGAACCCGTTCCGGCCCTCCTGGGGCGAGCCCTACGTGGACCAGGCCGTGCGGATGCGGTCCGCCCTGGACGCGGCACGGGACGCGGCGCGCGGGCACGAGGCGGTGTGCGTCAGCCACCAGTTGCCGATCTGGACGCTGCGCGGCCAGGTGGAGGGGCGCCGGCTGTGGCACGACCCCAGGCGGCGGCAGTGCACGCTCGCCTCGTTGACCAGCTTCACGTACCTGGGGGACCGGCTGGTGTCCGTCGGCTACACCGAGCCGGCGCGGGACCTGGTGCCGGCGCACCTGCTGGCCGGGGCCAAGCCGGTCAAGGGCGCCAAGGGCTTCGGGGCCTGAACCGGACGGTGAGGTGGACGTGAACGGCCGGTACGGGGCGCGCCCCGGGACGCGGGGGGCGCCAGAAGATCGCCCCCGAGTGCATGGGAAACTTTTCACATGAGTTCTGGTGGAGGTCGTACCGTCGTGCGCGCCGACCGTTCGCGGCGGCGTGCCGGTCGTGTCCGGGGCGCGGTGGCGGTGGTGCTCGGCGGGGTGCTGGTGCTGACCGGCTGCGGGGACGACAAGGCCGGCAAGTCCTCCTCGGACACCAAGATCGTGGAGGGTACCGGCAAGATCACCACCGTGCCGGTGGCCGACCGTAAGAAGGTCCCGGACCTCGCCGGGGAGACCGTCGACGGCAAGCACCTGCGGGTGGCCGACTACCGGGGCCAGGTCGTGGTGCTGAACGTGTGGGGCTCGTGGTGCGCGCCCTGCCGTGCCGAGGCGCCCAACCTGGCGAAGGTCGCCAAGGAGACCAAGGGCAAAGGCGTCCAGTTCGTCGGCATCAACACCCGTGACCTGGACAAGGCCAACGCCAAGGCCTTCGACCGCAACTTCGGCATCACCTATCCCAGCCTGTTCGACCCCAGTGGCAAGCTCCAGTTGAAGTTCGGCCGGGGCGAACTGCCCCCGCAGTCGGTGCCGTCGACGGTGGTCATCGACCGCAAGGGCCGGATCGCCGCCCGCGCGCTGCTGGCGCTGAGCGAGAAGAAGCTGCGGTCGATCCTGGAACCGGTGATGGCGGAGAAGTGACGTGGTGACCCTCCTGGCCAGTGCCATCGGCCCGAACGAGACGGTGCTCAGCGGAGCGCTGCTGCTCGCGGTGCCGGTGGCCGTCCTCGGCGGGCTGGTGTCGTTCTTCTCCCCCTGCGTGCTGCCCCTGGTGCCCGGCTACCTCTCCTACGTCACCGGGGTGAGCGGCACGGACCTGGCGGAGGCCCGCCGGGGCCGGATGGTCGCCGGCGCCACCCTGTTCGTCCTCGGCTTCACCGCCGTGTTCGTCTCCGGCGGCGCCCTGTTCGGCGGCTTCGGCGCCCAGCTCCAGGAGCACCGCCAGGTGATCTCCCGGGTGCTGGGGGCGCTGACCATCCTGCTGGGCCTGGCCTTCATGGGCGTACTGTCCCGCTTCGCCTCCCGGGAGTTCCGGTTCCACCGCAGGCCGGCCATGGGGCTGGCCGGGGCGCCGATGCTGGGCGTGCTGTTCGGGATCGGCTGGACCCCGTGCATCGGGCCCACCCTGGCGTCGGTGCAGACCCTCGCCTTCAACGAGGCCAGCGCCGCCCGGGGCGCGCTGCTGACGGTGGCCTACTGTCTGGGGCTGGGGCTGCCGTTCGTGGTGGCCGCCGTGGCCTTCCGCCGTACCCTCGGGGCCTTCGACTGGGTGAAACGGCACTATGTCTGGGTCATGCGGATCGGCGGCGCCATGTTGGTGGCCGTCGGCGTGCTGCTGGTGACGGGGGCCTGGGACCGGATCGTGTACGAGCTTCAGGTCTGGTCGTCCGACTTCACCGTGGGGGTCTGAGGATGAGCGACACCGACACCGGTCGGGACACCGGCGTCGACCGTACGGACCCGGGCGAGCAGGCCCGGTCCGAGGAGGAGACGGCCGGCGCGCAGCTGTCGACCGCGCCGGGCGAGGACCGGCTGCGGGTGCCCTCGTTGGGGCCGCTGGGCTGGGCCCGCTGGTTCTGGCGGCAGCTGACCTCGATGCGGGTGGCGCTGATCCTGCTGTTCCTGCTGTCGCTGGCCGCCGTACCGGGTTCGCTGGTGCCGCAGAACCAGGTCGACGTGGTCAAGGTCGAGGACTTCCAGAAGCGGCACGAGACCCTGACCCCGCTGTACGAGAAGCTCCAACTCTTCGACGTCTACGGCTCGGTGTGGTTCTCCGCCATCTACATCCTGCTGTTCGTCTCGCTGGCCGGCTGCATCGTGCCCCGCAGCTGGCAGTTCGTGGGCCAACTGCGGGGCCGGCCGCCGAAGGCGCCCCGGCGACTGGACCGGATGCCGGCGTCCACCAGCTGGCACACCGACGCCCCGCCCGAGCGGGTGCTGGAACAGGCCCGCACCCTGCTGAGGGGCCGGCGGTTCCGGGTGGAGCCCGGGTCGGACTCGGTGGCCGCGGAGAAGGGGTACCTGCGGGAGGCCGGCAACCTGGCGTTCCACGTCGCCCTGATCGTGATGCTGCTGGCCTTCGCGGCCGGCCAGCTGTGGAAGTCCGAGGGCGGCAAGCTGATCGTCCAGGGCGACGGCTTCTCCAACACCCTCACCCAGTACGACGACTTCAAGTCAGGTTCGCTGTACGACCCCGAGGACCTGGACCACTTCGGGTTCCGCCTGGACAAGTTCACGGCCACCTTCGAGGAGAGCGGCCCCTCCAAGGGCACCGCCCGTACCTTCCGCGCCGACGTCAGCTACTGGACGGACTCGGACGGCAAGGAGCACCGGGCGCCCATCGAGGTCAACCACCCGTTGCAGGTGGGGGACACCAAGGTCTACCTGCTGTCCCGGGGCTTCGCCCCGATCGTGCGGGTCACCGACGGCCAGGGTGACGTGGCCTACCGGGGGCCGGTGCCGTTCATCCCCCAGGACAACAACCAGACCTCCAGCGGGGTCATCAAGGTCACCGACTACCGCAACGCCAAGGGCTTCAAGGACCAACTGGGCTTCCAGGGCTTCTTCGTACCGGACTTCGCGCCCAACACCGGCACCATGTTCTCCCAGTCCCCGACCGCCCGTAACCCGGTGCTGTTCCTCACCGCCTACCGGGGCGACCTGGGGCTGAACGCCGGGTCCCCGCAGAACGTGTACCAGCTGGACACCAAGAACCTGAAGCAGTTCAAGGCCAAGGGCGGCAAGCCCCTGGCCAAGCAGATCGCCCCCGGCGGCACCATGAAGCTGCCGAACGGCGCCGGCACGCTGAAGTTCGAGGGCTACAAGAAGTGGGCCAGCTTCCAGATCTCCCAACAGCCCGGCAAGGGCTGGGCCCTGGGCGGCGCGGTGGCTGCCGTCATCGGGCTCGCGGCCTCGCTGTTCATCCAGCGGCGCCGGGTGTGGGTACGGGCCCGTACCACCGAGGACGGCCGCACCCTGGTGGAGATGGCCGGACTGGGGCGCAGCGAGTCCACCCGGCTGCCGGAGGAACTCGGCGACCTCGCCCAGCGGTTGGCCGAGCGGGCGCCCCTGGTGCCGGCTCCGTCCGACACCTCCGAGGACACCACCGAGGGCACCTCCAAGGACACCTCCAGGAGCAGCGACTCGGACGGCGACTCGGACGGCGACCGGAACGGCACGGAGGGCGGTACCTCCGAGGAGGCCACCCCACAGGACCCAGCGGAAACCGACGACACACAGGACAAGCCCACCCAGGGTGAGGGAGCCCGCCGGTGAACATCGCAGCCGCAGTCAACGAGAACCTCGCCGAGACCAGCAACTACCTGGTCTACTCGGCCATGGCCGTCTACACCCTGGCCTTCGTCGCGCACCTGGCGGAGTGGGTGCTCGGCACCCGCAGCAAGGTCGGCCGCACCGCCGCCGCGCTCACCGTCGACCAGGTCACCGGAGCCGACCAGGAGCGGACGGCCCCGGACGGCCCTGCGGTGACGGTACGCAAGGGCGGGGGCACCGAGGTCATCGAGCGGCCCACCGTGGTCACCCGCTCCAGCGCCGGCAGCCGCCCCGACGTACCGGACGGGCCGGGCGCGGCCGGGGGCAGCGAGAAGGGCGACCTGTACGGCCGGGTCGCGGTCTCGCTGACCACCCTCGCCTTCCTGCTGCACGCCGGCGGGGTGCTCACCCGCGCCCTGTCGGTGCAGCGCGCCCCCTGGGGCAACATGTACGAGTTCTCCACCACCTTCTCCATGGTGGCCGTCGCCGCCTACCTGGGGTTCCTGGCGGCCGGGAAGAACATCCGCTGGCTGGGCCTGCCCCTGGTCACCACCGTGCTGCTGGACCTCGGCCTGGCGGTCACGGTGCTCTACACCGCCAGCGACCAGCTGGTGCCCGCCCTGGACTCCTACTGGCTGTGGATCCACGTCTCCTGCGCGATCATCTGCGGCGCGGTGTTCTACCTGGGCGCGGTCGGTTCGCTGTTCTTCCTGCTGCGGGACCGCTACGAGGCCCGCCGTGTGGAGGGCCACAAGGTCTCGGCGCTGAACGCCTCCATCATGGACCGGCTGCCGGCCGCCGCCACCCTCGACAAGTTCGCCTACCGGGTCAACGCGCTGGTCTTCCCCCTGTGGACCTTCACCATCATCGCCGGGGCCATCTGGGCCGAGGCCGCCTGGGGCCGCTACTGGGGCTGGGACCCCAAGGAGGTGTGGTCCTTCATCACCTGGGTCGGCTACGCCACCTACCTGCACGCCCGCGCCACCGCCGGGTGGAAGGGCCGCAAGGCCGCCTACCTGGCACTGGTCGCCTTCGGCTGCTTCCTGTTCAACTACTACGGGGTCAACATCTTCGTGGACAGCAAGCACTCCTACTCGGGCACCTGACCCCGACCGGGCCCCCGGCCCGGAACCGGACGCGTACTCCTCGCCGCCGCCCGTGGCCTCCCGCCCGGGCGGCGGCGCCGTCCCCCCGGCTCGACGACGTCCACGGCTCCCGTCCGCCCACCGAGTACGCCCAGGATGCCGAGGTGGTCCGGTCGGCGAGGTCGGGCGGCACCCGTAGCTCCCCCGGCGCCCACCATGTGGCCAGCCCTCGCGGGCCGGCCCGAGGTGCGCCAGCCTGGAGGCATGACCGCCACCACCACCCCCTACGGCGGCTCCCTCAGCCGTGGGGAGGCGCACATCCTCCACCACGAGCTACGGCTGTCCCACCCGCCGGACCGGGTATGGAGCGCCGTCGCCAGCGCCGAGGGGCTGGGCCTCTGGCTCGCCCACGCCAACCCCTTCGAGCCCGGCCCCGGGGGTGCGGTCGGCTGGCAGCCGCTGCACTCGGAGGCCGCCGACTTCCCCGTACGGACACCCCCGGTGATCCCCGGGCGGATCACCGCCTGGGGCGAGCCGAGGACCGTGGAGTACACCCTGGACACCCTGGGCTGCGTCCGCTTCGTCCTGGACGCCGAGTCGCCCCGTACCGGTGGCGGGACCCGGCTGCGGTTCTGGGACACGGTCACCGGGGACGACCGGCAGCGGCTGGGGTGGCTGGCCCGCTGGCACCTCCACCTCGAACACCTCGACCAGGCCCTGTCCGGGCGGACACCCCGGTGGTCGGCCGAGCGCCTGGAGGAACTGCTGGCGGAGTACACCCGTCGCGACGGTGAGCCCGCGCCCCGCTGAGCCGCCGCCCGGCCCGGTGGTCACGCCACCCGGCCCGACGTACGGGGGGGCCGGAACCCCCCGGGCCTCAGCCGCGCTTGTCGCCCGGGCCGGACTCGCCCTCGTCGCTGCGGGCGTCCTCCTCGGAGCGGCGCCCCCGCGTATGGCCGTCCTCCGCCTCTGACCCGGAACCACCCTCGGCCCCGCCCTTGCCGGAGGCGCCGCCCGGGGTGTCGGAACCGCCCCGGTGGTCGTTCCCCCGATCGTTCCCGTGGTCGCTGCCCTGGTCGCCGTCCGGGGCCTGGTCGGGGTCGCCCGGGCGGTCGCCCTGGGGCTTCAGGGAGTTGAGGAACTCGGGGTTGTCGTCGGGCGCCACCCAGCGTCGGCTCTCCGGCTTGGTCAGCCCGTACGGGCCGCCGGTCTTCTCCCGACCGGCGACGATCCAGCCGATCGGACCGACCACCCAGGCCAGCAGGATGATGATGACCCAGACCACCTTGGGCAGGTGCTTGACCTCGTCCTCTTTGGTGTTCAGGCAGTCGATGAACGCGTAGATGGTGAGGGCGAGCGGTACCAGTACGAGCAGCACCCGGAGCATGAGGCGGATCCCCCTGAGGTTCGCGGGATGGGCCGGGAGCACGGCCCCGGTGATAGGGCCAGCGTAGTCGGTGACGGATACTGGCACGCATGGCATACGACGATCTCCGTGCGCTGCTGAGGGCGTTGGAACGCGACGGCGACCTCAAGCGCGTCAAGGCCGAAGTGGACCCCTATCTGGAAGTGGGCGAGATCGTCGACCGGGTCAACAAGGCCGGCGGTCCGGCCCTGTTGTTCGAGGACGTCAAGGGCGCCTCGATGCCGCTGGCCATGAACGTGTTCGGCACCGACCGCCGGCTGTTGAAGTCCCTGGGCCTCTCCTCGTACCAGGAGATCAGCGACCGCATCGGCGGACTGCTCAAGCCCGAACTGCCGCAGGGGTTCGTGGGCATGAGGGAGGCGTTCGGCAAGCTGGGCACGATGGCCCACGTGCCGCCGAGGAAGGTCAAGGACGCCCCGGTGCAGCAGGTGGTCCTCCGGGGTGACGACGTCGACCTGGACCAGCTGCCGGCCCTGTTCACCTGGCCCGAGGACGGCGGATCCTTCTTCAACCTGGGGCTCACCCATACGAAGGACCCGGAGAGCGGAGTCCGCAACCTGGGCCTGTACCGGTTGCAACGGCACGACCGGCGCACCATCGGTATGCACTGGCAGATCCACAAGGACAGCCGCAACCACTACCAGGTCGCGGCGCGCAGGGGAGAGCGGCTGCCGGTCGCCATCGCCTTCGGCTGCCCCCCGGCCGTGACCTACGCCTCCACCGCCCCGCTGCCCGGGGACATCGACGAGTACCTGTTCGCCGGCTTCATCGCCGGGAAGCGGGTGGAGATGGTCGACTGCCAGACCGTGCCGCTCCAGGTCCCGGCACGGGCCGAGGTGGTACTGGAGGGCTGGCTCACCCCGGGGGAGACCCGCCCGGAGGGCCCGTTCGGCGACCACACCGGCTTCTACACCCCGCAGGAGGACTTCCCGGCGCTCACCATCGACTGCGTCACCATGCGCAAGCGCCCGCTGCTCCAGTCCATCGTGGTGGGCCGGCCGCCCACCGAGGACGGTCCGCTGGGGCGCGCCACCGAGCGGTTCTTCCTGCCGCTGCTGAAGGTGATCATCCCGGAGATCGTGGACTACCACCTGCCGGAGTCCGGCGGCTTCCACAACTGCGCCATCGTCTCCATCGACAAGAAGTTCCCCAAGCACGCCCAGAAGGTGATGCACGCCATCTGGGGCGCCCACATGATGTCGCTGACCAAGCTGATCGTGGTCGTCGACTCCGACTGCGACGTCCACAACCTGCACGAGGTCTCCTGGCGCGCCTTCGGCAACACCGACTACGCCCGTGACCTCACCGTCGTCGAGGGCCCGGTGGACCACCTGGACCACGCCTCCTACCAGCAGTTCTGGGGCGGCAAGGCGGGGATCGACGCCACCGCCAAGTGGCCCGAGGAGGGCTACGTACGGGACGGGGGCTGGCCCAGGATGGTCGAGTCCGACCCCGAGACGGCCGCCACGGTGACCCGCCGCTGGAAGGAGTACGGACTGTGACCACCCAGCGGGTCGGCTCGGCGGAGGACAGCGGCGGGGTGGGGTCCAGGGCCCGGGCCTTCCTCCGCCTGGTGATGATCGAGCACTCGGTCTTCGCCCTGCCCTTCGCGTACATCGCCGCGCTCACCGCGATGTTCCAGCGGAGCGAGTCGGTCCACTGGTGGGAGCTGCTGCTGGTGACGGTCGCCATGGTGGCCCTGCGTACCTTCGCCATGGCCGCCAACCGGATCATCGACCGCGAGATTGACGCGCGTAACCCCCGTACCGCGACACGGGAGTTGGTCACCGGCTCGGTGTCGGTACGGACCGCCTGGACCGGTGCGCTGGTGGCCCTGGCGGTCTTCCTCGCCGCCTGCGCCCTGCTCAACCCCCTGTGCCTGGCGCTGTCACCGCTGGCGGTGGTGCCGATGGTCACCTATCCGTACGGCAAGCGCTTCACCGACTACCCGCACGCCATCCTGGGGCTGGCCCAGGCCATCGGACCGATCGGCGCCTGGCTGGCGGTGACCGGTTCCTGGTCCTGGGAGGCGGTGGTACTGGGGCTGGCCGTGGGCGTCTGGATCGGCGGCTTCGACCTGATCTACGCCTGCCAGGACGTGGAGACCGACCGCCAGCAGGGGGTGCGCTCGGTGCCGGCCCGCTTCGGGGTCCCCGCCTCGCTGCACGCGGCGCGGGTCACCCATGTCGTCACCACCGCCCTGCTGGTCTGGTACGGGGTGCTGGTGGGGGCCGGTCCACTGTGGTGGATCGGGCTGGTGGCCGTGGTGGCGACCTTCGTCTACGAGCACGCCATCGTCCGCCCCGACGACCTCTCCCGGCTGAACCGGGCCTTCTTCACGGTCAACGGGGTCATCGGGATCAGCCTGTTCGTGTTCGCCCTGGCCGACCTGGTCGCCCGGGGCCTGCGCCCCTGAGGTCGCCCCCGGGCCGCCCCGGGCCGGGCCTTCCGGGGCCCGGATCGCGGGCTACGGGGTCCTGGGGTTACGGGGTCCTGGTGTCCGGGCGCTGCCCGCCGTGACGGCTTCCGGGGTGCGGTTCCCCGGAAGCCGTGCCCGGGGCCGGCCACCGAACGCGGGGCCGGCCCCTTCTTCTGGGTTTCTTCTGGGTTCTTCGGGGTCTCCGGCGGTTCTTCCGGGTCTCAGTAACCCGTCGTGGGCGCCGTCCGTATCTCACGGCGGCTGACGGAGGTGGTGAACGCGGCGATCACACCGCCGATCAGACCGAACAGATGGGCCTGCCAGGACACCCCGGCCTGGGTGGGCAGCACGCCCCACAGGATGGAACCGTAGAACACCGCGACCAGCACCCCGATGGCGATGTCGGAGAGCCGGCGGTCGACGAAGCCCCGTATCAGCAGGTAACCGAAGAGGCCGAACACCACTCCCGAGGCGCCGGCCGTGTTGCTGTTCTCCGGGGCGATCAACCACACCCCGAGGCCGCTCACCAGGATGATGGTGAACGCCACCTGGATGAACCGGCCCACCCCGCGCAGGGCCGCGAGGAACCCCAGGACCAGCAGCGGCACCGTGTTGCCCATCAGATGACCGAAGCCGAAGTGGATGAAGGCGGCCGGAACCACGTCGAACAGCTCACTCAGCCTGCGGGGCTCGATGCCGTAACCGTCCAGGGCGTTGCCCGAGGCCTGGTCCAGGATTTCGAGGAACCACAGCAGGCCGATCCACATCAGCATCAACCCGGCCGCGGCCTTCGTCTTCGACGCGTAAGCCATCGCACCTCCCGTGCCGGGCAGCAACCCCTGCCCCCTCCAGAACGGCACAAGTCTCCCGTTCGGCCCTCTGTTTGGGCAACGCCGCCCCCCTGATCGAAGTTCCCCGCGTCGATCTCCGTGTCGATCTCCGCACCGGGCCCCGACGGGGCACCGACGAGCGGCCCAACAGGCATGACCTGCCCGGTACGCCGAACATCCCGGCCGGCCGGGCACGGGGAGGCCCGGACGCGGAACCCTCAGCGGGCGCGCTTGCGGTCCGGGCCGAGCTTGCCCCGCTCGTAGAGGGCGGCGACCACCAGGTCCTGGGGCTCCAGGAGCCGGGCGCCCTCGGGGGCCATGGTGGTCACCGCCGAGCCGCTCGCGAGGTCGATGCGCAGGGGCAGGCCCACCCGCTCGGAGCCCCGCTCGAACTGGCCCAGGTCCAGCCGTAGGCCGGACAGTTGCCCTCGACGGATCTCCAGCCGGGCGGTCACCCGCCCTCCCTCCGCCTGGCGTACGCGGTCGGCGTCCAGGTCCAGCCCGAGGGGCCGCACCATTCCGGGCAGCGCCTTGGCGGCGGGCCCGGCCGGCACGGTCAGGGTGCGGTGCCGTACCTCGCCCTCGCCCCGCGCCTCGGAGACCTCGGCGTGCTGGCGCAGCAGCTTCTCCAGACCGCGTAGCGCCTGGCGTTGGCGCGGCGCCCGCAGGGCCTGGGCGGCCAACTCCAGGGTCCGGCCCACCTGTTGCCGGTCCTTCGGCTCCATCGGGCCGCCCAGTTTGGGGAGGGCGCGGCTGGCCTTGACGAAGGTGGCGAAGGCGGTGGGCTGGATACGTACCCACTGGCCGCCGAGGGCGTCCTTGGCGGCGTGCAGGGAAGAGGGCAACCGCTGTCCGGTGGCGACCAGTTCGCGGGCCCGCTTACGGTCGTCGGCGTCCCGGCCGGCCTGCCGGGCCAGGGCGGTCAGGCCGACCCGCAGATAGGTGCGGTCCATGATGGACTTCACCGCCCACACGTCGCTCCCGCCGAAGTTGACGGCGGCGGCGGTGGCCACCGGGTCCTTGTCCCGCAGGTCCTTGAGCGGCTTGGTGGCCCGTACCGACACCGACAGTTCGGCCTTGGACAGCAACTTCGCCAGGTGGGTCGTCTCCCGGTTCGCCGGCCGGTGTTGGCGCAGGTACCGCAGTGTCTCGGCGGCGCTGGCGTCCACGGTCACCGTGGCGGAGGCGGTCTGCTTCATGGTGAGCAGTTCCCAGGCCTTCTGGGTCGAGCCGTGGTGCTCGGTGGGCTCGGGTGTCTCACAGGCGGCCAGGGAGCCCAACAGGGTCATCCCGCACAGGGCGGCGGCCGGCCGCATCCACCGGGGAGGGCCCGGGGTACGCCGGGCACCCCGTACGACGGGGGCGGGCGTCGTCGTACCGGCGGGCACACCCGGCAGACGGCGCGCCAGCGTCCTACCCGGGCGGGGACGCCGGTCGGGAAGTGAACCGTGTGCGGAGCCCGACGGATCGGCGGGGGTCAGTGTGGACACCTCCCCATGGCATCACACTCGGTCGCCCACTCCGCGCCGACCACCCCCGTCGCCGCGCCGCTTCCGCCCCTCCGGCCGGCCCCCGTTCCCGGGGCCCCTCCCGGTACGGCGCCCGCGTGGACGGCGCGGGTGGGCGTTGTCCCAGGTGGCGCGCGTAGACGGTGCGGGGCGGAGAGTGGTCGCGGTGCCGGACGGCGGGCGGTGCCGGTGGGGGCGGTGGCCGCCGTGACCCGGGGGTGCTGGGTGGGCGTTGTTCCTGGTCGTCCCGCGTGGACGGCGCGCCGGTGGTGCGGTGGGCGGTCGCCGTCACCGTGACCCGGGGCTGGCCCGGGGGTGGGGGCCGGCCATCGTCGCTGTTCGCCCGCGTGGACGGTGTCCGCACGGGGGGCAATGAGTGGTCGCCGCCTCAAACTGCGGTCGCCGTGACCCGGGGCTGACCCGGGGCTGGCCCGGGGGGGCCGGCCCTCGTCCCTGGTCGCCCGCGTAGACGGCGCCCGCACGGGCAGGGGATGGATTGCCCCACGGAATGGCGGGAGTCAGTGGCCGCCGTGACCCGGGAGTGCTGGGTGGGCGTTGCCCCTGGTCACCCGCGTAGACGGCGCCCCGGTGGTGCGGTGGGCGGTCGCCGTCACCGTGACCCGGAGGTGGGCCCCGGTGAAGGGGGGCCGGCCCTCGTCCCTGGTCACCCGCGTAGACGGCGCCCCGGTGGTGCGGTAGGTGGTCGCTGTCACCGTGACCCGGGGCTGGCCCGGGGGTGGGCCGGGGGAGGCGGGCCGGCCCTCGTCCCTGGTCGTCCGCGTAGACGGTGCCCGCACGGCGCCCCCACGGCACCGCACGACGGGGAGTGGCCCCGGTACCACCGACAGGGGCGGATGGGCCCCGCGTCGCGGGACGGGCGCGGCGACCCGGGGTGGGCGCGGCCGGGAGTGGACGGGAGGGGAGAGACACCGGACGTACACCGGACGGCGCGCGCTGTGGGAGGGGCCGGACCAGACGAGTAGGGTCGGCTGGGTGATCGCCTCCACCACGCGCCGGCCCTGGGTGGTCGGGGTCTCCGGCGCCTCCGGCACCCCGTACGCCGCCGCCGTGATCCGCGCCCTGTTGGACGCCGGGGAACAGGTCGACCTGATCGTCAGCCGGGCCGCCCGGCTGACCCTGCTGGACGAGACCGGCCATCCCTTCCGTGACGCCCACGCCCCCGAGGACCTGCGCCGCTGGTTGTCCCAGGGGGCCGACGGCCGGCCGGACACCTTCGAGGTCGGCGACGCGGTCGAGGGGGTACGGCACTGGGCGGCCGGCGACCTCGCCGCCGGGCCCAGCTCGGGTTCGTACCGCACCAAGGGGATGCTGATCGTGCCGGCCAGCACGGCCGGGGTCGCGGGGGTCGCCCTCGGCCTCTCCAAGGACCTGCTCCAGCGGGCGGCCAGCGTCACCCTGAAGGAACGGCGCGCGCTGGTCGTCGTGGTACGGGAGACCCCGTTGAACGGTCAGACGCTCCGGCACCTGGTCACCCTCGACGAGTTGGGCGCCGTGGTGTTGCCCGCCTCGCCGGCCTTCTACGCGGGTGCCCGCCACATCCAGGACCTGGTCGACTTCGTCGCTGGTCGGGTGCTGGACGCGGCCGAGGTGGAGCACGGTCTGTACCGGCGCTGGGAGGGGGAGATCGGCGGGGCGCGGAACCGGGGAACCGCAGGCGTCCAGGCGGTTGAAGGCACGGGTGGCCATGGCGCGAGGAACGACATGCCTTAGATTCGTGTCCGTGCGCCAACGATTCGTGAGGTCCTCGTTCCCCTGAGGTGGACGGGCTCGACGGAACGGGCACACAGAACCCGGGTGCTTACGGACGAAGGAGGCGGCGACAGTCATGGACGCGGTGGACCGGCAACTGATCCAGGCACTGCGGGAGAACGGCAGAGCCTCCTACGCGGAACTCGGCCGACTGGTCGGGCTGTCCGGCCCCAGCGTGACCGACCGCATCGGCCGGCTGGAGGACGCCGGCGTGATCACCGGCTACCGCGCCACCGTGGACGCCGCCTCGCTGGGCCTCCCGGTGTCCGCCCTGATCGGTATCCAGCTGACCGACTCGGTCGACCACGACGAGGTCGCCGACCGGCTGCGGGACCTGAGCGAGATCGAGGACTGCTGGTTCATCGCCGGCGACGACTCGTTCATGCTGAAGGTCCGGGCGATCGGGGTGGACGGGCTGGAACGTACGGTCCGGCGGCTGTCCGGCACCAAGGGCGTCTCCCGTACCCGTACCACCATGGTGCTGTCCACCAAGTGGGAGAACAGGGTGGGCGAACTGCCCGAGGAGATCTGACCGAAGGCCGTACCGGAGCCGCGACCACGTACCCCTTCCGCCAGTTCCGCCAGTTCCGCCGGGTGCGCACCCGCCGCCGTCGGGCCCGGGGCGGACGGAAGTCGGGCCCGGGTGGCCTCGGGTTCTGGCGCGTGGGACCGGGGAGTAGGCTCAAACCGCGTGTGCCGTCGCCGTCGGCCCGCCCCGCCGCGCGGGGCACCGGACGGGAGGCGGAACCGCCGGGACCCGTACCGCGAGGCAAGGAGGGCGTCGTCCATGGACGCTGGGTTGAAGCGCGAGCTGGAGCAGAAGGTAGCGGCCGGTGAACGGCTCAGTCGCGAGGACGGCCTGGCACTGTACGAGTGCGACGACCTGGCCTGGCTCGGCGGCCTGGCGCACGAGGTGCGCACCCGCAAGAACGGCGACGTGGTGCACTTCAACATCAACCGCCACCTCAACATGACCAACGTGTGCACCGCCTCCTGCGCGTACTGCTCCTTCCAGCGCAAGCCCGGCGAGATGGACGCGTACACCATGCGCATCGAGGAGGCCGTCAAGCTCGCCAAGGCGATGGAGGCGGACAACCTCACCGAGCTGCACATCGTCAACGGCCTCCACCCCACCCTGCCGTGGCGCTACTACCCGCGTTCGCTCAGCGCCCTCAAGGAGGCGCTGCCGGACACCGTCGCCCTCAAGGCGTTCACCGCCACCGAGATCCACCACTTCGAGACCATCTCGGGGATGGACGCCAGCGACATCCTGGACGAGCTGATCGACGCCGGACTGGAGTCGCTGACCGGCGGCGGCGCCGAGATCTTCGACTGGGAGGTGCGGCAGCACATCGTGGACCACGACACCCACTGGGAGGACTGGTCCCGCATCCACCGGCTGGCGCACTCCAAGGGCATCAAGACCCCCTGCACCATGCTGTACGGGCACATCGAGGAGCGCCACCACCGGGTGGACCACGTGCTGCGGCTGCGCGAACTCCAGGACGAGACCGGCGGGTTCCAGGTCTTCATCCCCCTGCGCTACCAGCACGACTTCGTCGACATGAAGGACGGCAAGGTCCGCAACCGGCTCCAAGCCCGCACCACCATGGCCAGCGGAGCCGAGGCGCTGCGCACCTTCGCCGTGTCCCGGCTGCTGTTCGACAACGTGCCCCACGTCAAGGTGTTCTGGGTGATGCACGGCGTGCAGACCGCCCAACTCGCCCTCCAGCACGGGGCGGACGACATGGACGGCTCGGTCGTGGAGTACAAGATCACCCACGACGCCGACTCCTTCGGCACCCCGGACAAGCTGACCCGCGAGGACCTGCTCGACCTCATCCGGGACGCCGGCTTCCGGCCGGTGGAGCGCAACACCCGCTACGAGGTCATCCGGGAGTACCCGGGCCCCGACCCCGACCGGCGCGAGGCACCCCAGCCCATGCGGCTGTGAGCCGGTAAGGCTCGTACGGGCCCTGCCCGTACGAGCACGAACCGCCCGTACCCCCGTACCCGCCGTACTCACCGAACCAGCTGAGGCCGGGGCACAACGGCGCCCGCCGAGGGCCGCGTTGTGCCCCGGGAGAACACGAAGGAGGAGCGACGCCGTGAGCGGTATCTCCAACGCGACGGTCCGCTACACCCTGATGCGCCTGGGCGTCTTCGTCGGATGCCTCCTCCTGGTGTCCGTGCTGGCCGCCCTCGGTGTGCTGCCCGCCGGGCTGGGCAAGTCCAACCCGCTGTGGGTGGTGCTGCTGGCCCTGGTGCTGTCCGCCCCGATCAGCTTCGTCCTGCTGCGCCGGCAACGGGACGACATGGCGCGGGAGGTGGCCCCCCGGATCGACCGGGCCAAGGAACGGCTGGCGGCCAACCGCAGCCAGGAGGACGACGAGGCGGGCGCCTGACCGGCCCCCTCCCACTGTCGTCCCCATCACACCCCCGGTCGCGCGGAACGGGGAATGCCCCTGACCGGTACGGGTGTTGGGGATGGACGTCCGACCGAACGCCGCGCCCCCCGGGGCCGGCGCACGGGTGCGGACGACCAGCCGTCCCCGACGTGAGGCCACCCGTGACCACCGCCGTACCCACCCCCGAGGCGCTGCACCAGCGCCTGGTGGCGCGGCTGTACGTGGACCTCTGCCGCTGTCCGTCCACCGGCTGTCGCCGTCGTCCCACGCGCTGAGCGCCCTCGGCCTCCCGTACGCGCGTACGCGGCACACCCCGGTCCCCGGCTCCCTCACGCCGACCCGCCCTCGCCCCGAGGTGTCGGGTCCGCCACCTCGCCCCGGAACGGGTGACGTCAACACGGGCCCGCTCGCGGCCCCGTGAGGTCCCGTGCGCCCGTACGCGCCGGCCCCGAGAACGCCGCGCCCCCACGGCACGTCGTCGATCCGACGGCCGCCCGCTCGACGCCCTACACCCCGTACACCTCACCGGAGAGTGCCCGTGTCCTCCTCACCGTCCCCCTCCTCCTCGTCCCACGGGGCGATACCCCCGCAGCGCACCCCCTCGCTGCCCCGGATCCCCTTCTGGGCGCAGATCCTGCTGGGGCTCGTCCTCGGCGTACTGCTCGGCTGGGCCGCCCGTCACTGGGACGTGTCCTGGCTGGCCACCACCCTCGCCAAGATCGGCGAGATCTTCGTCCAACTGCTCAAACTGGCGGTGGCGCCCCTGGTGTTCTTCGCCATCGTCATCTCCGTCACCAACCTGCGGAAGGTGTCCAACGCGGCCCGACTGGCGGGCCGGACCCTGTTGTGGTTCATGGTCACCTCGCTGATCGCGGTGGCCATCGGGCTGGCCGTGGGGCTGCTCACCCACCCCGGTTCCGGTACCGGACTGAGCGCCGCCGACGGGGCCAAGCCGGAGAGTTCGGGCGGCTGGCTGGACTTCCTGACCGGCATCGTGCCCACCGACGTGGTCACCCCGTTCACCGAACTCCAGGTGTTGCAGATCGTGTTCCTGGCCGTCGTGACCGGGGTCGCCGCACTCCAGCTGGGCGACCGGGCCGAACCCCTGCTGACCCTGGGCGAGTCCGTACTCGCCCTGCTCCAGAAGGCCCTGTGGTGGGTGATCCGCCTGGCCCCGCTGGGCACCCTCGGGCTGATCGGCAACGCCATCCGGGAGTACGGATGGAACCTGCTCAGCCAGTACGCCACCTTCACGGTCGACGTGTACGTCGGCTGCCTGCTGGTGCTCTTCGGCGTCTACCCCCTGCTGCTGGCCACCGTCGCCAAGGTCAACCCCCTGCGGTTCTTCCAGGGTGCCTGGCCGGCCATCCAGCTGGGGTTCGTCTCGCGCAGCTCGGTCGGCACCATGCCGCTCACCCAGAAGGTCACCGAACGCCTCGGCGTACCCCGCGACTACACCTCCTTCGCGGTGCCCTTCGGCTCGACCACCAAGATGGACGGCTGCGCGGCCATCTACCCGGCGCTGGCCGCGATCTTCATCGCCGAGGTCTTCGGCCTCCAACTGGGCCTAGGCGACTACCTGTTGATCGCCTTCGTCTCGGTGGTCGGCTCGGCGGCCACCGCCGGCCTCACCGGCGCGACCGTGATGCTCACCCTCACCCTGTCCACCCTCGGCCTCCCACTGGAGGGCGTGGGGCTGCTGCTGGCCATCGACCCCATCCTGGACATGATCCGCACCGCCACCAACGTCGCCGGGCAGGCCGTGGTTCCGGTACTGGTCGCGGCACGTGAGGACATCCTGGACCGGGACGCCTTCGCCCGGGCCCGCGGCTTCGACCTGGACGACCTGGACGGCTCCGGCCCCGTGGAGGAGGCCCCGGACAGGGCGGGCGGCCGGCGCTCCGGCGGTGGCCCGGAGCCGGCGACCGCCTGATCGGGCGGCCGGTTCGCCCGTACGCCGGTTCGGGCGGCGACTGTCAGTGGCGGGTGCCAGGGTGGCGGCAGGCGGTCGGGTGTCCGCCGCCACCCCGACCGCCGCAGACGCCGTAGACGCCCGCAGAGAAGGAGAGAGCACGCCATGGCCCTGACCCGTGAGCAGCGTGAGAGCTTCCTCGCCGAACCCCACATCGCCGCCCTGTCGGTGGACAGCGGCCAGCCCGACCGGGCACCGCTGACCGTGCCCCTCTGGTACCAGTACGAGCCGGGCGGCGACGTGTGGATCATGACCGGGCCCAGCTCGCGCAAGGGCCGACTGATCACCGCCGCCGGCCGGTTCAGCCTCATGGTCGAACGGCTGGAACCCACCATCCGCTACGTGTCGGTGGAGGGCCCGGTGGTCGAGACCCGTCCGGCCACCCGGGCCGAACTGCGCGAGCTGGCCGCCCGGTACCTCCCGGCCGAGAAGGTCGAGGGGTACGTCGACTTCGCCTGGCGGGACCACGGCGAGCAGTCGATCTGGGTGCTGCGCCCCCAACGCTGGGTCAGCTCCGACCTGGGCGCCGTCTGACCCGGGGCGGTCACCTCACCGCCCCGGGCCGCCCACCCCCGCACGTACCCTGTCGTGGTCCGACCAGTGGGAGGGGCGAATGTGGCGGTCAGAGCGGTGAAGCGGTTGCCCAGGGCCGAGCGGGAGCGGCAGATGCTCGACGCCGCCGTGGCGGGCTTCGCGCGCCACGGCTACCGCGCGGCGTCCATGGACGACATCGCCGACGCGGCCGGGGTCTCCAAGCCGCTGGTGTACCTCTACCTCAAGTCCAAGGACGACCTGTTCACCGCCTGCGTCAGGAGGGAGGCCACCGCCCTGGTTCGGGCGGTGCGTACGGCCACCGAGGAGCCGGCCCACTCCGCCGACGAACGGCTCTGGCGGGGGCTGCGCGGCTTCTTCGACCACACCGCCGCCCACCCCGACAGCTGGACCCTGCTCCACCAGCGGGCCGTCACCGAGGGCAGCGCCTTCGCCCGGTACGTCGCCGACACCCGTGCCGAACTCGCCGACCTGGTCACCGGGTTACTCGTCGAGGCCGCAAAGGAGGCCGGCCACCACGACCGCATCGGCCCCCGGGACGTCGCCGGCCTGGCCCACGCCCTGGTCGGTGCCGCCGAGTCGCTCGCCGACTGGGTCAACTCCCCGACCGCGCACACCGGTTCCGGCAAGCCCCCCACCGCCCAGGAGGCGGCGGCCACCCTGATGAACTTCTGCTGGCCGGGCCTGGAGAAACTGATGCGGGGCGACCGCTGGACCCCACCCCGGGGATCAACGGAGGTGGGGTGAGCGGGAGTGGGGAGTTGGGGCCGGGTGTCGGTCGGTCAGGTTGGTCGCCGGGCTGGGTTGGCCGGCCCCTGGCTGCCACGCCCGGCACGTGGACACCTTCCCCACAGCTCGTGGGCCCGCCCCGGGTACGGTGACGTACGGTCACCCGGTGGCTCTCGGCACCGTACGGGGGCGGCTCCACGTTGAGGGACGGTGCGCCGCGAGGGTGGGCCAGCACTTCCCGTGCTGTACGCGGTGCGTTCCGGTGGGCGGTGGGTGGCCCTGCTGGGGCGCGCTGTGTTCCCCGCGATGGTGGGGGTGGTCCCTCGCCTTTCGCCAGCTGGTACTTGGCGGTGACGTGCTCCCCGTACCCGTGGGGATGGTCCCGCACTCTTCCTGCCCCCGTGGTTCACAGCCGTGTGCTCCCCGCACCCGCGGGGATGGTCCCGTCGAGCACTGCGTAGCCCAGGGCGTCAACGGGTGCTCCCCGCACCCGCGGGGATGGTCCCACCCGACACATCCGCAACGACCCAGGTCAACGGTGCTCCCCGCACCCGCGGGGATGGTCCCGCCACCCGAGAACAGGCCGTCGCGTCGATCTCGTGCTCCCCGCACCCGCGGGGATGGTCCCGTGGAGCGCACACACAGGATCAAGCTGCCTGAGTGCTCCCCGCGCCCGCGGGGATGGTCCCACCGCGAAGAGGTGGCTGCGGCCATGGGCGGAGTGCTCCCCGCACCCGCGGGGATGGTCCCGCTCCGCCGAGCCCGAGGTCGATGGAGAGTGAGTGCTCCCCGCACCCGCGGGGATGGTCCCACGTGTGGGCCCGCGGTGCGTACCTTGGGCTGGTGCTCCCCGCACCCGCGGGGATGGTCCCCGGCAGCCTACGCACAGCAGTTGATCGACTAAGTGCTCCCCGCACCTGCGGGGATGGTCGCGGCGTGCCAATTGGCACGCCGATGTTCGAAAGCCGTTCCCGTACCCGCAGGGGTGCCCCGAACTCGCTTGTGTGGGGCTCCACTTGTTGCCCGAGTCCCGAGTCCCGAGTCCCGAGTCCCGAGTCCCGAGTCCCGAGTCCCGAGTCCCGAGTCCCGAGCCCTGACTGCCGCCGTACGGGGCGTGCGTGGCGTATATGGCGTACCGGGCAACCGGGGGGCGGGTCAGGTGGGTTTCTGGGCGCGCCATTCGGGGGCCAGGACGGACCAGACCTCGATGTCCTGGCGTTGGCCCCGGTGGGGGAAGTGTTCGCGGAGTACGCCGTCGCGGGTCATGCCCAGGCGATGGGCGACCGCGATGCTCGGGGTGTTCTCCGCGCAGACCCGCCACTCGACGCGGTGGATGCCGCGTTCCTCCACGGCCCAGTCGATGAGGATCCGGGTGGCCCGGGTGGCCAGGCCCCGGCCGACGGCTGAGGGTTCCAGCCAGCAGCCGGCCTCGGCGGTACCGAGGTGGACGTCCATGGTGCGGAACAGCACCCCGCCGACCAGGGTCCCGTCCAGCCAGATGCCGTCGACGCGTGCCGTGTCGGTGAGGGCCTTCTCCCCGTAGGCGGTGAGGTAGGCGCGGCTGGAGGCCAGGTCGGTGACGGCGTCGGGCAGTGGGATGTACCGGCCGATGAAGTCCCGGCCCCGGTCGACGTGGTCCAGGAACTCCTGGGCCCGCCAGGGTTCCAGGGGGCGGAGGAGGGCGCCGTCGCCCAGGGTGATCGCGTACATGGCGCCCCTCTCGTCCCGGCGGAGCCACGGTCCGGCCGCCGTGTGGGGGTGATCCTGCCACGGGGCGGACCGTCGCCGAGTGGGGAGCCTTGACCGGGTGGCCGCCGTGGTGGGGGTCAGGTGGACGGTACGAGGACGATCTTGCCGGCGTGGCCGTGGTGCAGGAACTCCTCCTGGGCGGCGGGTAGTTGGGGCAACGGGAAGCGTGCCGCCACCACGGGGCGCACCAGCCCCCGGCGGGCGTCCTCGGCCAGCCGCGCGAAGTGGGCGGGGGTGTGCATGGACGAGCCGAGCAGCGCGATGTTGCGCAGGTAGAGCCGGCGCAGGTCGAGGGTGACCACCGGGCCGGCCACCGCTCCCGCGACCACCCACCGTCCGCCCTCGCGGAGGCGGGGGAGGAGCGCGGGGACCAGTTCGCCGGCCGTGACGTCGGCGACCGCGTCGAGTTCCTCGGGTGCCTGTCGGGCCACCGCCTCCGCTCCTCCGGCGCGGTCGATGACGGCCACCGCGCCGGCGTCCCGTACCGTCTGGGCCTTCGCGGCGGAGGTGACGGCCACGACGCGTGCCCCTCGGGCGGTGGCGAGTTGGACCAGGGCGAGGCCGACACCGCCGGAGGCTCCGGTGACCAGTACCGTCTCGCCGGCGCCGACGGCCGCGCGCTCCAGCATTCCGGTGGCGGTGCCGTAGGCGACGGGGAGGCAGGCCAGTTCCTCGTCGGTGAGTGGGGACGTGTGGACGTCGTGGGCCCGCTCGGCCCGTACCAGTACGTACTCGGCGAAGGTGCCGTCGGCCTCGCTGCCGAGCAGTCCCACGGGGTGGGCCTCGGGGGCGTCGTCCTGGTAGAAGGCGGGGTCCACCAGGACCCGGCGGCCGACCAGGGCCGGGTCGACTCCGGGGCCCACCCGCTCGACCACCCCGGCGGCGTCGCCGCCCTGGACGCGGGGGAAGTCGATGGCGCCCCGCCAGCCCGCGCGGGCCTCGGGGTCGCCGGGGAGGCCGTAGGCGCCGGTGCGGGTCCAGATGTCGGTGTTGTTCAGGGCGGCGGCCGTGACCCGCACCAGCAGTCGGCCGGGGCCGGGTGTCGGGACGGGAAGCTCCTCGAACCGGAGGGCCTCCGGGCCGCCGTGCCGGGTGAGGACCCAGCCGCGCATCGTCGTCGACATGACTGTCACCTGCCTCACTATACTGATCTGTGAAGTCGCCTCAGGGTCGACTGTACAGACCTGTGAAGGGAAAGGGAGGGCCACATGTCCGACGACCTGACGCCGGGGGCGCGGAGAATCCTGGACGTCGCCTCCCGACTGTTCTACGAGCGCGGCATCCACGCGGTCGGGGTGGACCTGATCGCCACCGAGTCGGGGGTCACCAAGCGCACCCTGTACGACCGCTTCCGTTCCAAGGACGCCCTGGTCGCGGCGTACCTACGGGAGCGGGACGAGCGGTGGCGCCACACGGTCACCGAGCGGCTGGCCGCCCTGGAGGACCCGGCCGCACGGGTCCTCGCGCCCTTCGACGTGCTCACCACCTGGCTGCCGGTCGACTCGCGGGGCTGCGCCTTCGTGAACGCCTACGCCGAGTTGCCCGACCGAGCCCACCCGGCCCGTGCGGTGATCGCCGGGGGGAAGGCGTGGTTGCGGGAGCTGTTCCGGGCCGAGCTGGCCGCCGGGGGAGCCGCCGACCCGGACGCCGCCGCGGCACAGCTGCTGGTGGTCCACGAGGGGGCGATGGTGGCCGGCACCTCGGGCGGGATGCCGGACGCCCTGGGCGCCGCCCGGGCCCTGGCCGCACGGATTCGCGACGGCGCCCTGGGGCGGGGCTGACCACCCGGGGGCCGGTGGTTTCGTGGGGTCAGGCGTGGCTCAGGGGTACGCGTACCTCAGGCGGCCCCGGCCCGTCCGGGCCACCGCAGGGTGGCGTCCGGTAGCCGCTCCATGTTGCCCTCGGGCCCGTGGCCGTCGCTGGTGGCCAGCAACCGGAACCCGTGGTGTGCGTAGAAGGCGCGGGCGTCGGTGTTCCACTGGAAGACCCGCAGGGACAGGCCGCCCGGGCTGTGCCGTCGGACCTCGTCGAGCAGCAGGGTGCCGATGCCGCGTCGTCGGACCTCCGGTCGCAGGTAGAGCTGTTCCAGCACGTCGCCCTTCAGGGCCGCGTAGCCCAGCACCTGGTCGCCGCGTACCGCCACCCACACCCGTGAGGTGGGCAGCACGACCTCCTCGAACCACCGGGTGACCTCCTGGTGGTCCCGTACCTGCGGCGGCAGGTACGGCATGGTGACGGCGCGGGAGATCCGGTGGACGTGAGCGAGTTGGGCCGCGTCCGCGCTGGAGGCGGGGCGGACCGTCGGGGGCTGGGTGGCTGTCACGGGCGGCAAGGTACCGGGGTGGGGCGAGGGGGTACGAGGGGTTTTCCGGTGTACGGGCCGGGGTCGAGTGGTCGTATCGGGAGGGCGCTCCGAGGGTCGGGGTGGGTGCTCCCGGGGGTCGGGGGTGAGGGGGCTGGCTCAGCGAGGTGGGGGTGGGGCGTCGACCCGGGTGTGGGTGCGCGGCACCCCCGAGGCGCCGTACCGGGGTGGGAGAGGGGGCCCCGGCCCCGGCCTTCTGGGGGCGGTGACCGTCAGCCGTACCGCGAGGGGGTGGGCCGGCGCCGGGTGCCGTTGGTGTGGGTGCTCGTGCGGAACCAGCGGGGCCGGGGCCCGGCCCCCCGGGCGGCCTCCCCCGGTCCGGGGGCACCGGCGAGGCCGGCCCTTCCCGGGGTGGGAGAGGTATAGGTCACAGTTCGACAAAGGGGAAATTCGGTGGTCGCCCCCACTGTTGCAACGCGGAGGAAACACTCCCCGATGGCCGAGGACGAGGAGGCGCGCTCCGTGGGGCAGGCATCCCGGCGCGACAAACGGTGGGCGCGCTCGGCGCCTGGCGGGACGTACGGCGTACCCGGTACACACGGCGGGGTCCGGGTGAGGTTCCCCGGCTTCCCGCGCGTCCCCCGAAGAGTGGCGATGCTGAGCGTGCACACCTCTCCGCTGCATCAGCCGGGTACCGGTGACGCGGGCGGAATGAACGTCTACATCGTGGAACTGGCCTCCCGCCTGGCCTCCCAGGGGATCGAGGTGGAGATCTTCACCCGGGCGACCTCGGGCCGGCTGCCCTCGGTCGTGGAGCTGGCCCCCGGGGTACTGGTGCGGCACGTGGAGGCCGGGCCGTACGAGGGACTGGCCAAGGAGGAGTTGCCGGCGCAACTGTGCGCCTTCACCCACGGGGTGATGACGGCCTGGGCCGACCACCGCCCCGACCACTACGACCTGGTGCACTCCCACTACTGGCTGTCCGGCCATGTGGGCTGGCTCGCCGCCGAACGCTGGGGGGTGCCCCTGGTGCACACCATGCACACCATGGCCAAGGTGAAGAACGCCGCCCTCGCCGAGGGCGACCGCCCCGAACCGGCCGCCCGCGTCATCGGCGAGACCCAGGTGGTACGGGCCGCCGACCGGCTGATCGCCAACACCGTCGGCGAGGCCCGGCAACTGGTCGACCACTACGAGGCCGACCCCGACCGCACCGAGGTGGTGCACCCCGGGGTCAACCTGCGGCGCTTCCACCCCGCCGACGGCCGGGCGGCGGCCCGGGCCCGGCTGGGCCTGCCCGTCGACGCGCTGATCCCCCTGTTCGCCGGCCGTATACAGCCCCTCAAGGCCCCCGACGTACTGCTCCGGGCGGTGGCGCTGCTGCTGCGACGGCGCCCCGAACTGCGGCCCCGGCTGCTGGTGCCGGTGGTGGGCGGCCCCAGCGGCAGCGGGCTGGCCCGGCCCAAGGGACTACAGAAACTCGCCGCCCAACTGGGGATCAGCGACGTGGTGCGGTTCCAACCCCCGGTGGGGCAGGAGGAGTTGGCCGACTGGTACCGGGCGGCCTCGGTACTGGTGATGCCCTCGTACAGCGAGTCCTTCGGACTGGTGGCCGTCGAGGCCCAGGCCTGCGGCACCCCCGTGCTGGCCGCCGCCGTCGGGGGGCTGCCGGTGGCCGTGCGCGACGGGCACAGCGGACTGCTGATCGAGGGGCACGACCCCGGGGACTACGCCCAGGCCCTCGCCCACTTCGCCACCCCGCCCAGCCACGGCACCCCCCAGGACGCCGGCCAGAACGAGGAGTTGGTGACCCGGATGGGCCAGCAGGCCGCCCGCCACGCCCGCCGCTTTGGCTGGGACGTGGCCGCCACCCACACCGCCGAGGTGTACGGCGCCGTACTGCGGGAGCGTCGTCCCCTACGATCAGCCCATGGCTAAGGCAGCACACCCCCCGGAGGCCGAGAACGCCCGCACGGTGATCGAGGAGGCCCTCCGGTCCGCCGCCGAGGACACCGACCTCAGCTGGGAAAGCCCCGAGCCGGGCGGCTTCGTGGTGACACTGCCCGGCACCCGCAAACTGTCCACCACCTGCTCCCTGCGGGTCGGCCGGCACTCGCTGTCCGTCAACGCCTTCGTGATCCGGCGACCCGACGAGAACCACGCCGAGGTCCACCGCTGGCTGCTGGAGCGCAACCTCCGCCTGTACGGGGTGAGTTACGCGGTCGACAAGCTGGGCGACATCTACCTGGTGGGCCGGTTGCCCCTGGCCTCGGTCACCGCCGACGAGGTCGACCGGCTGCTGGGCACGGTGCTGGAACAGGCCGACGGCTCCTTCAACACCCTGCTGGAGATGGGCTTCGCCTCCGCCATCCGCAAGGAGTACGCCTGGCGCACCTCCCGGGGCGAGTCCACCCGCAACCTCGACGCCTTCGCCCACCTCACCGGCGCCGACCGCCCCGCCGACGGCCACTGACCAGCGGCCGACGGGACGACTTCGGGCGGCGACCGTACCCGCCGGCCCGCCATGAGCCCCACCCCACCCTCCGCCCGACGGTGACCGCCACCACCCCCACGCCTGCGGTGCGCGGGCGCCGGCGAACTCCCGTACCCTCCCGGGCTCCTGACGTCCGGCCACCCCGGTGACCAGGGGGGGCGCGCACCCGGGAACGGGGGAAAGCCCGTGCGGCCGGCCGGCGACTCGACTAGCTTGCCGACATGCCCCTGACCCTGAGCCCCCTGACCGCCGACACCTACCAGGACGTGCTGCGGCTCCACGTAGCCGAGGACCAGCGCGGGTACGTCTCCCCCAACGTCCGTTCCCTCGCCGACGCCTGGGCCCGTCCGACCGCACGCCCCATGGGCCTGTGGGAGGACGGTACGGCCGTGGGCTTCGCCCTCCTCGACGACGCCCCGGAGCGTCCGGGCACCCTCGACCTGGTCCGGTACATGATCGACGAGGGGCGACAGGGCAGAGGCCTGGGCCGTGCCGGACTGGCCGCCGTGGTCGACCTCGCCCGACAGGAGGGGTTCGCACGGGTCCGGCTCAGTGTGGTCCCCGGCAACACCACCGCCGACCACCTCTACGGCTCCGTCGGCTTCCGGGCCACCGGTGAGGTGGACGACGGGGAGACGGTGATGGTCCTGGACCTCGACGGGTCCGCGTAGCGCCGGCACCCCCTCGACCGGCCCGTTGTCCGCCCGGTGAGCGGCCCGTCGGGCCCTGGAACGGGTCGTCTAGGCTCGGGGACATGGCCGACGCACCGTACAAGCTGATCCTGCTCCGCCACGGCGAGAGCGAGTGGAACGCGAAGAACCTGTTCACCGGCTGGGTGGACGTCAACCTCACGGAGAAGGGCGAGAAGGAGGCGGTACGCGGCGGCGAGCTGCTCAAGGACGCCGGCCTGCTGCCCGAGGTGCTGCACACCTCCCTCCAGAAGCGCGCCATCCGTACCGCGAACCTGGCCCTGGACGCCGCTGACCGCGCCTGGATCCCGGTGCACCGCTCCTGGCGGCTCAACGAGCGCCACTACGGCGCCCTCCAGGGCAAGGACAAGGCGCAGACCCTGGCCGAGTTCGGCGAGAAGCAGTTCATGGAGTGGCGCCGCTCCTACGACACCCCGCCCCCCGAACTGGCCGACGGCGCCGAGTACTCCCAGAGCGACGACCCCCGCTACGCCGGCATCCCCACCGAGCTGCGCCCCCGCACCGAGTGCCTCAAGGACGTGGTCCAGCGGATGCTGCCGTACTGGTACGACAGCGTCGTACCGGACCTGCGGGCCGGCCGTACGGTACTGGTCGCCGCGCACGGCAACAGCCTGCGCGCCCTGGTCAAGCACCTGGACGGCATCTCCGACAGCGACATCACCGGCCTCAACATCCCCACCGGCATCCCCCTGAGCTACGACCTGGACGCCGACTTCCGCCCCACCAACCCCGGCGGCACCTACCTCGACCCCGAGGCGGCCAGCGCCGCCATCGAGGCGGTCAAGAACCAGGGCAAGAAGTAACCCCCAGCTCCGGGAAGGCCCCTCACCCGCGCCTTCCGGCGGGGTGAGGGGCTTCTCTGTGCCAGCCGTCGACTCACGATCGGATGACTCCGGCCGGTGCGAGCGCCGGTTTCCCGTGGTGAGGGGTGAAGCCGCTCCCCCTCGCGGGAACGTCCACCAGATTGGAAACCCCCACCCACCCCACACCGGCAACGCTGTGACCTGCGCACTTGCACTACCGGCGGTCCGCTGCAAAAACACCGCCCCAGAGGCCGCCTACACAGCCCCCCAACAGCGGCTTTACCCTGGCGTCGTCATCAGCCCTGGTGGGTTCGCAACACGAAGTCTGGTCCCACGGACCAGACTGCTTCCCCGGGTCGTCATCAGCCCTGGTGGGTTCGCAACGCGAAGTGGCAGGGGGCGGCCGGCGCAGCGTTCACGTCGTCATCAGCCCTGGTGGGTTCGCAACCGGCGGCGGATGCCTTCCAAGCGCTTGAAGTTCATGTCGTCATCAACCCTGGTGGGTTCGCAACGTGAGGAGCTGGTGGACGAGGAGCTGGAGCCCAGCAGTCGTCACCAGCCCTGGTGGATTCGCAACGCTGAGCCTTCCTATGCGGAGGAGCGGTCCACCCCGGTCGTCATCAACCCCCAGGGGTTCGCGACGTCGTACCGCGTTGCTCCCGGGGCCATCGGTCACGACCGCCTGCGCAACGTCCCGGTGCGGAGGTATCAACCGGGGTGGTCGTTGCGGAGGGTGGAGCGGAGGAGGCCGGTGAGTTCCTCGGTGCGTTGGTGGACGAAGAAGTGGTCGCCGGGGATGGGGCGGAGGGTGAAGGGGCCGGTGGTGAGTTCGGCCCAGTGGCGCATGGCGCGTACCGGGACACTGGTGTCGCCGAGGCCGGCGAGGGCGGTCACCGGACAGTCGAGGGTGGGTTCGGGGGAGGGGCGGTAGGTCTCGACGAGGGTGAAGTCGGCGCGCAGGCTGGTGGCGGCCAGTTCCACGGCGGCGGGGTCGTCGAAGAGTTCCACCGGCACCTGTCCGTACAGGCCCAGGGTGGTCATGAAGGCGGCGTGGGGCAGGTCGTGGAGGGGTTCCCGTTCCAGGGGCAGGTGGGGTGGGCGTTGCGCGGCGACGACCAGCCGTCGGGGTGGCCAGCCGGCCGCCTGGGCGCGGCGGGCGGTCTCCAGGGCGATGGCGGCGCCCAGGCTGTGCCCGAACAGGGCGTAGGGGCCGGGGAGTTGACGTTCCAGCAGGGGGAGCAGTTCGGAGACCAGGGCGTCCATGTCGGTGAACGGCGGGGTGGTGGCCCGGCCCTCCCGCCCGGGGAGCTGTACCGGGAGGACGTCGACCTCGGGGGCGAGGAGGCGGCGCCAGTGCTGGTAGACCGAGGCGCCCTGTCCGGCGCAGGGGAGGCACACCAGGGTGAGGGGGGCCTCGCCGGAGGGCGGGAAGGGGAGCCAGGGGGTGGTACTCATGGTCACCGGTTCGTGGGCGGGACGGGCGGTGGGGTTGGCGGGGCTGGTGGGGGCGGTCGGTACGGTCAGCGGGAGATGATCTCGGCCACGGCGCGGACCGTGGGCCGTTCGATGAGGGTGGCGATGGGCAGGTCGGCCTCGAACTCCTGCCGTACGCGGGCGGCGAGTTGGACCGCGACCAGGCTGTTGCCGCCGAGGGCGAAGAAGTCGTCGTCGACGGTGACCCCCTCGATGCCGAGGGCGTCGGCCCACAGCCCCAGGAGCCGTTCCTCGGTGCTGCCGGTGGCGGGGCCGTCCTCGGTGGGGGTGGTGGGGACGGACTCCTCGGAGGTGGTGTGGGCGGTGCCGGCGATGACGTCCTGGGTGAGCCGTTCGACCGAGCGGAGGCGGGTGCGCATCCCCTCGGGTATGACGACGACCTGGGGGCCGAGCCGTTCGCTGAGGATGTGCCACAGGGCCCGTACGCCCTCCTCGGGGCGGATGGCGTACTCGCCGCCGATGCCCTGTGGGGGTGTGGGGTCGGGGATGTCCCCGGGCGCCTGCGGGTCGGGGTCGCGGCCGGCGTCGGCCTCGAGGGTGACGTCGAGAGCGGCGACGCTGTGCCGGAACGCCTCGGGGTCGCGGGTGCGGACCGTGTAGCCGGTGACGTCGACGACCTCCCGGCCGTGGTCGTCGGTGAGGGTGAGGTCGAAGGTGAACAGCCGCCCCTGGTGGTCGCCGCGTCGGCGGGCGTAGACGTGGAGGGTGGGGGGCAGGGGGGCCCGTACGGTGACGGCGCTGATGGAGAAGGGGAGGTAGCTCTCCCCGGTGTCGGCGAGCTCGGGCAGGTAGACCACGTTGGAGGTGGCGGCGTCGAGCATGGCCGGGTGGAGGGGGTAGTCGGCCAGTTCGTCGAGGTACTCCTCGGGCATCTCGACACGGCCCAGGGTGGTGTGGTCGTCGCGGCGCAGTTCGGCGAGGTTGAACCAGCGGGGGCCGAAGTCGACCAGTCCGATCTGGGGGCGGTAGGACTCGCGGTCGGACTTGGTGACCGGCAGCAGTTCCCGCAGCACCTCCAGGTCGGCGTCCTGGGGCGCGGCGTCGGGTGCCGGCAGGACCAGGCCGGTGACGTGCTCGGTCCACTCCCGTTCGTCGGGGGAGCTGTCGATCCAGAAGCGGTACCCCTCGCGTTCGGGTGCCAGGGTGGTGCGCACCGTGCGGCGTTGGGCCAGGGCCAGTACGGACAGGAAGGTGACGTCGCTGAGGAGCAGGGGGCGCTCGGTGGAGCGGGGGCCCTCGCCCAGGGCGTCGGCGCCGGCGGCGCGTACCGCCTCCAGGTAGGCGGTGGCGGGCCAGATGGGGACGCCGCCCACCAGGTGTTCGCGCGGTACCCAGTGCGAGGTGGCGTCCATGGCCACCCGGTACCGGATGCGGCCGTCCTCCTCGTCCCGCCGCGTCCCCAGGAGGGGGTGGGCTCCCTCGGGTAGGGGAGGCACCGGTGGGGCTTCCCCTGCCCGAGGGTCCCCGGTGGGTGCGGGTTCCTCGTCGTCCCGGGGGTGGTCGGCGGTGTCAGCGGCCGGCCCGGGGGTGTCGCCGGTCAGGGGTCCGGTGCCGGGGTCGGCGCCGGCCTGGAGGGCGCGGAACGCGGCCGGGGCCAGCTCGTCCGCCCGGGCCGCCATCCCGACCTCCGCCCAGGAGTCCCAGTTGACGGAGACGGTGAAGCCGGGGCCGGAGGCGTCGCGGGCGTGGGCGTAGGCGTCCATGAAGGCGTTGGCGGCGGCGTAGTCGGTCTGGCCGAGGTTGCCGGCCACCGAGACGATGGAGGAGAACAGCACCATCAACTCGGTGCGCTCGCCCAGGAGTTGGTCCAGTACCAGGGTGCCGTGCACCTTGGCGGACATCACCCGCTCCGCCTCCTGGCGGGTCTTGAGGGCGAGCAGTCCGCCCCCGGGTACGCCGGCGGTGTGGAACACCCCGTGGATCGGGCCGAACTCGCGCTCGCCCTCCTCCACGGCGGCGCGCATGGCGGGGGCGTCGGCCACGTCGGCCCGGCACACCAGCACCCGGCCGCCCAGCTCCTCCACCCCGCGTACCCAGCGGACCCGGTCGGCGGCCTCCCCGCCCTCGGCTACCACCCGGTCCCAGTCCTCCCGTGGCGGGAACGGGGAGCGGGCGGTGAGCACCAGCCGGGCCCGTACCGCCCGGGCCAGGGCCTCGGCGACGGTACGGCCGATGCCGCCCAGCCCGCCGGTGACCAGGTAGGTGCCGCCCTCGCGCAGTGGGCCCACGTCGCCGGGGGCGCGGGGCGGGGGCACCTCGCGGTAGTCCAGCACCCAGCGGCGTCGGCCGCGTACCGCCACCCAGCGGTCGCCGCCGTGCGGCCGACCCAGGGCGTCCCACAGTCCGCGCTGGTAGGCGCCCTCGGTGACGTCGACACAGCGCACCGACACCCCGGACAGTTCCTTGGCCATCACGTCGCACACCCCGAGGACGGCCGCGCGGGCGGGCTCGACCGGTTCGTCCCCGGTGACGGCGCGCAGCCGGGAGCCGACCACGTCCCAGCGCAGTCCCTCGGTGAGGGCGGTGCCCCGGGCGGCCATCGCCTGGGCGAGGAACAGCACCCCGAAGAAGCCCAGGTCGAGCCAGTCGGACAGTTCCTCCCCGGCGTCCTCGGTGGGCGGGCCCAGCAGCCAGCCGTGGAGTACGCGGTTGGGCGCCAGGCCGTCCGCGACCAGGGCGTCCAGCAGCTGGTCGTAGTCCTCGCGGGTGCCGGGGCGCAGCTGGTAGCGGCTGCCGGTGAGCCGGCGGAAGGCGGGGCCGGGTTCGACGGTGACCACCCGGGCGCCCTCGTGGCGCAGCCGGTTGACGGTGTCGTCCGCCCCCTCGCCGCGTCGGAACACCAGCCAGGGGCCGGCCCAGGAGGGCTGGTCCTGGTGGGAGTCGTCGCGTCGCCACTCGGGCTGGAACAGGGAGCGTTCGATGGGCCGGCGCCCCTCCTCGACGGGGCTCGCGGCGCCGGTGGTGGTGTCGGTGGGGGCGACCGGGTCCAGCCAGTGGGTACGGCGCTGGAAGGGGTAGGTGGGCAGCGGTACCCGGCGCCAGCCCTCGCCCCAGTAGGCGGGCCAGTCGACGTGGGCGCCGTGGGTCCACAACCCGGCGACGGTGGCGGCCAGTTGGGAGGTCTCGCCCCGGTCCTCGTGGGCGCCGGGCATGGTGGCCAGCACCACCCGGTCCCAGCGGCGGCCGGCGGCGGCCTGGGCCCGGGCGAGGGAGCGCAGCACCTGCCGGGGGCCCACCTCCAGCAGCAGCCGGTTGTCGCGTTCCAGCAGCAGTTCGGCGCCGGGGGCGAAGCGTACGGCGCCGCGCAGGTGGCGTACCCAGTACTGGGGGTCGGTGGCCTGCTCGTCGGTGATCCAGTCGCCGGTCACGTTGGACACGAACGGCAGCCGGGGCGGGGCGGCGTCCACCGTGGCGAGTTCCTCGGCGAAGGCGTCCAGGGCCGGGTCCATCATGGCCGAGTGGAAGGCGTGCGAGGTGTGCAGCGGCCGGGCGTCGACGCCCTGTTCGGCCAGCAGCGCCCGGGCCCGGTCGACGGCCTCGTGGGGGCCGGAGACCACGGTCATGCCGGGGCCGTTGTAGGCGGCGACGTCCACCCCGGGCAGGTCGGGGAGCCGGTCGGCGTTCCTCGGTACGGCGAGCATGGCGCCGCCGGGGAGGGCACCGACCAGGGCGCCGCGTCGGGCGACCAGCCGTAGCGCGTCAGGCAGGGTGAAGACCCCGGCCAGGTGGGCGGCCACGTACTCGCCGACGCTGTGCCCCACCATGGCGGACGGGCGCAGCCCCCAGTGCTCCAGTTGCCGCGCCAGGGCGTACTCGACGGTGAACAGGGCGGGCTGTGCCACCTCGGTGCGGGTGAGCCGGGCGGCGGCCTCGGGGCCCTCGTCCCACATCAGATTGCGCAGGTCGGCGTCGAGGTGGGGGCGCAGCAGTTCGGCGCACTCGTCCAGGGCCGCCCGGTAGACCGGCAGGTGCTGGTACAACTCCCGGCCCATGCCCAGGTGTTGGGAGCCCTGGCCGGGAAACAGGAACGCCAGCTCGGCGTCCGGGACGGCCGTGGAGTGGTCGGAGTCCTTCGCCAGCGCCTCGGAGGGGGACCGTCCGGGCTCCACCACCACGGCGGTACGGTGCGCGAACTCGGGCCGGCCGCAGCCCAGGGTCGCGGCCACGTCCACCAGGTCGGCCGGCCGGCCCCCGGCGGGGGCGCCCCGGTCCGGTCCGGTGCCCAGGTGGTCGGCCAGCCGGGCGCGCGCCTCGTCCAGGGCCTCGGGGGTGCGGGCGGAGAGGGCGAGCACCACCGGCTGTCCGGTGCGGTCGGTGGCGGCGGCGTCCCGCGCGGGGGGTTCGGGGGGTTCGGCGACCACCACGTGGGCGTTGGTGCCGCCCACCCCGAAGGAGCTGACCGCCGCCAGTCGCTCGGGGTGCCCCTCGGGCCAGGGGGACAGTTCGGTGTTGACGTAGAAGGGGCTGTGCTCCAGGCGCAGGTCGGGGTGCGGGGTGGAGTAGTTGATGCTGGGCGGTATCCGCCCGTGCTCGATGGCCAGCACCGACTTGATCAGGCCGACGATGCCGGCGGCCGGCCCGAGGTGGCCCAGGTTGCCCTTGACCGAGCCGATGGGGCAGCGGCCCGGCTCGGTCAGGCCCAGTTCCCGGTACGCCTCGGTCAGGGCGTTGACCTCGATGGGGTCGCCGACCTTGGTGCCGGTGCCGTGGGCCTCGACGTAGCCGATGGCGGAGGGGTGGAGTCCGGCCTCCCGCATCGTGCGCAGGATCAGGCGGGACTGGCCGGGGACGCTGGGGGCGGTGAACCCGGACTTGCCGGCGCCGTCGTTGTTGACGGCCGAGGCGCGGACCAGTCCGTGCACCCGGTCGCCGTCGGCCAACGCGTCCGACAGCCGCTTGAGGACCACGCAGCCCACGCCGGTGCCGAAGATGGTGCCGTCGGCCTCGGCGTCGAAGGGGCGTACCCGGCCGGTGACGGAGAACATGCCGCCCTCGGCCGCGCGGTAGCCGGTGACCGCCGGCAGCTCCACCTGTACGCCGCCGGCCACCGCCGCGTCGCACTCGCCGCCGCGCAGCGCCCGGGCCGCGAGGTGGACGGCGACCAGCGAGGTGGAGCAGGCGGTCACCACGTTGACGCTGGGCCCGGTGAGGTTGAGCTGGTGGGAGACGGCGGTGGTCAGGTAGTCGGTGGCGTTGGCGACGACCACTCCGACCTCGCCGAGCATCGACGCGACCCGGGGGTGGTGGTGGACGTTCAGTTCGCGGTAGAAGCCGGGGGCGGCGCCGCCGTAGACGCCGACGTCGCCGGGCACGGCCAGCGGGTCGTACCCGGCGTGCTCCAGGGCGGTGTAGACCGACTCCAGGAACAGGCGGTGCTGTGGGTCGCGTACCTGGGCCTCACGCGGGGTCATGCCGAAGAACTCGGCGTCGAACTCCTTGACGTCCTCAAGGACGGGCTTGGCCCGGACGTAGTGCGGGTCCGTCAGGTCGCTCTCGGGTATGCCGGCCTGACGCAGGGTCTCCTCGTCGAAGCGGGTGACCGAGTCGACCCCCGCCGACAGGTTGGCCCAGAACTCCTCCAGGCCGCTGGCACCGGGTACGCGCAGTGACATTCCGACGATGGCGATGGGTTCCCCGCCCGGGGTGTCGGACCGCTCCGGGCCCTCCTGACGCCTCGCCTGGTGCACACCGGACACGTATATCCCCCTCACGACTGTGGGTGCATACTCTGCCGCGCGACCAGGCACGGTCAATGCCTGGCGTCCGCCGCCCGACGCATGGTCAGCTGGCTGCCGGCAGCGGCCCCGACGCCTACGGAGTGCAGATGCCCGAACCCACCGCCCACCCGGTCGGATCCCTGTGCTGGGCCGACCTGTTGGCCCCCGACCCCGAGGCGGCCGAGGCGTTCTACACGGCCGTACTGGGGTGGGACTACGTACGGACCGGAGCGGCCTTCCAGCACTACCGCTACGCCACCACGCGTCGTCAGATGGTCGCCGGCATCGCCCGCACCGACCGGGCCGGGGCCAGCTGGATCGTGGCCTTCGCCGTCCGGGACGCGGACGAGGCGGCCGAGCGGGTCCCCGAGGCGGGCGGCGAGGTCACCGAGCCGCCCGGCGACTTCGGAGTGCAGGGCCGGCACCTGGGGGTGAAGGACGCCACCGGGGCCCACCTGGGCCTCTGGCAGCCCCGGGCCCACATGGGCGCCGGACTGGTCGGGGAGCCGGGCGCCCTGTGCTGGGCGGAGCTGGCCACCCCCGACCCCCCGGCCGCCGACGCCTTCTACCTGGCCCTGCTGGGCCTGAAGGCGGCCGACCACCCGGCGGCCGGCGACCCGGAGTACGCGGCCTACCAGCTGCACGGCCAGGCGGTGGCCGGGCGCAGGCCGCTGCCCGACCCGGACGGAGGGGCTGACCCGGGTGGGGAGGCCGGCCCCGGCGGCGCCCCCGCCGAGGGCTCCCCGACCGGGGAGTCCCCGGCCGGGCCCGGGGCGGACGGCTTCTGGATGCCGTACTTCGGGGTCACCGACGCCCGCGAGGCGGCCGAGGCGGTCACCCGGAAGGGCGGCACGGTCCTGGTGAGGAGCGGTGACGCCCTGGGCCGGGGGCTGGCGGTGCTGAGCGACCCCTGGGGCGCGACCTTCGCGGTACTCGAACTGGCGCATGAATCCTGATCGTTGGGGCAACCCTTCGGACACGCCCCGGGCCTTCGGGTCCGGCCGCCGGACGACGGTCGTGGAGTCCTGACCCCCACTCCGTTGGGCGCATGACGGAGCCACATACCCGGCCCGGTTTTATGGTGAACAAGGCTGGCTGGGCTGTGGTGCAGGCAGTACAGTCGCGGGCGTTTTCCCGGAGTACCACCGGCCGTATGGCCACAATGACGTGGAGGTAACGGATGACACTACTTGCGGCCGGACCGCCCGACGTGAGCATGGGCGAGATCTTCCTGTGGGAGATGTTGGGTACGGCGGTACTGGTGCTCCTGGGTACCGGCGTCGTGGCCAACAACGTGCTGCGGAAGACCAACGGCAACAACACCGGAACCCTCTTCATCAACATCGGCTGGGGTTTCGCCGTGTTCACCGGCGCCAGCCTGGCGGCCCCCACGGGCGCGCACCTGAACCCGGCGATCACCATCCCCCTGGCCATCGTGGACAAGACCGCCTGGAGCGACGTCCCGGTCTACATAGCCGCCCAGATGGTCGGTGGTGTGCTCGGCGCCGTGGTGTGTTGGGCGACCTACAAGCTCCAGTTCGACGACCACCCGGAGCCCGGCAAGACGCTGGGCATCTTCTCCACGGCCCCCCAGATCGAGAGCAAGCCCTGGAACCTGGTCACGGAGATCATCGGCACCTTCGTGCTGGTGGCCTTCGTCCTGTTCACGCCCAGCTACATCGGCGTGGGCGACCCGGGCAACTCCGGGCTGGGCTACGCGGGTGTCGCCTTCGTGGTGCTGGTCATCGGTACCTCCCTCGGTGGCCCCACCGGGTACGCCATCAACCCGGCACGTGACCTCGGCCCCCGGCTGGCCTACGCGTTCCTGCTGCCCATCAAGGGCAAGGGCGCCGCTCAGTGGGCGTACGCCTGGGTCCCGGTCCTCGGCCCGATCATCGGCGGCACCCTGGCGGGTCTGCTGTTCGAGATCGCCCCGGACCCGGGAGCCCGCTACCAGCCCTGAGCCACGCTCCACCCCGTTCCCCGAGGGCCGGACCGCCGACACGCGGTCCGGCCCTCGACCTGTGCGCGGGTCACCGCGCCCGGGGGCGGTCGCGGCCACCGGGGGCTCCTCGGTTTGCGAAGGTCACCCCGCTGTTTGCCCGAGGGCGCGTCCGACACGTCCGGCGGTGCCCACGGGGTCGTCACAGGTGCGGTACCGGGTTCCGGTTCCGGTCCCTCGGTACGGGGCGGCCTCCGTACGAGGGGGCGCGGGGGTGCCGGCCGGGTGCGGTGGTGATGTTCCCCCGGTCAGCGGGCGGGCGCCCCGGCCTCGTGGCCCCGCCTCTCATGGGTGATCCGGCTCGCGGGGATCGTGGTCCGCCCCGTTTGGGCCCCCGTATCCGGTGCCGATCGGCCCGCCTGGGGTGAGGTCTTCCCAGTTCAGAGGCTTGGGGTGCCTGTTTGGGGGCGAGGGTGGCCCACTTGTGGTCGAGCGGTGCCCGTGATTGCCGTAAGTGGGGCTGGTGGCTCCGCTTCTGGTTCCTTCCTGGTCTCGACCTTTGGGTCCGCAAATGAGCCCCTGGGCCCTCCTGGGCCCCGCCCCGAGTTCCTACCGTCACCTCCACGGGGGCCACGGAGCAGATCGACGGTGGAGGGTGGGCGGGATGCGCGGGTGGTCACGCACCGGGAGAGCGGTGCCGGATCCTGGGGCGGAACCGGCCGCGAAGAGGGACCGGGGACAGGGCGGCATCGAGTACGTCGGGCTGACGGCGGTGGCGACGGCCATCGTGGTCACCCTCATCGCCACGGACCTGGGGGGCGAGATCTCGCAGCGGTACTGCGAGGCCGTACAGACCGTCGCCTCCGAGGGCTCCGGCCCCGGCTGCCGCAGCAACGAGGCCGGCGGTGGCGACGAGGACAGCGGCGACCCCGGCAAGGACGACCCGGACGACGACCCCTTCCACCCCGAGAAGTGCCTGCTGTCCTCGGAGGAGACCAAGGACACCGTGGTCGTCCAGGTGCTGTTCATCAAGATCTCCAAGTCCGAGCAGGTCAAGGTCCAGCAGTGGTCCGACGGCACGGCGACGATGGAGCGGGTGGGCTCCACCGGCGGAGGGGTGACCGGCAACCTGGGCGTCAGCATCGGCAAGCTCAAGGGCTGGGGCGGCGGCGCCACCCTGGGCGGCAGCTACGTCAAGAGCAGCGGCAGCGGCGGTCAGTGGATGTTCAACGCCCACAAGTCGGGCGACAAGCAGAAGGACCTCGAAGCCAACTACGAGGACGCCAAGCAGTTCGCCGAGTACCTGAAGAAGGCCGAGGAGTGCAAGAACAAGTCCGGGCCCCGCGCCGCCGAGCTGGGCATGATCTGTAGCTACCACGCCGACAAGGACAAGCCCGACGTCGACCCCGAGAAGGCCCCGGACGTCGACATCACCAAGACCACCACCGACAAGTCCGGCGACGTGACCTTCGGCGGCAGCTACGCCAAGAACGACAAGGGCGTCAAGAAGATCAAGGACCAGGTGGCCGACCGGGTCAGGAAGCAGAACCCCGGACTCAAGGGCAAGGCGCTGGACAAGAAGATCCAGGAGGCCCAGTCCAAGAGCGTCATCGGCAACACCCCCGAGACCAAGGACGTGGGCAACCTGTCCACCCAGGGACTGTCCGGCGCGATGAGCGACGACGTGGTCGTCATGCGCCACAAGACCGGTGAGGACGCCGGGAAGATCACCTTCGTCTACACCTTCAGCCGCAACGGCAAGGTGGGCGAGGGCTACCAGGCCGGTGGCTCCCACATGCAGCAGGTCGCGGTGACCTACGACGCCAAGACCTACGACGAGGACGAGAAGGAGGACCGGCCGCACCGCCCGGAGAAGCTGTCCATCACCACCAGCCAGGAGTCCTCCGGCGGTGAGGGCGTGAACGTCGGGGCGGGAGCCAACGCGGGCCCGGTGACCATCGACGTCGGCGGAGGCGGCGGCAGCACCGAGACCGACCTGCACACCCAGAGCGCCGAGCTGAAGCTGGAGAACGACGACGACGCGGCGGCGGTCGAGGAGTGGCTCCGCGACGGCGGCGACAACCCCGAGAACGGCCTGCCCTCACCGGAGGACGCGGCGGACGCCCTGCCGGAGAACCCCACCGAGATCCAGCGTCTGCTGCACGACAAGGCGAAGGTGACCAGCCTGGACTACAAGGTCAACACCGACTGGTGGAACGCCTCCCTGGGCATCGGCTTCGGCCTCTCCTCGGGGTCCCTCAACACCGGGTTCAAGCTGTTCGGCGTCGACATCACCCACGAGGAACGCAACCAGAAGATCACCGGCGACCCTCAGTACGCCGGAGCCCCCGACAAGGACGGCGAACGCCCCTGGAAGCCGTTCACCAACTGCACCGACGTCAAGCCGGTGTAGGGGACGTCCTGTCGAGCTGAAATGAGCTGCGGTGGGGTGTGGGTGGGTGTCGCTGGCGGTCGATCCCGACCGACGGGTGCCCGTCACCCGTTCCGACCCGGGGAGCGCGCGGCGGGCGTCCGCTCACGTACCCGCGTACGTCCAGGGGGCGTCCACCGCGACCGGGACGGGTTCGGCGATGAGGGTCAGCGGTTGGCTGGACAGCCCGCTGAGGAAGTTGGAGTACACCGGGCGGGCCTCCCCGGCGGGTTCGGCCCGGGCCACCAGGTCGCGCAATGCCTCCAACAGCGCGGACAGTTCGGCCCGGGCGAGGTAGGCGCCCAGGCAGAAGTGCGGGCCGTGGGCGAAGGTCAGGTGGCGGTTGGGGGAGCGGGCGAGGTCGAAGTCGTCCGGGGCGGGGACGGCGCGTTCGTCCCGGTTGGCGGAGGCCAGCCAGCCGGTGACCAGGTCACCCCGCCGTATCTCCCGCCTCCCCGAGGCGTACGTCCCGGGTGGCGGTGCGGCCACCGTGGAGGACCGGGGTGGTCCAGCGCAGCGCCTCCTCCACGGCCGAGGCGGTGCCCACCTCGCCGTACTTGTACGCCCGCCACTGGTCGGGGCGTTCCACCAGCGCCTGGAGCAGGCCGATCATGGCGTACCGGGTGGTCTCGTGGCCGCCCATGACGATGCTGTAGCAGTTGTAGACGATCTCCTCGTGGCTCAGTGGTCGCCCGTCGATCTCCCTGGTCACCAGCAGGCTCACCACGTCGTCGTATGGCTTGGCCCGACGGGACGCGGCCAACTCCGAGAAGTACAGCAGCAGTCCGTTCCGCGAGGACCAGGTCGCCTCCTCGGTCGGCACCCCCTCGGCGGAGGAGAGGGCGGAGGAGGTCAGCCCGATGATCCGGGGCCGGTCCTCGGGCGGCACTCCGAGCAGGTCGCAGATCGCGGCCAGGGGGATGTGCGCGGCCACCTCCGAGGCGAAGTCGACCGTTCTCCGCTCCACGGCTCGCCGCACCAACTCCCGGGCGGCCCGCCGTACGCTCCCCACCACGACCTCCAGGGACCGGGGCGAGAAGGGGCGCAACAGCGCGCCGCGCAGTGCCCGGTGGGGCGGTCCGTCCGTGACGACCAGCATCTTCCCGGCGGCCGAGTCACCCCCGGCCAGCAGGGTGTCGAGGAGGTTGCCCCGCTCGGAGGTGTAGGCGCGGTGGTCGCTGAGCACCGCCTGTACGTCGGCGTACCGGGTCACCACCCAGAAGCCCGGCCTCGCCCCCCGCGCGGGGCTCCAGTACACCGGGGCCTCCTCCCGCAGCCTCCGCCACAACGGGAGCAGGTTGTGGGTGGCGTGCAGCGCGGGGTTGGCGAGGTCCACCTCGTCCAGCCGCTCCGGTAGGCACAGTGGACGGGTGTCCAAGGTCGGCTCCTCGAACTCGCGGGAGGGAAGGGCGAGTTGGCGCGGTACGTCCCCTGGGTGGCCGGTCGGGGAGAGGCCCGGTCGCCCGTGGTCGGGGGAGTACGCCCACCTCGCCCGGGCCGTACGGTCGGCCCACCCGTCCGTCTACTCGCCCCCCACCCACCCGTCAACAGGTCCGTCCACCCCGGGGCTTCACCCTGGGGCCCCCTCCACCCGGCACCCCGAGTCCGTCCGCTCGCCCGGTGCGGACCCACTGTTGGGTGGGTCTGGTGGGGTGGGAGGGGGCGCTGTGTGGGCGGGGTGCGGGGCTTCGGGGTGTGCGTGGGGTCCGGGTCGGTTCCGAGAGGGCGGGGTGCCGGAGCCTGTTGTTCTGGCGTTGGGGCGCCGGGAGCTGGTCGTGGCGGGGCCGTAGGGGGCGCGGGTGCGGTCAGGGCGGAGTTCCGGTGCCGGCGGGGCGGGTCCCCGTCGGGGTGACGAACTCCGGTCGGGTGGGCGGGTGTTGGTGGCGCGGGGTGCCCTGGTGCGGGGGCTACGCGGGGTGGGTCAGGCCCGTACGGCGTGCACCATGTAGTAGCGGTTCTCCTCCTCGGTGAGGGGGGCGCGCTCGGGGGTGACCTCGAAGCCGGCGGTGCGCAGGATGTCGCAGACCCGCTCCAACTGGCCGTCCAGGTCGGCCACTTCGACGATCGCGCGGCGTATCCGTGCCCACTGGGAGGCGTCCACGCCTAGCAGGACGTCGGCCTCCGCTCCCTCCACGTCGACCTTGAGAAGGTCCACCTCCCGGTCGTCGGGGAGGAACGAGGACAGCCGCCGGACGTCGGCGGTCACGTCCTTCGCGTAGTAGATCTGGTCGACCAGCACCTGATCCACCTTCTCCGCCATCTGGGCCTTGGGCAGTTCCTTGATCTCCGGGTAGCGGGTCGAGTTCGCCGGGAGCATCGGAAAGTAGGAGAAGGTCACGTCGGACTCGGGTTCGCTACCCAGGGCCGTCTGGTGAAGGGTGACGTTGGCGAGGCCGTGCAGGTCCATGTTCTTGTGGAAGACCTCGACGGAGTCCGGCATCGGCTCGAAGGAGATCACTTCCGCGCCCGGGTACCTGTCCTTGATGAACAGCGCGAACATGCCGATGTTCCCGCCGATGTCGAAAACCAGAGGGTTATCGGGGAGTTCCAGTGCGTCGTAGCATCCCTGCTCGAATATCTCGTCATAGATGTACTGTGTCTCCAGTACGCTCTGTGCGTAGACCTTCAGGCTGTCGCCCAGTTCCACAAGCTCCATGACGATTTCCCCCCAGTCGGCCAGAAGTGAGAATTTCCGCAGGAGCCTACCGTCAGGCCCGCGTCCAGGGGTCGCAGAGCCTGTTTTCTAGTGAAACCCCCAGGCCGGAGAATCCAGAATCCAGTCTTCGGGTTTCTCGGCTCCCGGAATCGGTACGCGCTCTTGCCTTCCGGGGAAACGTGTGTTTCGCCTTCCGGCGGTTGTCCCGGGTGGCCCGCTCGGCCTGGGGCTTACCGTCCGACCTGGGGGAATCCCTTCCTCTAGCGAACTCGTTGACCTTGGCCAACCGAGGCGGTCTGACCCACCGAGGTGGGCGGCACGGCAGAGGTCGAGATCAAGGATCTCCGGGAGCACGGTCGAGCGTCACGGAACTTCGATCTTGGTAACCGATCTTTCCGGCATCGCAGCAGTCGGTGTCAGGGGGCCGGGGTGAACTTGACAGACCCGGGCTTTTCGTAGGTGATCTGTTGGGTGTTCTTGCACTTGATTTCTTTGACGAGGTTTTGTCCGGCGTGGTTGAGGATGTCAGCGAGGGTCCGGTTGGTCAGGTGGGCGCGTTCTTCGATGTCAACTTGGATGGGGAGTTTTTTCTTGCCGTCGTGTGGGGTCTTTTTCTTGTCGCAGTCGACGAGTATGCGATGGACTCGGTGTGGCCCCTTCCGGCCGGCGTCTTCGTAGACGACGGTTTTCCCCTGCTTCTTGGCCTTGTTGGGGAAGGTGCGTGGGCCCCAGTCGGTGGGCATTCTGATGATCTCTTTCTGGTGCGGGCTGCTTATCCCGCATATTCCCATTTTCCCGTAGGTTTTCATGCCATTCGCCATGCGGCGACCAATTGCAGGGAGAGTGAGATTTCCGCTGCTAATTTTCTTTGTCAGGGGGTTCTTTCTGAGTTCGGTGATTGATTGCTTGCTGAATATGTAGTAGCAGGTGGTCGAGTCCACCCGCTCCAGCCTGGGTGCGGCCTGAGAGCTTGGTTGTTCATTCGGGGGTGCATCTCCTGTTCCGCAAGCCGACAGAAGGGCGATGCAGGAGGCTAGGGCGATAGCTGCTGTGGTCTTCTGGGGGTGCATTCTTGTTTCGTTTCTCGGGGTACAGCGATGCTGTGGGGCGGGGTCCAAGAGAAGATGGCACGTCGAGAACCGTCAAGCGGGAGGGGCGAACAAGGCGCGGGGGACTCTCGTGTCAGGGTGCGGGGGTGAATTTGACGAATTCGGGCTTTTCGTAGGTGATCTGTGGGGCGTTCTTGCACTTGATCTGGTGGACGAGGTTTTGTGCGGCGTGGTTGAGGATGTCGGCGAGGGTTCGGTTGGTGAGGTGGGCGCGTTGTTCGAGGTCGACTTGGATGGGGAGTTTTTTCTTGCCGTCCTGTGGGGTCTTTTTCTTGTCGCAGTCGACGAGTATGCGATGGACTCGGTGTGGCCCCTTTCGGCCGGCGTCTTCGTAAATGACGTTCTTCCCCTGCTGTCTCGATTTCGCGGGGAAAGTGCGCGGTCCCCAGTCCGTGGGTGTTCCGATGACTTCCCTGCGCTTTGAGTCATAGAGCCCGCAGGTTCCCATGTTGCCGTAGGTCTTCATGCCCTTGGCCATGCGGTTTCCGACGGTGTGGAAGAGCAGCAGGCCGGGTCCCCCCTCGAACACCTTTTTCGTCATGGTGTTTTTTCTGAGTTCGGCGATTGATTCCTTGCTGAATATAAATTCGCAGATCTCTCGCTGGATTCGGGTCATCTCGAGTGGAGGTTCAGAGCTCGGCTCTTCCTTCTTCGGTGTTTCGCTTGTTCCGCAGGCCGAGAGGAGGGCAATGCAGGATGCTAGGGCGATGGATGTTGTGGTTTTCCGGGGGTGCATTCTTGCGTTTTGCCTCCTGGTTCCTAGCGGTGGCCGTAGCCTCTGTCGTAGCCGTTCTTGACTGCTTCCGAAATGTCGAACCTCCATTTGCCTGTGACGTCTTTTTCGTGAGTGCGCATGTAGGTGTCCAATGGGGCCTGTGCTGAACGCTCACCGTTTTCGCGAAACTTGCTTCGCAGGTTGTCGGAGTCTTTGTCGACCTTCGAGTCGAACTCTTCCTGTTTCTCCTCGATTTCCCGGTCGATTTCGATGCCCTGTTGTGTCTCCGCGCCTCCCGTGGCCATCTCGACCAGAGGAACCAGAAAGCCTCCGACGCGCGAGGACTCCAGGGGTGCGGAAATCAGGGTATTGGCCAACCCGGCCCCTTGTCCGGCACGATACTTTCTCCACTCTCCGGCTTCGCTGAGCTTCTGCGCCTGTTCTGACTTCTTGTCATCGGCTTCGTCAAGAACGCCATGAGTTCTTGACGCATCGAGAATTCCATGAGTTTCGGCGCCTGTCCCCAGAGCAACCTTGAGGGGCTCATCAGGAGTGCCGTGGGCTCTGACAATGTTTGTGGTTAGCTCGTGCTGTGCGCTGGAGAGAATCTTGTATCCATCCTCGTCGGCACCCACATGCGTCAAGAAGTTCGCAGCGCTACTGCGCTTCAGGACTAGAAGCTTTTCGTGGGTGCGGAAGGCGTTGTCGGCGTCTTCCGCGTTGTAGGAAGACCCACCGAATGAGGTGACCCCTCGGTTCAGATATTCGATGTAACCTGCGCCCATCTTGCCGAGACTCCTACCGATCCCCTCGTGGTCCTCGACGAGCGTGGAATCGCCTGCCACGAGGTTCACCACCTGGGACATCACGTTCGTGGCTCCCGGGGTGCGGTGGAGGCCGGCCTCGGGCTGATCGTGTGGGTGTCCGAGGGCGGCTGCTTCGAGAGCGTGACCCAACTCCCGGTACCCGGGGCCGTCTCCGAGCCCCAGTTCGCTCTTCGGCCAGTCCCTTTCCTTGAGCAGGTACCGAAGGTCCTTGTTGCTTTCTGGATGATCCTCCCCTGAGAACTCGTACCCCTTCTTGTGGAACACCTCCTGGGAGGCTTCGGGGTTGTGGCCGAGGGCTTCGAGGTAGCCGGACATGGGGTCGAGGCTCTTGTGTCCCTTGCCGAGGTCGAGCATGGGGCGGGAGGTGCCGTCACCGGTCCAGAAGTCCTCCAGGTCGCCCTTCTTGGAGGCCTTGCGGTCGAACTCAAGGAGGCCGGGTACGTGTTTGTCCCCGCTGCCGTATCCCTTCCCGTACTCGACGAGGAAGTCCTTGTCGAACTCCCCACCGCGCATGAGGCTGCTCATGATCTGGAACCCGTAGGGGCCCTTGCCGTCGTAGCCGGGGCCGCTGTGGGGCTCGGTGAACCGTTCCGAACCGAGTTTGATGATGTCGTGCTTCCAGCGCTTCATGGCCGGACTGTCACTGTGGGAGGCGGTGGCGAGGGTCCGCCCCAGACTCTTCTGGATGGCCGAGAGGGTCTTGGTGCGTTCGCCGCCGGTCTGCGTACGGTTCGCGTTCCGTTGCCAGAAGTCCAGGGTGTCGCGAGGGCCCATTCCGGTGGAGAACTTCTCGGCGAAGTAGTCGTCGCCCTCGTGCTTTCTCAGCAGTGAGTTGACCTTCTTCAGCTCGTCGAGGGTGAGGTCCCTGGTCTTGATGGAGGCCAGGTCCACTGCCTTTCGGGCGTCCTCGGCCGCCTGCTTGCGACCGCGTTCGGCCTCCTTAAGGGAGGAACTCCCCTCGTGGTTGAAGCCCTTGGCGCGGCCGTTGGTGTCGGTGCGCAGCGCCCATTCCAGAGCCTCGTCGGCCTTGGTGGCCCGATCCAGAATCGTGTTGATCTGCCGGTTGTACTCGGCCACCGCCTCGCTGTAGCTCTTGGCCTGTGCGGTCTGGTGTTGAGGGGAGAGCTTGTCGAGGTTGGAGGGCTTGTACGTCACCTTGCCGGCCGAGTCGATGTGGAGGTGGGCGTCGGACTCGGCCATCTCCTTGTAGTGCTTCAGTTGTTTCTTGCAGCGCTTGAAGACCTTGTACGCGTCGTCGAGTACGCGGTGGACGTCGCGGGCTTCTTCGACCGCTCTGCTCATCTGGCGCGTGACGACCGTGAACTTCTTCGCGGCGGCGTCGGCGGCGCCGCCCTCCCAGTCCGAGTGGGTGAGGGGGCGTTGGACCTGGGTCTGGAAGTTGGTACGGGTCTGCTGGAACTGCCCGGGAAGGTTGCGCCACTTGGCGATCGCCTCGTGCAGGGGAGAGAGGTCAGCGGACAGGAGGTTCTGGAACGAGACCATGAGGGATTCCGTTGAAGGGGGAGGGCGGGGGGCGAGGGTCAGTGCGGGACTTTCTGCCTCTTCCCGCCGTCGTCCTTTCCGTCGCCCCGGAACCGTTCGGCCCGGTGCTTGTCCTGGGCGTGGAAGGTTTCGGCCGCCCGGCGCAGCGCGTCTGCCACCCCGTTGGTGAGCAGTCCTTTGACGTAGTTCATCTGCGACGTCCACCGGTCCTCGAAGTCGTCGAAGGCCGCGGCACTGCGGAACCCTTTCAGGCCGCTCTTGACCTGTCGTGTCTCCTTGAGGGTGTCGTTGTCGGCCTTGGCGAAGTCGCGGGCCACACCGTCCGCCTTGGACGCCTTGGAACGCAGCACGGAGGACGTCACTTTCAGCTTGGCCGAGCCGGCGGACTCAAGTGAGTTGAGACGTGTCGCGACGCCGCCCTCCGAGGGCTGGCTGTGCTGGGCCTTGAGCGCGGCCCACTCCTGCTCAAAGGACATGCTGCTCTCCCCGACGCGGCTGTGTGTGTTCGTATCCTCACACGGGGCTGTCGCGGGTTCGAGGTGGATTCCTCGTCAGATGGTGAGGAGGCCGTGTACGGGTGGTGGCCTCAACTCGCCTGTGTGGATGAGGGGTTGGGAGTGGTTCTCGGGCCGGGCATGACGTTGCCCCCGGCCTGGGGGACCGGGGGCAACGGGGGTTGTGGGGTCAGTCGGTGAGGTTGTTCGGGCGGTACGGCTTGTACTCGCTGCCCGCGTCCAGGCCGTAGTCCAGGACCCGGTGGTCGGTGCCGTGGCCGCCGCGCTGCTCGAAGGCGCTGTAGGCGGTGTGCGAGTCGTCGGTCCAGCCCTCGAAGATCACCACGTGGCGGGTGGTGTTGGAGCCGTCGGCGTCGATGAGCAGGTCACCGGGCCTGAGGTCGGCCAGGTTGATGGGGGTGGTCAGGTCGCGGTTGTTGGCCAGCTCGACGGTGTTGGGGCCGGACTTCCAGAGGCCCAGGGTCATGGAGACGTAGCCCGAGCAGTCCTGGCGGTAGCCGTCGGACCAGACGGAGGTCTGGCTGTAGGGCACCTGGGAGCCGTTGTTGGCGGTGAGCCAGGTCGCGGCGCGCTCCAGCATCTGGGCGCGGGTGATGGCATCGGCTTTGCCGTACTCGCTCTTGACCGATACCGAGGGCTTCTCGGCGGGGGTGGCGACCGCCGAGGAGGGAAGGACGGTGAGCCCAAGTACCGCGGCGCTACCGGCCGCGACGGTGGCCAGCGCCAGACGTGCGCGCCGGTTGAGCGACGTAAGTGACATGTCACGTTCCTTCGGAGTGGGGGATCCTTGGGGCCCTCGGGGCGTTGCCCCAAAGGCATGACCATCGTGGTGCCCAGTACGGTGGGGAAGCCGACCCCCGCGTCATGATCTGCACATGACATGCACAAGTGGCTGGTCGAGACATCCGTACATTGCTGCTATCTCGGGACAGCTGCCGGCATCGGATATTGCGAACCTTGCCTATTCGGTGAGGGTCCCGCGACGTCAACTCCCGCCTGTGGGGCGGAATGAAAGTTCATACCAAGGGAGCCGGGATCGCTCGTTGTCATGGGGAAGAGGGGTAATGCGCGACTTCCAGAACACTCGGCGGTCCTGACGGTTCTGGTGGGAATGCCGTCCGAGGTGGATAGTGGGTCTTCGGCGGCGGTACGGGGGTTGGGGGTTGGGGTTTGTCGCGAACCCGCAATTCCCGCCCGCTCTTTCGGTCGTGACGTCTGGGGCCGTGCGGGGACGCTTTTCGGGAGCGTATCGCTGGGTGTCGCTGAGATCTTTTGGTGGCGCCGAAAGGCGGGGCCTGCCGGTACGTCGTGGATCGCGGGGTGATCCGCAGGGGATTCCGCCTCGTCGTTACGTGCGGAGTTCCGCTCCTCCTCGTGTTCCGTCTGTACGCCGACCTGTTGACTGGCGGACTGGTGGGAGGATGGGCGCTGTGTCGACAGCGTCCACAGCGTCCGGGGACTTCGAGCTGACGATGGACGAGCTGCGCGTGGTCGCGGGCTACGTCCTGGAGAGCGCCGAGGAGGTCCTTCCCGTGTTCGAGGGCGCCCACCCCGGCGACCTCCGGCCCCGTGCCGCCGTCGACGCCGCCCGGGAGTTCGTGAACGGCGCGCGGCGTACCCGCCTCCAGCGCGTCACCTCCCTCGACGCGCACCGCGCGGCGCGGGAGGCGGCCACCGAGGCCGGACAGCTCGCCGCGCGGGCCGCCGGTGACGCGGCCTCCGCCGCGTATCTGCATCCGATCGCGAAGGCCACCCAGGTGGGCCACATCCTGCGGGCCGCCGCGAGTGCGGCGCGGGTGGGGGAGCTGAACGCGGGCGGGGACACCGCCGTCGGGCTCCGGCTGATCGAACGGGCCCGGCAGCGGGCCACCCCGGTGCTGGTCGACGTACTCCGCCGGTATCCGCCCGCCCCGGCCGGCCGGAGTCGTACCGCCCACCTCATGGCCGCCCTGGACTCCTCCCTGCGAGCCGACGCCTAGCCACGGGCCGGGCCGGCCCACCTCTGTACGGGCGCCTGTCGGTCGGAGGCTGGGCCGGCCTGGGGGTCCCCCAAGCGGTGAACGTGACCCGTGCCGGCGGAGGTTGCCGCGTACGGGGTTCGGTGGGCGCCGTACGGGTCCCGCTTGCCGGTCAGGGGCTGGGCCACCCCGGCGGTCGCCGTGGCCGGGGGACGAGCCCCTCCCCGTACCTCCAAACCTGGCCGGTGGTACGGGGAGTTGGCCCCGGCGTCTCCGGGCGGTGGGTCGGTCAGGGGGTGGCGGGGCCGAACCAGGTGGGGAGGTGGGCGGACAGGTCGCGGGGGTCGTCGCCGACCCAGGCGACGTGGCCGTCGGGGCGCAGCAGTACGGCGGGGGCGTCCAACTCCTCGCTGACGTCGGTGACCTGGCGTACCCGGTCCTCCCAGCCGGTGACGGTGAGCCGGCCGGTCTGGTCCAGGAGGAGGCCCCGACCGTCGTGGGTCAGCTCGTACAGGTGCCCCCGCTTGAGGGGGACGTCGGGCATCCGTCGGCCCAGCAGTCGGTGGCCCTCGCCGAAGTCGTAGCGGATGCCGAGGGCGGTGACCTTCTCCAGCAGGTACCGGTTGACCTCCTCGAAGTCCATCAGCTCCGAGAGGAGTTGGCGTACGGCCTGGGGGCCGGGTTCGGGGCGCATCAGCTGGCTCTGGGCGCGGGTGTTGACCAGTACGTCCCGGGCCACCGGGTGCCGTTCGGCCTGGTAGCTGTCCAGCAGTCCGGCCGGGGCCCAGCCGGCGACCTCGGCGGCGAGTTTCCAGCCGAGGTTGAACGCGTCCTGCACGCCCAGGTTGAGGCCCTGCCCTCCCATGGGCGGGTGGACGTGGGCGGCGTCGCCGGCCAGGAACACCCGGCCGACCCGGTAGCTGTCGGCCTGGCGGGTGGCGTCGCCGAAACGGGACAGGAAGCGCGGGGAGTGCACGCCGAGGTCGGTGCCGGCGAGCTGTCGTACCCGGTCGGTGAACTCCTCGAAGGTCGGGGGCCTGCGGTCCTCGTTCACCTCCTCGGTACGGACGACGAAGCGGTAGAGGCCGTCCTCGTGGGGCGCGGGCCCGAAGCGCAGGTACGGGGAGCCCCACCGTGCCGCCTCGGCCTCCATCTCCTCGGGGGTGAGGGAGGTCTCCAGTTCGCTCAGCAGCCACTCGACCGAGGCGGGTTCGCCGGGGAAGCCGATGTCGAGGAGTTTGCGTACGGTGCTGCGACCGCCGTCGCAGCCGACCAGGTAGCGGGAACGTAGCCGGGTGCCGTCGGCCAGTTCGGCGGTCACCCCCTCCTCGTCCTGGCTGAGCCCGGTCAGGGGGCGGTCGCGTCGGATCTCGGCGCCCAGTTCGGTGGCGCGCTCGGTCAGCAGGCGTTCGGTGACGGTCTGGGGGATGCCGAGGATGTACCCGTGGGCGGTGTCCAACCCTTGGGGGCGGGGTTTCTGGAGGCCGGCGAACGGGTTGTGGAGCGGGTACCGCTTGCCGTGGGCGAGGAACCGGTCCAGCAGCCCGCGTTGGGCCATCACCTCGATGCTGCGTACGTGCAGGCCGAGGGAGCGCACCTGCCGGGTGGGCTCCGGTTCCTTCTCCAGTACGAGTGTGCGCAGGCCGTGCAGCCGCAGTTCGCTGGCCAGCATCAGGCCGGTTGGTCCGGCGCCGACCACGATGACGTCGATCACGAGGGTCCCCCAGGGAGAGATGGATTCCGGGCCAGCTGTTCCGGGGGTTCCGGCGACATACGACCTGGTACGCAAACGAGGGCGTACCGCGTGAATCGGTGAATTCCCCGGATTCTGGCTCCGACCGGAGATTCTGCACCGGGACCGGGGCCTTGCCGCAAGGCCCCCCGTGCGCTATACGTTGAGGAGGGCAGGGAGAGCGCACACATCTCCTTGCCTCTGCTTTTGCCCTCCACCGCTGATGCCTCTGCCCTCCACCGCCGACCGCGCCGGGCACGCGCGGGGCGGAGGGGGAGCCAGCGGGCCGCCGGTACTACGGTCGTCGCCGGTCCGGCGCGGCCGGGAGGGCGTTCTCCGACAGGTAGCGATCACGGAGGCGGGCGAACGCGGTCCGTTCCGGGAAACGTGACAGCGCCCTCCTGATCTGTCGCGCGCACTCCCTTGGGTCCGCCGTACCGCTGTCACACTCCAGGTCGTAGTCGCCGTGCTGGTGCACGAGGCCGTACTGGTGCGCGGCAAGGCCGGGCGGGCGGTCTCCGCGCGCCCGCTCCCGGCGCGTGAGTTCCTCCAACGGACAACGCACGCCCACGAACAGCACCTTGTCGGAGGGCAGGACCGACAGGCAGTCGAGCAGCCGCCACGGTTCGCTGAGTACGTGGTCCACGATCACGCCGTTGCCGACCTCGGCCATGGCCGCCACGGAGCGGTGGAACCCCATCCGGGTTCGCCGGAGCGCCGCGTCGAGCCGCTCGGGGTCGAGGGCCCTCTTGGTGCGCATGGCGTGGAAGTCGTCCACGGACAGGTGGAAGTAGACAGCGTCGTCGAGGACGTCGAGCAGCTCGTGGGCGATGCTCGACTTGCCCGAACTGGACGTGCCGTTGAGGAAGATGATCCGGCCGGTTGTCATGCGGGCAGGATCACACGCTCCCGCGGGGGGGGCGTATGACGAGCGTGCCCGCGACGCCCCTGGGCAGGGGCGCACGGGTCAGGACGAGCCGTGTGGGGTTCGACCCGCCACGGTTCGCTGGCCGTTCGGCCGTGGGCGTGGAGGTCGCGCCGTCTTCGTAGCCCGGAGAGGGGCCGGGCCCCGGGGGTGCCCGGGGTGTGGCGTGGTCACCGGTGGCGGAGGGCTTTCAGCCGCCAGGGGGTGGCGGCGAGGGCGGCGGTTCCGGCGAGGAGCGAGGTGGCGGTGAGGGCCCAACTGAGGGGATCGGTGGGCGGGTTGTCCGTCCAGTCCAGCCGGTTGCCCGGGTACCAGACCAGGAAGAAGCCGGAGGTCAGGGGGATGACCCAGGCGAGCTGATGGCCCAGCAACCGCGCCGAGAGCAGGGCGAGTCCGAGCCAGATCAGCAGGGAGCGGACGAAGAGGGTTCCGGCTTCCAGCCCGCCGGAGAGCGCCTCGGCGGCGAAGGAGAAGGCGGCCACGGTCAGGAGCAGCCCGGCGCGGTACACCCGACCGAACCGGTGTGGTGTGAACGCCGCCATCCGGTCGTGGGCCGACATGGTGCCGTCGAGGGTCGCGGTGAGGAAGACGGCGGAGAGCAGGGGGAGTTGGTGCCGGTAGGGCACGCCCGTGGTGACTCCGCCGCTGCCGAGGGAGGGTACGGCGATCGTCGTGCCGCCGAAGAGGGTGGACAGCAGCGCGACCGTGGCGGTGGCCGACAGTACGGCCACCGCCCGGTGGCACCGCGCGTAGCGGAGGAGGTCAGAACCGTTCATCGGGCTCGCACCAGGAGGGGTGGACGTGCGCGCGCTCGGTGGCGAGCCACTCGCGCTGTTCGGACGGGGACGAGCGGACGGCCTTCGCCGCCTCCCGTTCGGCCCGGGAGACGCCCTCGGTGTGCAGGCCCTCGTCCGCCTCGTCCGGGTCCTTTCCGGTGGAGCGGTACTCCAGCCACAGCTGGATGTTGTCCAGGGCCTGCCAGGCGCGGGTACGTGCGCGAGGGGGCGTGCAGAGTCCGATGGACCGGGTGAGTACGGAGTCGGCCATGGCGATGGCCGCCGTACGGACGTGTCCCTCGGCTATGTCGAAACCGGGGTCGCCCCGCCTGGTGCGGTGCAGCCCGAACTCCCCGAAGGTGCCGGGCGACTTCATCCAGGACGGCTCGACGTGGTCCAACCGGTGGGCCATCCGGGCCAGTTCGGGCAGGTACTTGCGGTGTTCGGGCCAGACGCACACCCGGGGGGCGTCCTCGCGGGCCCGTTCACATCGGGGTGTCACGGCGGAGGAGGGGCGTTCGGCCCGTAGTTCGCCGGCGGTCGCCGTGGCGAGGAAGGCGGCGACGGACGCCAGGGCCGAGCCGACGGCCACGGCACGGAGACGGGCCGGGGTGCGTCGCCGAGGCGTCTGGCGTTGCCCGCCCGGGGTACGGGTGGGCGCGGTGACCGCGAGGGTGGCCAGCGCGAGGGCGAACAGCAGCCGTACGAGGACGGGCCCGGGCTGTAGGTGCCTGTCCGGGGGGCCGGACAGGACGACGAAGTCGAAGGGGAGCGTCAACATGGCGACGAAGCACCCCAACGCACAGGTGACGGGGGTGAAGCCGGCGGAGGGCCAGCAGCGACCGGCGAGGTGGCCCACGGCCGCGAAGACGATCAGCGAGCTGGCCCCGAGCAGGAGGTAGGAGGGCCAGAGGAAGCCGGGGCCGGCCTCACCGTAGGAGACGGCCGCCGCGGTGGCACATCCGACCAGGTAGGCGAGGAACCCGAGGGTGAGGGTGGCGCAGAGCCGTGTGGCCTCGACGCGCCAGGTCGGTCGGGCGGACGCCAGCAGGGATTCGGACATGCCGGCGCGGGAGGAGCGTCCGGCCTGCCAGGCGGAGACCCCGGCGAGCGCGGGGCCGAGGAACAACGTGACGACCTGCGCCGCCGCGCTGGCCTCGGGCCAGACCCCGATCCAGTAACGGGAGCGGCCGAAGAGTACGACCAGGTCCAGGGCGACCAGTACCGGGAAGGCCGTGAGCAGCGGGGAACGGCGCAGTTCGATGCGGTACGTCGTCAGCACGCGGCCTCCTCGTCGGGGTGGGGGTGGCCCAGCACGGTCATGTAGCCGCGTTCCAGGGGGCTGTCGCCGGGGGCGGTGGGCGCGGCCTGGTCGGCGAGCTGCCGGGGGGTGCCCCGGTGGCGTAGGCGTCCGTCGTGCAGTACCAGGACGGTGTCGCAGGCGGCGCCGACATCCTCGACGAGGTGGGTGCTGAGGACGATGGCCGACCCGGTCCTGGCCAGGGAACGGATCAGTTGCCGGAAGTCCAGGCGCTGGGCGGGGTCGAGGCCGACGGTCGGCTCGTCCAGCAGGATCAGGGACGGGGAGCCGACGATGGCGGCGGCGATGCCGGCCCTGCGGAGCATCCCGCCGGACAGCGACTTCATGCGGTCCTTGGCCCGGTCGGCAAGGCCGACGGCGGCCAGTGCCTCCGTGGTCGCGGTGTCGGCCCGGGTGGAGGGCACCTCACGGAGCCAGGCGGAGTACCGGACGAAGTCGGTGAGGGAGAACGAGGGGTAGAAGCCGAAGTCCTGAGGGAGGTAGCCGATGTGGCGGCGGGCCTCCCGCGCCCGTTTCTCGTCGGTGACGGGGCGGCCGAAGAGTTCCAGTTCTCCGCTCTGCGGCGGGGCGATGGTGGCGAGGGTGCGGAACAGCGTGGTCTTGCCCGCGCCGTTGGGGCCGAGGAGTCCGGTGACCCCGGAGTGCAACGACAGGTCGAGTTCCTCGATGACCCGTCGTCCTCGGTATCCCTGGGACAGGGCCGTGAGGCGTGCGACGGGGGGTGTGGGGGTGGGCATGTCTCTCCGAACGTGGGGGTGGGCCCGCCGTGTTGGCGGGCCCACTGTGGTCAGGCGCGCCAGACCTTGGTCTTGTTGATCTTCACGATGCACTCGTACTCGTCGAACTTGCCCCGGTAGTTCTTGGAGAGCTCGTCGTATCTCTCCTTGTCGACCTGCGTCTTGCAGTCATAGCGCGTCCAGTAGTTGTAGCTGGGCCAGTTCGTGGCCTTGGTGCAGTAGGCGTGGCCTGACGTGGAGTACCAGTAGCCCCTGCAACCCTCGGACCAACTCTTCTCGTGGGAGGCGCTTGAGGTCGGCGCTGTGAGCCCAAGGGAAACAGTGGCCAGGGCACCGATGACGAAGGCCTTGGTGATCTTGGAGCCGGCCATGCGTGAGGCAAGGGAAGCCATACGTAACCCCCGAAGGTATGGAGAACAGGAAAGCCGAGTGCGGCTTCGGACCCGTGCGCTGCCTTACCCGAGTCGTCGGTCTCTTACGGAACGAGCATCGCACTGCCCTTGGCTTCCTCGGCGAGGGCCACTCTAGGTAGAGCCCGTGCGCAGTTACGGCTGCAAACGGAGGGGAATGGTCCGGTCCCGGTGGGCCGACGGTGTGTTAGCGGTACGGGCACGGCGGGGCTCGCCGCCCGTGGGCTGAAGGGCCGGGGGGCGCGGTCACCGGTTCGGGGTGGCCGGCTTCTCGTGCTGCGCCTCCCCGAGGTGGTCCGGCGGTCTGGAACCGGGCCGGGGCGGGCGCGCATCTTTCCTTACCCGTGGGGGAGTTGGGCCCCTGCGGGATTCCGTTGCGGGGTTCCGTCGCGGATTCCTGGTGAACGCGGCTCGATGGAGCGCGGGTGACGGACGAGGGGGACATGTCGGCGGTGGGCGAGTTCGACGAGGGTGCCGGTACGAGCTGGGAGTACGAGCACCGCTACACGGTTCTGGTGACCCATCCCGCCGTCTGCCAGGCGGTTTACCGGAGCGCTTCCCGGGCCGAGGTCGGAATGAGCGCGGAGGCGTTTCTGGCCGTCGCGGCCGAGATGGTCCCGTTGGTGGGGGAGACGTTGCCCGGCAGTGCTGAACAGGGGAGGCGGCTGGGGGCCTGGTTGGGTTTCCGTAGGAAGGCGACCCGTGAGGCCCAGCTGGGAATTCCGGTCGGTCGGGCCATCGCCCGGACCCTGTGTTCGCTGGCTCTGCACGGGCAGGGAATTCGCCGGGTGGACCAGTACGTTCACGGCTGCTCGGTGACGGCGGACATCCCCTCGGACGTGAAGACCTTCGGCGGGGTTCTGGCGGTCACCGTCACCGGTACGGGCAACTCCACCAACGTCCGGGCCCAGGCCGAGATTCCGGGGCAGCTGATCGACTGGGGCAAGAGCCGCCAGACGCTCACCGCGTTCCTCTCCGACCTGGAACTCCCCCTGGAACTCCCGGAATAGGCCGAGCGCGCGCGGTGGACTGGCCGCCCTTTCCGGCACCGGTCGCTGGTACGTCCGTGGATGCGCGCTGGAGGGGCGTTTTCCGGCCGGGAGAACGGGGGCGGACGTGGCACTCGGACGGGTGACATCCCGGAGCGCGGATTGGCCGGAAACGGTGGGTGGGGGCGGGGAGTTGGGGACGTGGGTCCGCCCCCGACGGGTGTCGGGGCGCGGTACGTACATGGCTGAGCAGGCACCCAAGGGAACGCGTCGGGAAGCCCCGCCCGTCACGGGGGAGCGACGGAGGGGGCGGGACGGCATGGTGGCTGTCAGCCCGCGGTCACGCCCAGGTGAGGCGTTGCCCGTCGGGGCCGACGTGCAGCCGCATACGGTCGGCGGGCGGGCACCCGTCCGCCTGCCACCGCGTGACACGCTCGGTGATCTCGTCCCACAGACGCGCCATGCCGCCCTGCCGGACCATCCAACGGCCGCCGTCCTGGAAGACGACCGCCCACGCCTCGGCGTCCACGTCGATCACGACGTGTTCCGTCCGGCCGTCGCGTTCCAGCGTGAGCCGCTGCGCGCGCGGCGCGGCGAACTGCGCGACGAACCGTGCGGCCCAGTCGTCGAGCACATCCGCGCCCAGCTTGGCAGGCGCCGCGTCACCCTCACTGAGGTTCGGCAGGATGCCCAGCGGGGGCGGAAGGTGGGGGCGGGCCAGCATGAACGAGACCTGTCCGCCGAGAACCGGGCCACTTGCCGTGCCGTCGTCGGCGACCGTGAGCCGTACGAGTTCGGACGCGTGCATCCACCCGCCGACCGTCACCAGCACCTCACCGCCGGGTCTGGCCTGCGCGAGCCAGTCGGCCGGCACGGTGTGCACGCCACACGTGGCGATCACGCGGTCATACGGGCTGCCCTCCTTGTGGCCCGCCAGTCCGTCACCGACCACACGGTCAGGCCAGTACCCGGCGCCCGCGAGCGCGATCCCGGCGCTGGCGGACACCTCGGCGTCGACCTCGACCGTGGTCACGTTGTCCTCGCCGACGACATGGCACAGCAGCGCGGTCGAGTAGCCCGTGCCCGTGCCGATCTCCAGAACGCGCGTCCCCTCGACCGCCCGCAGGTCTTCGAGCATCCGCACGACCAGACTCGGCAGGGTGGACGACGACGAGGGGGCCGCCGCGACGCGCCCCTCGACCTGGTCGGGGAAGACGCCCCCGGCCACCTGCGTCACGAGGGTGTCGTCCTCGTAGATCCGCGCGAGTCCTTCCGCGGAGTCTCCGGTCGCGGGTCGGTACCAGCCGCCGTCTTCGTACTCGAACCAACCGCGAGAGAGGAACGCCTCGCGGGGCACCGACCTGACGGCCGCCTCCCATTCCGGGCTGTGCAGGGCACCAGCCCTGGACAGGCGCCGCGCAAGGTCGGACCGTAGGTGTTCAGACGGCAGGGGGTCACTCATGCTGACTCGCTCCGTTCTCCAACAGGTCTGCGATTGCGTGGGTGATCGGCAGTCCGGCCGCGTCTTCGAGCCACGCCCACTGGCCATTGGGGTTGCACTCCAGGAACCACCATGCGCCGTCCGCCGTCATGGCGAAGTCGAAGGCGCCGAAGTTCAGCCCGAAGGCGGCGAGGAACCGGACCAGCGCTCCGCGTATCTCCTCCGAGCAGGCGACCGGCTCATAGGTGAGGTTCTGGTACTCGGCTCGCCAGTCCACGACCCCGGGCGGCGCTGTGATCCGGGCGCTGAACACCTGCTCGCCGACGACGACCGCGCGCACGTCCGCCACCTTGGGCACCCGCGCTTGGAACAGGTGCGCGCTGTGGCTCACCGCGCCGTCGACCTCGTACGCCTTGACCGGGGCGGCCCAGATTCCGGCGGGCTCGCCCCCGACCTCGTACGCCCCCGCGTGCAACGGCTTGTAGATGGTCGGCTGTGCGGCGCAGAACGCCTTGGCCTCCCCCGGGTCGTTCGTGATCAGGGTGGCCGGGACCGTGAAACCGGCCCGCAACGCTGCGGACAACTGCGCGGGCTTGTACTCCGCCCGTGCGACAGCCTGCGGATGGCTCAGGTACAGACACCCCGGTAGCGCGCCCAGCACGCCGCCCAAGCCGCGCCGGTTCTCCTGTGCGGCGAACCGGGCCGCCTGCTCGCCGCTTCCCGTCGGGTAGGGACTCGGCCGACGGTGGTACAGGGCGGACAGGTCGGCCGTCCGCTTCCCGACCGTCAGCCGCCCGCCCCACCCTCCCCCAGACTCCGTTCGGGAGGCGTCCCCAGTCCCGACGCGCGCAGCGAGCACCACGGGCGACGGGAAGTCGCGCCCCGGATCGAACCGGAGGACGGGCACCCGGCGCCGGTTCAGTTCCGCGATGACCAGATCAGCGGTCGCGTCCTCGAACTCCGTGCAGACCAGCACCGGGCGTCCATCCATGGCGCCTAGCCGCCCTTGAGGTGTCACTCAGTGCGTTCGCCAAGTTGCCCATGGTAGGTAGGCGGCGTCGCCTGAGTCCGCAAGCGCGGTTCCCGTATACGAACAGGGGACTTACAGGTGTTCACGTGAACTCACAACTCCCGGGCGCAGCCTGCTCTTTCGCGCTTCCGGATTGTTCAGAGCCGGGAGATGGCCTGTTGAACAACGGTGTATGGCGGTCTAGTAGCCGGGAGGCGAGCCAGGACGGGCCTTGATGCGGCCTGAGCCCGGCGGATCCGCGGGCACATCCCACCATCTGGCCACACGTACGACGACAGGTGAAGGAGAGTCATGCACGGACGAAGTTCGTGCCCCGCGCCGTGGGCGCGGGGACGGGGGCGACCTGCAGGGCACCGTCCACGAAGTGGACTGGGCCTGTGTCTACGACCCGCCAAACCAATCAAGTGCAAGGTGATCCGCTATGCATGACTTTCAGCGTCCTCCATCCGGTGCGGACGGCTGGGGCGATGAGCCCGAACCGAGCGGTCAGCTGGACACGGACCGCATTTCGGGGTTTCTCGTCTTTGCTCTCGTGGTCGTCTTCTTGCACGCGCTGGGCAACGTCGCCGGCGGCTGGGCCGTCCTGGACGAGAACTACAGCAGGCAGGAGCACGGCCAAGAGCCGATCTTGTCGATGTCCGCTGCCTGGCTCGTCGCGCTGTTCTGCTGGGCGCTCGCGGCGCTCCACACCGTTCTCGTCGTACTGGCCCGCAAACGCCGTTCGTGGGTCCGCACGGCGCTCGCGGCATTGATGATCCTGATGGTGTTCTCAACGGGGCTCGGGTTCTTCGCCTCGCTGGTCACCGGCGCGCCTGACCCCGTGATACTCGTGATCCTCGCCGTCGACGTAGCGGCCCTGTGGGCGCTGGTCGGCGAGGCTGGCCGGCGCTGGTTCTCCCTTACCCCCGAGTGGTGACCGTCGTTGAAACCGACCGCCGCACGAAGGCGACACGTACCGGCACGACCCGCACGAACACGACTCCGCCAGGGAGGTGCGAGGCGGTGAGTGGCGACGGCTACGGCTGCTGAGGCCTGTCGGGGCCGGGGAGCGGGCGGCATGGGAGGGAGTAGCTCCAGATGTTCTGGCTGACGGCGGGGGTACTGGTAGTCGCGACCGTACTGGGCCTCGTCGCGCGCAACGGTTCGTGGTCCCGTCCTGGCCGTGCGCCTGGACACGCGCTGGGGAACGGGTGGCGCGGTAGCGGTGCTCATGGCTGCTCCTGCTGTGTCCACGCTGCGTTTCCTCGGCTGCGTTTCCCCGTGCGGGTACACACCCCACCGCCCCCGACGGGGTGTCGGGGGCGGTGGGGTGTGTGGGGGTTAGAGGGTGTGGGTTTTGAGGGCGGTGGTGAAGGTGTGCCAGGTGTGGGGGCTGTGGAATTGGGTGCCGTGGTGGGGGTTCTTGCTGTCGCGAACAGCGCGTCCGCCGTCGTCGGTGTGGGCGACTTCGACGCAGTCGGTCTGAGGGCCCTGGGAGGCGCTGGCCTTGTGGAAGTCGCTGACGATACGGGGTGGGTTCATGGTGCGGTTTCCTCTCCGTCGGTGGTGCCGGGGTGGGAGGTGGTGCGGCCATGTCCGGGTGTGGGTCCGCCCCCGACGGGGTGTCGGGGGCGGTGGGGTGTGTGGGGGTTAGAGGGTGTGGGTTTTGAGGGCGGTGGTGAAGGTGTGCCAGGTGTGGGGGCTGTGGAATTGGGTGCCGTGGTGGGGGTTCTTGCTGTCGCGAACAGCGCGTCCGCCGTCGTCGGTGTGGGCGACCTCCACGCAGTCGGTCTGAGGGCCCTGGGAGGCGCTCGCCTTGTGGAAGTCGCTGACGATACGGGGTGGGTTCATGGTGCGGTTTCCTCTCCGTCGGTGGTGCCGGGGTGGGAGGTGGTGCGGCCATGTCCGGGTGTGGGTCCGCCCCCGACGGGGTGTCGGGGGCGGTGGGGTGTGTGGGGGTTAGAGGGTGTGGGTTTTGAGGGCGGTGGTGAAGGTGTTCCAGGTGTGGGGGCTGTGGAACTGGGTGCCGTGGTGGGGGTTCTTGCTGTCGCGAACAGCGCGCCCCCCATCGTCGGTGTGGGCGACCTCCACGCAGTCGGTCCCAGGGCCCTGGGAGGCGCTCGCCTTGTGGAAGTCGCTGACGATACGGGGGCGGCTGTTCATCGCTGCTGTGTCCTTACTTGTCGGGTAGAGCCGCTAGTCGCGACTCCAGGAACTTGGTGCTGTCAGAGCGGTTCAGCGCGGCGGACCGCAGAGCCTCGAAGATCCGGCTGTGGTGCTCGATCTCGTCGTACTCCTCGACGATCATCGGGCAGGTATTGGTGTCGAAGGCGACCGCCTCCAGGGCCGGCCCCGGCCCTCCCATGCTGAACAGCAGGAAGTGGCTGGACATATGGGCCGCGGCCCACTCGCTGGCCGGCAACACCTGGATGCTGACGTTCTGCTGCTGGGCCACGCCCCAGAGGTGTTCCAACTGCTCGCGGTGGACCTTGGGCGAGGGCATCGGGGCGGTGAGCGCCGGCTCCCAGATGACGGCGGAGAAACGGGCGCCGCCCTTCTCCGCGAGGACCTTCTGCCGGGTCTGGTGCATGGCGACGAACCCGTCCACGACCTCGGGGGAGTGGACGGTGAGGCTGGCGTCCAGCAGGGCGCGGAGATAGTCGTCGGTCTGAAGCAGCCCGGGCAGGAAGAGCGGCTGCCAGGAGCGGATGTAGTTGGCGTCGGACTCCAGGGAGAGGAGGTCGGCGTACTCCGGCTTCTGGTGCGCCCACTGATAGTCCAGCCACCAGCCGCGCTTGTTGGAGTCACGGGCCAGCTGTTCCAACTGCCGGTAGATCTCGCGGTCTTGGACCTGGTACAGCTCCAGCAGCAGACGAACGTCTCCAGGGCGAGCGGAGACCAGTCCCTGCTCGATCCTGCTGATCTTCGTCTTGGAGCCGGCGATGCAGTCGGCGGCCTCCTGCTGGTCGACCTTCAACTCCAACCGGTAGTGACGAAGTGCCTTGCCCAGACGCCTACTTCGAATTGTAGGGCGACCTCCAGCGGGCATGTCTCCTCCTCCTGTGCGTCAACAGTGTGCCTGGATCGATGCCCGGCACGCTAGCGGGGGCGCAGCTCTCAGCAACATGCGATTTTGCGCCGTAGTTGGGATTGCCATGAAAGGTTCTCGCGTTCTAGCTTGTTCTCCGCAACGCCGTGTCGTCAAGTGGCGACGGGTGGTCATCAACGGGCGCTGCCCGCTGGCCTTGGGAGACGTATGTCCGGGCGTACCGACAGGTTGAGGATCGAAGCGACACCACAGGCGGTTCCGGCCGCACGTCAGCACATCCGACGTGTCCTGAAAGAGTGGTTACTCGGGCCCGTAGTGGACGAAGCGGCCCTGATCGTCAGCGAGTTGGTGACCAACGGCGTGCGGTACAGCGAGGCCGAGTTCCTCACCGTCGCGCTGCGGCGACGCGGGGACGTCCTGGTGATCGAGGTGTCCGACCCGGCCGGCAGCCTGTTGCCCACGATGCGCGACCCCGGCCCGGAGGACTGCGGAGGCAGAGGGCTGCACGTGGTGGACGCCCTGGCGGAGCGCTGGGGAGTGCGGCCCCACCCCGGTGGCAAGACCGTGTTCGCGCACCTGGCCCTGGGGGGTCGGCGGCGATGAACTCCCCCTGGAAACAGGGCCGTTGGCCCTCCCCGACCGGACTCCCGGCGGTGCCCACCCGTACCGCGCGGCCCCTGCCCCGGCGTCGCCCAGCCCCCGTACCCCTCGTCCAGGACGGCCGCCACCACGGCGCCGGCCGGTGGGAGCAGCCATGACCCTGCCTCAGCACCTCTCCCAACCGGGGCCGCGCGCAAGGGAGTTCGCCGACCCCACCGTTTCGAGGGACGCCGGCGTACTCCAGTACCAACGCCAACTCCGGGCCCATCCGCACGCGTTGGCCGGTATCCGACGGATGGTCAGCACACGGCTGCGGGCCTGGGGGTACGACGCCTGCCGCGACACGGCGGTGTTCTGCGTCAGCGAACTGCTGACCAACGTCCACCAGCACACCACCTCCTCCTGGTGCCTGCTCACCCTCCGTGCCGAACACGGGCGGCTGATGGTGACCGTCAGCGACACCAGCCCGCGCCTGCCCACGGCCGGCGAACCGGACTGGACCTCCGAGCGGGGACGCGGACTGTTCCTGCTCCAGGCGCAGGCCCGCGACTGGGGCGCCGAACCGCTGGACGCGCCCGGAGTGTGGGCCAAGAACGTGTGGGTGCTGCTGGACGCCCCCTGCGAGGAGCCGGACCCCCGGGATGTGGCGTGAACGTGGAGTACCAGAGCCGACCGCCGACGCCCCCTGGTCCGGCCACCCGCCCGGCCCCTCGGCCGGCCACCCGGGACGACCCCGGGGAGGAGGACGGCATCCGGTGGCGGAACGGCCCCGACACCGCCGAACGACTGTTACGGGCGCTGTCCCGGTCCTTCGCCGACGACGTACTGGCGGACGTGGACCAGTTGGTGAACGAGGAACGCGGACCCCACCGGGGCGAACTGCGACGGCTGGCCGGCCGGATGCCCCGCAACCTGGAACGGCTGCTCCACCTCGCCGCCCAACGCGCCACCGGCCGACCCGGTGCCTACGAACTCCTCGCCAAGGCGGGGGAGTTGGCCCGGCAACCGGTACCCCGGGAGACGGCCGCCGCCCGGGGGCACCTGAGACGGATGGCGCTGTACGCCCTGGACCTGATCGACCTCGCCGACATCAACCCGCACTGACCGGTGACGGGGGTGGGGGCGCGCGGTGGCGCGTGCGGTGGTCCGTGCGGTGGCTTGTGCGGCGCCCGCCCGGCGTACGGGGGTGCTGATGTGGCGCTCGTACGGCGGTTCGCGCGGTGGCCTGGCGCCACCCGGGATCGGCGCCCCGCGCCGTGGCCGGTACGGCGACGGCTCCCCGTACGGGGACCTGGACCGCGCTCCGAGCCGCGCCTCCCTGGGCGGTCGACCGCTGTCGGCCCTCCTCCTGTCCCGTCCCCTGTTCTCCCGCCCCCTGTTCCGCTTCCGCCGTCCCTCCGCCCCCGGCGGAGCCCGTACAGAAAGCGCCCCCCGTATGAGTCCTGCCGACCACGCCTGGGAAGAGAGCGTCCTCGCCCGGGGCGAACTCGACCGGGTACTGCGTGCCGCCGGGGTGCCCCTCGCGCTGGGCACCCCCGACGACTCCCAGGCCACCCCGCTGGTGTCGCTGGGGCACGCCACACCCCTCCAACTGCGCCGGCTCAGCGCCCTGGTGCGTACCGGGCTGCGGGAGGTGTACCTGACCCGGGCCCGACTGCGCGCCGCCCTGTGGGGCCACGGCCTCCAACTGCCCGAACTCGCCGTGGGGGAGGGGATGGTGCACCTCGGCTCGGTCGACCTGGACACCGCCAGCGCCCTGCTCCACCTGCTCGGCTCGGCCCCGGCCACCCCCGACCGGCTTCCCCGGGACCTCTCGGGGATACCGCGTGACCAGGGGGCCGTGGACCGGCCGTGGCCCGTACCAGGCGTCGGATCAGGGACCGAACCAGGGCCTGGGGGACTCGACCCGGCCGACCTCCCGGAGCCGGAGGCGGCAGCCGGGGAACCCGGGCCGGTCCCGGGGCGGGGCGCACCGGACGAACCCTGGGAAGAGGGGTGCCTCGACGACGGGCAGCTCCTGGCCGAACGGCTGGCCCACGCCGTGGAGCGGCTCAGCGGGCACCGCCCCCGCGTCCGGCTCCAGCCCGACTGCCCCCGCTGTGCGCGCGGGCACGCCGTCGACCTCGGCAGTTGGCCGGCCCCCACGGCCTCCGCCGTAGCCCATGCCCTGGAGTCGGGGCTGACCGGGGCCGGGCAAGGGGTCGGGGAGCCGGACGGTTCCTGAACTCCCCGGTGCCGTAACGGAGTTGGGTGAACCCTCGCCCCACCCGGGACGGCGCACCGGGGGAGGACCCCGTGTTCGCGGCGCGGCCGGCCACCCCCCAGCCGGCCCCCCGAGCACGGGCCCTCCGCCCCGGCACGCTTCACGGACAGCGCGTGCCGGGGCGGAGCACCACGTACCGAGGAGGGGCCGGGGGGTACCCGGAAAGGGGCGTCGGCTCTTACACTCCCGTCACTTGTGTCACTCCCGGTAGCCCACGGTGTCGGGAGGGCGGGTCCGCTTTCGGGGTGTCGGTCAGAAATCGGGCGCCCTGGGGGGAGGGGAACTCGTTCGTCCCCGGGACGGCATCTGTGCTGGGAGGCGAGGTGCGGATGGTTAGTTGAGGGTTAAGCGAGTTGATGACCTGAGCCCGTTTTCCACGGCTTGTGCACGGTAACCGCCCGGCATCTTGCGAGGGTTGCCCTTTTCGCGTCCGGGTGCGCGTCGGCTTTAGGGGGGAATGTCGACCGGAAATCACAGAGCGTGAAAGGTTGAGTCTCCGGGCCCTGAATCGCGCCGAAATGGCTGTGATTTAGGACACGCCTCAACGGCACAAAGAGGAATCCTCGTTTCCGATGTGTGGCGCGGCCATGACGCCAGGTCGGTCGGCGCTCCGCATCCCTCGGTGAAGTTGTCGCATCGGTGCTTCCTGCCCGAAATGTGTGTAAGGAAATGCCTAGCGTGCGTAGGGGAGTGGGGCATCCACTACACAGCGTCACGTGTTGACCGCGGGAGATGTCCTCAGTTGACTACCGCGCACCACCCCCCCTTTATCGGAGACTCCCATGCGGACGCCTGCCCCCTATGTGTCCTCAGAGTTCCTGAACGACTCGGTCATCGCGGTCAATCCGCTTCACCACCCGTCACCACGACTGGTGGCCGCCGCGAGCCGTGCCGGCGCCCTCGGCGTACTCGAACTGCCCGAGGACACCGTCCAGGGAACCGCCGAGGCGCTGGACCGCACCGCCCAGTGGTGCGCCCGCCCCTTCGGCGTACGCGTACGCCCCGGAGTCACGCTCACCGACGACCAGCTCCCCACCCAGGCGCGGACCGTGCTGCTCGCCGACCCCGACCGCTCCCCCCGGGAGTTCCCCGGCCGCCGGGTGCTGGTCGAGGTCACCAGCCCCGAGGAAGCCACCCGGGCCCACCAGGACGGCGCCAGCGGGCTGCTGGTACGCGGCGGGGAGTGCGGGGGACGCGCCGGCGAACTGAGCACCTTCGTCCTGCTGCAACGCCTGCTCGGCGACCCCGACCTCGACCTGCCGCTGTGGGCCTGGGGAGGCATCGGTCCCCGTACCGCCGCCGCCGCCGTACTCGGCGGAGCCGCCGGCGTCGTGATCGACGTACAGCTCGCCCTGCTCGACGAGGCCGACCCCACCCCCGAGACCACCGAAGCCCTCGCCAACCTGGACGGCTCCGAGACCGTCCTGGTCGACGGCGTACGACTGCTGCGGCGCCGGGGCCCCCAGGCCCCCGAACCGCCCACCGACCGGGCCGCCGCCTACCGCGCCTTCGCCCACGAGGACCCCGCACAGCGCCTGCTGCCCGTGGGCCAGGACGGCTACCTCGCCGCCGCCCTCGCCAAGCGCTGGTCCACCGTCCGGCAACTCGTCCGTGGACTGCGGCACGCCATCCACGAGGAACTCGGCGACGGCACGTCCGACAGCACCTCCAGCGCCCCGACCGCCGCGCTCACCGAACACTCCGCGGGGGCACGCTCCCTGGGCGCCCGACTCCCCATCGCCCAGGGCCCGATGACCCGCGTCAGCGACGAACCCAGCTTCGCCGCCGCCGTCTCCCAACAGGGCGGACTGCCCTTCCTCGCCCTCGCCCTCTCGGACGCCGAACGCACCCGCACCATGCTGGAGCGCACCCGGGACAGCCTCCCCGAAGGGGCCTCCTGGGGCGTCGGCGTCCTCGGGTTCGCCGAGGAGCGGATCAAGGAGGCCCAGCTCGCCGTCATCCGCGAACTGAAGCCCACCCACGCCATCATCGCCGGCGGCCGGCCCGCCCAGGCCGCCGCACTGGAAGCCGAGGGCATCTCCACGTTCCTGCACGTGCCCTCGCCCGGGCTGCTGCGCCAGTTCCTCGCCGCCGGAGCCCGCAAGTTCATCTTCGAAGGCGCCGAGTGCGGCGGCCACATCGGCCCCCGCAACAGCTTCCCGCTCTGGGAGGCCCAGACCCAGGTCCTGCTGGACTTCCTCGCCGAGACCCCCTCGGCCGCCCCCGAGCTGACCGTGCTGTTCGCCGGCGGCCTCCACGACGCCCGCTCGGCCGCCATGGCCGCCACCGTCGCCGCCCCCCTCACCCGGGCCGGCGCCGGCTTCGGCGTACTCATGGGCACCGCCTACCTGTTCACCGAGGAAGCCGTCAGCAACGGGGCCATCACCCCGCTGTTCCAGCGCCAGGTCCAGACCGCCGAACGCACCGACCTGCTGGAGACCGCCCCCGGCCACGCCACCCGCTGCGCCGCCAGCGCGGTCACCGACCACTTCGCCACGCTCCGCCAGGCCCTCGCCGACCAGGGCGTACCCGAGCGGGAGATCTGGGAGAAGCTGGAACGCTTCAACGTCGGCCGACTGCGGCTCGCCTCCAAGGGGCTGGAGCGCGTCGGCGCCGAGATACGCCAGGTCGACGAGGAACGCCAGGCCGACGAGGGCATGTTCATGGCCGGCGAGGTGCTGGTGATGCGCTCCGAGACCACCACCGTCGCCGAACTCCACCGGCACGTCACCGAGGGCGCCGACCAGTGGTGGCGGCAACGGGCCGCCGCGCTGCGCCCCGCCGAACCCGCCGAGGAACCCGCCCCCGAACCCCTGCGGGTGGCCGTCGTCGGCATGTCCGCGATGTTCCCCGGGGCGGCCGACCTGGAGGAGTTCTGGGCCAACATCCTCGCCGGCAAGGACAACGTCACCGAGGTGTCCCCCGACCGCTGGGACCCCGAGCTGTACTACGACCCCGAAGGCGACGGGGTACACACCCCCTCCCGCTGGGGCGGCTTCCTGCCCCGTATCCCCTTCGACCCGCTCAGCTACGGCATCCCCCCGGCCTCCCTGCCCAGCATCGAACCCGTACAACTGCTGGCCCTGGAAGCCGCCCGCCGCGCCCTGGTGGACGCCGGCTACGACGGCCCCGAAGCCGACCACCGCCGCACCTCGGTCATCTTCGGCGCCGAAGCCGGCAGCGACCTGTCCAACGCCACCACCCTGCGCACCGTCCTCCCCGCCTACACCGGCACCCTGCCGCCGGCCCTGGACGAACAACTGCCGCGACTGACCGAGGACTCCTTCCCCGGGATGCTCGCCAACGTCATCGCCGGACGCGTCGCCAACCGCCTCGACCTCGGCGGCGCCAACTACACCGTCGACGCCGCCTGCGCCTCCTCGCTCACCGCCGTGGACGCCGCCTGCAAGGAACTCGCCACCGGCACCAGCGACCTGGTGCTCTGCGGAGGCGCCGACCTGCACAACGGCATCAACGACTACCTGCTCTTCTCCTCCGTCCACGCGCTGTCCCCCACCGGCCGCTCCGCCACCTTCGACAGCGAGGCCGACGGCATCGCCCTCGGCGAGGGCGTCGCCTGCGTCGCCCTCAAGCGGCTGGAGGACGCCGAACGCGACGGCGACCGGGTCTACGCCGTCATCGACGGCGTGGGCAGCGCCAGCGACGGGCGCGCCCTCGGACTCACCGCGCCCCGCCCCGAGGGCCAGCGCGCCGCCGTCACCCGCGCCTACCGCAACGCCCGCGTCTCCCCCCGCGAGGTCGGCCTCGTCGAAGCCCACGGCACCGGCACCGTGGTCGGCGACCGCACCGAACTGGGCACCCTCAGCGAGGTGTTCCGCGACTCCGGCGCCGAAGCCGGCGGCTGCGCCATCGGCTCGGTCAAGTCCCAGATCGGCCACACCAAGTGCGCCGCCGGACTCGCCGGACTGATCAAGACCACCCTCGCCCTCTACCACGGGGTCAAGCCGCCGACCCTCCACCTGAAGGACCCCAACCCCGCCTGGAGCGCGGACGAGAGCCCCTTCGCCTTCCACACCACGGCCACCCCCTGGGCGACCGAACCCACCGAACGGGTCGCCGGCGTCAGCGCCTTCGGCTTCGGCGGCACCAACTTCCACGTCGTGCTGCGCGCCCACGAACAGGCCCCCCGCCCACACGCCGTGGACGCCTGGCCGGCCGAACTGTTCACCTTCCGGGGCCGCGACGACGCCTCCGCCCACAAGGCCGTCCACGCCCTGCTGAAGCTCGCCCAGGACGACCACCCCTGGCGGCTGCGGGACCTCGCCCGGCACGCCTCCTGGCGCAGCGACCAGGCCGCCCTGCGTGGCGAACCCGTACGCGTCGCGGTCGTCGCCTCCGACCTGGAACAGCTGCCGGCCCTGCTGACCCGGGCCGCCGAGGGCGAGCACGCGCCCGCCGACGGCATCCACGCCGCCCACGCGGTCGAGGAGGAGGTCCGCGAGGGACAGCTCGCCTTCCTCTACCCCGGGCAGGGCAGCCAGGAGCCCGGCATGTTCGCCGAACTCCTCGTCGCCTTCCCCGAGTTGCACCGCCACCTGCACCTGGGCGCCCGCTGGGCCGACGCCCTCTTCCCGCCCGCCGCCTTCGACGAGGAGGGCAAGCAGCGCCAGCGGGAACGCATCACCGACACCGCCGTCGCCCAGCCCGCCCTGGGCATCACCGCGCTGGTCGCCACCGACCTGCTGGCCGGCCTCGGCGTACGCCCGGCCATGGCCGGCGGCCACAGCTACGGCGAACTGGCCGCCCTCGCCTCCGCCGGAGTGCTCACCGCCGAGGAACTGCTGGAGGCCAGCGCGGCCCGCGCCCAGGCCATCCTCGGCCGCATCCCCGACGGCCCGGACAGCGACCCGGGCACCATGGCCGCCGTCAACACCTCCGCCGACCGGGTCGAGGAGGTGCTCCGGCTCGCCGGACTCGACGGCGACGTGGTGGCCGCCAACCACAACTCGCCCAAGCAGACCGTCATCTCCGGGGCCAGCGAAGCGGTACGGACCGCGATCGGCCGGCTCAAGGACGCCGGCCACTCCGCCAAGCCCCTCCCGGTCGCCTGCGCCTTCCACAGCCCCCTGCTGGACGGCGCCGGGGACGACTTCGGCCAGCACCTGGAGAAGCTCCCGCTTTCCCGGCCCCGGTTCCCGGTGTGGGCCAACCGCACCGCCGAGCCGTACTCCGGCGAAGCCGCCGACATCCGCCAGGAGCTGAGCCGCCAGATCGGCGCCCCGGTCCGGTTCGCCGAGCAGATCGAGGCCATGTACGAGGCGGGGGCGCGGGTCTTCGTCGAGGCCGGCCCCGGCAAGGTCCTCAGCCGCCTGGCCGGCACCGTCCTCAAGGGCCGGCCGCACCGCGTCGTCCCCCTCCAGGAGGGGCGCCAGAAGGGGCTGCCCGGGCTGCTCAACGCCCTGGCCCAGCTCGCCGTCAGCGGGGTCGACGTCCGTACCCGCCGACTGTTCACCGGCCGGGACGCCGTCGACCCGGCCACCGTCGACAAGCCCCGCCGCCCCGGCTGGACCCTGGACGGCCACCTGCTGCGCCGCGCCGACGGCACCCAGCCCCCGCACGCCCTGCGACCCGCCCGACCCGTGACGGAGTTCACCGTGCTCGACCAGCACCCCCAGCCCCAGCCCAACGGCTCCGAGGCGCTGATCGCCGAGTTCCTGCGCGCCAGCAGGGACATGGTGGCCGCCCAGCGTGACGTGCTGATGTCCTACCTCGGGGTGTCCGAACTCCCCGCCTCGCCCGCCCCGGTACGGGGCGCGGTATCTACCCCGGCGGCCACCGGGGCGGCCACCCCGGCGCTGCCGCAGGCCCCCGCGCCCGCCCAGCACGCCGCGCCCGCCCCCCAGGCCGCCGCCGTCGCGCCGGCCGCCGAGCCGGAGCCGGCCGGTGGGGTGTCGGTGTGGGAGACGGTGTTGGAGGTGGTGGCGGAGCGTACGGGGTATCCGGCGGACATGTTGGAGGCGGACCTCGATCTGGAGGCCGACCTGAGTGTGGACTCCATCAAGCGGGTGGAGATCGCGGGGGAGTTGGGTGCGCGGTTGGGGTTGGACGCGGAGGGCGCTGATCTGGAGCGGTTGAGCGCGGCGCGGACGATCGAGAGCATTTCCGCTCTGCTCAGCGAGGCCGTCGGCGGCTCCGCCGTCCCCGGCCCGCAGGCCGCCGTGACCCCCGCCACCAAGCCGGGGCCCGCCGGTGGGGTGTCGGTGTGGGAGACGGTGTTGGAGGTGGTGGCGGAGCGTACGGGGTATCCGGCGGACATGTTGGAGGCGGACCTCGATCTGGAGGCCGACCTGAGTGTGGACTCCATCAAGCGGGTGGAGATCGCGGGGGAGTTGGGTGCGCGGTTGGGGTTGGACGCGGAGGGCGCTGATCTGGAGCGGTTGAGCGCGGCGCGGACGATCGAGAGCATCTCCGCCCTGCTCGACGAGGCCGTCGGCAACACCCCCGGCGGCGCGGGCACCGAGCCCGCCCAGCCCGAGCCGGCCGCCGAAGCCCGACCGGACGACGAGCCCCAGCCCCAGATCGTCGCCCCGGAGCGGCTGCTGTTCACCGAGCACGCCCTGCCCCCGGCCCGCCCGGAGGCCACCGTGGCCGGCCGGGTGGTGCTGTTGGACGCCGGCGCTGAAAGTGCTGCTGGGGCTGACGGCGCTGCCAGCGCCGCTGACGCCCTGGCCGCCCGGCTGGAGGCCGCCGGCACCACCGTGGAGCGGCTGACCCTGGGCACCGCGCCGGCCGGACGGGTCGGCGCCGGGGACTCGGTGGTCTACCTCGGCGGGATCGCCCCCGCCGCGCCCGCCCTCCCCGACGTGTTCCCGCTGTTCCAGGAGATCCTCGCGGCCGGCCCCCGACAGCTGCTGGCCGTCGACCGGCGCACCGAGGGCCCCCTCAGCGGACTGCGCGGCTTCTTCCGCACCGTGGCCAGGGAGTACCCGGACTGCCGGGCCGCCCTCGTCGAGGTGCCCCAGGACGCCTCCGCCGAGCAGGTCGCCCGCACCCTGGTGGGCGAGCTGACCGCCGAGCAGAGCGCCCCCGTGGTGCTCGCCGACGAGGAGGGTCGCCGCGAACTGCGCCTGGAACTCTCCTCCCTGGGCGCCCTGGCCATGACCGGCGCCGGCCCGGCCGGCGACGGGGCCGCCGAGGCCGAGGCCGCCGGCCTGGACCACGAGTCGGTGGTGCTGCTGGTCGGCGGAGCCCGGGGGATCACCGCCCGGTTCGCCCGTACCCTGGCCGCCGCCTCCCGGTGCCGGCTGGTGCTGCTGGGCCGCACCCCGGAGCCGGCCGACGAGGAGGACCCGGTCACCGCCCAGGCCGCCGACCCGGCCGCGCTGCGCGCCGTACTGCTGCGCTCGGGCCTGACCAAGACCCCCGCCGAGACCGAACGCCGGGTGTCCGCCCTGCTGGCCGAACGCGAAGTGCGCGCCACCCTGCGGGAGTTGACCTCCCTGGGCAGCGAGGCCCGCTACCACCGGGTGGACGTGCTGGACGCGGAGGCGGTCAACGCGGCGGTCAAGGAGACCCACGCCCGCTACGGCCGACTGGACGGACTGGTCTACGCGGCCGGCGTCATCGAGGACAAGCTGATCGCCGAGAAGACCGCCGACTCCTTCGGCCGGGTGTTCTCCACCAAGGTGGACGGCGCCCGCACCGTACTGGAGGCCGTCGAACGGCTGCCACAGTCCCCGAGGTTCGCGGTGCTGTTCGGCAGCATCGCCGCCGCCCTCGGCAACCGGGGCCAGAGCGACTACGCCAGCGCCAACGACGCCCTGGAGGAACTGGGCCGCCGCTGGTCCACCCCCGAGCGGCGCGGCCTGACCGTCCACTGGGGACCCTGGGCCGCCTCCGAGACCGGCGGCGGCATGGTCAGCCCGGCCCTGATGCGCTCCTACGCGGCGCGGGGCATCAAGCTCATCGACCTCGACGAGGGCCCGCTGAGCCTGCTGCGGGAACTGGCCTACGGAGCACCCGAGCACCACGCCGTGGTGTACACGGCCTCCGGCTGGTGACCGCCGTGTCCGTCGAACCCCCCACCGCCGGCACGGGCGACGGCCCGGGTACCGTCCCGGTCGCCGTCGTCGGGATGGACGTGTTCCTCCCCGGCGCCCGCGACCTGGACAGCTACTGGCACAACATCGTCCACGGCGTGGACGCCATCACCCAGGTCCCCCCGGACCGTTGGGACGAGGAGTTCTACGACCCCGACGGCCCGCGCCGCAGCGACCGCTTCTACTGCCGGCGCGGCGGATTCGTGGACATGGAGCGGGAGTTCGACCTCACCCGGTTCGGGATCATGCCCACCTCGGTGCCCGGCACCGAGCCCGACCAGCTGATCGCCCTGGACGTCGCCCACCGGTCCCTGGAGGACGCCGGAGGGGAGAAGGCCGTACCGGTACGACGGGAGCGGGCCGGCATCGTGCTGGGGCGCGGCGGCTACCTCACCCCCGCCCTGGTCCGGCTGGACCAGCGGGTGCGTACCGCCAACCAACTGGTGCGCACCCTGCGGGAGCTGGCGCCCGACCTGGGCGACGAGCGGCTGGAGTCGGTACGGGAGGCGTTCACCGCCCAACTCGGCCCCGAACAGCCGGAGTCGGCCATCGGGCTGGTGCCCAACCTGGTCGCCTCCCGGGTGGCCAACCGGCTCGACCTGCGCGGCCCCGCCTACACCGTGGACGCCGCCTGCGCCTCCTCCCTGGTCGCCGTCGACCACGCCGTCGCCGAACTCGCCACCGGCCGCTGCGACCTGATGCTGGCCGGCGGGGTGCACCACTGCCACGACCTCACCCTGTGGAGCGTGTTCACCCAGCTCGGGGCGCTGTCCCCGACCGAACGCATCCGCCCCCTGCACCGGGACGCGGACGGCGTGTTGATCGGCGAGGGCACCGGGGTGGTCGTCCTCAAGCGGCTGGCCGACGCCCAACGCGACGGCGACCGGGTGTACGCGGTGATCCGGGGCACCGGAGTGGCCAGTGACGGCAGGTCCGCCAGCCTGTTCAACCCCGACCCCGGGGGCCAGATCCGCGCCGTACGCCAGGCTTGGGAGGCCGCCGGCCTCGACCCCCGCGACCCCGGGGCGCTCCAGCTCCTGGAGGCCCACGGCACCGCCACCGCCGCCGGCGACCGGGCCGAACTGGCCACCGTGGCCGAGGTGTTCGGGCCGGAAACGGGCACCGTCGGAGGCCGGGCCGTCATCGGCTCGGTCAAGTCCCAGATCGGCCACACCATGCCGGCCGCCGGAGTCGCCGGACTGATCAAGGCCGCCCTGGCCCTGCACCACGGCACCCTCCCGCCCACCCTGCACTGCGACGACCCCAACCCCGCCCTGGCCGACACCCGGTTCCGCACCCTGGACCAGGCCGCCCCCTGGGACGAGCTGGCCGAGGGCGCCCCCCGCCGGGCGGCCGTCAACGCCTTCGGCTTCGGCGGCATCAACGCCCACGTCGTACTGGAACGGCCCGCCGAGGCACCGGCCCGACGGGCCCGGGCCAAGGTCAGCGAGCCCGAACGGGTGCTGCGGCTGGCCGCCGACAGCCCCGAGGAACTGTCCCGGCTGCTGGACGCCGACGACGCCGAGGTACTGGCCGCCGGCCTGCCCGAGTCGGACGACGCCGCCCACGGCCCGGTACGGCTGGGCGTGGTCGCCCCCACCAAGCGGCGCCTGTCGGTCGCCCGCAAGGCGGTCGCCAAGGGGCAGCCCTGGAGGGGTCGCAACGACGTCTGGTTCACCCCCCGGCCGGTGCTCGGCGCCCAGGGTGGCCGTACCGCCTTCGTCTTCCCCGGCCTGGAGGCCGAGTTCCAGCCCCGAGTGTCCGAACTGGCCGCACAGTTCGGGCTGGACTGGAGCTACGGCGACGCCCCGGTCGGCGACGTCGGACGGCACGGCGCCGCCGTGTTCCAACTGGGCCGCGTCCTGGACACCGCCCTGCGCCGACTGGGCGTGGCCCCGGACGCGGTCGCCGGCCACAGCGTCGGCGAGTGGACCGCCATGGCCTGCGCCGGGGTGCACGCCGCCGACGAGGTGGACGCCTTCCTCGCCGACTTCGACCCCGACGCGCTACAGGTACCCGGACTGTCCTTCGCGGTCCTGGGCACCGCCGCCGACCGGGTGCTGGAACGGCTGGCCGGCCGGGACGACGTGGTCCTCTCCCACGACAACTCCCCCCACCAGGCCATGGTCTGCGGCCCCACCGAACCGGTCGCCGCGCTGGTGGAGGAGATGCGCGGAGAGGGCGTCATCGCCCAGGTGCTGCCGTTCCGCTCCGGCTTCCACACCCCCATGCTCGCCCCCTACCTGGACCCCATCCGCCGGGCGGCCGAGGAGTACACCCTCCACCCGCCCCACGTACCCCTGTGGTCCGCCACCACCGCCGCGCCCTTCCCCGAGGACCCGGACGCGGTACGGGAACTGTTCGTACGCCACCTGCTGGAACCGGTGCGGTTCCGCCAACTGGTCCTCGCCCTCTACGAGTCCGGGTTCCGGGCCTTCCTCGTCCTGGGCGCCGGCCAACTCGGCTCCCTGATCGACGACACCCTCACCGGCCAGGACCGGCTGGTGGTCCCCGCCCACGTCGCCAGCCGGGACAGCCTCGCCCAACTCCGCAGGGTCACCACCGCGTTGTGGACCGAGGGCGCCGCCCCGGACACCGCGCCCCTGCTGCCCGACACCAGCACCCGGGCCCGCACCGAGCGGGCCGCCCGGCGCCCCGGCGCCCGGCTCGACCTGGGCGGCGCCCTGGTACGGCTGCCCGAACCGGCCCGAGGGCTGCTCGCCGAGACGACGGCGCCCCGCCCGGCCGCCGCCGACCCGGTGCTGACCCCCCTGGGGCGGGCCGCCGAACGGTCACCCCTGGCGGCCGAGCTGTCCGCCCTGCTCAGCGACACCGCCAGCGTCGCCGGGGAACTGCTGGACGCGGTACACACCGGACGGGCCCGGCCCCCGGCCGCCCGACCGGCCCGACCGGCCCCCTCCCGGGCGGCGACTCCGGCGGTCCCGGCCACCCCGACGCCTACGGCCACCCCGACGCCTACGGCGCCCCCGGCTCCTACGGCTCCCTCGGGCGGCACCCCGGCCGGCGCCCCCGACGGGCGGGTCACGTCCACCTGGCGGGTGGGCGTCGAGGAGATGCCGTACCTGCTGGACCACTGCTTCTTCCGGCAGCGGCCCGGCTGGCCCGAGGAGGCCGACCGCTGGCCGATCGTGCCGGCCACCACGGTGATCGCCCACCTGATGGAGGTCGCCGAACAGAGCCGGCCGGGCACCCGGGCGGTCGCCGTACACGACGTACAGCTGCGCAAGTGGATCGAGGCCATCCCGGCCAAGGAACTCCCCATCACCGTGCGGCCCTTGGACGACCGGCGGGTCGAGGTCCAACTGACCGGGCACGCCGGCGCCACCGTCGAACTCGCCGCCCGGCACACCGAGCCGCCCGCCCCGTGGACCGTCGACCCGGCCACCGAGCGGCAACCCGAGATGCGCGCCGAACAGCTCTACACCGAGCGTTGGATGTTCCACGGCCCCCGCTTCCAGGGCGTCAGCGAACTGACCGCCATCGGCGAACGGCACGCCAGGGGCGTCCTCACCACCCCCGCCGCCCCCGGCGCCCTGCTGGACAACGTCGGCCAACTGCTGGGCTACTGGATCATGGCCACCCTCACCGAGCGGACCACCGTGTTCCCGGTACGGATGGAGCACATCCACTTCCACGGCCCCGACCCCGAGCCCGGCACCGACCTGGAATGCCACCTGCGGATCACCGAGGTCACCGACAACACCCTCACCGCCGACATGCAACTCGTCCACCAGGGACGGGTCTGGGCCCGGATCGACGGCTGGCAGGACCGCCGCTTCGACACCGACCCCGGCATCCGCGCCGTGGACCGCTTCCCCGGCGCCCACACCCTCTCCACCCTCCAGCCCGACGGCTGGACCACCGTCCACGAACGCTGGCCCGACCTGGCCACCCGCGAACTCATCATGCGCAACATGCTGGGCGGCGGCGAACGCGAGCACTACGCCACCCAACCCCCGGTACGACGCCGCCGGTGGCTGCTCGGCCGCATCGCCGCCAAGGACGCCATCCGCCAACTGCTGTGGTCCGAAGGCACCGGCGACGTCTACCCTGCCGAGGTCGCCCTGCACAACGACGAGCGGGGACGCCCCCACGCCAGCGGGGTGCACGGCCGCGACCTGGGTCCCGACCTCACGGTCTCCCTCGCCCACCGGGGGGTGACCGCGGTGGCCCTGGCGCGCCGGGAACCCTGCGGCATCGACCTGGAGGAGGTCACCGACCGCCCCGAGGCGACCGTACGGGCGGCCTGCGGACCGGACGAACTCCGGCTGCTGGCCGAGACGGTGGCCGCCTCCGAGGAGAGCGAGGCCCTGTGGTTCACCCGCTTCTGGACGGCCAAGGAAGCGGTGTCCAAGGCCCTCGGCACCGGACTCGGCGGCCGGCCGGCGGACTTCCGGGTCACCCGCGCCACACCCGACCGACTCCGGGTGGAGCACGGCGAGGACACCTGGGACGTGCGCTGCGCGCCCCTGGACGGGGGCACGTCAGAACGGCAGTACGTCGTCGCCTGGACCACAGGCGTCAACCAGTCAGGAGTAACGACATGACCACTGAGGCGACCACGACGAGCGACGGCACGGTGCGGGAGGCCGACGAGAACACCGTGCTGGAGCGGATCGCCACCATGCTCCGCGAACTGCCCGACGCCGGACTGGAAGACGCGGAGATCACCCGCGACACCCTGTTCCACGACGACCTGGAGCTGGAGAGCATCGACCTGGTCGCGCTCGCGGGTGCCCTGCGCGAGCACTACGGAGAACGGGTCAACGTCGCCCTGTTCATCGCCGACCTGGAACTGGACGAGATCATCAAGCTCACCGTGGGCGAACTGGTCGACTACGTCGCCGAATCGCTGCGGACCTCCGAACGGAGCTGACCCCCCATGAAGATACGCACCGGTGACATCGTCACCCACGTCCAGCGGCTGGCGGCCGGAGAGGCCGGCGGCACCGTACCCGACGAGGAACCCCCCGTGGTGGTCTTCGTCCACGGCCTCCTCACCGACAGCCTCGCCAGCTACTACTTCACCCTCGGCCCGGCCCTCTCCGCGGCCGGCGTCGACGTGGTGATGTACGACCTGCGCGGCCACGGCCGTTCCACCCGCCCCACCTCCGGCTACCGGCTGGAGAACTTCGTCGAGGACCTCGCCCTGCTCCTGGAGGGCCTGGACGAGCGTCGACCGGTCCACGTGGTCGGCAACTCCTTCGGCGGCACCGTCGCCGCCGGCCTCGCCGCCTGGCACCCCGAGCGCGTCGCCACCGCCATCATGATCGAGTCCGAGCCGCCGGTCGCCGTCTGGAACCGGCACATGGCGGACGGCCTGGGCCACGCCCGCCGCGAACTCGTACGCCAGGAGTCCATCGACTGGATCGCCGAACGGTACGGCTCCCACACCGCCCGGCTCTCCAAGGGCGCCGGACGCATCCTGGAGGCCACCACCCTCGCCGAGGAGATCCCGCACGGACAGGTCATCGACGACGACCTGTCCGCCATCCGCTGCCCCGTACTCGCCGTCTTCGGCGACGAGTCCGGCCTCAGCGCCCAGGTGCCCTCCCTGGAGGCCAAGCTGCCGCTGTGCCGCACCGTGGTGCTGCCCCGACAGGGCCACTCGGTCCTCGTCGAGCAGCCCAACCGCACCCGCGACCTGGTCCTGGACTGGGTCCGCGAACACCACACCCCCGCCGCCCGCCTGGAGACGGCCCTGAGCGGGGCACCACGATGAGTCGCTTCCTGCTGGTGGTACCGCCACTGGTGGGTCACATCAACCCCCTCGTCGGGGTGGCGGGTGAACTCACCAGGCGCGGCCACCAGGTCGCCTGGTGCGGGCGGGCCGACTGGATCCACCAGCGGGTGGGTGCCGAGGCCCGGGTGTACGACTGCGCCATCCCCGAGGAGGAGGGCATCGTCCGGCCGGCCGGGCTCACCGGGCCGGCCGCCTTCCGCTTCCTGTGGGAGGAGTTCTTCGTCCCGCTGGCCGAGACCATGGCGCCGGGGGTGGAGCGGGCCGTCCGCGACTGGCGCCCGGACGTGGTCCTCAGCGACCAGCACACGGTGGCCGGCTCCCTGGTCGCCGAACGGCTCGGGGTACCCCACATGACCTCGGCCAGCACCTGCGCGGAACTCATCGACCCGCTGGCCGAACTCCCCAAGGTGGCGGCCTGGTTGGACGAGCGGCTGGACGCCCTCCGGCGCGACCTCGGCGACCCCTCCGCCACCAACGACCCCCGCTTCTCGCGGTACGGCACGCTCGCCTTCACCGGGCGGGAACTCCTCGCCGGCGTCGAACCCCGCTGGGACCACGTCCACCTCCTCGGGCCGGTCCTCGGCGACCGCCCCGACCAGGACGACTTCCCCTGGGACCGGCTGGACGAGAACCGGGAGCTGGTGTTCGTCTCCCTCGGCACCGCCAACACCGACGCCGGCGCCCGCTTCCTCCAGGAGACCGGCCAGGCGCTGGCCCTGCTGGGCGACCGGGTGCAGGGCGTGGTCTCCGACCCCGGCGGCCACCTCACCGACCCGCCCCCGGGCACCGTGGTACGCCCCCACGTACCCCAACTCGCGGTCCTGGAGCGGGCCCACGCCGTGATCAGCCACGGCGGGCACAACACCGTCTGCGAGTCGCTGTGGCACGGGCTGCCGCTGCTCCTCGCCCCCATCCGTGACGACCAGCCACTGGTCTCCCGGCAGGTCGTGGAGGCCGGCGCCGGGGTACGGGTGCGGTTCGGGCGGGTACGGGCCGAACGGCTCGCCGAGGTACTGCGTACCCTGCTGGACGACACCGAGGGCCACCGCACCGCAGCCGCCACCATCGGGCGTTCCCTGCGGCAGACCGGGGGCCAGCACACCGCCGCCGACCACCTGGAACGCCTCGCCGAACGCGGCGCCGTCACCACGGCGGCCCGCTGACCCCCCACCGGAGCACCCCATGACGACGGCACCCGTACCCTCGCCCGCCGGCGAGCCCCGCACGCTGGCGCCGCGCCCCTCCTCCGGCCCCCGGCACGGGGTCCGCCCCATGCGCGCCCTGATGCGGGAGGCCCGGCCCCACCGGTTCGTCCTGCTGGGCACCCTGGTCCTGGTCCTCGGGGCCAGCGCCTCCGGGCTGGTCCAACCCCTGGTCGCCCAGGCCGTGTTGGACGCCCTCCAGGACAAGACCAGCGTGACCGGGCCGCTGATCCTGCTGGGGGTGCTGGTCGTCGCCGGAGCCGGACTCACCGGCCTCCAGTCCTGGTGGCAGCAGCGCACCTCGGAACGGGTGGTGCGCTCCATCCGCCAGGACCTGGTGTTCCGGCTGATACGGCTGCGGGTGCCCGAACTCGACCGCCGACCCCCCGGCGACCTGATCGCCCGGGTCACCTCCGACAGCTCCATGGTGCAGAACGCCGCCACCCAGGGCCTGGTCATGGGCACCAACGGCATCCTCACCATCATCGGCGCCATCGTCCTGATGGGCGTCGTCCACGCCGGCCTGCTGGCCGTGACCATGGCCGTGCTGCTGGTCGTCGGCGCCCTGCTGGGCCTGGTGCTGCCACGGATCAAGGAGTCGGTGGCCCGCGCCCAGTCCTCGGTCGGCGCCATCGGCGCCACCCTGGACGGCTCCCTCGGCTCCACCCGCACCGTCAAGGCCAACGGCGCCGAGGCCCGGGAGACCGCCCGGGCCGAGGAGGCCATCGAGACCGCCTACGACGCCGGGCTCTACGGCGCCAAGTACGTGGCCCTGGTCCAGGTGCTCTCCGGGGTCGCCATCCAGGCCGCGTTCCTCGCCGTGCTCGGTGTCGGCGGTGCCCTGGTGGCCGCCGGCAGCCTGGAGGCCTCCGAGCTGATCGCCTTCCTGTTGTACGTGTTCTACCTGGCCAGCCCCATCGCCCAGCTGCTGGGCGGGCTCGCCATGCTCCAGCAGGGACTGGGCGCCATCGTCCGTATCGAGCAGGCCCGCAACCTGCCGCTGGAGACGGACGTCGACCTGCCCCCGCCGCCCGTGGACACCCCCCACGAGGCGCCGCCGGTGGAGTTCCAGAACGTCCGCTTCGCCTACTCCGGGCGCGCCCCCGCCCTGCGCGGCATCTCCTTCACCGTCCCCGCCGGCACCCAGACCGCCCTGGTGGGCCTCTCCGGCGCCGGCAAGACCACGATGTTCGCGCTGCTGCAACGGTTCTACGAGCCGGACGCCGGGCGGGTACTGATCGGCGGGGTCGACATCGCCACCCTGCCCAGGGCCGAGGTACGGCGCCGTATCGCGTACGTGGAGCAGGAGTCCCCGGTGATGGCCGGCACCCTGGCGGACAACCTCCGCTACGCCGCCACCGACGCCACCGACGCCGAGATCGACGAGGTCCTGCGGCTGGTGCGGCTGGACACCCTGGTGGAGCGGCTGCCCAACGGCCTGGAAACCCGGGTCGGCAACCGGGGCGTGACCCTCTCCGGCGGTGAGCGCCAGCGGCTGGCCATCGCCCGCGCCCTGCTGCGCAAGCCCCAGGTACTGCTGCTGGACGAGGCCACCGCCCAGTTGGACGCCAGCAACGAACAGGCGCTGCGGGACGCGGTCGACCAGGCGGCCCGCCGCTGTACGGTCCTGCTGATCGCGCACCGGCTGTCCACGGTGACCCAGGCCGAGCAGATCGTGGTGCTGGAGGGCGGCATGGTCCGCGCGGCCGGTACCCACCAGGACCTGGTGGGCGCGGACATGCTCTACCGGGAGCTGGCCTCCTCGCAGATGCTGGTGCCGGCCACCGACGACTGGCAGCAGTCCGCGAGCCAGCCCGTGCTGTGACGGCGAGGGCGACGGTGTCAGTGGCAGTGGGAGTAGCAGTGGCAGTGCCGGCGACCTGACCGGGCCGGCCGTGACGGTCGCCCCCCTCAGGTCGTTCGGACGTCCTCCGTCGGAATGCCGGGGACCGGAAAGCGAACCGCCGAGGGCGGGCGGTAAACGACGGGGAGAACCTTTCCCGACACCGGGGCCGGATGCCCGTTCGGGCAATTGACGGAAGATCGGAAAGGGCGCGCGGATACCTTTCGGAATTTCCGTACGGCCGGGGTGGGTGATCCTTTTCCGTTCCCCTTCCGGTAAGGCCGAGGGGAAAATCGGACAGAGAAAGGGAAATGCTCACGAAAGGAAACGGGAAGGCCCCGGGGAGGAAATCCCCGGGGCCTTCCCGGTGTGCTTCTCGCGCGCTGGCGGGTCCCCCGTGGGAGACGTGGGACGCCGCCGTGGCGTCACCGCGTGGTCAGCCGGTGATGCCGTTCAGCAGGGCGAGGTAGCCGTCGCGGTGACCGGCCTTGTTGGGGTGGTAGGACTCGTTGATCTTGTCCCACTCCAGGCTGGTCACCCACTCCTCGTTGCCGGAGCAGATGGAGTGCGGGTCGAAGGCCGACCGCGGGTCCAGGTAGGTGAACCCGGCCTTCTGCGCCTCCTGCGAGGTGACGCTGGCGAGGGTGTCGGCGGCGGAGTTGAGCGCCTCACGCTCGGCGTCGCTCAGCCCCAGGATGCCGCAGTCCCCGCCGATGGTGTACAGGCGCGGGTAACCCACCGCCACCACCTTGGCGTCCGGCGACTTGGCGCGGATCGCCGAGTACGTCTTGGACAGCGCGCCCGGCAGGTTGTTCGTCGCCGCCGCCTTGGCCGCGTCCACGCCCGCGATGCAGTCCTTGTCATCGAGGGTGAGGATGCAGTTCTTCAGCACCTCGACGAACCCCACGTCGTTACCGCCGACCTGGACGGTCACCAGGCTGGTGTCCGCCGTGAGCTGCGGAACCTGGTCGCTCTGCACCTCGGCCGTGGTGGCCCCGGAGCAGGACGCCTCGACGAAGCTGTACGAGGAGTGCTGCTCGGCCCACAGGCGCGGGTAGGTCAGCGGTCCCCGACGGCAGGGGTCGTTCTCGTCGTCGTAGGTACGGGTGCCGGGAGCCACCGCGTACGAGTCGCCGAGGGCGACGTACTTCTGGGCCGCCTTGGTGTCGGCGTTCTCCGCTGCCGTCGCCTGGGGAGCCACAGTGGCCGCCAGACAGAAGGCCGCGGCAGCGGCGAAAAGGGACATGAGGGGTCTTCGGGCCCGTATAGACCGCATTCTCCACTCCTCTTGTGTGGGGGTGTGTGACCCCTCTGGAATACCAGATGCGCGGAGTGAAATCGCGGCTTTCTCAGAAATTCTACGGGCAGCCTCACGAAAAACTTACGGAAAGGCTGGATATGGCGTTCCGGTGCCCGGAATTCGGACCCCGGAAGATCATTTCCGGTGGCTCACAGGGCGGCGGCGGGAAGCGTACGCGTCATCGCCAGGGGAGCGGGCGGGGCCGCCCGCTGGTCGGGCTCCTCCGGCGGAACCGGCGGGGTGAGCAGCTCCTCCTCCAGCGCCCCCAGGTCCGTCAGCCCGGTCAACTCGGTCAGCTCGGCGGTGGGGGAGTGGGCGGCCACGGTGGCCCAGGTGCGCTTGCCGCGCTCGGCGACGTCGCACCCCCAGGCGCTGGCGAGGGACTGGACGATCAGCAGGCCCCGGCCGGACTCGTCGCAGGTCTCGGCCTTGGTGACGGTCGGCGGCAGGGCGCAGCCGTCGGTCATGGTGATGGTGATCGAGCGGCCTCGCTCCACGTCCAGGGAGCACTCGCCGCCCGGTCCGCCGTGCAGGAGCGCGTTGGTCGCGAGTTCGGTGGCGACCAGGGCGGCGTCCTCGGCCAGGTGTGGACAGTCGACCACGTCACGGATCTCCTGACGTATTCGGCTGATGTCCGCTGCCGCGTTGACGCTGATGCTGCGCCGTCGCATGGGACCTCCAGTCCACTCAGTGCGGGTTCTTCCCACTGTGGCCACGAAGCTCCCCACTTTGCAACCTCACAAAGTGATTCCTCGCAGGTTACTCGGGCACACTGCTGGGGTGAGCAACCCCCGCAGCGGCCCCACGACCGCCCTCCGCGTGATCGCCTACGAGCTGAAGGCCCGGCGCCAACGGGCAGGGCTGACCGTGGCCATGGCGGCGGAGGCCCTGGGGGTGCACACCATGACCGTGACCCGGCTGGAGCGGGCCCAGACCGCCCCCCGGCGGGCCACCGTGGCCCACCTGATGGACGTCTACGGCGCCGACCCCGAGGAGCGGCGCCAGTTGCTGGACGCCCTGGACCGCGCGCTGGAACCGGGCTGGTGGCACTCGTACCGCGATGTCGTCCCGGCCCACATGGACGGGCTGATGGACCTGGAGAGCGAGGCCAACGTGATCAGGGCGTACTGCCCCACGCTGGTGCCCGAGCTGCTCCGCACCCCCGAGTACGCCCGCGCCCTGCTGGAGATGGACCACCCCCGGGCCGACCAGGAGGAACTGGAGCGGCGCGGCGCGCTGCTGGCCGCCCGGCAGCGCGAGCGCCGGGGACGGCTGTGGGCGGTGATGGACGAGTCCGCCCTGCGCAGGCCGGTCGGCGGACCCAAGGTGCTGGCCGAACAGCTGGAGGCCCTGCGGCGGTACGTCGAGGAGCCCGGCCGGGAGGGGGTCACCGTGCAGTGGATACCGATCGCCTCCGCGCCGCACCCCCTGTTGCTGAGCGGTCCGGTGGAGGTCTACCGGCACCCCCACCCCCGTATCCCGGACCACCTCGTCCTGCGGGGGCCGCACGAACAGACAGTCACGGACACCGCGGATAAGGTGTTCACATACACGGCAGCCATGGACATCGTCGCCGCCCGCGCGCAGGAGCCCGACACCCCGCTACCCGTCTGAGGTACTCCTCATGAGCCTGCAACCCGACACCCCCTCCTCGGCCCGCTTCTGGCACGCCCTGCTGGACGGGAAGAACCACTTCCCGGTCGACCAGCAGCTGGTGACCGAGATGGTCGAGCTGTACCCGCAAGCCCGCAGCCTGGCGCTGGCCTCCCGCCGCTTCCAGGCCACCGCGGTCGAGTTCGTCATCGAACAGGGGGTGCGGCAGTTCATCGACCTGGGCGCCGGCCTCCCCGTCGAACCCAACACCCACGAGATCGCCCAGCGCGTCGCCCCGGACGCCCGGGTGGTGTACGTCGACCACGACCCGGTGGTCCTGGCGCACGCCCGCGCGCTGCTGACCAGCAGCCCGGAGGGGCGCACCGACTACCTGGACATCGACTTCCTGGACCGTCCCCGGGTGCTGGCGGACGCCAAGCGCACCCTCGACCTGGAGCGCCCGATCGCCCTGCTGTGGATGTCCACCCTCGGGCACATCCCGGCCGACCAGGCGCCCGGACTGGTCAGCGACTACCTCGACGCCCTCCCGGCCGGCAGTTACCTGGCACTGTGCGACACCCTCACCGACGAGGTGATCGACCAGGCCAACGAGCACTACGCGGCCAGCGGCACCCAGCCCTACACGGCCCGCACCCAGCGGGACTTCGAGCGGATCACCGAGGGCCGCGAGGTGGTGTGGCCGCTCCAGTCGCTCCCCGACGACGAGGGGCACGAGACCCAGCAGTACGGGCTGATCCTCCGTACCTGACGCGCCGTCGGGTCGCAGCCGGGTCGCCCTCGGGTCGCCGTCGGGTCGCGGCCGATTCGCGGCTGAGCCGCCGTCGGGTCCCGCCGAAGCCCGAACCGGCCGTGGAACGCGGCCGGTTCAGGCCGTCGGCTCGGTGACCGGGGCGAACCACAGCCCGGTGATCGCGTCGATGAGCCCATGGGCGGCGGACTCCCAGTCCGGCCGGGGCGTGGGGTCACCGGAGGCCAGGGCGCGTTCCCGTTCGGCGAGTACGTGCACGATCAGGTGCCGCGCCATCTCCCCCCGCTCCAGCCGTACGGCGGGGGGCAGGCTGGGCAGACAGCGGTTGAGGCCGTCGGTGGCCCGGCGTACCGAGGAGCTGAACCCCTCGTCCAGCACCGTCTCGCGCATCACCGGGTCGGTCATCACCTGGGCGACGAAGCGGGAGTACCAGGTGGGGGAGTCCAGGGTGCCGAGGTACTCGACACTGGGGCGGACCAGGCAGGTGATCCAGTCGCGGGCCTCGGCGGAGTCGCCCAGCTCGGCCAGCATCCGCCGCCGCGCCTCCTCGATGGGCAGCTGGTGCCGGCGGACGATGGCCCGCACCAGGTCCGCCTTGGTGCCGAAGTGGTAGCCGACGGCGGCGTTGTTGCCCTGGCCGGCCTCCTCGCTGATCCGCCGGTTGGACACGGCGAACACCCCGTGCTCGGCGAACAGGCGTTCCGCGACGGTGAGGATCTGGTTCCTGGTCTCCGCGCCGCGCGATGTCGTCTCGCTGGTCATGGTGTCCATTCCACCGGAACGGTGCTCGGACCGTCCGGGCGGACCCGTCTTCGTACCCCGGTGGCCGTCGGCGTGGTGTTCGCTGTCACGGTCGGCTCCTCTCCTCGCGCACCCCCGCGTCAGCAGTGAACGACGCTTGATAGCTTGCGTCAAGCGACTGACTTAACCCGTGCTTCCAGAGAGGCCCGCCCGTGCCCAGCACCCCCGACGACAGCGCACCACCCCCACCTTTCGAGGCACCCGTCGAAGCATCCGTCGAAGGCACCCCCGCCCGACGTCCCGGAGCGGTGGTGGGCGTGCTCTCCCTCGCGGGCATCGTGGTCGCCCTGATGCAGACCGTCGTCATCCCGCTGATACCCGAACTCCCCAAACTGCTGCACTCCACACCGGCCGACACCCCCTGGGCCATCACCGCCACCCTGCTCGCCGGAGCCGTCGCCACCCCGGTCATGGGACGGCTCGGCGACATGTACGGCAAGCGCCGGATGCTGCTGCTCAGCCTCGGCCTGCTGATCCTCGGCTCGGTGGTCGGCGCCCTCAGCGAGAGCCTCCCCCCGATGATCGTCGGCCGCACCCTCCAGGGCATGGCGGCCGGTGTGATCCCCCTGGGCATCAGCATCATGCGGGACGAACTGCCCGTGGAACGCCTGGGCTCGGCCACCGCCATGATGAGCGCCTCCCTGGGAGTGGGCGGTGCCCTCGGCCTGCCCCTGGCCGCCTTCCTCGCCGAACGGGTCGACTGGCACGTGCTGTTCTGGGGCTCCGGCGGGGCCGGGGTGGTGGCCACCGTGCTGGTGCTCGCCCTGGTACCGGAGTCCGAGGTACGCACCGGCGGACGCTTCGACGTCCCGGGCGCCCTCGGCCTCTCGGTCGCCCTGCTGTCCCTGCTGCTGGCCATCTCCAAGGGCGCCGACTGGGGCTGGAGCGACGCCCGTACCCTCGGCGGCTTCGCCCTCACGGCGGCGGTACTGCCCCTGTGGGCCCACTGGGAACGCCGTACCCCCGAACCCCTGGTGGACCTGCGCACCACCGTCCGACGGCAGGTACTCCTGACCAACATCGCCTCGGCGGTGTTCGGCTTCGCCATGTTCGCCATGTCGCTGGTGCTGCCCCAACTGGTGCAGCTGCCGGAGGCCACCGGCTTCGGACTGGGCCGCTCCATGGTCACGGTGGGCCTGGTCCTCGGCCCCTCCGGGCTGGTGATGATGGTGATGGCCCCGCTGTCCGCCGGCATCTCCCGTACGGCCGGACCCCGGGTGACCCTGATGGTCGGCGCGGTGGTGGTCGCCGCCGGCTACTCGCTGAGCCTCGTCCTGATGACCGAGCTGTGGCACCTGGTCCTGGTCTCCTCGGTCATCGGCGCCGGCATCGGCCTCGCCTACGGGGCGATGCCCGCCCTGATCATGGGGGCGGTACCGGCCTCCGAGACGGCCGCCGCCAACAGCCTCAACACCCTGATGCGGGCCATCGGCACCTCGTCGGCCAGCGCGGTCGCGGGGGTGGTGCTGGCCCAGATGACCATGCGCCTGGGGCCGGTCGCCGTCCCCTCGCAGAACGGCTTCCGGGTGGTGATGGCCCTCGGCGCGGGCGCCGCCCTGGTGGCCCTGGCCATCGCGGCCTTCCTGCCCTCCCACCGGCCCACCACCCGCTACGCCTCCTCCGGCCCCCACCAGCAGGCCCCCGACGTGGCCTCCACCCGCGGCTGAACCCCGAGGGCCCGGGGCCGTCGGGGCGCGCACCCGGAGGTCCGGGTCCTGGGGTGGGCCTCGGCCGCTGGGCGGGGGGCCGGTTCGCCGGTGGGGTGCGCCTCGGGGTGTCGGCCTGGTGAGCGGTGGGACTGTCGAGGGCGTGACCGGGTCCGGGGCCGGCTTTCCGGGGCTGGCCCTGTCCGGGGCGCGGGCCGGGTGCTGAGCGGCCCGGGGCGGGACCTCGGGCCTCGGCCCCGCGAGCGGTGGGGCCGTCGGGGTGCGCTGCCGGCGTACGGGGTCGGGGGGCGGCCCCGCGCGTACGGCCTCGGGTACCGGGACCGGTCGGGGGGCCGGCCGGCGCGCACGGCTTCCGGCACCGGTGGGTCCGGGTGCCCCGGGGCCGGAGGGGCGCCCCGCCCTGGGGTGCCGTTGGGCCGGCGTGCGACCCGGGGCGTACGAGGTCGGGGGGCGGCCCCGTACGTACGACCCCGGGTACCGGGACCGGTCGGAGGGGTGCCCCTCCGGGGTGGGTGGGGTCAGCCGTGGATGCCCTCGGCGCGGAGCCGTTCGCGTACCGCCTCCCACTCGGGGGAGACCGGCTCGGACCGTCGCGAGGCGCCGACCGAACGGTCCTTGAAGCCGCTGGAGGTGGACAGACAGACCACCGGCCCCTCGACCTGCCCCAACCGACTCAGCTGGCGCAGTCCGGCCAGCCCGGCGGCGGCCGACAGTTCGACCCAGAGCCCGGAGCGGGCCAACTCCTCCCGGGCGGAGGCCATTTCGGCGTCGGTCACCTCCAGCGCGCGGCCACCGCTGTCCCGTACCGCCACCACACCCCGGTAGCCGCCGACCGGGGAGGCGATGCCGTAGGCGTCGGTGGGCCCGGGGGAGACCTCGACCGCCGGCTGGCCCGCGCGCAGCGCCCGGGCCAGGGGAGCGCCGGCCGCCGGCTCGCAGGAGAACAGGCGCGGCACCCGGTCGGTCACCCCGAGCAGGCGCAGTTCGGTGAAGCCCTTCCACACGCCGTAGAGCAGTTCGGCGTAGCCGGTGGGGACGAACAGGGCGGCCGGTACCCCGAGGTCCTGGTGGATCTCGTAGGCGATGCTCTTGTAGCCCTCGGGGCCGAAGCCGTGGCCGGTGTGGGTGGGGGTGAGGTTGCTGACCGGGTGCAGGCCCATCTCGTCCACCACCCGTCGGGTCAGCGGCCAGCGTGCCGCGATCGGCACCGGCAGGACCACGGCGCCGTAGGCGTGGAGGAAGGCGTCGACGGCCGGCGGGTGGTCCTCGGCGGTGAAGACCACGCAACGCAGTCCGGCCCGGGCGGCGTAGGCGGCGGCCGAGGCGCCGTGGTTGCCGGAGGAGGCGACCACGATGCCGGGGGCCCGGACGCCCACGGCGGCGCTGACCGTACAGCGGTTGAGCCGGTCCTTGTGGCTCCAGGTCGGGTTGCGGGACTCGTCCTTGACGTACACCCCCTCCCCGATCTCGACCAGGGGTGTCCCGCCCTCGCCCAGCCCGGGCGCGGCCAGCGGTGGCATCAGCGGCGCCCAGCGGTCCAGGCCGGACGCCCGCCCACGGGGCACGCCGGGGGCGAACAGCGAGGGGTCCACCCGGTCGTGGTCGTACTCCACCTCCACCGGGTACGCCACTGTGTCGGTGCTGGTCCGGGGACAGCCCTGGGTGAGGGGCGGCCACAGCGGATAGCGGAGGTCGGGGTCCTTCAGCGAACGTTGTCCGAGGGCGAGGGATGCGGCAGCAGTCACGTGGTCGAGCGTACGGGGCCCCTCCGACCGGGGCGGAAAGGCGGTTGCGGGCGGTACGTCGGGGAGGCGAACATGCCGTCACCCCGCCCGTGCCCCCGCACGGGCACAGGACCGAGGAAGGAGGAGACGAGTGAGGAACCCCCTGACCGCGCTGGTCTCCCGGGGCGGCGCGCACCGCTGACCCCGCCGGGACGGGCGCCCACGACGGAGCGTGCCGTGCACCCGAACACCGAACGACTGACCATCCGTCCGCTGACCGGGCGGGAGGAACTGCCCCTCTTCCAGCGACTGCCCTACGAGTTGGACCACGAACTCGGCGGGGACCTCGCGTCCGGCCGCCGACACCCCGAGTGGCTGTGGCTCGCCCTGTCGGGCGGCCGGGTACTGGCCAAGCTGGCCTGGTGGAGCACCCCCCACCACGAGGGCCCCCTGCTGTTGGACGTCCTGGAGGTGGACGACACCCTGCCGGCGCCCGACCGGCTGCGGGTCGGCCTGCGCCTGCTGCGCGCCGCCACCGCCACGGTGCTGCCGGCCGGCGCGAGTCCGCCGGAGTACACCCGTTTCGTACCGGCCGACTGGCGGGAGGACCCCGCCCGGCGCGAGGTGGTGCGTACCCGGATGACGCTCCTGGAGCACGCCGGAGCCCGGCCGTTGGTGGAGCGGTCGCGGTGGGAGTGGCGGCCCGGGACGCCGGTCGCCGAACCGGACGGACGCCTGAGGTTCCGCCAGGTCCTGGGCGAGGCGGAGCTGCTGGACCTGATGACCCGTGTCCTGGAGGGCACCCTGGACGCGCACAGCCGTGCCGAGCTGGCCAGCCGGTCGCCCCGGGAGACGGCCCTGAGCCACTACGAGGAGGAACTCGCCCGCTACGCCAGCCCCCGGGCCTGGTGGCGCACCGCCACCCTGCCGGACGGGGAGCCGGTGGGCTTCGTCGTGCCCGCCCACAACGGCTACAACGCGACCATCGCCTACATCGGGGTACTGCCCGAACACCGGGGGCACGGCCACGTGGACCGGTTGCTCGCCGAGGGCACCCGCGTCCTCGCCGAGCAGGACGTCCCCCGGGTACGGGCCGCCACCGACCTGGGCAACGTCCCCATGGCGCGGGCCTTCCACCGCGCCGGATACGTCAGCTTCCAGCACGAGGTCACGATGACCTGGGGGTGACCGGTCCCGGGTGTGCGCCTCTGGCAGTGGTGGGGGTGGGTGGCAACGCCCGTGGGGGCCTGGGGAGTCCGCGCCGTGGACACCCCCGTGCCGGCGCCGGAGCGCGGGTGATAGTCCTGACGTGGGCGGACGTGACCCCGGTGGTGGGGCTGGTACCGCCCGGGCCGTACCGCGACGGGGACGGCGCGACCAGCGAACCGTGGGGGGTGGGCATGACGTGGCAGTGTGAGGTCGGAAGTGGTGGACGCGGGTGGACCCGGCCGGTGGTGGCCGTACCGAGGACGGGCCCCGGGGTGGGGAACCGGTGACCTCGACGCCCAAGGACCCCCACCCCACCGGCACCGACGCACCCGAGCCCCGACCGTCCCGGGGCGGTCGGCTGAGCCGGGTCACCCTGGACACCAGGCCCCTGCGGATACCCACCTTCCGACGGGTCTTCCTGGGCCAGGGCACCTCGTTCATCGGGACCATGGTCACCTCGGTGACCGTGCCGGTGCAGATCTACTCGATCTCCCACTCCTCCTTCTACGTGGGCCTGGCCGGACTCGCGGGCTTCCTGCCCCTGGTGGTCTTCGGCCTGTACGGCGGGGCCATCGCCGACGCCACCGACCGCCGCCTGCTCTACCTGGGCTCCTCGCTGGTGACCTGGGTGGTCACCGTGCTGCTGCTCGCCCAGACCCTGCTGGACGTCGGGTCGGTGGGGCTGATCCTGGCGCTGGTCGCCGTGCAGGGCGCCGGGTTCGCCATCGCCACCTCGACCCGGGGCGCGATCATCCCGCGCATCGTGCCGATGGAGATGATCCCGGCCGCCAACACCCTCAACTTCACGGCCGGCAACGTCGGTCAGGTGCTCGGCCCGCTGCTGGCCGGCGTACTGGTCGGGCTGCCCCACGGCTTCGCCTACGCCTACACCGTGGACGCCGTGCTGTTCACCGTGGCCCTCTACTCCGGGTTCCGGCTGCCCCCGATCCGCCCCCTGGGCGAGACCTCCGGTCGCGGTACCCGAGCCGTACTCGACGGGCTGCGCTTCATCGGTACGAGTCCGGTACTGCTGATGTCCTTCCTGATGGACATCGCCGCCATGGTGCTGGCCATGCCCCGCGCGCTGTTCCCCGAGGCCGCCTCCACCCGTTTCCACGGCGGCGTCGGGATGCTCTACGCCGCCATCGGCGCCGGCGCGGTACTGGCCGGGCTGTTCAGCGGCTGGATCGGCCGGGTCAGACGTCAGGGGGTGGCCCTGACGGTGGCCGTGGTCGCCTGGGCGGTGGCCATCGCCCTGGCCGGCTTCGCCCGGAACCTGTGGCTGGCCGTCGCCCTGCTGGTGCTGGCCGGCGCCTCCGACCTGGTCAGCTCGGTCTACCGGCAGACCATCCTCCAGACCTACGCCCCGGACGAGATGCGCGGCCGGATGCAGGGGGTGTTCACCGTGGTGGTCGCCGGCGGTCCCCGACTGGGGGACCTGCGCGCGGGCGGCATGGCCACGGTCACCACGCTCACCGTCGCCTGGTCCGGCAGCGCCGTGCTGTGCGTGGTGCTGGCCCTGGTCGGCGCGCTGGCCGTGCGGTCGTTCTGGCGCTACGACGCCCAACAGGCCACCGGCGCCGGGGCGGGGGAGAAGGAGGGGCCACCCCGGGAGACCTGACACCCCGTGGGGAGGGCGAGGTGGGGTTGCCCTCCGGCCTCGGGGTGACCTCGCGTGGGTGAGTGCCTGGCCTGGTGCGGGAGTCGGGGAGTTGGGTTCGCCGCTGGGGGCGCGGTGGCGTTCCGCCCGGCCTGGTGCGGGCCTCCCTGGGAGAAGGGGGCTGGGCCTGCTGGTGGGGGCGCGGTGGGGTTGCCCACCCTTGCCTCGGGGTGACCTCGCGTGGCGGGCGACCGTGCCCGGGCTGGTGCGGGCCTCCCTGGGAGAAGGGGGTTGGGTTCGCTGCTGGGGGCGCGGTGGCGTTCCGCCCGGCCTGGTGCGGGGGTCGGGGGTTGGAGGTTGGGTTCGCTGTGGGAAGGCGCCGGGCTCGGTTCGGAGCCGTGTGGGGGCAGCCCCGGCGCGCGACTACTCCTCGAAGCGGTAGCCCATGCCCGCCTCGGTGATCAGGTGCCGGGGGTGGGAGGGGTCGGCCTCCAGCTTGCGTCGTAGCTGGGCCATGTAGACCCGCAGGTAGTGGGTCTCGGTCCCGTAGGCCGGGCCCCACACCTCGCCCAGCAACTGCCGCTGGGGCACCAGCCGTCCGGCGTTGCGCACCAGGACCTCCAGCACGTGCCACTCGGTGGGGGTGAGCCGTACGTCCGCGCCGTCCCGCCGTACCTTCCGGGCCGCCAGGTCGATGGTGAACGCCTCGGTGCGGACCACCGCGCTGCCTCCGGGTTCCACCGGGGCGGCCCGACGTACGGCGGCACGGAGCCGGGCCAGCAGCTCGTCCATGCCGAAGGGCTTGGTGACGTAGTCGTCCGCCCCGGCGTCCAGGGCGTCCACCTTCTCGTCGGAGGTGTGGCGGGCGGACAGTACGAGGATCGGCATCCGGGTCCAGCCCCGCAGCCCCCGGATCACGTCCAGCCCGTCCATGTCGGGCAGCCCCAGGTCGAGGATCACCACGTCGGGGTGGCGCTCGGCGGCGAGCCGTAGCGCGGTCGCCCCGTCCTGGGCGGCCTCCAGCCGGTACCCCCGGGCCCGCAGGTTGATCGCCAGGGCACGCACCAGTTGGGGTTCGTCGTCCACCACCAGGACGCGCGGCGCCGGCTTCGGCCCTCCCGCTGCTGGTCCGCTCACGTGGGTCATCCTCCGACGGTGAGGTGCTGGGCGGTGCGGTCGTCCGCGAGAGTCGTCCGCGTGAGTCACCGTACGACCGAAGTGGTGCCGTGGCGTGCCGGGGAGCCGTTTCCTCACGGGACGTTGACGCCGTACGGGGGTGCGGGGGCGCCGCCCGGCCCGTCGCCGCCGGGGGCGGGTCACGTCTCGGCCATGGTGGGGTCACGAACCGGGGGGTGGGCGTCAACACCGCGTCAAGAGCGGGCCGGCCGGTGTTAGGGGCCCGTCAAGGGCCGTCGCGTCCGGTGGCGGGCGGGGTTCTCCTCGGAAGGTCCGTACCCGTCGAACCCAAGGAGCCCACGATGGCCGACCTGGTCTTCGTGCTCGTCACGGTCGCGGCCTTCGCGCTGGTGGCCCTGGTCGCCAGGGGGGTGCGTCGGCTGTGAGCGCGGTATCCGTCGAGAACGTCCTCGGCCTGGTGGTCGCCCTCGCCCTGGCGGTCTACCTGCTGCTCGCCCTCGTCCGGCCCGACACCCTCTGAAGGACGCGCGATGAGTCCCGCACTCGCCACCGCCGCCCAACTCCTGGCCCTCCTCGGGGCGTTGGCCGTGGCCCACCGTCCGCTCGGCGACCATCTGGCCGCCGTCTACACCTCCCCCCGGCACCTGCGCGTCGAACGCTGGATCTACCGGGCGGTGGGCGTCGACCCCGACGCGGAGACCCGCTGGACCGGCTACCTCCGTGCCCTGCTGGTGTTCTCCCTGACCAGCGTGCTCGCCCTGTACGCCCTGGCGCGGCTCCAGGACCGGCTGCCGCTGTCCGAGGGCGCACCGCCCCTCAGCCCGGACCAGGCGTTCAACACCGCCGTCTCCTTCGTGTCGAACACCAACTGGCAGTCCTACGCCGGGGAGTCGGCGATGGGGCGGCTCACCCAGACCGCCGGCCTGACGGTGCAGAACTTCCTGTCCGCCGCCGTCGGGATGGGCGTGGCGGTGGCCCTGGTACGCGGCTTCGCCCGCTCCCGTACCGGCACTCTCGGCAACTTCTGGGTGGACCTGGTGCGCGGCACCGTACGGGTGCTGCTGCCGCTCTCGGCGGTGGCCGCCCTGCTGCTGGTCGCGGCCGGCGCCCTCCAGAGCCTGGGCCCGGTACAGCACCTCACCACCCTCACCGGGGACACCCAGTCCCTCACCCCGGGGGCGGTCGCCTCCCAGGAGGCGATCAAGAACCTGGGCACCAACGGCGGCGGCTACTTCAACGCCAACTCCGCCCACCCCTTCGAGAACCCCGACGGGCTGTCCAACCTGTTGGAGATCTTCCTGATGCTGCTGATCCCCTGCTCCCTGCCCCGCGCCTTCGGGCTGATGGTCGGCTCGGTACGCCAGGGGTACGCCATCCTCGCCGCGATGGGCGTGATCTGGCTGGCCGGCGTGGTGCTGGTGACCTGGATCGAGTACGCCCACCCGGGCACCGCCGCGCAGGCCGCCGGCGGGGCGATGGAGGGCAAGGAACAGCGGTTCGGGCCCGGCGCCTCCTCCCTGTTCGCGGTCACCGGCACCATGACCTCCACCGGTTCGGTCAACGCCTCCCTGGACTCCTTCGGCGCGCTGTCCGGCGGGGTGCTGCTGCTGGGGATGATGCTCGGCGAGGTCGCCCCCGGCGGGGTCGGGGGCGGGCTGTACGGGATGCTGATCCTCGCCGTGCTCGCGGTGTTCGTGGCCGGACTGATGGTCGGCCGCACCCCCGAGTACCTCGGCAAGCGGATCGGCACCCGGGAGATCACCCTCGCCGCCCTGTACGCCCTCGTCACCCCCGCCCTCACCCTGGGCGGCACCGCGCTGGCCGTCGCCCTGCCGTACGGGCGGGAGGCGAGGGGCAACACCGGCGCCCACGGGTTCACCGAGGTCCTCTACGCCTACACCTCCACCTCCCACAACAACGGCTCCGCCTTCGCCGGGCTGGCCGCCGACACCCCGTTCCTCAACACCACCCTCGGGCTGTGCATGGTCCTCGGCCGCTTCCTGCCGATCGTGCTGGTCCTCGCCCTGGCCGGCGCCCTGGCCGGACAGCGCCCGCACGCCACCACCGCGGGCACCCTGCGTACCGACCGGCCCCTGTTCACCGGCCTGTTGACGGGCACCACCCTGATCCTGTCCGGGCTGACCTTCTTCCCCGCCCTCGCGCTGGGCCCCCTCGCCGAAGGACTGGCGTCATGACGTTCCCCACCCGCACGCCGACCCGCACCCCGACCCGGCCCAGCGCCACCCCACCCGACCCCCGGCCCACCGGAGGCGGCATCACCGCCCGGCAGTTGGTCCAGGCCCTGCCGGAAGCGGTCCGCAAGCTGCACCCCGCGACCATGGTCCGGCAGCCGGTGATGTTCGTGGTGCTGGTCGGCTCGGTCGTCACCACCCTGTCCGCCCTCCGCCACCCCACCGACGTGTTCGCCTGGTCGGTGGTGCTGTGGCTGTGGCTCACCACCCTGTTCGCCAACCTCGCCGAGGCGGTGGCCGAGGGCCGGGGCCGGGCACAGGCGGCCACCCTGCGCCGGGCCCGTACCGACACCGTCGCCCGGCGACTGCGCCCCGGTGGTGCCGGCGGTTCCAGCGGTGCCGGGGACCGTACCGAGGAACGGGTGCCCAGCACCGACCTGGCCGTAGGCGACCTGGTCGTCTGCGAGGCCGGCGACCCCGTACCCGGCGACGGCGACGTGGTCGAGGGCGTCGCCTCCGTCGACGAGTCCGCCGTCACCGGCGAGTCCGCCCCCGTCATCCGGGAGTCCGGCGGCGACCGCAGCGCCGTCACCGGAGGCACCCGGGTGCTCTCCGACCGGATCGTGGTGCGGATCACCTCCCGGCCGGGCGAGACCTTCATCGACCGGATGATCGCCCTGGTCGAGGGGGCGTCCCGGCAGAAGACGCCCAACGAGATCGCCCTCAACACCCTGTTGGCCGCGCTGACCCTGGTCCTGCTCCTCGCGGTGGTGACCCTCAAGCCCTTCGCCGACCTCGCCGGGGCCGGTGCCCAGACCCCGCTGGTGGTCCTGGCCGCCCTGCTGGTCTGTCTGATCCCCACCACCATCGGGGCGTTGCTGTCCGCCATCGGCATCGCCGGCATGGACCGGCTGGTCCAGCGGAACGTCCTGGCCCGGTCGGGCCGCGCCGTGGAGGCCGCGGGCGACGTGTCCACCCTGCTGCTGGACAAGACCGGCACCATCACCTTCGGCAACCGCCAGGCCGCCGCCTTCCTCCCGGTCCCCGGGGTGGACGCGGCCGAGGTCGCCGACGCCGCCCAACTCGCCTCCCTCGCCGACGAGACCCCCGAGGGCCGCTCGGTGGTGGTACTGGCCAAGGAGCGGTACGGGCTGCGGGAACGTGCCGAGACCGCCCGGGCCACCTGGGTGCCGTTCACCGCCCAGACCCGGATGAGCGGGGTGGACCTCGAAGGGCGGCGGGTCCGCAAGGGCGCCACCTCGGCGGTGGCCCGCTGGGTGCGGGACGCGGGCGGCACCGTACCGGAGGCCGTGGAGGCGATGGCCGTCGAGGTGTCCGAGGCCGGCGGCACCCCCCTGTCGGTGGCGGTACGGGACGCCGACGGGGCGCGGGTGCTGGGGCTGGTGCACCTCAAGGACGTGGTCAAGGACGGGATGCGGGAGCGGTTCGCCGAACTGCGGGGGATGGGCATCTCCACGGTGATGATCACCGGGGACAACCCCCGTACCGCCCGGGCCATCGCCGAGGAGGCGGGCGTGGACGACTTCCTGGCCGAGGCCACCCCGGAGGACAAGATGGCGCTGATCCGCCGCGAGCAGGCCGGCGGCCGGCTGGTGGCGATGACCGGGGACGGCACCAACGACGCCCCCGCGCTGGCCCAGGCGGACGTCGGCGTGGCGATGAACACCGGCACCTCCGCCGCCAAGGAGGCCGGCAACATGGTCGACCTGGACTCCGACCCCACCAAGCTCATCGAGATCGTGGAGATCGGCAAGCAGCTCCTCATCACCCGGGGCGCCCTGACGACCTTCTCCCTCGCCAACGACGTGGCCAAGTACTTCGCGATCATCCCGGCGATGTTCTCGGTCGCCCACCCGGGCCTGGACCAGCTCAACGTGATGCGGCTGGCCTCCCCCGACTCGGCGATCCTCTCCGCGGTGATCTTCAACGCGCTGGTGATCGTGGCGCTGGTGCCCCTCGCCCTCCGGGGAGTGCCCTACCGCCCGGCCGGCGCCGACCGGATGCTGCGCCGCAACCTCACGGTGTACGGACTGGGCGGACTGGTCGCCCCGTTCCTCGGCATCAAACTCGTCGACCTGCTCGTCAGCCACCTCCCCGGAATCGGATGACCCCCATGAACAGCTCCACGAGGAACACCGCGCGCACCGCCTGGGCCGCCCTGCGCATGGTGCTGGTGATGACCCTGGCGACCGGCGTCCTCTACCCGCTGGCGGTGACCGGCCTCGCCCAGGGCCTGTGGCCCCACCAGGCCAACGGTTCGCCGGTACGGGCCGAGGGGCGCCAGGTCGGCTCCGAACTGGTCGGACAACGCTGGAACCTCCCGGGCACCGACCGGCCCGACCCCCGCTGGTTCCAGCCCCGCCCCTCCCACGGCGACCACGACCCCGAGGCCACCGGGTCCAGCCAGCTCGGCCCCTCCGACCCCACCCTGACCCGACGGGTGGAGCGGACCCGCCGGGCGGTCGCCGCCTTCAACCAGGTACCCGCCTCGACGGTGCCCCCGGACGCGGTCACCGGCTCCTCCTCGGGGATCGACCCACACATCTCCCCCGCGTACGCCCGCCTCCAGGTCGACCGGGTCGCCCGACACCAGCACCTGCCCCGGGAGCGGGTGGCCCGGCTGGTCGCCGACCACACCGAGGGCCGCACCGCCGGCTTCCTGGGGCAGCCGCACGTCAACGTGCTGCGGCTGAACCTCGCCGTACGCGCGGCCACCAGCGGCTGAACCCCGCCCCCGGGCGACGCAGACTGGTGCCACGCCCGGCACCACCCCGGCCCACACCAGCACCACGAGCGGAGACCGGTACCGACATGGGACGTGGCACGCTACGGATCTACCTCGGCGCGGCACCCGGGGTGGGCAAGACCTACGCCATGCTGGACGAGGCCCACCGCCGGGTGGACCGGGGCACCGACTGCGTGGTGGCCCTGGTCGAACACCACGACCGCGCCCGCACCCAGGCGATGCTGCGCGGACTGGAACAGGTACCGCGTCGGACGGTCACCCACCGGGGCGTGACCCTGACCGAGATGGACGTGGACGCCGTACTGGCCCGCCGGCCCACCGTCGCCCTGGTCGACGAACTGGCCCACACCAACGCCCCCGGCTCCCGGAACGCCAAGCGCTGGCAGGACGTGGAGGAACTCCTCCACGCCGGCGTCCACGTGGTGTCCACGGTCAACATCCAGCACCTGGAGTCCCTCGGCGACCTGGTGGAGTCCATCACCGGCGTCCGCCAGCGGGAGACCGTGCCGGACGAGGTGGTGCGCCGGGCCGACCAGGTCGAACTGGTCGACATGTCCCCGCAGGCCCTGCGCCGCCGCATGGCCCACGGCAACGTCTACCCCCCGGAGAAGGTCGACGCCGCCCTGTCCAACTACTTCCGCCCCGGCAACCTCACCGCCCTGCGCGAACTGGCCCTGCTGTGGGTGGCCGACCGGGTGGACGAGTACCTCACCCGCTACCGCGAGGACCACCGGGTCTCCCGCATCTGGGGCTCCCGGGAACGCATCGTGGTCGGCCTCACCGGCGGCCCCGAGGGCAGCACCCTCATCCGACGGGCCGCCCGGCTCGCGGAGAAGGGCGCCGGCGGGGAGGTGCTGGCCGTCCACATCAGCCGCAGCGACGGCCTCACCTCGGCCTCCCCCGGCGAACTGGCCGTCCAGCGGGCCCTGGTGGAGGACCTGGGCGGCACCTTCCACCACGTCGTCGGCGACGACGTACCCGCCGACCTGCTGGAGTTCGCCCGAGGGGTGAACGCCACCCAGATCGTGCTGGGCGCCAGCCGCCGCCGCGCCTGGCAGTACGTGTTCGGCCCCGGGGTGAGCGCCACCGTGGCCAGGGAGTCCGGCCCCGACCTGGACGTGCACATCGTCACCCACGACGCGGTCGGCCGGGGCCGGGGCCTGCCCGTGGCACGCGGCGCCCGGCTCGGCCGCGCCCGGGTGACCGCCGGCTGGCTGGTCGGGGTCGCCGGCCCCCTGGTGCTGACCGTGGTGTTCTCCCGGCTGCGGGACGGCCCGGGGCTGGCCAACGAGATGCTGCTGTTCCTCGGACTGACCGTGGGGGCGGCGCTGTTGGGCGGACTGTGGCCGGCGCTGGCCTCGGCCGCCATGGGCTCGCTGTCGCTCAACTGGTACTCCAGCCCACCGGTACGCGCCTGGACCATCTCCGACCCCCGCAACATCATGGCCGTCGCCGTGTTCTTCGCCGTCGCGGTCTCGGTGGCCTCCGTCGTCGGGCACGCCGCGCGCCGTACCCAGCAGGCGGCCCGGCTCCGCGCCGAGTCCGAGACGCTGTCCCTGCTGGCCGTCAGCGTCCTCCAGGGCGAGACCACCCTGACCGCCCTGCTGGAACGGGTACGGGAGACCTTCGGCATGGACTCGGTGGCCCTGCTGGAGCGGGAGGACGACGTCAGCCCCTGGGTGTGCGCCGGCAGCGTGGGGAGCGGACCGGTGGCGGAACGCCCCGAACAGGCCGACGCGGACATGCCGTTGGGGGAACACCTGGCGCTCGCCCTCACCGGGCGGGTCCTGCCGGCCGAGGACAGCAGACTGCTGCGCGCCTTCGCCGCCCAGGCCGCCGTGGTACTGGACCGCCAGCGGCTGGTGGACCGGGCCGAGGAGGGGCACCGGCTGGCCGAGGGCAACCGCATCCGTACCGCCCTGCTGGCCGCCGTCAGCCACGACCTACGGACCCCGCTGGCCGCGATCAAGGCGGCGGTGACCTCGCTGCGGTCGGAGGACGTGGCCTGGTCCGAGGAGGACCGCGCCGAACTGCTCGCCTCCATCGAGGGCGGGGCCGACCGGCTGGAGCACCTGGTGGGGAACCTGCTGGACATGTCGCGGCTGCACACCGGCACGGTGAGCCCCCTGCTACGGGAGACCGACCTCGACGAGGTCGTGCCGATGGCCCTGGTGGGCGTCCCGGAGGACAGCGTGACCCTGGACGTACCGGAGAGCCTGCCCATGGTCGAGGTCGACCGGGGGCTGCTGGAACGGGCGGTCGCCAACGTGGTGGAGAACGCCGTCAAGTACGGCCCGCCCGGGGTGCCGGTGGCCGTCTCCGCCAGCGCCCACGGGGACCGGGTCGAACTGCGGGTCACCGACCGTGGCCCGGGCATCCCCGACGAGGCCAAGGAGACGGTGTTCGAGCCGTTCCAGCGGTACGGGGACACCCCGCGCGGCGCCGGTGTGGGCCTGGGCCTGGCCGTGGCCCGGGGCTTCGTGGAGGCGATGGACGGCACCCTCACCGCCGAGGACACCCCCGGCGGAGGGCTCACCATGGTGATCGCCCTCCCGAGGGCCGGCCGTCACCGCACCCCCTCCGGTACGGCCACCAGCACCCCGACGACACCCGACCACTGACCCCACCCGGGCCTCCGGGCGCCCGGAACTCCCGGACTCCCGGACCTGTCGGGGGAGGGGGCACCCCCTCGTGGCGTGACGGTGTGTGGGGCAACTCGGCGTGTTGGGGCGGGGGTTGGGGTGCGGTCCCCACGGGGGTGGGGGTGCCGGGGGAGGTCGGCTCCGGGGCGGGCAGGCCCGTGGGCGCGTGACCGTGCCCCGGGGGCAGACGGCCGTAGTGGGGCGGCTGGCGAGCTGCTCGGGGCAACTCGGCGTGGTGGGGCAGGGGTTGGTGCTGGTGGTGCCCCTCCGGGGGGGCTGGTCAGGGGGGCTCCCCGGAGGGGCGGGATGGGGGGGCGGCCCCCCGGGGGTGCGCGAGGGGCGGGGTCAGTGGGCGTTCTCGCAGGAGCCGGGGTAGGGGAGGCGGGGGAGTTGCTCCTCCCACACGGTCCGGTTCAGCAGCCCCCGGGTGCGGGCGCAGACCCGGTGTTCGGCGCCGTCCACGTCCAGGGACCACAGCCGGGTGGTCAGGTCGTAACCGGCGCTGGCCAGGGTGGTGCCGTCGGGGCTGAAGGAGACCGTGGTGACGGTGCTCGTGTGCCCGGTCAGCGGCTGGCCCCAGGTCCTGGGGTGCCGGCGGTCGTGCACGTCCCAGAGCCGTACCGTGCGGTCTCCGCTGGCGGTGGCCAGCCGGTCGCCGTCGGGGCTGAAGACCACCGCGTCGATCTTCCCCGCGTGGCCGTTCAGCGGCTTGCCCAGACGTCGGGCGCGGTCGGGACGGGCCACGTCCCAGAGCCGTAGTGCCCGGTCCTCGCCGCCGCTGGCCAGGGTGCGCCCGTCCGGGCTGAACGCCACGCTGAACACCCGCTCCTGGTGTCCCGTCAGCCTGCGCAGCGGTCGGGGCGCGGCGTGGTCGCGCAGCCCCCACAGCCGTACCGTGCTGTGTTCGTGGGCGGTGGCCAGGGTGCGCCCGTCCGGGGCGAAGGCCAACTGGTGGATTGTGCCGTCCCGTTGAGCGGACAGGGTGCCGGCCGGCCGGGGCTGTTTCCTCCCGCGCAGCTGCCACAGCCGTACGGTGCGGTCGGCTCCGCCGCTGGCCAGGGTGCGGCCGTCGGGGGCGAAGGCGACGGTGAGCACCGGCTCGCGGTGGGCCTTGAGGGGCTTGCCCAGTGGTGCGGGGTGGGCCGGGTCGTCCAGGTCCCACAGCCGTACGGTGTCGTCCTCGCCGCCACTGGCCAGGGTCTTCCCGTCCGGGGCGAACGCCACCGAGGTGACCCGGTCGTCGTGCGCCTCCAACCGCCGCAGGAGCCGGGGGCGGTCAGGGTGCCGGACGTTCCACAGCCGTATCGCGCCGTCGTCGGTGCTGGCGGTGGCCAGCAGTCGGCCGTCGGGGCTGTGGGCGAGGGAGGTCAGCGGGTTGGTGAAGTCGGTCATCACCCCGTGCGGGCGGTGCCACAGCATCAGGTCGCCGGAGTAGCCGGCGCTGGTGAGGGTGTGGGGGTCGCCGGGGCGGAAGCCCACCGACCACACGCCGCCCTGGTGACCGGTCATCGGGTCGCCCAGGGGTTGTGGGTAGTCGGGGTTGACGACGTTCCAGAGCCGTACGGTGTTGTCCTCGCCGCCGCTGAGCAGGCTTTTCCCGTCCGGGCTGAACTCCACCGACCACACCGGTGCCTCGTGCTCCTGGGGTTCCGCCCGCTGGCGGGCCCGCTTCGGGTCGTGGACGTCCCACAGCCGTACCGTCGCGTCGAAGCCGCCGGTGGCCACCGAGTCGCCGTCGGGCGAGAAGGCGACCGACCACACCGGGGCGTGGTGCGCGGTCCTGCCGTCGCCCAACTCCCGTACGCGGCCCGGCCGTGACACGTCCCACAGGCGCAGTGCCTCGTCCCTCCCGCCACTGGCCAGCAGGTCGCCGTCCGGGGAGAAGGTCACCGCCTGCACTCCACCCTGGTGGGCCTTCAGGGGCTTGCCCAGCGGCTCGGGGTGGGCCGGGTCGTCCAGGTCCCACAGTCGCAGAGCGCCGTCCTCGGCACCGGTGACCAGGACGTCGCCCTTCGGGGAGAAGGCCAGGGTGGTCGGCGCCGCGTCGCGGGTCCGCAGCGGACCACCCAGCGGCCGGGGGGAGCGCGGGCGGGAGGTGTCCCACAGCCGTACGGTCCTGTCGTGCAGCGCGGCTGCCAGCAGCCGGCCGCCCCGGCCGAACCGCACGTCCTCCACCCGGTCCGGCAGCCGTCCCGGGGGTGAGCCCAACGGGCGGGCGCGCAGCGGGTCGGAGGTGTCCCAGAGCCGTACCTTCCGGTCGTGGCCGCCGCTGGCGAGGGTCTTCCCGTCCGGGCTGAACGAGGTCGACGACACCACCCCGTGGTGACCGGACAGCGGAGTGGACAGGGTCGCACCGGCGTCGCTCAACAGCCGGGTCTCCAGATCCGCGGGCGAGTCCATACCTCGCGCGGCCACGTCCAGCCGGGCCGCCAGCGAACGGCGGCTGTCCCGCAGCCCGTCCGCCTTGGTGACCATCTGCTGGAACATCGCCGTGTTCCGTTCGGACTGGGCCGTCTCCCGCTGCTGAACGGCCACCACCGCCGCCACCGAGGCGATCAGGCACAGCGCCGCCAGCACCGCTGTGACGGTCCTCCGCCACCGCACCTTGCGCTGGTACTGGTGCCGGGAGGCGCGAAGGAACTCCCGCTCGGACGGGGTGAGTTCACGCTCCGAGATCTCCTCGGGGAACGCCTCCCGCGCGCTGGCCAGCCGGCTGCCCCGGTACAGCGCGCCCGGGTCCTGATCGAGCGTCTCCCAGTCCCGGGCCGCCTGGGTCAGCTGGCGGTGCAGCCGCAGCCGGTCCCGCTCGGAGTCGATCCAGCCCCGCAGCCGGGGCCAGGCCGTGATCAGGGCCTCGTGCGCCAGGTCCACCACCCCGTCGTCCAGGGTCAGCAGCCGGGCCTCCACCAGCCGGTCCACCACGGTGGTCGTCTGGCCTGGTCCGCCCCGGTCCAGTTCCGCCCCCAGTTCGGCGCGGTCGGTGGGACGGCGGGTGTCCGGGGTGCCGTCGCCGGGGGCGACCAGGCGCAGCAGGACCCGTCGGGCCTGCTCGGCCTCCTCCGGGGAGAAGCCGGCGTACACCTTCTCCGCGGTCTTGGCGATGGCGCCGTGCAGTCCACCGGTCGCGTCGTAGGCGGTCTCGGTCAGCATGTGGCCCCGACGGTGGCGCCAGGTCTCCAGCATCGCGTGGGACATCAGCGGCAGTGCCCCCGGTTCGTCCTCCACCTCCCGGATGACGCGCTGGGTCAGCGAGCGCTGCACCTGGAACCCCCGGGCGATGGCGGGTTGGACGACGGCCCGCTGGAGTTCCTCCCGGTTCATCGGCCCGGTCAGCAGGGTGGCCCGCTGGAGCACCTCGGTCAGCCCGGCGTGCTGGGCGCACTGGCCCAGGAAGTCCGCCCGTACGGCGATGACCACGCGCAGCCGGCTGTCGGGCTGCCCGGCGGAGAGCAGCGCCTCGATGAAGTCGGCGCGTTCGCCGGGGTCCTGGCAGAGGGTGAACAACTCCTCGAACTGGTCGACCAGCACGTAGGTGGGCCCCGGTGCCTCGTCCGGCACCAGCCGCTCCCGCCGGGCCATGGGGTGCGCCCCGGGGGTGAGGATGCGGACACGGGCGGGACGCGGCCCCTCTCCGTTCCCCTCGCGGAGCCGGGGGATCAGTCCGGCGCGCAGCAGGGAGGACTTGCCGCTGCCGGAGGGGCCGAACACGGCGGTGAACGGGAACCGCCGGGTCAGCTCGTGAAGCTGGTCGACCAGCTGCTCGCGGCCGAAGAACAGGTCGCTGTCCTTCGGTTCGAAGCGGGAGAGCCCCAGGTAGGGGGGCGGTATCTGATCCCCTTCCTCCCGGGGCCGCCTGTCGAGGGCTTCCTTGGTCCGCCGCCAGTACCCCTCCCATCGCGCCAGGTCGCCGTCGCAGGCCAGCACGAAGCCCGTGGCGACCCGGAGGGAGGGGAAGACCTCGCCCTTGGCCGCCTGGTGGAGAGCGCCCACGGACACTCCCGAGCGTTTCGACATCGCGCGGAACGTGGGCGAACCGGCCCGCTCCCGCAGGGCGCGCAGCGCGGCGGCGAACTCCTCCACGGGGTGGGGGCCGACCGGCCCCTCTTCGGCTGTCATGGTGTCCGTCTCCGTCGGCGGGCATGGGGTGCCGGGACAAGCTAGGAGCCCGTGGCCACGCTCCGCAACCGTGAATGTGCGGGGAGCGCGTGGGGTTCTGGTGGACGCGGGGCGTGGTGCGGGGGGCGGCCGGTGACTGTTCCCTCCCGCTCTCTTCCGCGAGCCCGGGGCGTGTTGGGTGCGCCGGGGGCGCGGGCGCTGTGCTGGTGGAGCGCGGAACGGCTCGGCGGGACGGGGGCGTGGCTCGGCGGTGGGGCGCCGCTCTCCTGGGCGGTGCCGCGCTGCTCCGCGTACCGGAGCGCGGTGTTCTCCGTGGCGTTCTCCGCGGCGTTCCTGTTCACCGTGCCGTCGGGGGGCTGCTGAACAGGGTCGCGACCCTGTTACATCGGTGCCCGAGGCCGAGGCGACCGGGTCACGGGGCGGACGGTGAACCACACGGGGGTGGGTTCCGACACGTCCCGCCCACCCGGTCGCCCGGACTCGACCCCACATCCCCGTATCACTGGAAGGGAACGTCCCATGAAACGATCGCGCGTCCGGCTGTCCCTGTGCGGCGCCGCCGCCGGGCTCATGGCGTTGACCGCCGCGCTCACCGGGAACGTGTCCGCCTCCGCCTCGGCGGACCCCAAGGCCCCCGACTCCGCCGCCGAGCGCTACGGGTGGGGAGACGCGGTGCCGGAGGGCTCCGACGAGTTCGACTACGGCTCCGAGGAGGAGCCGGCCGTACCCGACCAGGAGAAGTGGAACCTGGCCGGGGGCGGCGAGAACCAGTGCGGCGAGGGCCACGACGGCAACGGCCAGCGCTGTGACAAGAACAGCCGGGTGGTGGGCGGCAAGCTCCAGCAGACCGGCGAGAACAACGGTGACACCGGCTGGCTGGGCTCCAAGTTCGGCCAGCAGTACGGCCGTTGGGAGGTGCGGGCCCGCTCCGAGGCCACCAGCGAGGGCAGCGACCGGCAGTACCACCCGCTGCTGATCCTGTGGCCCGACTCGGACCGCTGGCCCCAGGACGGGGAGTACGACTACCTGGAGAACATGGCCCCGGGTGAGGACTGCGCCGGCGGCTACCTCCACTACCCGCACAGCCCGGACGCGGACACCCAGCAGGAGTACGTCGAGAAGTGCGGCGTCGACCTCACCAAGTGGCACAACTTCGCCATCGAGTGGACCCCCGACCACCTCAAGGGCTTCATCGACGGTGAGGAGTGGTTCAGCCTCTCCGGCGGGGAGAACGACGTGCGCGACTGCATCCAGTGCGCGCCCTCCATGCACCAGACCATCCAGCTGGACAACTTCTTCGGTGACAACCTCCAGTCCGCCCTCTACGAGGTCGACTGGGCGCGGGTCTACAGCATCGACGGGGTGAGCCAGCCGGCCGGCAGGAGCTGACCGGAGGGGGAGGCCCGAGGGGGGCCGACCGGGGCCGGGTCGGACAGAGGTGTCCTGTCCTCCAGGGCAGTGCCACGATGTCCACCCGGCCCCCGTTCCACGCGGTCCGGCCCGGGTGCGCACCCCGACGGTGCCCCCGGTGCCGGCCGGCGTGCGGACGGGCGGCGGCCCACCACCACGGGGAGGAGCACCCTTGACCCTCGACGTCCACGCCCTACGCGCCCACTTCCCGGCCCTGGCCAGCGGGGTCGCCCACTTCGACGGACCCGGCGGCACCCAGACCCCGGCCGTGGTGGGGCAGGCCATCGCCGAGACCCTCACCGGGCCGCTGTCCAACCGGGGCGACCGCACCGTCTCCGAGCGGAACGCCGACGAGTCCGTCACCGCCTTCCGCAGCGCCTACGCCGACCTGCTGGGCGTACCCCCCGAGGGGATCGTCTTCGGACGCAGCGCCACCCAGCTCACCTACGACTTCTCCCACCACCTGTCCCGCGACTGGGGCCCGGGCGACGAGGTGGTGGTGACCCGACTCGACCACGACGCCAACGTCCGCCCCTGGACACAGGCCGCCGAACGCGCGGGGGCCACCGTCCGCTGGATCGAACTGGACCCCGCCACCGGGGAGTTGGCGCTGGACGACCTGGAGTCGCTGTTCGGCGAGCGCACCCGGGTGGTCGCCCTGACCGCCGCGTCCAACCTGCTGGGCACCCGCCCGCCGGTGCGACGGATCGCCGACCTGGCCCACCGGGCGGGTGCCCTGGTGTACGTGGACGCCGTGCACCACGCGGCCCACTCCACCGTGGACACCCGGGCGCTGGGCGCGGACTTCCTGGTCTGCTCGCCGTACAAGTTCCTGGGCCCGCACTGCGCGGTGCTCGCCGCCGACCCCGCGCTGCTGGAGACCGTACGGGCGGACAAGCTGGCCCCGGCCACCGACGTGGTGCCCGAGCGCTTCGAGTACGGCACCCTGCCGTACGAGGTGCTGGCCGGCGCCACGGCCGCCGTGGACTTCCTGGCCTCCCTCGCCCCGGACCGTACCGGTGCGCGCCGGGACCGGCTGGTCGCCGCGTACCAGGTGATCGAGGAACACGAACTGGCCCTGCGGCAGCGGCTGGAGGACGGGCTGGCCGCCCTCGGCCCCCGGGTGACCGTCCACTCCCGGGCCCCGGAGCGCACCCCGACGGTCTTCGTCACCTTCCCCGGTCACCGCAGCCAGGACGTGAGCCGGCACCTGGTCACCCGGGACGTCCACGCCCCGGCCGGTTCCTTCTACGCCCACGAGGCCTTCGCCGCCCTCGACCTGGAGGACGAGGGCGGGCTGCGGGCCGGGCTGGCCCCGTACACCACGGCCGAGGAGGTCGACCGTCTGCTGGCCGCCCTCGGGGAGTACCTGGGGGGCTGACCCCCCCCGCCGGGGTACCGGGGGCCGGGAGCGTGTCCGCTCCCGGCCCCCTGGTGTGTGCGCCCCCGACGCGCGCCCGTGGGAGGGGGCGTGCGCCGGGTGGGCGTTCCGCGCGGGTTCGGTGACCTTGTGCCGTTGGTAGCCGTAAGTGAGGAAACCGCTACTGACGGAGGCTCAGATGCGAAGCCGAAGACCCGTCCTCCTCACCCTCGGCGCCCTGCTCCTCGCCACCCTCCCCCTCCAGACGGGGCACGCGGCGTCCCCCGCCGGAAGCCCCGACGGTGGCGTCTCCACCCGGACCGTCGCCCCCCGCCTCGCCATCGACGACGACTTCCCCGACCCCGAGGTCCTCCAGGACGGCGACACCCACCACGCCTACTCCACCAGCTCCCGCCACGGGCGGGTGCCGTACGCCACCGCCTCCTCCCCGGACGGCGACTGGACCGTGCGGGGTGACGCGTTGCCCGACGCTCCCGCCTGGACCGGTTCCGGCGGGTTCTGGGCGCCGGACGTCTCCCGCCGTTCGGACGGCCGGTACCTGATGTACTTCACCGGGCCGCACGCCGCCTCCGGCCGGATGTGCCTGGGCGCCGCCCTCGCCGACAGCCCGGCCGGCCCCTTCACCCCCACCTCGGACACCCCCCTGGTGTGCGACCCGGGCGAGGGCGGCGACATCGACCCCGCCTCCTTCGTGGACGCCGACGGCACCCGCTACCTGCTGTACAAGAACGACGGCAACGCGGTCGGCAGTCCCACCGTCCTGTGGCTGCAACGCACCGAGGCGGACGGCACCACCCTGGTCGGGGACCGCACCGAACTGCTGCGGAACGACCTGCCCTCGGAGGACGGGGTGATCGAGGCGCCGGTGCTGGTCAGGAGGGACTCGCGGTATGTGCTGTTCTACTCCGCCGGCATCTACACCACCGACAACTACCAGACGAGCTACGCCACTTCGGCCTCGCTCACCGGCCCCTACACCCGCGCCTACCGGCCCCTGCTGACCACCGCCAGCCTGGACGGCGCGGTACGCGGACCCGGGGGCGCCGACATCGGCGACGGCCACGTCTACTTCCACGGAACGCGGGACGCCGGAGGTCGCGGCATGTACGTCGGGGACCTCGGCTGGACCCACGACCTCCCGGTGGTACGGGGCAGCCGGGTCCGGGTCGAGGCGGAGAGCGGCAAGCTCACCCACGCCACCGTGCGGGAGACCGACACCGCCTCCCAGGGCAAGGTGGTGGCCGGCATCGACGACGCCGACAGCTCGGTGGAACTGACCGTGTTCGCGGCCAGCGCCGGCAACCACACCCTGCGGGTGTCCTACGCCGCCGGATACGGCGACGCCCAACACCGGCTGACGGTCAACGGCGAGGACGCCGGCCTGGTGGACTACCCCGACCGGGGCTGGGAGAACTGGACCCAGGTCGCGGTGGACGTCGACCTCAGAGCCGGGGACAACACGGTGCGCCTCACCCACCACAGCCGCTGGGCCGAACTGGACCACGTCGAGGTCTCCTGACCGGGCGGCCCCACACGGGAAAGCACACCGGAACAGGGAAAAGGGCGGTTCCCCCGGATCACGGGGGAACCGCCCTCGCCGCCCTCGGTCCGGTTCCAGCGGCCCGGACCGGAAGGGGTGGAGTTACCAGAGCTCGGAGAAGACGACCGTGGTCTCCTGCTTGGTCAGCACCGGGGCGAAGAAGGCCCCGTTGAAGGACTTGTTGTTGTCGCTGAGGACCTCGTGCTCGATCTCGTACGAGTTCTTCGGCGGGTGGGTCATCTCGGTGGCCTGCGCGGTGGCCGCGCCCAGACCGGTCACGGCGACGGCGGCGAAGGTGGCCAGCAGGGTACGAGCGGTGAACGACATGAAGCTGCCTTTCCTCGGTTGCTCCGGGGCGCCTGGTGGTGCGCCGACGTGACCTTGGCACCGTCAGCCCGTCCGGCACGCGGGAACACGGGCATATGTCGGCGAAGTGGCTCGATCGCGTGACCCGGTGTCCCCTGGACGGCCCAGTGGACCCGTGACACGGGGCCCACGCCCCAACCGCGCGGGCCACACCGGCGATTGACGAGCGGAGCCCCGGCACCGACCCGCCGCCAGCGCCGGTACCCGCCCTCCCCTCCGGGGGCCGGCCGTGGTGTGGCCCCGCCTGGACCACCCCGTGGTGCGGCTGTCGGCGGTTCCGACCCTGAAGGGGGAGGCGGGGGCGGAGGCGGTGCGATGGGGTTCGCCCCGGAGCTGGAGGGGGTGGGGTGGGTCCCGGGTGGGGCCTCGACCGGTGTGGTGAGGGACGACCGGGTGGGCGGGTGGACCGGGCGGGGGCAACTGGCTTGGTGGGTGGGGGAGTTGGTTCAGGGGGTCTGGGTTGCGGTTCTTGGTGGGGGCGGCTGGTGGTGTCGTCCGGGGGTGTACCGCTCTGGTGGGGGACGACCGGGTGGGCCGGTCACCGGGCGGGGGCAACTGGCTTGGGGAGTGGGGGGGTTGGTCGGGACGTTGGTGGGGCCCTTGGCGGGGGTGTGCCTGTCCCCGGGGTGCGGCCGACTGACGGGTCCGCTGTGGACGTTGCCCCCCGGGGGCGTAGGAGAGCTGGGCCGGGACCGGGGCGTACGTGGTGGCCGCGCACGCCCCCGCGCGCTGTCACGCCACGGCCGCTCCCGGGCGGCGCCCGCGCGCAGTGACCCCGTCAGCCGCTCGTTCGTTTGCGGGACATCAGCGGCTCGCGCGGACAGGGAAGGTCATCTGCGATGGTCAAGCTACTGGGCCGGTCACGCACCGGACCTCGTTCCTCCCGCGCGGAAGCCGGCGCGGTGGCGCTGTGGCAGCAGCGGTACGCCCGGCTCGTCCGCCTCGCCTACCTCGTCCAACCACCCGGCCGTGGCCGCCACCACCGGGTGCTGGCCGCCCACCGCACGGTGCGGCGGGCGCTGCCCGGGGCGCGGGACACCGGCCGGAGGGTCCCCGCCCAGCGCGGGGGCGCCCCCACCACCGACCCGCACGGACTGCGGGACCGGGTGCTGAAGGTGGCGCTGGCCGAACGGGGGCGGGCGCGGCACGGACTGGCCCGGCTCACCGACGTACTCCGGGGGCCCGTCCCCGTGGTGCGGGGCGTACGGATGGCCACCGCGACCGGGGGCGCCGACGAACTCGCCCTGGAACGGGCGCGGGCCCGACTGTCCGCCCCGGAACGGGCCGCCCTCGCCCTGCTCGGCGCGGAGTCGTACACCCCACGGCAGGCGAGGGAGTCGCTGCGGCGGGTCGGGGTGGCCGACGCCGAGTCGGCGGTACGCCGGGCCGAGGAGGTGCTGCACTCGGTGCCGGGCGCGGCACGGGTACTGCGCGAGTCCGGGGAGTACGACGCCGGCACGGTACTGCTGCGGCCCTCCGACCCGGCCTCCGGCCGTCCCCGCCTGGTGCTGGCCCTGCTGGCCTGCGCGGCCGTGGCGGTCACCCTCGCCGCGTTGCTGGTCCCCGGCGACGACCCGGGCGCTCGACGTACCGCCGCGTCCGGGGCCGCCGCGCTCAACCCGGACCGCCTGGTGCGCGCCCCCGCCTCGGCCTGGGCGGACAGCTCCCGGGTGGACTTCACCGTCTGGCCGGCACGCGGTGAACGGCGCGACGACCGGCGGCTGTTGGCCCGCGCCCTGCGCACCTGGGCCGACCGCCCGGACGACACCAGGGTCACCGTCAGCCCCGGCACCCCGGACCACGGGCCGGCCACCCCGCCGCAGCTGCTGTACGCGGGGGAGGTGGAGGACACCGTGGTGGTGCTGTTCCACGACGGCCAGCGCACCGTGCGCTACGTGGAGACGGCGCGCGGAGCCCGCCGGGTCAGCCTGGACATCGCCCGCGTCGACGGCGCCGACGTGACGACCGCCGCCGCCCTGGTGGTGCGCCGTACCGGGAACCGCACGCGCTACCTCACCGCGCCCTGGATCGCCGAGGCCGGCGTCCGGGACCTGCTGCGGCCGGACACCCCCGCACGGGACCTCGACCGTTCCCGGCAGGGGATCACCGCCCCGGTGCCCAGCCCACCGGGGGCCGGGGACTGCTCCTCCTGGCTGGTGCTCCAACTGCGTTCCTCCACCCGGATCGTCGAGGACCACTCGTTCCTGCTCACCGACCTGGGCGAACTCTCCCCGGTCCACCTCACCCACACCCCGCCGCCCGGAGAGGACCACCCCGCGCGCCAGCCCCGGGAGGCCACCTCCGGCCCGGCGCTGGAGAGTTGGGCCCACTCGGCCTGTTCGCTGGGCGCCCTGCGGGGCGAGGGGACCCGGGCCGTCAACCACTGGGTGTTCGCCCGGCAGAAGCTGCCCAAGGGAGCCGGCCGGGCGGACTGGGTGTGCGACCGCGCCGACACCTGGCGGGGGCGCGGCGAGGTCACCCTGCGGTTCCGGCCCCCGTCCACCGACGCCACGGAGCCGGGCCGGACGGTGGACCGACGTCGGGGCTCGGCGCTGTGTGGGCGGTTCGGCCAGCACGTACTGGCGGCGGCGGAGTGGCGGGCGCCGTCGGGGGGCCGCTACCTGCTGGCCGCCGGCAGCCGGGCGGTGCGTGAGGTGACCGCCGGCGCCCCGGTGCGGGCCGACTCCGACGGGCCGACCCTGGCCGAGCGCACCGACGACGCCGCGAAGGCCCGGGTCACCGCACGGGTACGGGGCGGCGGCACCCTGACCGCCCGGGTCGCCGCCCGCTGAGGCGCCCCGGGCCGGGGCCCCGCCGAAGTGGGCCGCACCCCTGGTGGGGGTACCGGTGGGCGCAGCGGGAGAGAGTCGGCCGGGCCGCGCGTAGGGTGGCCGTATGGCGACGGAAACCGACCGTACGGCGCCGAGATGCCTGGTCACCGGGGCGACCGGTTACCTGGGCGGGCGCCTGGTCCCCGAGCTGCTGGACGCCGGCTACCGGGTGCGCTGTCTGGCGCGGTCCCCGGAGAAGCTGCGGGACCACCCCTGGGCGGGCCGGGTCGAGGTGGTCCGGGGCGACGTCACCGACGGGGAGTCGGTACGGGACGCCATGGAGGGCGTGGACGTCGCCTACTACCTGGTCCACGCGCTGGGCAGCGGGCGGGACTTCGAGGCCACCGACCGGGCCGCCGCCCGGACCTTCGGGGACGCCTGCCGGGCGGCCGGGGTACGACGGCTGGTCTACCTGGGCGGGCTGACCCCCGCCGGCGTACCGGACCGGGAACTGTCACCCCACCTGCGGTCCCGGGCCGAGGTCGGGCGCATCCTGCTGGACTCCGGGGTGCCCACCGCCGTACTGCGGGCCGCCGTGATCATCGGCTCCGGCTCCGCCTCCTTCGAGATGCTGCGCTACCTCACCGAGCGGCTGCCGGCGATGGTCACCCCGCGCTGGGTGAGCACCCGTATCCAGCCCATCGCGGTACGCGACGTGCTGCGCTACCTGGTCGCCGCCGCCGACCTGCCCGAGGACGTCAGCCGCACCTTCGACATCGGCGGGCCCGAGGTGGTCACCTACCGGGAGATGATGCGGCGCTACGCGGCCGTCGCCGGGCTGCCCCGCCGGCTGGTGGTGCCGGTACCGCTGCTGACCCCGGGACTGTCCAGCCACTGGGTCGGGCTGGTCACCCCCGTACCCCGGTCCATCGCCCGGCCGCTGACCGAGTCGCTGCGCCACGAGGTGGTGTGCCGCGAGCACGACATCGCGGAGTACGCCCCGGACGGCCCCGACCAGCCGCTGGACTTCGACACCTCGCTGCGGCTGGCCCTGCGCCGGGTCAAGGAGGCCAAGGTCGCCACCCGTTGGTCGTCCGCCTCGGTGCCCGGCGCCCCCAGCGACCCGCTGCCCACCGACCCCGACTGGTCCGGCGGCAGCCTCTACACCGACGAGCGGCACCTGACGGTGAACGCCCCCTCGGACGAGGTGTGGACGGTCATCGAGGGCATCGGCGGGGACAACGGCTGGTACTCCTTCCCCCTGGCCTGGTCGGTACGGGGCTGGCTGGACCGGCTCGTCGGCGGGGTCGGGCTGCGGCGCGGACGACGGGACGCCCACCGGCTGCGGGTGGGGGAGTCGCTGGACTTCTGGCGGGTGGAGGAGATCCTCCCCGGCCAACTGCTGCGGCTGCGCGCCGAGATGAGGCTGCCCGGGCTGGCCTGGCTGGAGCTGCGGGTGGAACGGGACGCCGAGGGCCACACCCGGTACGAGCAGCGCGCGCTGTTCCACCCCCACGGGCTGCTGGGCCACGCCTACTGGTGGTCGGTGGTCCCCTTCCACGCGGTGGTCTTCGGAGGCATGGCCCGCAACATCACCCGGGCCGCCGAGCACGCCAGCGTGGCCCCCGCCCTCCGCTGACCCGGGGGGGCGCGCGCACCCGGTGCGGGTGCGTACGGCGGACCGGGGCCCGGAACCGGTGGTGCCCCGGTCAGGTGAGGCCGTCCTCGCGCACCCGGTGGATGAGGTCGGTCTTGGTGTAGGTCGGGCGGCCGGCCTGGCGGTACTTGGCCTTCACCCGGTCCAGGTAGTCCTTCGCGGTGTTGGGGCTGATGCCCACCCGACGGGCGGTGGCCTTGAGGGTCAGCCCCGAGGCGTAGTCCAGCAGCACCTGGAGCTCCTTGGGCGCCAGGGACGGGCGGTTCGGGCTGTCGTCCCGGGCCAGGGCGAAGGCCAGTTCCCGGGAGGGGAGGGTGCCGCCCTCGGTGATCTCCCGTACGGCGGTGACCACGGCCGGCAGGTCGTGGTCCTTGGTGAGGTAGCCGTCGGCGCCGGCCCGCATCCCGGCGACGATCCGGCTCCGGTCGGGAAAGGCGCTGATCAGCAGCACCCGGCTGCCGGAGGCGCGTAACGCGGCGACGTTGGAGGCGGGTGTGGAGTCGTCCCGCAGCACCATGTCCAACAGCACCACCTGGGGCGGGCGGTCCAGCGCGGCGAGCAGCTCCGGCACCGTGGACCCGGTGGCGACCAGATCGATCTCGGGGACCTCCGCCAGCCAGGAGCGCAGCCCGCCCAGCAGCATCCGGTCGTCGTCCACCACCGCGATACGGATCACGCCGGCCACCTCAACTCCACCCGGGTGCCCTCCCCGAGGGCACTGTCCACCTCGGTGCGACCACCGATCTCGTGCACCCGGGCCCTTATGGAGTGCCGCAGCCCCATGCCGGCGGTGACGGCCCCGGGGTCGAAGCCCCCGCCCTGGTCGACGACGGTGACCTCGATCCCCTCGCCGGCCCCGCTGGCGGTGACGTAGGCGTGCCCGCTGCCGGAGTGCCGCCGTACGTTGTGCAGCGCCTCGGTGACCGCCTCGGCCAGGGCGGGCACCACGGAGGTGGGGACCCGGGGGAGCCGGTGGTACCGGGCGGTGACCTTCAGGCCGAGGCACTCCGAGGAGCGCACCGCCGCCTCCAGGGCCTCGAAGATCGCGGTGCCCCCGCCCTCGCCGCCCTCGTCGGGCTCGCCGTCGTCGTCAAGGCCCCGCTCCACCAGCCGCCGCAGGTAGGCCGCCTCCCGGGCGCACCGTTCCCGCATCTGCGGGGTGTTGGCGTCCACCTTGCCGGAGGCGATGGCGGTGAGGGTGGCCAGCGCGGTGTCGTGCAGGCTGCGGAAGTGGCTGATCCGCTCCGCGTAGCGGGCCCGTCGGGCCTCCGCCGCCACGGCCCGCCGCCCGGCCTCGTCCAGCTGGGCGCCCTGGCGGCACAGGTAGCGCCAGAACACGGCGGCCAACACGGCGGAGAACAACAGCGAGTTGAGGTGTCCGCCCAGCACCGTGGTGGCGGCGTCGACCAGCCCGTACCCCACGACATGAGTGACCCCCACCAGCAGTACGGCGACCACGGCGGGGGTCCGGTCGAGAGCGATCGTGGCGACCGAACAACAGGAGCCGCCCAGGACCATCACCCAGGCCAGGGACGCCGACTCCTGGGCGCCGCCCCACAGGTACGCCACGAACGGCAGGGTGGCGCCGGTCACCAGGACGTCCACCCACACCGTCCAGCGCGTGAACCAGCCCCGGCGCGGGGCGCCGCCGTAGACCAGGGCGGTGCAGCCGCCCGCGACCGCCAGCACCGCCCACTGCACCGGCTCGCCGCGCTGGTGTTGGAGCACCGCCGACAGGCCCACCACCAGGTGGCTCACGCGGTACAGCAGGGTGGCCAGCAGCATGAACCGCTGTGCGCGCTGGCTGCCGGTGCCCAACGGCTCCATCTGGCTCCCCCGACGGGCGCAAGCCCCCAGAAGTGGGGGGTACTGCGCCCCCTGGCGCCCCTCTAGGCTCCACCGTGAACAAGGTCACACCGTGGGGTACGAGAAGGCGTTCTCAACGTCAACTTCAGCTGATGAAAGTCTAGTTGAGATCGCGTGTGTTTCCCGTGGTCGGGACGCACCTCCGCGCCCCGCTCCCCGTTCCACCCGGTCGTTTCGCCCGCCCGTCACGGCGTACGCCCGGTTTCGGCACCACCGTTTTTGCGAACCGTCCGCTCCCTCCGGTACGTCGGGCGGCGCGGTCCGCATACCACACTCGCGCCATGCCTGGCCACGCTCTCGAAAGGGACTTCCGTGACCAAGAACGAGTCCGGCGACAGACCCGGCGACAGACCCGGGACCGCCTTCGCCGCCGACCTGGACCTGCTGCCCGACGTGGTGCGCGGAGTCCTCCAACGGCGGGGCGAGACCGACTGGTCCGTCCGCCAGGGCGACTTCTGGTGCTCGGTCTCACCCGGCGAGGGTTCCCGTCGGGAGCAGGGCTGGAAGCTGCACGTCGCCGCGACTCCGCTGTCGGCCACCCTGGTACTGGCCGCCGCCGCCCGGGTCCTGGTCGCCGAGCGGGCCACGTTCAAGTTCGCCGGCACCCTGGACCGGGTGCGGTCCCTGACCAACGCGCGGGTCCGCCGAGGCGGGGGAGGCAAGTTCCTCACCGTCTACCCGGACGACGACCAGCACTTCCTGCGCCTGGCCGAACGGCTCCACCAGGAGACCGAGGGCCTGCCCGGCCCCGGCATCCTCTCCGACCGCCGCTACCGCCCGAACAGCCTGGTCCACTACCGGTACGGCGCCTTCCTCGGCGTACCGACCCTGACCAGGGACGGCACCGTCGAGCCCATGCTCCGCGCGCCCGACGGCACCCCGGAACCCGACCGCCGCGAGGCCTGGGTCACCACCCCCAGCTGGGCGACCTCCGCCCTGCCCGAACCCGAGACGGCGCCCCGGCCGGCCCGCAAGCCCGGGCAGAAGCCCACGGCCGTACTGCTCAACGACCGCTACGTGGTGCGCAAGGCCATCCGGCACGCCTACCGGGGCGGGGTGTACCGCGCCGAGGACCAGCACACCGGGGCCGAGGTGGTCATCAAGGAGGCCCGTCCGCACGTCGGGGGCGAACTCGACGGCAGCGACGAACAGGGCGCCCTGCGCCACGAGGCCCAGGTCATGGAGACGCTCCGCCCGCTGGGCGTCACCCCCGCCGCCGTGGAGACCTTCACCCAGGGCGGAAACCTGTTCCTGGTACAGGAGTTGGTGCCCGGGCTCACCCTGCGGGACTGGGCCGCCGAGCGACGCCGGCGCGAACTGTCGGAGACCGTGGACGTGGCGCTCGCCCTGGTGGAGACGGTCGCGCTGCTGCACGGCCAGGACCAGGTCATCCGCGACCTGAGCCCCAACAACGTGATGGTGCGGCCCGACGGCGGCGTACGGCTGATCGACGTGGAGAGCGTCCGCCACCGCACCGAGCCGGCCGTCCGCCGCTACACCCCCGGGTACGCGGCCCCCGAGGTCACCGACGCCACCGAGCGGATGACGACCATGGACCCGGAGGCCGACCTGTACGGCCTGGGCATGGTGCTGCTGCACCTGGCCACCGGCGTGGACACCGTGCTGCTCACCGACCTCCCCCGGGACCGTACGGCCGACGAGCGGATCCACGCCCTGGTGGACCTCGCCCTGGCCGAGCACCCCGAAGCCGCCCCGCTCAGGCCCCTGTTGCTGGGGCTGACCGTCGCCGACCCGGCCGCCCGCTGGTCCCTGGAGCGCACCCGCGCCCACCTCACCGCGCTGGCCCCGGCGACCGGGGGAACGGCATCCACCACGGGGGCCACCACGGGGGCCACCGCGACGGCTGACGGGCCCGCCCCGCTGGCCGGCGAGGCCCTGGACCGGCTCACCCGGGACGCCGTGGAGCACCTGATACGCACCCACGGCACCGGGGACAAGCCCCACCTGTGGCCGCAGGAGGGGTTCGCCGCCACCAACGACCCCCTCAACGTCCAGCACGGGGCGGGCGGAACCCTGGGCGCCCTGGTACGCGCCGCGACGGTGCTGCCGGAACACCGGAAGCTGCGGGAGACGGTCACCGAGACCGCCGACTGGATCGCCCGCCGGCTCACCCCCGAGGAGGAGTGTCTGCCCCCGGGCAGCCCCACCCTGCCCGGGTTGTACTTCGGCAGGTCCGGTACCGCCTGGGCCCTGCTGGACGCGGCACGACTGCTGGACGACGACACCCTGGCCGACACCGCCGCCCGACTGGCCCGCGCCGTCCCCACGGACTGGCCCAACCGGGACATCTGCCACGGCGCCAGCGGCGCCGGCATGACCCAACTCGCCTTCTGGCGGACCACCGGCGAACCGGACTTCCTCCAGCGGGCGTTGGACACCGCCGAGGCCATCGTCGCGGTGACCGAGGAACACCCCGCGGGCGTCATCTGGCCCATCCCGGCCGACTTCGACTCCGCACTGGCCGGCAACCGCTCGTACGGCTTCGCCCACGGCACCGCCGGAGTCGGCGCCCTGCTGCTGGCGGCGGCGGAGGCCGGCGACCGCGAGGACCTGCTCGACCGGGCCCGCGCGGCCGGCGACACCCTGGTCCGCCTCGCCCAGGTCGACGGCGACCAGGCCACCTGGCCGGGCGGGGACCGTGCCGCCGACGGAGCCGCCCAGGCCGTGCACTGGTGCGACGGCGCCTCAGGCATCGGCACCTTCCTGGTGCGGCTGTGGCGTACGACCGGGCACGCCCCGTACCGGGAACTGGCCGAACTCGCGGCCCGGGCGGTACGCCGCACCGCCTGGCGCTCCGCACCCGTGGCCTGCCACGGGCTGACCGGACAGATGGACTTCCTGCTGGACATGGCCGCCGCCCTGGGCGAGGACCACTACCGGCGCTCGGCCGGGGAGTTGGCCGCCCACGCCCACAGCAGGGCGGTACTGCGGGACGGGCTGCTGGTCCTCCCCGACGAGACCCTCGGCGCCGTCACCGCCTGCTACGGCACCGGACTCGCCGGGGCGCTCACCTCCCTGGTGCGGCTCGGCCACGGCGGCACCCGGATGTGGATGCCCGACGACCTGGCCCTGACCGCCCCCGAGGGCCACCGCGAGCACGACCCCGGCGACGGCCGACAGGACACCCCGGCCGACGGCCGACAGGCCGACCTGGCCGGAAGCGGTGCGGCATGACCGCCGCCCCGGACCGCGTCAGCTTCCACTTCTCGGTGGCGGCGGAGCACGCGGCCTGTCTGACCGGCACCGCCGACGGCGGCTTCGCGGCCGAACTGTGGACGCTGCGCGGCCCCCAGGCGGACCAGGTCCTCTCCCAGGTCCCCGTCACCCCGCAGGCCCAGCCGGTACCCACCGACGACGGCCGGCTGCTCATCCTGGTCAACGGCACCAAGCGGCACCGGATCTCGCTCAGCGACCCCCACCGCCCCGAGGGCCGCGTGCTGTCGCTGAACCTGTCCGCCCGGGGCCTGCGCCTGGTCGCCGCCCCCTCGGGCGCCGGACTGGCACTGGCCCTGGAGACCGACCACGACGACCAGACCGTGCTGTGGCGCGTCCTGGAGAAACCCCTGCGCGCGGAACGGGCGCTCACCCTCCCCGGCCGTACCGGGCGGGTGCACTGGCTGGACCTCGCCGGGGACCGGCTGGCGATCGACCTGCGGCAGGGCCCCCGGGTGGTCACCGCCCTGGTCGACCTGCGGGCCGGCACCTGGACCCCGCTGCCCCACCCGGAGGGCACGGACACCCACCGGGTGGTGCTCGCCGACCCCCGGTCCGGGCGGCTCCTGCTGGCCACCGACCGGGGCGGGGCACCGCGCCTGGGCTGGGCCAGCGCCGAGGAGCCCACCGAGCCACGGCTGCCCAGGGGGCTGAACAGCGTGCGGGGCGCGGTACTGCCGCTCGCCTTCGACCCCACCGGAAGTCGGCTGGCCCTGCGGGTGACCCGGGGTGCGGTCGCCGAGGCCGTGCGGTACGACCTGGCCACCGACCGGATCAGCGGCACCGAACTGCCGGGCGGCATGGTGTATCCGGCCGCCTGCTGGGGCGAGGGCGGACTGTGGGTGGCCCACTCCCGCCCGGGCGTCCCCACCCGGGTGGAACGGGTCTCCGACCAGCCGCGCCGTACCCGCCCGGTACCGTCCGGGCCCGGCGACCCCCGGGTGGAGCGCTTCGGGGAGGGGCCGGACGACTTCGAGGCGGTGTGCCTGGGGGACTGGCGGCGTAGCGAGGGGGTGGTGGTCGCCCTGCACGGCGGCCCGGAGGCCGCCTGGACCCTGGGCCACGACTCCCTGCTGGACCGGCTCTCCCGTAGCGGCCTCGCCGTGGTCGCCCCCAACCAGCGCGGCAGCCTCGGCTACGGACAGCCGCACGCCCGGGCCATCCACGGCGCCTGGGGCGGCCCGGACCTGGCCGACATCCGCGCCCTGGTACGGCAGTTGAGGGCCGAGCGGGCCTCCCGCGCCATGGCCCCGGCGCTGTACGGCATCAGCTACGGCGCCTTCCTCGGCCTGCTGACGGTGGCCGCCGACCCCTCCAGCTGGTCGCGGTGTGTGGCGGTGGCCCCCTTCCTGTCCGCCCGCCGGCTGTACGGCACGGCCGGGGCGCAGGTCCGCGCGCTGGTCGACCGCCACCGGGAGGGCCCGCACGCCCCGACGCCCACCGACGAGTGGGGGGAGCGGGACCTGTGGCGGCTGTCGGCCCGTATCCGTACCCCGCTGCTGCTGGTGCACGGCGCCGACGACCCGACCGTGCCGGTGGACCAGTCCCGCCAACTGCGGCGCCGGCTCACCGACCTGGGCCGCAGGGAGGGCACCGACTTCGACTACGTCGAGGTGCCCGACGCCGGCCACGACCCCCTGAGGGAACCCGGAGGGGCCGCCCTCGCGGACCGGGTCACGGACTTCCTCCGTGCCCGTACTCCCGCACCCACGGGCTGAGTTCACCGCCCGACCCCACCCCGAGAACTCGCGGTCACCCCGACCGCGCGGCGCCACCTGTCGGTGGCGAGAGCACATACCGGAAGGAAGTGGATGACATGACCTTTGACGTCGACGCCCTGCAGGAGCTGGACGGCGAGGAGAACGTGGAGCTGGCGGCCTGCACCTTCACCTGTCTCGTCACCTGCCGGGTCACCAGCCAGCAGCAGCAGTAGGTCCGGTCGGGGGTCGGGAAACCGGCCTCCCCGACCGACGAACCGTCACACCGCGACACCGGAAAGGAGAAGGACATGCTCATCGATGTCGACGCTCTCCAGGAGCTGGACGGTGAGGAGAACGCCGAGTTGGGCGGCTGCACCATCAGCTGCGCGTTCACCTGTGCCGCGACGGTCTCCGCTCTCCAGGACCGGTGACAGCGCCGTCAGCGCCCGGTCAACGGGCCGCGCGCTGACGGACACCCCGAGCACCACCCCGTTTCGTGGTGAGCCGGGCCGGGCCCGGACACCCATCCAGGAAGGACGACGACATGACCTTTGACGTGGACGCGCTGCAGGAGTTGGACGGCGAGGAGAACGTGGAGCTGGGTGCCTGCACCATCACGTGCACGATCACCTGCACCATCACCAGCTGGCAGCAGCAGTAGTCATCCGGTCGGCGCATCACCATCGGCAACTCTCCGGCACTTTTCGTGGAAGGACACAGGACATGACTATTGACGTGGACGCTCTGCAGGAGTTGGACGGCGAGGAGAACGTGGAGCTGGCGGCCTGCACCTTCACCTGTCTCGTCACCTGCCGCGTCACCAGCCAGCAGCAGCAGTAGCGGCCGGGTTGGGGCGAGGGTTTCGCTCCGTTCCCCCACCCACCGGGAACCGGAGAACCGGCGAATCCCCGCCCCACTGGTCGGCGCATCACCATCGGCAACTCTCCGGCACTTTTCGTGGAAGGACACAGGACATGACCTTTGACGTGGACGCTCTGCAGGAGTTGGACGGCGAGGAGAACGTGGAGCTGGGGGGCTGCCTCTACACGTGCGTCGCCACCTGCCGCGTCACCAGCCAGCAGACCCTTCAGTAGTCCGGCCGGCGCGGGGACTTCACTCCGTTCCCTCACCCACCGGGAACCGGAGAACCGGCGAATCTCCGCCCCACTGGTCGGCGCACCACCATCGGTAACTCCGAGGCACTTTCGAGGAAGGACGACGACATGACTTTTGACGTGGACGCTCTGCAGGAGTTGGACGGCGAGGAGAACGTGGAGCTGGGCGCGTGCACCATCACGTGCACGATCACCTGCACCATCACCAGCCAGCAGCAGCAGTAGCGGCCGGGTTGGGGCGAGGGTCTCGTTCCGTTCCCCCACCCACCGGGAACCGGAGAACCGGCGAATCCCCGCCCCACTGGTCGGCGCATCACCATCGGTAACTCCGAGGCACTTTCGAGGAAGGACGACGACATGACTCTTGACGTGGACGCTCTGCAGGAGTTGGACGGCGAGGAGAACGTGGAGCTGGGCGCGTGCACCATCACGTGCACCATCACCTGTCACGTCACCAGCATCCGCCCGCAGTGACGGCAGGTCACCCGGTGGTGGCCGGTCAACCACTCGTACCCACCGGGGAGTTGGGCCGTCCACGGGGTGGAGGTCCCGACGGCCTGGCCCCCGGGCGCGAGCGGCTGACACCCACCGGCGGCGCCCGAGGGCGCTGACCGGACCACCCGCCACCGAGGTGACGGCCCCCGCGTACGGGGGTGCTCCCGGCACCCCCGTACGCACCCCGAGCACCAACGGCCGGACACCACCGGCCCGGCAGAACCCCGAGGGAGACATGACCTCACCACCCCGACTGCTCGCCACCGCCACCGCACGCGCCGGTGGCTGGTTCGCGCTGGCCACGGTCGCGGCGGTCAGCGCGGCGGCGGCCACCCTCGCCCTCCCGACGGCACTGGCCGACGCCCTGGACGCGGTGGTCCAGGACCGTTCGACGCGACCCCCGGTGACCTGGCTGGCCCTGGTGGTCGTGGTCCTCGCGGTCAGCGGAGCGGTACGGGCCTGGGCGGCCGGCGCCTACGACGCGGTCACCGTCGCCTGGCTGCGCCGAGGCCTGGCCACCCGGGCACTGGCCGCCGGGGTACCCGGACAACGACGGTTCCCCGCCGGCGACCTGGGCAGCCGGATGGTCGGCAGTTGCGCCCAGGCCGGGCAGGCCGGGTTCGCCATCGTCTCCATGGCCCTGTCCCTCCTCACCTCCCTGGGCGCCCTGGTGGCGCTGTGGCTGGTGGACTGGCGGCTGGGCACGGCCTTCGTCCTCGGCGTCCCCCCGGCCGTACTGGTCATCCGGGTGTTCATGAACCGGGGCACCAAGGTGTTCGGCGAGTACCAGGAGACCCAGGCCCGCATCTCCGCGCTGCTGCTGGAGGCCACCACCGGCTCCCGCACCATCGGCGCCGCCGGCACCGTACGCGACGAGATCGGCCGGGTGCTGAAGCCCCTGCCCGACCTCGCCCGCACCGGCCACCGCACCTGGATGCTGCAACGCGACACCGCCTGGCAGCTCAACCTGCTGCTGCCCGAGGTCCAGGTGCTGGTCCTCGCCGTCGGCGGCTACGCCCTCGTCCAGGGCGACCTCACCGCCGGCGAACTGACCGCCGTCGTCGGCTACACCTCGCTCGCCCTCGGCCTGATCGACCAGGTCGAGTCCCTGTTCGTCCTCAGCATGGCGGCGGCCGGAGCACGCCGGGTCGCCGAGGTCATCGACCAGCCCGTGCCCACCCCCGGCCACCTGGACCGGACACCGTCCCCCCAGGCCGCCTCGGTCACCCTGCGCCAGGTCACCGTCCAGGGCGACGACGGCCCGGTGCTCCACGACATCGACCTGCACCTGCCGGCCGGCGACACCCTCGCCCTCGTCGGCCGCTCGGGAGCCGGCAAGAGCACCCTGGCCGCCCTGTTCGGCCGGCTCCGCGACCCCGACCGGGGCCAGGTCCTCATCGCGGGACACCCGGTCGAGGACCTCAGCCCCCGGGCCCTGCGGCGCACCGTCGGGTACGCCTTCGAGAAACCCGCCCTGCTGGGCGAGACCCTGCGCGACACCCTCCTGCTCGCCGACCCCGACGCCCCGGACGCCCGCCTCACCGCCGCCGCGCGGGCCGCCCGCGTGGACGGCTTCGTCCGAGGACTCCCGGAGGGCTACCACACCCCCCTGTCCGAAGTGCGGCTCTCCGGCGGGGAGATCCAACGGCTGGGCCTGGCCCGGGCGTTGGTGCAGGACGCGGCCGTGGTGGTCCTCGACGACGCCACCTCCAGCCTGGACATGGCCACCGAGGCCGAGGTGGACGCGGCCATGACCGCCGCCTGGGCCGGCCGTACCCGGGTGGTGGTGGCCCACCGCGCCTCCACCGCCGCCCGCGCCGACCTGGTCGGCTGGCTGGAGGACGGCCGGCTGCGCGGCCTCGCCCCGCACCGGCGACTGTGGGAGAACCCCGACTACCGTGCCCTGTTCGAGGTCACGGACCGTACCGAACCGGAGGCACCGTGCCCGACGCCGTGACCCCCCGGCCCTGGCGCCGGCTGGCGGGCTTCCTCGCCCGCCACCGCGCGGCCACCCTCGTCGTGGTCGGACTGTCCGCCCTGGAGGCGGTACCCGCCCTGCTGTCCGGGCTGCTCGTCGCCCGGGCCGTCGACCACGGCTTCCTCGCCGGCCGTACCGCCCTGGGGCTGGGCCTGCTGGCCGCCCTCGCCGTGGTCACCGCCCTGGGCGCGCTGGTGACCCGGGTGCTCACCCCCCGACTCGGCGCCCTGGTCGAGCCGTTGCGCGACGAGTTGGTGACCGAGGTGGTGGACAGCACCCTGCGCCGTTCGCTCACCGAGGTACGGGGCGCCGACGGCGCCGGGGTCGCCCGGATCACCGGCCAGGTGGAGACGGTACGGGCCCTGGTGTCGGCACTGCTGCGCTCCGCTCGGCACATCGGGGCGACCCTGGTGATGGCCCTGATCGGCATCACCGCGCTGTCCCCCTCGCTGGGTCTGCTGGTGGCCCCGCCCCTGGTGCTGACCGCGTTGCTGTCGGTACCGGTGCTGCGCCGGCTGGCCCGACGGGAGCAGGCCGAACTGGTCGCACAGGAACGGATGTCCGCCCTGGCCGGCGACACCTTCCTGGGCGTCCGCGACCTGGTGGCCGGAGGGGCGCGGGACCGCGCGGGCCGGGACCTGGACGCCACGATCGCGGCCCACCAGGCGGCCACCCGGGCCACCAGCCGTACCACCGCGATGAACCACCTGCTGGTCGCCACCGGGGGCTGGGCCCCGGCACTGGCCGTCCTGCTGGCGGCGCCCGCCCTGCTGGGCAGTGGGGCGCTGACCGTGGGCGGACTGGTCGGCGCGGTCACCTACCTGGCCAGCCACGTGGCGCCGGCGGTGTCCGCCCTGGTGTCCCTGCTGGGCTCCTGGGGTGTCCAACTGCACATCGTGCTACGGCACCTGACGCTGACCTCGCTCCCCCCGGACGGCACCCCGGGGGGTCCCTCGGGGGACGCCGGGAGCGGCACCGGGGGGAAGCCCGTCACCCCTGCCGGCGAGCCCGGCGACCACGGGCTGACCTTCGAGGGGCTCACCTTCTCCTACGGCCCGCACGCGGTACCGGTGATCGACTCCCTCGACCTCGACGTACCGGCCGGCACCCACCTGGCGGTGGTCGGCCCCAGCGGTGTCGGCAAGTCCACGCTGGCCTCCCTGGTGGCCGGGCTGGCCGAACCGACCGGGGGGCGGCTGCTGTGGGGCTGCGCACCCCCGCACCAGCTCGGCGTACCCCCACACCAGCCCGGCGTACCCCCGCACCAGCTCGACCGGGACTGGCTGGGGCGCCACCTGGCGCTGATCCCTCAGGAGGCGTACGTGTTCACCGGCACCGTCCGGGACAACCTCCGCTACCTGCGCCCGGAGGCCACCGACGCCGAACTGCTCGACGCCGCCCACGAGGTCGGCGCCGGCCCCCTGCTGCGGAACCTGGGAGGCCTGGACGCCCCCCTCGGCCTGGACGGGCCCGAACTGTCCTCCGGGCAGCGGCAGTTGGTGGCCCTGGCCCGCGCGTACGCCGCCGACACCCCGGTGGTGGTACTGGACGAGGCCTGCTGCCACCTCGACCAGGCCGCCGAGGCCCGGGCCGAACGGGCCTTCGCCGCACGGGGCGGCACCCTGCTGGTGATCGCCCACCGGGTCAGCTCCGCCCTGCGCGCCCAGCGCATCCTGGTCATGGACGGGGAGCGCACCACCGTGGGCACCCACGAGGAGCTGTTGGACCGTTCCCCGCTGTACGCCGACCTGTTCGGGCACTGGACCCGGCGCCCCGAGGAGCCCGGCGAGCTCGCTGGGCCCCCGGGCGACTCCGACCCCGACACCGTGGACGACGCCGACCTCCGCCCCCTCACCCCCGCCGGCCCGGTCGCCGACCCCACCGGCTGAGCGCCCAGGCGGGGCCGGGGCGCCGTTCGCGGCGCACCGGGAGGTCCGCGCGTACCGCCCCTGCGGCGTACCGCCCCTCGCCGGGTCCTCGTCGTAGCGGTCACGACCGCCGACGCGAGGTGTCGGGGAGTCGAGGCCGTCGGGCCCCGCCGACCCTGGTGCCTCGGGCGGTGCCGCCCGGTGCACGGGCCCCGGAGGGCGCCCCGGCCGGGGGTACGGCCAGGCCTCACCGCACGCGGCGGTGCGGAGGTCGGCCCGGCCGCCCTCCACCGGTCGGCGGCCGGGCGTTTCCGGGCCCCGGCCGAGGGCACCCGGGGGCCACAACCCCCTTGCGGGAGGCCGTGGTTGGCCCTCGCGGAACGGAGAAGCCCATGCTTACCGCGATCGTCGACGTACTGCGCAAAATCCTCGGTGCTATCGTCACCGTCGTCACGCTGCCCTTCCGCGCCCTCGCCCGGCTGCTGGGCGGCGCCTCCGACTCGGCCCGTGGCCGCCACTGAGCGGCCGGCGCGGGTCACCCCCACTCCAGGCGGTCCGGGCGCTCCGGTACGCCACCAGACCGGCAGGTGAAGATGACGCTCGTTCGTCAGGACCCCCCGTCCGACGCGCGCCCACCGGAGTCCGCCGGGGACCTCACCGAGCGGAAACAACGGTTCCGGCGACGGCTGGAACGCCTCATCGGCATCGCCGCCACCGACGGCAACGCCCTCACCCCGCTGCGGAACGGGGACGAGATTTTCGCCGCCATGCTGGACCGCGTACGGGCGGCGGAGCACACGGTGGACATGATGACCTTCGTCTACTGGCGCGGCGACATCGCCCGCGAGTTCGCCGAGGCCCTGGCCGACCGCGCCCGGAACGGGGTACGCGTACGGCTGCTGCTCGACGGCTTCGGCAGCCGCCTCATCGAACAGAGCCTGCTGGACGAGATGGAGCGGGCCGGCGCCCAGGTGGCCTGGTTCCGCAAGCCGTTGTGGCTCTCCCCGTTCAAGCAGAACCACCGCTGCCACCGCAAGGTGCTGGTCGTCGACGAACGGGTGGCCTTCACCGGGGGCGTGGGCATCGCGGAGGAGTGGTGCGGGGACGCCCGCCACCCCGGCGAGTGGCGGGACACCCACGTCGAGGTCCGGGGCCCGGCGGTGGACGGCATCGCCGCCGCCTTCGCGCAGAACTGGGCCGAGTGCCACGACGAACTCTTCGACGACCGCGACCGCTTCCTGGCCCCCGACCCGCAGGGCGACTCCGTGGTCCAGGTGGTCCGTGGTTCGGCCAGCTTCGGCTGGCAGGACATGCAGACCCTGATCCGGGTCTGCCTGGAGTCCGCGCAGAGCCGGGTACGGATCGCCACCGCCTACTTCGCCCCCGACCCGTACTTCGTCCAGACGCTCTGCCGTACGGCCCGAAGAGGGGTGGAGGTGGAGATCCTGCTCCCCGGCCCGTACACCGACAAGCGCGTCTGCCAACTGGCCGGCCAGCAGCACTACGAGGAACTGCTCGACTGCGGGATACGCATCTGGCAGTACCAGCCCACGATGATGCACGCCAAGGTCGTCACCGTCGACGAGGTGCTCTCCCTCATAGGCTCCACCAACTTCAACCGGCGCTCCCTGGACCACGACGAGGAGGTCATGCTGGCCGTCCTGGACGAGGACTTCGCCGCCCGCCTGGACGGCCACTTCGACCAGGACCTCACCGTCAGCACCCGCATGGAACGCGACCGCTGGAAGCGCCGCGCCCCCACCCAGCGCCTACGGGAGACCGCCGTCTCCACCATCCGCCGCTACCTCTGAACCGCCCGCCCCCACCCGAGGCAGCCAACCCTCCCGACGCCGTACCAGGCTCACGGAGAGCCGGTGGGTACGCGGCGCCCCCTCCTCCCGCCACCGGTCCACCAGGGAACGCAACACCGCCAGGGCGGGGGAGGCGGGACGGTCCGCGACCAGACAGCTGTCGGTGAGCACCGCGACATGCGGCGAGGCCCCGTAACAGAGCCCCACGCCCACCCCCGCCCCCTGGTCCAGGGTGGCCTGGAGGAGCCCCTCCGGGCGGGTGCCCCAGAGCCAGTTCCTCCAGTGCGGGTACTCCTCCCCGGTGACGGGTGCCGGTTCGGTGTGGGGCTCCGTACGCAGCGCGTGAAGGAACGCCGGGGCGTCCCCGGTGGGCGCGAGGGTGGCCAGGGTGTGGTCCGGTTCGTCCGGGGCGGTGGCCGCACGCGCCGGCCCGGGTGGGGCGACCCCCGTCATGGGGGTGTAGCCGCCGTGGTGCACGGTGACGTCCACCGGCCGGTGCTCCCGGTCCACCGACAGGGTGGCGACGGCGTAGGAGCCCGGCAAAGGGGAGAGCCGTACCCCGGTCAACATCCGCCCCCCGGGCAGGAGTTGCCGCAACCACTGGTCCGGTACGGCGGCGGGGGTGGTACCGGCCAGCACACGGTCGTAGGGCGCCCGGTCCGGGTACCCCCCGGTGCCGTCACCGAGGTGCACGCGCACGCGGTACCCGTACGCGGCGAAGAGGCCGGCGGCGCGCTCGGCGAGGGCGGGATCGTCGTCCACGGTGGTCACCTCCCCGGTGGGTCCGGCCAGGTGGGCCAGCAGGGCGGCCGAGTACCCCGAGCCGGTACCGATCTCCAGGACGCGGGCACCCGGGCGTACGTCGAGCATCCGCAGGTGCCTCCTGGTCACCTCGGCCGGAGTGCACGGACGGACCGCCCGGCCGTCGACCCCGTGAAAGCGGTCGACGGGCACGGCGGCGTACGGGTCGTCAGGGGCGAGCGTCATCAGGTCCTCGGGGTTCGGTTCACGTACGGACGGTGGTGTGCCTGCCGATCCGGTACGCCACGACCACGTGGGCCAGCCCGTACGTCGGGCGCCGGCCCCGGCCGGACCACCGTAGTGCCGGGGGACCGGGCGCGGCGCCGGTCGCCTCCGCCGTCACCGTTTCGAGGGGCGGCGTCTTCGGGCGGCCCGGGCCAGGGGACAACTGATGAGGTGCCCAGAGCTTTTCGGTTACCCGGTCGGGGGGTGGGCGCGGGGGGCTGTGACACGCTGGCCCCCTGGTCGGAGGGGCCGCCGTACTCACCGGCCGGGCCCGTACGCCGGGGCACCCCGGGAACGCCGCGAGAGGACGGGGGACCGTGACCTCCACACCACGTACCACGCTCATCGTCGGAGCCGGCTCCTCCCTCGGGCCGGCGGTGGTCGACGCCTTCGCGGAGCGGGGCGACCGGGTGCTCGGCACGGTGCGCTCGGGCTCGGCGCCGGGGCTGCCCCCGGACCGTACGCTCTCCCTCGACCTGCTGGACCCGGCCTCGCTGGACGGGGCGGTGGCCGCCTGCCGGGAACGGGTCGGGCGGTTGGACGTGGTGGTGTTCCTCGCGGGGGTACTGCCCGGTGACCCGTTGAGCGCGTACACCGACGAGCGGATCGCCGAGGTGCTGACCGTCAACGTCGGGGCCCAGGCCGCGTTGCTGCGCCGGCTGCTGCCCCTGCTGACGGACGGCGCCCGGGTGGTGATGACCGCCTCCGTCTCGGGGGAGCGCGGCAGCTTCGACCCGGTGTACGCCGCCTCCAAGGCCGCCGTGATCGGACTGGTGAAGTCGCTGGCGACCTGGCTGGCCCCCGGGGTGCGGGTGAACGCGGTGTCGCCGGCCCTGGTCGAGGGCAGCGGGATGTACCGGGAGATGGCGCCGGAACGCCGGGCCACCCACCGGGAACGCACCCCGACCGGACGGCTGGTGACTCCCGAGGAGGTCGCCCGGGTGATGGCCGACATCTGCGAACCCGCCTGGGCCGGCCTCAACGGGCAGGTCATCGGGGTGAACGGAGGCGCCCATGTCTGAGGCCCACCGGGTGGCCGTGGTCGGCTGTGGGGTGTTCGGCGCCGTCACCGCGCTGCGGCTGGCCGAGGAGGGACACCGGGTCACGGTCTTCGAGCGTGCCCGACGCCCGCTCTCCCAGGCCTCGTTCAACAACCAGAACCGCCTGCACCTGGGGTTCCACTACCCCCGGGACCGTACGACGGCGGAGCAGTGCGTCCGGGGCTACCAGCGGTTCCGCGAGGAGTTCGCCCCCTGTGTGGTGACCGACTTCCCCAACGGCTACTTCGTCGCCGAGGAGGGCTCGGCGGTCACCCCACGGCAGTACCTCGACTTCTGCGACGCCGTGGGGCTGCGCTACCAGCGCGTCGAACCGGCCGACTACCGCCCCCCGGTGACCGGGGTGGCGCTGGGCCTGCTCACCGAGGAGGCCGTCATCGACTGCGGCCAGCTGCGCGACCTGCTGACCGCGCGGCTGGCCGACTCCACCGTCACGGTGCGGCTCGGCACCGACGTACGGGAGGTCGTCGAACGGGGCGACCGCTACCTGCTGCGTACCGACGAGGGGGACGCCGGCACCTTCGACTCCGTCGTCAACTGCGGCTTCGCCGACATCAACCGCCTCAACCGGCAGTTGGGGCACCCGGCGCCGGAGCGGCAGTACGAGTACACGGCGGTGCTGGTCGTCGAGTGGGACCACCCTCCGGTGGGCGTGACGGTGATGGACGGGCGGTTCACCACCCTGCTGCCCTTCGGCCGCTCCGGCCATTTCCTGCTGTACCACGTCGAGCACAGCGTGCTGGACCGGGTCACCGCCCGGGTCGCCCCCACCCGGTGGCGGGGCAGGGAGCCGGAGGACCTGGTGCGCGAGGACCTGGAGGGGCGGTTTCGGCGGATGCTGGGGGAGGCGACCCGGTTCGTGCCCTCGCTGGGTACGGCCCGGTTGCGGGACGTCCTGCACGGGCCCCGGGTGGTGCTGGCCCACCGGGACGACACCGACGCCCGCCCGTCCATGGTCAACACCCCGGGCCCGGGCTACGTCACGGTCTTCTCCGGCAAGCTCGACCACTCCGTGTGGGCGGCCGACGAGGTGGTCCGACGGGTGCGTGAGCGCGCGGCCTGAGGGGCGGGCCCCCGAGGCCGGTGGCCTGGGTCAGGCCCGTTCCGCCGCGAACGCGCCGATGGTCCGCTTCAGCCCGTCCAGCAGGGACACCCGGGGCTCCCAGCCCAGTACGGTCCGCGCCTTGGTGATGTCCGGTCGACGGCGCTGGGGGTCGTCGGGGTGCGCGTCGACGTAGGTGAACGTCGAGGTGCCGCCGGTCAGTTCGAGGATGTGCCCGGCCAGTTCCCGCATGGTGATCTCCTGCGGGTTGCCGATGTTGACCGGGGTGCCCTCGCGGCTGCGGGCCAGCGCGAGGATGCCCCGCACCGTGTCCTCGACGTAGCACAGGGACCGGGTCTGGTTGCCGTCGCCCATGACGGAGAACGGTTCCCCGGCGAGGGCCTGCTTGATGAAGGTGGGCACCACCCGGCCGTCGTCGTCGCGCATGGCCGGCCCGTACGCGTTGAACAGCCGCACGATGCCGGTGTCCACCCCGTACTGCTCGCGGAAGGCGACGGCCATCGCCTCGGAGAACCTCTTCGACTCGTCGTAGACGGCGCGCGGGCCCACCGGGTTGACGTTGCCCCAGTAGTCCTCGCGCTGCGGGTGCTCCAGCGGGTTGCCGTAGACCTCCGAGGTGGAGGTCAGGACGAACCGGGCGCCCTTCTCCCGCGCCAGGCACAGCACGTGGTACGTGCCCTGGCCGCCGGCCCGGAGCGTGGCCACCGGCATGGTGAAGTAGTCCAGGGGAGAGGCGGGGCACGCCAGGTGCAGCACCAGGTCGACCGGGCCGGGCACGTCCAGCGGTTCGACCACGTCCGCCTCGACGAAGGTGAAGCGGGGGTTCTCCCGCAGGTCGGCGACGTTCCGCAGTCGGCCGGTGCTCAGGTTGTCCACACAGACCACCTCGGCCCCCTCCCCGACCAGGGAGCGGCACAGGTGGGAGCCGAGGAACCCCGCGCCGCCGGTCACGACGGCACGTCTCACCGTCCGTCCCGCCTCCGTCGGGGGACCTGCTTCCTGGCTCATCGTCAACTCCTTACCGGCTCACCGGGACGGGCCCGGGACCTCGGCGGTGCCCGGAGCGCGTTTCGGGTCGTCGTACGGCGGACGGGGCCGCGCCCGGGTGTGGCCCTGGGCCGGTACCGCACCCGGGCCGCCCGCCGGGGGCGGGAGGGTCACGGTCGGGCGGGGGACCGTCGGCCCCGGGCGGGTGCCGGGACCGACGGCGTGCACCACCTCACCGAGGGGAGGCTCAGCCGAGCAATCCCTCGATGATGTCGGCGGCCTGTGCCGCGCCCCCCTCGGACCGCACCCGGGCGCGCAGCCGCTCCAGTCGGGGCGGGACCTCGGGGTCGTCGGCGATCTGGAGCACCGCCTCCCGCAGCGCCTCGGGGGTGACGGCGGTGGGGTCGACGCGGCGGGCCACCCCGAGAGCGACCAACTGGTCGGCGTTGCTGAACTGGTCCGAGCCCTGGGGCACGGCCACCATCGGCACCGCGTGGTGGAGGGCCTCACCGCATCCACCGGTACCGGCGTGGGTGAGGAACACGTCGGCCTGCTCCAGCACCGACATCTGCGGCATCCAGGCGTGCGGTTCGATGTTCGGGGGGACGGGGCCGAGTTCGGCCGGGTCGACGTGCCAGCCGATGTGCAGCACGACGTGCCAGCCCGGCAGGTCGCCGAAGGCCGCCACGCACTGGCGGTAGAACTCGGGCTGCCGGGTGTACGAGGAACCCAGCGACACCAGCAACACCCGCTCGGCGTCGGCGGGGCGCGTCCAACTGCCCTGTGCCTCCCGCCCACCGAGGCAGGGGCCGACGAAGGTCACCCGCTCCGGGTCGAAGCTCTCCACCCGGGGTTGCAGCGCCTCGGCGATCAGGGCCACCACCCGTGGCGGGCGGTCCGCGAACTCGTCCACGTCCGTGGTGGTGGCGCCGCTCTGGGCGAGCCACTTGGCGAACCGGGCCCGGTACTCGTCGGCCCCCGGCAGGTCGGTGGCCTGGGCGCTGGCGTCCCCCACCCGGTCCTGGCCGACGATGGTCGGGGACAGCTGTACGCAGGGCCGGCCCTGTGACTCGGCCAGGACGCGGCCGACGTAGGAGCCGGTGTCGTAGAGGTAGAGGTCGGCGGGGTCGTCGCCGTACGCGGACTGCAACTGGGGCAGGGCCTGGACGTTGCCCTCCAGGAACACCTTCAGGGCGGCGACCGGGTCCCGCGTCCAGTCGCCCACCGCCTCCGGCAGTCGGCGCGAGCAGGGCACGAACTCCGCGCCGGTACAGGTGGCCAGGTGGGACACGGCCGGCTCGTTGGCGGTGGTGACCCGGTGGCCCCGGGTGACCAGTTCGTGGATGACTTCAAGGGTGGGGATGATGTGGCCGGGATCGGGGGTCCCGATCATGGCGATGTGGGCGCGGCGTGTCACGGGGAGATCACTCATTCATGGGCGTCGGGACGGGCGGGGGAACGGGCGTACCGGGTCCCCGAATGGCTCGCCGTAGCGCTGACGGCTCCCTTTGGTGTCCAGCCATCTGTGCTGCCCTCCTGTGTCGCGGGCACCTCCAGCATGTGGTCTGCGTGGTGTCACGCGACGGGGCGCGGCGCGGTTCTGAGTGAACGCCTAGTGTCCGTGGCGGGCACGCCGGGGACTGCGGCGGGCAGCCTCCGGTTCGTCCGCCCGTCGCCCGCGCGCCCCTCGAAAGCCCAGGTCAGGGCCTCGCGACGGCCGTACGCCATGGCGTCGGGGCGTGGGCGACCGAGGTACGGCGACCCGGTTCCGGGCCCGTGTCCGCGCTCGGGATGACCGGTGGCGGAAGGCCGGGGCGCGCCGGGGCACGGCCCCGGGGCATGTGATCGACTGGACCGACACAGTCGGTGTGACGGAGGGGGGAAGCTGGCATGACGGTGAGCGACGCCGAGGAGGCCCGGCGCGTCGAGGGGCTGGTGTCCGCGCAGGGGAAGGCGGTGGAACTGTTCGCCGAGGTGGAGGCCCGGGGGCTGGTGGCGCCCGGGGCCGGCGAACGGGAGGTCAGCGACCGGATCCGCGACCTGGCGAACGAGATGTTCGGCACCACCAGGCACTGGCACAAGCGGATCGTCCGCTCCGGCCCCAACACCCTGTTCCCGTACCGGGACAACCCGCCGGACCGGGTCATCGACGAGGACGACGTGGCCTTCGTGGACTTCGGCCCGATCTTCGAGGAGTACGAGGCGGACTTCGGCCGCACCTACGTGTTCGGCGACGACCCCGACAAGCGCCGGCTGTTGGACGACCTGCCGTCGGTCTTCGACGCCGGCCGGGAGGTCTTCGCCGCCGACCCCGACATCACCGGTCGCCGCCTGCACGCCGAGGTGAGCCGGCTGGCGGCCGAGGCGGGCTGGGAGATCGGTACCTGGCACACCGGCCACCTGGTGGGCGAGTTCCCCCACGAGACCAACGAGGGCGCCCGGGTCAGGTCGTACGTCACCCCGGACAACGACACCCGGCTGCGGGGCGTGGACCGGGCGGGACGGGTGCGCCACTGGATCCTGGAACTGCACTTCGTGGACCGGGAGCGGGAGTTCGGCGGCTTCTACGAGCAGTTGCTCGACCTGGCCTGACGGCACCCGGCCGGGGGGCGGGGCGTGGGTGGCCGTACGTGTCGGGCGAGGTGGAGGGGTGCGGAAGCCGGGGCGCTGGCCCCTGTCGGTGGGGCTCGGGGTGCCTGTCGGTGAGGGTCGGCCGTGCCGGGGGTGGGCCCACCCGTGGTCGCGGTTCGGTCATCGACGGGCCGGCCGCCCCGGGGCGGCGGGGCGGGGTGTGCCGTTCGGCTCCCGGGGGGCCGGTGAGCGCGTCCGGGTGTCCGGGGGCCGGGTGCCGTGGGACAGCGCACGGTGGAGGAGGGGTCCGGTGCGGTGCGTCGGTGGCCCGACCGCCGCAGCGACAGGGCGGAGACAGAGCGGCGACAGGGCGGCGGGGCGCGGTGCCGGGGCAGGTGAGCCTCTGGGGGTTCGAGCGAGGTGTCCGGCTTGGCCTGAGGGGTGAGGCCCGTGTGTGAGGGGGCCGGGGCTCGGGGTGGCTCCGACGGGGCGTCGTGGGGCGGGAGTTGGCGGCCGGGGGTGCCCCGTCGGGGTGCGGGGGCGAGGTACCGCGACGGGGGCGGTGACCGGCGGAACCGGGACCGTGGTCCGCCGTACACGTGAAGCACGGAAATTCTTGCTGAACAGCAAGAATTCCTCTATAGCTGTACTCCTCGGACCCGTACCCGCCAGCGCCGGCCCCCTCGGAGGGCAGCCCGACGTTCCACCCCCAGGGTGAATCCCCTCTCCGACGCCATCGAACGACCGGGCAGCGCGTGGCCAAACACCATCCCACCGAGTTGTCAGGGAGGAACCGCTCGACTCCGGCCCCCTGGCGGGCCGTTGAGCGCTCCCCACCCACGACACCGCTCACGGAAACCAGAGGGCACCCGATGGCGTCACCACCGACCACTCCTCCCCTGGTGCGTCTCACCCGCGCCACCGAACGACTGCTCTGCGGCAGCCTCGGCACCGCGATGGCCGTCAACGCCCTCCAGGCCTTCGTACGCCCTGACCTGCCCTGGTTCTCCACCCTCTGGCTCGGCCTGTGGATCCTCACCGGGGCGCTGTTCCCCGTCTGGGCCGGTCTGCGCGCGGCCGAGAAGGCCCGGTACGCACGGCATCGCGCCGCCGACGAGGGGCCGCCGGGGTCGGGCCCCTCCTTCCGGCCCGGTACGGCGTACTACGGCCAGGCGGCCTGAACCCCGACACCGCCGTGCCTCGGGGGAGTTGAGCACCGGTACGCCTCGGAGCCCGGGTACCCCGCACGGGCCACCCCGCGGGCGGTGGCCGATGGCCGGCGGCGGTAGGGCGGGGTACCCCCGGGCCGGGGCGCCGTCGTTCCATGGGAGTGCCACGTGGGCCGGCACCCGGGGGAGCGCCCCGTACTCCGGCCGGCTCCCCGAGGTCAGGGCACGGTGGGACCACGCCGGGTCCCGTGGAAGGAGGGTGATGACCGACACCAGCCGCATCGTGATCAGCGGTACCGGGCTGCGCTGTGCGGACGCCGTACGGGTGGCCCGGCGCAGCGCCTGGGTGGAGCTGGCCCCCGACGCCCTGACCAGGGCCGAGCGGAGCTACGAACTGGCCGTGGAACTCGGGGCCAAGGGCGCGGTCTACGGCCGTACCACCGGGGTGGGCGCCAACCGGCACATCGTCGTCGACCCCGGCTCCGCCGACCTCCACGGACTGCGGTTGCTGCGCAGCCACGCCGGGGGGACCGGCGAGCCGCTGTCCGACGACGCGGTGCGCGCGGTGATGGCGATCCGCCTCAACCAACTGTCCGCCGCCGGCAGCGGGGTGCACCCCCGGCTGCTGCGGGCACTGGAGACCGCGCTGCGGGTCGGGGCGCTGCCGCTGGTGCACACCCGGGGCGCCATCGGTACGGGTGACCTGACCGCCCTCGCCGAGATCGGCCTGACCCTGGCGGGCGAGCTGCCCTGGGCGTCCGGGGCCATCGAACCGGTCGCCATCAGCCCGGGGGACGCGCTGGCGTTCATCTCCAGCAACGCCGCCACCCTGGCCGAGGCCGTACTCGCCTGGCACGACCTGACCCGCCTGCTGTCCGCCAGCCACGTGGTCACCGCGCTGACCTTCCGCGCCCTGGGCGGCTCCGCCGAGGCCTACGACGAGCGGGTGCACGCCTCCCGGCCCCACCCCGGCGCGGTACGGTGCGCCGCCGAACTGCGGCGGCTGCTGACGGCCGGCGGCGACCTGCCGGCCGGGCGACGGTTGCAGGACCCGTTCGGGCTGCGGGCCTTCCCGCAGGTGCAGGGCGCGGTACTCGACGCGGCCACCCACGTCGAACGGGTCCTGGAGGTGGACGTCAACGCGGCCGGGGAGAACCCCCTGATCGACGTCGAGACCCGGGCGGCCTACCACCACGGCCAGTTCTCCACCGCCCAGGTCGCCCTCGCCTTCGACTACCTCCGTGCCGCGCTGCACCACATCGCGGAACTGTCGGCCGCCCGACTGAGCGACCTGGTGGAACCGGAACTGACCGGGCTTTCCCCCTTCCTCGCCGAGGGGCCCGCCGGCAGCTCCGGCATCATGATCCTGGAGTACGTCGCCCACGACGCCCTCGGCACCCTCCGCCACGCGGCGGCCCCGGTCACCCTCGGCACCGCCGTGATCTCCCGGGGCCTGGAGGACCACGCGAGCTTCTCCACCCACGCGGTACGCAGCACGGTGACGGCGACCGCCTCCTACCGCACCGTCCTGGCCTGTGAACTGCTCGGAGCGGTCCGCGCCCTGCGGATGTCCGGCGCCGAACTCCCCGCCACCCCGCTGCGGGAGGCCTTCCGGCTGGCCGACGAGGGCCTGCCGCACCTGGTCGAGGACCACCCCCTCAGCTCGGAGATCCAGCGGGCGGAACACCTCCTGGACCGCCTCGCGACCCTGTGACCGTGCCTTCACGGCGGTCCGGGCCCGCCGCACGGACCTGGGCGTCCGGCACGGATGCGGGTGCCCGGGTGGAGGTCGGGCCGTCGGAAGGGCGCGGCGGCACGGTCGTACGGTCGCCGCTGGTGCCGTCGACGGCACCCCGCTCCCCGTACCGCCGCGCCACGGCCCTCCGGCCGGACGCGAGGACGGGGGTGGGTCCGGGCCGTGTTGGCCCGGACCCACCCCCGTCGGGTGGTCGTGTCCGTGTCGCTCAGAGGCCCTTGGCCCTGGCGATCAGGTCACGGGCGGTGCCCTCCACCTCGTCGTAGCGGTCGGGGTAGGCCGAGACCTGCACCTTCTGGGCCACCTGGCCGGCCGACAGGCCCGGGTTGTTGGCGGCCACGTCGATGGCGCGGGTCAGGTACGAGTTGGAAGCGAAGGAGACGTCCAGGATCTGCTCCGGGGTGCCCCAGCCCTGGGAGGGACGCTGCTGGAAGACGCCGAGGGAGTCACGGTCGCCGCAGTCGAGGTTGTTCATGTGGGACTCGACCCAGCCGGCCTCGAAGGCGGACAGCAACACCCGGTCGTCGGCGCCGAGTTCGACGGCCTTCTGGTAGACCTTCTTGAGCACGGCGTCGTCCGCCTGGGACGGGATGGTGCAGCCGCCGCCCCCGTCGCCGCCACCCTCGCCGACCAGGTACTGCCAGGTCTGCGGGCCGACGATGCCGTCCGCGCTGATGCCCTTGGCGTTCTGGAACTTGGTGACGGCGGAGGCGGTTCCCGGGCCGAACTTGCCGTCCACGGCCAGTCCGTAGCCGTGCTTGTTCAGGGCGGTCTGGGCGGCGGCGACCGCGTCGTTGTCGTCGCCCTCGCGGACCGTGGTGACCAGGCCGGGCCAGGTCTCGGAGCCGATGGCGCCGTCGGCCGAGTAGCCCTTCTTCTTCTGGAAGGCGATCACGGTGTTCTCGGTGGCCGGGCCGAAGTCGCCGTCCACGGCGATGTCGTAGCCCTGGTGGCGCAGCAGGTACTGGGCGGTGGTGACGTTCGCTCCGCTGGAACCGTTGCTCAGCCCGGGCCAGGACGGCGCGGCGGAGGCGGACTGCACGAGCCCCAGGGAGACCAGCAGGGCCGCGCATATCGCGGTCACCGCGATCAACGCGCGGCGGACTCTCTTCTTCGTCATGTAACTCGGCTCCCATGCAGTGGGGGGTACAGGGGGCGCCGAAGATAGCAACGCGCGGGCCCGGAGTCATCGGATGTTCGACCGACTATGGGTAATCGAGTGTCCTTAACGCCGCGCTTGTCCCGAAGTGCCGGGCGGAAAGGGGTACTCGCGCCCCTGGGCGGACCTTCGGACGGGACCGGAAGAACGGGTCGCGGGCGGGCCACTTCCGACAGCCTGGCCCGTCATCCGGCTTCGGTATAGTCCCGGGACGTCGGAGCGCGCGGCCGGCACCAGGCGGCCGGCCCGACCCCCCGGGGCGCGTCGTTCGGACCACGGAGGGGCTCGCGTGCTCGGTCACCGCAACCGCACCTCGCCGTCGTCGCGGGCACCGCGACGGTCACCTCCACCGGGGCCGTCGGCTCCGCCGTCGCCGCCGGGGTCACCGCCACCAACTCCCCGTACCGGACCCCTTCGCCACCGCTCCACGGCACCGGAAGACGTACGTCGCGTCGTCCACCCACCGCGCGTTCCCCCGAGTCGCCCACGCTCTGCGTTCCCCGCGTTCCCCGCATCCACCCGAGACGTTTCGAGGACGGTGGTCCGATGCCCCTGCCGGTAGCCCGTGACGTCACGCCGGCCCGACCGGCGTACCCCCGCCCCGGGCCGATCCGTGCGGTCACCGTCAACAGCGGCGTACCGGGCCTGCGTCCGCCCCCTCCGGTGCTGCGACCGACTCTGCGACCGGTCCCGTGACCGACTCTGCGACCGGCGTGGCGTCGGGTGTGCCGGGGGACGGGGTCGAGGGGCGGTTCCTGTCCTCCGCCCACCGGTTGGCCGGCCCGGTACGCGGGATCACGGTGGCCGTCATCAGCGTCTTCGGCCTGCTCGCGGTACCGGACGAGGCGCTGCCCCTGGGCTTCGCGCTGTTCGGACTCGTGCTGGCGGGAACAGCCGTCGACTGCTGGTCGGGCCTCACCGGCCGGGGTACGACCACGGCGCTGGCCTGCGCCGTACTGCGGGTCGTGGCGATCTGCGCCACCCAGCAGTGGACCGGCGAGACCCCCAACCTGTGGGCGCTGAACGTCATGACCACGACCGCGATCACCCTCCAGTGGGAGAGGCCGCCCCGCGTCGCCGTACCCGTCACCGCCGGACTGCTCGCCGCCCACCTGGCCGTGGTCGGGCTCGACGCCGCCGGCACCGTGGCCCCGCGCCTGGTGTTCGAGTGCCTGCTGGCCCGGCTGGGGTTCGTCCTGCTGCGGAGGTCGGCCCGGAGCGTGGACCAACTGCGCGAGCGCCGCTCGGCGTTGGCGCGTGCGGAGGCGATGTCGCTGGCCCGGCACCGCCAGGAACGGGAGTACCTCGCCCTGCTCCACGACACGGCGGCCTCCACCTTCCTGCTGGTGGCGGTACAGGGGAAGGACAACGACCCGGAGCGGGTCGCCGAGTACGCCCGGCGTGACCTGTCGGTACTCACCGGCGCCGCCGGAGGGGCGACCGCACAGGACAGCCCGGTGGACCTGACGACCTCGCTGCGCGCGGTCGTCGGCCGGGGCCAACTGGCCGTGGACGTCCGCTCGGACACCGACTCCCCGGTGCCCGCCTCGGTGGCGCTCGCCTTCGTCCGGGCGGTGGGGGAGGCCCTGGTGAACGTCGAACGGCACGCCGCCACCGACACCGCCACCCTCGACGTCCACGACGAGGACGGCCGGGTCGTCGTGGTGGTGACCGACAGCGGGGTGGGCTTCGACCCGGAGGCGGTGCCCCGCTCCCGGCGCGGCATCCGGGGCTCGGTGGTGGAACGTATGGCCGCCGTCGGCGGGGACGCCACGGTCACCTCACGTCCCGGCGCGGGGACCGTCGTACGGCTGGTGTGGCCCGGCGAGTCCGGGGGGCTCGGTGGATCCGGTGGGTCCGGTGAGTGAGGACCGCGTGGCCGTCGACCACGTGCACGCCACCATGCGGATCATCCTGCTGTGGGCCACGGGCCTGCTCCAGTACGGGCTGAGCCTGCGCCCCGTGTTGGAACAGGACTACCGCCACCGGGACCTGGCCCTCGCCGCCTTCGTCGCCCTGACCTGCGTCACCGTCGTCTGCGGGGGATGGGTGCTACGGCGCAGACCACTGCCGGGCGCCCTGGTGGTGGCGGGCACCGTCGTCGTACTGGCCGCCTCGTTCTGCGCCACGGTCGCGGTCGACCCGCAGCGGCGCTTCCAGGAACCGGACTGGTCGTTCGGCCTGGTGGGGTGGTTCCTGCTGTTGCTGCTGCTGGACCGGGTCAGGGTGCTGGTGACGGTACTGGCCGCGCACCTGGTGACCAGCCTGGGGCTGTTCCTGGCGGCGGTGCCGGAACGTACCGCCTTCGGCGCGGCCGGAGCCACCGCGTTCGGCGCCCTCACCGTGCAGCTCGCGGTCCTGGTGATCACGGGGGTGCTGCGCCGGCAGACCCGGGAGGCGGTCGCGGTGGCCGAGGAACGGGACCGGCTGGTCACCAGGGTGCTCACGGCGGAGCAGTGGGAGAAGGGGCAACGGAGCGCCTTCGCCGGCCAGTTGGGCGTGGTGCTGCCCCTGCTGGCGGGCCTGGCCGACGGGGAACTGGACCCACGGGACCGGGACACCCGGCGGCGCTGCGCGCTGGCCGCGACCCAACTGCGGCGACTGTTCGCGGAGAACGACGAGGTGCCCGACCCGTTGGCGCACGAGGTGGCCGCCTGCGTCGACGTGGCCGAACGCCGGGGAGTGGAGGTGTCGTTCGCGGTCAGCGGTACGGCCGTGCCGGTACCCCCGGCCGTACGCCGGGAGCTGACCGGACCGGTGATCACGGCATTGTCGGCGGCACGGAGTCGTGCCAGGGTGAGCGTGCTGCGCACCGACGAGGAGGTGCGCATCGCGGTGTTGACCGACGCCGGAGTCGAGCCGTCCACCGCGTCCACGGGGCGGGTCGAGGTCGAGTGCGGTGTCTACGGTGAGTACCAGCGGACGGAGGCCAGATGGCGCACGCCACACAGCTGAGCACGGTCATCGTCGACGACCACCCGGCGGTACGCGCCGGGGTGGCCCAGTGGCTGTCCGCCGGCGACCCCCCGATCCGGGTCGCCGCCTCCGGCGACGACGTACGGATCGCGTGGACCGGCGAGGGGGCCACCGCCGACGTGGTGATCCTCGACCTGCACCTGGGCGGGCCGGCCCCGGTCATGGGAGAGCTGCGCAAGCTGACGGAGGCCGGCCGGCGGGTGGTCGTCTACTCGATGCGCGCCGACGACGACATCGCCCTCCAGTGCCTGGAGTTGGGGGCGCTGAGCTACCTGACCAAGGCCGAGGGGGCCGAACACATCCTGGAGGCCACCGTCACGGCGGCCGAGGGCCGCGCCTACACCCCGCCGTCCCTGGCGGGCGCGCTGGCCGGTGACCGTTCCGCGAACCGCCCGACCCTGTCGGCGCGGGAGACCGAGGTACTGGTCGAGTGGTTCCAGTCCGAGTCCAAGGACTTCGTGGGCCAACGCCTGGGCATCTCGCCCCGTACGGTCAACACCCACCTGGAACACATCCGCGTCAAGTACGCCATGAGCGGAAGGGAGGCGCCCACCAAGGCCGCCCTCCTGGCCCGCGCCATCCAGGACGGGCTGGTGCGGCTCGACGACCTGTGAGTGGTGGGCTGGTGGGCGTCTGCGCAGTGGCCCCGGTGCCTTCCCGCCGGCTGCCCGTGGCCCGGGGGTTTTCCGGGTTCGTCCGGGGTTCGTTGCCTGGGTCGCCTCTCGAGTCCGTTGCCCGGGTCTGTACGTCAACCACCCGTGGCCCGGGGGCTGTTGACGGGGGTGCCTTGTGCGGGGGGCGTCGGCCTGCCCGGGCCTCAGGTGTGGGCGAAGCCGTACAGGCCGGCCCCGCTTCGGTGGCGGCCGAGGCGAGGGGGCGCGGACTGTCGAGGTACCTCCGCGCATGAGCGGAGGCCCGCCCCCGTGGGAGGCGCTCCGTGTTCAGGCCCCAGCGATGACCTGTTGAACAGGCGAGCCACATAGTCAACTGGGCCTACCAACCCGCCACACGCGGAGATCCGTATGCGGAGATCCGTGGAAGTCGTGGATCCCCTTCACTCGTGATCCCTTCCGTGGAGGGGAGCTTGATTCGGCCGTGGCGGAGAGTCCGACCGCTTGGGCGGGCGGGAGCGCTGGTGGCTCGTACGGGTAGCCGCACGGCTCGCCTGACGACCGCTCCTCGTCGCCCGACCTGTTGTTCCGTAACGAGAAAGGATGTGGAGTCCCATGACTCCGGTACAGGGGGCTTGGCTCACCCTGGTATTGGCTCCTGTCGCTCTGATCGCTCTGACGGTCGGTTTTGTGGCGTCACGGCCGAAGCCAGGTAGGGAGGTTCCGCCCTGGGCGAAGGGCGTCAAGACCGTTGGCCTGGTCGCCGTACTGCTGGTGGCCTTCATCCAGATCATGACGTCACCGGCGTGAGTTGGCGCCGGGCTGGGCCGTGGCCGGAAGCACCGGCCGAGATGTCTCACGAGAAGCCGTCCAGGTGGATGTGGATCCGTGCTGGCGCTTGGCTGCGGACCGGTGGTGGACCCGGTCGCTGCTGAGCGGCGGGCAGGGGCCGGAGGGGAGAACCGAATCGCCCCCCGGACTTGCGCGGTGGCTTCGCCGTCTCGCGAAAGCGTCGACAGCGATGGGGCGAGGAGCTGGCCGCGCGTTCTTACGGGAGAAGGAGCGAACGGCGTTCCTGTGGTGATGGAGGAGACGCCATTCCGACGGTAGCCGTAGGAGAACTGGTGGCCGCCTACGCGTTCGGCGCATACGCCAAGGCAAAGGAATTACAAGGGGGAAGGTGATGGCGAAATCCAAGGGGAAAGCGAAGGCCATCGCGAAAACGAAAGCGAAAGCACGGGCCAAAGCGAAGGTCAGGGCGAAGGTGAAGGCGAGAGTCGACGGAGTTCGACCGCGGCAGGAGGCGTGGAGATCCGAACGCCTCGTCGGGGAAGCGCGCTCCTCGCGGACGCGGCACGTACCGCCTGGTCTTGTTCAGCAGAGGACGGCTCTGGGGTCGCCGGCGCTGAGCCCGCTCACCTGCCCCGAACCATGGGACTCTTCAGGCCTTTTGGGCTGGTCTCCCGAGCTGACGAGCCCTCCTCCGGGCTTCACGACAGGCGTCGGGCACTATCCCGCACCCGTGACGATCGTCCTGGCGCGTCGCGATCCCGCCTCCCTCGTATGCGATCTCGCACGGGTCCAGGCAGCCGTCCACGACCTCTTCCGAGCGCTGGGTGACTCCCGGACCTACATCAACGGCAGGAGGGCCGACGAAACCCGCAGCCAAACAAGGATGCTCGCACGTGAACTGAGGCGCATCAGCCGCCGTTTCTATACCGGGTCATGCAGGCGTGCCCGAAGGCACAAACAACTCAGGGGATACGTCAGCACCCGTGGTCGTCATGCTCTCGACGATGGCGGTCTGAGGGGCATGTCCCGGGATCTCACTCGCATCGCACGGGTGTTGGGGAAGAACGGGCCCGGTTCGGGAGTGTCCATGGTGGTACGCGATCACTCGGGACAGGGCACCGCGTCTCGCATGGAGAGAATCTGTCAGGTGTTTCAAGGTGCGTTCGAGAGAATGGCGTTCGATCTGACTGCCGCCGATCTCACGGGTATCCGACTTGAATGGCTGTCCGGGGTTCAGGTCATCTGGTCACCCGACACCATCTGGCCTTTCGGTGTCGCTGACCGGATACGTGCTTCCTCCCTGGAGGTTGACTCCGGTGTCTTCCTGGTGCGTCTGCCTGTCGACGGGGCCAGGAAGGGCTGAGGCGTACCCGGCCCGACGGAGACGGCGAGTTCCGACGTGGAATCTCTGGTGAGGAGGATGATCACGGTCCATGCCGGTGAGCCAACGGCCCGGATTCGGCAACGGGTCGTGCTCCTCGAAGTGGGCGCGCGGACGGTGTACGTGTCGTCGCGGCGGCGACGAAGACGCTCGCCCCGGGGCCTCACCCCGGGGCGGTGACGGTCGTGGTACGGGCCGTCGACCACCGCGTCGTGGGTTCGTCCCGGGGGCGGGTCATCTCCCCGCGCTGGTGGGCGAGTTGGGCTCCGGCCACTTGGTCGGCCCGGTCGGTGCCAGGTGCGTGCGGCAGGGTCAGCCCGCCCTGGGGGTGTGGTCCGGGGCTTCGGTCCGCCTAGGCCTCAGGTGTGGGCGTAGCTGTACAGGCCGGCCCCCGCTTCGGTGGCGGTCGAGGCCAGGGAGTGCAGCCCGTCGAGGTACCTCCGCGCGTAGGCGGGGGTCTCGACCCCGTGGGACGCGGCGGACCAGCGGCCGGCCAGCTCGTCGAGGTCCGGGACCGTCTCCGGGAGGGTGGCGAGTGCGGCCACCAGGTCGGAGGGGACCCGGTTGACGACCGCGAGCTGGCCGGAACGTCTCGCGGCCACCCGATGGCCCCGGCTCTCAAGGTCGCGCCGCCAGCCCAGCAGCATCTTGCCCAACTGGGCGAGGTCCTGGGAGAACTGGGGGCCACGCACCGGTTGGGCGAGCACGATCGCGGCCCGTTCGGGGTCCAGTTCGCCGAAGGGCCCGTACCGCCAGTCGACCGTCTTCGCGGCGCCCTCGTCATTCGCGGCCACCATGTACCAGTACTCCATGGCCGGCAAGATAACCCAGGCGTCCGGCGACCGGGGGAGACGGTCAGCCCACCGGGGGGACGCCGCCCTGGAGTCACGCCCCCGTGGGTCGTACGGCCACACCAGCCGGACCGTACGGCCGGCCAGCCCCTCGCAGAGGAGTACCGCGCATGGCCTCCCGCCCGCCACGGGAAACTCTCCCCGAGTACCCCGAGTTGACCGCCCACCAGATCGCGACCTCGGTGCGGTCCCGTGCCCTGTCGGCGTACGAGACCACGGCGGCGGCCCTGCACCGGGTCATCGACCACGACACCGCGAGGGCCTTCACCGAAGCCTGGCCGGGGCGGGCCGCCGACTACGCCGCCCGGGTCGACCGCCGTCTGCGGGCGGGCGCGTGGCTGCCGCTGGCCGGGGTGCCCCTCGCGGTCAAGGCCACCGAGGGCCTGGGCTCCCCTCAGACCCGTCGGCTGCTGGAGGCCGGTTGCGTTCCGGTGGGGGCGACCTCCACCCCCGGTCCGGGTACCGGTTGGCGCACCTGGGGCTCCACCGCGCGGGGCCCCACGCTCAACCCGTACGACCCCCGCTGGAGTCCGGGCGGTTCCTCGGCGGGCTCGGCCGCCGCCGTGGCGACCCGGCTCGTGCCGCTGGCCACCGGCAGCGACGGCGCCGGGTCGGTGCGCGTCCCGGCCGCCTGGTGCTCGGTGATCGGCCTGAAGCCCACCAACGGCCTGGTGCCCGCCCGCGATCGGGCGGGACTGAACATCGCCGGCCCCCTCGCCCGTACGGCGGCCGACGCCGCCACCTACCTCCAGGCGCTCACCGGCACCCCCGTGTCGCCCCGCCCGGCCTTCCCCGAGCGGCCACCACGGGTCGCCTGGTCGGCCACCCTGGACTTCGCCGACACCCAGGACCGGATCGCCCACGTCGCCCGGTCCCTCCTGGACGACCTGGCCGGCGCCGGGGCTGTCGCCGTACGCGAGGTCCCGGTACGGCTGCCCGACCCCGCCCCGTACTGGTCCGCGCTGCGCGGGGCGGGCGCCATGCCCCCGGACGGCGTGGAACGCGGGGTCGCGGAACTACGGGCGCGACTGGCACGGACCTTCGCCCGGGTCGACCTGATCGCCACCCCGACCACGCCCAACCCGCCGCACGGTCACCAGGGGCCCGGCACCACCCTGAGCGTCGCCCTGACCTGGGCCTTCAACATCAGCGGCCACCCGGCGGTCAGCCTTCCCGCCGGGACCACCCCGGCCGGGGAGCCGGTCGGACTGCACCTGGTCGCCCGACGGCACCGGGAGGCCGACCTGTTGGCCGTCGCGGCGGCGACGGAGACGCTCACCCCGGGGCGGTGACGGTCGTGGTATGGGCCGTCGACCACCGCGTCGTGGGTTCGTCCCGGGGGTGGGTCATCTCCCCACGCTGGTGGGCGAGTTGGGCTCCGGCCACCTGGTTGGCCCGGCTGGTGCCAGGTGCGTGCGGAAGGGTCAGCCCGCGCGGTGGGCGGAGCGCCGGCCCAGCAGGCCCAGCACGAGGGGCACCACGTCCAGGGCGAGCGCCCCACCGGTGAGCAGGATCAGCCACAGCGGACCGTCGGAGACGATGTTGTGCGCCAGGTAGCCGGCGAGGATCACGGCGATGACGGTCTCCTGCACCGCGCTGCGCAGCCACCAGGGGGTACGGGGAGCGCGTTCCTGGTCGGCCAGCCGCAGGGCGTACGACTCGACCGGGCCGAACTCCTCCCGCGCCGGGGTACCGCTGGCCTCCAGGTGTCGGGCGGCGTCCTGGACGAGTGCGGCGGCGCGGGAGGACGGCAGGGCGTGCCGCCGCCGGAGCAGGGTGGAGAGCCGCTCCAACCAGGCCTCGTCGGTGGCCGGTTCCTCGGTGGCGGGCTCGCCCCCGGGGCGGGACCCCGGCTCGTAGCGTGCCGTCAACCAGATCGTCAGGACGCCGACCAGGCAGAGGACGGGGGCCGGGAACCGGCCCCACCCGCCGGTGGGAAGGGTGGTGAAGGCGGTGGCGGCGAGCACCGTGGCCACGAGGGCGCCCAGCCCCCACCAGAGGGCCGCCCGGTCGCGGTGGCGGGAGACGGTGTACGCCAGGGAGCCGGTCACCAGGGCGACGGCGAGGCAGAGGGTGCCCACCAGCCCGGCGGTGGTCACGGTGCGCGTCAGTCCGCCGTCCAGCCAGAGGTAGCCGCCCGCCAGAACGGCCATCACTCCGGTGACGGTGAACGCGGCGAACACGTCGTCCGCGCGGGTGGAGCCGTCCCGGTCGCGGCCGGCGCGTACCTCGGTGGGTATGCGCTCCGTGGCCACGAGGTCGGCGTACTCCTCCGGGGTACCGAACGCCTCCTCGGGGGTCTCGCCGCTCTCCGCGCAGTGCTGGGTGACCTCCTCCAGCACGGTGTCGGCGGTGGCCCGGTCCACGGAACGTGCCGCCAGCTCCAGTCGGAGCCGAGCGTCCCACCTGGTGAACGTGTCCGTCATGACGACTCCTTCTTGACTCCGTCGAGCAACTGGTTCATGGCCTCGGCGAACTGCCGCCAACTCGTCGTCTGCGCCCGCAGTTGGGAACGTCCCAGGTCGGTGAGCCGGTAGACCTTGCGGCCCGGCCCGCCCTCGCCCGGTTCCCAGTGGGCCTCGACCAGTCCGTCGTTCTCCATCCGGCCGAGCACCGGGTAGAGGGCGCCGCCCCGGATGGCGCCGAACCCGTGCGCCTTCAACTCCTGGACCAGGGCGTAACCGTGTTGGTCGCCCTGGTCCAGGACGGCGGCCAGCGCCAGTGGCAGTACGCCGCGCAACCAACTCGACGACGGTTCGACGGGGGGCATGTTCCGTAGACCTCTCTGCTTTCTAGTCGTGCAAGTTGACTAGTTCTTTTTCAGACTACTGTAGTCGGAGCGCTCCCGTCGACCCCGTCCCTCCCGTCTCACCGGCGACCCCGCCCGAGTCGGGGCACGACCAACTGGCGTGGGTCGGGCGGCAGTTGGCGGTACGGGGGCGGGGCGCAGTGGCAGGGCGTCCGCGAACGGTCGGTCACCAGGGGCGGAGGGTGCCCAACCCCGGGCCCTCGGACATGGGGCGCCGGCCGGGGTGGGGGTGGGGGTGCGCGGGGTACCGGGGTACGCGCCCAGCCCGGCGGGGCTCTCCTCTGACAGGGGCGGAGGGCCGTACGGGTGGGGCCACCCTTCGGGTACGGGGGCGGGCTCGGGGTACGCCCCGGAGGCTGGTCCGGCGAGGTCGGCCACCATGTGGGGACTTGGGGGACCGGCCTTGCGGTCTCGTGGTCCGCTTCGGGCGGGTGGCTGGGGAGGTGGGCCGACCGGTGTGCGCCGACCGGTGGGCTCGGCATCGCGGGCGGGTCGGGGCTCGCCGGTGTGGGGAGCCGGTGCGACTTCGACGCTGTCGGGGCGTCAGCTGACGCCGTGTGGATGGCGGGTGGGCCAGGTCCCTCTCCAGGTTGCAGCGCGCGCGAGCGAGCTGGGCGACGAGCCCGTGCACGACGGCAGGCCCGCTCGCTGTCTCGTGACCAAGACGGACGCCAGGGGTTCGTGACGACACCAGCCACAGCGGGGCGCGGGGGCACCCGCCGAAAGGTCGCGGCCGGACGAACGCGGCGGCCGTGTCCGTCATACGGGGGAGACATGGTGGGGAGGCCGCCGGGCGGTCGGGCGTGGGGGTGCCCCGACGGGGCGGGAGTGGGCCGGGCGGGCGTCATCTCCCCCCGGTGGTCAGCCGGTTGGGCGCCGTACCCGTCCACTCCCGCCCCTGGTGGGCCGGGCGCCGTCTCCCGGGGGGTGAGGCGTCGCCCGGTGACTGGGGGCCGGGCGGGGCGGGCGTACCCCTCCGGGCCCGGCGGGGGTCAGCGCCCCCGGTGGCGCGCCTTGGCCTTCTCCCGGGCCAGGGCACGGCGGTGTTCGTCCTCGGCCATCCGACGGCGCTTGGCTGCGGCCTTGCTCTCGACCTTGGACTCCTCGAAGCTGCGGGCCAACGCCTCCTGCGCCGCCGTACTCACCGGGCGGGCGCCCTGCTGGCGCGCGGCGGCCCGGGCGAGGCGCTTGGGGTTCACCGGACGCGGGCGGCTGACCCGGTGCGACTCCACGGGCGGGGACGCGAGCGCCTGCTCCAGCAGGCGGCCGTAGTCGCGGCAGGCGAAGTCCAGCAGTTCCGGCCCGGTGGGCTCGGCACCGAAGACGTGCCGCGCGGCACGCACCCCGTCCGGGTCGTCGATCTCCAGGACACCGACCCAGAACGGATCCTCGAAGAACACGGTGAACGTGCTCGCCATAGGGGCCTCCCATAGTTGTTCCGCCTCGACGTGCCACCTGGCACGGGGAGCGGGAAGCGGACCGGACACCCTGGGAGGGAGGTTACTGACCGCTGACAGCGCGGCGCCCGGACTACCTACCGGACCGTGTTTTCGTACGCTCCCGCTCCACCGCCCAGGGTATCGGCCGGGCACTCGGGCTCCCAGGGGGAATCCGGACGCTCCGGCGACGGCACGGCGCGGGGGACCTCAGGTGACCTGCTCCAGCATGGAGAGCCGGTCGAAGACCGCGCTCCAGGACGTGATCCTCCCGTCCGTCACGGTGACCTTGTCGACGGCCGTCCAGCGCAGGGTCCGGCCGGTCGGCTCGATGCGCCCGCCCTGCGGGTGGACCAGGGCGCCGGAGTGGGTGCCGGTGAAAAGCACCTCCACGCAGATCTTGGAGCCGTCCGCCGACTCGACGGCGTCCACCACCTCACGACGCAGGTCCGGGTAGGACTTGAGATGCCGACCGAGCACGCCTGTGGCGTACTCGCGGCCGGTGCCCTGGGCGCTGGAGGTGCGGAAGACGACGTCCTCGGCGAAGAGGCGGTCGAGTGCCGCCAGGTCCTCGGACTCCACCGCGTTCCAGACCGCGTTCCACAATTCCCTGGCGCTCGCCATCCGTATTCCCCTCCTCGTAGGTGATTTCCCTTGTTCCCGATTGGACTCGGTGGCCACTCGTGGCGGAATCGGGATTGCCCGCACGCGGCTGCGGTTCTTCCGCAACCGGTGCGTGGCACTTCCGTACGACGAAGACCTGTGAACCGCATTTCCCGGTACGGGACTTGACGGTGCGTCGTCGCTGGCCGGAGGGTCATGGCGGCGCTCTGCCACGCCTTTCTCGTGGGCAACGGAGGAATGAGGAAATTCATGAGCAATCCCAGTACGGACCACGACAGCATTGCCGCGCTTCCGGTCATCGAAATGGCCATGTCCTTCTACCAGTCCCGGGTTCTGATGAGCGCCCTGGAACTCGACGTGTTCGGCGCGCTCGCCGACGGTCCGCTGGCGCGGCCGGCGTTGGAGGAGCGGGTCGGACTACACAGCCGGGTCTCGGAGGACTTCCTGGACGCGCTGGTGGCCCTGGGGCTGCTGGCCCGTGGCGAGTCCGGGTACGCCAACAGCGAGCTGGCCGACCGTTTCCTGGTGAAGGGCCGTGACACGTACGTCGGGGGCTTCGCCGAGATGGGCGGCGCCTCGCTGTACCCGCTGTGGATGAAGCTCACCGACCTGCTGCGTACCGGCGAACCGCAGATCCCGCCGGGCGGCAACTTCTTCCAGGGCCTCTACCAACGCCCCGAGGCCGCCCGGAAGTTCATGGACGCCATGGACACCTTCAACGACGAGATCGCGGCCAAGCTCAGCGCGGCGGCCGACTGGAGCGGGTTCGAGCGCCTGGTCGACGTCGGCGGCGCCCGCGGTGACCTGTCGGTACGGCTGGTGGAGCGGCACCCGGGTCTGTCGGCGGTCTGCTTCGACCTGCCGCAGATCGAGCCGCTGTTCAAGGAGCGGGTGGCGGACAGCGGGGTCGAGGACCGGGTGACCCTCCACGGCGGTGACTTCGTCACCGACGAACTGCCGCCGGCCGACGTCTACGTCTTCGGCCACATCCTCCACGGCCGGGACCTCGACCAGCGGCAGGGCCTGGTCAACCGGGCCTACGCCGGACTGCGGCCGGGCGGCTGCCTGTTCGTCTTCGACCGCATGATCGACGACGCGCGCAACGAGAGGCACCTGAGCCTGCTCGGCAGCCTCGGGATGGCGCTGGTCTCGAAGATCGGCAGCGAGTACACGCCGGGAACGTGCCGGTCGTGGCTGGACGCGGCCGGGTTCGAGACGGTGTCGGTCGAGCCGCTGGGAGCCACCGACACGCTCGTCGTGGCCCGCAAGCCGGCCTGACCACGATGGCCGCACAGGAACGTGACCCGGGGGTCGACGCGGGCCAGGAGGTCTACTCGGACCGGGTGTTGAGGATCTACGACCCACTGGTGCTCTGGCTCACCAACAGCGCGGTGTGGCGCTGTCCGCGTCGGGTGATGCGGGGGATGTACCAGCGCAACGTCGGCGCCCGGCACCTGGAGGTCGGCGTCGGCACCGGGTACTTCCTGCACCGCTGCCGCTTCCCGGTCCCCGACCCGGACATCCACCTGGTCGACCTCAACGTCGCCACCCTGCGGTACGCCTCGCGGCGGCTGGCCCGGTACCAGCCGACCACCCGGCAGGCGAACATCCTGGAACCGCTGCCGGTCAGCGAACGCCGCTACGACTCGGCCGGCGTGAACATGGTCCTGCACTGCCTCCCCGGGGGCGACCTGCGGGGCAAGGCGAAGGCCCTCGCCCACGTCGCCGCCACCGTGCGCCCCGGGGGGAGGGTCTTCGGCAGCACGATCCTCGCGCACGGGGTCGAGGTGAACCCGGCCGCCCGGGCCATGCTGCGCAACCACAACGAGCGCGGCATCCTCAACAACGCCGGCGACCGCCTGGAGGACCTCCACGAGGTCATGGCCGATCACTTCACGGACCACACCGTGTGGACCCGGGGCTGCTTCGCCCTCTTCGAGGCCACGGTGGACGCCTGATCCGGTTCCGTACCCCCGGCCCACCTCCCTCGCGATCCGGCCGGGGCGGGCCGGGCCCGTACGACTCCTCCCCTCCTTCCCGACGGGCCGGTACGGCCAGAGCCGTCCCGGCCAGACTGGAGCACCGCATGTCCCTGGCTCCCGACACGCGGCCGGGCGAGGCCCCGGCGTACCCCTTCCGCACCGCTGTCGGCCTCGCGCCCGACCCGGAGTTCCGCGCGATGCGGCGGGACCGCCCCGTCTACCGGGCCACCCTGCCCTACGGGGGCGAGGCCTGGTTGGTCGCCCGGTACCGCGACGTACGGACGGTCATGGCCGACCCACGGTTCAGCCGTGCCGCCACCACCGAGCCCGACCGGGCCCGTTTCGAGCCGGTGCCCCCACCCCCGGTGGGGATCTTCGTCTCCGACCCGCCGGAGCACAACCGGCTGCGGAAGCTGGTCGCCCAGGCGTTCACCGCCCGCCGCGTCGAGGCGCTGCGACCACGGGTGCGCGAGCGCGTGGACCAGCTCCTGGAACGGATGCGTACCGAGGGGGAGAACGGCCCGGTCGACTTCGTGGAGCACTTCGCCCTGCCCCTCCCGGTCACGGTCATCTGCGAACTCCTCGGCATCCCGGAGGGGGACCGGGAACGGTTCCGCACCTGGTGCGACGCCCTGCTGTCCACCACCGCGCTGACACGGGAGGAGATCGGGGCGTCGCGCCGGGCGCTGTCGGAGTACCTGGCCGACCAGGTCGCGGCCCGTCGCCGCGAGCCGACGGACGACCTGCTGGGCGGGCTGGTGCAGGCTCGTGACGACGGTGAGCGGCTGGGCGAACAGGAGCTGGTGGTGTTCGCCGGTGGCCTGCTGGTGGCCGGCTACGAGACCACGGCCAGCCAGTTGGCGAACTTCACCTTCCTGCTGACCCAACAGCCCGAACTGTGGCGGGAGTTGCTCGCCCACCCGGAGCGGGTGCCGGACGCGGTGGAGGAGATGCTGCGGTACGTGCCCTCACTGGTCACCGGTGGCTTCACCCGGGTGGCCACCGAGGACGTGGAACTGAGCGGGACCCTGATCCGCGCGGGGGAGACCGTGGTGCCGCTGCTGGGCTCGGCCAACCACGACGAGGAGGTCTTCGAGGAGCCGGAGCGCGTACGCCTGGACCGGGACCACAACCCCCACATCGCCTTCGGCCACGGCCCCCACCGGTGTGTGGGGGCACAGCTGGCGCGGGTGGAACTCCAGGAGGCGCTGACCGGCATCCTCACCCGGTTCCCGGGGCTGCGGCTGGCCCAGGAGGTCCACGAGGGGATGTGGAAGACCGGGATGATCGTGCGCGGGGTGCGGGAGTTGGCGGTGTGCTGGTAGCGGTCGGGAGAGACTCCGGGGTGACCGCGACCGGGCGGGTCGTGGTCACCCCGGGTAGGCCCTCACACGCTGAACGACGCCGTGTGCTCGTCCTCCGGGCGCCCCTCGGGGTGGCCCCTCCGACCCCCGTCCGGGCCCTCCACCGGGGCCGCCTCCCGGGGGCTGCGCGCCGCGAGCTGCCCCCCGGGCCGCGCGGGAAGCAGGAAGCGGACGGTGGTGCCGTGCGGGGTGTCCCGGTCCCGCTCCCGGTCCGAGGCGGTCCGTGAACGGATGGTCAGACTGCCCTCGCACTGGCCGACGCGCTCGCGCATACCCGAGATCCCGATGCCCGAGGTGGCCGTGGAGGGGTCGAACCCCCGCCCGTCGTCGGTCACTTCGCCCAGCACGCAGTAGCGGTGGAGCCGTACGCGGATGCGGACCTCGGTCGCCCCGCTGTGGCGCACCGCGTTGTTCAGCGCCTCCTGGAGGACCCGGTAGGCGGTGAGTTCGGCGGCCGGGCTGGCGCGCCGGCCTCTGGCGCCGGCCTGGACGGTCACCGGTACGGCGATCTGCCAGGTGCTGCCCACCTGTTGGGCCAGGTGTTCCACGGCCGCGGCGAGCCCCTTCTCCGCGAGGTGGCTGGGCATGAGGTCGTGGCTCAGGCTGCGGATGGCCCTGATCTGCTCGTCCAGCAGCCGGGAGGCGACGGCCGCGGACTCGGCCAGGGTCTCGGGCCGCTCGTCGCGGAGCGCCATCCGCAGGCTCATCCGCGCCGTGGCCAGGTTCTGGAGGGTGTCGTCGTGCAGGTCCCGGGCGATCCGGGAGCGGGCGTTCTCCTCGCCCTGGATATACGCCGAACTCCACACCTGTTGAACGATTCCATGTCGGTAACGGGCGCCGGCGACAAAGGAGATACCTATACAGCAGACCACCGCGAGGTGGCCGTACGCCGAATAGAGTGACTCCGGGTTGGCGAGCACGATGACGGTCACCGCACCCCCGGCCAGCATTCCGTCGGCGAGACGTTTCGCCATTCCCTGGCGAAGTGGCCCGAATACGCTGGCGGCAGCGACGAAAGCGCACAGGAGAAGCCATGAGGTCAGCCATGGCTTCAGTAGGTCCCGCGCTATGAGGTCCATTCCGCAGACGACGACCAGAAGGCCCATCACGATACGTGCGGCACGTCCTGCTCTCCGCATAGTTCCCCCGTGGGCCCGTTCGGCCCGAATGTACGATTGTGGCGGTTACGGTCGCGGTTCAGCCGACCAGCAGGCCCTTTGTGCGCGCGTATTCACTGAGTTCGGCGCGTGTGCGCAGGTCCAGTTTCATGCGGAGGGAAGCGCGTAGCGATTCCACCGTCCGCAGACTGACGAAGAGCGAGCGGGCGATTTCCTGGTTGGTCAGGCCGGCCGCGATCTTGGAGAGAACCTCCTGTTCACGCTCGGTCATACCGTCCGGCGGCGCGTTGTCCGGCAGGGTGGCGAGCCGGGCGCCGAGGGAGGTGTCCAGGTAGGTGCCGCCGGAGTGCAGGGCCCGGGCGGCGGACTCCAGTTCGTCGGCGGTGGCCTCTTTGCAGAGGTAACCCCGGGCGCCGGAGCGCAGGGCCTCCTGGGCGTACGACGGATCGTCGTGCATGGTCAGCACCAGGATTCCGGTGCCGGGTGACTCGGCTGCCAGGTGCGGAATATCGGAAAGGACGTTCCGGTTCCCGAGGTTGAGATCCAGAATGAGCAGGTCCGGGCGGTGGCGGCGAATCTGGTGGACCGCGTCCGCGTAACTCCCGGTTTCCGCCACGACGTCGAAGAACGGGTCGTCGAGAAGTAGACGTATTCCGTGGCGGAACAGCGTGTGGTCATCGGCGATGACGACTCGGCATATTCCCTGACGGGTCACTGTGTTTGTGGGCTGAACCATCGCGGACAAGGCACCCCCATACCCTAGGCGAACGACTCACTGCCGGTGAATGCTACGCCGGCCCTGGCAAGTGTGCCACGGGCATCGGGTTTAGCGGGCAAAGGTATGGGTTCTTCCGCTGCCCGGGCGGTGGAAACTGAATGTTCAACCAGCCACGACGGTGAAATGAACACCGCCCGGGCGGTGTTCACGCCCGCTCGGTGCCCGGCCTCCCGCGCTTCGGCAGGAACACGGCCAGCAGGGCCGCCAGGAGGTACACGCCCACCTCGATGAGCAGGGTGCCGAACAGCGCATCGCCGAAGGTGTCGGGGAACGAGGCGGGGTTCGCGCCCTGGAGGTCACCCACGAAACCGAAGAACGCCATGCCGATGAGCGCGACACCGAAGGCGCCGCCGAGCTGCTGGGTGGTGGCCAGGGCGCCGGAGGCCGAACCGATCTGGTGTCCGGTGATGCCCTCCAGGACCCGGTCCACGGCCACCGGTGCGAACAGTCCGAGGCCCACACCGATCACGAAAAGCATCGGAACGAAGCTCCAGGCGTTCACCTCGTGCCCGGTGCGATGGACCTGCCAGGCCAGGGCCGACATGCCCAGCGCCATCACGAGGTTCGGCACGCACAGCGACCAGCGGTCCAACCGTGCCGAGACCTTGTCGGAGACCGCCGAGGCCACCACGGTGCCCAGGGCGAACGGCAGGGTGGCGACGCCCGCCGCCAGCGCGCTCATCCCGAAGCCGACCTGGAGGTAGAGGGTGAACACCAGGGCGTAGACGGGCAGTCCGGTGAAGAAGACGGTGATCACGAGCAGGCCCACGGTGAACGCGCGGTGCCGGAAGAGGCCGATCTGGAGCAGCGGCATGATCCCCCGGCGCTCGACCGACCGCTGCCGCAGGGCGAACGCCACGAGCAGGGCGCAGGCGGCGGCCAGCATGGCGAACATCCAGGCGGGCCAGCCCATTTCGCGGCCCTGCACCAGGGGAAAGAGCAGCAGGAACATGCCGAGCACGACCAGCGGAACGGACAGCAGGTCGACGCGCTCGGTGACCCGTGGCCGGCGGTTGTCCAGGAGCACCACGGCGCCGACGACGGCGGCGACCGCGATCGGGACGTTCACGTAGAAGATGGTCCGCCAGCCCAGGCCCGCCAGGTCCCAGTCGATGAGGAGGCCTCCGAGGAGCGGGCCGAGGATGGTCGCGAGGCCGAGGCAGGCGGCCACCATGCCGAAGGCCTGCTGCCGTTTCTCGGCCGGGACCCGCAGCTGGACGACGGAGTAGGCCTGCGGGTACATCAGCCCGCTGCCGAGCCCCTGGAGGATGCGGAAGGCCACCAGCGCGGCGGGGGAGCCGGCGGCTCCGCACAACGCGCTGGAGGCGCCGAACAGGGACATGCCGAGCAGGAAGACGCGTCGGCTGCCGATGAGGTCGCCCAGGCGGCCGGAGACCAGCAGCACGCAGGCGAAGGCGAGTTGGTACCCGGCCACGATCAGCTGGGTGTGGGCGGAGGTGGCGTGCAGTTCGTCCCGGATGGCGGGGACGGCGACGTTGATGATGCTGACGTCGACCATCTGCACGAAGGCGGCGACCAGGACGACGGAGACCACCAGGAACGGGTGGCGGTCTCCGAGGCTTCCCCCGGGCGGGGTCGCCGCGTCGCGCTGTTCGGCGAACGTGGTCATGGGGTCTTCCTTCGCTGTTGCCCCGCGCCGCGCGGTTCGCCGAGCGCGGGGAGGATCAGGCCGTTGACGACCCGGTCGACGAAGGCGTCGTCGAGGGGTTCGTCCGGCTGGTACAGGACGCGTTGGAGCAGCAGGGCGGGCGCGGCGTCGATCAGCAGGTCGATGTCCGGGCCGGGGGCCAGTTCCCCACGTTCCAGGGCGCGTTCGTAGACACCTCGGGCGGCGGCCCGGCGGCCTGCCAGGAACAACCGGTCGAAGGACTCGGTGAGTTCGGGGCGGGTGGCCACCGCCGCGACGATGGCGGCGATCCGGGAACGGTTGCGCTTCAGGGCGCGGGCGCTGTGCCGCAGCATCAGCCGCAGGTCCTCGACCAGTTCGCCGGTGTCCGGCACGGGCACCACGCTGCTGGTGACGTTGAGCAGCGCCGCGCAGATCAGTGCCTCCTTGGAGGGCCAGCGGCGGTAGACGGTGGCCTTGCTGGCCTGTGCCCGACGGGCGACGGCGTCGATCGTGAGCCCCTCGTAGCCGACCTCGTCCAGAAGCTCGATCACGGCGCTGAGCAGCGCCTCCTCACGGGCGGCGTCACGGGGTCGACCGCCTGCTCCCTTGGACATCGGGTCCTCGCCTGTGGGTTCGGAGTTACGGCACCAGCCGTTTCGAAACGTTCGGTACTGTAACTGTCGGGGCAACGCTCCGCAACCGACGCCGGCGTTGTCCCGTACTCCGCGACCACGCGGCCCTCCTCGGCGGGTGGCCGAGGCGAGGGGGAACCCCGGTACGCCGGCTGGGCAGGGCCACCAGCGGGGCCCGGCCGTGGCCACGGACCCCGGCAACGTCCGGGGGACACCCCCACCAGGCGCCGGAGCCGGGCTTCGGGAACCCGGCCTGGGCGCGCGTGGGCCGACCGGCGCGGACGCCCAGGAGTCGTGTCGGCCCGCCGGGGCCGGGCGCACCGCGCGCCCCCGGATTGCGGAAGTCCCGCACAACTCCTGCGGCCCCTCCGGCAGTTCGTGCGGACTTCGCTGGTACCGGGCCCCACCCCGCCCGGACGACCGTGGACCCACACGTCGGGAGCAGTCGTACGCCAAGGAGAAGCGGGAATGTCGCATCGGCGCAGATACCTGGAGCGTGAGCTGGCCGTTTCCTGTGGGCCACTGCGGAACGTCGCCAGGCTGGCCTCGTCAGGAGTGCTCGGTGGTTACGTGGTCTTCGAGAAGCACGGCCGGTACCAGGTCTGCGCGGACCCGCTCGCCGAGATCCGCCTAGACGGCGACCGGTTGCGGGCCTGGTACGACGGTGAGTCCGTCACCGACGAGCGCACCGCCGACCCCCTGCGCCGTATCGGCCGGTGCCTGGACGCGCTCCCCGTGGAGTCCTGGCGGGCGTACGGCTGGACCGCGTTCGAACTCGGCTGCGCCCTCGCCGGAGTCCCGGTCGGCGAACAGCGGTTGGCCCACCTGGTGGTGCCACGGGTGGAGGTCGAGCTGACGGAGGGCCACGCCCGGGTGCGCGCGCTCACCGCCCAGGCGCTGGACACCGTCACCGGACTGCTGACCGCCTCCGAGACGCCGGCCCCCGCCGCGACCCCGCGCCGGGTGGACACGGACCAGTCGGGGGCGCAGACCTACCAGGCCGCCGTCCGTCTGGCCGTCGAGGACATCCGCGCCGGCCGGCTCCAGAAGGTGATCCTCTCCCGGACGGTACCGGTGGATTTCGACGTCGACCTGGTCGCCACCTATGTGCACGGCCGGGAGAACAACACCCCGGCCCGCTCCTTCCTGCTGGACCTCGACGGCACCACCGCCGCCGGGTTCAGCCCCGAGACCGTCCTGGAGACGGAGGGCGGCCACGTCACCACCCAGCCGCTGGCCGGCACCCGGCGCCGTTCCGCCGACCCGGCCGAGACCCGGCGTCTGCGCGCCGAGCTGTACGCCAGCGACAAGGAGATCCTGGAGCACGCGGTGTCCGTGAAGACCTCCGTGGAGGAACTCGGCACGGTCTGCCGGCCCGGCTCGGTACGGGTCGCCGACTTCATGGGCATCCGCGAGCGTGGCAGCGTCCAGCACCTCGCCTCCCGGGTCAGCGGCGACCTGGCGCCCGGCAGCGACGTCTGGGACGCGTTCGCCGCGACCTTCCCCGCCGTCACCGCCTCCGGCATCCCCAAGGCCGCCGCCTACGAGTGCCTGCGCCGCCTGGAGACCGAACCCCGGGGCCTGTACGCCGGAGCCGTACTCACCGTGGACAGCGACGGCGCCATGGACGCCGCGCTGGTGCTCCGTACCGTCTACCAGTCCGGCGACCGCACCTGGCTGCGCGCCGGAGCCGGGATCGTCGAACAGTCCGATCCCGAGCGCGAGTACGAGGAGACCCGCGAGAAGCTGGAGTCCGTCTCCCGCTACCTCGTCCCGGCCGCCCCCGGTGGCCGGTCCGGTGCCCGTGCGGACGTGTACGCCGAGGCGGGTGCCGCATGAGCAAGCGCGTGGTCGTCACCGGAATCGGGATCCTGGCCCCCAGCGGAGCCACCCCGGAGGAGTTCTGGCGCAGCAACGCCGAGGGCCGCACCCACCTGCGCTACGAACCCCTCATGCGGGAGATCGGCATGAAGTCGAGCACCGTCGCCTCCATCGAGGGCTTCGACCTGGCCGACCACCACAGCGCGCGGGACGCGGCCGAACTGGAGAAGTACAGCCGCTTCGTCCAACTCTCCGTCACCGCCGGCCTGTTGGCCTGCCGTGACGCCCGGCTGGACCGTGGGGGCTTCGACCCCGGCCGCGCCGGTACGGTGCTGTCCTCCGCCATCGGCGGCACCCCGGAGTTCCAGACCGCCTACGAGGAACAGACCGACCACGGCCGTTCCCCGCTCCGCCCCTTCCCCGAGGACCACCCCTTCTACGACTCGGTGTTCCTCAACTACACCCCCAGCTGGCTGGCCCGCAGGTTCGGCCTGCGCGGCCCCAGCGGCACCCTCACCACCGGATGCACCGCCGGACTGGACGCCCTGGGCCTGGCCTTCGAGCAGATCCGACAGGGCGAACTCGACCTGGCCGTGGCGGGCGCGGGCGAGGCCCCGTTGTCCGGCCTGGCCTACTCCACCCTCGACGTCATCGGCTCGCTCGCCGTCGTGGACGGCCCCCCGGAGACCGCCTCCCGCCCCTTCGACGCCACACGCGGCGGCTTCGTCCTCGGCGAGGGCGCGGCGGCGCTGGTCCTGGAGGAGTACGAGCACGCGCTGGCCCGAGGCGCGGACGTCCACGCCGAGGTCCTCGGCTTCGCCAGCTCCAACAACGCCTTCCACATGAGCGACCTCGCCCAGGACGGACTGTCGATGTCCGTCGTCATCGAGGACGTGCTGCGCGACGCCGGCATCGACGGCACCGAGATCGACTACGTCAACGCCCACGGCAGCTCCACGCCGCAGAACGACCTGTTCGAAACGCAGGCCCTCAAGCGGGTCCTGGGTACGGAGCACGCCCACCGCACCCCGGTCAGCTCCACCAAGTCGATGATCGGGCACTCGCTGTCCTCGGCGAGCATGGTCGGCGCGGTCGCCGCGATGGGCGCGCTGCGCGGCGGCGTCGTACCGCCCACGATGAACTACGCCGTCCCCGACCCCGACTGCGACCTGGACTACGTGCCCAACCAGGCCCGGGCCCACGACACCCGTACCGCGCTGGTCAGCGCCAGCGGCTTCGGCGGCATCCACTCCTGCGCCGTACTGCGCCGCGTCGAGGAGCCGCCCGGGACGGTGCGCACCCGCACCCTCAGCGGTTCCGGGGCCACCGCGCTGGTCCTCGGAGAGGCCGCCGCCCCCGGCCCGGTGACGCTGTTCCTGCACGGCTTCGGCGGGAGCGCCGCCCACTGGGGGCCGGTACTGCGGTCCATGGCCGTCCGGGACCCGGACGCCCGGGCGGTGGCGCTGGACCTGCCCGGTCACGGCACCAACTCCCTGGCCGTCGACTGCGGACGCGACCGGGTACGGGCCTTCCTCCTGGACGCGCTCCGGCAGCTGGGCTGCCCACCCGAGGTCACCGTGGTCGGCCACTCACTGGGCGGGCTGGTCGCCCTCGACCTCGCCGCCACCACCCCCGAGCGGATCCGGCGGGTGGCCGTGGTCGGCTCCGCCACCCGCGTCCGGCTGCACCCCTTGCTGGTGGACCAGGTGCTGGCCGGCGAGATCGACGAGGACTTCCTCGCCGCCGGACTGCGCCAGCCCGAGGACCACGACACCGTACGGCTGCTGGTGGACGGCTTCCGCGCGCTGCGGCTGCCCTCGGCGGACGCCGACGTGTGGGGCGTACGCCAGAACGTCGACGCACACCCGACCCACCCCGACGTGCCGGCACTGGTCCTGATCGCCGCCGACGACCGGGTGGTCTCCCCACGCCGCAGCCGTGCCCTGGCGGAACAGCTGCCACAGGGGCGGGCCGAGGTGCTGCCGGAGGCCGACCACTACGTCCTGGTCGAGCGTCCACGGCAGGTGTGGGAGCGCCTGCGCGACTTCCTGACCGCCGCCTCACCACGCACGGAGGTCTGAGGTGCTGGAAGAACCACGGGTCCCCGCCGAGTTCGAGCGGCTGTACCTGGAGCGGGGCTACTGGCGGGACGTCCTCCTGGACGAGTTCGTGCTGCGGCACTCCGCCACCGACCCCGACCGGGTCGCCGTGGTCGACGGCGAACGCCGGCTGACCTACCGGCAACTGGCCGAGGGCGTGGACCGGGCCGCCGCCGCCCTCGCGTCCGTGGGCCTGGAACCCGGCGACCGCGTCGTGGTCCAACTGCCCAACGTGGCCGAGTTCCTCACCACCGTGCTCGGCCTCGTCCGTCACGGGGTACGCCCCGTCCTCACCCCGCCCGCGCTCGGCGAGCGCGAGCTACGGCACGTCCTGGCCAGCACCGAGGCGCGCGGAGCCGTCCTGGCCGACCAGCTCACCGGCCGGAGCCGGGCGGTGTTCGAGCGGGTCCGCGCCGAACGCCCGGACCTCCTCGGTGTCTTCCTCGTCCCGCGCCGGGGACGGCGGGCGCCCGAGGGCACGTACGACCTGGCCGCCCTGCTCGACGGGGAGCACCCGGAGGTACCGGGCGGCACAGGTGACGGCGCCCATGACGGCGCCCATGACAGCGCCCAAGACAGCGCGGACGTCGCCCTCTACCTGCTGTCCGGCGGCTCCACCGGGATGCCCAAGGCCATCCCGCGAACCCACCGGGACTACGTCCACAACATCGAGATCAGCTGTGCACTCGCGGCCCTGGGGCCCGACTCCCGCTATCTCGCGGCACTGCCGGTCACCCACAACTTCGCCCTGGGCTGCCCCGGCGTCCTCGGCACCCTGGCCGTCGGCGGCACCGTCGTGCTGGGCGAGGCCACCCCTCGGGCCCTCGCCCGGAGCGTCAGTGCCGAACGGATCACCGTCACCGCGCTGGTACCCGGCCTCGCCGGCTCGCTGGCCGACGCCACCGAAGACCTCTCCAGCCTCGACGTCCTCCAGGTCGGCGGCGCCAAGCTGTACGAGGCGGACGCGCGGAAGCTGCAGGAGAACCTCCCCGGCCGGATCCAGCAGGTGTTCGGCATGGCCGAGGGACTCCTCAACTTCACCCGGCTCGACGACCCGGACGACGTGGTGGCCCGCACCCAGGGACGCCCCGCGTCCGAGGGCGACGAGTGGCGGATCGTCGACCAACGGGGCCGGGAGGTCCCGCCCGGCGAGAGCGGCGAGCTACAGGTACGCGGCCCGTACACCATCCGGGGCTACCTGGCACCGCCCGAGGTCAACGCGGCCTCCTTCACCGAGGACGGCCACTACCGCACCGGAGACGTGGTGCGACTCGACCCCTCGGGGAACCTCGTCGTGGTCGGCCGGCGCACCGAGTTCATCAACCGGGCGGGCGAGAAGATCGCGGCGGCCGACATCGAGGCCCTGCTCGCCGGCCACCCCGGCGTCGCCCAGTGCGTGGCGGTGGCCGCCCCGCACGAGTTCCTCGGCGAGACCGTGTGCCTGTTCGCCGTACCGAGGGACCACCAAGACCTCTCGCTGCACGAACTGCGCGACTACCTCCGCGCACGGGGGCTGGCCCCCTACGGACTCCCCGAGCGGTTGCGGCTGATGGACCGGCTGCCGCTCACCGCCGTCGGCAAGTTCGACCGCGCGGAGCTGGCACGGATGGCCGAAGCCCGGTGAGCCCACGCGGCCCGGCCCCGGAAGGCCGGTAGCCCCGGACACCGCAGAACCAGAGAACCGTACAGAAGGAGGGTGGCATGGCGATGCACACCGACAACGAGATCGTCATCGAGGCCGCGCCGGAGGAGGTGTGGCGAACGGCCAACAACGTACGGGAGTGGCCCCGGCTCTTCGAGGGCGAGTACGCCGACTCCGAGATCCTCCGCGAGGAGCCGGACCGGGTGGTGTTCCGGCTGACGACGGTGCCCGACCGCAACGGGGTGCAACGCAGCTGGGTCTCCGAACGGGTGATGGACCAGGAGGCCGGGACCGTACACGCCCGCCGTCTGGAGACCGGCCCCTTCCTGTACATGCACATCTTCCAGTCCTTCGAGAAGGTGCCCGGCGGCACCCGGCTGCGCTGGGTACAGGACTTCGAGGTCCTGCCCGAAGCACCCTTCACCGAGCAGCAGATGGCGGACCGGATCAACGCCAACTCCCAGGTCCAGCTGGCCCGGCACAAGGCGGTCATCGAGGCGGCAGCCCACCATGGCTGACCACGGTACGCACCGCGCCGGACCGACCGCCGTGGACCAACGGACCGTGGAGGTCGCCCCGGACGTCCTCGCCGTACTCAACGGCGACGGCTCCATGGGGCTGTCCAACACCTCCGTGATCGTCCGGGGCCGCTCGGCCGTGGTCGTCGACACCATGCTGACGCCCGCCATGGCCGAGGGCATCCGGCACGCCCTGCGGCAGCGCGCCCTCACCCCCGCCCTGGTGCTCAACACCCACCACCACGTCGACCACGTCGGCGGCAACAGTGCCTTCCCGGAGGCCCCCGTCGTCGCCCACCCCGTCACCGCCGACATCATCGACAGGATGGCCGCCGACCTCAGCTGGCTGCCCGGCCTCTTCCCGGACCGGGCCGAGGAACTACGAGGGCTGGAACTGGTCCGCCCGGCGGCCACCCCCAACCCCCAACTGCCGCCCGGTGCCCGGCCACTGACCTTCCGCCAGGCCCACAGCCCCGCCGACCTCGCCGTCTGGATACCCGACTCACGGACGTTGGTCGCCGGCGACCTGTGCTTCAACGGCGTCACCCCGCTCGCCCGGCACGGCCGCATCAGCGGCTGGACCGGTGCCCTGGAGGACCTGCTCGCCCTGGACCCGGACGTCATCGTCCCCGGCCACGGACCGCTGGCCACCCAGGACACCCTGCGCGCCCTGCACCGCTACCTCACCGACCTGCTGAAGGTGGCCGAACGGGCCGTCGACGCCGGCGCCACCCTCCAGGACGCCCTGGCGGAGACCGACCCGGGCGAGGTCGGGGAGTGGCGGGAGCCGGACCGTACGCGCATCAACCTCCAGGTGGCCATGGCCGAGGTGTCCGGGACACCCCTGCCCGTGGGACCACCCAGATGAGCACGCCCACACCCCGCCCCGCGGCGGGGCGGACGGCCGAGGAGAACAGGAGAAACATGGTGGGACCGACCACCCGGGCCACTACGCCCGGTCCCCGGCGCGTCGTCGTCACGGGCATCGGTGTCGTCAATCCCCTGGGCAACGACCGCGAGACCTTCTGGAAGAACGCCGTGGCCGGGGAGAGCGCCGTGCGCCCCGTATCCCGCTTCGACGCCGGCGACCTGCCGGTGCGACTCGCCGCGGAGATACGCGACTTCGCCCCCGGCGAGCACCTCCCACGCCGCCTCGCGGTCAAGAGCGACGTCTTCGCCCACTACGCCATCGCCGCCTCCGGCGAGGCGCTGCGCGACGCGGGCCTGGACCTCGCCGAGGAGGACCCGTTCCGGGTCGGCATCTGCTTCGGCAACAACAGCGGCGGCTGGGACCTGTGCGAACGGGGCTTCCGGGAGTACTACCAACAGGGCCCGACCATGATCAACCCATGGCAGGCCACCGCGTGGTTCCCCACCGCGGCCCAAGGGTTCGTCAGCATCCGCTACGGCATCCGGGGCTACAGCAAGAGCCTCGCCTGCGACCGCGCCAGCGGCGGCAGCGCGCTGTTCCACGCCCTGCGCAGCATCCTGTGGGGCCGCAACGACATCGTGCTGGCGGGCGGCTCCGAGGCACCCCTCACCCCGCTGGGCCTGGCCGCCCACGTGACGACGGGCGAACTCAGCCGCGACACCGACCCCGAGCACGCCTACGCGCCCTTCGGACCCGACCGCGACGGGCTGGTCCTCGGCGAGGGGGCCGGCGTACTCGTCCTGGAGGAGAGGGAACACGCCCTCGCCCGGGGCGCCCACGTCCTCGGCGAACTGCTCGCCGTCGAACAGCGCACCGCCGACCCGGACGACCACACCGGGCTCGGCGACGCCCTGCACGCGGCACTGCGGACGGCCGGCCGCGATGCCGGCGACGTCGACGCCGTCTTCGCGGAAGGAGCCGGCACCCGCCACGGCGACGCCACCGAAGCCGCCGCGCTGCGCGCGGTCTTCGGGGCGGGCGGGGTCGCCGTCACGGTGCCCAAGGCCGGCCACGGCCACCAGTACGGCGCCAGCGCCGCCACCGAACTCGCCGGCGCCCTGCTGTCCATGCGGGACGGGGTGATCCCGCCGACCCCCGGCGCCACCACCGTCGACCCCGCACTGGACGTCGACCTGGTGACCGACCGCAGGACCACCCCGGTCGACCTCGCGGTCGTCAACTCCCGCTCCCGGGAGGGCACCAACGTCTGCGCCGTCGTCGCCGCGCCCTGAGCGGCCAGCACCGACCACACACCAGGAGGAACCCGAGATGACCATCGACATCGTCCGCAAGGCCCTCACCGCCCTGGGCATCCCCGACGAGGAGATCACCGAGACCGCCCGGCTCCGTGGCGACCTGGAACTGGACTCGACCGAACTGGTCGAGGTCTCCCTGGAGATCCAACGTCAGGTCGAGGTCGACGTGAAGCTGGAGCTGGCCGACGACGTCACCGTCGGCGACGTGTGCTCCCTGGTCGACGAGGCGGTCGCCGCTGCCCGCTGAACCCGACCGGGGCGCACCGGCCGTACTCGGCACCGGGGTCGACATCGCCGACCTGCGCCGGATGCGCCGGATGCTCGACCGCTACGACGACGCCGTACTGCGGTCGGTCTTCACCCCCCGGGAACTGGCCGCCGTACACCGCGCCCCCGCCCCCGCGCTGCGCCTGGGCGTCAGCTTCGGGACCAAGGAGGCGTGCGGAAAGGCCCTGGGCACGGGCCTCGTGGGGGTGGCGTGGACGGACATCGAGGCCCTCGCCGACGGACGGGCCGTCCACGTCCGCCTCACCGGTGCCGCCCGGGAGAGGGCCCGCGAGCGGGGGATGCGCCGCTGGCGGGGCGGCTGGCGGGCCGGCGGTACCGAACGGGTGCTGGTCGTGGTCGCGGCGGGCGGGACATCGGGTGCCCTCGACGGCCTGGACTGGGCCGACCACCTGCGTACAGGAAAGAGCTGGGAATGTCTGGACACATCGACACCAAGATCTTCATCGCGGCTCCGCTGGAGCTGACCTGGGAACTGGCCAACTCCCGGGAGAACGACCGCCGTCACTCCACCGACGGGCACCTGCTGGTGGCCGAGTCCCCGGAGCGGAACGCGCGGACCCTGCGGGTCACCTCCCCACCGGACGCGCAGGGACGCGAGTGGCAGTACTACGTGGAACGCGTTCTCGTGCCCGAGCAGAAGGTCGCCTACGCCCGCCGCTGGGGCAACCCCAACTTCCGCTACTCCGTGGCCCTCTGGGTCTACCGGGAGGAACCGGGCGGCTCCTCGGTCCGTACCGTGCAGGACTTCGAGATGGCCGAGGGCGCCGCGGTCGACGACCGGGCGATGGAGGAGATCATCCTGCGCGGCACCGAACGGGCGCTGCGGGCGACGAAGGAGTTCGTGGAGTCCAGCGCCACACAGTCCGACTGACCCCCCGGAACGCACCCCACGGTCCACGGTCCGGTGGCGGACCGTGGACCGTGGGCGTCCTGGGATCAGAACTCCTCGTGGGTGTCGGGGTCGCCGCCCAGCCGCTCGTGGGGGCGGTCGGCGACCCGGTCCATCTCCTCGGCGGACAGCTCGAACCCGAAGAGGTCCAGGTTGGAGCGCTGGCGTCCGGGGTCGGCGGACTTGGGGATGGGTACGGCGCCGAGCTGGGTGTGCCAGCGCAGTACGACCTGGGCGGGAGTGACCTCGTGGGCCCGCGCGACCGCGTCGACGGCGGGGTCCTTGAGCACCTCGGAACCGCGCCCCAACGGGCTCCAGCTCTCGGTACGGACGCCCAACTCCGCGTGTACCGCCCGTAGTTCGTCCTGGGGTAGCAGCGGGTGCAGTTCGATCTGGTTGACCGACGGCAGCACCCCGGTCTCCCGCCGCAGGCGTTCGAGGTGCTCGGCCGTGAAGTTGGAGACGCCGATCGAGCGGACCAGTCCGTCCTCCCGGAGCTTGATCATCGCCCGCCAGGAGTCCACGTACCTGTCGATCCGGGGCAAGGGCCAGTGGATGAGGTACAGGTCCACGTACTCCACGCCCAGCCTGCGCCGCGACTCCTCGAACGAGGCCAGCGTCTCCTGGTACCCCTGGTGGCGGCCCGGCAGCTTGGTCGTCACCACCACCTCCTCGCGGGGCACCCCGGAACGTGCCAGCCCCCGGCCCACCCCGGTCTCGTTGCCGTAGTTGGTGGCGGTGTCCACCAGCCGGTAGCCCCACTCCAGGGCACCGCTCACGGCCCGTTCCGCCTCCTCGTCGTCCAGGGGGTAGGTGCCCAGACCCACACCGGGAAGCTCGGTGCCGTCGTTCAGCGGATGTACGGGAACACTGGTCACGGGATCACTCCTTGAGCGCTTCGCCGGGTGGTTCGGTGGCTCGCGCGCCCGCTCGCGGCAGGGGCTCGCCGACCCTCGGACGGCGGGTACGGACCGGCCACCCGGACGTTCCCGCCCCGGATGCCGACGGTGCCCCACCGGCCCGCCACCCGCAACCGAGACGGTCCCCGTCCCCCCGGGGGGCCGTGGCTCCCGGTCCCCTGTGCGTCGGCGCCCTCGTAACGCCTGGGGCGCACTCGTACCGTCCGGGCCAGCTGGGTCGTGGCTCCCGGTCCCGTCCACTGGGGTGGGGGTGCTCCGGGGTCGGCCTCGGGGGGCGCGGCCTTACGTCGGCGGCTCGTGGGGTGGGGGTGCGGCCCGACCGGTGGGGGTCGGGGTTTCGGCGCCGTTCCCCACGGCTGGGGGTGCCCACCCGTACGCCCCCCGGGGTCACGGCACCCCCGGGGGTCACGGCGTCTCCGTGGTGGCCGACGGTGGTTCGGCCGGGTGCGAGGAGCCGGACACGGTGAGCAGGAGGACGCACGGCAGTGCGAGTACCGCCAGGGCCACCAGTACCGGACGGGGGCCAGCCGAGTCGATCAGCGCACCAACGCTGGCGATGCCGAGCAGGCGGACGGTGGCGGTCACCGCGGTGCTGGCGGCGAGCACCCGGCCCCGTACCAGGTCCGGTGTGACGCGCTGCCGCGTCGTGGCGACGACGACGAACGCCAGGGCCGAGGCGCCGTCCAGTACCAGCACGGCCCCCGCGAGCCACAGCGGCGCCTCGAACAGGGCCAGCAGTCCGGTCGCGCCCCCGTTGACGGCGAGTACGACGGCCAGCAGGAGCGGCCACCGGGCGGTGTCGCAGTACCGGGCCAGCACCAGGCTGCTCACCAGACCACCGACGCCGGCCGCCGCCACCACGAGCCCGGTCGTCAGGGGCGTCAGGCCCAACTCGCCGTCGGCGCGTACCAGCAACGGCAGGAAGGCCGTCGCCGCGAGCAGGTGCGCGTAGCAGGCGCCTCCCAGCAGGGCGCGTTGCTCGGGGTCCCGGCACACCAGGCGCAAACCGGCCAGTACGGACGGGTCCGCCCCGGAACCGTCCCGTGTGGGGGAGTTCCTCGGCAGCCGGACGAGCAGCAGGGCCGAGCCCAGGAAGCTCGCCGCGTTGACAGCGAAGGCGGCCAGCGGCCCCAGGGACTGCAACAGCCAACCGCCTGCCGCCGGTCCGGTGAGTGTCGCCGCGGCGTCCGACCCCTCCACGTAGCCGTTGGCGCGCATGAGGTCCCGGTCGGTGACGAGGTGCGGCAGACAACTGCCGGCCGCCGTGTGGAACACCGCGTCGGCCAGGCCGACGAGGAGCGCGAGCGGCACCAGGGACACCGGCCGTGCCCCGCCGAACGCCACCTCCGCACCGATCGCCACGAAGGCGACCGCGCGGACGAGGTCCGCCGTCACCATCAGCCCCCGACGTTCCCGACGGTCCACCAGGGCGCCGACCGGCAGTGCCAGCAGTACCTGCGGCAGTTGAGCCGCCGCCCCGACCAGCCCCGCCGTGAACGCCGAACCCGACACCGTCAACACGGCGAGCGGCAGCGCCACATCGGCGATCCGGTCGCCCAGGATGCTCAGGGCGCGAGCGGCGACGAAGTACCGCAGCAGCTTTCGCATGGGCGCCAAGGATGCCGACCGCCCCGGAACGCCGACACCGGTTTTCCGGGTGCGGTAGGCCCGCGCGGAATTCCCGTCCCGCTCGCCGGGACGCCGTGCACGCCCACCCGTGGACCGGGGACCGGTGCCGCTAGCGGTGCCCCACTGGCCCGCCACCCGCAACCGAGACGGTTCCCGTCCACCCGGGGGGCCGTGGCTCCCGGTCCCCTGTGCGCCGGCGCACTCGTAACGCCTGGGGCGCACTCGTACCGTCCGGGCCAGCTGGGCCGTGGCTCCCGGTCCCGTCCACTGGGGTGGGGGTGCTCCGGGGTCGGCCTCGGGGGCGCGGCCTTACGTCGGCGGCTCGTGGGGTGGGGGTGCGGCCCGACCGGTGGGGGGCGGGGCTTCGGCGCCGTTCCCCACGGCTGGGGATGCCCACCCGGGCGGTAGCGTTCCCGACGCTGCGGAGGGTGGGGACCGGGGGGTTCCCGCCTCCACCGGCGGACGTGCCGGTTCGGTACCCCGGCACCGGGCGGCTGCGGTTCCCGGCGCCGGTGGCCCGTAACGGGGGCCTGGGGACGGGCGGGGGAGTGGCCCCCCGGGGTGGCTGGCTGGGCGTCAACTTCCGATGTGGGCGAGGAGTTTCCGTTCGGCGTGGTCCAGGTGTTCCTGCCCGACGTCGCCGGCGCGGCCGGCGTCGCCGTCGCGGATGGCGGCGAGGATGGCCTCGTGTTCCTGCATGATCTTCTCCGGGCCCAGCAGGTGGGCGTTCTGGACCTGGGCGAGACAGAGCCGGATCTCGTTGATGATGAGCCCGTGGGCCCGGGAGAGGCGCTCGCTCTCCAGGCTGTCGATCAGCGCCCGGTGGAACTCCACGTCCGTCTGGACGATCGCGGCGACGTCCGTACCGGCCGCCGCTGACCCGAAGGCCTCGTGTGCCTGGGTGGCACCCTCCGTCAACAGCCGCTTCTCCGCGAGCAGTTGGTAGGAACGCACCTCCACCACGCCCCGGGCGAAGTACAGGTCCCGCACCCGCGCCTCGTCCAGCTTCGGGACCCGCGCGCTGCGGTGCGCGGTGCGTTCCAGCAGCCCCTCGCCGACCAGCCGTTCGATGGCGGCCTTCGCCGTCTGGCGGGCCACGTCGTACTCGGCGCTGACCGACGCCTCGGTCAGCGGAGCGCCCACGGGGACCTCGTCGGTGAGTATCCGTTCACGCAGCGACGAGACCAGGGCGTCGCCGATGGACTGGGTCGCGAGCCGGATCGGCATGTGCGGTCCTTCGTGTCGTAGGGCTGCCTCAGCGGGACCTCCCAGCCGGTGGGGCGGGCCGGCCGGCGTGCGCCGCTCCTCGACGTGACCGATCCGGCGTGAGGCTCCGGGAGAAGGATAGCGAGCCGACTATGGACAAGCGGACAAGTTGGTGAGATAACTTGACGAACAATTTTGGGGATAGGCGGGAAAATGCAGGTAGACGGCTTCCGGCGAGTGGTCCTCGCTCCCGACAAGTTCAAGGGCACCGTGACGGCACAGCGTCTCGTCGAGCTGATGGCCGCCGCGGTCGCCGAGAGCGACGGCCGTACGGCGGTCACGCCCCTGCCGGTCGCGGACGGCGGCGACGGCAGCGTCGCCGCCGCGCTGTCGGCGGGCTGGTCCGCCGGGTCCGTACCGGCCTCGGACGCCTGGGGCGCCCCCCTTGCCGTACCGGTGGCCCGCAGGGGCGGCCGGGCGATCGTCGAGGTGGCCGCCGTCTGCGGGCTCGGCGCCCGCCGCCCCAGCCCGGTGGAGGCGGCCACCGCCACCACGTACGGCGTCGGCCAGGTCGTCCTGGCGCTGCTGGAGGACGGGGTCGACGACCTCACCCTGGCCCTCGGGGGCAGCGCCTCGACGGACGGCGGTACCGGGATGCTGGCGGCGCTCGGCGTCCGCCTGGTCGCCGCCGACGGCCGGCCCCCGGCCCCCGGCGGCGCCGCCCTGGTGGACGTGACGCGGGTGACCACCGAGGAGCTGCACCCGGCCGTGCGGGGGCTGCGGTTGACGCTGGCCTGCGACGTGGACACCCCAATGGTCGGGCCGGACGGGTCGGCCGAGATGTTCGGGCGGCAGAAAGGCGCCGACGACGCGACGACGGCGCGCCTCTCCGCCGGACTGGCCCACGTGGCACCCGTACTGGAACGCGCCTTCGCCGCCCCCGGCACCGCGCGCAGCCCCGGCGGGGGAGCGGCGGGCGGCCTCGGCTGGGCCGGGATGCTGCTCGGCGGGGTACCGCGTTCCGGTGCCGAGGTCTTCCTCGACCTGCTCGGGGCGGAGGAGGCGATCCGGGGGGCCGACCTCGTCATCACCGGCGAGGGACGGCTGGACGCCCAGAGCCTGCGCGGCAAGGCCCCCGTCGCCGTGGCCCGCCTGGCCGCCGCGCACGGGGTGCGGACGGTGGCCGTCGTCGGCAGCGACCGGCTCACCGGCGAGGACGGGCGGCCGGGGCCCTTCGCCGACGTGATCGCGCTGGACCGGATGGACCCCGCCTGCGCCCACGACCCGGAGCTGACCGGCCGCCTCGTCGGCCGCGCCGTACACACCCTGCTCGCGGCCCACCGGGGCCTCGGCACCCCTGCCAGGAACGGAGCGCCCAAGTGACCACCCGACCCTGGAGCTGCGACACCTTCGTAGCCCTCCCGGACGCCACCGGTGGCGGCGTCCTCTTCGGCAAGAACAGCGACCGTCCGGCGGGCGAGGCCCAGCCGTTGCGCCACCACCCGGCCCGCGCGGCCGGCGGGCCCCTGCGCCTCGCCTACGTCACCCTCGACGACGCGCCCGCCCACGCCCACATCGGCTCGGCACCGTACTGGTGTTGGGGCTACGAGATGGGGGTGAACGAGCACCGCGTCGCCATCGGCAACGAGGCGGTGTTCACCCGCCCCTGGGCCGAGGCCGTCGCCCGGGAGGAGGCCGGGGAGCGCCAGCGGCCCGGGGTGCTCGGTATGGAACTGGTCCGCCTCGGCCTGGAGCGGGGCGGCACCGCCCGCGAGGCGCTGGAGGTGATCACCGGGCTGTTGGAGCGGTACGGCCAGTGGGGCTCGGCGATGGTGGGCACCGCCCACGCGCGGGGCTCGTACGACAACGCCTTCGTCCTCGCGGACCCCCACGAGGCGTGGGTACTGGAGACCCTCGGCCGCGACTGGGCGGCCCGCCGGATCACCTCCGGGGTGGCCCCGCTCAGCAACGAGCTGTCGCTGCGCACCGACGCCGACCTCACCAGCGACGGACTACGGGAGGCGGCCACCGCCGCCGGGTGGCCGGCTGACCGGCCGCTGGACGTCGCCGACGCCTTCACCGACCCCGGCACCCCGCTCCAGGTCTCGCACATCCGGCGCCGGCGCGCGCGCCAGCTCCTCACCGAGGCCGCCGCCGGCCCGGGCGTCACCGTGGACACCGCGAAGCGGGTCCTGCGCGACCACCTGGAGGACACGTTCCTCGGCGGCCCCACCTTCGACGCGGCACGGCCGGACTTCCACACGCTCTGTATGCACGAGCACCCCTCCGGCTTCACCTGGGGCAACACCGCCGCCTCCCTGATCGTCGAGCTGGACGACGGCCCCGCCCCGCCCGTCCTGTGGTGGTGCCCGGCCACCCCCTGCACCGGCGTCTACCTCCCGGTGCCGCTCGGAGCCGAGGCGCTCCCCGAGGCCCTGACCCTGCCGGCGCCCGGCCCCTCCCCGGACCCCCGCGACCACCCCCGGGTCACCCACGACCCGGCGTCGACCTGGTGGCGGTGGCAGCACCTGCTCGACGCCGCGAAGGCCCCGGACGCCCGGGAGTTCACCGCGCGCGCCGCCCGGCTGCGGGCCGCCTTCGACGGGCTGGAGGCCCGGTGGGCCGGCTCCCCGCCGACCACCGGTGATCCCGCCGCCCTGGCCACCCTCGCCCGGAGCCGGCTGGACGAGGCCCGGGCCCAAGCCGACGCCCTGGCAAGGGAGTTCGGCACCGACCCCACCCGGGCGCTGGACCACCGCTGGGCGCCGGCCACCGTCTGACCTCCGCCACCCGCCGGGGCCCCACCCCCGCCCCGGCCACCCGGAGCCGCGTGACACCCCTCGCGCTCCGCCGGAGCCGTACGCCGCTCACCCTCCGCCGGCACACCTCCCGGCCCGCGTCCCGGTTCCGGCGAACCGGCCCCCGCGCACCGCGTACGCGCGGATTGCGCCCCCGACCTCCGTCCGCCCAGCGCGCCTGGTGAGCCCAGCACGCCTGGTGAACCCACCACGGCCGGACCACGCACGGAAAGCATCCCTCTGGAAGGCCACCACCATGTCCCTCAAAGACTCATTCCGCGGTCCCGAGGCGTCACTCGACGACCAGATCGAGAGCTTCGCGGTCGAGCGCGTCCCCGACGACAAGCGCTGGCCGATCCCGGCCATCAGCCTGGTACTACTGGGCAACGCCACCGCCATGTTCTTCTTCAGCTTCGGCGCTCAGCAGACCTTCCTGGTGGGCTGGCCCATGATGCTGCTGCCGATCGGCTACTTCATGGTGGGCGCCGTACTCATCGGCTCGTTGACCATGCGCATGGCCAGCCGGGAGGGCCTCTCGCAGAGCCTGATCTCCCGGGGCCTGGGCTTCGGCAGCCGGGGCGCGGCGCTTACCTCGTTCATCTACGCGGTCAACTTCGTCTACTACTTCCTCTTCGAGGGGACGATCGTCTCCCACGCGATCGCCTACTACTTCGACATCCCCATCGACTCCCTCGCCGGCATCGGGATCTTCGCCCTGATCGGGCTGGTCACCATCGCCTTCGTCTGGCGCGGCATGTACGCGATGTCGGCGCTCCAGACCTGGGGCTTCCCCATATTCGTCGGGCTGTTGGTGTGGGCCCTGGTCGCCCTCGGCTCGCAGCACGACGTGGCCGGCGTCGACCAGTGGCACTCCACGGCCACCGGCGGCGGCGCCGCCCTGTGGACCGCGATGAGCTTCGCCAACGGGCAGATGATCTTCCAGGGGCTGATGGCCACCGACTACGGCCGCTTCGCCAGCCGCCGTATCCGCTACCGGGGCACCTCGACCATCATGCTGCTCGAACTGGTCCCGATGGTCGCCATCGTCTTCATCGGCGCCATGCTCGGCGCCACCCTGGTCGGTGACTTCGGCCAGGAGAAGGCGCAGGACCCCGGCTTCGTCTTCGTCCACCTCATGGGGCTGGCCGGCGTGATCTTCGTCGTCATCACCCAGATCCGCATCAACGTGATGAACCTGTACGGCGGGTCGATCACGCTCTCCAGCGGCTTCGACGTGGTGGCCAGGTTCCGCCCCGGGCGGCCGTGGTGGATGTTCGCCGTCTGGATCTTCGGCGTCGTGTTCTACGCCACCAACGTCATCAACCACCTGGGCACGTTCCTGGCCATCACCGGCGTACTGACCAACACCTGGGTGCTCATCATCCTCGCCGACTACTTCGTCTGCCGAGGCTGGCTGGGCCTCGGCCGGTCCGAGGACATCGAGTTCCGCGAGAACGAGGTACGGGAGTGGAACCCCTGCGGCCTGCTGTCCCTGGGGATCGCCGTACTCGTCGGAGCCCTGGGCATCGTGGAGGTCTACCCGGTGGCGTACGCCTCCTTCATCTCCATGATCCTCGGCCCCCTGCTCCACGTGGCCCTCACCAAGGCGACCGGTGGCCGCTACTACACCCCGGCCGCCGACCAGCGAAGGACCCCGGCCCCCGTGTCCGAGGACCGGGCCTGACCGGCAACCCACCCTCCCGGGGCGGGAGTTCGTCCCCGCCCCGGGCCGGCCGCGTACCCCAGGGGCCCACGCGCCCTCCCGGGGCCCACCCCGGCGGGTGTCAGGGGCGAGGGGGAGGCGAACCGCTCCCGTCGCCCCCTCGACCGGGAACCGGACCGGCGGCCGACGCGTCGTCTGGCGGGAGGCGGCGTCCGGCCGAGGGGGCCGGACCATCACGGTGAGGGGTGCGGCCGGTGGCCAGCCAGACGGTACGGATCAACGGGGACGGCCTGCTCCTGCCGGGCGGCGTCAGCGTGCGGTTCATGCGGACCCTGCGCCTGCCCGAGCAGGGAACACACGTACTGCCCCCGGGACTCGGCGCCTTCCCCCTCCGCAGGGTCGAGGACCACGCGGACACGGTGCCCGAGCGGTGGCGCGCCCGGGGCGGGGTGATGCTGCCGGTGTACCTGCGCGAGGCGATGTGGCTCAGCTTCGGCTCCTCCGAACCGGCGGCACTACAGATCGGCGTGGGCAAGGTCTGCGCGGTCTCCGGCGAGCCGTGGAGCGACCACCTCGTACGCGACCCCCAGAACTACGTGGTACTGCCCCGCCAGCCGTGGCTCGACGGCATCAACTCCGGCCAGGGAACGGTGCGTCAGTTCGTGGCCGTACCCCTCGGGATGGGCGCGACCGTCGAGGGCCAGGTCACCGGGGAGGAGACCTGGGGAGGGCTGCAACTACAGAACTTCCCGCTGTCGAGTGCGGCCCTCGCCGCGTGGCGCGAGCGGCAACGCCGGGCACGGTCACTGGCCCGCTCCGGCCCCGTACAGGCCGCCTCCTACGGAGCGGCCACCGCCCCCAGCGGGCCGCCGCCTCCCGCCCCCGGTGGGGCACCGTCGGGCGCCGCGATGGGCCTGGGCGTGGGCGGTTCGATGCGGCAGGAGGTCTACGAGGACGACCGCCCCGTGACGGACTGGGCCACCGACCCGGCGGGCCGGGTCTACGTCCACCTGGTCACCCCGCCGGACTGGCGGCGCATCACCGGCGAGGACCCGCCGCCGTCACCGGTGGACCGCGCGGCGTACACACGGGCCGGGCTGCCCTGGTTCGACTACTACGACGCGGACGCCGAGGACCTCACCCCCACCGACACCCTCGGAGCGGTGCGGCCGGTGGGCGACTGGCTGGGGGACGACCACGAACCCTGGCAGGCGCCGACACCGGCCCAGACCCAGCCCCTCAAGGACGCGGGCAAGCCCGGAAAACCGGTGGCCGACGGCGACTGGTGACCGTCCGGGCCGCGCCCGCTCCGTGGCGCGGCCCCGGCGGCACCCCGGCCCGGCCGCCCCTCCGGTACGCCCCGAGGGCGCGGCGGCCGGGCCCGTCACCCCCCACTCCCGCCGGCTGCGGGGACGTTCGGCGCCGGCGGACCAGCGACGACGGTCAGGAGGAGTTCGCTTGCTCACGAGGCTCCGGGTCACCGGGCGGTTGCACCTCACCGGCAGGGGCACGACGGTGACCGTACTGGTCACGCACGGGGAGAAGCCCGTCAGAACGGGGGACCTCCTCACCGAGGACTCCACGGGAACCACGGTGCGGATTCGCGGGATCGAGACCCACTCACGGCCGACCCCGGAGGGCACCGTGTACGGAGTGGCGATCACCGAGTCGACACCGGGATCGGTGCAACCCGGATCGACCCTGACCGCAGCGACCTGACGCCCCGGGCTCCGAACCACCTGGGGCGGGCGCCCGTACGCGGGGCCACGTCACGCTGCCTCCCAGGGCGTGCGCGGGATGTGGGGGCGGGCGCCCGTACCCGGGGCCACGGGGGCGTTCACGTCCGAAGTGACGTGACTCTTCTGGGACTTCGCACCGTCCGGGGTGGGCGTGTGTGCCACGAGAAAGCCCACGCGCCCGAGGTGACCTGCCCTCCCCGGACCTCCGAACCCTCCCGGGTGGGCGCCCACGAGGCACCGTGCCCCGCGGGCGCCCACGAAGAGGCCCGACGTCCCCGGACGTTCGACCCGCCCGGAGTGGGCGCTCACCTGGCGGTGTCACGAGAACGCTCACGCGTCCGAAGTGCCCGGACACCCCCGGACGTTCGACCCGCCTGGGCCGGGACCCGGTGGGGTGGTGCCGGGCGAGCGCCCACGAGGACGCCGCCGGGAGGAACCCCCAAGCGTGGCGCGCCTGTTGGCGCCGCGCGGTGGGGAGCCCCCGGGGACCTGCCTACCGTGCGGTGGCTCGGTCGGGCGCTGACACCGGTTCGCCCGGGTACGACCCGGTGGCGGTGCCCCGGCCCCTCACGGGAGAGCGGGGTTCACCCGGGCTCTCCTCCCCGGTCGACCCCTTCGCCCGCCAGCTTGCGGACGGTCTCGGCGGCGCGGTAGCCGTCCGCCACCCCCGGAAGGAGCGCGACCACGGACCGGGAGTGGTCCGTCCGCAGCGCGGCGATCTCCTGGTATCCGGGGGAGAAGTACCAGGACCTGGCGGCCTCGACGTCGGGAAAGCCGATGATGACGAGGGCACCGGGCATCTCTCCCTCGACCACCTCCGGTGTCGCCCCGTGGACGACCCATTCCCCCGCGAACGGCTCGAAGGTGCCCTCGATACGTTCCAAGTACGCGACGATCGCGGGCCCCGGCTCGACGTCCTCCAGGTAACCGACCGCGTAACCCCGGCCCCGGCTCACGACGGCACCCTGTCGAGGAAGCCGCGAACGTCGGCGATCTTCCCCTCACTGTCGACCACCACCACGTCGAACCCGATGACGACCGGCTCGGCACCCTCGGGGCCGAGCCCCCACCGGAAGCGCAGCTGCCGGTGATGGCCGTCCACGTCGCCGAGCGGCGCGAACACGAACCCCGGGAACTGGGTACGCACCCCCTCCACGAGGCCGTCGATCTCCGCGCGTCCGCTGACCTCGGCCAGGGGGTCGGTGTACGTCGCCCCCTCCGACCAGTGCTCCGCGAGCAGTTGGCGCCGCCTCTCGCCGCTCGCGTTCCAGGTGTCCAGATAGTTCCGGGCGATGGTCTCCATGCTGGTTCCCCTCTCGTCTCCCGTCGTGATCCCGAGGGCACCCATCGTGTGGCGCGGCAGGCGTACGGACCATGACCTCCCAGGTCATGGCCACCGGTCCACGGGTACGTAGAGTCCACGTATGGCAGCCAGCACGTCGGAGCCCGACATCGGTGATCTGCTGCGCCTCTGGCGTCAGCGTCGACGGTTCAGCCAGCAGGAACTGTCGAACCGTTCGGCCGTCTCCACCCGACACCTCAGCAGGGTCGAAACCGGCAAGGCCCACCCGACGCCGGAGATGATCATGAGGCTCGCCGACCACCTCGACCTCCCCCTACGCGACCGCAACCGGTTGCTGCTCTCCGGCGGCTTCGCTCCGCGCTTCGACGAACACGCGCTGGACGACACCGGACTGGCCGTGATCATGAGCGGCCTACGTGACCTCCTCACCGCCCACCTGCCCTACCCGGCGCTCCTCCTCGACGACCGCTGGGACATCGTCGACTCCAACACGGCCGTGGACCAACTGGTGGACGGGTGCGCGGACTGGCTGCTCGAACCGCCCGTCAACGTCCTCAAGCTCTGCCTCCACCCCGACGGCCTCGCCCCTCGCATCCGCAACCAGCAGGAATGGGGCGCCCACCTGATGCGTCGGCTCCGCTCGCGCGCCGAGCGTACGCACGACCCCCGGCACCGGGCTCTGCTCGACGAGCTGTCCGGCTACCTCGACGGACCGGACAGCCTGGCGCCGGCGGGCCCCGTACTCACCCTGGAGATCGACGTTCGCGGAAGGCCGGCCACCTTCTTCAGCACCTCCGCACAGCTGGACACGGCCGTCGACACCACTCTGGAGGGCCTGCACCTGGAGACCTTCCTCCCCGCCGACGAGGCGACCCGAGACCTGATGCGCGGGGCCTCCCGCCGGGGTGAGTGAGTACCGGGGTGAGTGAGTACCGGGGTGAGTGAGTACCGGGGTGAGTGAGTACCGGGGCGACCGAACGCGTCCCCCGAGGTGACCGCCGTCCCCCTGCCGTGGGGAACGGTGGTGGGAACGTACGGGCACGTCGACCCGGTACGTCGGAACACCTCAGCGCACGGGGGCAGGACCCGCCAGGTGGTTGCCCCGGCGCCTCCCGGCGCTGGCCCCCGGGCCCGAGGGGCCGGATTCGGCCGCATCCATGGCGCCGTCAAGTCCCCCCACCGCACCGGTAGTTGACGTCTTCCGTGCCTGACCTGCGTCATCACGCCGTTCAGGGCGGCTGACAGAGGAGACCCGGTGAAGTACTGGGTGAAGTACTGGTGGTATCGATTTCATCCCCATTTCTTCAACGGGTCGTAGCAGACTGCCGGAGTTCAGGACAGTCGACGGTGGAGACCCGGTGGAGTACTGGATGAAGTGCTGGTGATATCGATTTCACCCATGTTCCTCCGGTAGGTCACAGCAGACTGCCCGAGTGGCGCATCCCACCATCACCAGAGGAGATCGAATGCGAGCGAGAAGACTTGCGGCAGTGGCGGCCGGACTTGCCCTGACGGGGGGCCTGTTGGCGACCCAGGCGTCGACGGCACAGGCGGCGACGACGGCGGCTTCGTGTCAGGGCACCTACACCATCGTCGTCGGTGGCACGGGAAGCGCGTGGAACAGGGACGGCTTCACCGGCAACATCCAGCAGCACGTCGGGTACCCGACCACGATCCCCAACGGCGCCAGCGCCCGGGCCGGGGTCAACGAGCTGAACCGCCTGGTACGCCAGCAGCGTGCCGCATGTCCGAACCAGCACGTCAAGATGGGCGGATACTCCCTGGGTGCCGCGGTCGTCCACACCTGGGTCACCGAGAACTGGCGGACGTTCGGCAACGTCAACGCCGTCCTCATCGCCGACCCCAAGCGACAGGGCGGCCCCGGCACCAACGGCGCCTCCTTCCCCTTCGGGGGCATCATCGGCGCCCCGCTCGCCGGAGCCGACCGGTTCTTCGGCAACGTCCCCGTCAAGACCATCTGCAACCGCGACTACATCTGCGACGAGTCCGCCGGCATCTGGACGTACCCGCACAACCACATCAACAACTATCCCGGTGCGTTCAACATGGACAACCACAACAACACCGCCAACGAGCAGTGGTACAACGGGGTCCGGCACCCCGCCTCCTGGTAGTCACAGAACGGCGCTCGCTCCAGCCGACAGGCTGAGACAGAGGCCGACCTCGTCACCTCGCAGCATCACCTGGTGCGCCCACCGTCGTATCCGCTCGGCAGAACCCCCAGGTGCGTCGTCCCGGCAGGTCGGCGACAGATGACAGAGCCGGGGGCCGGTGTACGACGGAGTGAGGGCCTTCTGGCCGGTGCGGATCGCGACAGCTACCGCCTGGCCCAGGAGGCCCTCTTGCCGCGCGGCGCCCACCGTGCGCTGCGGCTGGTCCGCTCGGCCGGGCCTCGGCCGATGACCCACGGGCCCGCCACCTTGTCAACGAGGCGCTGACGACTCCCTGCGCGCAGGCGCCACGACGCTGTGCCCCGTGCCGGAGGTCGTCACCGACGGACGCTGAACCAAGGTCGCATCGATCCCGTCCGCCGTCGTCGTCCGCGTCGGGTTCCGGTCTCTCCGGGACGCCCGGGGCGCTGGGCACCGGAGCACGCCTTGAGACGCCTGGCAGTCGATGCTCCCGGGGCCAGGCACCGTCTGTGCCCTGGCGTGGCCCAGTGCCAGCGCCCACCAGTGGCACGCGTGCGTACGCTTCCCCCGGTCGAGAACTCGATCAGACGAAACGGCGGTAGGTAGCCGCCTTCGGCGGCTCGATCCAGCTCCCCTGAGAACCACTCCACACCATGGGCCTCACGCCCACCCCGTCAGGCCGCACCCAGTTCGTGGAGCCCCTACGGGCCGTGCCGGCCGTGTGGGGTCGCGGCTCGCGTGAACGGCTCGCTCGGTCGCCGCCTCCGGGGGCGTCATGCTCGTGCTGACCAAGCCTCCTGCCGTCAGAATTGTCGGCAACGGACGACAGGGCGGTATCGCGAGAACCTCTCCGTCTCTGACTTCGAGTTCCCGGTCGAGGAGGCATCCATGGGCATGGACGCTGTGTCCGGCCAGCTTGCTGAAGGGTGGTTCCCCACCTGGCTGGCGAACAACAGTGGTCAGCTGGCAGATGGATTTCCCCAGCGCAGTGCCTTCGACATTCCACCTGGTGGGAGGGGAACGCGCGGTGAGGCCATTCGTCGCGTGTCTCCTGGTCGAATCCATCGGCGTTCCTGGCGCGGGGTTCTTCCCGGGTTTGCGCCTCGGGGCCGGACTGATACCGGACAGGGCATTCCCACGGCGCCGGCCCTCTTCCCCGGAGCCCCGACCTCGTGACCCGACGACATCGCCCCCAAACCAGCGCGGAGTCCCCACCCGTCACAGCGGGACAGGTGGAGCACCGTCCCCGCCACGTGCCAGGGTTGATCCGACAACTACGTACCGAGCCCGGCGCTGCGGCGCTGTTGGTGCTGGTGACGTTGATCGCGTTGCTGTGGGCGAATTCCCCACTCTCGGAAACGTACGCCACGGTGCGGGAGCAGTCGGCCGGATTCGACCTGGGTCCTTTCGGCCTGCACATGGATCTACAGCACTGGATCAACGACGGACTGATGGCGGTGTTCTTCTTTGTCATCGGACTGGAGGTCCGTCAGGAGTTCACTCATGGCTCTCTGCGCGATAACCGTCGCGCGCGGTTGGCGCTCATCGCGGGGATCGCGGGAGTCGGTGTTCCCGCAGTGGTGTACCTCGGTGTCGTCGGTGAGGGTGCGGAGCTGGGTGGTTGGGGCGTGGTGGTCGGAACCGACACCGCCTTCATGCTGGGTGCGCTTGCCCTGGTCGGCCCCGCGATGTCGGGCCAACTGCGGGTTTTTCTGCTGACGGTGACCGTCGTCGACGACTTCCTGGCCGTCTCGATCATCGGTGTGGTGTACAGCGACGAGATCCGCCTTGTTCCCTTGGCCGTCGCGCTGGGTTGCCTTGGTGTGTTGGCGCTGCTCGGCCACTGTCGACAGTGGCGGGCCGCGCCCTATCTCGTGGTTGTCGCCGCGCTCTGGTGTGCCACCGTCAGTTCGGGAATTCACGCCTCACTGGCGGGAATGGCGGCGGGACTGCTGGTGCCCGCCTACCCCACCGAGCGAAAGACGGTCGTGGCCGCCAGGGAGTCCTTTCGGGACTACTGGCAATCGCCCAATCCCCACTCGGCGCGAATCGTCAAACGCTGGCTGGCGCGAGGAACTTCCATCAACGAACGCCTGCACAACGTACTGCGCCTGCCCACCGCTCTGGTCGTGGTACCCGTCTTCGCTCTGGCCAATGCGGGGGTCGACCTGCGGGGCGGTCTGCTGTTCAAGGCGCTGAACTCGCAAGTGACCTGGGCCGTGGTCCTCGGCCTCGTGGTGGGAAAAACCCTCGGAATCGGGCTGGCCACCTATCTCACGACCCGCCTCGGTCTGGGCCGGCCACCTGAGGGCGTAGGTCCTGGCAGCGCCTTCGGTGGAGCGGCGCTCTCAGGAATCGGATTCACCGTCTCGCTCCTCATCGTCCAACTCGCCTTCGGCGCCGATTCCGATCTGGGGCGTGAAGCCACCGTCGGAGTGCTCATGGCGATGGTGCTGTCGACACTGCTGGGGTGGGGCATCTTCCGTGTCGCGGCTGTTCGATGGGGGGAGACCTCCGCTGATCTTCCCCGCACCCTCGAACCGGCCGTCGATCCCGACGTGGACCACATCCGTGGCAGTGAGAGCGCCCCACTCACTCTCGTGGAGTACCTCGACTACGAGTGCCCCTTCTGTGCCCGAGCCACGGGGATGTGGCAGGACATGCACGCCCACTTCAGGGACGACCTTCGCTACGTCGTACGGAACCTCCCCCTGGAGGACGTGCACCCGCACTCCTGGCAGGCCGCGCTGGCGGCAGAAGCCGCCGCACGCCAGGGAGCGTTCTGGCCCATGCACGACCTGCTGTTCGCGCACCAGGACGCCCTTGAGCGGCAGGACCTGGTGCGCTATGCCGAACAGCTCGGGCTCGACATGGCACGGTTCACCACCGACCTCGACAGTGACCAGGTCGCCGCCCGAGTCCGACGGGACGCGACCAGCGCGGCGCTGAGCGGAGCGCGGGGTACCCCCACCTTCTTCGTCCAAGGACACCGGCACTCGGGCCCCCACGACGCACGGACACTGATCGCGGCACTTGAGGACAACCGGCGAGGGACACGTACACAGGAACCCTCTGACTACGCCCGTTGAAGGAAGCGGGAGAGAAGCGGGCCCGCCATCGACGACCGAAGCACCTTCGTCGGTCTGTGCCGTACGGACACTCCCCTACGGTGACGCGGCGGAGGGCCTGCGAATCGGACGCCACGACACGGCAGGCGCGGCCAATCCCTCGGCGGGCGGACGGCGGGCATCCTGGTGGACCCGCGCGTCACGGACCCGACCCCCGGGCCATGGCCAGCGAACCCACCGCCCACCGCAGCCAAGGGCGGTGACCACCTCACCCCCTTCGCCACGAGACACCGGCTCCGCGACCAGGGCTGCTCCCTCCCTGACCTCCCGCTGGCCACCGGAGCCCGGCTAGGACGACCGTCCCGGCGGCATCTCACCAGACAGCGGAGTCCACTGACGGGAACCCCGACCGGGTCGCCCTTGCCCCGCAGGTCACCCTCGCGTACCTGTGTCCGGCCACCGCAATCGACCGCAGTGACTGGAGCGGGCCCGAGGGATCCTCACGGGCGACCACCCTCCTGGGACACCTCGAAACCGAGTGACCCCGCCGGCTGTGGTCGCACCTCTCCTCACGCCTGCGGGGCGGTGGGCGCTCCGCTTCCTCCTCCTCGCCGCCGTCTCCCCGTTCTGTCTCGGGCGTCGGGGGTACGCGGGTCCAGGTGGGTGGTGCCTGAGCGGGAGCGTTCGCGGGGTGTCGTCTGCCGTGCCCCGTCGAGGTGGTGGGGGCGCGGACGGAGCAGGGCAGTGCTTCAGGCCCGGGTGTAGCCGCCGTCGGCGAAGAGTTCGGCGCCGGTAACGAACGACGAGGCGTCCGAGGCCAGGAAGAGCGCGGCTTCGGCGATCTCCGCCGTGTCGGCCAGCCGCCCCAGCGGTACGACGGCTTCGGCGAACTGGTCGGCGTCCCCGCCAGCGGCACGCAGCAGGGCGGGGGTGCGGGTGGGGCCCGGGCTGAGGGCGTTGACCCGGAAGTCGCGCTCCCGTGACTGCCGGGCCCAGTTGTGGACGAGGTTGCTCAGTGCCGCCTTTGACGCGCTGTAGACCTCCAGGTGTTCGTTGGGGCGCGCGCTGTTGCTCGAACCGATGACCAGGACGGAGGCACCTGCCGTCAGTAGGGGTAGCGCCTTTTGCACGGTGAACAGCGTGCCCTTGACGTTGACAGCGAGTGTCAGGTCGACGTTCTCCTCCGTGTGGGCGCCGAGTGTCGCGTCCGCGGCGATTCCCGCGTTGGCCACCAGCACGTCGATGCGCCCGGCTTCGTCACGGACCCGGGTGTACAGGGCGTCAAGGTCGGCCAGGTCCGAGACGTCCGCCTGGACGCCGGTCGCTGCCGGGCCCAGTGTCCGTACCGCCTCTTCGAGGCGGTCGGCGTCGCGGCCGGTGACGAAGACCCGTGCGCCCTCTCGGGCGAAGCGGTGGGCGATGGCCAGCCCGATCCCGCTGGTACCTCCGGTGATCACGCCACCTTCTCCTGCAGTGCGCCTGACATGGCGGGACTCCTTCAGTTCTTGACTGGGTCGTCCAGAACGTAGCCAGTAATGGACGATCCAGTCAAGAATGGATACGGTGACGCCATGCCAAGACCACGCGCCTTTGACGAACGCGATGTCCTGGAGCGGGCACGGGAACAGTTCTGGACGACCGGCTACGCGGGAACGCGGATGGACGACATCGCCCGGGCCACCGGCCTGGGCAAGGGGAGCCTCTACGGCGCGTTCGGGGACAAGAACGCGCTGTTCCACCGCGTGTTCGCCGACTGGTGCACCGCGGTCGTCGAGGTGGCCGGAGAACAACTGACCGGCGGCCCGGACGAGGAGGCTCTTGGCCGGCTGTCGGCGTACGTGCACCTGATGGCGGAGAACGCGGCCGTGGACACCGAGCATCGAGGGTGCCTGCTGGCCAAGGGGGTGGCGGAACGGGCCCAGCACGACCCGACCGTCAACAAGCAGTCAGCCCAGGTCATGACGGCCTTGCTGGCCCTGCTGCGGGAGGAGATCGTCGCCGCTCAGCGCAACGGCGACATCGACAGCGCCGCCGACTCGGAGCACTTGGCGGCCATGCTGCTGACGGTGGTCCGTGGCCTGGAAGCTGTGGGTAAGGCCGGCTTGGCCCCGGAGGTACTGCGAGCCACCGCGGAGACCGCGATGGCTGCGCTGCCCACGCCCGGGAAGCGGAAGCGCCACACAACCGAACGCGACGCCCCCGCGGCGGAGAACGACCCCGCCGAAAGCTGACCCTCGCGGGCCTCCACCGTGCCAACGGGACAGCGCTGCCCCCAACCGCCCCATGCAACGAGAAAGGCCAGGTCAGAAGCTATCTGGCCTGGCCTTCACAAGAGCCCCCTGCCGGAGTCGAACCGGCGACCTACGCATTACAAGTGCGTTGCTCTGGCCAGCTGAGCTAAGGAGGCGCGTGGTGCCCGAGCAGTGTACCCGCGGGGTGTGGCGGTACCGAACGCGTTCCGGGCACCAGGCGGGCGTACAAATCGGGGGTGCGGGCGCTGACAAAGGGGGGTGGGCCGGGATAGCGTTCGCGCAGTCCAAGAGTGGATCAGACCCGCGTAGTGCCTCCGGCACCCACCGTGCGTCGTCGCCGCTGGTTCAGCGGCTCCCCTTTACAACGGATCGTCCGGCACGTTCCTGCCGGTGAAGGAGACAACAACATGGCTACGGTCACCTACGACCAGGCGACCCGGGTGTACCCGGGCAGCGACAAGCCCGCCGTCGACAAGCTCGACATCGACATCGCCGACGGGGAGTTCCTCGTACTGGTCGGCCCCTCGGGCTGCGGCAAGTCGACCTCGCTGCGGATGCTCGCCGGGCTGGAGGACGTCAACCAGGGCGCCATCCGCATCGGTGAGCGTGACGTCACCAACCTGCCGCCGAAGGACCGGGACATCGCGATGGTGTTCCAGAACTACGCGCTGTACCCCCACATGTCCGTCGCGGACAACATGGGCTTCGCCCTGAAGATCGCGGGTGTGTCCAAGACCGAGATCCGCAAGAAGGTCGAGGACGCGGCGAAGATCCTGGACCTCACCGAGTACCTGGACCGCAAGCCCAAGGCGCTCTCCGGTGGTCAGCGTCAGCGTGTGGCGATGGGCCGGGCGATCGTCCGGGAGCCGCAGGTGTTCCTGATGGACGAGCCGCTGTCCAACCTGGACGCCAAGCTGCGTGTCCAGACCCGTACCCAGATCGCCAGCCTCCAGCGCCGGCTGGGCATCACCACCGTGTACGTCACCCACGACCAGGTCGAGGCCATGACCATGGGTGACCGGGTGGCCGTGCTCAAGGACGGGCTGCTCCAGCAGGTCGACTCGCCCCGCCACATGTACGACAAGCCCGCCAACCTCTTCGTGGCCGGCTTCATCGGTTCCCCGGCCATGAACCTGGTGGAGGTGCCGATCACCGACGGCGGTGTGAAGTTCGGCAACAGCGTGGTGCCGATCGAGCGCGAGGCCCTGGACGCGGCGGGCCAGAGGGGCGACACCACCGTGACGGTGGGCGTCCGCCCCGAGCACTTCGACCTGGTCAACGGCGAGGGTGACAAGAAGCTGGCCAAGGACGCGCCGGCCGGTCTGCCCATCACCGTGAACGTGGTGGAGGAGCTGGGCGCCGACGGTTACGTCTACGGTTCCGCCGAGGTCGGCGGCGGCCACAAGGACCTGGTGGTCCGGGTGTCCGGCCGTAACGTCCCGGAGAAGGGCTCGGTGCTGCACGTGGTGCCGCGCAGTGGCGAGACCCACGTGTTCTCCACCTCCTCCGGCGAGCGCCTCAGCGACTGACGAGGGCCAACCGGCTTCCCGGGGGCCGTACTTCCGCAGAGCGGGGGTACGGTCCCCGGTGTCGTGAGGGCCGCTCGAAACCGCACATGTCAACCCGGTGATCGAACATCGCGCTCCGGCGCTCCCCTGAAGAGTGACGGAATGTCGCCATATCACCACAGCTCGCTACGCTCTCGTATGTGAAACACGTAGCCCGCCGCATCGGCCGATCCCTCGCATTCGTCCTGCCGGTCGTTCTGGTCCTGTCCGGCAGCCTCGCCGTCACCCAGGTTCCCTGGGCCAACGACTCCTCCACCTCCCAGGTGGTGAACGCCGCCACGGAGCAGAAGGCACCCCAGCGGACCGCTCCCCACGAGCAGTTGCGACAGCGGCTGGTCGCCGAACTCCGGCGCACCGACCCCGGGGTGGCCCTGACGCAACTCCAGCGTGAGGTGGACCGCAAGCCCTCCCTGGCGCGGCACTGCGCCGACCTGGCGCGGTCCCTGGGGAAGGCGGCCGTACGCACCTACGGCGCGCTGACCGCCCAGAGCTACTCCCGCCCGGTGTGCGACAGTTCCTTCGCCCTCGGGGTGGCCGACTCCCCGCAGCGCTGAGCCCCGGGGTCCGGCACCGGTCGCCCACAGTGACGAGGGCGGCCGGCCCAGGCCGGGCCCCAACACCCCGGCGCCGTACACTCGTTGGGCCGTTCCGCTCCCCTGACCTGGGCGTCGGGGAGGGAGCGGCCCGCCCCCGGGGAACCCTCGGGGGGCCCGAGCCTCTAGGGTGCTGGCCATGACAGCTCCCCAGAAGTCCGCGCAGGGTTACGGAAGCGCGCAGCGTCCCACCCAGGCCGTGATCCTCGCCGGAGGCCAGGGTTCCCGGCTCCGCCCGTACACCGACGACCGGCCCAAGCCGATGGTGGAGATCCCCGGCACCGGAACGCCCATCATCGGCCACCAGCTGGACTGGCTGGCGGCCGAGGGGGTCACCGACGTGGTGGTCTCCTGCGGACATCTGGCCGAGGTGCTGGCCGAGTGGCTGGAAGCGACCGAACTGCCCCTGGTGGCGGCCGAGTCGGCCGGCCAGGCGCCCCGTATGCGGGTGCGTACGGTGGTGGAGGAGGAGCCCCTGGGACGGGGCGGCGGACTGCGGTTCGCGGCCAAGGAGCTGCCCCGGCCCGGTGAGCCCTGGTACGCCACCAACGGCGACATCTGGACCCGTTTCCCGCTGCGCAGGATGGCCGACTTCCACGCCGAGCGGGACGCCACCGCCACGCTGGCGCTGGCCCGGCCCCGTATCCCCTGGGGAGCCGTGGAGACCGACGAGTTCGGTCACGTGCGGGACTTCATCGAGGCGCCCCCGTCCCCGTTCCTGATCAACGCCGGTGTCTACGTGTTCGCCGCCGACTTCGCCTCGTTGCTGCCGGAACGGGGCGACCACGAGCGGACCACCTTCCCCCGGCTGGCGAGGGAACGGCGGCTGGCCGGTTTCCCGCTGCCCCAGGGCGCGTACTGGCGCTCCATCGACACCGCCAAGGACCTCTCGGAGGCCGCCCGGGAGCTGGCCGCCCACCGCGACTGAGGTCGCGGGGCCCGGGCTCGCGGAGAGCGACCGGGACGGCCGTGGGCCCGAACTCCCCTCTGGTGAGAGGGAGTCGGGCCCACGAACGGTTCGGCCTACGAGGGCGCGGACACCTGGCTCAGCCGAGGAGGCCGCCCAGCGCGCCCTGCCGGCCCCCGGAACCGTTGCCGGCGGAGGACTCGCCCTGGTCACCGCCACTGTCGCCCCCGGTGGTCGGGGTACCGGACGAAGAACCGGCGGAGGGCGGTGCCTGCTGCTCCTGACGCGGGGGCTGGGTGGGCTCCGGCGGCACCGTCTCCCGCAGGGTCGGCCCCGACTCGGGGCCCTCGGTGGTGCCCTGGCTCGGGGAGGCGGGGGCCGACCGCTCGGGCTGCCGCTCCCGCTGGGGGTCGTCCTGACTGGGCGGCTGGCTGTCCACCCCGGCGCTGGGGCTGCTGGGCAGGGGCGAGCCGGGCAGCTTGTTGCTGGGCGGCGGTGTGCGGTCGGGGGTGGGTACGGTGTCGACCTCGGCCGACCGTACGGCCCCGCCCAGCATCGAACCGATCAGCAGGGTCACGCCCACCACGAGGGTGGCCATCAGGGTGCCGCGCCGCAGCACCCGGCGTCGTAGCTCGCCAACCTCGACCCGGGGGCCCAGGGTGCGCCAGGCCTCGCCGGCCAGTCGGGCGTCCAGGGAGTACACCGGGGCGCCGGCGATGATCAGGGGGCTCCAGGCGGCCAGGTAGATGAAGTCCGGCATCTCGTACACCGGTACCGCCCGCCAGCTGACCGTCACGATCAGCGCCGCCGACAGCAGGGCACCCACCGAGGCCGCTGCCCGTTGCCAGAGGCCCAGCATGGTGAGCACCCCGACGATCACCTGGAGGAACGCCACGGTCAGCCCGGAGCCCACCGGGTGGGCCAGGGCGAAGTCCCGCAGCGGCTCGGCCACCCCCCAGGGGTGCAGGCCTCGTAGCCAGGTCACCAGGGAGCCACGGGAGCCGCCGTCGAAGTACACCGGGTCACACAGCTTGCCCATGCCGGCGTAGACGGAGACGAACCCGAGCAGTACGCGGAGCGGCAGGAGCACCACGCCGAGGTTCATCCGTCGGCCCGGGTAGAAGGCCTGCCGCTCGTCGCGCCTGCCGTCGCGCTGGCCCTCGCCCGGCCCCCGCTGGTCGGAGGGCTCCGCGCGCAGCCCGCTGAGCAGGGGCTCCTCGGAGGTGTCGGGGCCGGAGGGGTCCTCCCGGAGAGGCGGGGGAGGGGCGAACCCGGCCGGGGTACGAGGGGCCACCACGGTGGCGGCAGCCGCCGGGCCGGTGGGGGCGGAGTCGAGGTGCGACCTCGGCGGGTACCCGAGCGTGACCCGGGGCAGCGCCATCGTGGTCGAGTTGGGGTCCTCCTCCTCGGCCTCCAGGGGCGGCGGCAGCGTCTGGAGCAGTTCGCCGGTGAGAGCCTCGCTGGCCGAGCCCTGTCCGCTCCACACCACCGGGCGCCGTCTGCGCGGCACCGTGGTGGCTCCGGCGATCCCGGCGAGCGGGGCGCCGACCGGGGCGACCGGTACGGCCGGGGTGAACAGCGAGGGTACGGGGCCGGACAGGTCCACCCGGAAGCTCAGGTGGTTGACCACGACCTGCGCCGGATCGCACGGCACCTTGGCCATGTTCAGCGCGGACTCCTCCTCGGCCAGCGCCGCGGTCTTGCGGCCGGGAATGATCCGGGTGCGTGGGCGGTCCCCGGGGACAGGGGTGGGTGCTTTGGTCTCCACACTCATCTAACCGAGTGACGGTCAGATAGGACACTGCCTTGACCGGCCCGATCTGTCGGAGACCCGTCAACTCCCGTCCTCAGGGCCCCGGTTCACCGCCCGTCACCCCGCCCCCTCGGTTGGTTCAGCGCCGGTGTCGCCCGGTGTCGCCGCCGTGCCGGACGGTCGGGGCGGGGGCGGTCATCCCGTGGGTGGGTTGCGGTGCCTCGCGGGGTGGTTCGGGGCCGGGGCGTCTCGCCCGTGGGCTGGCTGAGCGCACGGGTTACGACGTCCTGCGGGGTCGCCCGGTGCCGGGCACGCTTCCCGTGGGGCGGTTGGGTGTTGGTGCCCTGTTCGGTGGGGCGGTTCGCGGGGTGGTTCGGGGCGGGGCCTCGGCTTCGGGGGAGCGGTCCAGCGCGGAACGCCCGCCTCACCGGGGGGTTCAGTGTGGAGGGGGCCGCTCTGGCGGGTGGTGCAGTGCACCGGTTACGGCTCCCCGTCGGACGGTCCGGGGCACGTCACCCCGCACCGCCTGGGAGCGGCGTGCGGGGGTACGGCGTCCCGTCGCGCCGTTCAGCGTTGGCGGGAGGCCTCGTAGAGGACGACGCCGGCGGCCACTCCCGCGTTGAGGGACTCGGTGCCGACGGCCATCGGGATGCGGGCCCGTACGTCGCAGGTCTCGCCCACCAGCCGGGACAGGCCACGGCCCTCGCTGCCGACGACGATCACCACCGGGCCGGCGAGGAGGTCCAGTTCGCGGACGTCGGCCTCGCCGTCGGCGGCCAGGCCGACCACGGTCAGCCCCGCCTTCTGGTACGACTCCAGCGCCCGGGTGAGGTTGGTGGCCCGGGCTACCGGGGTGCGGGAGGCCGCGCCGGCCGAGGTCTTCCAGGCGCCGGCCGTCATCCCGGCCGCCCGCCGCTCGGGTACCACCACGCCGTGGCCGCCGAAGCCGCTCACCGAGCGCACCACGGCGCCCAGGTTCCGGGGGTCGGTGACCCCGTCGAGGGCGACGATCAGCGGGTCCTCGCCCCGGTCGAAGGCGGCGGCGGCGAGGTCCTCGGGGTGGGCGTACTCGTAGGGGGGGATCTGGAGGACCAGCCCCTGGTGGTTGAGCCCGTTGGTCATCCGGTCCAACTCGGGGCGGGGGGCCTCCACCAGGTGGATACCGCCGCGCTCCTGGGCGTGCCGCAGCGCGTCCCGTACCCGGTCGTCGTTGTCGATGAACTGCTGTACGTAGAGGGCGTTCGCCGGCACGCCCTCGCGCAGGGCCTCCACGACCGGGTTGCGGCCCACCACCAGTTCCACCCCGGACTTCCCGGAGCGGCGGGGGCGGGACTGTTCGCGGCGGACGCGGGCCTGGGCGGCCCGCTGCTTGGCGTGGCCCTTGCGCATCTCGGCCGGCGGGGTGGGGCCCTTGCCCTCCAGGCCGCGTCGACGGTTGCCGCCACTGCCGACCTGCGGTCCCTTCTTACCGGACACGCGGCGGTTGCTGTTACGGGCCATCGGGGCACCCTCACTGATCGGGTCGGGGGGTTGGTCGAGCGGCTGGGGGAGCGTTCACCCACAGCCGCTCAACTGTACGGCCCGGGGCCGGTGGACCGGAAACCGAGGACCGGTCCGGGGCCCCGGGCGGTCAGCGGTCGCCCAGCTCCCAGCGGGGGCCGGCAGGGGTGTCCTCGACCACCAGACCGGAACTCTGCAACTGGTCCCGGATGGCGTCGGCGGTGGCGTAGTCCTTGCGCTCGCGGGCGGCCTGCCGCTGTTGCAGCACCAGGGACACCAGGGAGTCCACCACCCCGTGCAGGTCCTGGCCGCCCTCCTGGGCCCACTCCGGGCTCAGCGGGTCGAGCCCCAACACGCCCAGCATTCCCCGCAGTTCGGCGAGGCGGGCGATGGCGGTCTCCTTGTCGTCCGCGTTCAGGGCGGCGTTGCCCTGACGGACGGTGGTGTGGACGACGGCCATGGCCTGGGGGACGCTCAGGTCCTCGTCCATCGCCTCGCAGAAGGCGGTGGGGAGTTCGGTGGCGGGGCTGACCTCGCCGACGCGTTCGGCGACCCGCTGGAGGAACCCCTCGATACGGGCGAACGCGGACTCGGCCTCCCGCAGGGACTCCTCGCTGTACTCGATGGTGGAGCGGTAGTGCGGGGTGCCGAGGTAGTACCGCAGCACGATGGGGCGCCAGCGCTTGACCATCTCGGAGACCAGGACCGAGTTGCCCAGGGACTTGCTCATCTTCTCGCCGCTCATGGTGACCCAGGCGTTGTGGGCCCAGTAGCGGGCGAACTCGTCACCGAAGGCGCGGGACTGGGCGATCTCGTTCTCGTGGTGGGGGAAGACCAGGTCGATGCCCCCGCCGTGGATGTCGAAGACCTCGCCCAGGTACTTGTGGGCCATGGCCGAGCACTCCAGGTGCCAGCCGGGCCGGCCGCTGCCCCAGGGGGTCTCCCAGCTGGGCTCCCCGGGCTTGGCGGCCTTCCACATGGCGAAGTCCCTCGGGTCCCGCTTGCCGGTCTCGCCCTCGCCCTCGGGCTGGAGCAGGTTGTCCAACTCCTGGTTGGACAGGCTCAGATACCCCTCGAAGGAGCGAACGTCGAAGTAGACGTTGCCGTCGGCGGCGTAGGCGTGACCCCGGTCGATCAGCTCGCGCATCATCGCGATCATCTCGGGGATGTGGCCGGTGGCGCGGGGCTCGCAGGTGGGCGGCAGGCAACCCAGCGCGTCGTAGGCGGAGTTGAAGGCCCGTTCGTTGGCGTAGCCGATGGCCCACCAGGGGCGGCCCTGGTCCGCGGCCTTGGCGATGATCTTGTCGTCGATGTCGGTGACGTTCCTGACGAACGTCACGTCCAGGCCGCGATGGAGGAACCAGCGGCGCATGATGTCGAAGTTGAGTCCCGACCGGATGTGCCCGATGTGCGGGGCGGCCTGCACGGTGGCGCCACACAGGTAGATCGAGACGCAGCCCGGCCGGATCGGGGCGAAGTCACGGATCTTCCGGGCGCTGGTGTCGTACAGCCGAATAGTCACGCGTCAAGGGTAAGCGCCCGTCCCCGGTGCCCCGTGCGGGACGGGGCACCGGGGGTACGACTCAGGGTGCGTCGTTCGGATCACTGCGAGGCTCGCGTGCGGTGTCACCGAGCGTGCCGCACCTCGCCGCGTTGTCGCCGCGTTGTCGCTGTAGGTCGCCGTGGGCCGCTGCCGCCGATGCGCTGCATCGACTCCTCCTCCGCCTTGCCGTGTCCACGGCCCACGACACCAGAACGCGCTTCCTGATCTCCCAAGATCCAAACGAAACACCCTAGAGGGAACCCACTACCTTCCGGGGCTTGACCCGCACGATCACCCGTTCCCCGTCCTGGCCGGCCCGGGGGTTGAACTCCGCGTAGTCCTTGCCGGTGTACTTCCGCGACAGCTCGTCGATCAGCTCCTGGCCCCCCTCGGTGCTCAACTCGGCGGTGCCGCGCACCTCGGCGTAGGTGTACGGGGCCTCGGCGGGCTGCACCACCACCGTCACCCGGGGGTCGCGCCGCAGGTTGCGCTCCTTGCGGCGCCCTCGGGTGGTGGAGATCAGCAGGTCGTCCCCGTCCCGCTTCACCCAGACCGGGGACACCTGCGGGGACCCGTCCGGCTGGATGGTGGCGATGGTGACGAACACCGGTCCGTCCAGGGTCTGTCGGAGCTTCTCGGAGAGTTCGGCGGTCATGTCGGGAGCCCTTCCTTGGGTCGACTGCGATCCTCCACACGGTGCGGCCCGCGCGCTGTCCACAGACATACGCCGTCGGGTCGCCCACCCCACGAAGCGACGCCCGAGGGGTTGGGTATTCCCCGCGAGTGCCCGCCCTCAGTGCTCCGTCCGTACCACCAGCGCGGTGGCCACGGCGGCCAGGCCCTCGCCCCGGCCGGTCAACCCCAGGCCGTCGGTGGTGGTGCCGGACACCGACACCGGGGCGCCGCCCACCGCCTCGGACAGCGCCCGCTGGGCCTCGGTCCGGCGCCGGCCGATCTTGGGCCGTACCCCGATCACCTGGATCGCCACGTTGCCCACCGTCCAGCCGTCGGCGGTCAGCAGCCGGTGGGCCTCGGTCAGCAGGGCCACCCCGGAGGCGCCGGACCACTCGGGGCGGTCGGTGCCGAAGTGGGCGCCCAGGTCGCCCATCCCGGCCGCCGAGAACAGGGCGTCACAGGCGGCGTGGGCGGCCACGTCGCCGTCGGAGTGGCCGGCCAGCCCGAACGGTTCGCCCTCCCACAGCAGGCCCGCGCACCACAGGGGGCGACCCTCGGCGAAGGCGTGCACGTCGGTGCCGGTGCCCACCCGGGGCCACGGGGCGGTGAGGAACTCAGAAGCCATCGGTGGCCCTCCTCCGAGCGAGTACGGCCTCGGCCAGCACCAGGTCCAGGGGCCGGGTCACCTTGAACGCCTCCTGGTGACCGGGGACCAGCACCACCGGTGCGCCCAGCCGCTCCACCATGCCGGCGTCGTCGGTGGCGCCCTCGCCCGGCTCGTCGGCCAGCCGCTGGTGGGCCTCGGCCAGGGTCGCCCGGTCGAAGCCCTGCGGGGTCTGTACGGCACGCAGCCGGGAACGGTCGGGGGTGGCCACCACGGGCTCCGGCTCCCCGCCCTCGCCGGGCTTGACCTCCTTGACGGTGTCCGGCACCGGCAGCGCGGGCACCACCGCCGGCCTGCCCCCGCGTACGGCGGCGGCCACCGCGTCCACCAGTTCCACCGGGACCAGGGGGCGGGCGGCGTCGTGCACCAGCACCACGTCCACGGTGTCGGGCAGAGCCGCCAGGCCGAGACGTACCGACTCCTGCCGGTTCTCCCCGCCGGCCACCACCAGCACCTCCACCGCGTCGTCCGGCAGGGGGTGGGCGTACAGGGCGGCGCGTACCTCCTCGGTGCCGTCGGGGGGTGCCACGACCACCACCAGGGAGACGGCGCGCGCCTGGGTCAGCGCCCTTATGGCGTGGATCAGCATGGGGGTGCCGCCCAGGGGGCGAAGGGCCTTGGGGGTGCCCGGTCCGAGTCGGACCCCTCTTCCGGCGGCGGGAATGACGGCCGCGGTGCGGCCGGCGGCGCCGGAGCGGGGATTCTCGGAATTATCAGACATCAGTCGCGCGTTCAGGTTTGTGTCCTCAGCCGTGGTGGGTATGGCCACAGCGTGCCGGGCGTGACATCCCGACCGTCCCCTTCCGTGACAGTGGTCGGGCCGGCTGCCCGAGCCCGGCACACCAGAGCAGCGAGGTTACCCACTTCGCGGACATGCCGCAGCGCCCGGCGACGGGTTCATCGCGCGGGCACTGCGGCAGAGGTGAAGCACGGGAAACGGAGCCTCCGCCGGTTCCCTCCCGCCGTGGCGGTTCGGGACGTCGTCGGCTGACCGTTCCACTCTCCCTTGACCCACACGCCTTCGGGTGGCGTCCGGCGTGGGGCGCGTCAGGGGGTGATCAGGAGGCGAGGACCTCGTCGAGCAGGGTCTCGGCCTTGTCTTCGTTGGTGTTCTCGGCGAGGGCCAGCTCGCTGACCAGGATCTGGCGAGCCTTGGCCAGCATCCTCTTCTCACCGGCGGAGAGGCCGCGCTCACGCTCACGGCGCCACAGGTCGCGGACGACCTCGGCCACCTTGATCACGTCGCCCGACGCGAGCTTCTCCAGATTCGCCTTGTAACGGCGGGACCAGTTGGTGGGCTCCTCGGCGTAAGGCGCGCGGAGCACCTCGAAGACCCGGTCCAAACCGTCCTGCCCGACGACATCACGCACGCCTACGAACTCCGCATTGTCCGCCGGCACCCGAACCGTCAAGTCGCCTTGTGCAACCTTCAAAACCAAGTAGGTCTTGTCCACGCCTTTGATCTGACGAGTTTCGATGGCCTCGATCAGCGCGGCCCCGTGATGGGGATAGACCACGGTGTCGCCAACCTTGAACGTCATGTGACAGGTACCCCTTCCGTGGCTATCCAGGATAGCACGGGACGAGGGCATCCTGAATGGCGTTTCCGCAGGTCAGGGCATATCTCGGGGCTTGACAACGGACCCCCCGTCGTGCATCGGCCGGGGGGTTCGGGCGGGAATTCGCAGGTGAACGGGGCTCTGTGTGCGGAGTGAAACCCCGGCGCAACAAGGCGGCGGCCCGGGGAATCCTCGGGCAACTGTCCGAAATGTCTGGGTCATTGCGTGGGCCGGTTCTGGTTGGCCGGAAATTGATCAACACTTCGCGAAGGTGATTGGGGACACGGAGAAGCCGTGAAGGCGCGTAACCGAATTCGGGGTGATCCAAGGATCTTCGTGGAGGGCTTTCCCCGGAATGGCCGGCGGCCCCAAGTCCCCTGTTCCCAAAGGTTATTCCGGCCCGTTCGGGTCCCGTGGACCGCCGCCCGGAGGGCCGGTTGCCGGCCGATCAGCGGCGATCGGTAACCTGAGCCCGCTGACCATCGGTCGACCCCCGCCAGAGGGTGACCGCCACCGTTCGCGACCGGGCGCGAAGTCTCGGCCGCCTAGCTCGTCATAGGAGATGCCGCAGCCGTGAGCAGCAGCCTTCGACGCGGCACCCTCGCCGCCAGCGCCCTCGCGCTCTCGATCCCCGCACTGGCGGCCTGCGGTGCCGGCAACGACGCGCAGACCCTTGAGATCAAGCCGGACAACGCGGCGGTGACCGAGGGGACTATCAAGATCCAGAACGTCAACGTCGTCACCACCCGCGAGGGCAAGGGCCCGGCCACCGTGGTCGCCCGCCTCTTCAACAGCGGTGACCGGGACCAGACGGTCAAGGCGGTCGCCGTCTCCGGTGTGAAGGCCACGCTCACCCCGCCGAAGAACGCGCCCGGCCGCTCCAACGCCGTGGTGGTACCGGCCGGCGGCTCGGTGGCCTTCGGCGGTCAGGTCGACGGCAAGGACAACAAGGCCGACGAGGTCGCCGTCGCCCTGATCGAGTCCATCGAGAAGACCGGCGCCCGCAACGGCAACGCCCAGCCGGTGGTCTTCGACCTCAGCAGCACCGGCGTGATCAAGCTGCGCGCCACCGTGGTGCCCAACACCCACCACTGGAAGGAGTACGGGCCCAAGGCCCAGCCCTCCCTCCCCGAGGCGTCCCCCTCCGACTCGCCCTCGGGCGAACCGGATGACTCCGGTGACCACGGCTCCGAGACGCCCGGCGGCGACGAGTCCGGCGAGGCCTCGACGGCGGCGACGCCCGGCGCTAGCTCCCCGCAGGCCGAGGGCGAGTGACCCCGGGGCACGGCCGCGTACGCGGTTAGCGCACACGTCCGAGGGGCCCGGAGAGTACGACTGACGCTGTTGGTTAATTCGGGCCCTGTTGCTTCGCCCCGTCGGTCTTCTGGTCGGCGGGGCGAAGTGCTGCGAAGTGGCTGGTGCGGGTGCGGGCCCGGGGTGTTTCGGTGAAGTGGGCGTCGATGCGGGCGAGGTTGATGGCGGCGCCGGTGAGCTGGTGCTGAAGGCCGGTCTTGACCAGGCCCCGGTAGCGGGATCTGCGCAGGCCGCAGCGCCCGACTGCCTGAGAGATGGTGCCTTCGACGCCGGCGCGGATCTTGTAGCGGTCTTTCCATCCGTCGGTCTGCTGGAGAGCGCGGGTGCGTTGAAGGGCCTGGTGCTCGTCGTGCTGCCGCAGGGTGAGTTCCCTGCGTTCGGCCTTGGGCGAGCTGACGCAGTCCCGCAGTGCGGGGCAGTGGCGGCAGTCGGCCGGGGAGAACCTGACCCGGATCACCGGAAGCTGCTGCTGAGAACTGCGCAGGGCCCACTGTGTGCTGGTAGCTCCGTTTGGGCAGGTCACCTGCTGCTGGCCCCAGTCGATGGTGAAGGCGTCCTGGTCGTAGCCGCTGCCGTTCTTCGCCTGGGCGACGGTGACGGCTTGCAGCGGTCCGTGCAGCTCGATGCCGTGTTCACGGCGGGCGGCCGCGATCTGGGCGGCGGTGGCGTATCCGGTGTCGACCCAGTGCTCGCCGGGCAGGCAGTCCCGTTCGGTGAGGCCGTTGTGGATCGTCTCGCTCATCACGCTGTCGGGGACGGTGGCCTCGGTCGTGGCCACGTTCGTGATCAAATTCGGGGTGTCCGGCTCGCAGGTCTCGGTGAGATGGGTCTTGTATCCGTCCCAGAGGATGTCGCGTTTCTTGCTGCCCCTAGCTTCGGGGTCATAGGGCGTGACCAGGCGCTTCGCGCCCGGCGGGCGGTCTTTTGGGTCCCTCCGCCGCACCTCGCCCCCGGTCAGGTGGAAGTGCTGGACCCACATCTGCCGCAGGATCTTCACCTGCTCCAGCTCTCGCAGGGCGGCCGGTGCCTGGGGCGAGAAGACGGCCTCAAGCAGCCGCATCCCGTCCATGCCGATCCGCCGGCCGACCTCCTCCCGTTTGGCGTTGGCCTTGGGGAACCGAGAGTCCTCGGCCCGGGTGGCGTAATGCCGGAACCAATCAGGCTCGGCGATCTCCACCAGCCAGTCGGGGGCCGTCTGTGCGAGCGTGTTCAACGCTGAACGAAGCGTTTCCGCGACCATCTCCAGCCAGCACAGTTCCCGTACCGCGGACTGCACATGCGTGGAGTCAGTACGAGCCCGGCCGGCGGTCTTGAGCAGCCCCCTTTCCCGGGCCGCAGCCAGGATGCCGTCCAGCACCCGCCTGCCCGCCTCCGCATCGATAAGACGGTCCCTGAACTCCGACAGCACCGAGAAGTCAAAGCCCGGATCACCGAGTTCCAGCGCGAGGGCGTATTTGAAGTCGATCCTCGCCCGCACCGCCTCGGCTGTCTGCCGGTCGGTGAGTCCCTCGACGAACTGCAACACCAGCACCAGCGCCAGTCGGCCCGGTGACCAGGCGGGCTTCCCCCGCGCCGGGAATAGATCGGCGAACTCCTCGTCGATGAACAGCGGACCCAACTCGTCCCGGACCCGGATCGCCAGACTCCCCTTCGGGAAGGCGGCCCGCGCCACCCGCACCGTCTCCGCCGGGATCTCCCCCGACCCCTTCGGCTGCAAAGACATCGACACCCACCCCATACGACAACGTCGGCTCCCAAGACCACAACCAGGTCTTGGGAGCCGACGTCACGCACGGGCCCGAAATAACCAACAGCGTCAGTACGACTCTCCGGGCCCCTCGGACGTTCGTACGGCCTGGTCAGCTGTTCGTACGGTCCGGGGGTCAGGGCTCGAACTTGTAGCCCAGCCCCCGCACGGTCACCAGGTAGCGGGGGGCTCCGGGGTCCGGCTCGATCTTCGCGCGTAGCCGCTTGACGTGGACGTCCAGGGTCTTGGTGTCGCCGACGTAGTCCGCGCCCCAGACCCGGTCGATCAGCTGCATCCGGGTCAGCACCCGGCCGGCGTTGCGCAGCAGCATCTCCAGGAGGTCGAACTCCTTCAACGGCAGGTCGACCTTGTCGCCGTCGACGGTCACCACGTGGCGGTCCACGTCCATCCGTACCGGGCCGGCCTCCAGGGCGGCCGGGGAGGGGTCCTCGGCGGGCTCACCGCGCCGGCGCAGTACCGCGCGGATGCGGGCGACCAGTTCGCGGGAGGAGAAGGGTTTGGTGACGTAGTCGTCGGCCCCTATCTCCAGGCCCACGACCTTGTCGATCTCGCTGTCCTTGGCGGTCACCATGATGACCGGCACGTTGCTGCGGCCCCGCAGCTGCCGGCACACCTCGGTGCCGGGGAGCCCGGGCAGCATCAGGTCGAGCAGCACCAGGTCGGCGCCGTTCCGCTCGAACTCCTCCAGTCCTTCCGGCCCCGTGGGCGCGATGGCCACCTCGAAGCCTTCCTTACGAAGCATGTACGACAGTGCGTCGCTGAACGACTCTTCGTCCTCGACGACGAGCACTCGGGTCACGGGAGGACCTCCGGGGCTGAAAGTTGGTCGCGTTCTCGGCTGACGGGGTGGTACGGGTCCTGGTCGACGTCGTCCTCGTCGTCGACCTCGGAGGGTTCCTGGAGCGCGCCGCTGAGTTGTCGCAGCTCCCGCCAGTCTCCCTCCGCGCGTTCCCTGGCGCCCCCCGCCTCGGGCAGTCGCAGGGTGAAGGTGGAGCCCTGTCCCTCGGCGCTCCAGACGGTGACCTCCCCGCCGTGCGAGGCGGCCACGTGTTTGACGATGGCCAGGCCCAGTCCGGTGCCTCCGGTGGCCCGGGAGCGGGCGGGGTCGACCCGGTAGAACCGTTCGAAGATGCGGTCGCGGTCCTTCTCGGAGATGCCGATGCCCTGGTCGGTGACCGAGATCTCGATCATGCCGGGCTGGCCCGGGGCGTCGCCGCCGTTGGGGACGCGGCGGGCGGCGATGCCGATCCTGGTGCGCTCGGCGGAGTAGTTGACGGCGTTCTCCACCAGGTTGCCCAGGGCGGCGGCCAACTGGCCACGGCTGCCCCAGACGTGGAGGCCGGCGGTGCCGCCGGTGGCGATGGTGATCTGCTTGGCGGTGGCCGGGTGGCGGCAGCGGTCCGTGGCCTCGCGGACCAGTTGGTCCACGTCGACGGACTCGGAGTCCTCCAGGGGGTCGTCGTTCTGCACCCGGGAGAGGTCGATGAGTTCCTGCACCAGGCTGGTGAGCCGGGTGGCCTCGACCTGCATCCGTCCGGCGAACCGTTCCACCGCCTCGGGGTCGTCGGAGGCGTCGAGCACCGCCTCGGAGAGCAGGGACAGGGCGCCGACCGGGGTCTTCAGCTCGTGGCTGACGTTGGCGACGAAGTCGCGGCGTACCGCCTCGATCCGGCGGGCCTCGGTGAGGTCCTCGACCAGCAGCAGCACCAGGCGGGAGCCGAGGGGGGCCGCCCGGGCGGAGACGGCGGGGCCCTCGCCCCGGCCGCTGCCCCGGCGCGGCAGGTCCAGTTCGTCCTGCCGGATCTCACCGTCGCGACGGGTCTCGCGGGCCATCTGGAGCATGGCGTCCACGGCCAGTCGGCCGCCGCGCACGATGCCCAGGGCGTAGGCGGCCGAGCTGGCCTTGACCACGTTGTCGCTCTCGTCGAGTACGACGGCGGAGGAGCGGAGTACGGACAGCACCGTGTCGACGCCGGGTGGGAGCTGGGCCTCGGAGTGGATGGGGCTGCGGGTGGGGCGGGACTGTTCGCGTTCGCTCCAGCGGAACGCCAGCATCGCGACCACACCGGTGCACACGCCGGCGATCGCTGCCGCTGCGGCGACCGCCGCGTTCACGTCCATGCCACCAGGTTATGCACCATCCCGGGCACTTCCCCAGGGCTGTTCCGCCGCCTCGTGGGAGGTGTCCACCAGAGTTCACCGCCCGGACCCGGGTGGTTCACCGCCGGCGCCACCTGCGGGGACGACGGCTTCCGGGGTGGCCGTGGGGCCGGTGGACGCGGGGGTGGCGTCTCCCAGAGTTCACCTGGGTGTCGGGGCCGGTTCATCCGCCGAGCCGGTGTGCGACGTGTTGGCCCGCGAGCGTGGCAGCCTGGACAGCCCTCGGGGTCACCGACCCCCCGGGGAGGTCGTGCCACGGCGTACTGGAGGGAAGAACGAAGATGCGGGACGCTTATCACGAGGAGCTGGACTCGATCAGCGACAGTCTGGTCGAGATGGCGCGGCTGGCCGGTTCCGCGATCGGCCGGGCGACCACCGCCATGCTGGACGCCGACCTGAAGCTCGCGGAGAGCGTGATCGCCGCCGACGAGAAGGTGGACGACCTCCAGCGCGACCTGGAGAGCCGGGCGATCAACCTGCTGGCCCGGCAGCAGCCGGTCGCCACCGACCTGCGGATCGTGGTCACGTCCCTGCGGATGAGCGCGGACCTGGAGCGGGCGGGGGACCTGGCGCAGCATGTGGCGAAGGTGGCGCGACTGCGGTTCCCGGACTCGCCGGTGCCCCGCGACCTCCAGGCGACCCTGTTGGAGATGGGGCAGCTGGCGCAGCGGCTGATGGCCAAGGCGGGCGAGGTCATCATCACCAAGGACGTGGACCTGGCCATGCAGTTGGAGCAGGACGACGACGAGATGGACCTGCTGCACCGCACCCTGTTCCAGCACCTGATGGACGACCGGTGGCGGCACGGCATCGAGACGGCGGTGGACGTGACGCTGCTGGGCCGTTACTACGAGCGGTTCGCCGACCACGCGGTCTCGGTCGCGCGCAGGGTGGTGTACCTGGTGACCGGGGAGCACGCGGACGAGTTGGAGTCGGGCACGGAGACCGAGGTGTCGGGCGGGTGAGCTGAGCCGTACGCGGTCACCTCCCGGCTCGGTGACGGGTCGGCGGGCTGTCGTCGAGCGTGGAGCCCCCGTGGCGGGACCGGCCACCAGGGGCGTGGGGCATCCGCCGAGTCGGTGGCCCCCGTACGTGGGGGTGCCGCCGGTTGTCGTCCGGCCGGCCTGCCACCGCGCGCCGTGGGTGCGCCGTTGACGGTCGGGTCGGTGGCCGGCTGTGCTGGTGGTCCAGCGCGGCCACCGGGTCCTGGTGGGAGGTCGGGTGGCCGACCTCCCGGGTGCCGCCCCGCTGTCGGGGCGTGCCGTGGGCGGGTTGGTGGCCGACCGGACCTGACGAGGAGGCCGCCATGCCCGACCGTTCCCCTGTCGTCCCGTGTCCCGTGGTGCCGGAGCCCCGTGCGGGGGCCTGTGGTTGTGGGCCCGGCTGTGGCTGCGGTTGCCAGTCCGGCGGCTCCTGTTCCTGTGGCGGCAACTGCCGCTGAGCCCCGGGGGGTTGGGCCCTGACGTACGTCCGCGTGGGTGGGTCAGGCGCCTGGCTGGGGGGCCGAGGCGAGCACGCTGGCCAGTGCCGCGCGCCGTTCGCCGGGGGCGGGGTCGGGGTCGAGGCCGAAGGTGCCGCGCTCCCACTCTTCGAGGAGGCCCGCCATGGCCAGGGCCTGTTCCGCCCAGGACCGCAGGGCGGGGTGCACGTGTCCGGCGATCTTGAACTGTCCGAGTGCCCCGGCGAGGCGGGCGCTCACCTCGCCGTGCAGGAAGCGGATGTGGGCGTCGTCGGCGTCGAGCCAGGCCCGGACGCCGGCGGCGTCCCGGTCCCACACCTCCTCCGGGACCAGTCCCCAGTCCTCGACCAGGGCGGCGACCCGGCCCGGGGCGTGTTCGTCGCCGCCACCGGAGGCGTACCATTCCTCCAGGTCGCGCAGGGTGTCGTGTCCGTCGTCGCTGCCGAAGGGGGCGGAGGGGTCGCCCTCGTCGAAGCACCACGGTGGCGCGACGGCCACGAACGCCGGGTGGCTGGTGGAGGGGGAGAGCCCCTCGTCAGGGTCGTCCAGGAAGGGCTTCGGCCCGTGTCGTCTCACGGCGGCGACCCTAGCGAGCCCCTCTGACAACCGGACCGGTCGCCGGCTCGGTCGTCAGAGGGGCACCGTCTCCCAGCAGCTCCACCAGCGCGTCGGCGAGGCCGCCGCGCCAGCAGGCGTAGTCGTGGCCGCCGTTGTACTCGGTGAGCGTGACCCGGTGTCCGAGGTCGTCCAGGGTGTCGCGCAGCTGGTGGCAGAGGTCGACCATGGTGCCCTCGTACCGGCCCACCTCCAGGTGGACGCGCGGCCGGGGGGCGCCCTCGACGGCGGGGCGTTCGGCGAACCGGTCGGCCAACCAGGGCCTGCCGTCGGGGAGTTGACGTGGCACCTCGGGCGGATGGCCGGGCCGCCACCACAACGAGGGGGACTGGGCCAGCAGCCGGCCGAAGCGGTCGGGGCGCCGCAGCCCGGCGTACAGGGCGGCCATTCCGCCCAGGCTCTGGCCGGCGATCACGGTGCGCCCGGGGTCCTGGCTGAGCGGCCAGCGGTCCCTGGCCCAGGGCAGCAGTTCCTCGGCGAGGAAGTGGACGTACTCCTCGTGGGCGCCGACCTCGCGCCAGCGGGTGGGCTGGTCGACGGCGTCCGGGGCGAGTACGGCCAGGGGGCGGATCTTCCGGTCGGCCAGCAGCGCGTCGAGGGTGTGCCGCAGCCCGAGCCGCCCGAACCACATGTCGCCGTCGGGGAGCACCAGGACGTCCAGGGAGGCGGCCCAGCCCGGGGGGAGGTAGACCCACACCCGGCGTTCCGCGTCCAGGGCCGTACTGCGCAGGGTCAGCCGTTCCACCCCGCCCCGGGCGATGCCGTCCCGGGGGGTGGTCCAGGGCTGGGGCGGTGCCTGGGGCAGGGCGAACACCGAGCTGTCCGGGCGGTGCCAACGGCCGGGCAGGACACGGGAGTTGCGGGGGTCGTGGGCGGCGTGGGCGGTGAGGGCGCGCAGTCGCCGCTGACCTCGCTCGGGGTCGGCCGGCGGTGGGCTGGGGGAGATGTCGGAGACCAGCGAGTACGACGCCCGGTGGTCGGCCCGCAGCCGGTGGGTGAGGTACCAGATGTCGGTGCCGGGCAGCGGGGTCAGCAGGGAGTCGGCCAGCCGTTCGCGGTCGGTGAGCCGGTTGGCGAGCAGTAACACCTGTCGGGTGGCCCGGTGGCCGCGCCACAGGAAGGTGACGGCGCGGTGGTCGGGGTCGCCCGCCAATGGCTCCACCAGCGGGGTGCCCTCGCGGTCGACCAGCCGCCAGAACTCCTCGACCAGGAGGCCGTGCCGGGTGGGCTCGGCCTCCCGCAGCCGCAGTGCGAGCGCGGCGAGTGTGGGGGAGGTCGGGCCGGCGTGTGGGGGAGGTGGTGGGTGCGGGGGCCGGATGTGGTGTTCGGTGGGTGCGCCCATGACTCCCCGTCGTTCACTCGTGGTTGGCCGTTGTCGGGTGGCGGGGCCGGAGAAGGGCCCCGCATCTACTTAGCTTAGGCTAAGCTAACCTCTCTCGCGGTGGGTTTACGCCACCGAGTCCCCCCACCCACCGCACCGGGGTTCGCCGCCGCCCGGCTCAGGGCGTCAGGACGACCTTGCCGATGGTGGCCCTCCCCTCCAGGGCCCGGTGCGCCGTCGCCGCCTCCGCCAGGGGAAACAGCTGCACCAGGGGGCGCCAGGTCCCCTCGGCGGCCAGGGCGAGCGCCTCGGCCTGCGCCGCCCGTACCCCCTCCGGCCCGCCCAGCCGCTCCACCATCGCCGGCCCCACCACCGTCCGGCTGCGCACCCCGCGCCGCCCCTGCTCCTCCTCGGACAGCACCGCCCCCTGGCCGGGGTCCAGGGGGTTCGCCGCGTGCCCGTACGACAGGTGGGTACCGCCAGGGGCCAGCAACTCCAGCGCGGTACGGGCCAGTTGGCCGCCCACCCCCTCGTAGAGCAGGGTCACCGGGCGGCCCCCGAACCGTCGGCGCACCCGCTGCTCCCAGTCCGGCTCCCGGTAGTCCACGGCCAGGTCGGCGCCCAGGTCCCGTACCGCCAGCACCTTGGCCCGGCCCCCGGCCGCCCCGACCACGGTGGCGCCACGGTGCCGGGCGTACCGCACCAGCAGGGAGCCCAGCCCCCCGGCCGCCGCCAGGACCAGCACCAGGTCACCGGGCCCCGGCTCGGCGAACCGCAGCACGCCCAGGGCGGTACGGCCGGTGCCCACCATGGCCAGGGCCTCCGGTACGGACAGCCCCGCCGGTACCGGGTGCACCCGCTCGGGGTCGGCCACCGCGTACTCCGCGTACCCGCCGAGACGGTCCCCCAGGTGCGCCGCCACCAGTCGGCCCCGCCACTGCGGCGGCACGCCCTCCCCCAACTCGTCCACCACTCCGGCCACTTCGCGTCCGGGAACCACCGGCAGCTCGGGCAGGGGGTACGGGCCGAGGGTGGCGCCGGAGCGGAGCGCCGTGTCCAGCAGATGCACCCCCGCGCCGGCCACCCGTACCCGCAGCTGCCCGGGGCCGGGCACGGGGGTGGGTACCCGCTCGTGGCGGAGGTTCTCCGGGGGGCCGAACCGGTGCAGTCGGATGGCGTGCATGAGGGTGCTCCCGTTCTCTCGCGGACCGCCGGCGGGCGGCGGCGTCCCCGTTCAGCAGGGTGCTCCCTCAAGCGAACTTGAGGTCAAGAGTGGTGTCCGCGCCCCCCTGTCAGTGGCCGCGCCCATGATGGGGCCATGGACGACACCCCCCGACTGACACCGGACGCCGACCTGGACGGGCTGACCTTCGAGGACGAGGACCTCAGCGGGACCGGGGCGGAGAACGCCCGCTTCCTGGACTGCGCGCTGCGCCGCTGCCGGCTGGACGAGGCCCGCTGGCCCGGGGCCCGGCTGATCGACACCGTGCTGGAGGAGGTGGGCGGCGCCGGCCTGGACCTGACCGGGGCCGAACTGCGGGACGTCACCCTCGCCGACGCCCGGCTGGGCGGAGCCTCCCTGGCGGGCTCCGAACTCACCCGGGTCACCGTACGCGGAGGCAAATGGGACTACCTCAACCTGCGGCAGGCCCGGCTCACCGACGTCACCTTCTCCGGGTGCGTACTCCGCGAGGCCGACCTCGCCGACGCCCACCTCACCCGGGTCCGCTTCCCCGGCTGCACCCTGCGCGACCTCGACCTGCGCCAGGCGACCCTGACCGAGGTCGACCTCACCGAGGTCACCCAGCTTGACCTGTCCGACGGCTACGACCGGCTGGCCGGCGCCACCCTCACCCGGCTCCAACTCCTGGACCTCGCGCCCCGGTTGGCCACCGCCCTGGGCATCCGGTTGGCCGACTGACCGCTCCGGCTACGCGGGGATGGGCGCCCCCGGACCGGTGGCCCGCGCGTAGACGGAGCGGCCGTGGGGGAAGGGGAACACCGACGTCCGGGCCGGCGGGTGCCCGGGCCGTACGACCACCGGCCGGGGTCGGCGAGTGAAGGGGAGCAGCCACGGATGAGACACGTCACGCCCCTGACCGGGGGATGGACCGTGCGAGGGGACGGCGCCGGGGCGCCGGACGAGCCGCTGCCCGCCCGGGTCCCGGGCTGTGCGCACACCGACCTGCTGGCCGCCGGGCGCATCCCGGACCCCTTCCTGTCCCGGAACGAGACCGAGGTGGCCTGGGTGGGCCGGGCCGACTGGACGTACACCACCACCCTGGAGGCCGGCCCTCCCCCGGGGGACGCCGCCACCGGTGACGCGCACGAGCGCTGTGACCTGGTGTTCGAGGGGCTGGACACGGTGGCGGAGATCGCGGTGGCCGGACAGGTGGTGGGCCGTACCCGCAACATGCACCGCGCCCACCGCTTCGACATCAGCGAGGCCCTGGCCGGCCAGGCCGGTGGCGTACCCCTCCAGGTGCGGTTCACCTCCGCGTACACCGAGGCCGAGGCACTGCGCGACCGACTCGGCGACCGGCCCAACGCCTACCCGGAACCCTTCCCCTACGTACGGAAGATGGCGTGCTCCTTCGGCTGGGACTGGGGCCCGACCCTGGTGACCGCCGGCATCTGGAAACCGGCCCGACTGGAACGCTGGTCGACCGCCCGGCTGGCGGAGGTCCGGCCCCTGGTCACGGTGCGCGAGGACGACCGGGGCGGACACCTCGGCGAGGTCGAACTCCGGCTGCGGACCGAGCGCACCCCCACCGGCCGGGGCCAGCCCCTGACCGTCCGGGCCACCGTCGACGGCCACACCGCCAGCGCCGAACTGCCGGCCGGCCCAGTCGATCCGACCGATCCGGCCGGCCCCTCGGACCCGTACACCCTGCGGCTCACCGTGCCCGGGGTGGAACGCTGGTGGCCCCGCGACCTGGGCGGGCAACCGCTGTACGAGCTGACCGTGGAACTGCTGGACCCCTCCGGCCGGGCCCTGGACCACTGGTCCCGCCACATCGGCTTCCGCACCGTGGAGCTGGACACCACCGCCGACCAGCACGGCCGCGCCTTCACCCTGGCCGTCAACGGGGTGCCCCTGTTCGCCCGGGGCGTCAACTGGATCCCCGACGACGCCTTCCCCTCCCGCGTCACCCCCGAGCGCTACCACCAGCGGCTGACCCAGACCGCCGAGACGGGGGCCAACCTGGTCCGGGTCTGGGGCGGCGGCCTCTACGAGCAGGACGCCTTCTACGACTCCTGCGACCGCCTGGGCCTGCTGGTCTGGCAGGACTTCCCCTTCGCCTGCGCCGCCTACCCCGAGGAACAGCCCCTGCGCGGCGAGGTCGAGGCCGAAGCCCGGGACAACGTGAGCCGGCTGATGCCACACCCCTCACTCGCCCTGTGGTGCGGCAACAACGAGAACCTCTGGGGCTTCCGCGACTGGGGCTGGGAGGAACGGCTGGCCGGCGACTCCTGGGGCGAGGGCTACTACCTCGGCCTGCTGCCCCGGATCGTCGCCGAGGTCGACCCCACCCGCCCCTACTGGGCGGGCACCCCCTGGTCCGGCGACTGGAACCACCACCCCAACGACCCCTCGTACGGCACCAGCCACTCCTGGCGGGTGTGGAACGAGGTCGACTACGCCGAGTACCGCGACCCGGCCCAAGTACCGCGCTTCGTCGCCGAGTTCGGCTGGCAGGCGCCACCCGCGTACGCCACCGTACGGAGGTTCCTGGACGGCGAGGACCCGCACCCTGACGGTCCCGGGATGCTCCATCACCAGAAGGCCGAGGGTGGCAACGCCAAACTGGCGCGCGGCCTGGCCCACCACTTCGGCGTACCCGACGACTTCGACCGCTGGCACTACCTCACCCAGGTCGTCCAGGCCCGCGCCATCGCCACCGGCATCGAGTTCTGGCGGGCCCACTGGCCCCACTGCTCCGGCACCGTCGTCTGGCAGATCAACGACTGCTGGCCGGTCACCTCCTGGGCGGCAATCGACGGAGACGGCCGGCCCAAACCCCTCTACCACGAGCTGCGCCGGCTCTACGCGGACCGGCTGCTCACCCTCCAGGACGACCCGCACCAGCCCTGGGCGGCCCTGGTCAACCAGAGCCGCCACCCCTGGCGGGCCACCCTGCGGCTGACCCGCCGCACCGCCGACGGCCGGGTGCTCGCCGAGGACACGGCCACCGTCGAGGTCGCCCCCGGTACGGTCAGCCGGCTGCCGGTGCCCCCGCCCCTGCGGCCCTCATCCGGTACCGGGCAGACCCCGGCCGAGGAGTACCTGGTCGCCGACGTGGCCCCCGAGTCGGGTGCCGAGCGGGGTGCCGAGCTGGGTGCCGAGCCGCTGCGGGCGGTCCACCTGCCGGTACGGGACCGGGAGTTCGCCTACCCCGAGCCACGGTACGAGGTCCGGGTCACCCCCGAGGGAGACGGCGCCCGGGTCACGGTGACCGCCCACACCCTGGTACGGGACCTGCTGCTCCAGGCCGACCGCCTGGCCCCCGACGCGGTCGCCGACCGGGGCCTGGTCACCCTGCTGCCGGGCGAGACCGCGCACATCCGGGTACGCCACTGGCCCACCCCCGACGCCCACACCGCCCGCGAGGCCCTGTACGCCCTGCGGCCGGGGTGAGGTGGGGTGAGCTGGGGTGGCGGCGGGCTCTGGCGGGTGGGTACGCCAACGCAAAGGGTGAGCGTGGGGCAGGGGTGACCCGTGGGGCGTTGACGGGGACGCGTCGGGGTGCTTTTCACCCTGGTGGGGCGGGAGGTTCGGCGGTGCGTCTCACCCCGTCCGGTTCCCCTTCCCGGATTCCTCGCTCACGGTGCATCAACTGTCGACCGTGCGTGCGGAGTTGGGCTACGGTGCTGCGCGGACGTGATCGGTCGCAACAGCTAACGGGGGGTACCGTGGCCTGGTCGGAGTGGGAGCAAGCCAAAGCCAACGCGACGGAGGAAGAGCCGGTACGCACTCGCCTCAACGGCACGCCCGACGGCTCGTACCATCCCGGGCGGTTGTCCACGGGCGGCGGCAAGGGTGACCTGAGCGTCAACGCCAAGGACCTGGCCGCGATCGGTGACGAGGCCTTCACGCTCTACCAGCGCCTCTCCCGGGACGGCGACCACCCGAAGAAGTCGACCGGCAAGGCCGCGGCGGACCTCAAGGGCGACTTCAAGCTCGGCGGCGCCCTCTCGGACGTGATCGAGAAGTGGGGCAAGCAGGTCGACTCGGTACGCGACGCCTGCGCCCACATCTCCAATCACCTCGACTACACCAAGAAGGCCCACGCCGGCGACGAGTACCACATCAGCAGCAAGCTCTCCCTGATCTCCCTCCAGACCGGGTTCGACGAGCGGAGCCAGCGCTGATGGATCTGGACGCTCTGCGGTTCGCCAGGTTCGGTTCCCTGGAAACCGCGATCGAGGACTGGGCCGCCACCGTCAGGAAGCTGAAGGCCCTGGAGAAGGACGCCAAGCGGAGCCTGGAGAAGAAGGCCCTCGCCGCCGACTGGTCCGGGGAGAACGCCTCCGTCACACGGGAGTTCGTGGTCCGCACCACCGGGGAGTTCGCCGACGGGGTCAGAGAAGCCCGGAGCATCCACAACATCCTCAAGGACGCCCGGAGCGAACTGGTCCGCTACAAGTCCCAGCTGGAGAAAGCGCTCGAAGACGGCCAGAAGAAGAACCTCACCGTCCTCAGCAACCGTGACGGCGGGTTCACCGTCACCATGAACGTCCACCCCGACAGCACCACCAAGGACGTCGCGTCGCACGGCCAGAAGGACGCGGACGCCCTGCGCGACCGGATCGAGAAGATCCTCAAGGGGGCGACGGAGACCGACACCACGGCCGCCCGAGCCTTGCGCATGATCGCCAACCACAGCCCCGTCGGCTTCTCCCACGTCCCCACGTACAAGGACCGGGACCAGGCCGCCAAGTCCCTCAAGGACGCGGAAACGGCGCTGAAACTCGCGAACAAGGGCGGGGCGAACCTCGACGACAAGGAACTCACCCGGCTCAACGGCCTGTTGAAGGCCAACCGCCAGGACCCCCTCTTCTCCGAGACCTTCGCCACGAGGATGGGTCCCAAGAAGACCCTGCAGCTCTACGCGGACCTCGCCGACGTGCGGTGGTTCTACGGCGACCGACAGGGGCGCCGGGAACAGGTCAAGCAGTTCCAGAAGAACCTCGGGTTGACCCTGGGAACAGCCACCCGCTCCGACAGCGCGGCCATGGAGAAGTGGGAACACCGCATGGTCGACCTGGGGCCGAAGGAGCTGGACACCGACCGCTCCTCCCAGCCGCGCGGTTTCCAGGTCATGAGCAACCTCATGCGCTTCGGCAAGTACGACACGGAGTTCCTCAACCGCTACGGCGAGGACCTGTTGGAGATGGACAAGGAGGAGAACAAGGTACGCAGACTCTCCCCCTGGCAGAGCACCGGCCATGCCACCCTCAACTTCTGGGGAAAGCACGACAGGGGCGCGGATCCGGTCAACGGATTTCTTGAGGGGCTCGGGCACAACCCGGAAGCCTCCACCCAGTTCTTCAACCGCCCGGCGAATCCCGACCCGGAGAACCCGGGGATCGACTCGAAGAAGGATCTCAACGAGCACCTCAAGTACCTGACCAAGGAGCGTCATTTCGGTACGGTCTTCGGTAGTTCGGAGGAAGAGAAGGTTGGCTACCGTTCCCTTGGCCACGCACTGGAGGCTGCGTCCACCGGCCACCCCTGGGACTTCATCCCCACTTCCTCGGACGGCAAGCCCGAGCTTCCCCCCGGGTACTCCGACCACAGGACGGCGGACACCGCCTCCGTGATGGAGCAGTTGGTCCACATGTACAAAGGGGTGGACGGCCAGAAACTCATGGAGTCCAACGAGGGCATCGCCCCGAGCCTGGGACGTATCGGCGCCGCGTACATGGACGACGTCAACTACTCCCTGACGGGCAACGAGGACCTTTTCGGCACCAAGTACGAGGGGCGTCACCGGATCGACTCCTCGGACATGAAGTACTTCCTGGAAACCCTGGGCGGGGACAAGTCCGCCTACAGCACCATGTCGCAGGCCCAGTCTATGTATACGGCGGGAGTACTCGCCGCCAACCCTGGTGACACGGAAGCCGGTTTCCGCAACGGAGAGGAAGCGTTGAGGTCGACCGCCCGGGTGTTTGGAATCCTCGACAGGTCCATGCACGAGAATCTGGCTGAGGAGTACAGGGAGAACGCCAAGAAGGTGAACGAGGAGATGGAACGCCTGGGCGAGTGGAAAAAGTCGGCCGTGGTAAGTTCCACCGCCGTGGCCGCCGGTTTGATTACGGCGCCCATTTCCTCTGGAACAGCAGCTGTCGTGGCGCCGTTGGCTGCCGAGGTCGGCAAGGAGGTCTTCAACACCTTTCTTGAGCCGAGGGTGACGGACACGGACGAAATGGAACCTTCCGATGATATCCGAAAGGCGGCGGAGAAGGCCGACGCCCGAGCTACTGAAACGCTCCGAAGGATCTGGGAGAAGTATTGCAATGAGTCCGATTGGGATGACTCCGAGCAGGGGGAATCGGAAATCACGGATGTGTACAATAACTTCGGCCCGAAGGGGCGATATGGTGGCGACTGAGGTGGTGGGGAGAACGGGGGTTCGGCGAACGGCCTCGTTCGTTGCCCTTGTCGCTCTTGTGGCTGGGTGTTCCGGGGATAACGGGAAGAGTGAGAGCGGGGAGAGGGAGGAGCTGGTGCAGCCGGGCCAGGTCTGTGGTGGCCTGTTGGGAAAGAAGGCGGCTGCGTCGCTTGAAAGGTTCTATGTCGGAGATCTCCATGAACCGTCCCGCTTCAAGCCAGGTGAAGCGTCTCGGGAGTTGAAGGAGGGGTCGGGGGAGTCCATTCGTTGCACTTTCTACAACGATAATGCTAGAACGCCGGCCAATCTTTCCTTTCGGGTGAAGGAGGAGAATCCGAAGGCGAAGCATTTCGACTATCGGCAGGGCAAGGTGTACGAGTACGATATCGGCAAGGTGGCGTACACGGCTGATCGCGTGTCTAACGACTATGCGGGCGGCCCCAGTCGGTACGTGTCGGGTCTAATCGTTGTTTCCTGCCCGGTGGGTGAATCGAGAGTTAATCGCCTGCGGAGTGCCGCATGGTTTCCTGATCATCCCAAGGACAACGCGAGGCTGGGGATATCCGCGAAGAAGGAAACGAGCGAAGCGGTGATGGAGATCATTCTGTCGGCGTCTCGCCACATGGCGAAGGAGCTTGGGTGTCTGGAGGACACCGGACTTCCCGGGAAGGTGCCGAAACCCTCGGAAGTGCCCTGACCGCTGGTGTGGAGAACCGTGTGGTGAAGGGGCGGACTGACGAGTCGAGAAACCGCTGTGAGATTTCTTCCCGTGTGCTGAGTGGTGGCCGAGTGGTGTGGTTGAGAGGATGCATTGTGCGAACGGCCCGGAGATTTCCCAGGTGGGCGGCGGTTCTTGTTGTGGTGGCCGTGGTGGCGACTGTGGGGTGCTGGGCGTTCGGCCAGGAAGACTCGAAGGCGCTTCCGTCCCGCTTGTGTGGGGGATACGTGTACGCGAAATCAGTCCAGAAGATCATGGTGGACACGGATGACCTTCCCGTCGATTTCGGGACCTCCAAGGAGATCACCTCCTGCACGGTGGGGAACGAATACGACTACGTTCGGGTCAACATTCTTCGTGAGGAAGAATGGTCTTCCGAAAGGGAGCGTGAGGGGAAGGTTCTGGAGGGGGGCGTCGTCAAGTGGGGTGATGGCAGGAACCTCGGGTACTACTTTCCCTGCGCGGCCAAGGGGGATGCGGCCGGTGAAAAGGAGAACTATCTTTCCGTAGCCCGTCATGGTGGGGATACGCGCATCAAGGGCAAGGAGAGGTTGGAGAAGGCCGTTTACTCGATGGCCCGTGTAGCGGCCCTGAAAAGAGCCAAGGACGCCGGTTGCTCCTCGGATGTGGTCAGGGGGCTTGAGCAGGGTTGACCGATGCGGTGCCGGCGGTTCAGTGGCTCTTCGTACGGCGAAGGGCGAACACTGTTCCCGCGAGGTGATCAGGGTCCTCGGGGGTTGATCGGCCGGGTGCGGGCGGTTTCCGGGGTGGACGGGGTGCGGTCAGGGGTGGGGGTCGTTGGTGAAGCGGCGTTGGAGGAGTTCGGAGCCGGGGCCGGCCACGCCGCCGCGCAGGGCGGAGCGGCCGAGGTCGTAGCCGCCGCGGATGACGTCGTCGTGGGCCTCGGTGAGGAGGACCCGGGTCTGGTCGGGGTCGCCGTTGAGGGCGGCGGGGTCCTCGAAGGCGTAGACGATCCAGGTGGAGCCCGGTACGAAGCGGTCGAGGTCGTCCCCCACGACGATGTCGGCGATGAGGCTCTCGACGGTGGCACCGTCGAGTTCGAGGGTGACCGCCACCAGGTCGTAGGGCTCCTGGTGGTTCCCGTCGGCGTCGGGGGGCCCGTCGAAGGTGCGACGTCCGGTGACCGTCGCCGGACGTGGCGTTCGGTCGAGGGCGGGCAGTGGCTTGAGGTAGCTCCACCACACCATGAGCGTGCACCCGCTGAAGGACACCGTGAGGAGTATGGCGAGGAAACGCTCGACCCCGGAGGCCGGCGGCTGCCGGAGGAAGGCGTTGACCAGCCAGGCGAGCAGGCCGAGGGTGACGGCCGCCGACAGTCTGAACACGAAGCGGTTCGAGCGGTGCCGGAGCTGGGCGTCGGGCAGGGGGGAGGCGCTCATGACGCCGACAGCCGGGGCGTTCCGGTGCGAGGGGTCGGCGGGGCCGCGACCTCGTGGGGCATCTCGCCGGCCCGGCACGGTGGTTGGTGACCTCGGCTCATCTGGCGTCGCCCCCTTGGAGACCTGATCCGTGTAGTGGACAGGTTCATGCCAGGGTAGCCGGGTCGGTGGTGGTGTGGGTCGGTTCCGAGGGCGAGGACCCCGGGGCCTCGACCGAACCAGAGGCGTCGCGTGTGGTGGTGGTGAGGGTTGGTGCGGTAGCGCCCGATGGCGGGGGAGGCCCCGGGCGGCGCTCGGGTCCCCCGACCGTGTCGCCGGGCCGAACTTCCGTACCGCGCGGGCCCGTTGACCCTCGTACCGCAGGAGAGCCCGCCGGCGTACTCCACCTGGAGGCCGGCGTCAGGAGGTGAGGCGGTCGAGCCACTCGGCGAGGAGGCCGCGCTCGTTGGGGGTGAGGGCGGTGGCCTCGGGGAGGGTGGCGCGCAGGGCGGTGGCGGCGCTGGCGGGGCTGGGGTCCTCCCAGGCGGGGGCCTCGGTGGTGATCGCGTTGATCATGGCTTCCCGCGCTGACTCGGCGAGGCCCTGGTCACGCTCCTCCTCGGGCATGGCCAGCAGGGTGAGGACGGTACCGCGACCGGAGGCGCGTACCAGGTCGGTGGCCAGTCGTTCGTTGACCCGCAAGTGGCCGGAGGCGGCCAGCCGGTGGACGCGGCGGGCGAGGTGGGCTTCGGCCGCCTCCTCGGCGGGGGAGTGGACGCCCGGTCTGGGGTGGCCGTACATCAGGGAGTACAGGGCGGGGTGGGCGAGGCCGAACTCGATGTGGGTGTCCCAGCCGAGGCGGAGGTCCTCTACGGGGTCGGGGTCGGGGTGTTGGGTCCGCCTGTCGGAGAGGTAGACGGTGAGCCCGTGTTCGGCGACCGCGTCCAGCAGGCCGCCCTTGTCGCCGAAGAGGCGGTAGATCGCCGGTGCCTGGACCCCCGCCGCGGCGGCCACGGCCCGGGTGGTGACGCCCTCCGGTCCGTGGTGGGCGAGCAGTTCGGTGGCCGCCGCGATGATGCGGGTGCGGGGGTCGGGGTGCTCCCCTCGGGTGGCCGGGGGCGTATGGGTTTCTGGCACGAAATCGATGGTATCCGAAGCGGGTTAACAGTGGAATTATCGGTGATACGGTGCCTGCGATTCCGGCGGTTCCCTGGGTGGTCGTCGCTCCCTGTCGCCGGACTCTGGAGGTCATGATGCTCATCGTCACCGGAGCCAACGGTCAGCTCGGCCGGGCCGTGGTGGAACAGCTGCTCAAGCGGGTACCGGCCGAGCAGGTCGGCGTCAGCGTCCGCGAACCGGAGAAGGCCGCCGACCTGGCCGAGCGCGGAGTACGGGTGCGGGCCGGTGACTTCGGCGACCCGGCCGGACTGGCCGACGCCTTCGAGGGCGCGCGGCGCATACTCGTCGTCTCGGTCAACGCGACCGGGCAGACGGCCGTCGACCAGAACGGCGCGGCCTTCGAGGCCGCCAAGAAGGCCGGCGCCGAGCGGGTCCTCTACACCAGCCACGTGGGCGTGAACCCCGACTCCCCGTTCCTGCCGATGCCGGACCACGCGGCCACCGAGAAGGTGCTCGAATCCGCCGGGCTGCCCTTCACCTCGCTGCGCAACGGCTTCTACGCGTCCACCACCCTGGAACTCCTGGGCCACGCCATGGTGACCGGCAAGCTGTACGCCCCCGAGGACGGCCCGGTCTCCTGGACCACCCACGCCGACCTGGCCGAGGCCGCCGCCGTCCTGCTGACCGAGGACCGTTTCGACGGCCCGACGCCCCCGCTGACCGGGTCCGAGGCGCTGGACCTGGCCGCCGTGGCCGAGATCGCCTCCAGGGTCACCGGCCGGGAGATCGAGCGGGTGGTCGCCACCGACGAGGACTTCAAGTCCAACCTCATGGAGCACGCCGGCGTCCCTGAGGAGCAGGTCGATTTCCTGCTCGGCCTCTTCGCGGCGAGCCGCCAGGGCGAGTTCTCCGCCGTGGGTCCGGCCCTGGGAGAGGTGCTCGGCCGGAAGCCGGTCGCCCTGGAGGACTTCCTCAAGGAGCGCCTGGCGGGTTGAGAGCTGATACCAGTACGGGGACCCCTCCGGCCAGCGGCCGTGAGGGGTCCCCGTACTCGTGTCGACGGCCGGAGGGCCCCCGTCAACGAACCGCCCTGGCGCGGGAGTTGGTCACCGGCTCCTGAGGGTGTGGAGGAACGCGGTCCAGGAGTGGGTGGTGAAGTCGAGGGTGCGGCCGTGGGGGTGTTTGGTGTCGCGTACGGGGACGGTGTGCGGGAGGTTGGTGGCAACCTTCCGCAGGCGCCGCCTTCCTGGTTGCTGTGGCTGGACTTGTGCCAGACAGCGGGCGAAGGCGGCGTGTGGGCGAAGTGGAATTCGCCCTCTCACGGCGGGTGCCGCGCAGCAATAACCTGCCACCGCAGGATCCTGACGCGAGTCCCGGATGACGTCCCGTCAATTCCGGGGTGAGAATCCTCCAACGGAGCGCGGAAGAGTCGCCATAAACGGAGCAATTACTTCCGTCAATGTGCGGCCCCGCTCGCTCGACTATGTGCTACACGGGGGAAAGAGAAATGCGGTATACGGTCTGCCGACCGTTACGACACACGTGCCTTCACCGGGTCCAGCCACGGCGTGCCCTGGCCCCGTCTGCCGAATCGGCGGGGAAAGGCCCCTTCCGTACCGCGGGGCCACGCGGGCCCAGGGGGGTGGCGAGGGTGCTTGTCGCAGGTCCCCTACCTCCGTCCCCGGACCGGACGCCAGACGTCGCGGCAGCTCTGACGCCGCCGTCACCGGGGCGTACCGGGAATGGGTGAGGTTTCCCTTGAAATGCCGCTCTCCGGCACGTGGCGGGAGACGCGGTTCGCGCAGCAACCCGGTCCGGGTATCCCGGTGTTCACCGTGGCTGACCGGCCGGTCTTTCGGGGTCCGGTCGGTGAGGACCGAATGGAGCGGCGCTGGTCGCGGTTTTCCGGGGAACCGAGTGTCCCCGAGCCCGCTTCACCGAGCGGGAGGGCGAGTCGATGCCAGTCATTCGTCATGGTCCGTGCCGTGACCGGTGCCGGACGTATTCCGACCAACAGGAGGCCGTGTGCCGGATACAGCTCGTAGGGACGGTGTCGCTCCGCTCGCAGTGCGGGCGGCGGTTACATATCTGCCGGAATCCACGCTGCCGGTGACCGAACTGCCCGGCCTGGACCGGCTGGACGAAGACGAGCGGAGGTCCTGTCTCGCCCTGGGCATCGATTCCGTGCGGGCCGACGACGGGATGGATCCGACCGCCCTGGCGGAGGGGGCGGCGGGGCGGCTGCTCGCCCAGGCTGGCAGGGACCCCGGAGAGCTGGGCGCGTTGGTGGTCGTCGAACAGCGCGTCCCCGGGACGTTGCTCAGTTCGGAGGCGACACGTCTGCAGCACCTCCTCAAGGCCGACCAGGCGCTGACGTTCGGGGTGGGCGGACTGGGGTGTGTCTCCGTCACCCCCGCGCTGTTGACGGCGCGTGGGCTGCTGGCGGCGGACCCGGAGCTGGAGGAGGTGCTGGTCGTCCACGGCAGCAAGCCCGTTTCGCACCAGGCCCGTTACCGGCATCCGGTGACCGTGAACGGGGACGGCGGACAGGCGCTGCTGGTGGGCCGGGACGGCCCGGTACGACTGATCGACTCGGTGCAGGAGACCAACGGCGCGTACTGGGACCTCTTCCACGTCGACTACCGCGATGTCCGCAGCGAGCTGTGGCGCGAGGAGTGCGTGGACCCGCCCCGCTACTCCTTCCGCCTCGCCATCGAGACCCGCAACCGGTTGGCCGCGTTGCTGCGCCGTCTTCTGGAACGCAACGGACTGGCGCGGGGGGACGTGCGCGGCTTCGTCAGCCAGAACCTCTCGGTGGGCAGTCAGACCTTCACCGAGGAATCGCTGGACGTCTCCCTGCTTCCGGTGTGCCGGGAGAACCTCCGCGAAAGCGGCCACCTCGGCCCCAACGACGTGTTCCTGAACCTCTACACCGCCCTGGAGCGGGGCGTCGTGGGGCCGGGGGACCGGGTCGTACTCATCAACGTCAGCCCGGTGGCGGCCTGGAGCCTGCTGCTGGTCGAAATCGGAACCCAGGAGCCAACCACCCCATGAACATCACCGAGGAGATCACCGACTTCCTGAGCGCGGCGCTGCGCCAGACAGTGGCCCCGGACGACGACTACTTCGAACTGGGGCTGGCCAACTCGCTCTTCGCCCTGGAACTCGTCGCCTTCGTGGAAGAACGCTTCCAGATCGCGGTGGAGGTCGAGGACCTGGACCTGGACAGCTTCCGAACGGCCGCCCGCATCACGCGTTTCGTGGAGCGGAAGACCGGTGCACAGCCGGCGGTGGAGCAGCGGTGACCGCCCTCGACGACTCGCCCCTGGTCCGGGCGGCCGAGCTGCTCGCGGCCGAGGTGCGCGAGCAGGCAGCGGAGTGGGACCAGAGGGGCGGCCTCCCGGACGCGGTCCGCAAACAGGCAGCCGAGGCGGGACTGCTCGCTGCGGACCTGCCGCCGGAGTACGGCGGTCGGGGCGCCAGCTGGGAGGAAGTCGGCGAGCTGTGCGCGCACTTGGGCGGAGTGTGCAGCGCGCTACGCGGGCTGGTCACCGTGCAGAGCATGGTGGCCGCCGCGGTGCGGCGCTGGGGGACGGCCGGGCAACGGGCCCAGTGGCTTCCCCGGCTCGCCTCCGGGGAGCTGACGGCCGCCTTCGCCGCCACCGAGCAGGAGGCGGGCAGCGCGCTCGCGGGAGTGGGCACCGAGGTACGGATCCCCGGAGAGGGAGACACAGCGGAGGACGCGGCGGACGAGTGTGACGCGCGGGTGGTGGTGACGGGTCGCAAGCGGTGGATCACCTTCGGGGAGTGCGCCGACCTGTTCCTCGTTCTCGGACAGTCGCGCGGCCGCCCGGTCGCGGTCATCGTCGAGGGGGACCGGGAGGGGGTGCGCCGGGAGCCCGTGAACGGCCAGCTCGGGATGCGGGCCGCGCGGATCGCGCACGTGGAGTTCGACGCGGTGTCCGTGCCACGGAGCAACCTCGTCGCTCCGCCGGGGGCCGGACTGTCCCACGTCGCGGCGGTCGCGCTCGACCACGGGCGGTACACCGTGGCCTGGGGGTGCGTCGGCATGGCGGAAGCCTGCCTCGCGGACGCCGTGGAGCACGTCCGTACGCGTACTCAGGAGGGCACGCCGCTGAGCGAACACCAGGTAGTGCGGGCCCAGTTGGCGCGCTCCGCCGTGCAGGCGGCCGGTGCCCGCGAACTGGCCGGCCGGGCGGCCCGCCAGCGGGCGACAGGGGCGGTCGGCGCCGCCGGTGTGACGGAGACCATCGTCGCCAAGTACGCCGGGGCTGAGGCGGCGGCCTCGGTCAGTCGCGACGCCGTGCAACTTCTCGGCTCGGCCGGTTGTGAACCCGGCAGCAGGGTCGGGCGCCTTTTCCGGGACGGGAAGGTGATGGAGATCATCGAAGGAGCGCAACACGTGGCCGAACTCCACATAGCAGAGCGCCTGTTACGGGAACACCAGCCGTCCGCCACCGGGGCTGTACGGACCGGTTCCGTACGGCCGGGCACGGCGGGGTGCCGATGACGACCAGTGAGGCCGAAGCGGTCACCCCCGTCAAGTGCCTGGTGTGGGATCTGGACGACACCCTGTGGGGCGGCACCGTGTTGGAGGGCGACGACCCGCGTCCCCTGGACGAAGCCGTCTCCACGCTGCACGCCCTGGACGAGCGGGGTGTGCTGCACGCGGTGGCGAGTCGCGGTGACGAGGCGACCGCCCTCGCCCACCTGGACAAGCTGGGCCTGGCCGAGCTGTTCACCGTGCTTGAGGTGGGCTGGGGCGCCAAGTCCGAGTCCGTGCGCCGGATCAGCGAGACCCTGGGCATCGGAATCGACACCCTCGCGTTCGTCGACAACGACCCGGTGGAGCGTGCCGAGGTGGCGGCGGCGCACGCGCGCGTACGCTGCTACGCCGCCGAGGAGCTGGCCGAGTTGCCGGAGAGGGAGGAGTTCCGCAGCCGCCACGTGACCCAGGAGGCCCGTGGCAGACGGCGGCTGTACCAGGCGGAGGCCTCGCGGAACCAGGCACAGGAGGCGTACGAGGGCACACCGGCCGAGTTCCTCGCCTCGCTGGACCTGGAGCTGACCCTCCGTGCGGCGGCGCCGGACGACCTCGCGCGCGCCCACGAACTGACGGTGCGTACCCATCAGCTCAACACCACCGGGCGCGGTTACAGCATGGCGGAGCTGCGCGAGATGTGTGACTCGCCGAGGTACCAGGTGCTGGTGGCCGGCCTCACGGACCGGTTCGGGAGTTACGGAATCATCGGCCTGGCCGTCGTGGAACACGTCGGCGAACGCGGGGTGCTCCGGCTGCTGTTGCTCTCCTGCCGGGTGATGTCCCGGGGGATCGGTCCGGCGCTGATCGGGCACGTCGTGCGGGAGACGCTGGCCGAGGGCAGGCGCCCGGAGGCCGAGTTCGTACCCACCGAGGTCAACCGGGTGATGTTGGTCAACCTCCGGTTCGCCGGCTTCGAGGTGCTGGAGCGGGGCGAGGACCGACTGCTGCTCGGCTTCCCACCGGATCGGGAACCGCCCTCGCCGCCGTCGCACGTGCGCATTGTCGGTAGTACGTCCACAGCAACGGGGAGCGGCATATGAGTGGCGCGCGGGAAGAGGGCGGCCGGGCGACCGGGCGGAGCGCCCGACAGGGGAGTAGTGCCGTGATCGGGGTGGTCGGCGCCGGCACCATGGGCGTGGGCGTCGCCCAGAGCTTCGCCACCGCCGGGCACCAGGTCGTGCTCCTGGACCCCTCGGCGGAGGCGACAGCCACCGGTCAACGGCTGCTGCGGGACGGTCTGCGAGCCGCGCGGCTGCTGCGCAAGCCCGCCGACCCCGAACCACTGGAGGACATCTCGGCACGCGTCCACTGGACGCACGAGGTGAGCCGGCTCGCGGAGGCGGAGTGCGTCATCGAGTGCGGGCCGGAGAACGTCCCGGTCAAGGAGAAGATCCTCACTGAACTGGACAGCGTCTGCGCGCCCCGAACCGTGCTCGCCTCCTGCACCTCCGCTATCCCGGTCAGCATCCTCGCCGGGTTCACCCAGCGACCGGACCGGGTGCTGGCCACGCACTTCATGAACCCCGCGCCGCTGAAGGACGCGGTCGAGGTGGTCCGTGGTCCGCGAACCAGCGACGAGACGATGAAGACCGTCGACGAGTTGCTCCGCGGACTGGGGAAACGGCCGCACGTAGTGAACGACGGCCCCGGCTTCGTCTCCAACCGGGTACTGATGCCCATGGTCAACGACGCGGCCGAACGTGTGCAGGTGGGGACCGCTGACGCCGAGACGGTCGACCGGATCTTCACTGACTGTTTCGGACACGCGATGGGGCCACTGCGCACCGCCGACCTGATCGGTCTGGACACGGTGCTGGACACCCTGGTGGTGCTGCGCGATGCCACCGGTGACAGCCGCTACGAGCCCTGCGACCTGCTGCGGGAACTCGTCGAGGCGGGGCACCACGGGCGGAAGAGCGGTCAGGGCTTCCACCACTACGGCGTGCGGTGAACGCCATGACCCACTCCTTCACTCCACTTCCTGACGTGCCTCGGTCGGTGTCGGAGGACGCCGCTTCCCCGACGGCCACCGTTCCCCCTCACGAGCGGCCAGCGCGGGACGTGCTGGCCCGGATTCTCCGGCACGCCACCGACGACCCGACGGGCGTCGCCCTGGTGGTCGGAGGGACCGCGCTGACCTACCGCGAGTTCGTCCACGCGAGCGCCGACCTGGCCGGGCGGCTGCGTACGGCCGGGGTGCGCCCCGGCCAGACGGTGGTCCTGTACCAACGGCAGAGTGCCGAGACCGTCGTCGGCATGGTCGCGGCGCTCTGGTTGGGTGCCGCGTGGTGCGTGGCCGAACCGGGCCAACCGTCCGAGCGGCTGCGGTCGTTGGTACGCGACGTCGACTGCGGCGCTGTCGTCCACAGCAGTACGGACACCGCTGGTGAGCCGTACACGCCACCGGAACTCCACGCCCTGCGCGAGGGCGCTCCGCGTTCGCTGGCCCTGCTGGCGAGCCGGCGTTCCACGGCACCTGTGGCGGGGTCCGGTGGGCGTACGGATGGCTTCGGTGCGGAGGAGGCCGTGCCGCAACCGGTGGAAACGCCCGGTGGCGCACCGGCGTATGTGATCAGCACCGCTGGTTCCACCGGCGAGCCCAAGGCGGTCGTCGTGACCCGGGACAATCTCGCCCGGGTACTCGCGGCGCGTCCCGAGGAGCCGGGACGGGTGACCTTCTCGCCTTGCCGGCTCAGTTGGGACGGGTCGCTGCTGCTTCTCTTCCACGCGCTGTGCACCGGCGGTACGGCGGTCCTGCCGGACCACCGGCAGCTCCCCGACGCGGCGGAGTCCGCGCGGCTGCTGCTGCGCTGGCGGGTGGTGCAGGCTGGCGGCCCGCCGTCGTACTACCGGTTGATGCTGCCGCACCTCACGGGCGCCGACGCTCACCTGCGGGAGGTCATCCTCGCCGGCGAGGTGTTCCCGCTCGGCCTGCTCGACCAGCACCGGGCCGCGCTGCCGCGCACGGAGCTGCGCAACGAGTACGGCCCGACGGAGGCGACCATCACCGTGCTGGCGCACGTCGTGGCCGGTACGTACCGCGAGGCGGTGCCGATCGGCCGCTCCCTGGCCGGCCAGTCCGCCTACGTGCTGGACGAACGACTGCGACCGGTGCGGCCGGGGCAGGTCGGCGAGTTGTACCTCGGCGGCGGGCAGATCGCCCTGGGCTACGCGGCCCGCCCCGGTGACACCGCGCGGAACTTCGTCGCCGACCCGTTCACCCGGCAGACCGGTGTACGGATGTACCGCACCGGAGACCTCGCCCAGATCGACGAGTCCGGTGAGGTCGTGTTCCGGGGCCGGGCCGACGGCCAACTCAAGGTACGGGGCGTACGGGTGGAGCGGCACGGTATCGAGGCGGTGCTGGAGAGCCACCCGGCGGTCGGCCAGGCCACCGTACTGGGAGTGACCGACCAGCACGGCGGCACCCGACTCGTGGCGTTCTGGTCACCCGCCGAGCCGGAGGGCGCCCGGCCGACGGCCCGCGAGCTGGTGGAGTTCTGCGGCGAACGCCTGGTCGGCCAGGCGGTGCCGGGGAACTTCCACACCGTGGACGCCATGCCGCTGGGACCGAGCGGCAAGACCGACGAGGAAGCCCTGCGGACACTGCTGCGCACGGACCCCGTACTCGGGGCCGTTTCCGGTACGAACGGGCCGTCACCTGGTTCGACCAGTGTTCCGCGACCAGCCGGCACCGATCCGGTCGCCGTGGAACCCGTCGTTGGGCCCCGCATGACCCGCTGGCACGACTGGCCACGGGCACAGGGCGCCGTCGCGAGGCTGTGGAGCACGGTGCTCGGCCACGACGACTTCGACGCGGACGACAGTTTCTTCACCGTGGGGGGCAACTCCCTACGGGTGGTCGAGCTGCACAAGTGCTTCGAGCGGGACTGGCCGGGGGCCATACGCGTGGGGCAGCTGTTCGACCTGGACACCGTCGCGGCACAGGCCGAGGCGATGGCCGCCGCGATCACGGGTGGCCCAGCTGGCACGAGCGACCGCCCCGCCACAGGGATGCCGGGCGGCGACGTAGCGACACCGGGGGAGCAGCGATGAACGGTAGCCACGTGACGGAGCCCGGCGACAGGGACATCGCCATCGTCGGCATCGCCGGCCGCTTCCCGGAAGCGGACACCCTCGAGGCGTTCCGCCGGAACATGTGGACCGGACGGGACAGTGTGCGGCCCATGCCGCGGGAGCGGGCCGAGGCCACCGGCCTCGACCTGTCCGAGGGCTACCTGCCGATGGGGCACCTGGACGACATCCACACCTTCGACTGCGCGCTGTTCGGGCTCTCGCGCCGCGAGGCGGCGGTGATGGACCCACAGCAGCGGCTCGCGCTGCTCCTCGCGCACCAGGCGTTCGAGGACGCCGGGTACGCGACGACCGGACTGCGTGACGTGGACACCGCGGTCGTCTTCAGCTCCTCGGCGTCGACCTACGACGCGGTCAAGCGGGAGCCCGGGGCCCTCAGCGCCCTGGGCAACGTGCCCTTCGGCGTACCGGCGCGCATCTCGCACGTGCTGGGGCTCACCGGACCGTGCTACGCGGTGGACTCCGGGTGCAACAGCGCGCTGGTCGCCGTACACCACGCCTGTGGTGAACTCCTGAACGGGGACGCGGAGTACGCGGTGGCCGGCGGGGTCAGCGTCAAGGCCGGTGGTATGCCGGTGTCGGCGCTGGCCGGCCTGTCCGAGACAGCGGCCAGCGACGTCCGGTACCGCAGCTACGACGCCGATGCCGACGGCGCGATCGGCGGCGAGGGCGGTGCCGCGCTGCTGCTCACCACCCTGCGTCGGGCCCGTGCCGACGGCGCTCCCGTGCACGCGGTCATACGCGGCACCGCGGTCCTGCACAGCGGGCGCGCGACCGCCACGATGAGCGCCCCGAGCGCGCGGGCCCAGGCGAGGGTGATGGCCAAGGCGTGGCGGACCGCGGGCCTCGACCCGGCGCTGGCGGGATACGTCGAGGGGCACGGCTCGGGCACCCCGCTGGGCGACGCGGTGGAACTGGAAGGTCTGGCCAGCGTCTTCGGCCCACGTCCCGAACCGCTGCCCATCGGCTCGGTGAAGGCGAACATCGGGCACCTGGACGCCGCCGCCGGAATGGCCGGGCTGCTCCGGGCCGTCCTCAGCGTTCACCACGGCGAGCTGTATCCCACCGTCAACTACCGCAAGCCCACCGGGGGCGTCGACCTGGCCCAACTCGGCCTGGAGGTGCTCACCGAGGCCCGGCCGTGGATGGAGGACGGCCGGCTGGCCGGGGTGAGTTCGTTCAGCCTGGGAGGCATCAACGCGCACTGCGTCCTCCAGCGGCCGCCGGAACCCACGCCCTCTGTCACGGCGGTTCGGCCCGGTGGTGAGACGGCCGCCTCGGAGGCGGGGGAGTCGGTGCCGCAGCTGGTCGCGGTGTCCGCGCGCACTCACGCGGCGCTCCAGCAACTGTGCACCGACCTGGCAAGTGGGCTGCGGGACAGCGTCGAAGACCTCGCCGACGTGGCCTTCACGCTCAACCACGGGCGTACGACCTACGAACACCGGGTGGCCGTACGGGCCCGGGACACCCACGAGTTGGCCACCCACCTCGCCGCGCAGACCACCTGGTTGCGGGAGACCCCGTCCGGGGGGCGGCCGACTCCCAGACGCAAGCCCCCGAAGGTCGTGCTGCTGCTGTCGCCGGACGCCGTGCCGCCGAGTGTCCCGTGGGCCGGCGACATACCGGCGTTCGGGGAGACTGGCTCGGGCACGGAGGGCACCACCGAGGCGCTGTCCCGGCAGTACTCCGCGTATGCGGAACTCCGCCGATGCGGAGTACGGATCGCCAACGTCGTCAGCACGGGTGTCTCCCGGCTGGTGGCCGGTCAACCGCCGGGCTCCAAGGCAGCGGTGGAAGCCGGCCCCCCGCAGCCGGACGCCTCTCGGGCGGACCTCGCGGACGCGGAGAGAGCGGTACGCGAGTTGGCCTCCGGTGGGCCGGTGGTGTTCGTGGAACTCGCCCCGCACAGCACGCTCGGGGCGGTGGCACGTCGACACGTGGAGGCCGGCGACGGGTCCACCACACGGGTCGTCGTCGCGGCCTCCGAACGTACCGGTGGATTCCGGGAACTCCTCTGTGTCCTGTACGGACTCGGGGTCGACCTGGACTGGCACACCGTGTCGCCACCCCCGGCCCGGCCGCGCCGGCTGCGGCTCCCCGGACACCCGGTGCGGGGCACCACCTGCTGGCTCACACCGGAGAGCCCGGCACAGCGGGTCGTCGCACCGGTCAGCGAACCGGTCGGCGAACTCGTCGGCGCACCCGCCGAGCGGCACCCGGCGGGAGCCCCGAGCACCCCCACCGACAGTGCCCAAGGAGCGGCGACCCGGCAGGAGCCCCCGAGGGCGCCGCGCCACGCGCCGCCCTCGGCCGTACCGGAAACCCCGCGGCCGACGCCCACCACGGGCAGCCCCCCGCCGGACAACGCGCCCTCCCGTGAGGCCGCACCGCGAAACGACGGTGGGGGCGAGTCCGTCGAGGAGGTGACCACCTGGCTTTGCCACACGTTGGAGGAACTGCTGCGCACCGAGGGTCGCATCGACCCGGCCGAGGACTACCTCGAGCTGGGATGGAACTCGATCATCGGGATGCAGCTCATCGACCGGGTGGAGGGACGCTACGACTTCCGGCCGAAGCTCATCGACACCTACGACCACTCCCGGGTCGAGGACTTCGCCCGGCATATCAGCGCCCACGTCTCCTCCACCACCGGGGACCTGCCACCGGTCCTCCCGCAGTCGAAGCTGGCACTGTCCTACGGCCAGGAGCGGATGTGGTTCCATCACCAGCTGGACGAGGAGACCACGCTCTACAACCTCCCGTCCGTCAACCACATCCGCGCCGACCTGGACGTCGACGCGGTGCGCGGTATGTGGGAGGACCTCGCCGACCGCCACGAAGTGCTGCGGTCGCGCATCGTCGAGGTGGACGGTGCCCCGGAGTTGCGCGTCAGCCCGAAGCTGACGAACTTCTTCCGGTACGAGGATGTCTCCGACCACGACAGTCCGCTGGCGTCCGCCCGTGAGCTGATCCGTAGGGCCGCGGAGCACCGGTTCGACCTGGCCGAGGACGACCTGCTGCGGGTGCTCGTGGTGCGGCTGGCTCCACGGGAACTCCTCGTACAGGTCACCATGCACCACGCGGTCAGTGACGGTGCCTCTCCGAGGATCTTCGAACGGGAGCTGCCGGAGCTCTACGACGCCCGTCGTGCCGGTCGGCCGCCGAGGCTCGACCCGCTCCCCCTGCAGTTCCGGGACTACGCGCAGTGGCAGCGGGACCTGCTCGCCACCTCCGCGCTCGACGGCGAACTGGACTACTGGCGGGAGGAGTTGAGCGGGGCCGAGCCCCTGTACCTCCCCACGGACCACCCCAGGCCCGCTCGCAAGAGTCACCACGGCAACCTGCGGCGCTTCGACATCCCCGACGCGCTGGCGGCGGAGTTGAGGCAGGTGGCCGCGCGGCAGTCGACCTCGGTCTTCGTCGTGCTCCTGGCAGCGCTGTACCTGCTACTCGCCCGCTACAGCGGACAGCGTGACCTGACTGTCGGGACCCCGACGACCGGTCGTACCCGACCCGAACTCCAGGGCCTCGTCGGCTTCTTCAACAGCACCGTGGTGCTGCGCGCCCGTCTGGGTGGGGATTCGACGCTGGACGACTTCGTGTCGCAGGTGCGGAAACGGGTGCTCACCGCTCTGGAGAACCAGAACATTCCCTTCGACCGAGTGGTCAAGGCCCTCGTCACGGAGCGGGACCCGAGCCGTGCGCCCCTGTTCGACGTGATGTTCGTGCACCAGGACCTGCCGCCGTTGCAGCGGGTCGACGGGCATGTGCTCGGCAACTTCGACGACCAGAACGCGGTGGAGAACCTCTTCGGCGGACTGCCGGCCGGCACCGCCAAGTTCGACCTGACGCTGGTCACCGGAGACCGGGAGGGTGAGGAGGGGATCTCGGCCTGCCTGGAGTACAGCACCGACCTGTTCACCGAGGACACGGCCGCCGAGATGACGGCCACCTACACCTGGCTGCTGGACGAGATCGCCACCACGGGCAGCGGTTCGTGGCCCCTCGCACGGCTGCTCGACGGCCCGTCGCACCCGCCGGGGCCTGCCCACGCGGAACCGCTGGTGCCGACGGACCGGCCCAGGCCGGAACGACCAGCCGCCATCGACAGCCTGGTGAGGCTACCCCTGGAGCCGCGCACGTACGACCGGCTGACCACGGTCACGGCCGGACACGACGGGCAGCGGCCGGCCACCGTCCTGCTGGCCTGCTGGCTGGTGCTGCTGTCCTGGATCTCAGGCCAGGACGAGGTCGCGGTCCCCACGCCTGGCGGGCTGGCACAAGCCGAGTTCCAGGACGAACCGACCCTGGGCGCGCTCCTCGCACGCCTGGCCGGGCGCGGCAGCGCGACCGGGGCCGACGGCAACGCCGGCACGCGGACCGGGCCCACGCCACGGGTGTGCTGCACGGGGTCGTGGGACGGCGAGTCGGCACCGCCCGCGCACGCGACGGAACTGGCGCTCTCCTGGGACCTCCAGGACGACCACGGTCTGGCACTGCGCCTCGACTACGCCTCGGCGCTGTTCACGCCCACGACAGCGAGCACCCTGCTCACGGCCACGAGGGACCTGCTGTACGGACTGCTCGACGAGCCCTGGCTACCCGTGCACGACGTACTGGCGGAACGCGTCGACCTGCACCCCGAGGCTCCGGTACCGGGGGCGGGCGAGCGCGCGGACACCCTGGCGGCGGCATTCACGGAGGAAACCCGATGACCACTCACGTCGCACGTACACCAGGTGATGACCACGTGAACGACCACCCCTCGGCCACTGCCGGCCGAACCCCCGGCGCGGACAGCGCCGGTCACGAGCCGGCGGCCGCCTGCGTGGCGCAGTACGTCCAGTTCAACGGTCCCATGGATCTGGAGTCGCTGCGCAGGGCGATACACGGCGCCCTGCGCGAGCGGCCACTCCCACGCTCCGGCTCCGCCGTGCCCACGGTGGAGGAAAGGGAGATCGCGGACGCCGACCCGGTGACCTGGGTGACGCGCGAACTGGCGGGTGGCCCGGGCGGATCGACGGGGCAGCGGCACGTGCTCCTGCGTTGCGCCGACGGCCGGATCGGCTGGTACCAGCAGGTCCACCCACAGCGGTCGACGGGCACCGCGCACCCCGCTCGCCCAGCCGGTGACGGTCTCACAGCCCTGACCGCGCTGGTGCGGCGTGCCGGCGACCTCTACGGACAGCTCACCGCCTCCCCGGACGGTTCCGCCGTGCGGACCACTTCCCAGGCACTCGCCGGTCTCCGTCCCGAACCCGGTGGCGGCACCGCGCGTCCCGACCAGGACGCCTCGGCCAAGGACCGCGACTTCTGGCGGCAGCAGCTGGTCGGCGCCCCCGTGCCGTGGGTGGACGACCACCGGGGCCTCGACACCTCACCGGACCTCAACGCCATGCGCCCCGGCCCGCCGCGTAACCGGGGCTGGCTGCCGGTGCCGGACGACCACGCGACGCTCCCCGCGCTGGCCCGCCGGAGCGGAGGCGGCCCGGCGGCGGTGGTACTCGCCGCACTCGCGGTGTACGCGCATCGACTGAGCGGGGACACCGAGCTGCTGATCGGCTACGGCTCCGAGCACGGCGTGCTGCCCGTACGCGTCACGGTGTCACCCGGTACGAGCTTCGCCCAGCTGGTACGTCGGGTCGGGCTGACCCTGCGTCGGGCACGCCGGCACACCTACGTGCCGGAGGAGGACCAGCCCTGGGGCACGGCGCGGCACTACGGCGCGATCGCGCTGCTGGCCGACAGCGGGGACCGGGTGCCCTTCGGCGCGGCCCGGGCCACCGTCGAGCACGCCTGGGACGGTGCGACTCCCCGCCTGTGCCTCCGCGTCGACGACCTGGCGGCCGACGGCTGGGCGCTGGACCTCGCCGGTCCACGGGCGGACCGTGCCCAGCAGCGCCGACTGGTCGACCTGCTGCGGCGACTGGCGGCTCAACCCCGGTTGCCCGTCGGCCGGTTCGACCTCGCTAACGAGGAGGAGCTGCGGCAGCTGGCGGAGTGGAACGCCACCGACCGCCCGCTCGGTGGCCCGGAAAAGACCCTGCCGGCGGCCTTCGCCGCACGGGTCGCCGAGCACCCCACCCACATCGCCGTACGGGACGCGTACCGCGAGCTGAGCTACGCCGAGCTGGACACGCGGGCCGAGCGGATCGCGCGGCTGCTCGCTCGGCGTGGAGTCGGGCCGGAGGACGTGGTGGCGCTGTTGCTGCCCCGGACGACGGCCATCGCGGTCGGCGTGATCGGGGTGCTCAAGTCCGGCGCCGCCTACCTCCCCGTCGACCCCGACTATCCGGCCGGCCGTATCGCGTACCTGTTCACGGACGCCCGACCGAAGACGGTGCTGACCACGAGCGACCTGGTCGGGAAACTGCCGCCGGACGCTCCCGAGCCGATCCTGCTCGACGAGATCACCGACCAGGCTCCGACCGGCGAGGCGTGGGAACCGGCCGGGCCGACCGACCCCGGCAACGCCGCGTACCACATCTACACCTCGGGATCGACGGGCCACCCCAAGGGCGTCGTCGTGACCCACCGCAGTGTCCTCAACCTCATCCACTGGGCCGTTGAGGAGTTCGGCGCGGCGGCGTTCTCACGGGTGCTGAGCACGACCTCGCTCAGTTTCGACCCGTCGGTGCAGGAGGTTCTGATCCCCCTGTTGAGCGGTGGCAGTGTCGACTTCGTACGGAACCTGGTCTCCCTGCTGGACCGCCCCGACTGGTCCGGCAGCCTCATCAACACCGTGCCCTCCGTCTACCGGCGCGTCAGCGAGGCCGAGTGGGTCGCCGACCGTGCCCAGCACTACCTCTTCATGGGCGAGCCACTGCCCGGTGACCTGGTGCGGGAGATCCACCGTCGGGACCCGTCGAAGACGGTCACGAACATGTACGGGCCCACCGAGGCGACCGTGAACGTCACCTCGTGGCGGTGCGACCCGGAACGGCCCGAGGACCCGCCCATCGGTGTTCCCATCGCGAACGTGCGCTGTCACGTCCTCGACGCCGCTCTGCGTCCCGTACCACCGGGCCGTCACGGCGAGTTGTACCTGGCGGGGGAGTGCCTGGCACGCGGCTACGCCCACCGGTTCGCCCTCACGGCCGAGCGCTTCGTCGCCGATCCGTTCGGCGGCCCCGGCGCGCGCATGTACCGTACGGGCGACCTCGTGCACTGGGACCACGACGGCCGACTGCACTTCGCGACCCGCGCCGACCATCAGATCAAGGTGCGAGGCATACGTGTGGAACCCGGCGAGATCGAGACGAGGCTCGCCAGTCTGCCGCAGGTCGCCGCCGCCGCTGTGGTCGCCGTGTCGGACGAGGACGGGGACCGCCGGTTGGCGGCCTACGTCGAGGCGGCGGCGGGTGCCACTCCAGACGCCGGGGAGCTACGCGCGGAGCTGCGCCGCCAGTTGCCCGAAGCCCTGGTGCCCACGGTGATCGAGACCGTGGACGCGCTGCCGGGGGACGCCAACGGCAAGACCGACCGGCGGACCCTGGCGGAGTGGGCGAACCGGTCGGCACGCACGGTCACCGAGGCCGCCCCGGACACGACGGGCCGTAACGAGGGCCGCGTCCACACCCTGCGTCAGGTCTTCGCGGGAGTGCTCGGGTTGGCCGAGGTCGGCCCGGAGGACAACTTCTTCGCCCTCGGCGGCGACAGCATCAACTCCATCAAGCTCATCCGCAGGGCACACCGAGCGGGCCTCGCCATCCTGGTCGAGGACGTCTTCGAGCACCCCACCCCGGTCACGCTGGCCGAGAAGGCGACCCCTGTGCCCGGGCCAGGAGACGGATCGGAACGCGGCGGCGGCCAGGCGGTCGAGCCGCGTGAGCCCGCGGTGCCGGAGCGTCGCGGCCAGCGGTACGGCGACCAGCTCCTGACGCGGCTGAACGACGAGGAACGTTCCTGGCTGACCTCCCGGTACCCGGCGTTCAAGGAGGTGTTGCCGCTCTCCCCGATGCAGGAGGGGTTCCTCTTCCACCGGCAGTTCGAGAGGAACACCGAGGACGCCTATGTGATGTTGCTCTTCCTCAACCTGACCGGAAGCCTGGACTCGGCCAGCCTGTCCTACGCGGTACGCGAACTCGGTCGCCGGCATCCCAACCTGTGCGCCGGCTTCGTGGTGCTCCCCTCGGGGCGCTCCGTGCAGGTGTACCCCCGGCGCGACCTGGAGTGCCGGGAAGTCGACCTGTCCGGGCTCTCGCCCCAGGAGCAGGGCGCCGAACTCGCGCGCCTGGACACCGAGGGCAGGACCACCCGATTCGATCCGGCGGACCCCCCACTGATCCGCTTCACCCTGGTGCGGCTGGGGGCGGACCGCTTCCAACTGCGAGTGGTAGCCCACCACATCCTGCTGGACGGCTGGTCGAACCACCTGTTCCTGCCGGAGCTGTTCGCGCTGTACTGGGACCCGGACTCGCTTCCCGAACCCACTCCGTACGCTGACTACCTGCGCTGGGTGGAACGGCAGGACAAGGACGCCGCGTTGCGTGCCTGGTGCGACAGCCTGGCCGGTGCGGTGGAACCGACCCTGGTGGCGCCCCCGGGCAAGAACCTCAGCACGCCCTGGCCGGCACGCATTGTCCACCACCTGACGCTGGAGGAGTCCGCGGCCGTCAGCGCGGCGGTCGCGGCCCACGGAGTCACGGTCAACACCCTGTTGCAGTGCTGCTGGGCGCTGATGCTGGCTGAGCACACCGGTCGGTGGGACGTGTTCTTCGGCGTCACCGTCTCGGGCCGCTCACCCGACCTGGACGCGGTCGAGTCCATCATCGGCCTGCTCATCAACACACTGCCGATGCGGGTCACGCTCTCCGCGTACGAGCCCTTCGCCGCACTGCTGCGGCGCGTGCAGAGGGAGCGCGCCGCGCTGCTGCCGCACCAACACGTCGGGCTCGCGGAGATCCAGCGCGCCGCCGGGGTGGGGGAACTCTTCGACACTTCCCTGGTGTTCGAGAACTTCCCCCAAGCCGACGCGAAGGCCCACGCGAACCTCGGGGACCTCAACCTCGTCAGCGCGAACGGCATGACGGCCGGGCACTACCCGCTCGGGATGATGGCCTTTCCGGGCAACGAACAGTCCGGGATCGAACTGGACATGATGTACCGCACGGACGTGTTCGACGAGCCGGGTGCCCAACGGCTGCTGGACCGACTGCTGCGACTGATCCGTACCTTCGTCGCCGACCCGGACCTCTCCGTCGCCCAACTCGACCTGCTGGACGCTCAGGAGCACGCGCGGCTGGCCGAGTGCCGCAGCAGCCGAGAGCGTGTCGCCCCGGCCACTCTGCCGACGTTGCTGGAGGCCCAGGCGCTACGTAGCCCGTCGGCGGTGGCGCTGCGTGTGGTCGGCACCGGGTCGCCGGGCGAGACGGGGGAGGGCGCGGCCGACGGCGGCCTGCCCCACGAGATCGACTACGCCCAGCTCGACGCACGTGTCAACCAGCTGGCACGTGAGCTGATCGCGCGGGGCGTGGCCTCCGAGGACCACGTGGCGGTGCTGCTCCCGCGTTCCGTCGCGGAAGTCGTCGCGTTCCTCGGGGTCCTCAAGGCCGGCGCCGCCTTCGTACCCCTGGACCCGCGCTACCCGGAGGACCGCGTCCGCCTGATCCTGGAGGACGCCCGCCCGAGGCTTGTACTCACCGACAGCGACCATGCCAGCCTTCCTCTGCTGCGGGAGCGGGCCGACCTCCTGGTCGTCGACGAGGAGACAACCATCGAACGCGTCGCCGCACACCCGGAGTCGGCGGTCACGGACGCCGATCGTGGCACGCCGCTGCTGCCGGACCACGTCGCCTACGTCATCTACACCTCGGGCAGCACCGGCCGCCCCAAGGGTGTGCTGGTGCAGCACTCCGGGATGGCTGGCGTGCTGGCCTCCACACCCCCCATGATCGGGCTGGGCGAGGGCAGCCGGGTGCCGCACGTGCTTTCCCCGGCCTTCGACGTGGGTGTGTACGAGGTCCTGGAGACCCTGGCCTGCGGGGCCACCCTGGTACTCGCGCCCTCGGAACGCGTCATGCCCGGCCGCGCCCTGGAGGAGCTGGTGCGGCGGGAGCGGGTTACCGCGATGACCCTGACCCCCTCGGCACTCGCCGTACTCGAACCGGGCGAGTTGCCGTCCACGACGGTCGTACGGGTCATCGGTGAGGTCCTGTTGCCGGAACTCGCGCGCCGCTGGTCGGCCCGGCACACCCTGGTCAATTCCTACGGACCCACGGAAGCCACTGTCATGTGCACCGCGACGGCGCCCCTGTCCCAGGCCGCGGCACCGATCGGGCGCCCACTCGCCAACGTCACGGTGCACCTGCTGGATGACGCGCTGCGTCCGGTCGCCCCCGAACACGCCGGGGAGGTGTACCTCGCGGGCCCTGTGGTCGCCCGGGGCTACGTGGGACAGCCCGGGCTGACCGCGCACCGCTTCGTGGCGGACCCGTTCGTTGCCGACGGGACGCGGATGTATCGCACCGGCGACCTCGCCCGCTGGAACCGGGACGGCGAGCTGGAGTTCGTCGGACGGGTGGACCGCCAGCTCAAGGTGCGCGGGTTCCGGCTGGAGCCGGGAGAGACCGAGTCGGCACTGCTGCGCCTGGACGGGGTCGCGGAGGTCGCCGTGCGCGGTCACGCCGACGACTCCGGTGGCACCAGGCTCGTCGCGTACGTCGTGCCGGGCCCCTCGGCCGGTGACTCACCCGAAGCCTCCGGCTCGTCACGGCAGCCGGTTGGGGGAGCCGACCTGACGGCGTTCGAGGAGGCGAAGCTGGAGGAGTGGCGGGCGTACTACGACGACGTCGTGTTCGCGTCCGACCGGACCGGGGACCACGCGGACCGGGACCGGCCCGTTGAGACCGGTACCGAGCGGGACGGCGGCGCCCCGTCGTCGCCAGCGGACACGACCGAGCGGTGGAGCGTCTTCGACGGCACCCCCGTTCCCTACGCCGAGCTGCTCCAGGCACGGGACGCGACCGTGGCCAGGCTGCGGGAACTCCAGCCGCGCCGGGTACTGGAGATCGGGGCCGGTGACGGGCTGCTCCTGGCCGCTCTCGCCCCGCACTGTGAGGTGTACCAGGCCACGGACCTCTCCTCGGCCGCGGTCCACGCGATCCAACGGGACCTCGAACGCTCCCCCCTCGAAGGGGCCGACATACGGGTGCGGCAGCAACCGGCCCACGACTTCCACGGATTCCGGGCCGGCGAGTTCGACACCATCGTCCTCAACTCGGTGGCGCAGTACTTCCCCTCCGAGGGCTACCTGCGCAGGGTGCTTGCCGGCGCCCTGGAACTGCTGGCACCGGGCGGCACGCTGTTCCTCGGTGACCTGCGTGATCCCCGGCTCAACCCGTGTCGGTACACGGCGGCCGAGTGCGCGACCGTCTCCCCGGCGTCCCCCGTTTCCCAGGTCCGGCTCGTGGCCGGTCGCCGTACCCTGCTCGACGAGCAACTGGCCATCGACCCGGCCTTCTTCGCCACCCTGGAAGTCGCCTGTGACCTGCGCCTGAGGGCCGGATGCCGGGGCAACGAACTGACCCGCTACCGCTATGACGCGGTGCTCCACAAGGACTCCGCCAGGGCCCGGACGGTCACCGAAGCCAGCCGGCTTACCTGGGGCAGCGACATACGGAACCAGGAGGAACTGGTCGCCCTGCTGCGTTCGGTGGGCGCTCCCGTGGCCGTGCGGGTCCGCGGTGTTCCCGACGCTCGACTGGTCGACGACCTCGCGCTGTGGAGGGCGGTGGAGGACGCCGGCGGCGGAGCGACTGTCGGCCGACTCGCCCCGGAGGCCGCCCCGTTCGCCGTGGATCCCGACCAACTCGCGGAGAGCGTCGAGCCGTTGGGCTACGCCTCGGTGGCCGTGCCCACCACGGCTCCCGGCACCTTCGACGCGGTGCTGATCCCCCTCTCCGAGTACGACGGCGGGCGGTTCCGCGACCTACGCCAGGTCACGGACACCTCAGGGGAGGCGCGGCCGCTGGTGCACGATTCGACGTCGGCGGACGCGGTGGCGCGACTTCCCGGAGCCCTTCTCCAGCGGCTCCGCAGGGTACTGCCCGACCACGCCGTGCCCTCGGCCGTCACCGTGCTGTCCCGGTTGCCGCGCACCCCGAACGGCAAGATCGACGAGAACGCGCTGCCCGACCCGGACGCCGTGGGCCGGACGACCGGAAGGGCGCCACAGAACGAGACCGAACGGCAACTGTGCGCCCTCTTCGCGGAGATGCTCGGGCTGGAGGAGGTCGGGGCGGACGACAACTTCTTCGACCTGGGCGGCCACTCGCTTCTGGCCACCCGGTTGGTCCGCCGTGTGGAGCACCTCTTCGGCGGGGAGTTGGACACGGCCACCCTGTTCGGCGCGCCCACCCCGGCCGAACTCGCCGAGCGCATCGGCGAGAGCGAACAGGGCCTGGCCCTGGAACCGGTTCTACCGCTGCGCTCGGCCGGAGGACGCCCGCCGCTGTTCTGTGTGCACCCCGGGACGGGCATCGGCTGGAAGTACGCCGGGCTGATGCGGCATCTCGACGGCGAGGTCCCGTTGTACGCGCTACAGGCCCGGGGACTGAACGGTCAGGGAGAACTGCCGGACAGCATCGAGGCGATGGCCGCGGACTACGTCGAACAGCTCCGCGGCATACAGCCCGAGGGTCCCTACCGGCTCCTGGGCTGGTCCCTCGGCGGTGTGATCGCGCACGCGATGGCCGTGCTGCTGGAGGAGCAGGGCCAGTCGGTGTCCCTCCTGGCCATGTTGGACAGTTACGCCAGTACGGAGGACGCCGTCCCGTGTGATGCCGCCGGACAGCCGGTGCACGGAGCGGGGGCGGGCCTCTATCTGGCGCTGCTGGATCACGAGGGCGTCGGTTGCCCGGAGTCGGGGGATGGCGCGCTCACCGCGCACGGGGTCCTGGAGCTTCTGCGCCACCACGGGAGCCCTCTGGGTGAGCTTTCCGCACAGGACCTCATGGGCATGGCGACCGTCCACGAGAACAACCTGAGGCTGGTCTCCACGTACCGGCCGGGTCACTACTCGGGCGACGTCCTCTTCGTGGAGGCCAGCCAGGAGACCGCCGACGAGGGCTCCACGGCGGGCACGGTGTCCACCGCCGCCGGTTGGGGCGCGTACGTGGGCGGTGACCTGCGGGTACGGCCGAGCGGGTTCCGGCACGACGACCTGGCGGGTGCCGAGGCGTTCGCCGAGATCGGTCCGGTGGTGGCGGACGAGTTGCGGTTCCTCGACGGCCGGAAGGGCCAGGGCCCGGACGGTCAAGGCTGGGCGGTCGCCGGACCCTTGGGCGTCCACCACGGTTGACGCACGCTCCGACGACCGATGCCCACCAGGGACGACCGTGCTGGTCGCCGCTCCGTCCGGGGCGACCAGCACGGTCGTGGCATCGGGGACGGGTCCGGAGGTGGGGGGCCAGAGCGCCGGGTCGCGGTCCGGTTCGGGGTGCGGGTCGTCCCGGTCGGCCAGCGGGTACTGGGGGAAGTCCCGCGCCTTTCTTCGTCGTTGCTCCCGTCGTTCCTCTTGTCGCTCCTCGTGCCGGAGTCGGTGGGGAGGCGCATCAGGGCCGTCGCCGGCCCGCGCCTCCTGACGTCACCGCGCGGCATGTGGTCGGTCTGGTCGCTCCGCTTCGAGGTGGGACACAGGTTCCCGTACGGGCGGTCCCTTGGTGTCGGCCCGTTGGAGGGCTGTGGAAACCGGGAAGTCGCTGGTGACCAGCCTGTGGACAGAGCCTCGGGCAGAACTTGACGCTGAGGTAGAGTGACCGGATTCTGCTGGCTCCGGCCCAGACGTACCGCTACCACCTGGAGTAAGGCCGCTCATGCCGCCGCCACGTCCGGGGAACGCGCTCCCCTTCCTGCTTCTCGCGGCCTTCCGCACCCTCATCGACGAGCTTCACCGAAGGCTCGCGGAACAGGGGCACCCGGAACTCCAGCCGGCACACGGGTTCGCCATGCAGATGATCAGCCGTGGCGGCAGCTTGACGGACCTGGGGCGGCGACTGGGCGTGACCAAGCAGGCCGCGCACAAGACCGTGAAGGGCCTGGAGGCGCTGGGGTACGCGCGGCGGAAGCCCAGCCCGGTGGACGGCAGGCGCATCGACATCCTGCTCACCGATCGCGGTGCGGACGCGCTCGCGCTGTCGGGGGAGATCCTCAACCAACTGCGGGACGAGTGGGCGTTGGTGGTGGGGGAGGAGGAGATGGGGCGGATGGAGAACACCCTGGAGAAGGTGGGAAAACAGGACGGGATGTACCGCATCCTGGGCTGGCTCGGTTCCTGAATCCCGGGTGGGCGCCCCCTTCGGTTACCGGGCTCTCCGCGCCGGGGGTCTTCGGGGGCTGACGGCCCTCACGTGGACGGCCCTCGCGGGGGGCCGGTTCTTCTCCCCGGGAGCTTCCCGGGGGCCAGCGACCTTCACGTGGACGGCCCTCACCTGGGCGGGCCCTCGCGGGGTGCCGGTTCCCCCCGCCGGGGAAAGCCGGGTGCCCCGTACCGACGCTGGATGCGTGGCACGGGGCACCGTGGGACCTCTCGGACAGGCTCAGTGGTGCTGCTTGTCCGCCGTCCCCTTGGTGTTCCCGGTCCCCTTGCCGGAGTTCGGGGTCCAGTCGGGAGCCTTGGCCCCCGCCGGTGCGGTGCGCTTCACGAACTTCTCGAAGGTGAAGGTGAAGTCACCGTTCGAGCCGTAGCGGGTGCACATCTGCTCCGGGTAGTAGCCGGTCACCTCGACCTCGGGGGTCTGCGGTATCGCGCGGCAGTCCTCGGCCGGCTTCTCCTTGACCACCCAGTCCCGGTTGATCACCGGCTCCCAGAAGCTGATGTGACCGTTCCAGGTGCCGTAGGCGAAGGCCTGGTCGAACTTGCCACCGTTGGCGGGTGCCGCGTTCGGGTCGATGATGTGGTTGCCCATCCGCCCGGCCGCGCCGGGCAGACCCCACCCCTCGGGAGCGTACGGTGCCGGCACTTCCTTCTTCGCCGTCTTGTCGTCGTCGCAGTTGATGACGAGGTTGCACGACCCGGTACGGATCTGGTTGCGGGCGCTGAAGTCCTGCATGAAGAAGTGCAGGTCGAAGTGCGGCTGGTCGAACACGTGCTCCGGGCCGTGGCCGTTCTTCTGCCAGTTGAACATCAGCCAGGAGAACGGCAGACCGTCCAGCTTCGGGAACCAGAGCACCCGCTCGTGGCCGCTGGCGCAGTCCTTCTCCAGGTCGATGCCGTCGCCGTCGGTGTCGAAGCAGGTCTGACCGTCGTGCGTCGGCTCCCCGGGCAGCGACTTCATCGCCGCCGCGTCCACCCGCACGGCGAGGGCCTGCGGGTGCTTGGCGGAGTCCGCCGCGTACAGGGTCTCCACCGTGCCGTCCCCGAGCGAGACCTTGTTGAACGAGGTCAGCTTGGGAGCGGCCCGGTCCTGCCCGGCGGCGCGCTCGTTCTGAGCGCCCGCCGGACTGGCGGAGGCCTGGCCGTCCGAGGACAGCAGCATCGGTGTGAACGACACCAGCACCAACAACGTGAAGGCGAGCGGCAGCGACCACCGAGGTCTCAAGGCGTCACGCATCATCGTTCTCTTCCCCCCTCTTCGTTCCTTCTCAGTGCTCGCCGTGCCAGGCGAAGGACTTGAAGGGCTCGTCCAGCGGCGCCTCGGTCATCCGGTTCGCGTAGGTCGAGATGGTGTAGACGCCCAGGCCGAGGACGACCTCCAGGGCGTTGCGGCGGGTGTAACCGGCGGCGAGGAACGCCTCCATGGCCTCCGGCGCGACGTGGCCGAAGCCCTCCATGGCGGCCTGGGTGAAGACCCGGATGGCCTCCAGCTTGGCGTCCTCCAGGGGCTTGCGCTCCCGCAGGGCCTCGACGAGGTCCTGGTCGGCGCCGGACTTGGTGAGCATGGCCGAGTGCATGGCCACGCAGTAGTGGCACTCCACCCGGGTGGCCATGGTCATGATCATGACCTCACGCTCCATCTGGCTGAGCGTGGTCTTGTTGAACAGCGCGTTGCCGTTCATGAAGTTCTCCAGCAGTTCGGGAGACTCCGCCATGTAGGCCACCGGGGCCGGCAGGAAGCCGAAGCCCTTCAGGGTGTTCTCCATGATGGGGCGCGCGGCCTCGGGGGCGGAGGATACGTCGTGCCGGACGAACGACTCGGTCATGCTGTGTTCCCTTCGGTGCTGTTCTCATCAGTGAGGCCCGTACGACAGGTCGCCGTGCGAGCGGAACCCGTGCCCCAGGACTCCCGGACCACCGACGCGAGGGCGTCGATCCGGTCTTCCCGCAGCACGGAGTAGTGGTCGCCGTCCAGGGTGTGGACGGCGAGGGGGTGGGTGAGGTGGTCGATCCACGCCGCCGTGACGGTGTCGGAGGCACCGTCACGGGCCTGCACCAGGACCGCCGGCACTGTGTAGGTACCGGCCCGGTGGGCGGCCAACGCCCGGGCGTTGGCGGCGAAGCGGGCCACCACGGCGCCGATCGCGGCGTCGTCGGTGCCGGCGCCGAAGACGGCCCCGGCCCGCAGCCGTTCGGCCAACTCGGCGTCGGCGTCGGGCACTTCGGCCAGGTCGACGCCCGCCAGCGGGTCGGGCACTCCGGCGACCTGGGCCACGTCCCGGGCGAACCAGGTCAGCAGCTCGGCGTGCCCGGGTACCGGGCCGTGCTCGTCGGGGTGCTCCATCAGGTCGACCGCGACCACCGGGGCGAGGGGGAAGCCCCGCCGGGCCAGCCGCTCCCCGACCTCCAGCGCGAGCACCCCGCCCATGGACCAGCCGGCGAGACGGACCTCCGGCGCCGCCTCGGGGCGGTCGCCCCCGGTGCGCCCGAGCACGTCCGCCGCCACGGCGTCCGCGTAGTCGTCGGCGAGCTGGTCGAGGGTGAAGTCCGAGGGCAGCCCGTCGGGTACCTGCACTCCGGTCACCGGCCCGTCCGTCTCCCCGGCCAGACCGCGATAGCAGACGACGTCGCCGCCGACGGGGTGGATCCAGTAGGCCGTGGGCCCCTGCCGGTCCCGGACCATCGGCACCAGGGCGGCGCGTCCGGTCCGACCGTCGGCCACCGCGCCGGCCATCGCGGCGAGGGTGGAGTGGGTGAACAGGGTCGACAGCGGCAGGTCCACGTCCAGGGTGGAGCGCACCAGGGACATCAGCCGTACGCCCAGCAGGGAGTTGCCGCCCAGGGCGAAGAAGTCCTCCTCCCGGTCCTCCGGGGCCTGCGGCAGCAACTGCGCCCAGACGGCCGCGAGTTGGCGCTCGACGCCCTCCCGGGGCGGCTCGGAGACGGTGCGCCGGGCGGTGAGCGCGGGGTGGGTGGCCAGCGCCCCACGGTCGACCTTGCCGTTGGCGGTGATCGGGACCGCGTCCAGGGTGACCAGGCGGGTGGGCACCATGTACGACGGCAGCCGGTCCCGCAGGGAGGACAGCAGGGCCTCCGGTTCCAGGGCGCCCGGATCGGCGTCGGTCTCCGGCACCACCCCGGCCACCAGGGTCTTCATCCCACGGTCCGCGCCGATCGCGGCGGCCACCGCGTTCCGTACGCCCGGGGAGCGGGTCAGCGCGGTCTCGATCTCGCCCAGCTCGATCCGGTACCCCTGGACCTTGACCTGGCCGTCCTGCCTGCCGAGGAACTCGATGGTGCCGTCCGGCAGGTACCGGCCCAGGTCACCGGTGCGGTACAGCCGACCGTGGGGGGTGTCCTCCAGGAAGCTCCGGGCGGTCCGCTCCGGGTCGGCGAGGTAGCCACGGGCCAGCCCGTCGCCGGAGATGTACAGGTCGCCCGGCACCCCGGTGGGCCGGTGCCGCAGCCGCTCGTCCAGCACGTGGAAGCCCTGGTTGCTCAGGGGCTTTCCGTACGGGACCGAGGGCAGCGCCGGATCGGGGGTGCCGACCGGGTGGGTGATGGACCAGATGGCCGCCTCGGTCGCCCCGCCCAACGAGTGCACGGCCATGGCCGGGGCCCGGCCCCGTGCGCGCTCGGGCAGGTCCAGCGGGATCCAGTCCCCGCTGAGCATGGCCAGCCGCAGTGACGGCACCGTCGTGTCGACGCCCTCCAGGTGGTCCACGAACATCTGGAGCAGCGCCGGCACCGAGTTCCACACGGTCACCCCGTGCCGTCGCACCAGGGCGGCCCACTCGGCGGGATCGCGCTGCTGGTCGGGGCGCGGCAGCACCAGGGTGCCGCCGGCCGCCAGGACGCCGAACACGTCGAAGACGGAGAGGTCGAAGTTGAGCGCGGAAAGCCCCAACACCCGGTCGTCGGAGGTGATCTGGAACCGCTGGCCCACGTCCTGGAGGGTGGTCAGCGCGGCCCGGTGCTCGATGACGACGCCCTTGGGCTCACCGGTCGAACCCGAGGTGAAGATGACGTAGGCGATGTCGGAGGGGTCGGCGGTCGCCGGCCGCTCCGGGGGCGCCGCTCCGTCCGGGGTGGCGTCCGTGCCGTCGGGAACGTCGAGTACCGGCAGGTCCGCCAGCCACGGGTGGGCCTCGCGCACCGACGGTTCGGTGAGGGTGAGCACCGCCGTGGACAACTCGACGGTACGGCGGGCCCGTTCGGCCGGCAGGTCCACGGCGACCGGTACGTAGGCCCGGCCCGCCTTCAGCACCGCCAGGGTCGCCACGACCTGCGCGACCCCCTTGGGCAGCATGACCGCGACCCGCTGGTCACGGCCGGGGCGGGTGGCGGCGGCGACGTGGTCGGCCAGCGCCTCGGCGCGGGCGTCCAGCTCCCGGTAGCTGAGGCTCTCCGTACCGCAGGTCAGCGCCACCGCGTCCGGCCACCGGGCGGCGGCCCGCTCCACACCGTGGTGCAGCAGGCCCCCGGGGGCCGGGGCGACGGTGTCGTTGGCCGCCTGCCGGGGCGTCAACTCGGCCTGGGATAGGCGTACTTCGGGCCGCTCGTACCAGGCGTCCGGCTCCTCGCACAGCTGCTCCACCAGCGCGAGATAGCTGTCGAACATCGACCGCACCATCTCGGCGGGGAGCAACTGCGCGACGTGGTCCCAGTTGAGCCGGAGCCCCTGGGCGTCCTCGATCACCTGGTGGTCGAGCCACACCTGCGGGGTGCGGATCATGGAGGACACCTCGTGGCCCTCACCGGTGAGCGCGACCAGGTGGTCGGTGAGCGCACTGGAGGCGGGGCCCTCCCCGGAGGAGAAGTTCAGCGTGCTGGCGAAGACCACCGGCGCCCGCCCGGCCCGTGCCGAACCGTGCCGGGTGGCCAGTTCCCGCAGCACCTGTACGCCGCTGAAGGCGCTGTGCTCCAGGTCGCTCCACAGCTGCCGCTGGAGCCGCCGCCCCCGCTCGGCGAACCCGTCCTCGCCCCGGGTGTCGACCTCCAGCAGGGTGGTCGCGGAGAAGTTGCCCAACACCGAGGAGACCTCGGGGTGTACCGGGCTGCGGTTGAAGAACAGCAGGGTGAGCGTGAAGTGCGGGTGGGCCGACCAGCGGGCCAGGGTCTCCGCGTAGGCGGTGGCCAGCGCCGCCGAGGCGGTGACGCCCGCCGTGGTGGCGTGCTCCTTGAACCGGGCCCAGCGCTCCGGCGGCACGGTGGCCGTCAGATGGGCGAACTCGGGCCGACCGATGGCCGCGGGATCGTCGCTGAGCGGGAGTTCGGGTGCCGGCGGCAGGGAGGCGACGCGGTCCGTCCAGTAGGCGCGGGCCTCGGCGTAGCCCGGCTCGGCCTCCTTGTCCCGCAGGTGCCGTACGTAGTCCCGGAAGGTCAGTCGCGGCGGGGCGGGCAGGGCCTGCCGTCCCTCGTAGGCGCGGGCCAGCTCGGCGAAGAACAGCGCCGTGCTCCAGGCGTCCATGATGAGGGCGTCCACGCCCACGTGGAGTCGGGTGACGCCCCCCGGCAGCCTGGTGACGGCCAGCCGGAACAGCGGCCAGCGGGTGGGGTCGAAGACCTGGTCGGCCAGTTCCCGGGTCCGTCGCGCGGAGCGGTGGTCGGTGTCCTCCCCGGACAGGCCGGTGAGGTCCAGCCGGTCCAGGCGGTAGCGGTCGACCTCCGGCAGCACCCGCTGCGCGCCGTCGTCGGTCATGACGGCCCGCAGCATGTCGTGACGGGAGACCACGACGTTGACGGCCTCCTCCAGCCGGTCGACGTCCAGACCCTTCAGGTCCACCTCCAGGAAGAAGAAGGTCGACACCCCGCCCAGTTCGATCCCCTCGGACCGGCCCACGAGGTAGGCCTGTTGGAGGTCGGTGAGTCCGAACGGCTCGTGTCGCCGCGCGGGATCGGGCACCAGCGCCACCGGGGTGTGGACGACGCTCTCCTCCAGCACCTCGCCGGCCCGGGCCACCACGGCCGGGGGCTCCTCGGTGGCGGCTTCGGTCGCCCCGGTCGCCTCGGCCACCTCGCTGCCGGGGGTGGCCCGTGGGCCGTCCGGCACTGGCCGGTCGTCGTTCACCGGGGCGCTCACCGGGGCGTTCGGCAGCCGCTCGCTCACATAGGCGGCGAGTTCGGCGATGGACGCGCCGTCCAGGAACACCCCGAGGGGTACGGACACCCCACAGCGGGCCGCCACGGCCTCCTTGATCTCCAGGGCCATCAGCGAGTCCAGGCCCAGGTTCTGCACCGGTTCCCCGGTCGACAGCCGCGCGGCGTCGGCGCGCAGCGAGTGGGCGCAGGCCTCGGTCACCACCGCCAGGGGGTCCACCGGTGCCGGCCCGTCCTGGTGCCCGCCGCCCTGTTCGGTCGGCTCGGGGAGGCGGCTCGTGGCGGGGCGCGCCGGGGTGTCGGCCACCGGCGCCCAGGGCGCGGTGACCGTACGGGAGGCGGGGGCCGTCTCCCGGTGGCTGTCGGCCTGGGCCCGGGCGAGGGTGACCCCGGTGACGTCCACCCACGAGGTACCGGAGTCGTCCAGGAGCTGGACGTCGGCCACCAGGGTGCGGGAGTCCGGCGCGGCCTCGCGCAGTCGCAGCCGCACCTCCAGCGGTCCGGTGGGCACCTCGCCGTGGACGTGCAGGGCGTCGACGCCGACCACCATGAAGGCCTGGTCCGCCATGCCCCGGGCGGCCAGCGGCGCGAACAGCACCTGGAACATGGCGTCGGTCAGTCCGGGAGTGAGGACGTACCGTCCGGTCTCCTCGGGCTTGTGGGCGCGGACCCGGGCGCGGGCCCGGTCGCGGTCGTAGGCGACCTCCTCCACCCACCGGGCGCCGGCGCCCAGGTAGAGCCGGCGGCGCCAGAGTTGGCGGTAGAAGGCGTCGCCGTCCATGTGGTGGGCGAGGTCGGCGAACCCGCCGGGTGCGACGGGGCGCGAGGTTCCGGTGGGGGCGACGCGGCCCTTGCAGTGCACCGGCCAGCTGTGTTCCGGGTCGCCGGGCTCGGAGTGGTAGGCGAAGCCGAGTTGCCCGTCCCCGAGGGGTTCGAGGGTCACCGTCACGGTGGGCGGACAGGTCTCGTCGTAGCTGAGGCGTTGGAGGACGGTGACGTCCTCCAACAGCACGTCCTCGCGGCCCCCGGCCACCCGTGCCGCCTGGAGCGCGACCTCGGTGAAGAAGCCGACGTTGACGATGGGTTCCCCGCCGATGACGCAGTCCACCAGGGCGGGGTCGAGGGTGCTGTCCAGGGTCGCCAGGAAGGCGGCGCCCGCGCCGGGTACGGGCAGCCGGGTGCCCAGCAGGCCGGTGCTCCTGGTGAGGGCCGGGCCCCGCTCCACCCGCTCGGGGGCGACCGGGCTGGTGACCGGGGTGGCGGCGGCCTCCCGGACGGCGGGGAGCGGGGTCGGGGTCTCGCTGGCCGTGTACCAGTGGCGTACGCGCCGGAACGGATAGGTCGGGGCGTCGACGACGGAGGCGCCCCGGCCGGCCCACAGTCCGCGCCAGTCGGGGTCGAGCCCGGCGGTGTAGGCGGCGGCGGCCGTCTCCGCCACGGTCTCGGTGTCCGGCCGGCCCGGGCGCAGTGAGGCCGCCCAGAGGCCGGTGCGCCGCTCCTCCGGGACGAAGCGGGAGGCGGTCGCCAACAGGGTGGGCTTCGGGCCGACCTCCAGCACGTGCCGGGCGCCGGTGTCCAGGGCCGCCGTCATGGCGGAGTGGAAGTCGACCGGGAGGAGGGCGTGTTGGCACAGGTAGCGGGCGTTCCACTCGTCACGCCCCACCAGTTCGCCGGTCACGGCGGAGACCAGGGGTACGGCGGGCGGGGAGAAGACGATGTCGTCGAGTTCCCGTGCGAAGCGGTCCAGCAGGGGCCGCATCAGCGGGGAGTGGAAGGCGCGGGTGGCCTCCAGCCGCTTGCCGCGCAGACCGCGTTCGGCGGCGCCGGCGAGTACCGCGTCCACCTCCGGGCCGGGCCCGGAGACCACCACGTGCTGTGGCCCGTTGAGGGCGGCGACGGTGGTCAGCCCGGACGGGGGGAGCAGCTCGCGCACGGTGTCGGCGGGGGCGAACACCGCCGCCATGGCGCCCGGTTCGGTCAGTTCGTGCATCAGCCGGCCGCGTACGGCGGCGACCCGCAGGGCGTCGGCGAGGTCCATCACCCCGGCGACGGCCGCCGCCGCGATTTCGCCCACGCTGTGCCCGACCACCACCTGCGGGGTGAGGCCGGCCGCCCGCCACATCTGGGCCAGCGACCACTCCAGGGCCACCAGCGCCGGCTGGGTGTACCGGGTGTCGTTCAGTCGCTCGCGGGCGTTGGGCCCGGTGTCGAACACCACGTCCAGCAACGGCTGTTCGAGCAGGTCGTCAAGGAGCTTGGCGCAGTGCTCCATGCTGGTACGGAAGTCGGGGGAGCGCTCGAAGAGTTCGGCGCCCATGCCGGGGTACTGCGCCCCCTGCCCGGTGAACAGCCAGACCGAGCGGGCGCGACCGGCCGGTACCGCCTCCGGGGGACCGTCCGCCTCGGCGACCCGGCGCAGTTCCTCGCGCATCGCCGAGGGAGTCGCGGCGACCACGGCCCGACGGTGGGGGAAGTGGTCGCGGGCGACGCCGGCGGTGTACGCCAGGTCACCGACAAGAGTCGGGGACACCGGGGCCGACTCCCGCCCGGGGGAGGCGGGTTCGTCGAGCCGGTCCAGGTAGCTCCGGGCCAGTGCGGCCACCCCCTCGGGGGTGCGGGCGGACAGCGGCAGCACCCAGGTCTCCGGCTCCCGCCGGTGCGGGCCGGCGGTGGAGCCCGGAGCGGGTGCGGCGACCGGGGCCTCCTCGACGATCACGTGCGCGTTGGTCCCGCTGGCACCGAAGGAGCTGACGCCCGCGCGGCGGACCCGCTCACCCCGCGACCAGGGCTGACACCCGGTGGGTACGGCGACGTTGAGGGCCGGCAGGTCGATCTCGGGGTTGGTCCGGGTGAGGCCACGGTGGGGCGGCAGGGTCTCGTGGGTGAGCCCCAGGACGACCTTGAGCAGTCCGGCGACCCCGGCGGCCGGTTCGAGGTGCCCCAGGTTGGTCTTGACCGAACCGACGAGCAGCGGCGCCTCGCGCTCGCGGGTGCCCAGCACGTCGGCGAGGGCGTGGACCTCGATGGGGTCACCGAGCGGGGTGCCGGTCCCGTGCGCCTCGACGTAGTCGATGTCGGTGGCGTCCAGCCCGGCCGAGGCCAGGGCGGCACTGACGACCTCGCGCTGGGCCTTGGCGTTGGGCACGGTGACGCCGCTGGAGCGGCCGTCCTGGTTGACGGCGGTGCCACGGATGACGGCCAGCACCCGGTCACCGTCGGCGCGGGCGTCGGAGAGCCGCTTGAGGACGACCACTCCGCAGCCCTCGGAGCGTACGTAGCCGTCCGCCGCCGCGTCGAAGGTCTTGCAGTGGGCGTCCTCGGCCAGCATCCCGGCCTTGGCCAGCACCGAGTACCACTCCGGCGCGAGCAGCACGTTGACCCCGCCCGCGAGGGCCAGGTCGGCCTCCTTGGCGCGGAGGGCCTGGACCGCCAGGTGGACGGCGACCAGGGAGGAGGAGCAGGCCGTGTCCACCGAGAGGCTGGGCCCGTGGGTCCCCAGCCAGTAGGCGATCCGGCCCGCCGCGAAGGTGGAGGCCGCGCCGGTCAGCGCGTACGCCTCCAGCTCCTCGGCCGCCACGTGACGCATCAGGGCCTGCGGGTAGTCGTCGTTGGTGACGCCGACGTACACCCCGGTACGGGAACCGCGCAGGCTTCCCGGGCGGGTGCCCGCGTGCTCCAGCGCCTCCCAGGTCACCTCCAGCAACAGCCGCTGCTGGGGGTCGAGGCAGGCCGCCTCACGGGGGGAGATGCCGAAGAACTCCGCGTCGAAGGTGTCCACCGAGTCCAGGAAACCGCCCGAGGGCACCCCGTCGGGGAACCCGCCGGGCACGTCGGCCAGTCGTTCCTCCGGGTAGGGGACCACCGCGTCCCGGCCTTCCCGCAGCAACTCCCACAGGGCGTCGGGGTCGTTGGCGCCACCGGGCATCCGGGCACCCATGCCGACGACCGCGACCGGCTCCCCGGCCCCGGCCCGCAGGGAGTCCCGCTCCTGGGACAGGGTTCTGATCCGCTCCAGAGCCGACTGGAGCAGGGCTCTGGTCTCCTCGGGTATGTGGTGAGTCATACAAGTCCCCCGTGCAGTGATGTGGGGCGCTGGAGTTCCGACTCCAGTGCCCGGATGAGGTCCTCGTCGCTGAGGACGGTCCCGGTCCCGTCGGGTGCGGGCGCGGCGACGGCTGGCGTCGCGGGCGCCGGAGCGGAGGGCGCCTTCGGCGCCGTGTCGTGGCGGGGGCCGGCCCCCGTGTCCTCGTCCCGCTGTTCGGCGGCCACGAGTTCCGTCAGGTGCGCCCCCAGTTCGGCGGCGGTCGGATGGTCGAACAGCGCCCGGATCGACAGGGCGAGGCCCAGGGCGCGGGCGAGGCTGTTCCTGGCGCGGGCGGCCAGCATCGAGTCCATGCCCAACGAGAAGAAGCCGGCGTCCACGTCGAGGGTGTCGACGGTCAGCCCGAGGGTCTCGGCGACGATCCGTTCCACGGTCTCGGTGACCTCGGCCGCCGTCGGGCCGCCGCCGCGTGCCGTCTCCTCGGACGGTGCCCGGCCGTCGGCGCCTGGTGCCGTGACCTCGTCCGGTCGACGGGCGGGCCCGGTGGCCGTGGCCGGGAGGCTCCCCGGCGAGGTCCAGGGGAGGGCCCACTGGTCCTCGGTGAACCAGTGCCGGTTCCGGGCGAAGGGGTAGGTGGGCAGGGCGAGCATGGGCACCGGGGCGTCGCCGGGGGTGTCCTGGCGGACGTGGCGGTGTGGCCAGGGGCCCCGCTTCCGGTGGGTGAACAGGAAGCCGAACGCCCGGTCCAGGGCGACCGCGTCCGGCAGGTCCCGGTGCAGTGACCAGGTGGCGGCGGCGCCGGTGTCGGCGCAGAGCCCCTCCAGGGCGTCCACCAGGGTGGGGTGCGGGGCGAGTTCGACGAAGGTGTCGTACCCCTCGGCCAGCAGGGAGGCCACGCCGTCGGTGAAGCGCACCGGTTCCCGGAGGTTGGCGCACCAGTACGCGGCGTCCGGGCTGTCCGTCAGCGGGCCGCCGGTGACCGTGGACACCATGGTCACCCGGGGGGTCCGGGGCCGGAGGTCGGCGAGCGCGGCGCGCAGCGCGGGCCGTAGCGCGTCGGTCTGGGGGCTGTGCGAGGCGACGTCCACGTCGACGAACCGGGCGAACACGTTGCGTTCGGCGAGTTGGGCGGCGACCTCCTCCAGGGACGCCGATCCGCCGGAAAGCACCGTGGAGTGGGGGGAGTTGACGACGGCCACGCAGATGTCGTCGTATCCGGCGCACAGTTCGTGGGCGCGCTCGTGCCCCACCGCCACCACCAGCATCCGGCCCTGCCCGTCGATGCGGGAGAGCAGCCGGGAGCGTTCACAGATGACGCGGACGGCGTCCGGGAGGCTCAGCGCCCCGGCGACGTGGGCCGCCGCGACCTCGCCCATGCTGTGGCCGATCACCCCGTCCGGCTCCACCCCGGCCGCCCGCCACATCGCGGCCAGGCTGACGGCGATGGCGAACAGGGCCGGCTGTACGTAGCGGGTGGGCAGGTGGCCCTCGTCGCCGTGCTCGATCAGTTCCCGCACGCTCCGGCCCAGGTGCGGGCGCATCGCCCGGTCCACCTCTTCCATGGAGGCGGCGAAGTCGGGGTTGACCGCGCCGAGTCGGGTCGCCATGCCGATCCAGTGCGGGCCCTGGCCGGGGAAGACGAAGGCGACCCTGCCGGTGCCCCGGGCCGCTCCGGTCGCCCCGGCCGGTCCGGGTTCGCCCTGGGCCGCGGCGCGCAGCACCGCGACCAGTTCGGCCGGTGTGGAGCCGGAGGCGGACAGCCGTCGGGGGAACAGCGTCCTGCGGTGGTCGGTGGCCTCGGCCACCGCCCGGACCGTCGCGGGGTCCGCGTCGGCCAGCCGGTCCGCGTAACGGTCGGCCAGCCGCGCCAGGGCCTCGTCGGTGGTGGCGGACAGCCGTAGCGTGCACGGCCGTTCCGCCGCTGAGGGCTCGTCGGCGCGCGGCTGTGGCGCCTCGGTGTCCGGCGCGGGGGCCGGCCCCAGTACGGCGTGGGCGTTGGTGCCGCCGGCGCCGAACGCGGAGACGGCGGCCAGCCGGTGGTCGTCGTCCTCCTCCCAGGGGCGAGCCGGGCCCCGGGCGAAGTCCAGCCGGGTGCCGTCCACCTGGAGGTGGGGGTTGACGGTGTCGAGGTGCAGGCTCGGGTAGACCGTCCGGTGGTGGGTCGCCAGTACGGCCTTCACCATGCCGGCCAGCCCGGCGGCGGCCTCCAGGTGGCCCATGTTGGTCTTGAGCGAACCCAGCCGGCAGGTGGGGCCGGTGGCGGACCCGTACACCTCGGCCAGGGCCTCGACCTCGATCGGGTCGCCGAGGCTGGTCCCCGTACCGTGTGCCTCCACCATGCTGATCTGCGAGGGCTCCACACGGGCGTTGCGCAGGGCCGAGGTGACGCACTCCCGTTGCGCGCGCCCGCTGGGCGCCGTCAGACCGTTGGTCAGGCCGTCCTGGTTGACGGCGGTGCCACGGATGACCGCGTACACCCGGTCGCCGTCGGCGACCGCGTCGGACAGCCGCTTGAGGACGACGGCGACCACGCCCTCGCCCCGTACGTAGCCGTCCGCCGCCGCGTCGAAGGTCTTGCACCGTCCGTCGGCGGACAGCGGCAGGCCCTTGGAGTGGGCGACCGAACCGGCGGGGGAGAGCAGCAGGTTGACGCCTCCCGCGAGGGCGGCGTCGACCTCCCCGGCACGCAGCGCCTGCACCGCGAGGTGCACGGCGACCAGGGAGGAGGAGCAGGCCGAGTCCACGGCCATGCTGGGTCCCCGCAGGTCCAGCTGGTAGCTGAGGCGGTTGGCGATGATGCAGTTGGTGCCGCCGACGACCGAGTACAGGTCCACCGTCTCGGGGCTGGCGAGCTGCAGGTGGAGGTAGTCGGTGGAGTTGGCGCCGACGTAGACCCCGGTACCGGAACCGGCGAGACGGTCGGCCGGCAGGCCCGCGTCCTCGAACGCCTCCCAGGCCACCTGGAGCAACAACCGCTGCTGCGGGTCGACATGGGCGGCCTCGCGCGGCGCGATGCCGAAGAAGGCGGCGTCGAACCGGTCCACGTCCTCGACCAGTGCCGCGTGCCGCATGTGGGTCCGGCCCACCGCCTCGGGGTCCGGGTCGTGCAGCGCGTCGTGGTCCCAGCGCGTGGTGCCCAGTTCGGTCACCGTGTCCGTTCCCGAGGCCAACGCCTGGTGCAGGGCGTCCGGGGAGCCGATGCCCCCGGGAAGCCGGAGCCCGATCCCGGTGACGGCGATCGGTTCGCGCCGCGCCCGGGTCAGCTCCTCCACCCTGGTCCGCAGCCCCCGCACCGTGGTCAGCGCGGTGCGCAGAGCCTCCGCCTGTCCTCCCTGGCCTGTCATAGGTCCCCCACCATCGTCGCCAGTTCCTGGAGTTCTCGTTGGAGCAGGTCCAGTTCCGCGTCGACCTCCTCGCCGGGTGGCCGTGGGGCCCCGTCGGCCGGGTCGGCGGATCCGTGCTCCGGGTTCGGGGTGGGAGCGGTGTCCGCCCCGGCGCCGCCGTCGCCGATCTCCTCGGTGACGCGCCGGTCCAGCTCGGCGGCCAGCGCGTTCGCGGTGGGGTGGTTCCACACCACCGTGGAGGACAGCCGGAGGCCGAGGAGCCGCTCCAGGCGTCCGCGCAGTTCCAGACCCATGATCGAGTTCAGCCCGGTGCTGCGGAACGGTTCGGTGGGGTCCACCTGGGCGACCGGCACCCCGGCGACCTCCCCGACCACCGTGTGGACCACCTCGGCCACCCGGGCCGAGCGCTCCGGCCCGGGCAGCAGCGCCAACTCCTCGCGTAGCGAGGACGGGCCGGCCGGGCCCTCGGGCACCGACACCGGCAGGTGCCGTACCTCCATCCCGCGCACCCGCAGCACCACCTGGTCGCCGCTGAGGACGTCCGCGTGGGCGGTGTACGTCTCGCCACCGGGGTCGGCCACCAGGGAGGCCGCCACCCGGACCGGGTCGGTGACCCGTCCGGTCAGCGCCACCTCGCGCACCGCCGTGGTGAGCACCGTGCGGTTCGGCGGCAGTGCCCCGGGGCCGACGAGCAGGGGAGCCGCGGCCGTCTGGAAGACCGCGTCCAACAGCCGGGGGTCCACCGGCAGCCGTGGGTCGGCGTGGCGCGGGTCCCAGTCCAGCGCGGCCACCGCGTGGGACCCGGTCACCGACAGCAGACGGACACGCCGGTACTGGGTTCCGAACGCCAACCCCCGGCGGGCGCACACCTCGTAGAGCTGGTCGGCGAGTTCCCCGGCCGGCTCCGCGAGTTCCGGCACCACCAGGGCCGGCTCCGGTGCCACCGGGCCCCGCGCCACCCGTGCGGAGGCGACCTCGGTCCACACCCCCGCGTCCCGTCCGTGGAAGGTGACGTCGCAGGTGGCGGGGGCCGCCCCCACCCGGTGTTCCCGCACCGTGGTCTGGAGGGTGGTCCCGGTCCCGTCCACCTGGAGGGAGGCGGGCAGCGCCAGTTCCCGGACCGACCAGTGCCCTGTCGTACCGTCCTCGCTGTCCGCCGCGACCCGCGCGGCCACCGAGGCGAAGGCGGCGGCCGGCACGACCACCCGGCCGTCGACCACGTGGTCGCCCAGCGACCAGGTGGCCGCGTCCACACCGCCCGCGTACACCGACACGTCCGGCTCGTGGGGCAGTTGGGTACGCACGCCCACCGGGTCGGAAGGGCCGGCGCCCACCTGGCCGCCGAGGACGGGAGCGGACACCCGCTGCCAGGGGTACGTCAGGAGCGGCGGCGGCGCGGGCGCGTGCCCGGGGTGGAGCGCGTCCACCTCGACCGGCACCCCCGCCTCGTACAGCCGCCCCAGGGCTCCCAGCAGGGTGGGCCACTCCGGCTCCTGGCGACGCAGTGCCGGCACCACCGAGACACCGTCCCGGTCGCCCGCCGTCTCCGCCACGGAGGGGCTGAGCACCGGATGCGGGCTGATCTCGACGAAGCAGTCCCAGCCGTCGTCCAGCAACCGGCCGGTGGCCTCGGCGAAGAGGACGGGGTCGCGGAGGTTGCGGGCCCAGTACGCGGCGTCCAGCTCGGTCCCGTCCGCGACCCGACCCAACACGGTGGAGTAGAGCGGCAGTCGGGAGCCGGTGGGGGAGACGTCGGCGACGGCCTCCACCAGCGGCGGCAGGATCTGGTCCATCTGCGGACTGTGCGAGGCCACCTGGACCCGTACCGTCCGGTTGAAGACCCCCCGGTCGGTCAGGGCGGCGGACACCCGCTCGATGTCGGCGGTGGCACCGGACAGCACCGTGGAGCGGGCCGAGTTGCTCACCGCGACCGACACCGCCGACTCGTCGGCGCACAGCTGTTCCGCCTCGGTCAGGGTGAGTTCGGTCGCCAGCATCAACCCGGTACCGGTGAGCGCGTCCATCAGCCGGGAACGGCGCCCGATCACCGCGGCGGCGTCCCGCAGACTGAGCGCCCCCGCCAGATGCGCGGCGGCGGCCTCCCCCATGCTGTGGCCCACCACCGCGTGCGGGGTGACGCCGTAGTGCTCCAGGGTGCGGGCCAACGCCACCTGCATGGCGAACAGCAGGGGCTGGGCGGTGGCCACGTTGGTGAAGGTGTCGTCGTCGCCGTCCTCCAGCAACGGGCGCAGCACCTCGGCGCCGCTCGCCTCCCGCAGCGCCACGTCACACCGCCGCAGGTGGCGGGCGAACACCGGGTCGTGCCGGTACAACTCCCGGCCCATACCGCGCCACTGGCCGCCCTGCCCGGGGAAGACGAACACCACGCGGGGCCCCGAGCCGGCCCGGGCACCGAGCCCCGCCACCCCCCGCGCCCCGCGAGCACGTCCGCCCGGACCGTTCGGTCCCTCCGCCTCGGCCGCGCGCGCGGCCAGCTCCGCCACCGCGCCCGCACGGTCGGCGGCCACCAGACCCACCCGGTGCCCCAGGGTCCCCAGCCGGTTCAGGGCGGCGGCGACCTCCAGGGGCCCCGACTCCCGGGGCCACCAGTCCGCCACCTCCCGGCACCGCCGGGCCAGGGCGGCCGGGCCGTGGGCGCTGAGGGTCAGCAGGGCCGCCCGCTCCGGGGCCGCCTCCCCGGTGGCCGGCCGACCGGACTCCCGGCCCGCCCCGCCCCCGGTCACGGACTCGACGTGGTCCAGTCCGTGACCGGAGCGGGAGCAGGCGGAGAGTACGGGCACCCGGTCGCCGAACTCGGCGCGCAACGAACTGCCCAGGATCGGGTGGGCGTTGATCTCCACCACCGCCGACACCCCGCTGACGAGCGGGTGCGCCAGCGCCCCGGCGAAGTCGACCGGTTCGCGCAGTCCGGTGACGAAGTAGTCGGCGTCGAAGTCGCCGGCGCCCAACACCCGGCCGTCCAGAGCGGAGACCATCGGCAGCACCGGCGGGTACTGGTCGACGGCGCCGATCTCCCGCGTCAGGTCCTCGCGTACCTCGTCGATGGCCGGACCGTGCGCGGCTAGGTCCACGTTGATGCGGCTCGCCCGGTGGCCGTCGGCGACCACGGCGGCCACGAGGGCGTCCAGGTCGCCGGCGGGGCCCGACAGGTTGGTGGAGTGCCGCGAACTCCGTCCGGCCACCACCAGGTCCGGCCACCGCTCCAGATACCGGGCCAGCTCCTCGGCCGGCAGCGGTACGACGGCCATCCCGCCGCCCCGACCCGTCAGCCGCTGCTGCGCGCCCGCGTAGTGGGCGACGATCCGCCCGCCCTCGCGGGCGGTGAGCGCGTCCACGGCGACGGCTCCGGCGATCTCGCCGAGCGAGTGGCCGGCGACGACGGCGGGGCGCACGCCCCGGGCGGCCAGGCTACGGACCAGGCCGACCTGCACCGCGTAGACGGCGGACTGGCTGACGGCCACCCCGTCGGCGTCGGGGTCGGCCCCGGTGGCGATCAGGTCGAGGACCGACCGGCCCAGCACCGGGGTGCTGCCCCGGTCGCACTCGACCACGGCGGCCCGGAACTCCGGGTCGGCGCGCAGCAGTTCACGCCCCATGCCGGCCCACTGGCCACCGAACGGGGTGAACGCGAAGAGGGTCCCGGCACCGCGCTCGGTGACCTCGACCGCCCGGGGTTCCCCGGTGGCCTCCGGGGCGGGCGGGACGGCGTCCGTCCCGGGACCGGGCGGTGGCGCGACCACCACGTGCGCGTTGGTGCCGCCCCAGCCGAAGCTGCTCACCCCGCCCAGGACCCCCTCGCCGGCGGGCAGTTCGACGGGTGCCTCGGGGAGGTCGAGGCGCAGCGCCGCGAGGTCCAGGTGCGGGTTGGTCTCCCCGTGGAGGCGGCAGGGCGGAACCGTACGGTGCCGCATCACCAGGGCGGTCTTCACCAGGCCGGCGACGCCCGCCGCGCCCTCCAGGTGGCCGATGTTGGCCTTGAGGGTGCCCAGCCGGACCGGTGCGGCCACCTCGCCGAGGGCCTCGGACAGTGCCGTCGCCTCGATGGGGTCGCCCAGTTCGGTACCGGTCCCGTGGGTCTCCACGAACCGTACGCGCGCGGGGTCCGTGCCGCCCCGCGCGTGGGCCTCCTGGATGACGGCGCGCTGGGCCGCCGGACTGGGCGCGGTGAGGCCGTTGGTGTGCCCGTCGTTGTTGACGGCGGTCCCGTGGAGCAGGCACCAGACGTGGTCGCCGTCCCGCTCGGCGTGGCTGAGCCGCTTGAGGACCAGCGCCACGGCGCCCTCACCCCGACCGAAGCCGTCGGCGAGCGCGGAGAAGGCCTTGCTGCGCCCGTCCGGGGAGAGCCCGCCGAAGGCGGTCAGGTCGGCCATGGTGGCCGTGGACTGGAGGAGGTTGACGCCGCCCACCAGGGCCGTGTCGATCTCTCCGGCCCGTAGTGCCTGGGCCGCCAGGTGCACGGCGACCAGGGAGGAGGAGCAGGCGGAGTCCAGGGTGACCGAGGGGCCGCGAAGGTCGTAGAGGTAGGAGACGCGGTTGGCCACCATGGAGAGGCTGGAGCCGGTGGCGGTGTGCAGGGTGTGCTGTCCGGGCCTGCTGACGGGGCCGCGCTCGTTCCAGATGCTACCCGCGTAGACGCCGGTGGCACTGCCGCGCAGTCCGGTACGAGTCAGGGTGGAGGACTCGATCGCCTCCCAGCACACCTCCATGAACAGGCGCTGCACGGGGTCGAGGGCGGCGCACTCGCGGGGGGTGAGGCCGAAGAAGCCGTGGTCGAAGGTGTCGAGCGGCTGCCGGAGGTAACCGGCGTCGGGCGTTCCTCCCGAACCCGGGGGGAATCGGCCCTCGGGTGGGGGGCCGATCGCCTCCGTACCGTCGAGCACCAGGTCCCACAGTTCGGCGAGGGAGTCGGCGCCCGGCAGTCGTACGGCCATGGACACCACGGCGAGGGGTTCCGCCGGGTCGACTCCGGTGCTTCCGCTCCGGGGCGTCATCTGACGGCCGGGGCCCGCGAAGTCACCCGAGACCGCCGCGCGGGCCAGCCCGTTGACGGTGGGGAAGGTCCAGGCGGTGGCGACCGGTACGGGCCGTCCCAACCGGTCACCCAGCTCCGCGACCAGCGTGGCCGCCGCCTGGGAGCCCAGTCCCAGCTCGGAGAAGGTCGTCTCGGGGTCGATCTCGCCGCCGTCCGGCCCGAGTTCGGCCCGAATCCGGTCCGAGATCCAGCCGGCGACCTCCGCCACCGAGTGCCTCGAACCGCTCTGTGTCTCCGGGGCCCTCAACGACATCGCCCCGGACGGCTTCCGGCCGCGCTCGTGGGGCGGCGGAACGTCGGGGACGACGGGGCGGACCCGGTGGGACGCGGGGTGCCGTCGTGGCCTCGTCGGGCCGGGGTCCCCTTGGCGGGGACCCGGGGAAGCGGATTCGGCTTCCCGGGCACGTGGTTCACCGGTAACTGGGCATACTGCGCGGACAAGTTGATCCCCCCGTGACACTCAATCATCAACTTGGTTGACGTTATCTCAGGTTCCCCGGGGCTGAGCACCGGCCGTCTTGTGCCCTGTGTCACACCGTTTTGTCCACCTCGTGCGACGTTCACCTCGCCCGTACGGGGCCGCCCTCCGCCCGGGGGACACGCGCCCCAGGTCACCCGGGTCCCGGTGGGGTCGCCGCGCTTCCGGTTGGCCTTCCCGACGGGCCGGTCCGGGGTCGGGTCGGCCTCACCGGGCTGTCGTCGTTCGGTCGCCGGTCCGTCGCCGTGGACCGGAGGTAGTGGCGTCTCGCCGCCAACTTCCTGATGTCGAGGGGGAGTTGACGCGGAGGGCCGTCGTCCGGGTCGTGCCGGGGCCGGAAGCGGAAGGACGGGCGAGGGGGCCGGAGCGGGGGCGCGCGGGGGGATGTCCCGACGCAGCTCCGTGCTGAGCCGCGTCGGTCAGCCCACGCTCCCCCGGCCTTCCCGCCACCCCAGCCACCCACGGGCGAGCCAAGCCACCCACCCGAGGAGGACACGTGGCCGCGTGGGCGGGACAACGCCCGTGCGGGGGTTGCGTACCCGGTGCGGCGGGCGGCGGCTGGGCCGAGGGTGGGGCGCTCCCCGGTCGACCGGGGAGCGGGGCTCACGGGTGGCCGGTGTGGGGGCGGGCGGAGCCCCGTACGGTCGCGGCGGCTCCGGCTACGGCGCCCCGGTGGCGGCGCCCGGCTGCCGCGTTCGACAGCGGCACCCCGGGCGGGGCCGGAGGTGGGGGTGGGTCAGACGCGGGGGTAGCGGGACTGGAGGGTCCAGACCGTGGGGTTGCGGTCCAGCTCGGGGTGCAGGTCGACCAGGTCGGCCAGCAGGTCCTGGAGAAAGTCCCGCGCCTCCCGTCGCAGCTCCTCGTGCCGTACGAGCAGGGGCGGGCCGTCGGGGTTCCAGTCGGCGCGCACCTCGACGGTGCCGAACCGGCGCTGGAAGCGGAGGCGGTCGGTGGACTCGGTGAAGTCCAGTTCGGCGGTCTGGGGGCGGGCCGCCCGGCTGCCCAGGGGGTCCCGGTCGAGGTCCTCGACGATGTCGCACAGGGCCCAGCCGAAGTCCAGCACCGGTACCCAGCCCCAGCGGGTGGCCAGTTCCTCGTCCCGTTCGGTGTCCGCGAGGTAGACGTCCCCGCAGAACAGGTCGTGCCGCAGCTCCCGTACCGGCACGGTGCCGTAGTCCGTGGTCGGCGGGTCGGGGAAGCGGGTGGACAGGGAGTAACCGATGTCGAGCACCCGCCGATGGTGGCACGGCCCGACGGCGTACCGTGGGGCGACCCCGCCCTCGTACGGTGGGGTGCCCGGGGCACCGGAACGTATCGGCCGGGCCGGCCGTTGCCCGGGGGACGAGCACCGTCCGGTCGACCGGGGAGGAGAGCGGCATGGCCCGAGGTCGCGCCCCGCTCCGCGCGTCGCGCTGGTGGCTGCCGGCCCTGGTGGCCCTGGTGCTGGCCGGACTGGCGGCGATGCCGGTCACCCTCGGGGTGGACGGCGGCGCACCGGGCGGCGGCCGGGTGGCCGCCCCGACCTCGGCCCAGGGCGCCCCGGTCACGGCCGGCGACCACGGGCCAGCTGCTCCAGGGGGCCCGTGGGGTGAGCGCCCGGACGTGCGGGACTCCGACTCGGAGGTGCCCGGCCCGGCCGGCACCTCGGACGGGTGGGAACAGCGGCTGGACCACCCCGACCCGGACCCCGGGCAGCTGGGGTTCCAGCGGATTCCCCGGCCCACGGTCGGCGAACCCCACCCCCTGACCCACGCCGCCAGTGACGCCCCGGTGCCGCACTGGACGGTGCCGCTGTCGCGGCACTGGTGGCTCCAGCACCCCACCCCGCCCGGGAGCGAGGCCGACGGGCTGGCCCTCGACCCGAGCCGGGCTCCACCGATGACGGCAGGCGTCTGAACCCCTCACCCATCTCTCTCGCGTTCCCACCCCACGCGTCGTGACCACGCCCCGCCGGACACCGCGCGCTGTGGCCGGGGCGAGCGGCGGTGCCGTACGCCACGGGCGGACCCGGTGACTGGTACGGGAGGCCGAAGCCGGCTCCCGGCCGGGCCGTGACCTCCGCGCGCCCACCACGGGCCCCGGTGCGTACGCGCCCTCGCGCGCCCCGAGCCCGTACGGCGGACCGCACGGTGGCCTCTCCGTAACGGCCTCCACGGCGGACCGCCCGGCGCACGTACCGGTGACCGGCGGTGTCGGCGTACGTCGGGAGCGGGACGCGCACTGCCCGTTGGAGCCCGAACATGTTCCGAACCACCAGGGTGCGGGCGGCCGTCGCGTTGGTCGTCATCGCCCTCTCCACCCTGATCAGCCTCACCCTGTCCCCACGCCTCGGCCTCGACCTGCGCGGCGGCACCCAGATCACCCTGCGTACCCAGGACAGCGACACCGCCAAGGCGGACCAGGCCGCCACCGACCGCACCATCGAGGTCCTCCGGCAACGGGTCGACGCCCTCGGGGTGACCGAACCGGAGATCGCCCGTTCCGGGGAGCGCGGCATCATCGTGGAGCTTCCGGGGGTGCAGAACCCCAAGGAGGCGGGCGAAGTGCTGGGCCGCACCGCCCAGTTGACGTTCCACCCGGTGACACCCGAGGGTCAGAAACCGGCCAAGTCGTTGAAGGACGAGTCCGGGCAGCGCCTCAACCTCGGCAAGGCCGCCATGGGCGGCTCGGCCGTCAAGGAGGCCGAGGCCCAGCTAGACCAGGAACGCGGCTCGGGCTGGACGGTCAACCTCGACCTGCGCGGCGACGGCGAGCGCACCTGGCGCGAGCTGACCGGCAAGGCCGCCTGCCACCCGGTGGGCGACCCCCAGCGCCGGGTGGCGATCGTGCTGGACAACAAGGTGATCTCCTCGCCCCAGGTGGACGAGTCCCTGCGCTGCGGCCAGGGCATCGCCGGGGGCAAGACCCAGATCACCGGCACGTTCGGCCAGGAAGAGGCCGACGAACTGGCCCTGCTGATCAACGGTGGCGCCCTGCCGGTACCCGTGGAGACCGTGGAACAGCGCACCGTCGGCGCCAGCCTCGGCGCGGAGGCGGTGGAGGCCAGCGCCTACGCGGCGGTACTGGGCGTCACCCTCACCGGGCTGTTCATGATCGGCGTCTACCGGATCCTCGGCCTGCTCGCCACCCTCGCCCTGGCCTGCTACGGGCTGATCTCCTACGCCGCCCTGCTCGCCCTGGGCGCCACCCTGACCCTGCCGGGACTGGCCGGTTTCGTACTGGCGATCGGCATGGCGGTGGACGCCAACGTCCTGGTCTTCGAACGGGCCAGGGAGGAGTACCTCGCCCCCACCGGCAAGCGCGGGGCCCGCAGTATCCGTACCGCGCTCACCGCCGGATTCCGTAACGCCCTCAGCGCCATCGCGGACTCCAACATCACCACCCTGCTCGCGGCCGGCCTGCTGTTCCTCTTCGCCTCCGGCCCGGTACGGGGCTTCGCGGTCACCCTGGGCATCGGTGTGCTGGCGTCCATGGTCAGCGCCCTGCTGATCACCCGGGTCCTGGCCGAGTACGCGGTGCAGCGCTGGCCCCTGCGCCAGACGCCCCGTCTCAGCGGTCTGGCCGGCCACGGCTGGGTACGACGCTGGCTCACCGAGCGCCAGCCGCCGCTGATGCGCTACCGGCGCCAGTGGCTCGCGGTGTCCGCCCTCGCCCTGGTGGTCGCCGGCGCGGGCATCGGCCTGCGGGGCCTCAACCTGGGCGTGGAGTTCACCGGCGGACGGGTCGTGGAGTACGAGGTCACCCGCTCCGTGGACGTCGACCGGGTGCGGGACGCGGTCGCCGACGCCGGCCACCCCCGGGCGGTGGTGCAGGAGTCCGGCGAGGACCGGTTCACCGTCCGTACCGGCAAGCTGTCCGACGGCGGCGAGGAACGGGTGCGTGCGGCCGTGGCCGAGGTCGGGGGCGAGGCCGAGAAGCGGCGGGACGAGATGATCGGGCCCAGTCTGGGCAAGGAGCTGCGGAAGGGCGCGCTGATCGCGCTGGGGGCCGCCGTGCTGGCCCAGCTCGCCTACCTGGCCGCTCGCTTCCGCTGGACCTTCGCCACCTCCACGATCACGGCGATGGTCCACGACGCGCTGATCCTGGTGGGCGTCTTCGCCTGGCTGGGCAAGCCGATCGACGGGGTGTTCGTGGCCGCCCTGCTGACGGTCATCGGCTACTCGGTGAACGACTCGGTGGTGGTCTTCGACCGGGTGCGGGAACTGTGGGCGGCCCGCTCCGGCCGGCTGCTGTCCAGCACGGTCGACTCGGCCGTGCTCACCACGGTGCCCCGGACCATCAACACCGGCATGGGCGCGATGTTCATCCTGGGGGCGCTGCTGGTGTTCGGCGGGGACTCGCTGGCCGACTTCGCCCTGGCGCTGCTCATCGGCATCGTGGTCGGCACCTACTCCTCGCTGTTCACCGCCACCCCGCTGGCCCTGCTGCTGGAGCGGTGGGCGAGTGCGCCGCCGCCGAAGCCCAAGTCGCGTGGCAAGGCGGGGCGTTCGACCCGTCCGGCCGCCCGGGCGGGGGACAACGGGGCGCGGGTGTAGGCGCGCGCCACGGGGGCCGGTCCGCTGTCGGACCGGCCCCCGTGCCGTGGGCGTGGGCGTCGGTCAGACGCTGACGCCGAAGTCCTGGGCGATGCCGACCAGGCCGGAGGCGTACCCCTGGCCCACGGCGCGGAACTTCCACTCCTCGCCGTTGCGGTACAGCTCGCCGAAGACCATGGCGGTCTCGGTGGCGGCGTCCTCGCTCAGGTCGTACCGGGCGATCTCGGAGCCGTCGGCCTGGTTGACGATGCGGATGAAGGCGTTCCGCACCTGGCCGAAGTTCTGGCTGCGGGACTCGGCCTCGTAGATGGAGACCGGGAAGACGATCTTGTCCACGTCGGCGGGCAGAGCCGCCAGGTTGACGTTGATGCTCTCGTCGTCGCCCTCGCCCTCACCGGTGACGTTGTCGCCGGTGTGCACGATCGACTGGTCCGGGGTCGCCTTGTTGTTGAAGAAGACGAAGTGCTGGTCCGAGTAGACCTGGCCGGCGGGGTTGACCGCGATGGCGCTGGCGTCGAGGTCGAAGTCCGTGCCCGTGGTGGTCCGCACGTCCCAGCCGAGTCCGACGGACACGGCGGTGAGACCCGGCGCCTCCTTGGTGAGGGAGACGTTTCCACCCTTGGACAGGCTTACAGCCATGGAGGTTGCCCTTCTCTCGTGAAGCTCGCGGGCGTCGGTGCCCGTCACTAGTCACCAACGCCGAGTGTGGGGGCCGGGGTTCCACGATCTTTACTTTCTTTGCCAAGTCGCGGCCGAGGCCGTCCTCGCACCGGTCACGCGCCGATCCCGTTCCGCCCCCGGGCCGGGTCCGTAGGCGAAAACCCGGTGACGGCCGGGCCGGTCCCGGGCACCATGGACGTATGTCCGGGCCCTACGTCATCCGTGGCTCGGTCTCCCTGCCGGAGGCCGAGCTGAGCTGGCGTTTCTCGCGTTCCTCCGGCCCGGGCGGCCAGCACGTCAACACCAGTGACAGCCAGGTGGAGTTGCGGTTCGACCTGGCGGCCACCCGGGCGCTGCCCGAGGTGTGGCGGGAACGCGCCCTGGAGCGGCTGGAGGGCCGGCTGGTGGGCGGAGTGCTGGTGGTACGGGCCAGCGAGCACCGTTCGCAGTGGCGCAACCGCGAGACCGCGGCCGTACGGATGGCGGCGCTGCTGGCCGAGGCCACCGCCCCGCCGCCCGCGCCGCGCCGCCGCAAGCGGGTGCCCAGGTCGCTGAACGAGCGCCGGCTGCGGGAGAAGAAGCGCCGGGCGGACGTGAAGCGGGGACGCAGCGGCCGGGACTGGTGAGGCGGCGGCTCAACCCAGGGTGCGGTAGCGGCCGTTGTAGTAGGCCAGGGGTTCCCGGCGCCGGCCGGACGCGGGATGGGTGGCCAGGACCCGCCCGACCACCAGGTGGTGGTCGCCGGCTGGTACGCGTTCCTCGGTACGGCACTCCACCGCCCCCAACGCCCCCTCCACCAGCGGCGCCCCGGTCGCGGCACCGTGGGTGTGCGGCAGGTGGCGGAACAGCAACCGGTCGCTGAGCCGTCCCTTCATGGCGAACTGGCCGGCGACGGTGCGCTGGTCGTCGGCCAGCAGGGAGGCCGCCCACAGGGGCTGTTCGGCCAGTACCTCGTCCATGCGGGAGCCGGTGCGCACGCTCACCAGCACCAGCGGGGGCCGCAGGGAGACGGACAGGAACGAGGTCGCGGTCATCCCGGCCGGTTCGCCGGGGCACAGGTGCGCGCCGGTGCCCGGGGTCGGCGGGGGCTCGTCGTCCTCGTCGGACGCCTCCTGGGCGGTGACCAGTACGACGCCGGCTGCCAGTCGGGCCATCGCGGCCCGGAACTCGTCCTCGCTCACCCCCTCAGGATGCGGTACGGGGGTGCCGGACGGCGGAGGTGCCCCGGTGGTGGGCCCGGCGGCCCGGGCGGGCGGCCGGTGTTGCGCGGTGTGCGACATGGGGCCGACGGTAGGCGCGGGGGTGGGGAGGGAGCATCGGGCTGGAGACCGAACCGCGTACTAGGACCCGGGTCGCAGGGGTTTTCCCGTCGTGGGGCGGGTACCCGAGACTGCCACGGACGGGGGTGGCGAGAGGCGCGCGGGCAAACGCCCGTATCCGCTCAGAACTCGACTCAAACGATCAACTGCCGCTGAACCCTTGTGACTTGAGCCACAGATGGGAATTATTGTTGACCCTGTGTACCGAGTGAACAGCTGGCTGTGATTCAGTGGCTGTGGTAGTGGATAGAGGGCCTCGCACCGGCACGACCAACCGGCGCGGGCCTGAACACCCTGGGGGAGGGGCGCCGTGGAAACAGAGTCCGAGCCGTACGTCCGTCTCTCCTCGCTGCGCCAGCTCCACCAGGTCGTCGCCCGGCTGAACTCCGCCCGCTCCCTCACCGACACCGTGCAGACCGTCGCCGACGGCGCCGTCTCCGGCCTGGGGTACGAGATCGCCACCGTCCACATGGTCCGCCCCGAGGGCGACCTGGTGGTGGCCGCCGTCGCGGGCAACGCCGACGCCGAGAAGACGCTCGCCGGCCAGATAGCCCCCCGCGCCGCCTGGGACCGCCGGCTGTCCATGGGCGACCACTGGGCCTCGCTGCGCTTCATCCCGTACACCGAGGGCTGGGTGCTGGACGACGACGAGATACCCCAGTGGTACGCCCCCGGGCCCGCCCCCCGGTACCCGGACGACTGGCACCCCATGGACCGGCTCTACGCCACCCTGCACGCCTCGGACCGCGAACTTCTGGGCGTGCTCGCCCTCGACAAGCCCCGCAACGGCCGCCGACCGGGAGCCTGGGGGCGCGAGGCCCTGCAGATGTACACCTCGCAGGCCGCCATAGCCATCAGCAACGCCCGCCTCCGCTCCAACATGCAACGCGCGTTGGTCCGCCTGGAACGCGAACAGACCGCCCTGCGCGCCAGCGAGGAAAGCTTCCGGCAGGCCTTCGAGTACGCCCCCAGCGGCATGGCCGTCGCCGAACTCGGCGGCGAACAGCACGGACGTCTCATACGCGTCAACGACGCCCTCTGCCGCCTGCTGGGCCGCCCCTCCTCCGCGATGCGCCGGTACTCCTTCTCCGACCTGGTCCACCCCGAGGACATAGGAACCCTGCTGCGCACCTCGCCCGAGGGCGGCCGTTCCGAACTCCGCCTGGCCCGCCGCGACGGCTCCTACGTGTGGGTGTCGCTGCGCAACTCGGTCGTCGCCGACACCGCCGACGGCCCCCGCTACCTCCTCACCCACGTCGAGGACATCGAGGAACGCAAGCGCCACGAACTCCAGTTGGCGCACCGCGCCAGCCACGACTCCCTCACCGGACTCCCCAACAGCGCCGAACTGCGTACCCGCCTCGGCTCCCGGCTGTGCGGCAGCTCCGAGGTGGTCGGGGCCCACGACCCCCGGGGGCCACACCGCCCGCACTCCGTCGACGAGTTGGCCGTCTTCGAGGACTCCGGGCCCCAGCCGGTGGTGGACCAGCACCACGTGCACGCGGTCGCCCCGGCCGCCGCCGGGGAGAAGGGGCTCGCGGTGCTCTTCTGCGACCTGGACGGCTTCAAGTCCATCAACGACCGGTTCGGCCACCACTGCGGGGACGCGGTGCTGATCGAGGTGGCCCGCCGGCTGGCCGACTGCGTACGCGACAACGACACCGTGGCCCGCCTGGGCGGCGACGAGTTCGTGGTGCTGGCCGACCACCTGGGTACGGCCGACGCCCAGGACCTGGCCGTGCGTCTGCGGAACGCGATCATCCCGCCGATCCGGGTGGACGGCCGCGCCGTACGGGTCGGGGCGAGTTTCGGCATCGGCTGGGCCGAGTGCGGCATGACCGCCGAGGAGGTCCTCCAGTCCGCTGACCAGCGGATGTACATCGAGAAGCGGTCCCGATCCAAGGGGCAACGGCGGGCCGGCTGACCGGAGTTGACCCCACGCCCGTGCGGAGTGCCGTCACCCGTCCCGGGAACGGCGGCTCGCCCCACCGGCGAACCGGGTCCAGGAGGTAGGCTCGCGGCGTACCGGACCATAGGGAGTGACAGGGAAAAGATGACCGCCGACCAGAACGGCACGGGTTCCCCCGAACCGGACGACCCGTTCGCCCATCTCTACCGCCGCGAAGGTGGTACGGGCGAGGCCTCCACACCGCAGGCCTCGCCGGCCCGCCGCTCCTACCAGCAGGTGCACACCGTCGGTCAACGCCAGTACGGCAACCGCCAGCACCAGCAGAGCGGCGTACCCCACCAACAGTCCGGCTCCCCTTCCCAGCAGAGCCCCAACGCCTACTACGCGGCCCCCGAGACCCAGCCCGGCGGCAGGGCCGCCGCCCGGCAGCGTCAACAGGCCGCCAGCCGCTCGTCGAAGCGCAACGGACCGCTGATCGCCGCCATCGCCGTGGTCGCCGCCGTGGTGATGGGTATCGGCGCCGCCATGGCCTTCAACAGCGGCGGCGACAACAGCGCCAAGGTCAACCCCGGACCGGAGACCAGCGCGCCCGACAAGCAGGACAAGGACGACGAGCAGAAGAAGGACGCCAAGGACGACAAGGGCGCCGACGCGGACGACAAGCCCCTGCCCCAGGAGGACGCCGCGACCCTCAGCCTCCAGGGCGGCCCCAAGGTGGACAACAACGTCCCCGGCGCGGAGGCCAAGGGCGGCAACTTCGTCGCCAACTTCAACCACCCCGGCGCCTCCGCCACCTGGTCCCCGCAGATGGACAAGGCCGGCGTCTTCCACCTGCACGTCCGCTTCGGCGTACCCGGCAAGGACATGAACCTCACCCTCACCGTCAACGGCAAGAAGGACGCCCGGCCGGTGAACATGAAGAACTTCGCCGGCGCCAAGGAGGGCGACTGGGAGAAGGGGTGGGCCAGCACCTACCAGCGGGTCGACCTGAAGGAAGGCCCCAACGAGATCAAGCTCTCCTGTGAGGAGGGCAACGCCTGCGAGGTCAACCTCGACAAGGTGTGGCTGGCGCCGTCCGAGGACTAGGGCGCGTCGTTCGGATCACTGCGAGGCTCGCGTGCGGTGTCACCGAGCGTGCCGCACCTCGCCGCGTTGTCGCTGTAGGTCGCCGTGGGCCGCTGCCGCCGATGCGCTGCATCGGCTCCTCCCCCGCCGTGCTGTGCCCCACGGCCCACCACACCAGAACGCGCTCCCTGATCTCCCCAGATCCGAACGACACACCCTGGGGCGCTCGTTCGGATCACCGGGGGCGCGCGTGTCCCGGTGACGCGCCTCGCCACGTCGGCGGTGTGGGTGCCGCAGGGGCGCGGGGCGTCGTCCCGGCGCGTGCCCCTCGCCGCTCTCCGTGGGCGAGGGCCGGTTCCAGGAACCGTGGACCTTCTCCGGCGTACGCCGTGACCCGCGCCGGTACGTCCCCGGGGTGCCGCCGAGGACCGTGTGACGTTGCCGACAGCCACCCCCTGAGGACCAGCCGGAGGAACTCGACGCCCACCCGCGCCTCTTCGTACGGCGGACCGGCTGAGCCCTGCCAGCTCCGTTCCCGGTCCTGGCGGGCCGCACGGGAGCGGCCCGACGACTCCCCGCCGCAGGCGGGGAGTCGGCCTCCTCCGGGCCTGGTGGGGTTCCGTTCCCCACGAGCCGGCTACGAGGAGGGGCGGGCCTCCGGGGGCCGGGTGACGGAGCGGTGCGTGGCCTACAGCCGCAGGAGCCCGGCCGAGGTGGGGCGGAAACCACAGCGGGCGTAGAAGGGTTCCAGGTGGGGCTCGAAGTCCACGTGCAGCCAGTGCGCCCCGCGCGCCCGCGCCTCCTCGGCCGCCCTCCGTACCAACGCCACCCCCAACCCCCGCCGGCGTACGGAGGGATGGACGGTGGTGTCCAGTACGAAGGCGTGCGCGCCACCGTCCCCCGCCACGTTCACGAAGCCCACCAGCCGGTCCCCCCGGTAGGCGGCCACCCACACCAGGCTGCGGGCCCACAGCGGGGCGAAGGTGGTCGGATGGTGCTCGGGCCAGGCGTCGGCGAACAGGGCGTTCAGCTCCGGGTCGGCCAGCCCGGGACACACCAGCAGCTCCGGGTCGGCCGAAGGGGGCTCGGTTGACGGTCCCATGCCGCCCATCGTCCCCAACTCCCGTTCACCACGGCCCCGTTCACCGCGTCACTCCGCGCCCGAGGACTCCTCGGTGACCTCCACCCCCGGCAGCAACTCCTCGTACAGCTCCCGGTCGAACTCGCCCGCCACCGGGGCCCGCACCGACGCCGCCGACAGCGCCACCGCCCGCGCCAGCGCCCCCGGCCACTCCACCCCGTCCACCCACGCCGACACCAGGGCGGCCACCACCGCGTCCCCCGCCCCCGTCGGGTTGCCCGACAACCGGCGCGACGGGCGGGCCCGCCAACTCCCCTCCGCCGACACCCCCAGCAGCCCCTCCTCGCCCAGGGACACCACCACCCGGTGCGCGCCCCGACGGCGCGCCTCCCGCGCGGCCCACGTGGGGTCGGCCGTACCCGTCACCTGGGCCAACTCCCGTACGTTCGGCTTCACCACGTCCGGCCGGGCCGCCAATCCCCGGCGCAGCGGCTCCCCACTGGTGTCCAGCACCACCGGTACGCCCGCCGCCCGAGCCTGGCGGACCAACTGCCCGTAGCCCCCCACCGGTACCCCCGGGGGCAGACTGCCGCACAGGGCCACCGCCGAGGAGCCGGACAACAGGGCGTCGAACCGGTCCAGAAACCCCGACCACTCGCCGGGCGAGATACCCGGCCCTGGCTCGTTCAACTGGGTGGCCCCGTCGCCGGAGTCGTCCACCACCCCCACGGTGCGCCGGGTCGGGCCGGCGACGGTCACCAACTCGTCCCGCAGCCGCCCGGCCTGGGGCGAGTCGGCCAGCAGACGCCGCACCTCCCCGCCACTGGCGCCGCCCACCAGACCGGTGACGGTCACCCCGTACCCCAGCCCGGCCAGCACCCGCGCCACGTTCAGGCCCTTGCCACCCGGCCGCTCACTGACCTGAGACACCCGGTGCTCCCGGTGCTCCACCAGCCGGGGCACCCGATACGTCAGGTCCAGCGCCGCGTTGAGGGTGACGGTGAGCACAGTCGGCTCGGCGTCCATCGCAAACCCCACCTCCGTCCCGGGCCGGCACCCCCGTCGGGGACACCGGGGCAGCGATCATCCCAGTACGGCCGTCAGCCCGCGCAGCCACCTACCGCCCCGGAGGCGCCACCACCCAGGCTCCCCGCCGCAGCACCCCGACCACCTCGAACTCCGCGTCCAGCACCACCAGGTCGGCGTCCTTGCCCACCTCCAGCGAACCCACCCGGTCCGCCACCCCCAGCAGCCGGGCCGGGTTGGCGCACAGCGCCCGCACCACGTCCGGTACCGCCAGCCCGTCCACCGTCACCGCCCGACGGAAGCACCGGTCCAGGGTCAACGTGGACCCTGCGATGGAACCGCCCTCCACCAGCCGGGCCACCCCGTCCCGTACGTCCACCTCCATCGGACCCAGCGGATAGCGGCCGTCGCCCATCCCCGCCGCGCCCATCGCGTCGGTGACGAAGGCCACCCGCCCCGGGCCCGCCGCCCGGAACGCCACCCCCAGGGCGGCGGAGTGCACGTGCACCCCGTCGTTGATCAACTCCACGGTGACCCGCTCGTCCTCCAGCAGCGCGCCCACCGGCCCCGGAGCCCGGTGCCCCAGCCCCGGCATCGCGTTGAACAGATGGGTGGCCACCGTCGCCCCGGCGTCCACCGCGCGGCGCACCGCCCCGTAGTCCGCGTCGGTGTGCCCCACCGCCGCGACCACCCCCTGCTCGGCCAGCAGTCGCACCGACTCCAAGCCGCCCGGCAGCTCCGGGGCCAGGGTCACCATCCGGGCCCAGCCGCGCGCGGAGTCCACCAGCTTCCGTACCGCCGCCGGCTCCGGCGGGCGCAGCAGCTCGGGGTCGTGCGCCCCGCAACGGTGCTGGGAGATGAACGGCCCCTCGAAGTGCACGCCCGCCAACTCGCCCTGTTCGGCCAGCTCGCTGAGCACCCCGGCCTGCCGGGCCAGGTCACCCAGCTCCCCGGTGACCGTCGAGGCCACCATGGTGGTGGTGCCCCGCCGACGGTGGGTGTCCACCACGGCCAGCGCCTCCTGGTGGGTGCCCGCCGAGAACGAGGCCCCGCCCCCGCCGTGCACGTGCATGTCCACGAACCCCGGCACCACCCAGTGGCCGGCCAGGTCCCGTACACCGGGCCCCGGTGGGGATTCCGGGGCGGGGGACGGTTCGACCCCCGCGATACGGGAGCCCTCCACCGTCAGCCGGCCCACGCTCACTCCCGAGGGCAGCACCAGCCGCGCCCCGTCCAGCACCATCCGCTCGGTCATGACGTCCTCACATGTGCGTCCAGCAGGTCCCACGCCCGTACTCCGGCGCCCAGACAGCCCGCCGCCTCCCCGAGGGCGGCCGGCACGATCCTCGGGGCGGTCTGGAACGTGATCCGCTCCGCCACCGCCTCCCGCAGCGGGTCCAGCAAGGTGTCGCCGGCCTCCGCCAGCCCCCCGCCGACGATCAGCACGGCGGGGTCGATCAGGGTCACCGCCGTCATCAACCCCGAGGCCAGGTCGCCCACCGCCGTACGCCACACCGCCTCGGCCCGCTCGTCCCCGGCGGCCACCGCGCGGGCGCAGTCCGCCGCGTCCGCCTCCGGGCGGCCACTGGCCTCCCGCCAGGCGCGGCCGACGGCCGAGGCCGAGGCCAGGGTCTCCAGACAGCCCCGGCCCCCGCAGCCGCACTCCGGCCCGTCGGGGCGGACCACCACGTGCCCCACCTCGCCCGAGCCGCCGTGCGCCCCCGGGTCCACCCGGCCGCCGACCCCGATGGCGCCGGCGATGCCGGTGCCCAGGGACACGAAGAAGAAGCGGTCCGCGTCCTTCCCGGCTCCCAGGCGGCCCTCGGCCAGCCCGCCCAGCCGTACGTCGTGGGCGAGGGCGACCGGTACGCGGTCCTCCAGCCGCTCCCGAAGCAGGCGGCGCAGGGGTACGTCCCGCCACCCGAGGTTGGCGGCGAAGACGGCCACTCCCGCCTCCTCGTCCAGCACCCCGGGCACCCCCACCCCGCAGGCCGCCGGTTCCTCGCCGAACAGGTCCCGGCCCCGCGTCCGCAGGTCCGCGGCGAAGGACAGCACCCGCTCCACGACCTCGGCCGGCCCGGCCTCCCGTCCGGTGGGCCGGCGTTCCTCGTGCAGTACCCGGTAGTCCGGGGACAGCAGGGCGGCCTTCATGCCGGTACCGCCGACATCCAGGGCGATGACATAGGAACTCACCCGCACAGTCTCACCCGAAGCCGACTACAGGTCTAGTCCACTTAGGGATCCTCCGCCCCACCCACACACCTCCACCCCGTTCCGGGCGAACCCCGTACGAGCGCCGTGCGCATACCGGCCGCACCCCGATCGGGCGCCGACGGACCGCCCATGGAACCCCGCCCGACCGCGAACGGGCGCCCACCCGGGACCCGCGAGGGACCACGGGCGGACGCCACGTCGACGGGGGCGCCACCTCACCAGGCGGCGAGGGCCCGTACGAGGGACCCCGACCCCGGTCACACCCCGCGTGGTCAGGAGCATGACCGGGCCCGGGAACGCCTCAGCCCAGCACCACACTCCGCGTCAGGTTCCTCGGACGGTCCACATCCAGCCCCCGGGCCTCCGCCAACGCCACCGCCAGACCCTGCGCCCGCACCAGATCCGCCAACGGATCCCACCCCTCCGGCCCGCTGTCGGCCACCACCACGCCCCCCAACCGCTCCACCTCGTCCCGCAGACCCGCCGGCGCCTCGCCCAACACCCAGACCACCCGCCCCGGTTCGGCCACCGCGATCGGACCATGGCGGTACTCCATCGCCGGATACGCCTCCGTCCACGCCCCCGCCGCCTCCCGCGACTTCAACGCCGCCTCCAGAGCCAGCCCGTACGTCCACCCCCGCCCCAGAAACGTCCACTGCCCCGCCCCCACCACCTCCGACGGCAACACCGCCGACACCGCCGACTCCGCGTCCACCACCGCCTCCGCCACCGACCCCACCCCCGACGGCAACCCCCCGTGCCGCTCCAACCCCGCCCGAAGGAACACCAACGCCGAGGTGGCGAACCGCGTCTGCACCACCGACCGCTCGTCCGCGTACTCCAACACCGCCACCCGGCCCGCCGCGCCCACCACCGGCGACCCCGGATCCGCCGTCAACACCACCAGGCGGTCCCGCGCCCCCCTCCCACCCCGCTCCTCCAAGGCCGCCAACAACTCCAACACCTCGGTCGTCGTCCCCGACCGGGTCACCGCCACCACCCGGTCGTAGCCACGGGACAACGGGAACTCCGACGCCGCGAACGCGTCCGTCACACCCTGCCCCGACGCCTCCCGCAACGCCGCGTACGACTGGGCCACGAACCACGAGGTACCGCACCCGGTCACCGCCACCCGCTCCCCGGGACGCGGCAGGGCCGGACCGAACCCCGCGGCCTCCTCCGCCGCCCGCAACCAGCACTCCGGTTGCGACCCGATCTCGTCCCTCGTGCGACTCGCCACGGCGGCCATACGTCGACCTTCCCTTCTCTCGGTTCGCCCCGGTACTCCCGACCGGGGGAGGGGAGCCGAGGTGTAGACCGTAGGAATGCCCAACACACCCCCGACGTCACACCCGCCGACTACCTTTGCCCCATGAGCCGGGAACCCGACACCCACCACGCCGCGCCCCCACCCGACCGCCCCCAGCTCACCGACACCGACCGCGCCGTACTCGACCTCGCCGGCCACAACTGGCCCCACCCCGGCGCCAGGGAACGCGCCATCCGGGAACGGCTCGGCCTCTCCCCGACCCGCTACTACCAACTCCTCAACGCCCTCCTGGACGACCCCCGGGCCCTCGCCCACGCGCCCCACACCGTCCACCGCCTCCGCGCCCGCCGCCAACGCCACCGCGACAGCCGCTGACCACCCACCACGCCCGAGGCCCGCAGATGTCACCCCAGCCAGCCCCGCCCGCCCCCACCACCGCCGAAGGACGCCAGGGCCTCGACGCCCTGCTCAGCGACCCCCGACACGCCCTGATCGCCCTCGACTTCGACGGCACCCTCGCCCCCATCGTCGACGACCCCGACCAGGCCCGGGCCCACCCCCGCGCCGTCGACGCCCTGATCCGCCTCGCCCCCCGGATCGGCACCCTCGCCCTCATCACCGGCCGGCCCGCCCAAACCGCCGCCCAGAACGCCCGGCTCACCGACCACCCCGAGCTGAGCGGCGTCACCGTCCTCGGCGCCTACGGAGCCGAACGCTGGCACCACGGCCACCTCACCCTCCCCCCGCCCCACCCCGGGGTGGAGGCCCTCCGCCATGAACTCCCCGCCCTGCTGCGGCGGTCCGACACCGACCCGGGCGTACACATCGAGGACAAGGGCCACGCCCTCGCCGTCCACACCCGCCGCGCCCAGCACCCCACCGCCGCCTTCACCGCCTTGGAGGGCCCGCTGCACCAGCTCGCGCGGGCCCACCAACTGCGCCTGGAACCCGGGCGGTTGGTCCTGGAACTGCGCCCACCCGGCGCCGACAAGGGCCAGGCCCTCACCGACCTCGTCACCTCCACCGGCGCCCGCGCCGTGGTCTACGGCGGCGACGACCTCGGTGACCTCCCCGCCTACGACGCCCTGCTGGGCCTCCGCGCCGCCGGTACCGTGCGGGGCACCCTGGTCAGCGCCGGCAACCCCGAGGTCACCGCGCTCAACGACCGCGCCGACCTGGTGGTTGACGGCCCGGAGGGGGTGGCCGAACTGCTGGAGCGGATCGCCGAAACGTTGGGGGACTGAGGAGCGCGGCGCCGCGCGGGGGAGGGGGCGAGGGCTGTGCCGGGGTGGCTTCCGGCCCTCGTACGGGATTTCCGAGGGGAGTTGGCGGACGGGCGGTCGGGGCTGGTCGTACCGGTAGGGGCCCCGTCTTTGGCACTCTCTTGACAACTCCGCCCGGCGTCGGGGGTTGTGGTGGACATGTGCACGTCGATAGAAGAGAGGGGCACGTCATGTGACCCGCGTAGACACGGCGAGGGACGGCACCGTCACTCACCGCCTCGACCCCGCCGGCGCGGTTCCCCACACGAAAGGCCCACCCATGCGCAAGTCCCTCAAGATCGCCGGCGCGGCCAGCGCCTGTGTGCTCACCGGCGCGGTGCTGTACGGCTCCGGCGCGGCCAGCGCCGACGGCGGCGCCAACCCCACCCACAGCACCGAGCCGTACAACATCGGCAAGCTGGTGGGGGAGATCGACGACTACTACGGTGCCGAGCAGGACGACGACGGCACCTGGACCTCCTCCCCGGACAGCGACTACGCCAAGGACCTGGCGCGCGTCCAGCACGAGGCCAAGAAGGACATCCGCCAGGCCACCCAGCACGGCAAGCACCACCGCCACGGCAAGCCGGCCCTGGTGCTCGACATCGACGACACCTCGCTGCTGAGCTTCGACTACGAGCGCTCCACCAACTACACCTTCGACGAGGAGACCTGGAACGAGTACGTCTCCAAGGCCGACCGGCCCGCCGTGTTCGGTATGCCGGAGCTGGTGGAGTACGCCAAGAAGCGCGGCGTCGAGATCTTCTTCCTCACCGGCCTGTCCGAGGACCTGCGCAAGCCGGCCGTGAAGAACCTGGAGAAGGTCGGCTTCGACACCAAGCTCGACAAGAGCCACGTCTTCACCAAGGACAAGGCCAACCCGCCGTCCTACCTCGACCACTGCGCCACCCCCGCCAAGTGGGAGTGCAGCACCGTCGAGTACAAGGCCGGCACCCGTGAGCACCTGGAGGACAAGGGCTTCCACATCGTCGGCAACTTCGGCGACCAGCAGTCCGACCTCGACGGCGGTCACGCCAAGAAGGGCTACAAGCTGCCCAACCCCACCTACTTCGTGGAGTAGTCCGGCGGGTCCTCAGCCCGCTGCCGGGCTGAGGAACTGACCTCCGGGCTGCGTCCGGGTGACTCTCGGGCCGTGGCCCGGGGTCGGTTCTGTGAAAGACCCTGGCCGGGGCTTGGGTGAGGCGCCACCGCGCCTCACCCAAGCCCCGGCCTGTTTGTGTGTGGGGGCGGGGCGACAGTGGGGTGCGGTGGGGTGGGAGAGCGCGCCGTTGGCGGCCCGCGTGGTGTGGGTGGGGTGCGGGAGTGCGATGGGGGGTGGGGGCCGGGAGTCGGGGCGGCGGGCTGGTGTCGGGCTGGTGGCTGGGCAACGGGGTGGGTTGGGTTTGGTTGTGGGGGATTTTCCCCGGCCCCCCTTTCCCCCCAAGCCCACCCTCCACCACCTCCTCCGAGACGCCCGAGGGTGCGCACAAACCGGCCCCCAGGCGTAGACGACCCCCGCTCCACCCGCTGTCCACGACACCACCCCCACCCCCCACGGAAAGGTGCCCCTCCACGCGAAGAGAGGCCCCTCACCAAGGAAGCGAAGGCAACCGGTCACAACGAGCCCGCACGGTGCACGAACGGAGATCACCGCGGCACCACCCATCATCACCCACCCACCAAAAACCCCCGAAGTTATCCACAGGTGGGCGGTGGGGGCCGTGGAACAGAGGGCTCGGGCCCGGGGGCAACCGGCCAACTGGCGTGAACGGCCCAGCCACTTAACGCCTGAAAGTGCCCATAGCGCCCCAGGGGTGGGCGTGGCCTGGCGGGAGAGTTATCCACAGGCTGGAGGTGTCCGAACGCCGTGAACCGCCCCGCCCCGCACCGCGACTCCACCCACGGTGAGCCCGGAGGGCACCCCCGAGATCTCCCCGCGCGGCCACCCGCCCCGCCCACCGCCGGCGAACCACCGCCTCTCACGCCCGGCCCACCCAGCGGCCACCGGGCGCCGCCCCCGTCCCCTACCGTCCTCCTCCCTACCCCCGCAGGGCCTGGAGTTGCTGAAGGAACCACTCGGTGGGCGGAAGGGCGGTGGCCGCCTCGACGAGGTGGGCGCAGCGGTCGCGGCGCTCGGCGTCGTCCATGGTGAGGGCGGTGTGCAGGGCGTCGGCCGTACCGGTGATGTCGTAGGGGTTGACCACCAGGGCGTACCGTCCCAACTCCTCGTGGGCGCCGGCCTCCTGGGAGAGGACCAGGGCACAGCCCCGTTCGGAGAGTACGGGCACCTCCTTGGCGACCAGGTTCATGCCGTCGCGGATGGGGTTGACCAGGGCGACGTCGGCGAGCTGGTAGGCGGCCAGGGAGCGGGCGAAGTCGTCGCGGACGTGCAGGAGCACCGGCGTCCAACCGTCCGTACCGAAGGCGGAGTTGATCTCCTCGGCGACCCGGGAGACCTCCTCGGTGTAGGAGCGGTAGAGGGCGAGGTCCTGGCGGGAGGGGTAGGCGAAGGCGAGGTGGACGACCCGTTCGCGCCACTCGGGTCGGTCGGTCAGCAGCCGGCGGTAGGCGTGCAGGCCCCGGACGATGTTCTTGGACAGTTCGGTGCGGTCCACCCGTACGACGGTGTGCCGGGGGGCGCCCTCGGGGGTGTGGCCGATCTGCTCGCGCAGGGCCTGGCGGCGTTCGTCCACGTCGGGGCGGGCGGCCCGTTCGCGCAGGAAGGTGGCGTCGGCGCCCAGTCCGTGGACGCCGATCCGGGTGGTGTGCCCGTCGAGGGTCACGGTCCAGGAGGAGGTGTCCACCGGCTCCCCGGGGCCGCCGTGGAGGGTGGGGAGCGCGGGCCGGCCCTCCTCGCGGGCGCCGAGCAGTTGGACGCAGCAGTCGACGAAGGCGGACGCCCAGCGGGGGGTGAGGAAGGCGGCGCGGTCGGCGCCCAGGACACCGCGCAGTACGGCCTCGGCCTGCCGGGCGGGGAGCATACGGAAGTAGTCCGGGGGCGCCCAGGGGGTGTGGGAGAAGTGACCCACGCGCAGGTCGGGGCGGAGGGCCCGGAGCATCCCGGGGGTGAGGGTGAGGTGGTAGTCCTGCACCAGTACCGTCGCGCCCTCGGCGGCCTCCTGGGCCAGGGTCTCGGCGAAGGCCCGGTTGTACCGCTCGTAGGAGGCCCACTGTCCGGCGAAGTCGCTGTCGAAGGCGGGTTCCAGGGGGGTCTGGTAGAGCATGTGGTGCACGAACCACAGCACCGAGTTGGCGATCTGGTCGTAGGCGTCGCGGAAGACCTCGGGGTCGATGTCCACCATGCGTACCGCCTGCCCGCCGGTGTCGGCGGGGTCGAGCCGCCCGCCGGAGCGTGCCGCGGCGAGCCGGTCGGCGTCGCTGAGGGCGGCGCACACCCAGACCGCGCCGGCCTCGGGGTCGATGGCGCTGAGCCCGGAGACCAGTCCGCCCCCTCCGCGCCGGGCACTGAGAGTGCCGTCCTCGGCGGTGGAGTAGCTGACCGGGCCCCGGTTGGAGGCGACCAGGAGGGGCGAGCCGTGCTCGGGCGGGGCGTGAGTGGGGTGGGGCATGGGGGGATGCCTAGCCCGGTGAGGTTCCCGGCAAACCAGACAGCTGATCAGTGCGACCGAGGTCTCGCCGATGGGCCGCCGCGCTCGGGCGGGGCCGGTGCGCGGCCGAAGAAGTGGAGTACGGAGGAGGTACGGGCCCCTGAGGGGCGGGCCGGTACGGGGCACCCCCGGAGCCCCAACCGCCGGTATCGCGAGCCCCGTTGACCTGCCGTCGGGTCTACGGGCCCCCGTGCCGGGACGGCGTCCGGCCAAGGTGCCGTAGCTGCCCGGCCCCGGGGTGGCCGTGACCCTGCCCCGGCCGGTGCCGCGAAGGGTCGGGCCTGCCCGGGGTGGCCGATGTCCCGACCGTGCCCCGGCCGCCCCAGGGTCTCGCGACCGTTCGACGCCCGGCCCCGCGTACCGCGTCGGCCCTCCCCGACGTAGAGCCGTCGCCACGGGGGCCGGGTCGGGGTGGGTCGTTTGGATCTCGGGAGATCAGGGAGCGCCTTCTGGTGTCGTGGGCCCTGGGACACGGCAGGGCGGAGGCGGAGTCGATGCGGCGCCACGACGACTCCGACCGCCACCGCCTCAACGCGGCGAGGTGCGGTGCGCCCGGTGACGCCGCACGCGCGCCTCGCGGGGATCCGAGCGGCGCACCCTAGGCGGCTCGGCGGGCCGCGTACTCCGGGACGCTGGCCATGGGGGGCCGTTCCTCGGTGTTGAGCTGGTGGGTGGTCGGCAGGGGGGTGCCGTCGGTGGCGCGCCGGAACTGTACGAGGGCGGTGTGGGGCAGGTGCCGTGGCTCGTCGGTGAGCCGTCGGCGCGCGGTCTGGTAGATGGCGGCGGCCATCCGCCCGAGGGCCTGGTCGTCCTGGTGGCGGTGGCGCCGGGTACCGACGTCGACCTGGGCGAGGGCGTCCAAGCCGACCAGGTGGAGGCTGTCGATGAGGAGGCCGAGTTCCACGCCGTAGCCGACCGGGAAGGGGAGCCGCTCCAGCAGTTCGCGGCGGGCGGCGTACTCCCCTCCGAGCGGCTGGACGAAGCCGGCGAGCCGGGGCCAGTGCAGGTTGATCAGGGGGCGGGCGACGAGTTCGGTGACCCGTCCTCCGCGTTCGGTCAGGGGGACGCCGTCCAGTTCCAGGGGCCGGTCGTAGGTGGCCCGTACCAGTTGGAGCCCGGGGTCGGTCAGCAGTGGCCCGACGATGCCGGTGACGAACGCGGGGGAGAAGTCGCGCAGGTCGGCGTCCACGTAGGCGATGACCTCGCCACGGGTGGCCATCAGCGACCGCCACAGCACCTCGCCCTTGCCGGGGTGGGCGGGCAGGCCGGGCAGCACCTCGTCCCGGGCGACCACCCGGGCGCCCGCCTCGGCGGCGACCTTCGCGGTGTGGTCGGTGGAGCCGGAGTCCATCACCACCAGTTCGTCGACCAGCGGGCAGGTGTCGGTCATCAGCCGCTGACGGATGGTGGTGACGATGTCCCCGACGGTGTGCTCCTCGTTGAGGGCGGGGAGTACGACGGACACGGTGCCCCGGGGGCCGGCCGCCCGTTTGGCGGCCAGCAGCTGTTCGGTCGACCGGTCGGTCACCGACCAGGACCGTTCGGTCAGCCATCGTCGTACCTCTGGCAGCACCGTGCGCTCCCCTTCCGTGCCCCGGTCTGGGGTCCGTCTCGTGTCGTATCTCGGTGTTCGGACGTCTTGTTCGGTCTTCCCCGGCTTCGGTTACAGTCTGGGCAATGCCTGACCCCTCCAGCTTCCGGGGTCGGGGACAAACGCCCGGCGGTCGGCCCGCCGGTGCCATACCGCTCATCCAGAGGGGCAGAGGGAACGGCCCGTTGAAGCCCCGGCAACCCTCCCGCGACGTGGTCCGGCAGGGCCGCACAGGTGGGACCGCCAGCCGCACGCCGGTGGTCGTCCCTCCTGAGGTGGTCGTGGGGAAGGTGCCAATTCCGGCCCGTAGGCGAGATACGTCACGGGGAAGATGAGGAGAAAGGGCCTCGCCTTCATGGCTGTGCAAGCTGCCGAAAAGACCACCACCTCCGCCACCTCCGTCGACCTGGGGCCCGCCGCCGCGCTGTCCTGTCGTGAGTGCGGGGAACGTTTCCCGCTGGGCCCGATCTTCGCCTGCGGCTCCTGCTTCGGCCCACTGGAGGTCGCCTACGAGCTGCCCGAGGGCGACCCGGAGGAACTGCGGCGCCGCATCGAGTCCGGCCCCCACAGCATCTGGCGGTACGCCCCGCTGCTGCCCGTCCCGGCGGACGTGGCCGCCAAGCCCAACCTCAACCCCGGTTTCACCCCGCTGGTACGGGCCGACCGGCTGGCCGCCGAACTGGGGGTGACCGGGGAACTGCACGTGAAGGACGACTCGGGCAACCCCACCCACTCGTTCAAGGACCGCGTGGTCGCCATCGCGGTGGAGGCGGCGCGCGCCTTCGGCTTCACCACCCTGTCGTGTTCCTCCACCGGCAACCTGGCCGGCGCGGTGGGCGCGGCGGCGGCCCGTGCCGGCTTCCGGTCGTGTGTGTTCATCCCGCACGACCTGGAGGAGGGCAAGGTCGTGATGGCGGCGGTGTACGGGGGTGACCTGGTCGGCATCGAGGGCAACTACGACGACGTCAACCGCTTCTGTTCCGAGCTGATCGGCGACCCGCTTGGCGAGGGCTGGGGCTTCGTGAACGTCAACCTCCGCCCGTACTACGGGGAGGGCTCCAAGACCCTGGCCTACGAGATCTGCGAGCAGCTGGGCTGGCGGCTGCCGGACCAGATCGTGGTGCCGATCGCCTCCGGCTCCCAACTCACCAAGATCGACAAGGGGTTGAAGGAGCTGGTGCGCCTGGGCCTGGTGGAGGACCGGCCGTACCGGATCTTCGGCGCCCAGGCGGAGGGCTGCTCCCCGGTGTCGCGGGCCTTCAAGGACGGCCACGAGGTGGTACGGCCGGTGAAGCCGGACACCATCGCCAAGTCGCTGGCCATCGGCAACCCGGCGGACGGCCCCTATGTGCTGGACATCGCCCGCCGTACCGGCGGCGCGGTGGAGGACGTGGACGACGCGCGGATCGTGGACGCGATCCGGCAGCTGGCCCGTACCGAGGGGATCTTCGCGGAGACCGCCGGCGGTGTGACGGTGGGCGTGACCCGCAGGCTGATCGAGGAGGGGCGACTGGACCCGTCGCTCACCACGGTGGTGCTGAACACCGGTGACGGGCTGAAGACGCTGAACGCGGTCTCCGACAGCGGCCCGACCGCCACGATCCGCCCCGACCTGGAGGCCTTCCGCGCGGCGGGGCTCTCCTGACCACCGCGGTCGCCGAGAACCGCCGTTCGTACCGCGCCGGGCCGCTCGTGGAAGGGCGTACGCGGCGGCCCGGGCGCGCTGCCCAGACAGGACCGAACCCGGGTGCAGACTCACCCCAGGACAGACCAAGGGAGCTTTTCGATGAGCGTCACCGTTCGTATTCCGACCATTCTGCGCACCTACACCGACGGCCAGGCCGAGGTGTCGGCCGAGGGGACGACCCTGTCCGAGGTGCTGTCCGATCTTGATCGGCGGCACACCGGTATCGGGGCCCGCGTTCTGGACGATTCGGGAAAGCTGCGCCGCTTTGTGAACGTCTATGTGAACGACGACGACGTGCGGTTCTCCGACGGCCTGGAGACCCCCACGCCGGACGGGGCCGGGATCTCCATCATTCCGGCGGTCGCCGGGGGCTGCTGAGCCCCTTCCGGTACCTCGCCGGGCGCTCGCGGGCCGGTGCTGGTGCTGTGCGGGGCGGCTGTTCGGGCCTCTCGCGGCACCGGTGGACGGAAGGGTGAGAGGCGGCTGCCCATTTGGCGACGCGGCAAGCATAAGGATTCGGCCGTTGTCGCGGAGATCGCATTCTTCGGGATCATCGTTTCACTTGGGGAACGACCCCCTCCATTCCAGGTGATGGAGGGGGTCGTCGCATGTTCATCGCATGTTCGGAGGGCGGGTAGGGTGGGGGCTTCCGTACGCGGAGCGGTCAAGTGTCCACGCTGCGACGGAAGAGGGTTACGCGTTCCCGGTGAACTTCCGAGGGAATTGCTTGCCGGGATTGCCGAGAAAGGCTTAATTGTCCGGCCCAATCTGCCCTACTTATCCGCTCTTTGGGGGTTTCCGCTATCGCCGGGTGACTGGATTTGCTCGCCGCGACGACCTGTTGCAGCGGGCTCCCGTCCAGATACATTCAGCCGCGGTCGACAGTTCTGGCGGGCCTTTTCGGTACGCCGGAGGTGAGGTCTGACCCGGGTCCGCGAAGTGCTGACCCGCGCAAGGGCCAGTAATAGGGGAGTTAGGCATGGCTCAGGGCACCGTCAAGTGGTTCAACGCGGAGAAGGGGTACGGCTTCATCGCGGTCGACGGTGGTGCGGACGTGTTCGTCCACTACAGCGCGATCCAGATGGACGGCTACCGCACCCTGGAAGAAGGTCAGCGAGTCGAGTTCGAGATCTCGCAGGGGCAGAAGGGGCCGCAGGCGGACATGGTCCGCGTGACCGGCTGAACGCCACCGGCTGAGACGTCACTGACCTGAGAGGCGACCTGGCGCGCCCCCATGTCCCAAGCGTCGGCCACACTGCGTGAGTTGAGGACCCGCACCCACGGGGTGCGGGTCCTCACGCGTGCGCGTACCGGGAGGCGCTTGCACTCTCGGGGGGCGAGTGCTAATCATTGGCGTTAGCACTCTGCGAGTGAGAGTGACAAAGAAGGACCGGGTCGGTGAGGCCGGCGAACCGGGTGGGAGCAAGGAACCGCCCGGGTTGTGGGCCGTCCGTCGCGGGCGCCAGCGCGGTCCGTATCGAACCCAACCTCCCCCGTGGTCCTCGCAGGGGGTGCCCGAGTGTGGGCGCCGTCCGGGCCGGGCCGTCGGTATGGGAGGGACCCTCCAGGGAGGACCCTTCACATGGCCAAGATCATCGCGTTCGACGAGGAGGCACGGCGCGGCCTTGAGCGCGGTATGAACCAGCTCGCTGACGCCGTCAAGGTCACCCTCGGCCCCAAGGGCCGGAACGTCGTGTTGGAGAAGAAGTGGGGCGCCCCCACCATCACCAACGACGGTGTCTCCATCGCCAAGGAGATCGAGCTTGAGGACTCCTACGAGAAGATCGGCGCCGAGCTGGTCAAGGAGGTCGCCAAGAAGACCGACGACGTCGCCGGTGACGGCACCACCACCGCGACCGTCCTGGCCCAGGCGCTGGTGAAGGAAGGCCTGCGGAACGTCGCCGCGGGCGCCAACCCGATGGCCCTCAAGCGGGGTATCGAGGCCGCCGTCGAGCGCGTCTCCGAGGCCCTGCTGGAGCAGGCCAAGGAGGTCGAGACCAAGGAGCAGATCGCCTCCACCGCCTCCATCTCCGCCGGCGACGCCCAGATCGGCGAGCTGATCGCCGAGGCCATGGACAAGGTCGGCAAGGAAGGCGTCATCACCGTCGAGGAGTCCCAGACCTTCGGTCTGGAGCTGGAACTCACCGAGGGTATGCGCTTCGACAAGGGCTACATCTCCGCCTACTTCGCCACCGACATGGAGCGGATGGAGGCGGAGCTGGAGGACCCCTACATCCTCATCGTCAACTCCAAGATCGGCAACGTGAAGGACCTCCTTCCGCTGCTGGAGAAGGTCATGCAGTCGGGCAAGCCGCTGCTGATCATCGCCGAGGACGTCGAGGGCGAGGCCCTGTCCACCCTGGTGGTCAACAAGATCCGCGGCACCTTCAAGTCCGTGGCCGTCAAGGCCCCCGGCTTCGGCGACCGCCGCAAGGCCATGCTCGGTGACATCGCCATCCTCACCGGTGGCCAGGTCATCTCCGAGGAGGTCGGCCTCAAGCTGGAGAACGCCGGTCTGGAGCTGCTGGGCCGCGCCCGCAAGGTCGTCATCACCCGCGACGAGACCACCATCGTCGACGGCTCCGGCGACAGCGAGCAGGTCCAGGGCCGGGTCAACCAGATCCGCGCCGAGATCGAGAACTCCGACTCGGACTACGACCGCGAGAAGCTCCAGGAGCGTCTGGCGAAGCTGGCCGGCGGCGTGGCCGTCATCAAGGCCGGTGCCGCCACCGAGGTGGAGCTGAAGGAGCGCAAGCACCGCATCGAGGACGCGGTGCGCAACGCCAAGGCCGCCGTCGAGGAGGGCATCGTCGCCGGTGGTGGCGTGGCCCTGCTGCAGGCCACCTCGGTGTTCGAGAAGCTGGAGCTGGAGGGTGACGAGGCGACCGGCGCGCAGGCCGTCAAGCTCGCCCTGGAGGCCCCGCTGAAGCAGATCGCCGTCAACGCCGGCCTGGAAGGCGGTGTGGTGACGGAGAAGGTGCGCAACCTGACCGTCGGCCACGGCCTGAACGCGGCCACCGGCGAGTACGTGGACATGGTCACCGAGGGCATCATCGACCCCGCCAAGGTGACCCGTTCCGCTCTGCAGAACGCGGCCTCCATCGCGGCGCTGTTCCTCACCACCGAGGCCGTCATCGCCGACAAGCCGGAGAAGCAGGCCGCCGGCGCCGGCGACCCGACCGGTGGCATGGGCGGCGACATGGGCTTCTGATCCACCCTCTCCGGGATGGATCGGCGTCCGCCGTGACCCGAAGGGCGGCACCCCTCAACCGGGGTGCCGCCCTTCGGCGTTGATACGGCACGGCGCGTGCCGGTGGGGTGCCCGGGGTGGCTTCTTCGGGTGGCCGTCCGCGCGCTGTTGGGTCGGTGGCCCCTCGGGCGTCCGCCGGGCGCGGGCCGTGGTACCCCCACGCGGTGGCCGGCCGGTCTGCCGTGCGGTCGTCGTTCCGTCCTCCTCGGCTCGTTCCGCTGACAGCCACCAGACGGGCGCGGGTGCCACGGACGTGACACGGGCCGGGGGCATCGCTCCGGGGGCGGCCCGTGGCGGGAGGAGGCAGGACCGAGGGGGCGGCCCGGAAGTGGTTCCGGGCCGCCCCCTCGGTCGAGTGGTGCGGTGGTTTTCTCGGGGTCCCGCTCAGTACTTCTTGGGGCGGTAGGCGTCGAACTCGTCACTGCCGAGGCCGTAGGTGAGCTTGCGGTGGTCGGTGCCGTGACCGCCACGCTGCTCGTAGGCCCAGTACTTGTTCTTCGCCGAGCTGGTCCACTTCTCGAAGATCACCACGTGACGGGTGGTGTTGCTGCCCTTGGCGTCGATGACCAGGTCACCCTTCTTCAGGTTGGCCATCTTGATCTTCGAGGTGAAGTCGCTGGTCGCCAGGCCCACGGTGTTGGTGCCCGGCTTGCCGTACTTCAGCGCCATGGAGGCGTAGCCGGAGCAGTCGGTGCGGTAGCCCTGGAAGGTCTTGCTCTGGCTGTAGGGCACCTGGGAGCCGTTGTTGGCGGTCAACCAGGTCTTGGCCCGCTTGATGACCGTGGCGCGACTGATGGCCTGAGCGCTGGGCCCGTCCTGGCTTCGGGCGGTGGGCTTGGCGTCCTGGCCCTGGACGGCCGATGCGGCGGCCGGTGCCAGGGGGGTCAGCAGGGCGAGACCCGCACCCGCCGCGACGAGGGCTTTGCGGTTCATGGCTCTCCTTGGTCGGTGCGTGACCGCTCGGTCGCGGTACGCAGGAGTGCTTGGCGGGGCCCAGCGTCCCGGTGGCGCCGTGAGCATGTCAACGCCCATGGTCTTCGGGCGCACCTGCCGTGAGGGGAACACTCCTGGTCGGCGGAGGGGGTTGGTACGCCCTTCGGAATCGTCGAAGGTGACCGGAACGTGATGGTCCGCCCCGGGGTTCGCCGAGCGAGGTCGAGGGCCTGCCCCGTGCTGGGGTATCCCGATGCGGCTCCGCGCCGAGCTTGCCGGCCCGGCCCGCCCGGCCTGACCTTTCCGCCGCCTCGGCCGCTCGTGGCGAGCCGGGCCGCCCACCCGGAGGGTGCGAGGTCGGGGGGCCCGCCCCCTCGGGGTGCCGCCGCCGGACCCTCTCGCCCGGGAAGCCGGCGGGGGCCGTGGCAGGGGGTGCCGAGGGGCGGGGGTGGCGATGGGGGTGGCGGTTGGGGAGGGGTGTCCCCGGCCGGAAGGGGTGCCCTCTCGAACGGGTGGAAAAGCCGCGTAACGCCTATTCTTGCCGGCGAAGCGCCCCGCCAGGGGCGGAGCGTCACTCCGCGAAGGTGGACCACGGTGCGGACAACGGACGGCTCGACGCCCGAGAGGGAGCCCGGGGTCCCGCTGACCCGCGGGAGGAGCGCGGTGACCCTGGCGCTGGGCCTGCTGGACGAGGCCGATCCGGCGAGCGTTCCCGGTGTCCTGCTGGACGCCTGCCTGGCCCGTGTTCCCGGCCGCAACGGTGTGGTCTACCTCCTGACGGACTCCCGCTGGTTGGGGCTGGCGGCGGGTCGGGGGTACGACCCGGGGGCCCTGGAACGGTTCCGTCGGATCTCGACGGGCGCCGAACTGCCGGTGGCCCGCTGTGCCCGGGTACGGCGGGCGATGTTCACGCCGGCGGAGTACTTCCGGGTGCCGTACCCGGATGTGGCGAGTTTCTTCCGGCCGGTGGCCTTCCACTGTCTGCCCCTGATGGTGGGGGAGCGGCTGGTGGGGGTGGTGCTGGTGGAGCACCCGCCCGAGGAGCCGGGGCGGCGGCTGAGGGAGGAGTTGCGGTTGCTGTGCGCGCTGGGCGCACGGCGGCTGGACGGGGCCGGTGGGCGTGACCGGGCGGAAGCCGGGGACGCCGGGGGTGCCGCGCACACCGCAGGCGCCGGGGACGCCGAGAGTGCCCCGACCGCTCACGTCGGCGAGGCCGGGGAGGACCCGGCGGGCGGGTTGTGGACGGTGGACGGAAGGAGCCGTAGCGCGCGGTTGGAGTTGGCGATGGCTAACGCCGAACTGGGCGTCTTCGACTGGGACTTCGACTCCGGCCGGCTGATCTGGGACGAGCGGACCTGCCGTCTCTTCGGGGTGGAGCCGCACCTGTTCGACGAACAGGTGGAGAGCTTCTTCCGGGCGCTGCACCCGGAGGACGTATCGGACGTGGAACGGGACCTGGCGGACGGTGTGGACAGCGGCAGGTTCCGTTCCCGCTACCGGGTACGGCGCCCGGACGGCACCGTCCGGTGGGTGGCCGCCGAGGGGCGGGTGCTCCATGACGCCCGGGGCCGCCCGCAGGGGGTGTCGGGCGTCGTGCGGGACCGTACCGAGGAGCGGCGGCGCGAGGTGCGGGAGGCGGCGCGGCGGGATTTCGTCGTTCGGGTCACCCAGGGGGTCACCGGCGCGCTGTCCACCCAGGAGGTCATCGAGGCCGCGTCCGCCGCCGTACTGCCCGCGTTGGGTGCCCGCACCCTGGTGGTGCTGGTGTTGGAGGGAGAGCAGGTGGAGATCGTGGGCAGCCACGGCTTCACCGAGGAGGAGCAGCGCATCCATGTGCGGCTGATCAACCGGGCGGGGCGCAGGTTCGGTTCGGCCCGGGCGGTGCTGGTGGATCGGCCGCACTACCTGGCGACCCGTGAGGAGTACCTGCGGACGTACGGGGAGGACTTCCCTCCGCAGGACTGGGAGCAGGCCTGGGCGTTCCTGCCGCTGGTGACCGAGGAGGGCACCGTCGGGGTGTGTGCGCTGGGCTTCGACCGGCCGCACGACTTCGGCGAGGAGGACCGGGGTCTGTGCGAGTCGGTGGCCGGGGTGCTGGCCCAGGCGTTGGACCGGTCGCGGACCCTGGACCAGCGGCGGGGTCAGATGACCGAACTCCAGCGGATGATGCTGCCCCGGCGGGTGCCCGAACTGGACGGGGTGGACCTGGTGGTGCGGTACCTGCCGGGGTCCGAGGGGTTGGAGGTGGGGGGTGACTGGTACGACGTGGTGCCGCTGCCGGACGGGCGGGTGCTGCTGGTCATCGGGGACGTGCAGGGGCACAGCGCGCAGGCCGCGGCGGTGATGGGCTACCTGCGGGTGGCCATGCAGTCGTACGCCGCCCAGGGGCCGGGGCCGGAGGAGCTGCTGGTGAAGGGCGACCAGATGCTCACCGAGCTGGAGACGGAGCGGTTCGCCACCTGCGCGGTGGCCGAACTGTCGCCGGACGGCGGGTGGTTCCGGCTGGCCCGGGCCGGTCACGCCCTGCCGGTGCTGCTGGAGCCGGACGGGCGGGTGCGGGAGCTGGACGGGCCGGGGGGCCTGCCGCTGGGGACCTTCGGGCGGGGCCCGTACCCGGTGGTCAGCCATCCCCTTCCCCGGGGGGCGACCCTGCTGCTGTACACCGACGGGTTGGTGGAGCGCCGGGGCGAGGACTACGGGCGGTCGGTGGAGCACCTGGTACGGCGGCTGGCCGACTGGTGCGGGGCCCACCGTGCCCCGGGCGGCTGGGACCTGGGGGCGCTGGCCGACCACCTGGTCGCGGGGGTGGAGGAGGACCCGGTCCACGACGACCTGGCCCTGCTGATGCTGCGGCGCGGCTGAGGGGCCCACGCGCGGTACCCCCCCGTGGGACCGTGACGGCCTCGTACCCCGGACAGCGCCGGGGTACGAGGCCGTGGGGGAGGGGGTGGCTCAGCCGCGTCGGGCGGCGCCGTTGCTGGGCTGGTTGGCCGCCTGGCGCAGGGCGACCCGCAGGTGGCCGTCGGCGTCCCGCAGCAGTTGTTCGGAGGTGTCGCCGTCGACTCCGGCGAGCACGCACAGGATGGCGTTCTTCACCTCGCCCCGGGTCTCGCCGAGGGCCCGCTCGATCTCCTCCTCGCCGGCCCCGGTGGCCAGGGCCACGATGCGGCGGGACCGGGCCCGGAGCTTGTCGTTGGAGGCCCGTACGTCGACCATCAGGTTCCCGTAGGTCTTGCCGAGCCGGATCATGGTGATCGTCGACAGCATGTTGAGCACCAGCTTCTGGGCGGTGCCGGACTTCAGCCGGGTGGAGCCGGTCAGCAGCTCGGGGCCGACGACCACTTCGATGCCGTGGCGGGCGCGGGCGGCCAGGGGCGAGCCCTCGTTGCAGGAGAGCCCGACGGTCAGTGCCCCGCGTCGGCCGGCGTGCTCCACGGCGCCCACCGCGTACGGGGTGCGGCCGGAGGCGGAGATGCCCACCACGGTGTCCCGTTCGCACACGCCGAGGGCGTCCAGGTCCTCGGCGGCCAGCTCGGGGCTGTCCTCGGCGCCCTCACTGGAGGTGACCAGGGCGGAGGCGCCGCCAGCGATCAGCCCCCGGACCTGGCCGGGGGCCGTGTTGAAGGTGGGCGGGCACTCGCTGGCGTCGAGTACCCCCATCCGCCCGGCCGTGCCGGCGCCGGCGTAGATCAGCCGTCCACCGCGTGCCATGCGTTCCGCGATGTCCTCGATGGCCGCCGCGATGGTGGGCAGTTGGGCGGCCACGGCTCCCGGTACGGAGGCGTCCTCGGCGTTCATCAGCCGGGCGATCTCCACCGTGGGCAGCTGGTCGATCTCGGCCAGTTCGCTGCGGAACGCCTCGGTGGTGAGGCTGTCCAGCTGCGCGCGCAGATCCTCGGGTCCGGGTCCGTCGCTCGAACCCGTGGTTCCGATCCCGTACGGCCAAGACTCGGATTCGGAGGTCATGTGTGCTGCGGCTCTTTTCGTGGTCAACTTTCGTGGTCAACGACGGGGTTTCACCGAGGCGGACAGGACCTCAGCGCTGACGTGGGCTGTGCCGGTGGGCCAGGGCCTCGTAGGAGGCGGACAGCGCGGGCGCCGCCGACTCGTAGGTGCGCTGGGCGACACCGATGAACAGGCAGTCCACCACCAGCAGTTGGCCGGTACGGCTGGACATGGCGGCGGGCCGCAGTTCGCTCTCCCGGGCCGTGGAGGTGGCCAGCAGGTGGTCGGCGTACTGGCTGACCTCACCGTCCGGCCGGCCGGATATCGCCACCGTGGTCGCGCCGTGGTCGAAGGCCACCCGGAGGGGTTCGATCACGTCGACGGTGCGGCCGGAGTGGGTGATCGCCACGGCGACGTCACCGGGGCGCAGCTGCACGGCGGTGGTGATCGCCAGGTGGGGGTCGGTGTGGCAGTGCGCCACCAGGCCTATGCGCAGCAGCTTCTGGGCGAGGTCCTGGCCGACGAGCCCGGAGGCGCCGACACCGTAGATGTCGACCCGGCGGGCGGTGGCCATGGCGGCGACGGTCGCCTCCAGCTGGCTGGTGTCCAGCCCGGCGGCGGTGTCGGCCAGGGACTGCTGCTCGTCGTGGGCGAGCTTGGTGACCACTTCCGCGATGGGGTCGTCGACGGCGATGTCGGCGGTGACGGCGGGGGCGGCACCGGACTCCTGCTGGGCGGCGAGGCCGGCGAGGGCCAGGCGCAGGTCCCGGTAGCCCGGGTAGCCCAGCATCCGGGAGGTGCGGACCACGGTGGCCTCGCTGGTGCCGGTGCGTTCGGCGAGCCCGGTGACGGTCAGCCGGGCGCAGCCGGCCGGGTCCTGGGCGACGGTTTCGGCGACGCGCTGCATGGAGCGGGTCATGGACGGGGCCATGGTGCGCACCTTGGCGGCGAGCGCGGCGGGTCCGGGCGGGCCGGAGGGCGTGGCGGAGGAACGCCGTGGGGCCGGGGGAGACTGTGGCACCACGGGTGGGGAGGCAGTGGCGAAACTTTCCTTCACTGGATGGGTCACAGGAGGAAGGTATTTCCAGCCCCGGAGTCCGTCAACCCCTCTGACCGGCCCGGAGAGGCTGGTCAACCCCGTACGTTCGGGCCCCGGTTCTGGTGCAATGGAGGGATGGAAGCCTCCACACCACAGCACGGACCGACACTGGAGCAGGCACTACACCGCGCCCGGGCCCTGATCCTGGCCGACCTCACGGTGGGGGACGTCGCCACGGCCAACGTGGTCTCCCTCGTCGAAGAGGCCGTCAGCCACCGCCGCTGGTGGGCGGAACAGTGGCCGGAGGGCCGGGGGTACGTCGCCGGGCTGGTCGCCCAGGACGTCCAGGACGCCCTGCTGGACCGCTACGGCCGCTGGCCACTGTGCCCGGTCTGCCAGGGCAACGACCTGCATCCGCTGGGTGTGGAGCCGGAACTCGGCGAGGACCCGCACTGGGTCTGCCCGGAGACCTCCACCGCCGTGGCCCGGGTGGGTTCCCTCGCCGCCCGGCTGACCTGACCCCCGCCGATGACCGTCTACGTCGACCCTCCGCGCTGGCCCGGCCACGGCCGGTTCTGGTCGCACCTGGTCAGCGACCTGTCGTACGAGGAACTCCACCGGTTCGCCGCCACCCTCGGCTGCCCGCCCCGCGCCTTCGACCGCGACCACTACGACCTGCCGTCGGAGTGGTACGAGGACGCGGTACGGCTGGGCGCGGTGGAGGTCGGCAGCAAGGAACTGCTGCGCCGGCTCACCGGTGCCGGACTACGGCGCCCCAAACGGCGCGGCCCCCCTCGCGCCGGCACCCCCACCGGCGCCGCCGGTACCCCGCGGGGCCCGTCCCCGGCGGGCACCCCCTGAGCGACCCCCGCTCGCCGTGACCGGAGCCCGGGGCCACCATGCCCGTCGGGGTGCGGGCGGGGGGCTGCCTGTCGGGAGCCTGCCGGGGCTCCCCTCCACTGGTGGCGCCTCTGCCGGGGTGGGTGCCTGGGCTGGCCCGTGGGTCCACCTCCGCCCGCCTCGGGGTGGGTGTGGTCGAGGTTGGCCCTGTCGAGGGGTAACTCGTTTGCTGCGTACGGGTGTTGGGCCACGTCGCCCCCATCCGTTGCCGCCTTCGATGGCTGCTGGTGCGCGCGGTCTTCCTCGGGCGAACTCGGTGATCCCGGGGATCACCGAGTGCCGTAGGGCGACTTACGTCAGCGGCGCTCGTCGGCCCCGTGATCAACGGTTTCTGGTCGAAGGAGAAGCGTCCTGCTCCTTCTCGGCGTCGGAGAACAGAAGCGTGGGCTCGGCGAGGATGTCACGGCCGGCCTCGCTCTTGTAGATCTCGTCGACGCTGCCGAAGCGGGCTTCGGAGTAGTCAAGGTCCAGCAGCCCGGCGGCCTGCCGTACCGACGCCTCGTCGGGCCCCTCGATCTCCAGGAAGGTGGGGAGGTCGGGCCAGGTGTCGAAGTCGAAGGCGACCTCGCCCAGGCGCCATTCCTCGCGGTAGTTCTCCTGGTAGCGCACCTCGGTGAGGCCGACCCGGCGGAGGATGTCGGCCATGGCGTGCAGGTCGGTGACCTCGGTCTCGATCTCCTTGGTGCCGTCGATCGTCGTGGCGTCGGTGACCTGCTTGAGCGTGAGCGTCGAGCGGGTGCCCTCGTCACGCAGCCGGATCCAGGCTCCTCCGTCCAAGGAGTCGTTCTCGAAGATCTTGCGGGTGAGGAGAGCGCGGGGGAACGCCCGGACGGCACCGAGGGCCCTCAGCTTGGTCTGGAAGCCGGCGACGTCCACGGCCAGGAACTTCGCCTCGTATTCGTGCTTCATCTGTCCTTCTCTCGGAAGTGGTCGGTGGAGGTGGACGTCCGGGCCGCGATCAGCAGGCCCATGCGGTGGGTGTGGTCCTGCAGTCGGCCGATGTGGGGCCGCTCGGTGAACCTGTCGGTGTGCAGGGTGAGCAGGACTTCCCAGTCGCCCAGGAAGTGGTGGTGCAGGCGTTCCGGGGAGGTGTAGTGCTCGATCATGTGGTGGCGTCTTTCGACGGGCATCATGAACTCCGCGCCGAACACACCGCCCGGGCTGACCATGCGCTGCATACGGTCGACGAACTCGCCGAGCGGGCGGTGGTGGTTGGCACTGTAATGCCACGAGCAACTGGTCCAGATCGCCTCGCACCGCAGGTCCAGGGGTTCGCCTTCGAGGAAGTCGTCCTCAACTACCTGTACACGTTCATGGAGTTCTTCGAGCTTTACTCGATCGATCAGGCCCCACGCGTGTGCCTGGTCCACCCTGAGGGTGTTGGCCCGGGAGGTGTGGGCGCTCCCCCAGGGGTGCCCCTGTGATGGGCTGACCGTGACCGGTCCGCTGAGCCCGAGGGGGTGGCGGAGTGCTTGCCCCGAGGGGGTGGCCTGAGCTGGCGGGTTCGCCCTACCAGGGTGACCGTGACCAGTCCGCTGGTCCGCGTTCGGTGACCGTTGCCGGACCTCGGCTCCGTACCCGGGGCCGGGCCCCGGCCGGCTTCGTGCGGGCCAGCGTGGGGAACCGTGACCGGCCGCTAGCCCGGGTGGTCGGACACCTTTCCGCGCCCCGGGGTGGGGGTGGGTTCGCGTTGGGGGGAGACGCCGGCGACCACGGTGGAGCCGGGACCTCCCCGGTCACGGTGGTGGAGGGCGCGGGCCCAGAGGACGACGCCGGTGGCCAGGGCGGCCACGGCCGCCGCCGTCCAGGCCACCGCCGGGTAGCCCCAGCCGGCGTCGATCACCTGGCCGCCCAGCCAGGGGCCGGCCGTGTTGCCGATGTTGAACGAGGAGGTGGCGGTGGCGCCGGCCAGGGTGGGGGCGGCGCCGGCGACCTCGAACATCCGGGCGTTGAGCGCGGGTGCGCAGGTGAAGGCGGTGAGCCCGAGCAGCATCGACAGGCCGACCGCCGCCACCGGGCTGTGGGCGAGGAGGGCCAGCAGGGCCAGTACGAGGGCGGTGGCGCCGGTGCCCAGCAGCATGGTGGGGAACAGCCGCCCGTCGGCGATCCGCCCGCCGACCGTCGTACCCACCAGGGCGCCGACGCCGAACAGCGCCAGCACGGTGGGTATCCAGCCCTCCTCCAGGCCGGACACGTCGGTCAGCAGCGGTGCCAGGTACGCGAACAGGGCGAAGGTCGCCGCCGCCTGGAGGGCGATGGTGGCCACGGCCAGCCACACCTGGCCGTCGGTGTAGATCCCTACCTCCCGCTTCAGCCGGGGGCGGTCGGCTCCGGTGGCCGGACGGGTGTGGGGGACGCACAGCAGCACCCCCACCACGCCGATCGCCGCCATCACGGCCACCGCCCAGAAGGCGGAGCGCCAACCGGCGTGCTGTCCGAGGTAGGCCCCGGCCGGTACGCCGACGATGTTGGCCACGCTGAGCCCGCCGACCATGATCCCCATCGCCCGGGCCCGGGCGGAGGTCGGGACCAGGGAGATGGCCACGGCGGCACCGACCGCCCAGAAGCCCGCGCAGGCCAGGGCGCTGACGACCCGGGTGGCGAACAGCAGGGAGTAGGTGGGGGCGAGGGCGCCGGCCACCTGGCCCAGTCCGAAGACGGCCAACAGCGCCACCAGGGTCGTACGGCGGGGGAGGCGGAGGGTGGCCGCCGCCAGTACCGGGGCGCCCACCACCATGCCGACCGCGAAGGCCGACACCAGCAGACCGGCCTGCGGGATGGTGACGTCCAGGTCCCGGGAGATCGGTTGGAGCAGCCCGGTGAGCATGAACTCCGAGGTGCCCAGCGCGAACACCGACAGGCTGAGGATGTGGACGGCCAGCGGGATGCGGAACCGTTCGGCCTTGGCGTCCGTGGCCCGGCCGGACCCGGCGGGTACGGGCTGGTCGGGGGAACGGTCGCCGGCTGTGCCGGACGGGTCGGGCTCGGCTGGGTCGCTCATACCTGGTGCCAACCCCGGCGCGGTGCGGGGGAATTCCGTGACCGGCGCCCTGGTCGAGTGGCGCCGGTCACAGGTGCCGGAGTCCGGTGGGTGGGCACGGGACTTGGCGTCGTCGTCCCGCCCACGCGGCCATGCGGCCCTCTTCGGGTGGGTGGATTGGTTCGCCCGTGGGGCTGAGGTGGCGGCGCGGGCCGGGATCGACCGTGAGCCGACCGGTGGACTTCGCGTGGAGTCGCGTCGGGACATCCCCGACCTGGCGCCCGGGCACGCGCGTCCGGGACCGCCCCGTCGTCCACGAGTCCGCCAACGAGCCCGGCCCCAGGGACCCCGACGTCGGGCGGCTGGCCAGGCCGTGGGCGCGGCTCCGAAGGGGTGGGTGTCCGCGACGTCATCCACCCCACCTCCTCCAGCCCCCAACCGACCGGGCTTCGTCCACCCACCATCTACCACCCACCAACCCAACCCGTCTCCCACAGCCCGCCGGGCCTCGCCCGGCTACGACCCATCCAGGCGATAACGGGCCACACCTCGCGGCGAGTTGAGCAGAGCGACCCCGTCCAGGGTGTCGAACGCGGACCGCATCCGCTCGGCGGCGGGACCGCCGACGAACGCCCGCCAGGCGGCTTCTTCGGTCCACTCCGCGTAGTTGACCAGCCTGCTCCCGTCCACCGACAGGTGGAGGTGGGCGCCGACGAGGCCGGGAGGGGCGAGTGCGGTCAGGTTGGCCAGGATCGTCCCGGCCAGCCGCTGTTGGCTTACGCGACCGTCGCAGGCGAACCGGGGCGTGGCCAGCAGTGTGGGCGCACCCTGGTCGGTGGGCGGTCGGTAGCTGAGGTGGAGGAGGTAGCGGGCCGGTGGGGCGTCGCCGTCGTCGAGCCAGCGCAGGCACGCCTCGTCGTCGGTCCACTGGGCGTACCAGAGGTCCCGGTCCCGGTCGGGGGAGACGGTACGGAACCGGGTGAGGCTCAGCAGTCCGGCCGGGTTCTCCCGGCGGGCGCGGAGGGGCAGGCCCGGTTCGTCGGTGCCGCTTCCCCACGGGCTGATCATGGCGACGCGGGCGTCCTGGCGGGTGACGTCCGGGAACTCCGCTTCCGTTCCGGCGTCGTTCGATCGCTTCACGATGTCGTCCTCCCGGTCGTGTCTGTCTGCACGTCATGTACGCCCCGCACGTCATGCCTGTCATGGCGTCCCCGGCCGTACGGGGCGGGGGCTCGAAGCACGGGTGGGGCCCGGTGCTCGTGACGTCCGCTGCCGGTCACTGCCGAACCGGCCCGCCCCGGGCAGCGGTTCGGCTCCTTCCTCCGTCCCACGATCCACGGCACCGGACCGAGCCGGCCTCCCGTTCGGCGCGGTTCGCGGGAAGCGGACCGGTGGTTCGTGTGGCGCGGTCGTGGTGTGGGATGGCGGTCAGGGCAGGCCGAGTCGGGCCCGGTAGAGGTCGAGTCGGAGGTGTGCGCCCTTGAGTTCGGCCGTCCGGTCCGCGCCCAGGACTCCGAGTGCCGCGTTGTAGGAGGCGCCTCCGGTCGGGCCCAGCGGCAGTGACATCCCCGGTGGGCCGGGGGTGTAGACCCGGGGGTCGCCGGTCTGGGTGATCTCGGCCCGGATGTTGGCGGCGGCCACCTCGGCGTGCAGTTCGGCGGCCTTGGCCAGCTTGGTTTCGGGGACCGTGGTGATGTCGCCGATCGCGAACACGTGGGGCAGCCCGGGTATCCGCAGTTCCTCGGTGACGGTGAGGTGGCCGTCGGGGCGCCGGGCGGCGGCGAGGTCGCCCCGGAGGTAGTCGGTGGCGGGGGCGCCGCCGTGGCAGCGGTACCACAGGTCGGCGCTGAGGGTCCGTCCGTCGGTGGTCGTGGCGGTGAACCGCGCCAACTCGCCGGCCGGGGTCGGCGGTTCGGCGGCGAGCGGGGCGCCGAGGAGGAGGTGGACGTCGAGTTCCCGGAGTTGGCGGCGGAGTTCGGCGCGGAACGGTTCCGGGTGCCGGCCGGCGAGGATGTCGGGCACGGGGTCGACGACGGTGACGGCGGTGTCCGGCCAGGCCGCCCGGATCTCCCCGGCGAGTTCGAGGCCGACCGGACCGGCGCCGAGGAGCAGGACCGTACCGGCCTGTGCGAGGGCCTCTCGGGACTCGCGCAGTCGCCGTCGCGCGCTCGCGCTGTCCGCCTGGTCGATCCTGGCCGGGAACGGTGGGGTCGAGCCGGTGGCCAGGATGGCGAAGTCGGCTTCGAGGCGCTCACCGGAGGCGAGCGCGGCGGTGACCGTGTGGTCGGTGGCGCTTACGGCGGTGACCCGGTCGCGGCGGACCTCGCCCCGTTCCAGCAGGCCGTCGTAGGGGAGGAAGACACGTTCCGCCCAGTGCGGGTCGACGAGGGCGCGTAGCGCGGCGACATGGTGGACGAAGGTCTCCCCCGGTTCCACCAGGATCACCTGGGCGGTGTCGTCGAGGGCCTTGGCGGCGGCGATACCGCCGTAGCCGCCGCCGATCACGAGCACGACGGGGGACATGGTTCTCCGTTCTGAGGTGCGGGGTTCGGTAGTCGATTCAGAACGACATCATGTCACTATGACATCGTTTCTCTGTGACACCTTACAGGTAGCCTCGACCCATGAACGAGTCGCGTCCTCCGACACTGACCGCCCTGCCCTCGTACCTGGCCGGGCATCTCGCACGGATCGGCCACCGGCTGCTGGCCGGGGAACTGGCCGCGCGGGAGCTGCGGTTGCCGCACTTCGCGGTGATGACCGCACTGGCTGACTTCGGCTCGCTGGCCCAGCACCAGCTCGCGGACCGCCTCGGCCTCAACCGCAGCCACGTGGTCGGCTACCTGGACCTGCTGGAGAGCCGCTCGCTGGTACGGCGCGAGCGGGACCCCGACGACCGACGCCGTATGCGGGTCACGCTCACCCCCGAGGGGCACGACCTGCACGCCCACCTCGCGTCGGTGGCCCACCGTTCGCAGCGGGCGCTGCTCGGCGCGCTCGACGAGTCCGAGCAGGCGGTTCTGGTGGACCTGATGCGCAGGGTGCTGGAGGCCGACGACAGCGGGGAGGTGACCGCCCGGAGCGGCGAGTGAGGGGCGCTGTCTGGCCCCCGCGAGGTCCTTGGGGGATCCGTGAGCGTGTTCCGGTGCCGTGTGTCAGCGGGCGGAGCATCGGGCCCCGGGCGACGAGGAGGGCGACCCCACGACAACGGGCGCGCGCCGTACCCGCCCCTCCGCGGTCCGAAGGGCACCCCCCGAGGGCTACGTCTGGCGGGGGTCACGCCCCAGGAGGGCCACCAGCCGTTCGGTGGGGCCGGCGGAGGCGGGCACCTCCACGGGCGGGTCGAAGATGCCCAGGCCCTGCCAGGTGTCGACCTGCGGGGCGATGCGCTGGTGGACGGTACGGGTCAACTCCTCGTCCAGCTCGTCCGGTTCGCCCAGCCCCCGGGCGAGGTCCCAGGAGTGGACGGTCAGGTCGGTGGTCATCTGCCAGGCGTACTCGGTCACCGGGCTGGGGCCGCCGCTGGTGTGCACCCGTACGTCCGGGTCCAGGGCGGAGGGCACGTGGAAGGCGGCGTGGGAACGGGAGGCGGCGGCGTCCCAGCTGTCCACCGGGTGGCCGTCGAGTACGTCGCCGTCGTACCGGTCGCCGACCTCCTCCAGGGTGGCCCCCTCCAACAGCCAGGGCGCCCACAGGTGTTCGGAGGTCAGGTGGTTGACCAGGTCCCGTACGGTCCACTGGGCGCAGGGGGTGTCGGCGGACCACTGGTCCGCACCGACCCGGTGCACCAGCCGGCCGAACTCCGCCTGCGCGGTGTCGAAGGCGTCCAGTAGCTCCATGCCACCCAGGGTGGCACGGTGGGCCGCGCCCCGCCCGGTCAGTCGGTGCCGGAAGCGGGGGTGTGCGGTTCCCCGGTGAGCAGTTCCAGCTCGATGGAGAGGTTGCGGCGGGCGACCTCCTCCCAGTGGTGCTGGCCGTAGGGGGTCCGGTACAGCTGGTGCAGGGACAGCAGCTGGCGCAGCACCTCGGCTCGGCCGCGACGGAAGTCCTCTTCGGGTACGAAGGAGTACTCCTCCCGCACGTCCCCGGCGTAGTGGGCGTACCGCTCGGGGTCGGCGGCCAGGATCGACAGGTCGGCGTCGCAGAGCACCTCGCCGTTGCGGTCGCCGGGCTCCGGGTCGTGGCTGACGGTCAGCCGTACCAGCCGCGCGACCTCGGACACCAGGTGCCCGTCCAGGCCGAGTTCGGTCAGGGCGCGTTCGGCCAGTCGGGCGCTGCGCTCCTCGTTCTCGCTGCGTTCGGGGAGGTAGACGGCGTCGTGGAGCCAGGCGGCCAGTTGTACGGCGGCCACCCGGGAGGCGTGGCCGGCGAGGATCTCCACCTGGTCCAGCACGGTCAGCAGGTGGTCGACGGTGTGGTAGCGGCGCTGGGGCTCGGACCAGCGGCGGAGCAGGTCCTCCCCGTAGCGGCGGGGGTCGGGGCCGGAGCCCTCGCGGGCCGAGGAGACCACGGCGATCCAACGGTCCAGCAGGGCGTCCCAGGACGGGTGGGGGGTGTCGGGGGTCGAGGCCATGAACATCATTGTGGGCCCCGGACCGGGGGCTCGTCCCGAGGGTGTCGCCATGGGGGGACCATGTCGGAGGAGGGGAGTGGGGTGCGGGCGCACGGTGCCGTGACGTGACGTCGGGGACGGGCGGGCGCCACTCCACGCGGAGCCCACCGGTCGCCCCCGACCCTCCTCCTCGGAGCCCGGTCGAAGGGGGTGTCGAAGGGGGGCCCGGGGCCGCGAGGTCGGGGTGACGCCTGGCGCGCCGCGCGGGTCCGGGGCGGTGCGTGGGCAGCCGTACGCCTGGGCCGCGCGGTGGGGCGGTGGGCGCCCGGCTGTGGCAGGCTGGCCGGGTGTCTAGACCTCTTCTGGAAGTGATCGCCCTGTCCGCCCCGGACGCCGTCGCCGCCGAACGGGGTGGCGCGGACCGGCTGGAACTGGTCGCCGAGATGGCCGCCGACGGGCTCACCCCCACCCTGGCGACCTTCGCCGAGGTACGGGACGCGGTGGACCTGCCGCTACGGGTGATGCTGCGTTCCCAGTCCGGGTTCGGCACCGGGGGCCGGGCCCTGGAGGCCCTGTGCGAACTGGCCGGCAAACTGCGGGCGGAGGGCGCCGAGGAGTTCGTACTCGGCTTCCTGGACGAGGACGGCCGGGCCGACCTCGCCGCCGTGGACGCCCTGTTGGACCAGGTACCGGGCTGCCCCTGGACCTTCCACCGGGCCGTGGACCACGCCATGGACCGGGCGGCCCTGCGCGAGGCCGTGGCCGGCACCCGTGGCCCGGACACCTTCCTGACCGCCGGTTCCCCGAGCGGGGTGGCCGAGGGCTTGCCGGTACTGGCCCGGGAGGCCGCGTCCACCACCCGGGGCGAGCCCGGTTTCCAGGCCCGCGTCCTGGTCGGGGGCGGGCTGCGACTGGAGCAGGTACCCGAACTGCGGACCCTGGGCCTGGACGCCTTCCACATCGGTTCGGCCGCCCGGCTCGCCGGCTGGGACACCCCGGTGGACGAGGACGCGGTACGTCGCTGGCGCGGTGCGCTGGACGAGGACCCGGCGGTACCGGAAGTGGTGTGAGGGGGTGCCCCAACCAGCGTGCGGGGGGCGGGAGTTGGGGGCTCACCGTCGCCGAGGTCCGGCTGTCGCTGGCGGACTTCCGGGCGGCGACCTGAGGACGCGCCTCACCGCCGATGGGTGCTGACGGCCCCCACTGGCTGATCACCCACCACGGTGTACGTACGCCCCGCTCCCCAGCGCCCCCCACTCGCGAAGTACCTGGCGGCCCCACCCCTCCCGTGACCCCAGCATCCCCACTGCCGCAGCGATTCCGGTGATCCCGACGACCTGAGCCACCCCGACGAACCGGGCCACCCCAGCGAGCCGAGCCTCCAACAGGCCGACTTGTCCCCACGACCGGGGAAGTCCGTCACCGGGGAAAAGGCGGAAGGGGGCCAGGGTCCTGGAATGGTGATCTCCTCGAAGGGGGAACTCGGAGGGGTGCGGAACTCGGTATCCGCCGCGGTGGGAAGTGATCGGGAATCAGTCGGTGGCCGGGGGGTGATCTCCTTCTGGTGACGGCTGAGGAGAAGTCAGATCGTGAATACCGTCTTTCTTCAACTTCCGCCTCCCGCTTGGTAGTTGTCCGGCTAGGGTCGTCTCACCGCAGAAGTCCGCCATTGCAGTGGGGAGACACCCAGTTATGCGCGCAGATTCCTCAACGTCCTCAGACTCGTCCGCCTCGGCGATCCCGTCGTCGGACCAGTCCTCGCCCCGGCCTCCGGCCGATGCCCCGGTCGGGGTGCCGGTCTCCGCGCCGGACACGGACGGCGTTTCCGGGGCGGAGACCGGGGCGCCGGTGGTCGAGGTCCTGACTTCCGGTGTGGTTTCTTCCGGGACGCCGGCCGTGGTCACCGGTTCCGTTTCCTCGTCGCTGTCCGAAAAGGCCGCAGGAAGGGTTGCGGAAAGGGCCACGGAAAAGCCCGGGGAAAGGACTCCGGGAAAGGCATCCGAAGTGATCTCGGAAACGCTCTCCGCGCCGGGTAGGAACCCGCTCCCCGTGCCGGAAGTGGACCCGGTCTCCGTACGGAGTGGTGGCCCGGTGTCCGCACCGGTATCGGCGCCGAACCAGGAGAGGCAGGACAGGCAGGACGGACAGAAGAGCCGGGAGTGGGAGGACGCCCCGGAGGCGGGGCCGGCTGGTTCCACGGCCCGTACCGAGTGGCGGATCAGGCCGGAGTTCACCTTCACCGACGGGGAACGGGCCGCTCTGGAGCGGGCGTTCGAGGAGCTGAACGCCAACCCGTACCGCGTCTATGACGCGCACCGTTTCCAGGTGGGGCGGCTGGTGGCCGAGGGGGTGGTGCCGGAGAGGTTCCGGCGGTTCGTGGCCCAGCTGGCGGACCGGGATCGTTCCCGGGAGCCGGTGGTGGTGATGAAGAACGTGCCGTACGACCGTGACGTACCGGTCTTCGACTACGACGAGCCGGTCCGGTCGAAGTACGAGGTGAAGAAGACCTTCCTGGCGGAGGCGTTCCTCGCGTTGTTCGCCCGGCTGGCCGGCACTCCGGCGATCGGCTATGTGAACGTCAACGACGGGGACGTGTTCCAGGACATCTACCCCAAGCGTTCGCTGAGTTCCTCGCAGTCCCAGAAGGCGCTGGACCGCATTCACTTCCACAAGGACCTGGCGAACCACTTTGTACGGCCGGACCAGGTGTACATGGTGGGGATGCGCAGCAACCCGGTGAACGAGGTGTACACCTCCTTCGTCCGCAACATCGACGTGATCGCCTCGTTCAGCGCCGAGGAGTTGGCCCTTCTGCGGAGGCCGGAGTTCCACACCCCGTTCGACGACCTGACGGTGAAGGGCGGTTCGCTGGAACTGGGGGAGGCCGACCGGCATCCGATCATCAGTGGTGAGGACGATCTGCGATACTTCGAAAACCGCACCGTGGGGGTCACGGACGAGGCCAAAGCCATCGTTCCCCAGCTCTCGGCGACTCTGCACGCCCTGAAACAGCGGGTGTTCATCGAGCCGGGCGATTTCGTGATCACCTACAACAACCACACCGTGCACGCCAAGGAAGTGGTCACGGTGGGCGATCCCGAGGCGTTGAAGTCACGCTGGATCATCAAGACCGTCAACGTGGACGACATCGAGCCGCACCGCCACCATCTGGTCGCCGGCACCGACTACCTCGTCAACGGCTGAGGCGGCGTACCGCCCGTTCCCGCGCGCCCAGAGAGGCACCCGTATGTCCCGTCTGACCGAGCTGATCGAGGAGACCGCCCGACGGCACCCCCAGCGGGTCGCCGTGGAGGGGCCACAGGGACAGCTGCGGTACGGGGAGTTGCTGGAGTCGGTACGCGAGGGGGCCGAGCGGCTGCGCGCGGCCGACACCCGGACGGTCGCGGTCACCGGGGACCGTGGCCCGTTGCTGGTCACGGCGGTGCTGGCGACGGTCTTCTCCGGGGCGCGGTTGCTGCTGGTGGACCCGGAACTGCCGGCCAGGCGGCGGGAGTCGATGGTGGCGGAGGCCGGTGCCGGCCATGTGCTGACCGTCGGCGAGGGACTGCGTCTGGAGCGGTGCGGTTCGGGGGACGGGAGGGGCGGGCCCGGTGGTCGGGGTGGCTATGTGTTCTTCACCTCGGGTACGACGGCCCGCCCCAAGGCGGTGCTGGGGCGGACGGACTCGCTGGCCCACTTCGTGTGTTGGCAGCGGGACCGGTTCGGCATCGGCCCGGGGGACCGGGTGGCCCAACTGACCGCGCTGTCCTTCGACGTGGTGCTGCGTGACCTGTTCACCCCTCTGGTGTCGGGGGCCACCCTGGTGGTGCCCCCGGCCGGGGTGGCGGTGGACGTGGGCGGGGTGCCGCGCTGGTTGCGGGAGGCGGGGGTGACCGTGGCGCACACGGTGCCGTCGTTGGCGTCCCGTTGGACCTCGGGGGAGCCGGAGCCGGTGGGCCCGGCCGGCGGGGGTGCCGTGCCGGCGGGGGGTGGGGCACGGGACCGGCTGCGGTTGACCTTCCTGGCTGGGGAGCCGTTGTCCCGGGCGGTGGTGCTGCGGTGGCGGGAGTGGTTCCCGAACACCCGGGTGGTGAACCTGTACGGGCCGACCGAGACCACCCTGGCCAAGTTCTGGCGTGAGGTGACCGAACCGGTTCCGGGCGTGCAGCCGGTGGGCAGCCCCCTGCCGGAGACCGAGGTCCGGCTGGTGGACGGCGAGGTGTGGCTCCGTACCCCGCACGGTACGGACGGCTATCTGAACGCCCCCGAGGAGCAGGCGGCCCGGTTCGTGGCGGACGAACGGGGCGGGCCGCCCTGGTACCGCACCGGGGACCTGGGGGAGTGGACGGCGGACGAGGAGTTGCTGTTGCGGGGGCGGCGGGACCTCCAGGTGAAGATCAACGGGAACCGGGTGGAACCGGAGGGGGTCGCCGCCGTACTGCGGGAACACCCCGGGGTGGAGGACGCGGTGGTGGTGGCCCGTCGCCGGGCGGACGGCGCGGACTGCCTGGCCGCCTTCCACACGGTGGCCGGCGCTGCGGCCGACCCGGCGGGCGCCCCCGCGACCGGCCCCGGCGAGGAGGAGCTGCGCCACTGGCTGGGGGAGCGGTTGCCGGCCGCCCAGGTGCCGTCGCTGTTCGTACGGCTGGACCGGTTGCCGTTGCTGCCCAACGGCAAGGTCGACCGGGGGGCGCTGCCGGAGACCGACACCGCGCGGGTGGGCGCCGGGCCGGAGGACGAGACGCAGCGGCGGGTACTGGACGCCTTCGCCGAGGTGTTGCCGGCCGGCCACCTGGACGCGGACTTCTTCGCCCTGGGCGGCACCTCGCTGGACGCGGCCGAGTTGGCGCACCGGCTGTTGACGGGGACCGGTCGCCGGGTGGAGATGAGTGAGCTGTACCGGCTGCGTACCCCCCGTGCGGTGGCCGAGCGGGTGCGGGGCCGGGCGCCGGACCGGCAGGCGCCGATTCCCACCCGTCCGAGGTCCGAGCAGCCGACCACCACCGGGCTGTCGCCGCAGCAGCGGCGGTACCGGCGGGTGTACGCGCCGAGGATCAACCGGACCTGGGCGAACATGGTGGCGCTGTTCCCGTTGCCGGAGGACACCTCGGCGGGGGAGGTGCGGGAGGCGCTGGAGGCCACGGTCCGGCGGCAGGACGCCCTGTGCGCGTACTTCTCCGAGGACGCCGGGGGCCGGTTGACCCAGCACTTCGTCACCGATCCGTCGGTGGCGGTGCGGGAGGTGGACCTGAGGCGGCTGCCGGAGGAGGAGCAGCGGCGGGAGCTGGAGCGGATGCGGGTGGCGGAGGCCAACTCGCTGATCGACCTGGACAGTTGGCCGTTGTTCCGGGCTTGTGTGGTGCGGCACGGGCGTCGGGGTTCGACGCTGTTGTGGAACGTGCACCACATGGTGGCCGACGGGTTCAGCCAGGGGGTGCTGTCCCGGGAGCTGACGGCCCGTCTGGAGGGCGCGCCGCCGCCGGAGTCGCCGATCTCCTACCGGGACTACATCGCCTGGCGGGAGCGGGAGGACGAGGAGGAGCTGGCCGCGTCCCGGAGGTACTGGCGCGAGGTGTTCCGACTGCCCTACGAGCGGCCACTGTTGCCCGGGCTGCCGGGGGTGGAGGAGCCGGAGCGGGGTGCCGCGTTCCAGTTCCCGGTCCCGGAGGCGCTGGTGGAGCGGGTCGCCGAGTTCAGCCGCGCCCAGGGGGTGACGGCCTTCGCGGTGTACTTCGCGGCGTACATGCGTACCGTCCACCAGCTGTTCGAGCGGGACGACCTGGTGGTGGGCACCCCGGCGGCGGGGCGTACCCGGGCGGAGTTCCAGAACCTGGTGGGCAACTTCATCTCCCTGGTGGGGGTGCGCCACCGGCGGGGGGAGGCCGGCGACTTCGCGTCCCTGGTGCGGCTGCTGCAGGAGCGCACGGTGGCGGCCATGGAGCATCAGGACTACCAGTACGACCAGGTGATGGCGGACGTCGGTGCCCCGAGGGACGACGACCGCTTCCCGCTGACCACGGTGTTCGTCTCCCTGGTGGACACCCCGGCCGCGCAGGCCGAGGGGCTGCGGGTGGCCGCGCACCGTGACCTGGGCTGTGCGGTCAAGTTCGACCTGATGGGTTACCTGCGCAGGTCGGGGGAGTGGTGGGCGTTGGATCTGCACACCCGTCGGGGGCTGTTGGACCCCGAGCGGCTGGAGTGGGTGCGCAAGGTGTTCCTGGACGAGCTGCACGGCGGGTTGGCGGAGTGAGCGCGACCGTTTCGGGTGGGTGCGGCCGACCTTCCTGGGCGGGCGTGCCCGGCATAGGGTGCTGAGCGATGTCCACCGAGTCCCGTCATGTGCTGCTGGTGTGCAGCGCTCCCCGTCATCCCTCGCCCGCGTTGCTGGAGCATCCGGCCGTGGGGCGGTTGAGCGTGGTCACCGAGCACGGTCACGTACACGACTACGGTCCCCGGGTGGCGGTGGAGACCGTCGAGGACATCGGGGACGTGGAGGGGGTACGGCGGGCGGCGGCCCGGCTGTTCGCCCACGCCCCGGTGGACGCGGTGCTCGCCCCGTACGAGACGGGGCTGCCCTCGGCGGCCTATGTGCGCTCCTACTACGGGCTGCCCGGCATGGGCTACGAGGCGGCCAACCTGTTCACCAACAAGTGCGCGATGAAGGCCCGACTGACCGCCGCCGGGCTGGCGTTGGCGCCGTTCCGCGCGGTGTACGGGCCGCAGCAGGCGAGGGTGGTGGCCGAACGGCTGGGCTGGCCCTGTGTGGTGAAGCCGGCGTTCGGCGGGGGCAGCAAGGGCGTGGCGGTGCTGGAGGACGCCGAGGAGCTGGGGACCTACCTGGCGGCGGACGGCTGCCTGGACTCGGGGATGCCGCTGGTGCTGGAGGCGTTCGTGCCGATGGAGGCCGAGTACCACGTGGACGCGCTGGTGGAGGACGGCGAACCGGGGTTGACGGTCGCCTCCCGGTACATCGGCCCCCAACTGGACTGCGGTGACCTGCTGACCGGCTCCTACGCGCTGCCCGACGCCCATCCCGAGCGCGCCGCCCTGGTGGAACTGCACCACCGGGTGGTGCGGGCCCTGGGCATGGAGACGGGCGTGACCCACCTGGAGGTGTTCCGCACCGTCGACGGGCGCCTGCTGGTGTCGGAGATCGCCTGCCGCCCGGCTGGCGGGCCGATCCCCCGGATGCTGCGGCTGCGGCACGGGGTGGACGTGTGGGACGCCCACGTACGGGCCTGTCTGGGGCTGCCGTTGGGGGCGAGACCCCGACCGGAGCCCGAGGGGTACGCGGTGAACTACCTGCTGCCGGTGCGCCCGGGTCGGATCACCGAACTGTCCCGGGCCGAGGAGCTGTTGGAGGTGGACGGGGTGTGTGAGGTGGAGATGCAGTACGGGCCGGGCGACCTGGTGCCGCCCGCCCTGTACTCGGCCTCGGCCTCCGGCACCGTGCAGGCCCGGGTGGGTACCGAGGCGGAGGTGGCGGAGCTGACCGGACGGCTGGAGCGACGGTTCCGGCTGCGGACCAAGCCGTGGAACGGCGTCCGGTGACCGGGTCCGGCCCCGGGCCACGGTTCTCGTTACGGGAGTACGTTCCGGCCAGCCACGCCGGCCGGGTCTTCGCCCTGACCTCCCTGGTGTCCTCCGTCGGCACCGGCCTGTTCCTGGCCGGTTCGGCGGTGTTCTTCGTACGGGCGGTGGGGCTCAGCCAGCGCCAGGTGGGGGTGTCGCTGACGGTGTCGGCGGCCGTGGGTCTGCTGGCCACGGTGCCGGTGGGTTCGCTCACCGACCGGTGGAGCGCCCCCCGGGTGCTGGCCGGGCTGCAACTGTGGCGGGTGGTGTGGCTGGTGGCCTTGGCCTTCGTCAGCGGGCCGGTGCCGTTCACCGTGGTGGCCTCGGCCCTGGCGGTGGCCGACGGGGCCACCCCTCCGGTGATCCAGGCGGTGGTGGGCTCGGTGTCCACCCCCGAGGACCGGCCGCGCACCATGGCCATCATCCAGTCGGTGCGCAACCTCGGCTTCTCCCTGGGGGCGTTGCTGGCCGCCCCGCTGTTGGCGGCCGACGGCCTCTGGTTCTTCCGGGCGCTGATGCTGGGTTACGCGGCGCTGATCGTGCCCTCCGCGCTACTGCTGCTGAGGCTCCGGCTGCCGAACCCGGCCCGGGCCGGCCGACCCCGCCTGCTGGACGGCCTGCGGGGCTTCCGCGACTGGCGGTACGGGGTGCTGACCCTGCTCAACGGGGTGCTGTGCCTGCACATGACCCTGCTGTCGCTGGCGTTGCCCCTGTGGGTGGTGTCGGACACCCCGGCGCCCGGGGGGCTGGTGCCGCTGCTGGTGTTCACCAACACGGTGCTGACCGTGCTGTTGCAGGTGCCGTTGTCCCGCCGGGTGGCCCGCGAGGGCGGGCCGTTGCGGGCGTTGCGGCTCAGCGGGGCGGCCCTGGCCGGCTGTTGCGGGCTGTTGGCGGCGGCGTCCGGGGCGCCCACGGTGGCCGCCTGCGCGCTGTTGCTGGCCGGCTGTGTGCTGTTGACCCTGGGGGAGCTGTGGCAGTCGCTGGGCGGCTGGGAGTTGTCGCACCGGCACGCCCCCGAGGGCCGGTCCGGGGCGTACCTGTCGGTGTTCGGGCTGAGCCTCAGCGGTCAACGGATCGCCGGGCCGGCCCTGTTGACGGGCGTGGTGCTGGCCGGGGGCGCCTGGGGCTGGGCGGCGCTGGCCGCCCTGTTCGTGCTGGCGGCGGCCTTGTGCGGGCCCACCGCCCGCTCCCTGGACCGGGCCGCCGACCCCCGCCGGGCCGCCGTCGCGGACGAGGGGGCACCGCCCGCCGGGGTGGACGACGGTTCGGCACGGGAACGGGGCTAGGGTGCCTCGGTCGGATCACCGCGAGGCTCGCGTGTCCTGGTGCCGCGCCTCGCCGCGTTGTCGTCCTCGCCGATGCGCTGCATCGACTCCTCTTCCGCCTTGCTGTGCCCCACGGCCCACCACACCAGAACGCGCTCTCTGATCTCCCAAGATCCGAACGACACACCCTGGAGTGCGTCGGTCGGATCACCGCGAGGCTCGCGTGTGGTGTCACCGGGGGTGCCGCGTCTCGCCGTGTGGTCGTGGTGGGGTGCCGTGGGCCGCTGCCGCCGGTGCGCCGTGTCGACTTCTTCTCCCGCCGTGCTCAGTCCCGTCGCGCACGACACCGGAACGCGCGCACTGACCTGTCAGGATCCAGAGGGCACACCCTGGGTGGACGGAACGGGCCGTGCCCAGGACGATCGGGGAGGACGAAGCGGTGAGCGATGTGCGTGGGGAGACGGACCCGGGCCGGTCGGACCACTGGTCCGCACTGGCCTCCTCGGCCCCCTTCTACTGCGGGGCGGACTGGCTGCGGTTCGCCGACAGCGACGGGCTGGCCACCAGCCACTACCTCACCCTCGACGGTGAGGCGGCGCTGTCCGCCCACCACACCCCCGCCGAGGTCAACGGCGGCTACCTGCCTGGGCGGCAACTGTCGGGCGCCGGCGAGGAGTTGGCGCTCACCCTCGGGGGCCGGCGCGGCTACCTGAGCGCGCCCCTGCTGGCCGGGGACGACCCGGCACCGCTGACCGAGCTGGTCCGGGCGGCGGTGAAGACCCCGCCGCTGACCCGGGGTCGCTGGTGGTGGCCGTACCTGACCGGCCCGGACGCGGCCCTGGTGCTGCGGGCGACCGGCCCCTGGCGCCCCCGGGCCCACCTGCTGGGCGCCGACTGTGTGCTGCCGGTGCCCGAGGGCGGCCTGGACGGCTACCTGGCCGCGCTGCCGGCGAAGCAGCGCCGCACCAACGTCCGCCGTGAACTGCGGCGTTACCGCGACAGCGGACTGCGTACGGTCAGCGGCCGACTGTCGGAGTGGGCCGAGGTGTGCGGGCCGATGCTGTCGCGGACCCAGCGCAAGTACGGCCACGACCACTCGCCGGAGCTGATGACCGATCTGCTGCGGCGCCAGGCCCGGTACCTGGACGACCGGTCGGTGGTGTTCGTCAGCCTGGACGAGGACGACCACCCGGTGGGCTTCTGTCTGGCCTACGCCCACGGCCCGACCCTGTGGGTGCGGGTGGTGGGCTTCGACTACGCGCGGCTGCGGGACGCCGACGAGTACGCCGAGTTGGCCGTCCACTCCCCGCTGCGCCACTGCCAGCGGTGGGGAATGACCCAGCTGCATCTGGGCACCGGTTCCTACCAGGCCAAGTGTCGGCGCGGTGCCCGGCTGCGACCCCTGTGGGCGGTTTCCGCCCTGGGGGAGCCGGAGTCCACGCCGGCCCTGGAGGTGGACGCCCCCGGCCGGGAACAGGCCCTGCTGGCGGAGGCCATCGAGACGGACCGTCGACTACTGGAGGGGACGCGGGAGTGGTGACCTTCGACGCGGTGCTGTGCGACGTGGACAACGTGATCCGCACGTACGACCAGAGCGCACTGAACGAACTGGAGCGGGAGGTCGGGCTGGAGCCGGGGGCCACGGCCCGGATCGCCTTCTCCGGTGGCCAGGACCTGCCCCTGCTGCTCGGCCAGATCACCCCGGAACAGTGGGCCGACAACATCGCCCGGGAACTGGCCGACGTACTGCCCGCCCCGGACGCCCGACGGCTGGCCGGGGCCCTGATCACCTCCCCCTTCTCCACCGACGACCAGGTGGTGGAACTGCTGCGCCGCGTACGGGAGTTGATGCCGCTGGTGCTGGTCTCCAACGCCAGCGTGTCCCTGGAGGAGGACCTGGAGTCCCTCGGGCTGGCGGACCTGGCGCACTCGGTGGTCAACAGCGCCCGGGTGGGTGTGGTCAAGCCCGAGGAGAAGATCTACCGCATCGCCTCCGAACGGGCCGGGGTGGCCGTGGAACGCTGCCTGTTCGTCGACGACCGGCGGGAGAACACCGACGCCGCGCAGGCCCTGGGAATGACGGCGGTCTGCTTCCGGGGGGTGGACGACCTGCGGGCCGCCCTGGAACCGCTGTGGGCGGAGAGCACGCGGAACTGACGGCCCGCCGGGCGCTGGGAGGGGCGAGAACCAGCCTTTCGGTGGCGGGGCGCTACTCAACTCCCGGCACGGGTGGGGCGATTGGCGGCCGGTGCTCGTACGCTTCCTCGCCATGACCATTCTGATGATCAGCACCGGCCCGGGGCACCCCGAGTGGCCGGGGACCCGGGTCGGAGGGCTGCCCCTGGTGCCCGAGGGGTTCGGCTGGCCGCAGTGCGCCAAGTGTGAGGGGACACAGCAGTTCCTCGGGCACGTCGCCCTGTCCGACGTACCCGAACTCGGCCTGGACGGCCGGCTGTTGGCGCTGTTCCAGTGCGCGGACGGCGGTGGCTGCGGGGAGTGGGACCCCAACGCGGGGGCCAACGCGGCGTTGCTGTTCGACACCCGCCGGCTCGCACCGGCGATGCCCCCCTACGGCGAGGTCGACGCGCAGCTGGGCGCCACCTGGAGCGTGGAGCTGGTGTCCCGGCCGGAACCGTACGGCGAGCTGCGGCCCTCCCGGGCGGAGGGGCAGCCGTCGACGGAGCGGCAGGTACTGGGCCAACTGGGCGGACCACCGCACTGGTTGGGCTCGCCGGCCACCCCCGACTGCGGTGGCTGCGAGACGGAGATGCGGTTCGTGGCCCAGTGGGAGGAGACCCGCGACCGGCAGCACTCGCCCAACTTCGGCGGGGGCTCGGCGTACGCCTTCGTGTGCCCGCCCTGCGAGCGGGGCGCCCTGCTCTGGCAGTGCTAGGGCACGTCGCTCGGATCACCGAGGGGCTCGTGTGCGGTGTCACCGAGCGTGCCGTATCTCGCCGCGTTGTCGCTGTAGGTCGCCGTGGGCCGCTGCCGCCGTTGGGCGGCATCGACTCCTCTTCCGCCTTGCTGTGCCCCACGGCCCACCACAACAGAACGCGCTCCCTGATCACCCAAGATCCAACGACACATCCCAGGGCACGTCGCTCGGATCACCGAGGGGCTCGTGTGCGGTGTCACCGCGCCCCACCGCCCTCCGCCGCGCCGTCGCTGAGACCGTCGCCGTCACCCGCGCGTCGCGTCGGTCCTGCCTGTTGTGCTCCGCCCCATGGTGGGGGCACCGGCGGGTGTTCACCGGTCGGAACGGGTTCCGACGGCACGCCCCGGGCCCCGCCGCGCTGTCGCTGGGGCACCCTGCCCACCTCCGTCGTACTCCGCCTCGCGGTGTACGGCACCGAGGCGCGTGCCCACCGGTCCCTCAGGACTCCGACGGCCGCCCCTGGTGATGCCCCGGGCCGTTCCCCTCGATCCCGCCGTTCCCCCTGCGGCAGGAGCGCGGGGCGTCACGCCGGCCTGGTGGCCGGGGCCGTGGGGCGCCGGAACCCGCCCGGGAGTCACCCCCGTTCCAGGGCGGGTTCGCCACTGTCCGGTACCGGATCGGGCGGGGCGTCCGGCCGACGGCGGGGCAGTGCCCAGGCGGGCAGCAGGGCCAGCGCCATCACGGTGGCGGCCACCCCGTACGCGGTCTGGAAGGCGCCGGCCAGCTCCGGCGCGAGCGCCTCCCGGGCGCGCTCGGACAGCCGGTGCAGGGCGTCCAGGTCGCCCAGCCCCTCGGGCAGTCGCCGTGACATGGCGCCGGCCAGGGTGACGGACAGCAGCGCGGTGCCGGTGGCCGAGGCGACCTGGCTGACGATGTTGAGGGTGGCCGTGCCGGCGGGGGTGCGCTCGTCGGACAGTTCCCGGCTGACGGCGGTGAGGGTCGGCATCATGGTCATGCCGACGCCCGCCCCCATCAGGGCCAGGGTGGACACCAGCCGCCACAGGGGGGTGTCGGGCCCGAGCTGGAGGGCGACGCCGGCCATGGCCGAGGAGGCCAGGGCGATACCGCACAGCACCAGCCGGGCGGCCGGCACCCGGTCCACCATCCGGCTGGCCACCTGCATGGTGACGCCGGTGGTCAGCGCCTGGGGGATGGCGAGCATCCCCGCCTGGGTGGCGGTCAGACCGTGTACCAGCATCAGGTACAGCGGGGTGAGCACCATGCTCCCGAAGTACGCCAGGGGGAAGGCCACCATGGTCAACGCGCCGGCGGTGAAGGTGCGTTCGGCGAACAGGCGCAGCGGGATCAGGGGTGCTTCGACCCGCAGGGAGCGCAGGACGAAGACGGTGACCAGGGTCAGGCCCGCCAGGGTGGTGGTGAGGGCGGCGGGGTCGGTGAGCCGGTGGTGTTCCCCGGCGGTGGCCAGCCCGTAGATCAGCAGGGCGAGCCCGGGGGAGAGGGTCAGCAGCCCCGGCAGGTCCAGCCGTGTCGTCGTACGGGGCGGGCGGTGGCGGGGCAGGATGCGCCAGCCCAGGGCGAGGGTCAGTACGGCGACGGGCAGGTTGACCAGGAACATGCCGCGCCAGGAGGCGTGGTCGACCAGCCAGCCGCCCAGGGTGGGGCCGGCGAGCGGGCCGATCAGCACCGGCAGCCCCAGCAGGCTCATGGTGCGGCCCATCCGCCGCCGGTCGGCGGCGCGGACCACCATGGCCATGCCGACGGGCATCACCAGTCCGCCGCCCAGCCCCTGGAGCACCCGGAAGAGGATGAGGGACTCCACGTTCCAGGCGAGTCCGGCCAGCAGGGAGCCGGCGCCGAACAGGGCGATGGCCAGCAGGTAGAGGCGGCCGGCGCCCACCCGGTCCATGGCCCAGGCGGACAGCGGGATGACGCTGGCCAGGGCCAGGGTGTAGCCGGTGGTGACCCACTGCATGGTGGCCAGCGGGGCGTGGAGCACGCCGGCCAGGTGGTTGAGGGCGACGTGGACGATGGTGGTGTCCAGCACCGTCATCAGGGCGCCGGTCACCACCACCAGTGCCACGGCTGTCGGGGAGGGCGCGACCTTGCCGCGCTCGGGAGAGGGGGCGGAGCCGGTGGCCATGGGACGCGCTCCCGGTGGGGGTTCGGGTCAGGAGCCGTAGGGGTGCTCGGTACGCGCGGTGCGCAGGGCGCGGCCCCACCAGACGAGCTGGTCCAGCAGGCCCTTGGCGGCGCCTTCCTGGACGGTGGCGTCCGAGGGCTGGCCCTGGCCGTCGAAGCGTTCCCAGGCCATGTGGAAGCTGACCTGGTCGCGGACGGTGACGGTGTGCAACTCGGCGAAGACCTGGCGCAGTTGCTCCACGGCGCGCAGGCCGCCGCCGTGGCCGCCGTAGGAGACGAAGCCGACCGGCTTGGCGTGCCACTCGCTGCCGAAGCTGTCCAGGGCGACCTTGAGCGGGCCGGGGAAGCCGTGGTTGTACTCGGGGGTGACGACCACGAAGCCGTCGGCCTGGGCGAGGGTCCGGGAGAAGGTGGCGTGGTCGGGCTGGGAGGCGAGGTCGACCAGGTCGTACTCGATGTCGTCGCGGTTGTCCAACTGCTGGGTGAACCAGTTCTGGATGACCGGGGCGAAGCGGCCCTCGCGGGTGCTGGCGACGATGACGGCCACGCGGACGGGGCTGGTGCTGGACATGCTGCTCCTCGTTGGAGTGGTGACGGAAACGGGGGTGAACCCGGTTGCGGGGGCTCGGAGTTGAGAGCGCGCACCGTTAAGGTACAACGTACATGGCAAACGGTAAAACGTTGATGGCAAAGTTTGGGGTGCTGCGGCATGGCTGACGGGACGGGGCGTACGGCGTCCACGGCGAGGCGCGGCGCCGGGCCGAGGGACGGCGGCCCCAGGAGGGGCGGCCTGTCGGAGAAGCGGGACGCCATCCTGCGGGCCGCCCTGACCACCTTCGGGCGCGACGGCTACACCCGGGCCAGCGTGGACACCATCGCCGGCGCCGCCCGGGTCTCCACCCGCACCATCTACAACCACTTCGCCGGCAAGGAGGAACTGTTCCGCGTCGTCATCCAGGACAGCGCCAGCCAGGTCGCCGACCACCAGGTCGAACTCCTGCGACAACGTGCCCGGCGTCGCCCCGGCGACCTGGAGGAGGAGCTGGTGGGGCTGTGTACCGAGTGGTCGGGGACCCTGACCGCCTTCCCCGACCACTTCGCCCTGGTACGTCAGGTCAACGCCGAGGCCGGCCACATCCCCCCGGACGTCCTCGCCACCTGGAACGACGTCGGCCCGGACCGGGCGCAGAAGGCCCTCGCCGACCACCTGGAGTGGCTCGCCGAGGGCACCCCGCTCCGGCCGGGCGACCCCGAGCGGGCCGCCTCACACCTCACCCTGCTGGTCTCCGAGATCAACCTCCGCTCCTACTACGGGCTCTACCCCCTGCCCGACGAGGAGGTGCGCAGGATCGTCACCAGTGCCGTACGGGCCTTCCTGCACGGCCACCTGGACCGGTGCTGAGGCCCGACCCCGGGCGCCTCACCTCTGGGTGAAGCGGCGCACCAGGTCCTCGCGCTCGAACATCCGGGCCGTCTCCAGGGCCGAGGGCTGCCCGGCCAGCGGGTCCGCGCCCCCCGCGAGCAGGGCCTCCAGCACCTCGTCCTCGCCCTTGAACACCGCGCCCGCCAACGGCGTCTGCCCCCGGTCGTTGGCCCGGTTGGCGTCCGCGCCCCGCTCCAGCAGCGCGGTCACCGAGGAGGCGTGACCGTGGTAGGAGGCCAGCATCAGCAGCGAGTCCCCGCGCTCGTTGGTGAGGTTCACCGGCACCCCCGCGTCCACGTAGGCGGCCAGGGTGTCCCGGTCCCCGTGCCGGGCCAGCTCGAAGATCCGGGTGGCCAGCTGGAGCACCTCCGGGTCGTGGGCCGGCTCGTTGGTCTCCGGGGTGGGGGCGTCACTCATCGGGCGGCTCCTCGGGTCGTGGTTCCACAGCTCCTCTTCCCGATCATCGGCGTGACAGGCGCCGTGGCGCCACCGATCGCCCCGACACCCCGGGCCGTCAGTCGAAGCGGGGAACGCTGGCCACCCGCAGGACCTCCTCCAGGGAACGCGTCACCACGCTTCCCCGGTCGGCCAACGGGGCCTGGTGCGCCTCGTCGCGGGCGTACCCGAGGAAGGGCACCCCCGCCGCGCGGGCGGCGGCCAGGACGGCCGGCGTCTCCCCGATCCACAGCGCCTCCTCGGGCGCGCAGGCGCAGGACTCCAGGGCCGCCCGGAGCGCCTCCGGGTACCCGTTCCAGCGGCTCCCCTCACCGGGGCGGGCGTAGATCCGTCCGCCCAGAGGCCGCTCCAGCCCGCGCAGCGCCAGGTAGCCGCGTACCGCCGCCACGGAGTGCTCGCTGGTCACCGCGACCCGTCGGCCACCGCCCACCAGGGTGCGGATCAGCGGATCGGCGTACGGGGTGGGGCGGGCCCGGCGTACCGCGCCCAGCTCCTCCTCGGTCAGCCGCCGGTCCAGGTAGGCGGTGAGCCCCCGGTGACCGTCCTGTTCGGCGACCGTCCGCAGTACCGCCAACGGGTCGCGGCCGGCGCGCAGTTGGGGGCCGACCAGCTGCGACTCCCCGCAGGCCTGGAGCAGTTCGCACAGTCGGGAGGTGACCCGGGTGGCGTCCATGGCCGTGAACAGTCGGCCGACCGGGCCCTCGAAGTCGAGGAGCACACACTTCGCGGGGTCCAGCAGCGGGCGTATACCGGTCACGTCGCTCCATCCGTCGAGGGCCCAGATGCGGTGCGGGATGTCCCACTATCGCGGTTTGGGTGCCTCGCGTACAGCGGGCGTTCCCCTTTCCGTGGTCAACTCGTCGCGTTAGGTGAACTGTGGGGTGGCCGGAAAACGTTGGTGGGGGAGGGGTTCAGAACACGTCCTGGCACCAGGGCTGGCGGCTGGTGCCGAACAGCCCGTCCGCGCTGACCAGGGCGCCGGCCCGTTCCTCGTCCACCCGACCGACCGCACCCAGTCGCGCGGCGGACTCGCCACCCAGGTAGAGCGAGGCCAACTCGCCCACGCCCAGCGTCAGTTCGGGTTCCCGGCCGGTCGCCGTACAACGGGCGCCGTCGGTGTCGGCCTCCAGACGGAAGGTGCCCTCGGCCAGTCCCGCGGGGTCGACCACCCGCAACACCAGGGAGCCGGGCCGCTCGTACCCACGGGCCTCCAGCATCGCGGGCACGTCCAGGGGCCGCAGCCACAGGAAGTCGGCCCGGCCGCGCACATGCACCGACCGCGAGTCCGGCACCAGCAGCGGCAGCAGGTCGTCCACCGGCCGGCGCTGCGCCCGTACCGTGCTCACCCAGTCCACCGACATCAGGTACCGCCACAGCGCGGCCTCCGCCCTCGGGCTGGTGCCGAACAGGTCCAGCACCCGCAGGGTGTGGCGGGGCACGTCGTCCGCCCAGTCGTGCTCGGAGGTGTGGGAGACCAGCCCCTGCGGGGTGCCGTGCTCGTCCCGGTAGACCACGTAGAAGCGGGGGGTGAAGGGCTCGTCCCGGCCCTCGTGTTCGCCGGTGACCTTGGACCAGAAGGCGGCGTCCCGGCTCACGGTGCCCTGGGCCTGCGGGAGGCGGGCGACCCGGTCGTGCAACTCCGGGCCGATCTCGCGCACCTGGGACAGCTCGACCTGCTCCAGACGCCCGCCGTCCTCCGGCTGGCCCGAGGTGGCCGGCAGTCCGGTGCGGTGCACCTCCACCTCGTAGTCGTGGTGCCAGGCGGCCGGGCCGAAGCCGAAGCGCCCGTAGATCGGGTACTCCGAGGCGATCAGGGTGGCCAGGGCGTCGCCGCGCTCCCTGGCGTCGTGGAGTTCGTTGGTCATCATCCGGCTCAGCAGCCCGCGCCGCCGGTGGGTGGGGCGTACGGTCACCGCGCTGATCGCCGAGGCGCCCAGCCGGACCCCGCCGGGCACCGTCAGCAGCTGGGGGAAGCGCCGGAAGGTGGCCACGCACTGGTCGCCGTCGAACGCCCCCTGCAACTCCTCCAGCCGCCACTGTTCGCGGCGGAGCCCCACCTTCTCGTCGCTCAGGCGCTTGGCGTTGTGGAAGCCCACGCCCACCGTGCGCAGCCAGTGGGCGAACTCGTCCTCGGCCGGGGTCCGAATCTCAACAGTCATGGCCGCAGGCTATGCAGCCCCTTACGCCAGCCGCACCCCGATTTACCCGGCCCCGTCCCGCTCGGAACCCCCCCCTCGGAACCCCCTCAGAACACCGCCCGCAACGCGCCCACCGGCCGGCCCCCACCGGTCACCGGCGCCTCGGCGACGCGGTCCAGCACCGGCGCGGTCACCCCCATCAGCCGCAGCGCGTGGGCCAGTACCGGACCCAGCGCCCGGCGTGCCCCGTCCTCCACCTTGAACGCCAGCGCCCGACCGTCCGGCAACGCGACCGCCTGCACCCCCTCGGCACCCATCTTGGCCAGCGCCCCCGGTAGTCCGCGCATCAGCCAGGTGTCGTGCCGTCGACTGCCGGCCACGTACTCCGGGTGGGCACGCGCGGCGTCGGCCACCCGGCGTTCCGGCGCCCCCTCCGGGGCGAGCACACAGGCCCGGAACGACCGGGCCAGCCCGGTCAGGGAGAGGGACAGCAGCGGCGCCCCACAGCCGTCCACCCCGACCTGGGCCACCGGTTCGCCGGCGAGCCGCTCCACGGTGTCGGTGATCGCCCGTTGCAGGGGGTGGCCGGGGTCGAGGTAGCCGTCCACCGGCCAGCCGGCGGCACCACAGGTCGCCAACATCGCGGTGTGCTTGCCGGAGCAGTTCATGGCCACCGGGCTGGGCTGGTGTCCGGCCGCCAGCCACTCCCGGGCCGCCTCCTGGTCCAGCGGAAGGTCGGCCGGGCAGCCCAACAGCTCCTCCGACAGCCGGTGTTCGGCCAGCATCCTCCGCACCAGGCGCAGGTGGAACGGCTCCCCGGAGTGGCTGGCGGCGGCCAACGCCAGTCGTTCGCCCGCCAGTTCCACACCCGCCCGGAGCATCGCCGCCGCCTGGAGGGGCTTGTTGCAGGAACGGGGAAAGAGGGGAACGTCCACCCGCCCCCACGCGCGTGCCACCGCGCCGTCCCGGTCGAGCAGCACCACCGCGCCACGGTGCCGCCCCTCCACGAAACCGGACCGCACCACCTCCACCAGTACCGGGGGCGCCTCGGAAGGCGGGCCGGTGGGGTCAGCGGTGGTGTTCCCCTCGGTGCTGTGTGCGGGGTCCGGGGTGGCGTCCCAGGCGCGGTCGGGCATGGCGTCCTCCTCGCCGGGAGCCCGTCACGGGAGGGCGCGCCCCCTCGCCCGGCGACGTCAGGTGAGCAGGTCGTCGATGTGGGCCTCGCCCTCACGGTACCTACGGGCGATCTCCGCGCTGCAGTCGTCCGTCGTACGTTGCAGGGCCTGCCGCCGACGGGACACCTGCCGCTCCAGCCGCACCAGTTCGGCCCTGGCCCGGCGCAGTTCCTCGTCCGAGTGCGCGGTCAGGTCGCTCAACTCCACCTTGGCCAGCATCCGTTCGGCCAGCAGCCGGGCCCGCTCCCCGTGCGGGGGGCGCAGCGTCACATGGCGGGCGGAGGCCCGCTGGCGGGCCGGCTCGTCGGCCAGGATGCTGGGCAGCTGGTCCAGCAGGGGGCTGCTGGCGCAGCTGCGTCGGGCCAGCTCGGCGTAGAGGATGTCCACCCGCCCCTGGAGCAGCCGCCGTACATAGCTCAGGTCGGCCTCCTCGCCCTGCGATCGCCGGCGCAGTTCCCGCAGTTGGGGCAGGTCCAGCCGGTGCAGTTCCGGCCGTTCGCCGGCCCGCAGGGCGCTGAGGGGGCTGTCCGGTGCGCCGGGGTGGGGCAACAGTTCGCCGGTCGACGGGAGGCCGGGCGTCGACCCGGATCCGGTGGTGCTCATAGGCGCTCGGTCTCCTTGTCCCCGGGCTTGGGTGGTGTTGCGCTACTTTCGGTCCCACTGCGCGGGAAGTGAGGTAAGTCGGGGAAGCTGTGCGACATCACGGAAGGCGCTTTCGTTACCGCGTGCCACGCATCGTGCCACTGTGTACTGTCCGTCCGCAGCATTTGCCAGCCGGGTTTCCCAGGAGCGGGCCGGCGGGCGACCGGCAGAACTCCCGTACGGAATGATGTCCCCATGCGAGCGGTAGTACAGCGAGTGAGCGACGCCCGGGTCACCGTGGACGACGAGACCGTGGGGGAGATCACCGAACCGGGACTGTGCGTGCTGGTGGGCGTCACCCACGAGGACACCCCGGCCAAGGCGGCCCAACTGGCCCGGAAACTGTGGTCGGTACGCATCCTGGACGAGGAGCGGTCCTGCTCCGACGTGAACGCCCCGCTGCTGGTCGTCAGCCAGTTCACGCTGTACGGGGACGCCCGCAAGGGCCGGCGCCCCACCTGGAACGCCGCCGCACCCGGCGCGGTGGCCGAACCCCTGGTGGACGAGGTGTGCGAGCGGCTCCGGGAACTGGGCGCCACGGTGGCCACCGGCCGGTTCGGCGCCAGGATGCGGGTCACCCTCACCAACGAGGGCCCGTTCACGGTGCTGTTGGAGGTCTGACCGGCACCCCTCGCGGCTCGACCGGCACCCGCCGGGACGCCGGCGCCGGAGCGGCGGGGTTCAGACCTCGACCACCAGCTCCTGGGCGGCGGCGGTGGCGTCCGGTCCGGCGATCAGCGGGGCGTCGACCGGTACGTTCCGCTTGATCAGGGCCATCGCGATGGGCCCCAGCTCGTGGTGGCGGGCCGAGCTGGTGACGAAGCCCAACGGGCGCCCCTCCACCCCGTCGGCGGCCAGCCGCACCGGGTCCCCGTGCACCGGCAGGTGCACCTCGCTGCCGTCCAGGTGCAGGAACACCAGCCGCCGGGGCGGACGGCCCAGGTTGTGCACCCGGGCCACGGTCTCCTGGCCCCGGTAGCAGCCCTTCTGTAGGTGGACGGCCGAGCCGATCAGGCCGATCTCGTGCGGGATGGTGCGGTGGTCGGTCTCCCGCCCCAGCCGTGGCCGGTGGGCCTCCAGCCGCAGCGCCTCGAAGGCCAACACCCCGATGGCCGGCCGGTGTTGCTCGGCGAAGCCCTCCAGCTGGGCCCGGGGCAGGAACACGTCCCGGCCGTACGGCACCTCCCGTACCACCGCGTCCTCGGGGACCTCGGCGATGGAGCCGGCCGGCAGGTGCACCAGCGCGAAGTCGGCGCCACGGTCGGCGACCTCCACGCGGTAGAAGAACTTCATGCTCTCCAGGTAGGAGACCAGCCCGCTCGCCCCGCCCGGCTCGGTGTGCATCCAGGTGGTCTCCCCGTCGTCGACCAGGGACACCGCGTGCTCGATGTGGCCGTTGGCGGAGAGGACCAGCGCCTCGGTGGCCTGGTGCGGCGGCAGTTCGCTCACGTGCTGGGTCAGCAGCAGGTGCAGCCAGGACAGCCGGTCCGAGCCGGAGACGGTGACCACGTCCCGGTGGGAGAGGTCCACGAAACCGGTGCCGTCGGCGAGGGCGCGCTGCTCCCGGAACAGGTCGCCGTAGTGCGCCGCGACCCCCTCGTCCGGGGCCTCGGCCGGCACCGCGCCGGGGAGCGACAGCAGGGGGCTGAGGTAGGACATGCGTCCAGCCTACGACGGGCCCTCGGCGGTCTGTTCGCCCCCGCAGTCCGCGCAGCGGCCGAAGATCGCGAAGTGGGGGATGTCGGCGGTGAACCCGACCCGGTCCCGCAGCCGCTCCACCAGGTCGTCGGCGAGCTGGACGTCCACCTCGGTGATCCTCGCGCAGTCCCGGCACAGCAGGTTCAGCCGCCCGGGCTCGCCGGCCAGGTGGTAGCTGGGAGCGCCGTGTCCCAGGTGGCTGTGGGCCACCAGCCCCAGTTCCTCCAGCAGCTCCAGGGTGCGGTAGATCGTGGAGATGTTGACCCCGCTCGCGGTACGCCGCACCTGTGCCAGCAGTTCGTCCGGGGTGCCGCCGCCCAGGGCGCGCACCGCCTCCAGCACCAGTTGCCGCTGGGGGGTCAGCCGGTAGCCGCGCCGCCGTAGCGCGCCGGGCCAGTCGCTCTCTCGGGAGGTCACGCGCCAAGTCTAGGAGCGTACGGGGACACCGGCCGGTGCCCTGGGCGAAGCCGGTCGGGCCGGCCGGTACCGGGGTGGCCGCTCACGGTCGCCGGACCACTCCGCCGGGAGGCTCGACCGGGAGACGGCGCCGGAGGTGCCACCACCTGATCGGGTGTTCTCCGCCGCCGGCCGGCGAGCCCCCCACACCGCCGGGGCGGAATGCGTGGAGGGTGCGAGCTGTCCCGAAGGATTCCAGCAAGGAGCAACAATGCGTATTCGTACCGCTGTGGCCGCCACCGGTCTCGCCGCCGCCACCGTCCTGGGCGGCGCCGCCATGGCCTCGGCCCACGACCACGGGACCAACGGCGCCAGCGCGCAGGGTTCCGCCGTGGGCTCCCCGGGCGTCCTGTCCGGCAACGTCGTGCAGATCCCGGTCCACGTGCCGGTCAACCTGTGCGGCAACTCCATCAACGTGCTGGGCGCCGTGAACCCGGCGTTCGGCAACGCCTGCGCCAACGGCTGACACCCCCGCGACCAGGGCACGACAGCGGCTCCCCTCCTTTCCGCCGTTGCCCCTCCACGCGGAGCAGGCGCCCCGTCTCCACCGAGGCGGGGCGCCTTCGCGTTCCCACCCCGAGGGATCCCCTCCCCCCGTCGGGTGGGTGCCCTCATAGACTGCGGGGAGTCCCGTGCCCGGACCACCACCGGACACATCTCCGTACCCAGACCAGCGGGAGCCCGCCGTGACCGAGCCGCTGTCGAAGGCGCCCTCCGAGCACCAGGCAGACGTCATCGTGGTGGGAGCCGGCCCAGCCGGGTCCACCACCGCCTACCACCTCGCCCGCTCCGGCCTGGACGTGCTGTTGCTGGAGAAGACCGCCTTCCCCCGCGAGAAGGTGTGCGGTGACGGGCTCACCCCCCGCGCCACCAAGCAGCTGGTGGCGATGGGCATCGACATCTCCGAGGAGGCCGGCTGGCTCCGTAACAAGGGCCTGCGGATCATCGGCGGCGGCCAGCGACTCCAGCTGGACTGGCCGGAGTTGGCCAGCTACCCGGACTACGGGCTGGTGCGCAAGCGCGACGACTTCGACGAGCAGCTCGCCCGGCAGGCGCAGAAGGCCGGCGCCCGGATGTACGAGCGGTGCAACGTGGGCGAGCCGATCGTGGACCGCAACGGCCGGATCACCGGGGTGCACGCCAAGCTGGGTGAGGAGAAGACCCCGGTCACCTTCCACGCCCCCCTGGTGGTCGCCGCCGACGGCAACTCCAGCCGGCTGTCGCTCAACATGGGCCTGCACCGCCGGGAGGACCGCCCCATGGGGGTGGCCGTCCGCACCTACTTCACCAGCCCCCGCCACGATGACGACTACCTGGAGTCCTGGCTGGAGCTGTGGGACCGGCGCGGCGCCCAGGATCGGCTGCTGCCGGGCTACGGCTGGATCTTCGGCATGGGCGACGGCACCTCCAACGTGGGCCTGGGAGTGCTCAACACCTCCTCCTCGTTCAAGGAGCTGGACTGGCGGGAGATCCTCAAGGCCTGGTGCGCCTCGATGCCCGAGGAGTGGGGGTACACCCCCGACAACATGACCTGCCCCATCCGGGGCGCCGCCCTGCCGATGGCCTTCAACCGCCAACCCCACTACACCCGGGGCCTGTTGCTGGTCGGCGACGCCGGCGGCCTGGTCAACCCCTTCAACGGCGAGGGCATCGCCTACGCCATGGAGTCCGGTGAGATCGCCGCCGAGGTGATCACCCAGGCCATGGCCCGGGCCACCCCCCAACAGCGGGAACTGGCCCTGCGCCGCTACCCCAAGGTGCTCAAGGACACCTACGGCGGCTACTACACGATGGGCCGCGCCTTCGTGAAGCTCATCGGCAACCCGAAGGTCATGAAGCTGGCCACCGAACGCGGCCTCAGCCACCCGCTGTTGATGCGCTTCACCCTCAAGATGCTGGCCAACCTCACCGACCCGAGCGGCGGGGATGCCATGGACCGCATCATCAACGGGCTGAGCAAGGTCTCACCGCGCTCCTGACCGGCCCGCCGACGACCCCGCGAGGCGCCCCGTCCCGAAAGGGACCGGGGCGCCTCGCCGTTCCCGGGACCGTACGGCGGCTCCACGGCCGTGTGCGGGCCCGAGCCCGACGGGGCCGCCCGTACCCCCGCCCGTTCCGCCGCCCTTCGCGTACGGGCCCGCACACGGCCGTGCCCCGGCCCGCACGGAGCGGGCCGGGGCACGGGGGACGACGTGAGGTCCGAAGAACGCTCAGAGCACCCGGGTCGCCGAGGTCGGCATGTAGTTGGACATCTGCTGCTCCACCACGCCCTTGCCGGGGTTGGCGGCGTCGATGTACTTGCCGTCGCCGACGTAGACGGCCACGTGGTGGGCGCTGCCCACACCGCCCCAGAACAGCAGGTCGCCGGGCTTCACCTGGCTGACCGGAACCTGGGTACCGGTGGTGGACTGCGCCTGGGAGACGCGCGGCAGGCTGACGCCGATCTGCCGGAACGCCGCCTGGGTCAGCCCCGAGCAGTCGTACGCCGAGGGGCCGGTGGCCCCCATGACGTACGCCTTGCCCAACTGGCCGCGCAGGAAGCTGATCAGCGTGCCCACGTTGCCGCTGGCGGAGCTGGGCGCGCTTGTCGTAGTGGTGGTGGTGCTGGGGGCGTCGGCCTGGGTGAGGCTGGTGCGCTCCGCCGCACGGGAGGCGCGCTCCCGGGCCTCGGCCTTGCGCTTGGCCTCCGCGCGCCGTTCCGCCTCGGCGCGCTTCTCCGCCTTCTCCTGGGCCGCCTCGGCGGCCTTGTCCTGCACGGCCTGCTGCTCGTAGCCGAGGGCGGAGGTCTTCAGGGACTCGGCCGCCTCCTGGGAGGAGGAACCGACGCCGGTGCCCAGGGTGGGCATCTCCACGGTCTCGGCTGGGGACTTGCCCGAGTCCGCGGACGCGGGGTGCGCCGCCGCGGTGACGGCGATGGTGCTGAGGACGCCACCGGCAACGCCGGCGCGCAGCGCGACGTGCTTGCTGGACCGGGGCTTCCGGTGGCGGGGTTTATGAGCGTTCTGGGACATGCGTCATTGGCTATCAGGGGCCGAGGCGTCGCTTCAATAAAGGTGGGATGCGCCACATGCCCGCTTGTCAGGGGGAGTTGGCGGGGGAATTGTCCGACTCGCTCCCACTCCGTGGGGGCGTTTTCGCGCCAACTGCCCGGCCGTGACCACGGGGTTGTCCACATCGTCCGTTTCGCTCCGGGCGCCTATCACGGCGGGGTCACGGCCGGCAAAGGGGAAAGATCGTCTTCCCGTTCCGGGTGACGGGGATCACGGTTTGCTCTCGGTGATCTTGCCAACCTTCGTCCCGATTGGGGGATTTGGTGTCCTCGCCTCTCCAGGGAGGGTTCGCAGTGATACGTCATCAGTTGGACCCCGGCCCCCTTGTCCCCTTTGGGTCCGCTATGAGGGGACCTGGTGTGCGGGCCGACCGGGTCGGCGCGGTCCACCCCCGTACGGGCCGGGGCGCCGGCTCAACTCCACTGGTCCCAGCCGAGTTTGGCCACCAGCACGGCGACCACCACCAACAGCGCGGCCCGTACGAACCCGCTGCCCCGCCGCAGCGCCATGTGCGCCCCCAGCCAGCCGCCCAGGATGTTGAACAGCGCCATCGGCGGGGCCAGTTTCCACAGCACGCTGCCGTGGCCGGCGAACACCAGCAGGGCGCCCAGGTTGGTGCCCACGTTCACGACCTTGGCGGTGGCCGAACTGGTCACCATGTCCAGGCGGAGGATCGCCACGAAGGCGATCACCAGGAAGGTGCCGGTGCCCGGGCCCAACATCCCGTCGTAGAAGCCGATTCCGACCCCGCCCACCAACAGGGCGAGCAACGTACGGCGCGGGGTGACCGCTCCCTCGGCCCGCACGGTGCCGAAGCTGGGGCGGAAGGTCACGAAACCGGCCACCGCCAACAGCAGCACCATGATCAGGGGGTTGAGCACCTCCTTGTCCACCGCCGAGGCGAAGGAGGCGCCGGCCGCGGCGGAGGCCACCGCCAGCAGCCCCAGCCGCCACGCCAGCCGACGGTCCAGGGGCGCCCTGCGGCCGTAGGTCACCGCGGCCATGCCGGTGCCGGCGATCGCCACCGCCTTGTTGGTGCCCAGGGCGTACGCGGGAGCCAGGTGCGGGAACGCGATCAGCAGGGCCGGAAGTTGCACCAGCCCCCCGCCGCCGACCACCGCGTCGATCCAGCCGGCCATCAGGGCGGCGGCGCACAGCAGAACCAGTCCGCCCAAGCTGATCTCGTCCATGAACGCCGAGCGTAGTCATCCGGTCGCGCGGACCTTCCGTCGGCCGCCCGCCGGCTTCCGCGTCGGCGGCTCCGGGTGGGGTCAAGTGCCGCTTCAACAGCTTTCGTCGAGGAGGCGCACCGCTGTGACCAGCGACGACGAGGGAAGAAATCACCAGAGGTAGTCACTCGACCTCTAGGCGCGCATAGATCATCGAAGATCCGCTTTGGTGCCTCTACGCCCGAAGAGTGCCTGGTGTTGGAGATCACAAGGCCGTTGTGGTACCCCGTGTCGCACGTCACAGAGCGACGGGCATAGGATGCCTTCCCAGGGCTTGTGAACTGCCTCACATGGGGGTGGCCTTGGTGGAGTGGCTCACAGCCGAAGCGGACCGCCCGCAGTCAGCGTCGACTGGAAGGAGCGAGGACGGTGAACGCCTATGTGCCGATCCTTGTACTGGGAGCCCTAGGGGCTGCCTTCGCGATTTTCTCCGTGGTCGCGGCGTCGGTCATCGGCCCGAAGCGATACAACCGGGCCAAGTTGGAGGCGTACGAGTGCGGCATCGAGCCGACACCGCACGCAGCCGGCGGCGGGCGCTTTCCGATCAAGTACTACCTCACGGCGATGCTCTTCATCGTTTTCGATATCGAGATCGTCTTCCTCTACCCCTGGGCCGTCACCTTCGACGCCCTGGGGCTGTTCGGGCTCGTGGAGATGCTGCTCTTCGTGCTCACCGTCTTCGTCGCCTACGCCTATGTCTGGCGCCGCGGCGGCCTGGAATGGGACTAGGGGCTGATCACTGATGGGACTCGAAGAGAAACTCCCCAGCGGATTCCTGCTGACCACCGTCGAGAAGGCCGCGGGGTGGGTGCGCAAGTCGTCCATGTTCCCCGCGACCTTCGGACTCGCCTGCTGCGCCATCGAGATGATGACCACCGGAGCCGGCCGGTACGACCTCGCCCGCTTCGGCATGGAGGTCTTCCGCGGATCGCCCCGGCAGGCGGACCTGATGATCGTCGCCGGCCGGGTCAGCCAGAAGATGGCGCCGGTGCTGCGGCAGGTCTACGACCAGATGCCCAACCCCAAGTGGGTCATCTCCATGGGCGTCTGCGCCTCCAGCGGTGGGATGTTCAACAACTACGCGATCGTGCAGGGCGTCGACCACGTCGTCCCGGTCGACATCTACCTGCCCGGCTGCCCGCCCCGGCCCGAGATGCTGATGGACGCCATCCTCAAGCTGCACCAGCACGTGCAGGACACCAAGCTCGGCGTCAACCAGGAGCAGGCCGCCCGTGAGGCGGAGGAGGCCGCCCGCAAGGCCCTGCCGACCATCGAGATGAAGGGGCTGCTGCGGTGAGCGACGAGCCGACCAGGGACCAGGAGTCCCTGCCCGCCCAGAGCACCGACACCGGTGAGGTCATCGGCCACCGCCGGGGCATGTTCGGCGCCACCAACGGCGCCGACACCTCCGGCTACGGCGGACTGGTGCGCACCGTACGGCTGCCGGGTCCCACCCAGCGGCCCTACGGCTCCTACTTCGACGAGGTCGCCGACGAACTCGAAGGCGCCCTGGAAGAGCAGGAGTTGGACCCCGCCCAGGTCATCGAGAAGACCGTGGTGGACCGGGGCGAGGTGACCTTCCACATCGCCCGGGAACACCTGCTCGCGGTGTGCCGCACGCTGCGTGACGACCCGGCGCTGCGCTTCGAGTACTGCACCGGGGTCAGCGCCGTGCACTTCCTTGAGGACACCGGGCGGGAACTGCACGCGGTCTACCACCTGCGTTCGCTCACCCACAACCGCATCATCCGGCTGGAAGTCAGCGCCCCGGACGCGGACCCGCACGTGCCCTCGGTCGTCGAGGTCTACCCGACCAACGACTGGCACGAGCGGGAGGCCTACGACTTCTTCGGCCTGGTCTTCGACGGCCACCCCGCCCTCACCCGGATCATGATGCCGGACGACTGGCAGGGCTATCCGCAGCGCAAGGACTACCCGCTCGGCGGCATTCCCGTCGAGTACAAGGGCGCCCAGATCCCGGCTCCCGACCAGCGGAGGTCGTACACCTGATGAGCACGTCATCCAGCCCCACCCACGCCCCCGCTGGCGCGCGCGAGACCACCGAGGGCACCGTCTACGACGTCACCGGCGGTGACTGGGAAGAGGTCGCCAAGGCCGCCGCGGCCAGCGACGATGAGCGCATCATCGTCAACATGGGCCCCCAACACCCCTCCACGCACGGGGTGTTGCGGCTGATCCTGGAGATCGACGGCGAGACGGTCACCGAGGCCCGGTGCGGCATCGGCTACCTGCACACCGGCATCGAGAAGAACCTGGAGTACCGCACCTGGACCCAGGGCACCACCTTCGTGACGCGGATGGACTACCTCACGCCGTTCTTCAACGAGACGGCGTACTGCATGGCGGTCGAGAAGCTGCTGGGCATCGAGGACGACATCCCGGACCGCGCCAACATCATCCGGGTGCTGATGATGGAGCTGAACCGGCTCTCCTCCCACCTGGTGTGCATCGCCACCGGTGGCATGGAGCTGGGCGCCACCACGGTGATGATCTTCGGCTTCCGGGACCGTGAACACGTCCTGGACCTCTACGAGCTGATCACCGGCCTGCGGATGAACCACGCCTACATCCGCCCCGGCGGCCTCGCCCAGGACCTCCCGCCCGGCGCCATCGACGCCTGCCGAGAGTTCCTGAAGAAGATGCGCAAGAACCTGCCGGAGTACGACAAGCTCGCCACCGGCAACCCCGTCTTCAAGGCCCGGCTGAAGGACATCGGCTACCTGGACCTCGCCGGCTGCATGGCCCTGGGCGCCACCGGCCCCATCCTGCGCAGCGCCGGCCTCCCGCACGACCTGCGCAAGGCGCAGCCGTACTGCGGGTACGAGCGCTACGAGTTCGACGTCCCCACCGTGGACACCTGCGACTCCTATGGCCGGTACCTCATCCGCGTCGAGGAGATGCACCAGTCGCTGCGGATCATCGAGCAGTGCCTGGACATGCTGGAGCCCGGTCCGGTGATGGTGGGCGACAAGAAGATCGCCTGGCCCGCCCAACTCGCCCTGGGCCCCGACGGACTGGGCAACTCCCTGGACCACATCAAGAACATCATGGGCACCTCCATGGAGGCGCTCATCCACCACTTCAAGCTGGTCACCGAGGGCTTCAGGGTCCCGCCCGGCCAGACGTACGCGGCGGTCGAGTCCCCCAAGGGGGAACTGGGCGTGCACGCGGTCAGCGACGGCGGCACCCGTCCGTACCGGGTGCACTTCCGCGACCCGTCGTTCACCAACCTCGAATCCATGGCGGCGATGTGCGAGGGCGGCCAGGTCGCCGACGTCATCGTGGCCGTAGCGTCCATCGACCCCGTGATGGGAGGCGTCGACCGATGAGTGACGCAGTACGTCCCTCCACGACCCAGCTGGGTATGCCGGCCCTGCCGGCCGAGCCTTACCCGACCGAGGTACACCAGCGCCTGGCGGCCGACGCCAAGGAGATCATCGCCCGCTACCCGGACAGCCGGTCCGCTCTGCTCCCCCTGCTGCACCTGGTGCAGTCCGAGGAGGGGCACGTCACCCGCACCGGAGTCCAGTTCTGCGCCGACCAGTTGGAGCTGACCACCGCCGAGGTCACGGCGGTGTCCACCTTCTACTCCATGTACCGGCGCAAGCCCAGCGGCGACTACCAGGTCGGTGTCTGCACCAACACCCTGTGCGCGGTGATGGGCGGCGACGCCATCTTCGAGGAGCTCCAGCGCCACCTGGAACTGGGCAACAACGAGACCACCGAAGACGGCAAGGTCACCCTGGAGCACATCGAGTGCAACGCGGCCTGCGACTTCGCCCCGGTGGTGATGGTCAACTGGGAGTTCTTCGACAACCAGACCCCCGACAGCGCCAAGAGCCTGGTCGACGACCTGCGCGCCGGCCGTGAGGTCACCCCCACCCGGGGTGCCCCGCTGTGCACCTTCAAGGAGACCGCCCGGGTGCTGGCCGGCTTCCCCGACCCGCGTGAGGGCGCGGTCGAGGCCGGCGGTGGCGCCGGCCCCGCCTCCCTCGCCGGGCTGCGGATCGCCAAGGGCGAGGTGCCCGCCGGGCAGCCCAGCGACCGCTCCAAGAGCAGCGGTCCCGTCGACCAGCCGGTGCCCCACGCCGGCGAGGAACCCCCATCCACCCACCCCAGCTCCCACGACGCGCCGCAACCCACCGCGTCCGAGGAGTCGGCGAGCGGCGAGGAGGACTGACGGTGACCGCGACCGACAACAGCCCCCAGCGACTGCTGACCCCGGTGCTCTCCGACTTCTGGGACGACCCAGAGGCCTGGACCCTGGCCACCTACAAGCGGCACGAGGGCTACCAGGGACTGAGCAAGGCCCTGGCCATGGACCCCGACGACGTCATCGCCTACGTCAAGGACTCCGGCCTCCGTGGCCGGGGCGGCGCCGGCTTCCCCACCGGGATGAAGTGGCAGTTCATCCCGCAGGGCGACGACAAGCCCCACTACCTGGTGGTCAACGCGGACGAGTCGGAGCCGGGCACCTGCAAGGACATCCCGCTCCTCTACGCCAACCCGCACTCGCTGATCGAGGGCATGATCATCGCCTGCCACGCGATCCGCTCCCACCACGCCTTCATCTACCTGCGCGGCGAGGTGGTGCCCGTACTGCGGCGCCTGCACCTGGCCGTGCGTGAGGCGTACGAGGACGGCATCCTCGGCAAGGACGCCCTCGGCCCCGGCAAGGACCTGGACATCACCGTGCACGCGGGGGCCGGCGCCTACATCTGCGGTGAGGAGACCGCGCTCCTGGACTCCCTCGAAGGGCGCCGTGGACAACCCAGGTTGCGCCCGCCGTTCCCCGCCGTGGCCGGCCTCTACGCCTGCCCCACAGTGGTGAACAACGTCGAGTCCATCGCTTCGGTTCCCGCCCTGATGCTCAAGGGCAAGGACTGGTTCCGATCCATGGGCAGCGAGAAGTCCCCCGGCTTCACCCTCTACTCCCTGAGCGGACACGTGGCCACCCCCGGCCAGTACGAGGCCCCGCTGGGCGTCACCCTGCGCCAACTCCTCGACCTCAGCGGAGGGATGAGGCCCGGGCACCAGCTGAAGTTCTGGACCCCCGGCGGCTCCTCCACCCCGCTGCTGACCGACGAGCACCTGGACGTGCCCCTGGACTACGAGGGGGTCGGCGCGGCCGGCTCCATGCTCGGTACCAAGGCCCTGCAGTGCTTCGACGAGACCACCTGTGTGGTGCGGGCGGTCACCCGCTGGACCGAGTTCTACGCCCACGAGTCCTGCGGCAAGTGCACCCCCTGCCGCGAGGGGACGTACTGGCTGGTCCAACTGATGCGGGACTTCGAGGCCGGCAAGGCCAGCATGTCCGACATCGACAAGATCGACGACATCGCCGACAACATCAACGGCAAGTCGTTCTGCGCCCTCGGCGACGGCGCGGCCAGCCCCATCTTCTCCTCGCTGAAGTACTTCCGCGAGGAGTACGAACAGCACGTACGGGAGAAGGGCTGCCCCTTCGACCCGGCCCGGTCCACCCTCTGGGCTGACCGGGGATCCGACCCCCACCTGGAGGTGAAGGCATGACAGTGACCACCAGCGCCCCCTCCGGAGGGGCGGCGGCCCCGCCGCCGGAGGACCTGGTCTCACTGACCATCGACGGCGCCGAGATCAGCGTCCCCAAGGGCACCCTGGTCATCCGGGCCGCCGAACTGCTGGGCATCGAGATCCCCAGGTTCTGCGACCACCCGCTGCTGGACCCGGCCGGCGCCTGCCGCCAGTGCATCGTCGAGGTCGAGGGCCAGCGCAAGCCCATGGCGTCCTGCACCATCCAGTGCACCGACGGCATGGTGGTCCGCACCCAACTCACCTCCCAGGTCGCCGACAAGGCCCAGCGCGGAGTGATGGAGCTGCTGCTCATCAACCACCCGCTGGACTGTCCGGTCTGCGACAAGGGCGGCGAGTGCCCGTTGCAGAACCAGGCCATGTCCCACGGTGACGCCGAGTCCCGTTTCGAGGGCCGCAAGCGCACCTTCGAGAAGCCGGTACCGATCTCCACCCAGGTGCTGCTGGACCGCGAGCGCTGCGTGCTGTGCGCGCGCTGCACCCGCTTCTCCAACCAGATCGCCGGCGACCCGATGATCGAGCTGACCGAGCGGGGCGCCCTCCAGCAGGTCGGCACCGGCGAGGGCGACCCCTTCCAGTCGTACTTCTCCGGCAACACCATCCAGATCTGCCCGGTCGGCGCCCTCACCTCGGCCGCCTACCGCTTCCGCTCCCGCCCCTTCGACCTGGTCTCCTCGCCCAGCGTCTGCGAACACTGCGCCGGAGGCTGCGCCACCCGCACCGACCACCGGCGCGGCAAGGTGATGCGCCGACTGGCCGCGGACGACCCCGAGGTCAACGAGGAGTGGATGTGCGACAAGGGCCGCTTCGCGTTCCGCTACGCCCAGCGCCCCGACCGGCTGGCCACCCCCCTGGTGCGGGACGCCGAGACCGGTGAGCTGCGGCAGTCCAACTGGCCCGAGGCCCTGGAGGTCGCGGCCCAGGGGCTGGCCCGGGCCCACACCCGTACCGGGGTGCTGACCGGCGGCCGGCTCACCGTGGAGGACGCCTACGCCTACGGCAAGTTCGCCCGCCTGGTGCTCGGCACCAACGACGTGGACTTCCGCGCCCGACGGCACAGCCAGGAGGAGACCGCGTTCCTGGTCTCCCAGGTCGCCGGCCACGGCGTGCACCTGGACGGCCAGGGCGTCACCAACAACGCCCTGGAACACGCCCCCTCGGTACTGCTGGTGGGGCTGGAGGCCGAGGAGGAGGCGCCCGGCGTCTTCCTCCGGCTGCGCAAGGCCCACCGCAAGCACGGCCAGCGCACCTTCTCCCTCGCCACCCACGCCACCCGGGGCCTCACCAAGGCCGGCGGCACCCTGCTGCCCGCCGCGCCCGGTACCGAGGTCGAGTGGCTGGACGCGCTCGGCGGCGGGGTCGGGCTGGACGAGCTGGGCCAGCGGGCCGCCGACGCGCTCCGGGCCGAGGGTTCGGTGATCGCGGTCGGCGAACGGCTGGCCCAGGTGCCCGGCGCCCTCACCTCGGTGGTGCGTGCCGCCACCGCCCTGGGCGCCGCGCTGGTGTGGATCCCGCGCCGCGCCGGCGAACGGGGCGCCGTCGAGGTCGGTGCCCTGTCCGCGCTGCTGCCCGGTGGCCGTCCGGCCACCGACCCCCGCGCCCGCGAGGAGGTCGCCCGCGCCTGGGGCGTACCGGCCCTGCCCAGCCGCGAGGGGCGGGACACCGCCGGCATCCTGCGGGCCGCCGCCGAGGGCGAGCTGTCCGCGCTGCTGGTCGGTGGCGTGGAGGTCGCCGACCTCCCGGACCCGGCCGGCGCGCTGGCCGCCCTGGACGCGGTGGACTTCCTGGTCAGCCTGGAACTGCGGCCCAGCGAGGTCACCGAGCGCGCCGACGTGGTGCTGCCGGTGTCCGCCGTCGTGGAGAAGGCCGGCACCTTCCTCAACTGGGAGGGCCGGGGCCGCCCCTTCGAGGCAGCCATCAAGCCCGACCAGATGACCCGCCGTCAGGTGCAGCCGGACGTACGGGTGCTGCACATGCTGTCCGACGCGCTGGCCGCCACCGGCCAGGTGCTGGACGCCGACCGGTTCCGGCTGCCCGACGTGGCCGCCGCCCGTCGGGAGATCGAGGCCCTCGGTTCCTGGGACGGCGCCCGTCCCCGTATCGAGGACCTGCTGTCCGAGGGCAAGACCTCCGGCCTGCCGCAACCCTCCAAGGGCGAGGCGGTGTTGGCCGGTCACCGGCTGTTGCTGGACCAGGGCCGGCTCCAGGACGGTGATGACGCCCTGGCCGGTACCCGGCACGCCGCCGAGGCCCGACTGTCGGCGACCACCGCCGAGGAGATCGGAGCCCGTGACGGTCAGCCACTGACCGTGACCGGCCCGGCCGGTTCGGTACGGCTGCCACTGAGGGTGACCGAGATGCCGGACCGGGTGGTGTGGCTGCCGCTCAACTCGGTGGGCAGCGGCGTCAACCGCGATCTGGCTGCACAGACCGGTGAGTTGGTGCGGATCGCCGCCGGCTCCGACACCGAGGAGGAGGTGACCCGATGACGACGCTAGCCGCCGAAGACCTGAGCATGTTCGGCAACGACCCCTGGTGGTTGATCGCCATCAAGGCGGTCTTCTGCTTCGCCTTCCTGATGCTGACCGTGCTGATCTCCATCGTGATGGAGCGCAAGGTCGTCGCCTGGATGCAGCTGCGGATCGGCCCCAACCGGCACGGCCCCTGGGGAATGCTCCAGTCGCTGGCCGACGGCATCAAGCTGATGCTGAAGGAGGACGTGGTCGTCAAGGGCGCCGACAAGGCGGTCTACATCCTGGCGCCGATCATCGGCGCCATCCCCGCGTTCATGGCGTTCGCGGTGATCCCCTTCGGCCCCGCCGGCAACGAGGTGTCGATCTTCGGCACCCGCACCACCATGCAGCTGACCGACCTGCCGGTGGCCATCCTCTACATCCTGGCCACCGCCTCGGTCGCCGCCTACGGCACCGTGCTGGCCGGCTGGTCGTCCGGCTCCACCTACCCGCTGCTCGGCGGGGTGCGCGCCACGGCCCAGATCATCAGCTACGAGGTCGCCATGGGCCTCAGCTTCGCGGCCGTCTTCCTCTACTCCGGCTCGATGTCCACCTCCGCGATCGTCGACGCCCAGCACGACCGCTGGTTCGCGGTACTGCTGCCGCTGTCGTTCCTGATCTACCTGGTGTCCATGGTCGGCGAGGCGCACCGCGCCCCGTTCGACATGCCGGAGTCCGAGGGCGACCTGGTCGGTGGCTTCAACACCGAGTACTCGTCGATCAAGTTCGCGATGTTCATGCTCGCCGAGTACATCCACATGGTCACCGTCTCCGCCCTGGCGGTCACCCTCTTCCTGGGCGGCTGGCGAGCCCCGGCGCCGATCAGCACCTACTGGGAGGGCGCCAACCACGGTTGGTGGCCGATGCTGTGGTTCGTCGGCAAGCTGCTGATGCTGCTGTTCCTGTTCGTGTGGATCCGCGCGGCCCTGCCCCGCGTCCGCTACGACCAGTTCATGCAGCTGGGCTGGAAGGTCCTCATCCCGGTCTCCATGGCCTGGCTGATGCTGGTGGCCACGGTCCGCGCCATGCGGAACGAGGAGATCGCCTTCGGCAACATCGTGCTGTGGGTGGGCTCGGCCGCCCTGCTGGTGCTGCTGATCGCCTTCCTGGTGGACGTGTTCCGGGAGCGCGAGGAGGAGAAGAAGGCCCAGGAGGCCGAAGCCGAGCCCTCCAAGCCCTTCGACCCGATGGCCGGCGGCTATCCGGTGCCGCCACTGCCCGGGCAGACCCTGCCGCCCGTACCGAGGCGGCCGTCCCGTATGGAGAAGCAGCCGGTCCCCGCCGGCCCGGTGGACAGCGCTGAGAACGCAGGGGACGACTCTTCGGAAGAAGGAGGCGACGGTGCCTGAGAATCCCGTGGCCGGCTTCGGCGTGACCTTCAAGGCCATGTTCAAGAAGCGGCTGACCGAGCAGTACCCGGAGTACAAGAAGCCGACGGCGCCGCGCTTCCACGGGCGTCACCAGCTCAACCGGCACCCGGACGGGCTGGAGAAGTGCGTCGGCTGCGAGCTGTGCGCCTGGGCCTGTCCGGCCGACGCCATCTACGTGGAGGGCGCGGACAACACCGAGGAGGAACGCTACTCCCCGGGCGAGCGCTACGGCCGCGTCTACCAGATCAACTACCTGCGCTGCATCCTGTGCGGGCTGTGCGTGGAGGCCTGCCCCACCCGCGCGCTGACCATGACCAACGAGTACGAACTCGCCGACTCCTCCCGGGAGTCGCTCATCTACACCAAGGAGGAGCTGCTCGCCGGTCTGGAAGAGGGCATGGTCGACTCCCCGCACGCCATCTACCCGGGCATGACGGAGAGGGACTACTACAGCGGCCTGGTCACCGAGGCCGCCCCCGGCACCGTCCCCCAGGTCGCCGTCAGCCACGGCGAGAAGCCGGCCGACTCCCACCTGGAGGACCGGGACGAGGGCGACATCAACTACGTGATGGCTCAGGGCGTCACCGAGGACCCGACGCACACCGCCCCCCAGTCCGAGGGCCAGGACAAGGGGGACAGCAAGTGACCTCGCTCGCCGCCGCCGCGGGCCACACCGGCACCGGGGAGGCCTTCACCTTCTGGGTGCTGGGCACCGTCGCCGTACTGGGCGCGCTCGGCACCGTCACGCTGCGTCGCAGCGTGCACTCCGCGCTCTGCCTGGCCGGGACCATGATCATCCTCGCGGTGTTCTACCTGGCCAACGGCGCCCACTTCCTCGGCATCGTGCAGATCGTCGTCTACACCGGCGCCGTGATGATGCTGTTCCTGTTCGTGCTGATGCTGGTCGGTGTCACCGCGGCCGACTCCCTGACCGAGACCATCAAGGGCCAGCGCTGGCTGGCCGTGATCTGCGGCCTCGGGTTCGGGGTGCTGCTGATCGGTGGCATCGGCAACGCCTCGGTGAAGTCCTTCAACGGGCTGGACTCGGCCAACGCCGCCGGCAACGTCCAGGGCTTGGCCGCCCTGATCTTCACCAAGTACATCTTCGCCTTCGAGATCACCGGCGCCCTGCTGGTCACCGCCGCCGTCGCGGCCATGGTGCTCACCCACCGGGAACGCACCGAACGCCGCGACACCCAGCGCGAGTTGGCCGAGCAGCGCACCCGCGGCGACCACCTGCCGCCGCTGCCCGCGCCCGGTGTCTACGCCCGCCACAACGCCGTCGACCTGCCCGGTCTGCTGCCCGACGGCAGCACCTCCGAGCTGACGGTGATGCAGACCCTGCGCCGTCGTGGCCAGGTACGGGACGAGGTGGCCGAACACTCCCAGGAGACCATGGCCTCGCTGGAGCAGCGGACCGAGGAGTACCTCGGCCGTACGCCCACGCCCAAGGACACCAGGGAACTCGGCGCCTCCTCGAAGGAACACGACGGGGAAAGGGAGTCCGCCCAGTGAATCCGGTCAACTACCTCTATCTGTCCGCGTTGTTGTTCACCATCGGCGCCAGCGGAGTGCTGATCAGGCGGAACCTCATCGTCATCTTCATGTGCGTGGAGCTGATGCTCAACGCCGCCAACCTGGCGCTGATCACCTTCTCGCGGATGCACGGCAACCTCGACGGGCAGATCATCGCCTTCTTCACCATGGTCGTGGCGGCGGCCGAGGTCGTGGTGGGCCTGGCGATCATCGTGACGCTCTACCGCTCCCGCCACTCGGCCTCGGTCGACGACGCCAGCCTGATGAAGCTGTAAGGAGTAGCGACCAGTGGAATCACTCATCGGGCTGCTAGTGGGAGCACCGCTCCTCGGCGCGGCCATCCTGCTGTGCGGCGGACGCCGGTTGGACCGCGGCGGCCACCTGCTGGGCACCGCCCTGGCCGTGGCCTCCTTCGCGGTCGCCGCCGTGCTGTTCGCCGACATGCTGGGCCAGGAGGAGGGCGAACGGGCCCTCCACCAGCACCTGTTCAGCTGGGTACCGGTCGGCGGCTTCCAGGCCGACGTGGCCTTCCAGTTGGACCAGTTGTCGATGACCTTCGTACTGCTGATCACCGGCGTCGGATCACTGATCCACGTCTACTCGATCGGCTACATGGAGCACGACGAACGGCGCCGCCGGTTCTTCGGTTACCTCAACCTGTTCCTGGCGGCCATGCTGCTGCTGGTGCTGGCCGACAACTACCTGCTGCTGTACGTCGGTTGGGAGGGCGTCGGCCTCGCCTCGTACCTGCTGATCGGCTTCTGGCAGCACAAGCCCAGCGCCGCCACCGCGGCCAAGAAGGCGTTCCTGGTGAACCGGGTCGGCGACGTCGGCCTGTCCATCGCCATCATGCTGATGTTCACCACCTTCGGCACCTTCACCTTCGCCCCCGTGCTGGACGCGGCCGGCGACACCGGTGAGGGCAAGCTGACCGCCATCGGGCTGATGCTGCTGCTGGCCGCCTGCGGCAAGTCCGCCCAGGTGCCGTTGCAGTCCTGGTTGGGCGACGCCATGGAGGGCCCCACCCCGGTCTCCGCCCTGATCCACGCGGCGACCATGGTCACCGCCGGTGTCTACCTGATCACCCGTTCCGGGGCGATCTTCAACGCCGCCCCCGACGCCCAGACCGTGGTGGTCGTGGTCGGCGCGGTCACCCTGCTGTTCGGTGCGATCGTCGGTTGCGCCAAGGACGACATCAAGAAGGCCCTCGCCGGCTCCACCATGTCGCAGATCGGCTACATGATGCTGGCCGCGGGCCTCGGCCCCATCGGCTACGCCTTCGCCATCATGCACCTGGTCACCCACGGCTTCTTCAAGGCCGGCCTGTTCCTCGGCGCCGGTTCGGTGATGCACGGCATGAACGACGAGGTCGACATGCGGCGGTACGGCGGGCTGCGCAAGCACATGCCCGTCACCTTCGCCACCTTCGGCCTGGGGTACCTCGCCATCATCGGCTTCCCCGGACTGTCCGGCTTCTTCTCCAAGGACCAGATCATCGAGGCCGCCTTCGCCAAGGGCGGCACCCAGGGCTGGATCCTGGGCGCGGTCACCCTGCTGGGCGCGGCCATCACCGCGTACTACATGACCCGCGTGATGCTGCTGACCTTCTTCGGAGAGAAGCGCTGGGACCCCGAGAAGGTCCACCCGCACGAGTCGCCCCGCACCATGACCATCCCCATGATCGTGCTGGCCTTCGGTTCGGTCTTCGCCGGTGGGCTGTTCAAACTCAACGAGTCGTTCGTCCACTGGCTGGAGCCGGTCACCCAGTTCGAGCACGGCCACCCACCGATCAGCGTGCCGGTGATCACCGCCTCGACGGTGATCGTGCTGCTGATCGGCGTCGCGCTCGCCTGGTTCCAGTACGGCCGCCGTGAGGTGCCCGTGGTGGCCCCGCGCGGCAGCCTGCTCACCCGGGCCGCCCGACGGGACCTGCTCCAGGACGACTTCAACCACGTCGCCTTCGTCCAGTCCGGGCAGTACCTCACCCGTGGCCTGGTCTACCTCGACCACAAGGTCGTCGACGGCATGGTCAACGGCACGGCCGCCACCTTCGGTGGACTCTCCGGCCGGCTCCGCAAGCTCCAGAACGGTTTCGCCCGCTCCTACGCGGTCTCGATGTTCGGCGGCGCGGCGGTGCTCATCGCCGCCACCCTGCTGATGAGGGCGGTCTAACGATGTCCTTTCCCCTGTTGACGGCCACCGCCGCGCTGCCCGCGGTCGGCGCCATCGCCACCGCGGCGGTGCCGGCCGGCCGCAGGCTCGCCGCGAAGTGGCTAGCGCTGCTGGTGTCCGTGGTCACCTTGGGCCTGGCGGTCACCGTACTGCTGCGCTTCGATCCCGACGGCGCGCGCTACCAACTGACCGAGTCCCACGCCTGGATCGCTGACTTCGGCGTCCGGTACGAACTGGGAGTGGACGGTATCGGGGCGGCCCTGGTCGCCCTGACCGCACTGCTCATCCCGTTCGTCATCCTCGCCGGCTGGCACGACGCGGACCAGTTGGAGGAGGACGGGAAACGCCGCCGCTGGCGGCCCACCCAGGGCTTCTTCGCCCTGATCCTGGCCGTCGAGGCCATGGTGATCCTGTCCTTCCAGGCCACCGACGTCTTCCTGTTCTACATCTTCTTCGAAGCGATGCTCATCCCGATGTACTTCCTCATCGGTGGCTTCGGAGACCGCGCCGGTGAGCTGGGCGAGGAGGAGACGGCCAAGCAACGCTCGTACGCCGCCGTCAAGTTCCTCCTGTACAACCTGGCCGGCGGCCTGATCATGCTGGCCGCGGTGATCGGCCTGTACGCCGTCACCGCCGACCAGTTGGGCGAGGGCACCTTCTCCCTGCAGGCCATCGCCGAGGCGAGGGCCAACGGTGACCTGAGCCTGGCCACCAACACCGAGCGACTGCTGTTCCTGGGCTTCTTCTTCGCCTTCGCGGTGAAGGCCCCGCTGTGGCCGCTGCACACCTGGCTGCCCAACGCCATGGGGGAGTCCACCGCCCCGGTCGCCGTACTGATCACCGCGGTGGTCGACAAGGTCGGCACCTTCGCCATGCTGCGCTTCTGCCTGGGCCTGTTCCCGGAGGCCAGTTCCTGGGCCACCCCGGTGATCCTGGTGCTGGCCCTGGTCAGCATCCTCTACGGCGCCCTGCTCGCCGTCGGGCAGCGGGACATCAAGCGTCTGATCGCCTACGCGTCCATCTCCCACTTCGGGTTCATCATCCTGGGCATCTTCGCGATGACCACCCAGGGTCACAGTGGCGCCAGCCTGTACATGGTCAACCACGGTGTCTCCACCGCCCTGTTGATGCTGGTCGCCGGCTTCCTGATCTCCCGTCGCGGTTCGCGTCTGATCGAGTCCTACGGCGGGGTCCAGAAGGTGGCACCGGTGTTGGCCGGCACCTTCCTGATCGGTGGTCTGGGAACGCTGTCCCTGCCCGGACTGGCCCCGTTCATCAGCGAGTTCCTGGTGCTGGTGGGCACCTTCACCCGCTACCCGGTGATCGGGATCATCGCCACCGTGGGCATCGTCCTGGCCGCCCTGTACGTCCTGGTCCTCTACCAACGGACCATGACCGGGCCGGTCAAGGGCGGTCTGGAGAAGATGCCGGACCTGCGCCCCAGGGAACTGGCGGTGGTGGCCCCACTGATCGCGCTGCTGATCTTCCTGGGCGTCTTCCCCAAGCCCCTCACCGAGATCCTCGACCCGGCCGTGGAGCACACCATGTCCGACGTGGAGAAGAAGGACCCGGCACCGGACCAGAAGGTCGCCGACAAGGGCTGGTTCGACTACAAGCCCCATGACGCCCACTCCGGGGCGCACAACACCGACGGAGGTGACAAGTGAGCACGCTGCTGGCCACCTCCCAGAACGTCCACGGACTGTGGACACTGGGCGCCGAGGAGCTGGACAAGCTCCCCACGCCCAAGATCGAGTACGCACAGTTGTCGCCGACACTGATCGTGATCGGCGCGGCGCTGGTGGGCATCCTGATCGAGGCCTTCCTGCCCCGACGTTCCCGTTACGGTGCCCAACTGGTCGTCGCCGCCCTCGGGTTGGTGTCCGCCTTCGGCGCGGTCGTCGCCCTGGGGCTGAACGGTCACGGCACCTCCAAGGCCAAGGTCGCCGCGATGGGCGCCATCGCGGTGGACGGCCCGGCCCTGTTCCTCCAGGGCGTGGTGCTCCTGGTCGGACTGATCGCGGTGTTCACCTTCGCCGAGCGGCGACTGGACCCGGTCACCCACGGCAACGCCGTGGACTCGTTCACCCCCCAGGCCGCCTCCGTACCAGGGGGTGAGGGGGAACGTGCCGCCACCAAGGCGGGGTTCACCACCACCGAGGTGTTCCCGATCGTCATGTTCGCCATCGCGGGCATGTTGATCTTCCCCGCCGCCAACGACCTGCTGACCCTGTTCGTGGCGCTGGAGGTCTTCTCCCTGCCGCTGTACATCCTCTGCGCACTGGCCCGCCGTAACCGGCTGATGTCCCAGGAAGCGGCGGTCAAGTACTTCCTGTTGGGGGCCTTCTCCTCGGCCTTCCTGCTGTTCGGTGTCGCCCTGCTCTACGGCTACTCCGGCACGGTCAGCTACGCCGGCATCGCCAAGGTGGTCGCCGGCACCGAGAGCAGCACCAACCCGGCCCTCGCCTCGGTCACCGGCAACGACACGCTGCTGCTCATCGGCGGGGCGATGATCCTGATGGGGCTGCTGTTCAAGGTCGGCGCGGTGCCGTTCCACATGTGGACCCCGGACGTCTACCAGGGCGCTCCCACCCCGGTCACCGGCTTCATGGCCGCCGCCACCAAGGTCGCCGCCTTCGGCGCCCTGCTGCGGCTGCTGTACGTGGTGCTGCCGGGTATGCGCTGGGACTGGCAGCCGGTGATGTGGGGCGTCGCCATCATCACCATGCTGGGCGGCGCGATCGTCGCGATCACCCAGACCGACGTCAAGCGGCTGCTGGCCTACTCCTCGATCGCACACGCCGGGTTCATCCTGGCTGGTGTGATCGCCACCAGTGAGGACGGCGTCTCCTCGGTGCTGTTCTACCTGGCCGCCTACTCCTTCGTGACTCTCGGCGCCTTCGCCGTGGTCACCCTGGTGCGCGACGCCGGCGGTGAGGCCACCCACCTGTCCAAGTGGGCCGGTCTGGGCCGACGTTCGCCGCTGGTGGCCACGGTCTTCGCGATCTTCCTGCTCGCCTTCGCCGGTATCCCGCTCACCTCCGGCTTCGCCGGGAAGTTCGCCGTGTTCAAGGCGGCGGCGGAGAGCGGGGCGGGAGCCCTGGTCGTGATCGGTGTGATCTCCTCGGCCATCGCCGCGTTCTTCTACGTCCGGGTCATCGTGCTGATGTTCTTCCAGGAGCCTCAGGCCGACGGCCCCTCGGTGGCGGTGCCCAGCCCGTTGACGGTCGCGGCCATCACCGTGGGAGTGGCGGTCACCCTGGTCCTCGGGGTGGCGCCGCAGTACTTCCTCGAACTGGCCGGTCACGCGGGCGTCTTCGTCCGTTAGCCGTACCCCTGCTGCCGACGCCCCGGGTGGGTCATCCCCCGGGGCGTCGTGCTGTCCGGGTACGAGGACATGGGCAGGGGCCGCAACGGGCCCCTGTCGGGCCGACTGAAGCGCCCCCGGCGAAGTTGTCGGTACCCCGGGCTCCCGGGCGAGGTTCAGGGGGCCCGGGGCACGTGTCTGCCCGTTCGCGGGGCGGTCCCCGCCCAATGGTCGGCCCACCCGCCCCTGGCTCCCTGGGCGGCGGACAAGGATCGGGGGAGGGGGCGCGCCCCAAGGAGGTCGGCCTTACCCCAACGGGGTTCTGAGAGCGCCCTGTTGACGGTGCGAGGGGTGGTCGCCCCGCCGGGCCCCACCGTGCGGTCGGGACACCTCCGGCCGTCGCTGGTGTGTGCCTCCGGCAGGCCCTCGTCGCGGGACTTCATCGCTGGCTGTGGGGCGCCCGCGCTGCATGTCAGGGCGTCTTCCCCTGTTGCAGGGGCTGGCTCGTCCGGGCCGGCCACGACAGGGGTGGGGTGTTGGTCGTTCCGGGGCCTGCCGTCCCGGCGTGCGTCTGTCCAAGGGGCGCCTGGTGTCCGGTTCCGCTGTTGTTCGTGGTTCTCCGGTACGCGGTCAGGACGGTGGGGTACGGTGAGCGCCGTTCGCGCGATCAGGGGGGTGAGTCTCATCAGGGCAAGGTCAGCCAGGGTGCTCAACCCGCCGCGTGGAGCCGTTCTCTAGAGGCTCGGGAGTCGGGAGCACCATCCGTTTTCTTGGAGGGTCCCCGAATGTCGATCTCTGTCAGCCCCGAGCGCCACACCGCCCTCGTGAAGAGTCTCCGGTCCGCCGGCTGTGTCTACGCCGAGGAGGAGGCCGACCTCCTGTTGTCCACGGCCCAGGATCCCGTCGATCTACGGAGGATGCTGGAGCAACGGATCTCCGGCCTGCCCCTGGAACAGGCCCTGGGGTGGGCGTCGTTCTGCGGTCTGCGCATCCTGGTGGAACCCGGGGTGTTCGTGCCCCGTCGCCGCACCGAGTTCCTGGTGCGCCAGGCCGTCGATCTCGCGCCCACTTCGGCTGTGATCGTCGACCTGTGCTGCGGTACGGGCGCGGTGGGCGCCGCCATGCTGCGGTCGCTGGGGGAAGCCCAGCTGTACGCGGCCGACGTGGACCCGGCGGCGGTGCGCTGCGCCCGCCGCAACCTGGAGGTCGAGGTGTACCAGGGGGATCTCTTCACCGCTTTGCCCGACGCACCGCGTGGGCGGGTGGACGTACTGGTGGCGAACGTTCCCTACGTGCCCTCGGAGGAGATCGCCTTCCTCCCGGTGGAAGCCCGAGAGCACGAGCCTCGCGTAGCCCTGGACGGAGGGCCGGACGGACTCGACGTACTACGTCGTGTGGTGACCGAGGCCGGTGACTGGCTTGCCCCCGGAGGCTCCCTGTTGGTGGAGACCAGCGAGTGGCAGGAGCCGACTGCGGTGGAGCTGTTCCAGGGGGCCGGGTTCCGAACTCGTGCGGTACGCGCACCGGATGACTCCGCCACCGTGGTGGTGGGTCGGGCAACGGACTGAGTCGGTGCCCTGGTTGTCGGGTCGTCACCGTGTTCCTCTCCGTGTGCGGCCCTGTCCCAGCAGCCGTCACGGACTGCCGTTGTGAGCCAGTTCGTTGTTGTCGGAGGAATCGCCGTGGTGGGTCTTGCCCAATTCGGTCGGACAGGCTGTGTTGGTGCACATGAGGTACACACAACTGGGACGTACGGGTCTGAAGGTCAGCCGTCTGGTGCTGGGCACCATGAACTTCGGCCCGCACACCGAGGAGACCGAAAGCCACCACATCATGGATGCCGCGCTGGACACGGGCATCAACTTCTTCGATACGGCCAACGTCTACGGCTTTGGCGAGAACAAGGGCCGTACCGAGGAGATCATCGGCAACTGGTTCGCCAAGGGAGGGGAGCGTCGGGACAAGACGGTTCTCGCCACCAAGGTGTACGCCAACATGAACACCCGGCCGGATGAGGAGCCGTGGCCCAACAGCGACCTGCTGTCGGCGGTCAACATCAGGCGGTCCGTGGAGGCGAGCCTCAAACGGTTGCGCACCGACCACATCGACCTCTACCAGTTCCATCACGTGGATCGGAACACGCCGTGGGACGAGATCTGGCAGGCGATGGATGTGCTGGTGCAGCAGGGCAAGGTGCTCTATGTCGGTTCCAGCAACCACGCTGGTTGGAACATCGCCCAGGCCAACGAGACTGCTGCTCGTCGAGGTTCCCTCGGGCTGGTCAGCGAGCAGTGCCTGTACAACCTCCGGGAGCGTCGCGCCGAGATGGAGGTGATCCCCGCCGCTCGGGAGTACGGGCTGGGAGTGATCCCCTGGTCCCCGCTTCACGGTGGGCTGCTGGGTGGAGCCCTCCGCAAGGAGAGGGAAGGCGGTTCGGTACGCGGTGGATCGGGCCGGAGCGCCAGCGAACTGGCTGACCCCGGGGTGCGATCCCAACTGGAGCAGTACGAGGCGCTCCTCTCGGAGGCCGGACTCGAACCTGGCGAGGTCGCCCTTGCCTGGCTTCTCACCCGGCCAGGTGTGACCGGGCCGATCGTGGGGCCCCGTACGCCCGACCAGTTGTCCTCGGCCGTGCGAGCCCTGGACGTGCGGTTGGACGAGGATCTGTTGGCCAGGTTGGACGAGATCTTCCCGGGGCCAGGCCCTTCTCCAGAGGCGTTCGCCTGGTAGCAGGCCTTTCGTGGAGAGGGGTAGCGAAGCGGCGTCGGGATGGAAAGGGCGGCGTCGCTTCGCTTTCTGGTGTCGTCAGCGACTACGGGCGTACTCCTTGGGTGTGTGGCGTTGTTTTCCGGCGATGGGGGCGGCTCGGTGAGGGGGACGGGGGTTCGGCTCCGTTTCTGACCACCTTCTCCTCGGTTGATTAGTTGAGGAACTTTCGTGCGGACGGGAGTTTCGAGGGACCGGGCTTGGCACTCGGTGTTCCTGGCAAGTCGGCAGTTGGCGGCATGTCTCAGTTCCCCTGTCCGCCAGCAACAGGGCTCGGGCCCATGGAATTTTCGCTCGTGGCCTCTGGCGGGATCCGGGATCGCGGTCTTCCCGTGAACCGGCTTGGGGACGGACGGCACGAAACAGTGCTCATGCCTGAGGGGCGAGACCCCGGTCTGATGGCGGGAGTCACTGGTGCGGTTCAGGGGACTACCTGCAGCGCCTGGGGATGGCCAGCCAGGAGCGGGGGAGCAGGAGTTGGTCCTCGGCCCTGGCTGTCGTGAGGGTGCTGGAAGCACCGAGGGGCGGTGCCGTGCGCCCCTGTCCTGGAGGGGAACCAGGGCTCCCCTGTCTGGTGAATGGCTTGGTCACACCCACTGACTGAGGGGGTGTCGAAGACCATGTTCCGGGTCGAGGGCGACGTGTCAACCCGCGTTCCACACTCTCCTTTCCCTCGGCGGCGATGTTCGGGCGCCGAGTTCTCCGGCGGGATTCCGGCATTTACCTGGTGCTTTGTTCAAGCGGAGGAAGGAGTTCGGCTGCTGTTGGCGGCGGGACGGGCGGTCTGAAACCCCTCGAAGAATTGTGCACGGAGTCTGGCAGGTTCTGACTTGTGTGATCGCGATGATCCTCTTGTGGATAACTTTCGGGGCCGTTCTCTAGTCTTTTCCACATGATCCGCGGTGGGTTCCGGAGCTGCGGATCGGACCGTCGACGGTTCATCGAGCGTCTGGGGACGTACCAGACGCCAACGGCAGCAGAAAACAGGGAAGTTCGGACCCGATCGGAGTGCCGTGTCCGAGAGAGCCCGAACGCCCCGAAGACCGTTCAGCGCGAAAGCGCGCCACCGGATTCCGCTGGGGGAGACGTCCGCCGGGAATCGTTGGGAGCCGCCCTTGGGCAACCGCGACCATCGTCCGCACCAACCACAGACAGGAGAGGTGATCTATGGGCAAAGGGTGACGAGGGCTGGATCAGGCGCCGATCCAGCAGGTGGGGCCGGGGTAGTGATCCCGGTGCCGGCCAGGGAGAACACCACGGTCCCACCACCCTCAGCCCAACCGAGTTCCAGGCCCCGCCTGGTAGGGACCTCCCAGCCCCCAGGCCTGGTACATGGCGTTGGCGAAGGAAGCAGCGATGCGGTGCTCTCCCTGGGCCGAGGGGTGTGTGCCGTCGTAGGTGTCGCGGTTCAGATCCCAGTCGTGGGGTGGGGAGGCGAGCAACAGGGGTGAGGCTTCCGTGGACAGCTCCGCCACCAGCTTGCCCAGCAACTCGTTGAAGTGATGGACCTCCGCCGCGAACCACTCGTCATGCTGCGCTCTGATGTTGGGTATCACGGGCATCAGAACCGCCTGTATCCCCGGATTCGCCACTCGTGCCTCACGTAGGAAGAACAGCGCCTGCTCGCTGGTCTCCTGGGCACCGGTGTAGAACCCGAGGTCGATCAGTCCGAGGAACACCAGCAGAGTGTCCGCGCGGTGCTCCCTTGTCTCCTGTTGGATCAGCGGAGCCATGTGACACCAGCCCTCGCCCCAACCGGCCAGATGCCGACGGGCACGTGACGGGAACGTCGTGTCACCGTAGGCAGGAGAGTCGCTCGTGTCGGTGGCGGGGTCGTACAGGGTCTCGCGAGGCCCGACGAGGCGCCACGGTCCTCCGTAGGTCGCGTTCAGGTGCTGCCAGATGCGGTAGCGCCAGGTGAAGTCGCCGACACTGCCCACCGTCATGGAATCGCCCACGAGCATCACACGCATCCGCCCATCCTTCCTGGAAAGGGGAGGGGATGACGACGTGATGATGACCACCCTGGACACTGGACCCATGTCTCGGACTGTCCGCGCCCTCGCGGTCCTGCTGGTGTCGTGGTTGGTGCTCGTACCCGTGGCTGGTGGTGCCAGCGCGGCGGTGGCCCGCACGCCCGAACCGTTCACCGTGAAGGACCCGGAGATCGACGAGTCGAGTGGCCTTGCCGCGAGCAGGCGGCACAAGGACGTCTACTGGACGCACAACGACTCGGCATCCTGCGAGGGGCAGCCGAACTGCGACAAGGGCCCCTACGTCTACGCCGTCGACGGGACAACCGGCCGCACGGTCGCCAAGGTGACCATGCAAGGTATCGACCCCCGGGACATGGAGGCGATCTCACTCGGGCCGGACGGCAACCTCTATGTCGGCGACATCGGCGACAACTTCGACGGCAGGTGGCAGGAGGTCTGGATCTACCGTTTCCCGGAGCCGAGCACACTTCGGAACACCACGGTGACCCCGACCAGGTTCACCGTGCGCTACGACGACGGCCCCCGAGACGCCGAGTCACTGATGGTGCACCCCAAGACCGGCCGCGCGTACATCGCCAGCAAGAACGACGAGGGCAAGGGGGGCCTGTACGAGGGGCCCGAAAAGCTCAACAGCTCCGGTGTGAACACCTTCCGCCGGATCGCCAAGGTCGGTTTGTGGGCCACGGACGGAGCCTTCTCACCCGACGGTTCACGTCTGATCCTGCGCAGTTACTTCTCGGCACAGATGTACCGCTGGAAGGCGGGGCGCCCCAGTGCGATGGGCACCGTCTCGGTACCCGTCCAGCCCCAGGGGGAGTCGGTGACCTTTACCCCCGACGGACGCACGGTGATGTTCGGCAGCGAACGTCAGGCGAGTCGTGTCGAACCCGTGGAGTTGGACGAACGCCTTCTCCCCGAGAGCGTGCCCAGGAAGGACCGTGATCGAGGGAACGGCGGATCGTCACCCGACGACGACTCCCCTCCCGGGTCGTCGGACTCCAAGGTGACCTGGGGACTCGTGGCGTTGGTGGGAGTGGCTCTGCTGGCCCTGACCCGTCGGAAGCGAGGGAACGAGTAGCCGCCCCGAATGGAGAAACGGCGCGTCAACCGACAGGCTCCGTGACACTCGGGGGCTGAACGGCGTCTCAGCGCTGTTCAGCCCCCGAGCTCGGCACTGTCAGAGGCCGGCGGCCAGACGCCCGGCCAGCAGCCGTGTGAACCGGGCCGGGTCACTCAACTCCCCACCCTCGGCAAGCAGGGCCATGCCGTAGAGCAGCTCAGCCGTCTCAGGCAGGGCGGCGTCGTCCTTGTCGGTCTCGTACGCGGAGCGCAACGAAGTCACCAGTGGATGCGACGGGTTGAGTTCCAGGATCCGCTTGATGCGCGGCACTTCCTGTCCCATCGCCCGGTACATCTTCTCCAGGGTGGGCGTGACGTCATGAGAGTCCCCCACGACGCAGGCGGGAGAGTTGGTGAGCCGGGAGGAGAGCCGCACCTCCTTGATGTCCTCCTGAAGAGTGGACTGCAGCCACTTCAGAAGGTCCTCGAAGTCCCGCTGCTTCTGCTCGCGTTCGGCGTCCTGCTCCCCACCGTCCTCCTCGGAGTCCAGGTCGACCTGTCCCTTGGCGATCGACTGGAGCGGGGTGCCGTCGAACCCGCGGATCGAGTCCACCCACACCTCGTCGATCGGGTCGGTCAGCAGCAGCACCTCAAGGCCCTTGTCCTTGAAGGCCTCCATGTGCGGCGAGTTCTCCAGACGGGAGCGCGACCCACCGGTGAGGTAGTAGATGTGCTCCTGACCCTCCTTCATCCGTGACACGTAGTCACGAAGGCTGGTCTGCTGCTCGGAGTCGTGCGTGGAGTCGAAGGAGCAGATGTCGAGGATGGCCTCACGGTTGTCGTAGTCGTTGAGCAGGCCCTCCTTCACCGCGCGCCCGAACTCCCGCCAGAAGGTGCGGTAGCGGTCCACGTCCTTGGTACGCATCGACTTCACGGTGGAGAGGATCTTCTTCACCAGCCGGCGGTGCATGAGCTGGATCTGGCGGTCCTGCTGGAGGGTCTCCCGGGAGACGTTCAGCGAGAGGTCCTGGGCGTCCACGACTCCCTTGACGAAGCGCAGATAGTCGGGAAGCAACGAGTCGCAGTCGTCCATGATGAAGACGCGCTTGACGTACAGGTTGACGCCACGCCGCGCGCCCTGCGTGTACAGGTCCAAGGGAGCCTGGGAGGGGATGAACAGGAGCGCCTGGTACTCGAAAGTGCCCTCGGCCCGGGTGTGGATCGTCTCCAGCGGGTTGGCCCAGTCGTGACTGACGTGCTTGTAGAACTCCTGGTACTCCTCCTCCGTGATCTCGTCCTGAGACCGGGCCCAGAGGGCCTTCATGGAGTTGATCGTCTCGGTGACGCGCTCCGTACCGTCCTCCTCGCCCTCCTCGTTCTCCTTGGGGCGTTCCACTTCCTGGCGGATGGGCCAGGGAATGAAGTCGGAGTGCTGGCGCACCGTCGAACGGAGCTTCTGCTCGTCCGTGTAGTCGAAGAGGCCGTCCTCGGCGTCCACGTCCTTCAGATGCAGAGTGACCGAGGTTCCCTGCGGTGCGTCCGGCACGGCCTGCAGGGTGTAGGTGCCCTCGCCACTGGACTCCCAGCGGGTGCCCTCGGACTCGCCGGCCTTCCGGGTCACCAGGGTCACCTTGTCGGCGACCATGAAGCTGGAGTAGAAGCCGACACCGAAGTTCCCGATCAGGTCGGCCGAGGCCGCCTCGTCCTTGGCGTCACGTGCTTCCTTGAGCTTCCGCAGGAACTCGGCGGTCCCGGACTTCGCGATGGTGCCGATGAGTTCGGTCACCTCGTCCCGGGACATGCCGATCCCGTTGTCACGTACCGTGAGGGTGCGCTGCTCGCTGTCGGTTTCGAGTGCGATGTGCAGGTCAGAGGTGTCCGCCTTCAGGTCCCCATCCATGAGGGACGCCAGGCGGAGCTTGTCCAGCGCGTCCGAAGCATTGGAGATCAGCTCCCTGAGGAACACGTCCTTGTTCGAGTAAATGGAATGCACCACCAGCTGCAGCAGCTGACGGGATTCAGCTTGGAACTCGTGGGTCTCTACCGGGCTGCTCACGACACTCCTCCGATGAAGCACAACATCTGTCACTCGTCGCGGGGCCTATGTGCCACCAGCGAAGGGATTCTGCCGTGTGGTGGAGGCAGCTTTCCAGTCGGTTCGGCCACACCTCACGCGGTGTGCGACGGAACCGACCCCACCGCTACGTTCGGCACCGTTGCCTGAAGGGGAGTCCTGGCAACGCACGGTTACCACCCGTGATCCCTCATCGCGCAGAACGGACTGGCCGCACTGGGCGAGTAGTGGGTTCGGTGGCGGGCCGCCGCGCGCTGGACTTCCCATGGTGGCACCGAGGGACGAGCCTCGGCGCTGCTGGCACGGACCGCTCTGGCGATCGGTGAAGCGGTGGGCGCCCCGTCGTTCGCAGAGGGCTGCTGTTGTGGCGCGAATGCCTTATGAGGTTGCCCCGCCGGGGCTGCTCACTTTCCGTATATGGGATGAGCTGGCCCCGGACCCCACGACGGGTCTCCCGCGCGCCGTTCGGCAAAGCAGCCGTGACGCAGCGCGTGGGCTGGTGCTATTCGCCCACCAGTCTCAGCTCGTAGTGCACGGGGCGATCCGCGATCAGGGCGTAGCCGATCGGGGTGGCCACGGCCTGGGCCACGGGGTGCCGCAGGGCCAGCCTGCGCGCGGCGTGGCGTGCCTCAGCCCCGCGTAGTCGGCGGGCACGAGCCTTCATCGGGGCGCCGTCGGGAGTGCCACCCATGGTGACCTTGCTGATCTCCACCTCCGGGTAGCGCTCCAGCCGAGCATGGTCCCCGGCACGGCGATGTGTGCGGACAAAGGCGTGGTCACCCTCCACCGCGATGGAGGTCGTGGTTCCCACCGGGTTGCCGTTGGCGGCGTAGGTGGTCAGTCGTACTCGTTTCACCTGGGCGAACTGGCTCAGCCCGGTTGTCGGCGTGGACATGTGGCACGCGTACCCGAGTCGCGCCGGCACATGCGTGGGGCCCGTCGTGTACGCCACACGACGGGCCCCACGAAGATCCAGAACCGGTCAGAGACGGTCGATCACATGGTCCACACAGGCGGTGAGGGCCTCCACGTCCGCCGGATCCACGGCCGGGAACATCGCGATCCGCAACTGGTTGCGGCCCAGCTTGCGGTAGGGGTCGGTGTCCACGACCCCGTTGGCCCGCAGGACCTTGGCCACAGCCGAGGCGTCCACCGCGTCGTCGAAGTCGATGGTGCCGACCACCTGGGAACGCTGCGCGGGGTCCCGTACGAAGGGCGTGGCGTGCGGTGACTTCTCGGCCCAGGAGTAGAGACGCGAAGCGGAGTCGGCGGTCCGCTGGGTCGCCCAGTCCAGCCCACCCTGACCGTTGATCCAGTCCAGCTGGTCGGCGAGCAGGAAGAGCGTGGCTACCGCGGGGGTGTTGTAGGTCTGGTTCTTGCGGGAGTTGTCGATCGCCGTGGGCAGGTCGAAGAACGCCGGGATGTGGCGGTCGGAGCCTGCTACCCGCTCGGCGCGTTCCAGGGCGGCCGGGGAGAAGACGGCGACCCACAGACCACCGTCGGCGGCGAAAGACTTCTGGGGGGCGAAGTAGTAGACGTCGCTCTCGGAGATGTCGACCGGCAGCCCACCCGCGCCGGAGGTGGCGTCGACGAGGACCAGGGCGCCGTCGTCCGCGCCGTTCACCCGTCGTACCGGAGCGGCTACACCGGTGGAGGTCTCGTTGTGGGTGAGCGCGTAGACGTCGACACCGGGCTCGGCGTGCGGCTCCGGGTGACTTCCCGGGTCCGAGGAGACCACGGTGGGCTCCTCAAGCCACGGCGCGACCTTGGCCGCCTTGGCGAACTTGGAGGAGAACTCACCGAAGGACAGGTGCTGGGAGCGGGCGGTGATCAGCCCATGGGTCGCCACGTCCCAGAAGGCGGTGGAGCCACCGTTGCCCAGCACCACCTCGTAGCCCTCGGGGAGCGAGAACAGTTCGCGTACGCCCTCGCGCACCCGACCCACCAGCTCGCGTACCGGGGCCTGCCGATGGGAGGTGCCCATCAGGGAGTCACCGGTAGCGGCGAGGGCGTTCAGCGCCTCGGTACGTACCTTGGAGGGGCCCGAGCCGAAGCGACCGTCGGCGGGCTTGATGTCAGCGGGAATCTGGATCTCAGCCACAGCCGTAGCGTAGTCGCCCGCGCCTGCCCGGGGCCGCTGCCGTCCACCGGGCGAGACACGGGTAAGCGGCTCCGTCGGCACCTGGTGAACAGCTTCGACTACATGCGGTTACCGCCTGTTCGGGGATGTGACCGGTGCGCAAGGGCGTGACGGCGGGCGCTTCGCGGTCTTGCGCGCACCACCGTTGGGTCTCCGCTCACCCGTCGGTGTTGCTGCCACGACAACCCGACCCCCGCAGTCCGCTGGTCGGTCTCAGAATGTGCCAAAACCCTGCCGCCCATCCCTTGCGGCGAGCCGATCACAGGGCAGGCTTGGCCCATGGCTGAGCTAGCGGAACTGGAGCGAGCACTACGGGCCGTGGTGCGCGGAGACGTCGAGACCGACCGCGCCAGTCGGGCGCTGATGACCATGGACGCGTCCAACTATCGGCGGGTGCCCCAGGCGGTCGTCGCCCCGGTGGACGAGGAGGACGTGGCCGCCACCCTCGCGGTCTGTCGGCAACGGGGCGTGTCGGTAGTTCCCCGCGGTGCCGGGACCTCGATCGCCGGGCAGGCCACCGGGCTGGGCGTGGTGCTGGACTTCACCCGACACATGGACCGCATCCTCGGGCTGGATCCAGTGAACCGAACCGCCGTGGTGCAACCCGGAGTCATCTGCGACACGGTGCGTAACGCCGCTGCCAGACATGGCCTCACTTTCGGTCCCGACCCATCCACCCACAGTCGCTGCACCATCGGAGGAATGGTCGGCAACAACTCCTGTGGCTCCCACTCCGTGGCCTGGGGCACCACCGCCGACAACGTGCGGGCCCTCCGTGCCCTGACGTACTCCGGTGAGGTCGCCCAACTCCAGCCCGGAGGACAGGGGGTGCCGTCCGACCTGCGCAAGGGAGTGGACGCCCTGGTGCGGGAGGAGTTGGCCCGACTCCGTACCGGCTTCCCCGAACTGCCCCGACGCATCTCCGGCTACGCCCTGGACGCCCTGCTCCCCGAGCGGGGCGCCGACTGGGCCCGCGCCTTCACCGGCAGTGAGGGGACCCTCGGGGTGCTGACCGAGGCCACCGTGCACCTGGTGGAGGTACCGGCGGCACGGGTGCTCGCCGTACTCGGGTACCCGGACGAGAGCGCCGCGGCGGAGGCGGCAGCGGGACTGCTGTCGTACGGGCCCCTGACCGTGGAGGGCATGGCCAACGACCTGGTGAGCGACTCCGCCAGGGCGGCGCTGCCCCGTGGAGCGGCCTGGCTGTTCGTGGAGATGGGCGGTACCGACGCGGCGGACGCCAGGGGCAACGCCGAGTCCCTCTGGCGTGGGGCGCGCTCCGACGGCGCGATCGACCACACCCTGGTCGTCGCCCCCGGAGAGCAGCGGGCCCTGTGGCGGGTACGAGAGGACGCCTCGGGCACCGCCACCCGGATGCCGGACGGCAGCGAGGCATGGCCGGGCTGGGAGGACTGCGCGGTACCTCCGGCCCAACTCGGCGCCTACCTGCGGGACTTCCGCGCGCTGCTCGCCGAGCACGGCCTGCGCGGCCTGCCCTACGGCCACTTCGGCGACGGCTGCATCCACGTGCGGATCGACTTCGACCTGCTGGGCCGGGACGGCATCGCCCGGTTCCGTTCCTTCTCCGAGGACCTGGCCGACCTGGTGGTCCAGCACGGGGGCTCGCTCTCCGGGGAGCACGGGGACGGGCTGGCCCGGGCGGAACTCCTGCCCCGCATGTACGGCCGGGAACTCGTCGACGTCTTCGGTCGTTTCAAGGAGCTGTGGGACCCGGCCGGCGGTCTCAACCCCGGGGTGCTGGTGCGCCCCGACCGACTCGACGACAACCTCCGATTCGACCCACTGCCCCGGAAACCGGTGGATGTGGCGTTCGGCTATCCACACGACGGTGGTGACTTCTCCGCCGCCGTACGGCGTTGTGTGGGTGTCGCCAAGTGCCGCAACACCAGCGCCGGTTCCTCGGTGATGTGTCCCTCCTTCCGCGCGACCGGCCAGGAGGAGCACTCCACCCGAGGGCGGGCACGGCTGCTCCACGAGATGCTCGCCGGCGAGGTGATCACCGACGGCTGGCGCTCCACGGAGGTACGGGACGCCCTGGACCTGTGCCTCTCGTGCAAGGGCTGCCGCAACGACTGCCCGGTGGGGGTGGACATGGCCACCTACAAGGCGGAGTTCCTCCACCACCACTACCAGGGGCGGGTTCGCCCGCCTGCCCACTACTCCATGGGGCGGTTGCCCCGATGGCTGGCCCTGGCACACGGCAGCCGCACGGTGCCCTTGCTGAACCTGGGGGCACGCTCCCCCCTGGCGCCGTTGGCCAAGAAGCTGGGTGGGCTGGCACCCGAACGGGACATCCCCGCCCTGCCGAGGGAACCCTTCACCCGGTGGTGGCGCCGCCAGCCCGGCCGGTCCATGGCCGAACAGGGGCAGGGGCAGCGGGTGGTGCTGTGGCCGGACAGCTTCACCAATTACCTCTCCCCGGAAGCCGGTTCGGCGGCGGTGAAGGTGTTCCGGGACGCCGGCCTGCGGGTGGCGGTGCCGCCCCGGCAGGTGTGCTGTGGGTTGACCTACGTGTCCACCGGTCAGCTGGACGCCGCCCGCGCGGTGATGCGGCGCACCCTGGACCGGATCACCCCGGCCCTGGACGCGGGGCTGCCCGTCGCCGTACTGGAACCGCCGTGCGCCGCCGCGCTCAAGACGGACCTGCCCGAGTTGTTGCCCGACGACCCCCGGGCACCACGGCTTGCCCAGGCGGTACGCACCTTCGCGGAGACCCTGGAGGAGTACGCCCCAAACTGGCGGCCACCCCAGTTGGACAGGCCGGTGGCCGGGCAGACCCACTGTCACCAGCACGCCGTGCTGGGGGAGGAGGCGGACCGGCGCCTGCGTGAACGCGCCGGCCTGTCAGGGGAGTTGAGCAAGGGGTGCTGCGGGCTGGCCGGCAACTTCGGTTTCGAGCGCGGCCACTGGGAGGTCTCGGTGGCCTGCGCGGAGGACCAGCTGCTGCCCGCAGTACGGGAAGCGGGACCCGACGCCGAGTTGCTGGCCGACGGTTACTCCTGCCGTACCCAGCTGGACCAGCTCGCCGGCCAGCGCAGTCGACACCTGGCCGAACTGTTGGCGGAGGGACTGGAGTCGCCGTGCCCACCCGAGGGCACCGCCGGGGCTGTCGGGGCCGCCGAGGACGGCGAGGCCCCACCGAACACGTGACCAGGAGGAGCCCCTGACCGAGGGGTCCCGCGCGTTCGTCCCCTCACCTGATGGCACCGTCACCGGTGACCCTCGGTGACGGTCGCTCACGGGTCCCGTGACCAGGGGCGCCCGTCAGTGGCTGGCCCCGTTGCCCGGTGCCGGCCGGACAGGCCAGGGCTACCGCCCGAGAGGGCCGCGCCGGGTCGTACGGCTCCCCGGCCAAGCCCTTGCTTCCGGTGACCTTCGGGAAGGGCGCTCCCTGGGGACGGGGGAGCAGACTCAGGGGCTCTGGGGGCGTACCCGAACGAAGACAGCGGACCCCGAGGACGCCGGCCGCTGGGCACCCTCACCGAGGGTGCCGGACGCGAGGTCGCCTACGGTCACCCCACGGATGTCCTGCGACCGGCCGGGGCGTCAGTGAACGAGACATGGAGGGTGACCCCGCGTTCACAGTGCCCCGGACTCCCGGCCCCTCTGACGCCCCCGCCCCCAAGCCCCCCCCGTCTCAAGTCCCCGTCCTGACCTCCTCGACCTTCTGACAGGCCTGAGGGGGTGCCGCGATGTTCGCGGCACCCCCTCAGGGGAGTCATCGGTGACTCGGGGTGCTCACCCCTTGGTCAGCCGGATGGGCAGTTCGCGGAAGCCGGAGGCCACGAAAGAGCCCACCGGTTCCAACTCCTCGGCCTTCACGGCCAGTTCAAGATCGGGGAAGCGGTCGAACAGGGCCGGCAGAGCGGTGCGGGCCTCCATCCGGGCCAGTGGGGCGCCGAGGCAGAAGTGCACACCGTGACCGAAGGCCATGTGCTCGACATCGGGGCGCCGGATGTCGAACAGGTGGGCGTCGTCGCCGTGCTTCTCCGGGTCGTGACCCGCCGCGGCGTAGGTGGCCAGTATGGGGTCACCCTGAGCGATCACCGTGCCGTCTGGAAGCTCTATGTCCTCCACGGCGTACCGGAGCGGGAGGCTGGCGATGCTGGGTGCCCAACGCAGGGTCTCCTCGATCACGTCGTTCCAGGAGGCTTTCCCGTCCCGTACCAGTTGCAGCTGGTCGGGGTGGGTGAGCAGGGCCTGCACGGCGTTGCCGATGAGGTTCACCGTGGTCTCGTGGCCGGCACCGACCACCAGCAACAGGGTGTCCATCAGCTGGCGTTCGGAGAGCTTGGTGCCGTCCTCGTCGCGGGTGTGGACCAGCAGGCTGGTCATGTCGTCCCCGGGGTTCTCCCGCTTGAGGGCCACCAGCTCACCGAAGGCGGTGGCGGTGTCCTCGGCGGTCTGGGCTGCCTGCTCCGGGGTGACCGTGGTGTCCATGATCCGTTCGATCAGGTTGGCCATCCGAGGTCTGGACTCCTCGGGTATGCCGAAGAGTTCGCATATCACCCGCATCGGCAGGGGGTGGGCGTATCCGGGACGCAGGTCCACCACGGCGCCAGCGGGGTGCCGGCCCAGGTCCTCCAGCAGCTCCTCGGTGATCCGCTCCACCCGGGGGAGCAGCGCCTCGGTGCGGCGGGCGGTGAAGGCCGGCGCGACGAGTTTCCGTAGCCTGCGGTGCTCGGTCCCGTAGGCGGTGAACATGTTGGTGACGCCCACCCAGGAACGTATCCAGGTGTCCTGGAACTCGCCCCGTTGCCAGGCGGGCCAGTGCTGGCGGGGGTCCTTGGAGACCCGGGGATCGACTAAGAGCTGCTTCAGCAGATCGTGCCGGCTGATGGCCCAGGACCTGATGCCTCCGGGAAGCTCTACGAAGTTGGCCGCCCCCAGTTCGCGGAGTCGGTCGTTCTCGCCGTGGATATCCCTTCCGGCCGGATCGATGACGACAGGCTGTTGTCCCATGGAGTGGCTCCAGCTTGTTCGGGGGTCAGGGGAGTGAATCGTGCGGGGAGTTCGGTCAGGGCACGGTGGAACGGGCCCTGACGCCAGGCGAGTTGGTCGTGGGTGACGGTCAGCTCGATGTCCGACAGCCATGCCGTCAGCCGCTCGATGGCGGTCATCGCGATCAGCAGCCCGGGCTGCTTGGCGGGGCAGGAGTGGGGGCCCGCGGACCAGGCCAGGTGGGAGCCGCCGCCCGAGGCGTAGGCGCCGCCACCGGTGCCGGGCAGCTGCCGCCCGAACTGCGCGTTGGCGGCGGCGTAGGAGACCAGCACCAACTGCCCGGTACGCACCCAGGTGCCGTGGAAGAACACGTCACGCCTGGGGTAGTGGGCCGAGTAGTTGGACATCGGCGGCTCGTTCTGGAGCACGTCGTGAATGGCGTCCCGGGGGGTGAGGGCCCCGCCGGACAGCGTGCTGTAGTAGCGGTCGTCGGAGAGCATCCGGGCCAGGGCGTTGCCGATCAGGTTGGTGGTCGGCTCGTGACCGGCCCCCATGGTCAGCACGATCTGGTGCACGATCTCCTCGTCCGCCAGACCGGAGGGGTGATCCATCAGCCAGGAGGTGAGGTCGTGGCCGCGCTGCTGCTTCTTGGAGCCGATCAACTCACCGATGTAGCTCTCGAAGGCGGCGTTGCCCTCGGCCGCGTGCGTCGGGTCGGACTCCATCATCATGGCCAGCGAGTTGACCAGCCGGTCACTGTAGGAGTCCGGCATACCGAACAGCCGGTTGAAGATCAGCAGCGGGAGCACCCGGGCGTACTGGCCGATCAGGTCCACCGTGCCGTCGGCGGCGAACCGGGCGATCAGGGTGTCGGCCAACTGGACGACGGTCGACCGCAGTTCGTGCGGCTCCACCATGTCGAGGCTGTCCACGATCGCCCGACGGTAACGGGAGTGGGTCTCCCCGTCGTTGAACAGCATGTTGGGCCGCCAGCCCAGCATCGGCAGGACCGGGGAGTCCCCGGGGACGGTCTTCTGCCACTCGCGGGAGTCCTTGGACCAGGTCACCGGGTCGTTGAGCAGGTCCAGCGCGGCACGGTAGTCCGTCACCAGCATCGCGCCCACTCCGGGCGAGATCTCCACCGGTGCCAGGGCGCCGTACTCCCGCAGCCGCGCGTACACCGCGTGCGGGTCCTTGGCGAACTCGGGGCCGTGTAGGGCGATCACGTCGTGCTGCCACGGTTGCGGCAGTATGCCTCCGGGCTCGGGGCCGCCGAGGGACGAGGGCGAGCCGGTCGCCTCGGATGAATCGATCGAGGTCACTCGGGCTCCTCGGAGGTGTGGGCGAGTACGTGGCCGACCAGCGCGATCAACGCGTCCGCGGCCTGGGAGCGGTCCCGGGCGTCACACAGCACCAACGGGGTGTCGGGGTGGAGGTCCAGGGCGTCCCGTAGCTTGTCGGCGGAGTGGGCGGGGGCGTCGGGGAAGGTGTTGACGGCCACCGCGTACCGCAGGCCGGCCTCCTCCACGATGTCCATGACCTCGAAGGAGTCCTCCAGCCGCCGGGTGTCCGCCAGCACCAGCGCGCCCAGGGCACCTCGGGCGATGTCCTGCCACAGCGGTCGGAACCGGCGTTGGCCTGGGGTGCCGAACAGGTACAGCACCAGGTCACCGGGGAGGGTCAGCCGGCCGAAGTCGATGGCCACCGTGGTGGTGGCCTTCTCCCGTACTCCGTCGAGGTCGTCCACCAGTGCGCCGGTACGGGTCATGACCTCCTCGGTGTGCAGCGGTGCCGTCTCCGACAGCGCGCGGATGAAGGTGGTCTTGCCGACGCCGAAGGGGCCGGCCACCAGCAGCTTCACCAACGTCTGGGCGGTGTCGCCCAGATACATGCCGCCACTGTCCTCAGGAGCGCTTGAGAGTGCGGAGTCCATCGAGCACCTTCTCCAGAATCTGCCGCTCGGGCAGTCGGGCATCGGGAATGGGGGCGCGGGCCTGTAGGTGCCCGTTGTCCACCAGGTCGGCGACGAGCACCTTCACCACGCTGACCGGCAGCCGAAGATGAGCGGCGGCCTCCGCCAGCGACAGGGCACCGGGCTGGATGAGTTCCACCAGCCGCCGGGCCTCGGGCCGGATACCGCCCGGGGTGGGGCGGGTCGCCCCGTGAAGCACCGTCAGACGGTCCAGGGTGTTGCGGCTGGGGCGCGCGCGACCGGAGGTCGCCAGATACGCGGGCACCAGCCTGCGACTGTCACGGGGAGGCGGATTCATGCGACGGTGTCGGTGCGTCGGGGACTGTTCATGGTCTTGGCGCCCAGACTGGCCACCTGCACGTGCATCTGGTGGGTGACCACACCCATGTTGACCTCGGGTTCGGCGTAGACCGCCAGGCAGGTGTTCTCCCCCGCGGGGATGGCGAACACCCAGCCCTGGTTGGACTCGACGACGGTCTGACGCAACTGCACGTCGTAGGTGCCGCTGAAGGCCGCGGTGGTGGTACGGGCCGCCCCCTGGAGCGCGGACATCATGGCCGCCACGCCCTCGGCGGACTCGCGGGACAGTCCGGTCGAGGCCCCCTCGATCAGACCGTCCCCGGAGATCACCGCGGCGTGCCGGACATGTGGAAGCTCCAGTAGCGGAGCCAGCACCCAGGACAGGTCCTCTGGAACGGGGCGACGGACAGGGCTGGTCATGACGGGGAGTGTCCTTCCGACTGGGGGGGACTGGGACGGTTCTCAGTCTCAGGGCCGGTGTCGCCCTCCGCTGCGGCTGCCCGCCCGGAGGCGGTGCCCTGCTGGAAGGCGGCCCAACGCTGCGCGCTCTCCTCGGGGTTGCTGGCCGGCTCGGGGTTCTCGGTCGGCAGCGTGTGCTCCCCGGTCGCCTCCCGCTGGGAGCCGATCACGGGTTCGCTCAGCGACTCCTCGGCCACCGGCTGGCGCCTACGGCGCCGGGGCAGGTCGTCACCGGACGAGGAGGGGTTCTCGACCTCGACCGGGACACTCTCGGTCGGGGCGTGCAGCGGAGGAGCGGGGGTCGGAGGCAGCGGGGCCATCGCGGACATCGGCTGTTCCTCCTGGTCAAGGAGTGTCAGCAGGGGGTCGCCGGGGATGTGGACGATGGCCCGCACCCCGCCGTAGGGCGAGGTCTCCACATGTGCCTGGAAGCCGTACTGCCGGATGAGCTGACCCACGGCGGCGAAACCGGAGCGTGGCGGGTCGCCCAACTCGCTGAGCAGGGGCTGTTCCTGACCGGACATCAGCCGACGGGCGCGCTGCAACTCGTCGTCGTGGAGCCCCACTCCGGCGTCGTCGATGATCACCGAGGCGCCACGGTTGCCCTGTTGCAGGGTGACCGCGACCGGCAGGTCGTGGTGCGAGTAGTGCAGGGCGTTCGCCATCAGTTCGGTGAGCGCCACGGTCACCGGCTCCACGGCGCGGGCGACCACGCCCACGGGGTCCCGGAGCTGGTTGGCGATCTGGATGCGCTCGTACCCCTGGATACGGGAGGTGGCGCCGACCACCATGTCGGGCAGGTGGCTGTCCTGGCGGGTCAGGCCCGGCCAGGCGCCGCAGACCACGGCGGTGGCCTGGATGCGGCGCAGCGCCTGCTCGTTGAGGAAGTCGGCGTTCAGCAGGTCCTGGGCGATCAGGGGGTCGTCGTGCCGTTCCTGCATCTCCTGCAACAGGGTCTGCACCTGGTACAGCAGGGCCTGGATGGTGGTGGTCGCACCGCGCAACGCCGCCTGGGCGGCGCTGTCCACCCGGAGCCGTTCCTTGTGGATGGCCTGGGTGACCTGGTCCAGCAGCCCCTGCATCGTCTGGTCGAACTCGACGCTGACCGCGCCCGGGTGCAGTGGCCCGCGTACGGGTACGTGGGCGTGCCCGGCCCTGGTCACGGTGTCCGGCAGGCGGGCGCTGAGCAGGTGGCGCAACTCCGCTTCGGCCGCGTGTAGTCGTGCTTCGGTGGACTGGAGCCGGGAGGCGGTCTCGGCCGCCCGGTGATGGCTCGCGATCCCCTCTTCCTCGGCTCTGCTCGCCCGCGCTCGGAGCCCGTTCAGCTGGCCCCGGACTCTGGCCAGATAGAAGGCCAGACAGAGCGCGGCGACGGTGCCCGCGGCGAGTACGGCGGCCAACGCCACAGGTATTTCGGTCATCGGGGGATCCTCGGTCAACTGGGTTGCTGGGGCATGGTCATGACAGCAGGTCGACCAGACCTGGGGGTCCGAACGGGATGGCCGGTCTGTAGCCTGGAATCGCCGGTCGCGGACCTGGGTCGCTGGGTGGGGCGAGCGGCGCACCCCGTGATGCGGTCGCTGTCCCTATGAAGATGTCGTCCCCCGGTTGCCCACGTGGACGTCCACTTCCCAACCGGGCGCGAAGGCCCCAAGTCGCGGGTGACACACGTGAGTTGAGCGGCGCATATGCCGGTGGCCCGATCCTGCCACAGACCTGCCAGCTTTGGGCCTCGAACGGTTCAACCCGGGGAACGAGGGGTCCTCTGACCTCACCACTTCGGCCATTCCGAGAACCCCCTTGAAAAAGCGCCGCCAGGATGCCGTCGATCACGCTGTGAGCAGCGGTTTTGCACTCTCCGTGTTGGTCGGGGGCGGGAGGAGGTCGTCATGGGGGAGGTCGTCGTCGCCCCGGGCCCGGGTGTCGGTCCTGCCGGACTAGGTCCTGCCATTTCCGCAGGAAAAGGGGCGCGACGGCCCATCTGGACGCGGTTCCGGGCGGGTGCTCCCGTTTGGCTGGTTCGTTGCGGCTCATCGGGCCGGTTGCGGAGGGGTGCGGGGCCCGAGTGAGGGTTCGCCCGCGCGCCCCCTCCTGGTGGGGCGTACGACCGGAGGTGCCGTCCGCCTGGGGGAACGGTGCCGCTTGGGGAGAACTCACGCCTTCTGTGGGGGAGTTGGGGCCCCGACCCGGGGAGTGACGGTGGGGCGGTGGGCGGCTCGCGGACGCGTCGGCGGGGCCCTGTCCGCCCCGGCGAGGGTGCCCTTCCCGGCCAGGGGAGCGGCCCGCTGGGGCGCCCCTTCGAGTGAACGCCAACCCGGCCGGGGCGAACCGCGCGGGTGGGCGCCCCTCCGAACGGCCGCCCCCGCCGAACGGCTGCCCCGCCACCGGGGGTTGGCCCCCGTACCGGGCACCCGGCGGAGGGGCGCTGGCCCAACGGTCCTGACGGGGCGTCACCCCGAGTGGGCTCCGTACGGGCCGTACCGCGAGGTCGGGTGACTGGCCCGGGCGGTGCCGTGGAGCCGGTGGGCACGTTCCTGCCGAGGCCGGGTCGGCGGAACCCGGGCCCTCCGGGGGTGACCCGCGCGGGGCGGTGTCCCCGCGTTCGGGCGCCGTTCCCCCCGTACGTGCCTCTGGGAGGCCGCCCCGAGGGAGGTGCGGTGCGGGACCCGTGGGGCGGGCAGGCCGACCGGGCCGGGGATCACGCCGTCGTCCGGCCCGGGTGCCGTGAGCTGGGGGCGGTCACCCCTGTTCGGGGCGGCCGGTCAGTGCCGGGCGCGCAGCCACACCGGGTTGGTGAGCGCGGCCATGGCGCCCGGCAGCGGGCCGCCGTCCGAGGGGTGGCGCACCTCGGCACGCACGTAGTGGGCCAGCGAGGCGGTGGTGGTCCAGCGCACCGTGCCGGAGCCCTTTTCGGGGAGGACCTCGCGGTGCGTCTCGCCCTGGTCGGTCATCAGTCGGGCGGTGCACCCCGGTGCGCCGCCCACCCTGAGGCTGACGTGCAGTGGGGCGTCGGCGGGCGCGTCCAGACGTTGACCGATCCCCGCGTGCTGCCCCCGGGGGCCGGTCACCTCCAGGTCCAGGCTCACCGTGGAGGACTCGGCCAGGTAGCTTCGGCCCGCCGCGATGCTCCTCAGTAGTGCCTCGCGTGACAGTTCCTCGGCGTACACCACGGTGTGGGGGAGCCCCACGTCCTGTCCCTCCTTGTGGGCGTCGCTGTTGCCCATGGCGGGCAGCCAGCCCTCCCGGTTGTACGTGGGGTCGGTGAGCATGTTGTCCCAGGCGGCGAGGGCCAGTTCGTCGTCCGGGGTCCAGGGGCCGTTCCACACCTCCACCGCGTCCGCCTCGGCGTAGCCGAACTTCCACTGGCAGCCCACGAAGGGGCAGTTGGGGTGGGCCGGCACCACCAGGCCGCCGGCCCGGCGGATCCGGCGGGCGAACCGGGGGAAGGCGTCGTCCCGTGCCCGGTACCGCCAGTCCACGAAGGTGCCCGGTCGGATGCCCAGGGCCAGACAGTGGCCGTTACGGGTGGTGATCTCCTCGCCGGTCAGCACCAACAGATCGTCACCCCACAGCCCTTCCCAGGCCCCGTGACCCGAGCTGGTGTTGTGTTCGGTGGTGGCCAGGAAGTCCAGTCCCGCCTCTCGCGCGGCGGCGGCCACCTCCGCGGGCGTACGGGCACCGTCGGAGTGCACGGTGTGCAGGTGGCAGTCACCCCGGTACCAGCCGCGCCCCTTCCCCCGGACCCGTTGCGGTGGGTAACTGGGGCGGGGCGTCTCCCCTTCCTCGCCGTAGCTGAGGGTCACGGTCACCTCGTACCGCATTCCCTGGGGTGCCACCGTGTACGGGCCCAGCACCACCTGCCAGGTGCCGGCTTCCACGGGACCGGCCAGGTATCCGGGGGTGGCCTTCTCCGCGCTGATCGCGAACTCGGTGCGGAAGCCCCCCGACCACCCTCGGAAGCCCCGGCCGCCCAGGGCGACCCCGCGCTGGTCGAAGACGCCGATGTCACAGGCGTTGCCCAGGGTGCCGTCGGGGACCTCGGGCTTGTCGTAGGTGTAGGAGACCGCGATCTCCCGTACCCCGCGCGGCACCTCGACCGGCAGGTAGACGAAGTCGGGCGCCCCGGTGGGCAGTTGGCCCTTCACGGTCCGGGTACGGGTCCGGCCGCCGCCCCCGTCCCCGTGCCGCTCCTCGGCCTCGGCGAACCGCAGTGGCTCCAGGGTGAGCGTTCCGGCGACCCCGGCCACCGCTCCCAGTCGTAGAACATCGCGTCGTTCCATCGCTGTCTCCCCGTCCGGGTCGGCGGTCGGTCCTGGCGCCTCACCCTTATACGTCCGGGGAACCGGTGGGGAAAGAGGCACGGAACGGCCGGTGACGAAGGACGGCCACCCGCCGTGACCGGAAGGGCCGCCCTGGCCCCGCCCCGCCCCGCCGGGCCGGTGCGGTGGGGCCGTACCGCAGGGGAGCAACCTCATGTGTCCGCCGGAACGCCCAGGGTGACGGGCCGTCAGCAAGGCCGTCACCGTGAGTGGGGGGAGTGCCGGAGGAGGAACCGGCTGCCCGGGTGTGCCCGTGGATGTCCGGGTCCGCTCGTATCCTCGGGCAGGTGAGCAGCCACACCGCACCCCAGCCGTCCGAGCCCACCGCCAACGCCATGCGCCGCGCCCTCCGACGAGCCCGGGACGGGGTGGCCCTCGACCTTGAGGAGGCCTCGGTACTCCTACGGGCCAGAGGCGACGACCTGTCAGCACTGACCGAGTCCGCCGGCCGGGTACGGGACGCGGGGCTGGAGGAGGCGGGCCGACCGGGAGTGCTGACGTACTCCCGCAAGGTCTTCGTGCCGCTGACCCGGCTGTGCCGGGACCGCTGCCACTACTGCACCTTCGCCACCACCCCCGGACGGCTGCGGAGGGAGGGGCACGAACTGTTCCTCAGCCCCGACCAGGTGCTGGCCATCGCCCGCCAGGGAGCCCGACTGGGTTGCAAGGAGGCGCTGTTCACCCTGGGGGACCGGCCCGAGGAACGGTGGCCGGAGGCCCGGGAATGGCTGGACGCCCACGGCTACGACGACACCCTCGCCTACGTCCGGGCGATGGCCATCCGGGTACTGGAGGAGACCGGACTCCTGCCCCACCTCAACCCCGGGGTGCTCAGCTGGGCCGACTTCCAGCGGCTGCGCCCGGTGGCCCCCTCGATGGGCATGATGCTGGAGACCACTGCCACCCGGCTGTGGAGCGAACCGGGCAACCCCCACCACGGCAGCCCGGACAAGGAGCCCGCCGTACGGCTGCGCACCCTGGAGGGCGCCGGCCGCACCAACGTCCCCTTCACCACCGGCATCCTGCTCGGCATCGGGGAGGACCACCGGGAACGGGCCGAGTCGCTGTTCGCCCTGCGCCGGGTGCAGCGCAGCTACCAGGGCATCCAGGAAGTGATCGTGCAGAACTTCCGGGCCAAGCCGAGCACCCCGATGCGCGACGTCCCCGACGCCGACCTGGAGGAACTGGCCGCCACCATCGCCGTGGCCCGGCACCTCCTGGGGCCCCGGGCGCGCATCCAGGCTCCGCCCAACCTGGTGGACGGGCAGTACGCGTTGATGATCCGTGCCGGCATCGACGACTGGGGCGGCGTCTCCCCGCTGACCGCCGACCACGTCAACCCCGAGCGCCCCTGGCCGGCGATCGACCAACTCGCCCGGCGGACCGCCGAGTCGGGCTTCACGCTGAGGGAACGGCTGACCATCTACCCGGAGTTCCTGCGGCGGGGGGAGACCTGGCTGGACCCCCGCCTCGCCCCCCACGTGTGGGCGCTGGCCGAACCGGAGACCGGTCTGGCCCGGGAGGACGCGGAGGTGGTGGGCCGCCCCTGGCAGGAGCCGGACGAGGAGTTCGGCGCCCGGGCCAGCGGCCGTACCGACCTGCACCACAGCATCGACACCACCGGCCGCACCTCCGACCGCCGCGAGGACTTCGACCAGGTGTACGGCGACTGGGAGGCCGTCGCGGAACGGGCCGCCCCCGGCCTGGTGCCCGAAAGGGTGGACGCCGACCTGCGGCAGGCGCTGTCCCAGGCTGCCGACGACCCGACCCGGCTGACCGACCACCAGGCCCTGGCGCTGTTGCACGCCGACGGCCCGGCCCTGGACGCGCTGGGCCGGATCGCGGACCAGCTGCGTGCCGAGGTGGTCGGCGAGGAGGTGACCTACGTGGTCACCCGCAACATCAACTTCACCAACGTCTGCTACACCGGCTGCCGTTTCTGCGCCTTCGCCCAGCGCCGTACCGACGCCGACGCCTACTCGCTGTCCCTGGAGCAGGTCGCCGACCGGGTGGAGCAGGCCTGGGAGGTGGGTGCCACCGAGGTGTGTATGCAGGGCGGTATCCACCCCGACCTGCCGGGCACCGCCTACTTCGACCTGGCGCGCGCGGTGAAGGAACGGGTTCCCGGTATCCACCTGCACGCCTTCTCCCCGATGGAGGTCGCCAACGGGGTGGCCCGCACCGGGATGTCGGTACGGGAGTGGCTGACCGCCGCCAAGGAGGCGGGAGTCGACTCGCTGCCCGGTACCGCCGCCGAGATCCTCGACGACGAGGTGCGGTGGGTGCTCACCAAGGGCAAGCTGCCGGCCGACCAGTGGGTGGAGGTGGTCACCACCGCCCACGAGGTGGGCCTGCGCACCTCCTCCACCATGATGTACGGGCACGTGGACCAGCCCCGGCACTGGCTGGGGCACCTGCGGCTGCTGGCCCGGATCCAGCAACGCACCGGCGGGTTCACCGAGTTCGTCACCCTGCCGTTCATCCACACCAACGCCCCGGTCTACCTCGCCGGTATCGCCCGCCCCGGCCCCACCCTCCGCGACAACCGGGCGGTCACCGCGATGGCCCGGCTGCTGCTGCACCCCCACATCCCCCACATCCAGACCAGTTGGGTCAAGCTCGGTACCGAGGGGGCGGCCCAGATGCTGCGCTCGGGCGCCAACGACCTGGGCGGCACGCTGATGGAGGAGACCATCTCCCGGATGGCCGGCTCCTCCTACGGCTCCCACCGCTCGCTGCGGGAGCTGGAGTCCATCGCCGAGTCGGCCGGCCGCCCCGGTCGACAGCGCACCACCCTCTACGGTCCGGTGCCCGCCGAACGGCAGCGGGTGGCCCGGGGCGCGGACGGCCGGCTGCCCCGGCTGTTGCCGGTGGTGGAGGGGACATGAGCCGGCGGGTGTCGGGGAGTCGGGCATCCGTGGGCGGGACCTGGGACGACCTGGGGTGAGAGGGGCCGCACGGCGACTAGAGTGCTGCCGGTCGGGGCGGACACGTGGTCGGTGACGAGGGAGGGCGCAGTGGTGGCTTCCGGTGGTGACGTTATCTGGGGTCGGACCGAACAACAGGACTACCGCAGCCGGGTTCGGGGGTGCCTGCTGGGTGGGGCCATCGGCGACGCGCTCGGCGCCGCCGTGGAGTTCGAACCGCTGAGCACCATCCGCGCCGAGCACGGCCCGGACGGCGTGACCGACTTCGTCTCCGCCTACGGGCGGCGCGGCGCCATCACCGACGACACCCAGATGACCCTGTTCACCGTCGAGGGGCTGATCCGCGCCCACGTACGCCGGGACGCCGGCGCCTGGCACCCGCCGACCGACGTGCACGCCGCCTACCGCCGCTGGGCCGCCACCCAACGGGACTGGGGACCGGACGAACGCAAGGAGAGCGACGGCTGGTTGGCGCGCGAGGAGTGGCTGTACTCGCGGCGGGCACCCGGCAACGCCTGCCTGAGCGGCCTCCAGGACGCCCGGATGGGCACCGTCGACCAGCCCAAGAACCCCCAGTCCAAGGGGTGCGGGGCGGTCATGCGTTCCGCGCCCTTCGGGCTGCTGGTCGGCTGGGAGCCCCAACTGGTGTTCCAGATCGCCGTGGAGTGCGCCGCCCAGACCCACGGTCACCCCACCGGCTACCTCTCCGCCGGCGCCTTCGCCCTGATCGTGCACAGCCTCGCCAGGGGCGACTCCCTGGACCACGGCGTACAACGTGCCCTGGCCCAACTGGCCGAGCGCCCGGGCCACCAGGAGACCAGTGACGCCCTCAAGCACGCGCTGGGCGCGGTCCGCCAGGGGCTGCCCAACGCCGCCCGGGTGGAGGCGCTGGGGGAGGGGTGGATCGCCGAGGAGGCGCTGGCCATGGCCGTCTACTGCGCGCTGGTCGCCGAGGACGTACGACACGGACTGCTGTTGGCCGTCAACCACGGCGGCGACAGCGACTCCACCGGCTCCCTGTGCGGGAACCTGCTCGGCGCCCAGCACGGGGAGACCGCGCTGCCTCCCGGCTGGGTGGCCGAGGTGGAGGGGCGCGGCACCATCCTCGAACTGGCCGACGACTTCTCCATGGAGATGACCCAGGGGCCGGCGCTGCACTCGCCCGCGCGGTCCGCCCCCGGGTGGCTGAGCCGCTACCCCCGGGCCTGAACCTCCACGGCCCGTAACCCGCACCGCCCTCCCGCTCCGGCCCGCTTCAACTCCCCGCGTGCCCGGGTGTGTTGGGCCCACCGCCGGATCGGGCACCAGGCAAACCGTGCCGACCTGTTGACGCGACAGTCAACGTTGTCAGAGCCTGTCCGCGTTCTGATTGGTCCGAACTAATCCCATGGCTCTGCCTCGCGGAGTGACCCCGGTGTACGGGGACGGGGCGGTGCCCGGTGCGGAGAGAGGTGACCGATGCGTGTACGCGCGCTGATCGTCGCGATGGTTCTCGGCGTCTTCGCGGCCGTCCTCAACCCTCTGACCGGGTCGGCGCGGGCCGCCGACCCCCCGACCGTGACCCTGGTCAACCACACCGGCGGGACCGTGTGGATCGGCGCCGTCGCCGAGGACGGCTTTGAGACGGCCACCGGCCTCCCCACCCTGGAGGACCAGGAGAGCGCCACCGTCACCCTGCCGGCCAACGAGCGGGGGCAGTGGTTCGGCAAGTTCGTCCCCCGGCAACGCTGCACCGGCGAGGACGGCGACCTGCACTGCCAGGTGGGCGACTGCGGCCCGTACGCCGACCGCTGCTCGAACTACAAGCCCGAACCGGGCGCCAGCTACGCCGAGTTCCACTTCGACCCCGACGACGCCCTGGGCCACTGGTACAACGCCAGCTACGTGGACGGCTACTCGGTGCCCGTCACCGTGGACGCCGACGTCGACGACCCGCCCGAGACCGGCGAGTGCTCCCGGGCGGGCTGCCCCGAGGACCTGATGGAGCACTGCCCACCGGACAACGTGGTGCGTGACCCGGACACCGACGAGCCCGTGCTGTGCCAGAACCCCGACCCGGACTCGCCGGACACCGAGTACAGCCGCTCGCTGTCCGAGCACTGCCCCAAGGCCTACACCTGGTCCCGGCAGGACACCGTCCCGGGCAACGACGTGGTCCGCAACTGCACCCGCTGCTCCGGGGCCACCGTCACCTTCCACTGAGGCATCCGCCCACTGAGGCATCCGACCACCGGGGCGCCGGGTCACTGGTCACCGGGCCGCTGAGGCGCTCGACCACCGAGGGGCACCGGCACCCCCGCCCGCACCCCCGGGCGGCTCCGTGCCATGACCGGGCACCCGGCCCCCCGGACACCCCCACGAGGAGATCTGTCATGTCCCCCCACCACGCTCACCGCGTCCACCGCGTTCCCCCACCGCTCTCCCGGCGCCGGCTGTTGGGGCTGGCCGCCTCCACCGCCGCCGCCCTGCCCCTCACCCACCTCGCCACCGGCGCCACCCGGGCCCACGCGGCCGACCAGGACGGCCGGGGGGTCAGCCTCACCCCCTTCGACGGCGCCACCGAGGCCCTCGGCGAGGTTGGTGCCTCCTGGTACTACACCTGGGCCTCCACCACCGGCGACACCGCGAGGCCCGAGGGGGTGGAGTTCGTACCGATGATCTGGGGCGCCGACTCCGTCAACGACGCCGACCTGGAGAACGCCCGCCGCGAGGGCGAGGTCCTCCTGGGCTTCAACGAGCCCGACCTGGCCGAGCAGGCCGACATGACGGTCGAGTCGGCCCTCGACCTGTGGCCCAGGCTCCAGGCCACCGAACTCCGCCTGGGCGCGCCCGCGGTGGCCGGTGGGGGAGACCAGGAGGGCGGCTGGCTCGACCGGTTCCTGTCCGGTGCGGCCGACCGGGGCTACCGGGTCGACTTCGTCCCCCTGCACTGGTACGGCGCCGACTTCGGCCCGGACGCCGTGGAGCATCTGCGCGGCTACCTCCAGGCGGTCCACGACCGCTACCAACTGCCGCTCTGGCTCACCGAGTACGCGCTGATCGACTTCTCCGGCGGTTCACCCCGCTACCCCGGCGAGCAGGAGCAGGTGGACTTCGTACGGGGCGCCGGAGAGATGCTGGCCCAACTGCCCTTCGTGGAGCGGCACGCGTGGTTCACCCTGTCCACCGGGACCAGCCCCACCGGACTGCACGACGGTCAGGGCGCCAACGCCACCGGGGAGGCCTACCGGGAGGCCGGCTGACCCCCGCTGCCGTCGGCTGCACGGCCGACCCCCGGGGCGTACCGGGCCGTTCGACGACGGTGCCCCTCGACCGTCGGGCGAGGGGCAGGTCGGAACGGGGCTCTGACGCGCCCGGTCTCAGGGGCGGGACCGCTCACCCTCGCTGAGACCGGCCACGAAGCCCGACCACGAGGTCGAGGGGAAGCGCAGGGCCGGCCCCTGCGGATCCTTGGAATCACGTACCGCGACCTGGTGCTCCCAGGGTGCCTTGATCTCCACACAGGCGCCGTTGCCCGTGGAGTAGCTCGACTTGGTCCAGTGCTGAGTGCGTCCTTGCTGAATGGCCATCATCTGCTCCGGTCGCTGTGGTTGAGCTGCGGTTGACGTGGCACCGAAGGTACGCGTCAACTCCCCTCGAACAACGGGCCGTTCACTCGACCGGATGGCGTATCCCCTCGGTCTCTTCACCTGGCCTGGAGCGGCGCGGTAGGGTTCTCGTCCTCAACTGCGGGCGTAACCTTTCGCCACGTTTTCGATGAACTCGCGGCTCTGGTCGGGATTGAGTGCCTGGGCCCGCAGATGCTCGTACATCACGCTGTAGCTCTGTACGTCGTTGGCCTTCTCCAGGTACAGGTCGCTGGTGACCCCCTCCAGGTACACCACCGTGGAGTCGCTCGCCTCGGGGAACTCCAGGATGGCGTACTGCCCGTTGACCCCGGGGTGGGCGCCCATCGAGAACGGCATCACCTGCACCGTCACATGGGGCAGCTGCGACATGTCCCGCAGGTGGCCCAGCTGCTCCAGCATGGTCGCCGGCCCGCCCACCTCGCGGCGCAGCGCCGCCTCGTCCAGCACCACCCACAGCCGCAGTGGTTGGACGGTGTCCACCACGCGTTCCTGCCGCCGCATCCGCACCTGCACCCGCTTCTCCACCGCGTCCGTGGTGGCCTCCGGCAGCGCGCCGGTCACCACGGCCTGGGCGTAGGGGCGGGTCTGCAACAGTCCGGGCACCACCTGGGGTTCGTACACCCGCAGCGAGGCGGCGTCGGTCTCCAGGCCGATGTAGACGCTGTACGGGATCTCCCCGAAGGCGTGCCACCAGCCCTGCTGACGGGACTCCTTGGCCATCTGCATCAGCGAGTCGACTATGAGGCGGTCCTCCACCTCGTACACCCCGCACAGGTCCCGCACGTCACGCTGGGAGATGCTGCGTCGACCGTTCTCCAGTCGGCTGATCTTCGACTGGGACACCAGGAGCCGGTCGGCCACCTCCTCGGCGGTCATGCCCCGTTGTTCGCGGAGTCGGCGCAGCTCCTGCCCCAACCTCCGTCGCCTGACCGTGGGATTGACCTGGGACGCCACGAGAACTCCCCCTCCGGTGATGGGACTGCGTATAGGCAGGTTGCCATCACGGTGGGTGTTCGCGTTGGGGTTTCGCGAGGGATGGGCCCGAATCTCCCGTGCGGACCGGCCCGCGCCGGACATGCCGGAACGGCCGGTGCCCGGTGTCCGACCTCGGACACCGGCCCGGCGGTGAGGGGCGATCCGTACGATCCTTCGATCCGCGCGCCCGGGCGGTCAGTCCGCGCGGGCGCGCGACCTGTTCCCGCTCAGGCGCGGGCCATGCTCCCGGCCCGGGACGCCTCGGCCAGCGGGCGGGACGCCCGTGTGGTGACCGAGGGGCGGGTGGTACGTGCCGGCTTGGCCGGGGCGCGCCGTGACTGCGCGGCCACGCCGTTCTGCACGTCCATCACGGCGTGTGCGACCAGGCCGCCCATGGGGTCGTGTCGGATCAGGTCCCGGAGTCGGGAGCGGCAGGACCGCCCCTCGTTGCCCGGGTAGAGGTGTTTGCCCAGGCCCACGGCGTGGGCCAGTGCGGCGAGTGCCGCGGTCCGTGGATCCGGCGGTACGCCGGTGCGGATCGCGTTGTCCAGCCGGGCCCTGATCTCCCGGCTGATCGCCGTGTCCGTCGCCTGGTAGCGCGTCGTCGGAAGCACTCCGCACATCTGGCTGGATACGGCGTGAACCATTCCACAGCGTTCCAGATGTGTGAGATACGTCTGACGGAGCCCCAACCTGGGGCCGCCTATCCAGTGGACGGCGCGCACCGGACTGCCGCGACGTCGCAGCAGTTCGAGCGCGGAGTCCAGCGTCGGATCTCCGGTCGGCCGTGGCAGCACCACGGCTATACGGTCCCCGTCCGGGGCTATCCGTCCGGCCAGCGCCAGCTCTACTAGCTGGGCCCCGGCCAGGCCTAGGTCGAGCGACTGTGGTTGCGCCGTGGTGCCCGTGGTCGGGTCCAGGGCGAGCAGTAGTAGCTCTTCCGGAATTGTTCTACGGCTCCTGCCCATCCATGCCTCCCCGCGTGGATGGGCAACAGGGTGACCCCTCTCACATAGGTCTGTCGAGAGTGCGTGATCTATATGTGAGGGAACCGATAGATATGTCCTTCTCGTCTTTTGGAAGGGCCGCAAGATTTCGGCCAAGGCTTTTACGGGAGACTGACGCGAAGACGGACACTGTTGGTTGGTTGGTCCAAGGGTGAGATCAAGGCTTCAGGAGGCGCAGGTGGCGGGCAAATCCCCCGACAAGCAGCAGCGGGAGACGTCGTCGGACAAGACGACCGATCTCGGCCGGGTGGTTCCGCCATCGAATTCCGCCTCCGGGGGCCAGGCGGACAAGTCCAGCGAAACGGCTGAGAAGTCATCTATGGATCCCCGGCTGGCTGTGGTCGCCGACTCCGGCGAGGAGTCCGACGTGACCAAGGCGGTCGACGGCGACGGTACGCGCGAGGACGGCGCCAACTCCCCTGAGGGCGAAGGCGGTTCGACGTCCGCCCAGGTGGGCGAGGCGGCCGGGAAGTCCGACGAGGGCGCCAAGCCGGCACCGGAGGCGAAGAGTCCGAAGGCCGCACGCGGCACGAAGGGCACGAAGCGCTCCGGTGGCGGCCCGAAGGGCCCGAAGACGGGCAAGGCCTCGAAGGCGGCCGGGGGCACCCGGACCGGGAAGACCGCGCAGGGCGCGAAAACGGGCAGGAAGACGAAGAACCCCCAGGCCACCGAGCCTCCAGCGCCCTCCGGGACCGACGAGACCGCTTCCCCGTCCGCCCCCTCGGTGGACGACGGCGAGGGGGACCAGCGACTGAAGGCCGCCGTGGCCGCCTGGGTGGCCGGCGGAAAGCAGGGAGAGGAACCCTCCCTGAAGGAGGGCGACTCACCCTCCTCGGACGCCGCCCCCGAGTCCTCCGAGCCCGCTTCCGAGGAGAAGCCGGAGGCCGGCGCCGAGGAGCCCACCCCCTCCTCGGAAGAGGGCGGCGACGGCGCTGACAGCGCTGACAGCGCTGACTCGGATCTTCCGGTACGCCCCAAGCCCGCCGGGGGCGAGGCGAAGGGGGACCAGCCCACGGCCGTCTTCGGGGTGCCCCGCTCCGGGGGTTCCCGGGACGACTCCGCCGAGGGGAAGGGCGGGCTCGCCGACGAGGACGACGAGGATGTCGAGGCGGAAGCCACGCGCCGGGCCGACCAGTTGACCGCCGCCTTCTTCGGGCCCGGCAGGCGTTCCGCCCGGAAGGCCGAGGAGGCGTCCAGGGCCGAAGAGGCCGAGGGGCGAGATCAAGACGATTTGCGGCCAAGTGAGGACGCCAAGTCTCCGGAGGCGGCGGGGAGTTCGCCCTCGCCGTCGAAGCCCGAGGACAGCGGCGAGACCACGGCCGGCGAGGACCCGGCGAAGGCCTCGGGGACGCCTGCCGGAGACCCGGGGGACAAGGGCCAGAACAAGCCAGCTCGTGGGAAGACCGAGAAGCCTCGGCAGGACCGGGAACGGAAGGGTTCCGGCGACGACACCACGGCAGTCTTCGGTACCCGGCTGACCGAGGAGGAGCGTCGCCGTACCCGCGAGGGCTCGGACGTGGACCAGGCGACGGCGGTGTTCCGCAGCCCCTCGGTGGAGCCCGAGGAGAAGGCCGCAGGGAAGCCCGAGGAAGAGGCCCGGGAGAAGCCCGAGGACACCGGGGCTCCCGCCCCGGACGCCGACCGCTCCCTCACGGACGAGGGCGCCAAGGACACCGAGGAAGCCAAGGATGCCGGGAGCGCCGAGGCGGCCCCCAGCGGTGGGGACGGCAAGGCGGGCGAGACCGATCAGGACGCCAAGGAGCCGAAGGCCGCCCCGGGGGCGAAGCCCCGGGAGGACAAGGGCGGACCGGCCACCACCCCCGCCGAGGGTGAGCGCGACAAGGCCGACGGAGACACCGGGGCCGCCGGGGACACCAAGGACGCCGAGCCCGAGAAGGCCGGGAAGCCCGGGAAGCCCGGGAAGGATGCCGGGGAGAGCCCGGCGGCCGACGCCGCCAAGGCCCCCGCCCCCACCGACGGCGACGCCCGGGGCAAGGGCGGTGCGGTCGTACCGCCCATGCCGCCCACCGCACCGGGGAGTACGGGGAAGACCCCGGACTCCGGCAAGGGGGAGGCGGGGTCCAGTACCTATGTGCCGCTGCGCTCCGACGCCGCCCCGCCGATGCCGCAGGGCCTCCCCCCGAAGCCCGCCTCCGCTCCCGGGGCGCTGCCCGAGGAGGGGGCCGAGGCGCCGGCGTCGCTGAGTGAGCCGGAGCGCACCCGCCAGCAGCCGGTGCCCGACCCGCCGCCGCTGGACCTGCTGGCCCAGCTGACCAACCGCCCGCCGCCACCGGAGACCCCGGTGCGGATGGTGCTGCGCCGGGTGAAGATCTGGTCGCCGCTGGTCCTGCTGGTGGTCGTACTGTTCGTGGTCGCCCAGCTGGTGCGTCCGTTGCCCGAACCCGAGCTGAACCTGACCGCCTCGGAGACGTACACCTTCGAGGGCGGCAAACCGTCCATGCCCTGGCCGTCCGAGGGGCAGGCCGTGGTGGACGTGGACGGGCTGGGGTCGCTGGGCTCGTACGGCAAACAGAAGCCGGTGCCGATCGCCAGTGTGGCCAAGGTGATGACCGCCTACGTGATCCTTCGCGACCACCCGGTCAAGCCGGGGAAGGAGGGCGACAAGATCAAGGTGGACCGGAAGGCCGAGAAGGACGCGGGGCTCAGCGCCCAGAACGAGTCCACGGTGGACGTCAAGGAGGGTGACGTGATCACCCAGCGAGAGGCGATCGAAGCCGTGATGATCGCCTCCGCCAACAACATCGCCCGCCTGCTGGCGCGTTGGGACAGCAAGGGCTCCGAGAAGCGGTTCGTGCAGAAGATGAACGACGCCGCCAAGGAACTCGGCATGACCAACACCACCTACACCGACCCCAGCGGGCTGCGCGCCCAGACCGTCAGTACCGCCGCCGACCAGGTCAAGCTGGGCAAGGAGGCGATGCGTGACCCGCTGTTCCGTGAGGTGGTGCGGATGCCCTCGTACAAGGACAGCAAGGGCGACCAGCACCGCAACTGGAACAACCTGGTCCCGTTCGACGGGGTGGTGGGCATCAAGACCGGCACCACCACCAAGGCCGGCGGCAACCTGCTGTTCGCCGCCGAGCGGGAGGTGAACGGTACGCGGCAGCTGATCGTGGGCGCCATGCTCGGCCAGCACGTGCCGCCGATCATCGACACCGTGCTGAACAACAGCAAGAAGCTGATGGACGCCGCCCAGGCCGCCCTGATCGCGCGCACCGTGATCAAGAAGGGCCAGGTGGTCGGCGACGTGGACGACGGTGTGGGCGGCACCACCCCGGTGGTGGCCACCCGGGACGTCAAGGCCGTCGGATGGCCGGGCCTCCGGGTCCGGTTGGAGATGGACGGGGCCAAGGACGGGGTGCCCGGTGAGGCCGAGGCCGGTGAACGCGTCGGCCATGTCACGGTCGGCAAGGGCGCGGGCCAGGTCAGGGTGCCGGTGGCCTTGCAGAAGAAGCTGGAGAAGCCGGGCTTCGGGGCCAAGCTCACGCGGGTGCTGTAGCTGTTCCGCCGGGGTGCGGCAGGCCGCCCGTACCCCGGCGCTCACGTATACCGGTGGCTGGGAAGGTCAGGAGCCCCGTACCGTCGGCCGGGGTGTCCGGTAGCGTCGGGGCGTCAAGAAGACGACGGATGCGCGGGGCAGCCCGACCAGCCGTCGACCACACCCTTCGGCGTTCAGCGCGGATCGCGGAACGGTCGGAGCCGAGCCAGGGGGAAGTGCCCGCGTGACCACCGTGCAGCCCTCGCCTGCGCCGGACGGGAGCGAACCCACCCCGTTGCCGGACCAACGGGAGGAAGAGCGGGCACCCGTGGCGAGGGCCACCGAAGCGGACGGGCCCTCCCGGCCCCCCAAGGTCCAGAACATCACCGAGGAAACCACCGAGGAATCCACCGAGGACGTCTCCCAGGCGGAGGGCGCCCCGGACCAGGCTTCCGACGGTGAGGTCAGGGACACCGAGGTGGGCGGCCCCGTGGGCAGGACCCCTGACGGGCCGGGCTCGGACCCGGTTGACGGGACCGAGCCCGCGAAGGGCGCCCCCGGTTCTGCCTCTGGCGCTTCCCCCGGCGGCCCCCAGGGCTCCCCTGACCCGGTGACCACGGAACCGGCCAGCGAGACCAAGGACGCCCCCGAGGACGCCACCAAGGACGCCTCCCGGGCGGAGGACGCCCCGGACCGGGCTCCCGACGCGGAAGCCCCCGACGCCGAGGGCGCCAAGGACCCGGCGACCAAGGAACCGGCCCCCGAGGCCGAGGACTCCCCGCCCGCCCGGGAGGCCAAGGGTGCCTCCAAGGCCGAGGGCTCCTCGGCCAGCGAGGTGGGCGACCGTGACCCGTCGGAGGACGGCTCACCGGACGCCGAAGGAAAACCCCCGGAGGCCGAGGGCTTCATCGCCTCGATAGCGCCCGAGGAACGCGTCCTGCCCCAGGGGCAGCCCGACTTCGTACGCCGCTGGCCCCCCTGGCTCCAGGTGCTGGCCCACCCGGTGCCGGCGTCCATGCTGGTAGCGGGAGTGCTGCACGCCCTGTGGCTGTGGGTGTTCGCCTCCAGCGGCGGTGACCTGGCAGCCCAGGACGCCTGGGCGGAGTTCGTCAGCAAGCATCCCGACTCGGCGTACAACCTGGCCTGGTACGGGGGGATGCACCCGGTCTCCTACAGCGTCATCTCGCCCTACCTGATGGCGGTCCTCGGGGTCCGCAGCACCATGGTGATCGCCGGGGTGCCGGCCGCCGGGATACTGGCGCTGATCCTGGTGCGGGCACGCGTCCCCGGTGGGGGACGGGCGGTGGCCCAGCCCCTGTGGCCGGCGCTCTGGGGCGCCTTCGCGATCAGCTGCAACGCCTTCTCCGGCCGGGTCACCTTCGCCGTGGGCACCCTGTTCGCGCTGGCCGCCGCCGCCGTCATCTGGGCCTGGCCGGAGCGGTGGCGGTTCAGCCCCGGGCCCCGGCGCCGCTACCTCCAGGCCCGCTGGTTCCGGGCCGGGCTGGTGGTGCTGTTCTCCGCGCTGGCCACCGCCGGAAGTCCGGTGGCCGGGCTGTTCCTCGAAGTGGTCGCGGCCTCGCTGTTCCTGTGCGGGCGACGGCAGGCGGCCTACGCGGTGGCCGTGAGCCCCCCGCTGGTGGTCGCCGGCTCGGCCCTGATCTTCCCGTTCACCGGCATCATGCCGATGCCTCTGGTCTCGCTCGGTTTCACCCTGGCGATCACCCTCGGCATCTATCTGAGCACTCCCCGTTCCTGGCGCATCGTGCGGGTGGGTACCGCCATCTACGCCCTGGGCACCCTGCTGACCTGGCTGATCCCCTCCCAGGTGGGTTCCAACGTGGAGCGGATGGGGCTGCTGCTCGGCGGTGTGGTCCTGCTCTGCGTGCTGCCGTTGGTGACCCTGCGTTCCCGTCGGGGCGTGGCCCTGCTGACCGCGTTCGTGGTGGCCGCCGGCTGGCAGATCGGCAAGCCCACCTGGGACGTGGTGATGACCACCCCGGACGCCTCCTGGGCGCGGGAACTGGCACCCCTGCTGCACGAACTCAAGCGCAGGGACGTCCACCAGGGACGGGTCGAGGTGGTACCGGTCAGCAGTCACCGGGAGGCGTCGGCGCTCTCCCCCCACGTGAACCTGGCGCGGGGCTGGAACCGGCAGGCGGACGCGGAGCGTAACCCCATCTTCTACGACTCCAAGCTGCTGACCCCGGACAGTTACCACGAGTGGCTGCGGCGGTGGGCGGTTCGTTACGTGGTGTTGCCGTCCGACGACCCTGACGTGGCCGGCAAGGAGGAGGCCCGACTGGTGGCCGCCGGGCAGCCGTACCTCCAGGAGGTGTGGTCGGACCGCAACTGGAAGCTGTTCAAGGTGGCCGACCCGCTGCCGCTCGCGGAGTACCCGGCGAAGAAGGCCGAGGCGGACGCCGACATGGTCACCGTCACCCTGCGTGAGCCCGGCTCGGTGCTGGTGCGCATCCCCTGGTCCCCCTGGCTGAGCGTGGTGGACGAGAAGGGGAAGCGGCTGCCCCCGCCGGAGCGGATGGAGGACAACGAGCACGGCTGTCTGCGCAAGGCGCCGCCCAGGCCCGGGGGTTCCCCCACCCCGGACTCCGAGGACGATCCGCCCACCGACACCTGGACCACCCTGGAGGCGCCGGCCCCGGGGGTGTACCGCCTCGCCGCCCCGTACGGCCTCAACCGGGGAACGAGCTGCCCCCCGGAGTAGGGATCAGCCGCCCCCTCCCGGCAGGTGGCGGCGTACCGCCTCCACACTGTCGGCGTCCTCCGGGGTGAGGTCCTCTCGGTAGCGGAGCACCCGGGCGAACCGCAGGGTGACCCCGGCTGGATAGCGGGTGGAGCGCTGCACCCCGTCGAAGGCGATCTCCACCACCAGCTCCGGCCGCACGCGAAGCCCCCAGGGGTGTTCGTCGCTCGCCAGCTCGGGCAGCCGTCGGGTCTGCCAGTCCAGCAGTACGTCGGTCAGCCCCTTGAAGGTCTTGCCCAGCATCGCCCAGGAACCGTCCTCGGCCCGGGCACCCAGGTGCAGGTTGGACAGCTTGCCGGTGCGCCGGCCATGGCCCCACTCGGCGCCCAGCACCACCAGGTCCAGGGTGTGGACCGGCTTCACCTTCAGCCAGGAGGCGCCGCGTCGGCCGGCGCGGTAGTCGGAGTCGAGGGACTTGAGCATGACCCCCTCGTGGCCCCGGGCCAGACAGCCCTCGGCGAAGTCCTCGGCCGCCGCCCGGGCCTGCTCGTCCTGTACGGCCTCGACCACCATGTGCCGGATGCGCAGCCGCTCCGGCAGCAGGCGGGCCAGCTCGGTGTGCCGGGACCGGGCCGGCTCCTGGAGCAGGTCCCGCCCGTCCAGGTTGAGCAGGTCGAAGAAGACCGCTGACAGGGGCAGGGTCCGCTGGGCGGAGGCCACGTCCAGCCGGGAGCCGACCCGGCTGGCGATGTCCTGGAAGGCGTGGGGGCGCCCGTCCTCACCCAGGGCGATCACCTCGCCGTCCAGGACCAGCGACTCGGCCGGCAACTCCCGTACCGCCTCGACCACTTCGGGCAGGCGGTCGGTGATCTCGTCCAGGGTGCGGGTGTAGATCCGCACCGTCTCGCCCTGTCGGTGCGCCTGCACCCGTACGCCGTCGAGCTTCTCCTCGATGGCGCTGGGACCCAGCCGGTCCAGGGCCTCGGCGACGGTACGGGCCGTCTGGGCCAGCATGGGCTGGACCGGCCGCCCCACCTGGAGCCGGAACCGCTCCAGCGCCGGCGCGCCCTCCCGCAGCAGCGCGCGGGCCACCTCGCCCAGGGAGCCGCCCAGCATCACCGCCCGGCGCACCTCGTCCGGTGGCACCCCGACGGCCTCGGCCAGCCCCTCCACCGCCAGGGCGTCCAGTGCTCCCTGGCGCAGTTCGCCGCCGATCAGGCGTACCAGGAAGTCCTGTTCCGGCTCGGTGGCGGTACCCAGCAGTTCGGCCAGCAGGGCCCGCCGCCTCTCCTGGGCGCCCTTACCAGACACCTGGGACAGGGCTTCCAGGAAGCGATCGGTCTCAGCCACGGTCAGCGTCGGTTCGGCCGCCGGTGGAGGGCGTTCGCTGAGGGCCCGCCACCCCACCCCGGTACGCCGCTGGGGGAGGCGCCCGGCCAGGTAGCCGGCGACCACCGGCGACTCCTCGGGGTCGGCCCGGCGGAGCAGCTCGGCCAGCTCGGCCACCTTGGCGGTACGGGACCGGGTGGCGGCGACCCGGGCCGAGGTCTGTGCGAGGTCGGCCAACAACATGTCCCTCATCCTCGCCGGGGACGCCGGGAAGCGCAGCCGCTGCTCAGCCGTCCAGCCCCGTGCGGAACCAGTCCGGCTGGTGCTCCGGGGCCCGGGGGTAGCGCTCCAGCTCCTGCCGGAAGTCCTCCGCCGTGGGGCTGCCCCAGGTCGGGCGGCGATGGTGGTTGTAGCGGATGTCGTAGTCGCCCCGGTGGTCGAGGGTGTACCGGGCGGAGAACCAGGTGCCCCGCTGGTCGTCGTACATCCCGTGGCGCAGCATCTGGAACAGCCGCCAGACGGCGATCGGCGGCTCCCACAGTTCCAGTTCGGCCTCGGCGGTGCGCCGCAGTCCGACCGCCAGGTTCATGTGCCGCCCCAACTGCCGGTAGTCGATGAGCAGTTGGTGCCACCGCTCCGGCAGGGCGTCGGTGAGGAGCTGGGTGATCTCCCGCAACAGGGCGTCTTGTTGCGGGGGCACGGTGGTGGTGGACGGTGCCATGGGTCACGGACCTCCGAGTGCGGAAGGCTGGCTACGGGAGTGCGCCGTCGGGTGCGGTGACGGCGGTCACCGTCCGGGCTGGTCAGGCCCGTTCGGCGGTGCCGGCGTCGGCGATGGCGCGACAGTACCGCCTGTTTCTCGCCAGTCCGTCGTCCTGTCACGGGAATGTCCGATGGGCTGTCAGTTGCCCGGGGAGAGGTGGCCGGAGGGTAAACGGAACCTGTCGGAAAGGGCGCTGAGCTTGGGGAAACCCTCCGTGCCGGAGGGTGGGTCAGCTGTGATGGGAGGGAACAACGACCGCTGTTTCGCGGGTAGTTGTGGCATTTGACGGCCCCATGACAGGGGCAGGAACGTGACCTCTGCAACCGAAGTGATACGCACCCCGCCATCGGCCACGGGGCGTGTCGGGGAGACACTTCGCGTCACAGGGCGCCCGGCACAGGCGTGGGCGTGGACGAGAGGGAGAACGTGGGGCAGCGACAACTGGGTCCGTTGGCGATGGGGTGCCTACTCCTCGCGGGAACGGCCCTCACCGGCTGTGGGGCGCAAGCAGAATCCTCATCCGGCACCACCCTTGAGCTGATGGCCGCCTCACAGGACGAGCAGTCGGTCGCTACCACCCAGCGCTACTGGGACAAGCTCACCGCCGAGTTCACCAAGAGGCACCCCGACATCAAGGTCGAGGTGACGATCCACCCGCAGGCGGCGATCGACGCCGAGGTGCGCAACCTCCAGCGCGCCAAGGACCTCCCCGACCTGGTGCAGGGCGGTTCCTACGTGGAACCCGCCCACCGTGGCGAGCTCTACACGGCGGAACAGGTGACCTCCACCCGCACCCAGGCGGCGTTCACCACCTCGCTGGCCGACGCCGGCAGTGTGCAACGGCAGCAGTTCGGGCTGCCGTTCAGCGCCAACACCCGGATGTTCCTCTACAACACCCGGCTGTTCGACAAGGCGGGTCTGAAGGAGGCGCCGTCCACCTGGAAGGAACTGCGCGGACACGCCGCCAAGTTGAAGGACGCCGGGGTGCGCACGCCCTACGGGCTGCCGCTGGGCGACGCCGCTCCCGAGGGCCAGGCCCTCAGCTGGCTGCTGAGCGGCGGGGGCGGTTACACCGACAGTTCCGGTACCTACGTCATCAACTCGCCCAGCAACATCAGCACCTTCGACTGGCTCCAGAAGAACCTGGTCAAGGAGGGGCTGAGTTACCAGGAGCCGGGCGTCATCAACGACGAGGTCGCCTTCCAGAGCTTCCTGGAGGGGGACGTCGCGATGATCAACGGTGACTCCTCCCTGGCCCGTCGGGCCCGGGAGAAGGGCATCGACTGTGGTCTGGCCATCCCGCCCGGGCGGTCCGGCCCGATGACGGTGACCGCCGCCACCGTGGAGTGGATGATGGCCTTCAAGCAGAACGGCCACCGCGAGGAGATCCGTACCTTCCTCGACTACCTCTACCGGGACGCGAACGTCAGGGAGTACGCCGAGCAGCACGAGGTGATGCCGGTCACCACCGCCGCCTCCGACGCGATGCGGACCGGGAAGAAGGGCAAGGAACTCGGGCGCTTCTTCCGCAGCCTGGAGACGGCGAGGTTCTACCCCATGAACAAGCGGACCTGGAAGCCCACGCTGGAGACGCTCCGCAAGGAGATCGGCCAGGCGGTGGGCGGTGACGGGGACCCGAAGGGGGCCCTGTCGAAGATCCAGCAGCGTGCCATGGAAGCGGAGCAGACCACCGGCCGTTAGGGGCCTGGGGCGGACCACCACAAGGCCCGGGTGCCACGCCCCGTACCGCGCCTCGCCTCGGTGGCGGGTGCCGTCGGCGTCGAGGCGCACGAGTGGGCCTGTCGCGCCTCGCCTCGGTGGCCGTACGGGAGTTCCTCCGCCCTCGCCCTCCCGCGTCGACTCCCGGACCCGTTCGCTGACCCGACGTGACCCGGTACGTACGGAGCACCCGCGCCGGTGGGCGCGGGTGCTCCGTGGTTGCCGGTGAGGCGCTGTCGGTGCCCGGGTGGCAGCCCTCGGTGACTCGGGGCGTCACGGTTCCTTCACGGGGGCGTCGCCGTGCGGCCCGTTCGGGCGCAGGCTCCGTACCGCGGACGGGAGTTCGGGCGGTGTCGGGGATCTCCGCCCCGGTCGGGGCGGAGGTGGTACGCGGTCGGGCCCGCCTCAGCGGCGGGTCAGGGGTCGTGCGTACGGTGAGTGTGAGGCTGGGGTGCCGACCGGTTCGGGACGCCGGGTTCCGGGGCCCGGGATGCGGGCGCTGGTGAACCGTGGCGGGCGCCGAGAGGCAGGGGCCACGCGGTGGCGTGGGCTTCCTCGGGCGGTCCGCTGGCTTCGACGCGACGTCCCCGGTGGGGTCGGCAACGGGCTCAGGCGGCGGGTATGACTCCCGGGCGGAGTGGTTCCGGCGGGTGGGTCTCTCGCTCCTCAACGGCCTGGGCCTGCTTCTCCTCACGCTCCACCGCGCGCTGCCAGACCGCGCGCAGGCGGTCCAACTCGGCGAGATCGGTGGGCGTCCACACGCGCCGGCCAGCGACGAAGCGACGGATCGCCTCGTTCGCCGAAGCGGCGTCGTGGAGCGGAGTGGGAGTGGACATAAGACAAGGCTAGGCCCACCCACGGACAACTGGCAGTCGGTTTCACGCCTCGACGGAACGTGGCCGATAGTGAACACAGCGTAGAGATTGGCAGGTCAAACGCCCCTCAACGTCCGAATTTCCGGGCTCGGTGCCGCTTTGGTGGTCCGAGAAAGTGAGGAAGGTTACGTGGTTACCGATGTGTAGGAGCCGAATTTCCTCAACTTCCGTCGGGTGAACGTGATGTGGACCTCCTGTGGAGGCAGCCCAGGGCGTGGGTGAACGGTGTCGATGCGGGCACGCCGGGGCCTCGAACGGCGCCCACGCGAGGTGTTCTCGCGTGCCGACTGCGGCAGGGTCGGGGTGCTCTGCGGTCAGTTCCGCGTTCCGTGTCGACCGTGCCGGTGGGTGCTTCCGGCCCCACTCCCACCCCTCGCGTACCCGTGCGCGAGGGGGCGGGCCCAGCTCGGTGGTCCTCCCCGTGCCGCCCCTCCAGGGGTACGCCTTGGTGGGCGGGCCCCTGTGGATGGGTGAGCCCTCGCCGGGGCGGCCCGGGTCCCTTCGGTCCGGGTCCGCGCCCTCGGGGTGCCCCTCCCCGGGGGGTGCCCGAAGCGGGCGCCGCGTCCCGTCCGTCGGGCACTCCGTGGGGGCGGGCTCAGCCTTCCTGGGTGGCCGTCTGTCGCTGCTCCTCCTCGCGCACCAGCCGCTTCAACCTCATCCGGGCGGCCACCACTTCGCTGTCGAGGCTCTCCCAGTGCGGGTGGATGGACACCTCGATGGCGACCTCGCGCAGGCGGGTGCGCAGTCGGTGCTCGTTCTCCTGGTGCTCGGAGGTCCAGTCGGGGTTCGGTCGGTGTTCCGTGCCGGTGCTGTCGGTGTACGGACGCAGGGGGATCCGGTCCAACTCCTGGCAGATGCGCTGCCGTTCACGCTCCGCCCTGATCAGGTCCTCGGGAAAGCCTTCGTTCGCCACCCTTCGACCATACATCTGTTCGATTCCTGTTGGCTCGTGATCCCTGACATAGAGGTCCTGAGTCACCCGAAAGTGGCAGTGGAGCGGCCCCAAGTCCCGCCACCGGCAAGGGAGTCGGGGCGCCGGCTCAGCCAGGCGTGTCCGTCTCCTCGTCTCCCGCCCGGGCGGTGAGGGCGCACCGCACCGCCCACCAGAGCCCGGAGCACAGGAACAGCGCCAGGGTGACCGTCAGCCAGCGCCGCCCGTACACCTCGGCGGACAGCCCGGTCACCTCCTGGTAGCGCGTGGCCGGCCCCACGATCAGGGGTGCCCACACCAGCAGCAGCAACCCGGACAACAGGGCGGGCACCCGTACGTGGTTCACCCACCCACGGGTGCCCCACAGTCGGCGGCCCAGCGGGGTGCGGGTGCGGGTGACCCGTGCGGTGAGGCGGTCCAGGGCGCTGTAGAGGGGCAGGGCCACCAGGTCGTGCAGCAGGGCGGCGCCCACCCACCAGAGGGTGACGCCCAGCGGGTCCTCGGCGAGCAGCCGTACCCCCGCGTACCCGGTGACCGCGAGGGACAGGGCGAGCAGCGGGATCCGCCAGGCGGTGGCGATGCCGGGACCGGCCACCCCCGGGGCGGTACCGGGGGCGCGACGTCGGAGTACGCCGGCCGGACGCCACGGGGCGCGGCGCGGGGTCATCCCCGCTCCCGGAAGGTCGAGGTCGGCCCGGCGAAGGTGAGTCGGCTGACCCACTTGGTGTTGTGCACCCCGGGCAGGGCGGGCACGATCACCCGCGCCGGATAGCCGTGGTCGGCGCTCAGCGGGGCGCCGTTCACCTCCAGGGCGAGCAGTGACAGCGGGTCGCGCACCTGGTTGTCCCGCAGTGCCGCGCGGCGGAAGGCGCCCCGGCGCTGGAGGGACTCCACCAGCACTCCCGGGGGGTCCTGGTCGTGCCCCACCAGGGCGGCCAGATCCCTCAGGCGTACCCCGCGCCAGTGCTGGTCGGAGGTGGACCAGCCCTCCACGCAGGCGATCGGCAGGTGGGCGGAGTGCTGGGGCATCCGCAGCAGTTCGGCCCGGCTGAGCGCCACCTCGCGCGCCCCGGAGCGTACGGTCAGCCGCCAGTGCGCGCCGACGTCGCGGGGCCGGATGCCCACCGAGGCGGCCGTCTTGTTGACCGGGAAGTCGCCCGGGGCGGGCGCCCGGTCGTGTGGGGCGAACAGGGCGGTGCCCCGTACCGAGTCGCCCAGGCTCTGGCCCACGGTCACCGCGCAGAGGGTGGCCGCACCGGCGCCGACCACGGCCAGGGCGCCACGACGGGACAGGGTGGGCTCCGAGGGGTCGGAGGACACCAGCCCGTCGTCGGGAGGTTCGGGCCGGGTGCGTGAGGTCGGGGTGCACAGCTGGGCGCGCAGGCCACGGTCGCGCAGGGTCCGTACGGCGAGCGGCAGTCGGAGGGTGACGTGCGCCAGCAGGGCGGCGAGGAAGACCCAGGCGCCGTAGAAGTGCAGGGGGTAGAACGACCCCGGGAACAGGTACTCCAGCTGCACGTTGAGCAGCCCGGTCGCGAACTCGAAGAGGGCGCCGCCCACCAGCAACAGCAACGACAGCCGTTCCAGGCCGTGGGCCCAGGACCGTACCGGTGGCCAGCCGAACAGCCGGGGGATCACCGACCACAGCTTGGCCAGCAGTACCGGGACCAGGGTGATTCCCAGGGTCACGTGGACCCCCTGGGTGAGGCGGTAGAGCCACACCGGGCGGGTGGGCCAGGGGAACAGGTAGAGGCCCAGCAGCCCACGGTCCGGGGTGTGGTCGTTGCCCGGCAGGTCGGGGTTGTAGGCCGCGTAGGACAGCAGTCCCGTGACGGCCACCAGCGGCAGGCCCACCAGCAGGGCCAGGCCCAGTACGGAGGTCAGCCAGGGGCCGCGCAGGGGGCTGCGCCACAGGCGGGCCAGCTGGCGGGGGTCGGGTCGCCGCAGTGTCCTTCGCCCGCCCTGCCCCATGTCCCGTACCGCCTCGTCGCTCGCCGTTCCGCGCTGGGGCCGACGCTAGGGCGTGCCGTTCGGATCACCGCGAGGCTCGCCCACGGTGTCCCCGCGTGCGTCCCCCTGTGCACCCGCACTGCGCCACGTCCGGCCGGGGCGGTGGGGTCGCCGACGGGGGCGTACGGGTGCCGCCGGGCGGCCCGGGGCGGGGCCTCCGGCAACTTTCCCGGCGGGGGGCGATGAGTTTCCGGTGCCGGTTCCGTCTGACCCGGTGTACGCATCCTCACCATCCACGACAAACCCCTTCCCCAGGGGCTGGAAAGAGGCAACCGTCATGGCCAGCATGATCTTCGTGAACCTGCCCGTTAAGGACCTCGCCGCGTCCACCGCATTCTTCGAGAAACTGGGGTACTCCAAGAACCCCGAGTTCTCCGACGAGAACGCCAGCTGTGTGGTGTTCAACGACACCGTCTACGCCATGCTGTTGACCGAGCCCTTCTTCCAGGGTTTCAGCAAGAAGGACATCCCCGACACCGCGCGGACCGCCCAGATGTTGTTGTGCCTGGGGGCGGAAAGCCGTCAGCAGGTCGACGGACTGGTGGACTCGGCGATCGCCGCGGGTGGGAAGACGCACGGCGAGACCATGGAGGAGGGGCCGATGTACGGGCGTTCCTTCACTGACCTGGACGGTCACATCTGGGAAGTGGTCCACATGGACATGTCCCAGATGTGAGGTACGGGTCGGTGCCCGAAGGGCGGTGGATTCCCCCGTCCTTCCTCCTTCCCGACGCCTTCGTCCCGGTCTTCCGGTTTCCTGGTCCCCCTCTCCCGCCCGCGCCGAGAAAAACCCTTCGCGCGGGCGGGAGTTCCGCGTGTGAGGGAAAGGTGAGAAGGGGTGCGGGGGTGTTCGGCGTGCGGTGGTCCGCCATTCCCCATTCGCTTTTCGGCGAAGATTCAACCAAAGCGGTGCCGGACCTGTGAACGAGTGGCAAAGGGTCCCGGTGGAGAGCGCAGACGTCTTAATGAGTGTGTTACTCCAAGGACGGCCCGATGTCACAGTGTTCGCTGAGGCTGTGGTGAAAGGCTGACACGGGACACCGGATCGGCCACCACGGTCGGGGCCTGTGAACCCCTCACGATCAGACCCAGGATGGGACCCACCAGAGATGACCAGTCCGCTGGAACAGGAGCAGCACCGCCTTGGCCGGCAGCGTCCCGGGCGGGGTCGGACCCTCGGCACCGTGCCCCTCCTTCTGTCGCGGCACTGCCGAAGATCGCCCCTGAGCTGCTAGGGCGTCCCCCAGGGGTCACGTCGGAGCGGCGCGCGGTCCCGGCGGCGTAGCACGGGGCCGGGGCGCGCGAGTCCGGCCGTGACCCGAAGGCCCCCGGGCACCCGCCCCCACTCTCCGACCGGACCGCCCGCCCCGGATCACCGCGCCCCGTCCCCCGTCATCCCCTCGGGGCGCCGACCACGGGGTGTCCCCTGGCTGTCCGGCCGCCGAGACCCACCCCCAACCCCCGGACCATCCGGGTACCGGCCACCCCCACCCCCTCACCACGAGCGACCCGGTCAGCACCTCGCGGATACACGGCGCCCCCACGCCGTGGGTCCGGTGCGGCCCGGGGTCGTCGCCGTGTGTGCCGGGCCGGTGGCGATCCGGTACCCCGGCGGTCACGTACCGAGGAAGGAACCCCGGTGCTCGTTTCGCACCTTCCCCCCACCACCCCCGCCACCCACCGATCCCCCACCCCCGAAGACCCCTCGCGCCCCGCGCCCGCCCCCCAGGCACGGGTCCTCGCCGTCGGCTACCCCGGCCCCCGGCTGGACTGGCTGGTCCACGTACTGCGGTCCACCGGACACCGGGTGGGCCACGCCGAGCCGGGCGCCGCCGCCCCGGTGATCGAGCAGGCCACCCCCGAGGCGGTGGTCGCGCTCGACGAGCAGCCCCTGGGGCCGGACGTCATCCACGAGGTCCGCTCCACCAGCGTCGGCCGCACCCTGCCGCTGGTGATGGTCACCCCGCAGCAACAGCCCGCCGAGGTGGCCGAGTTGCTGCGCAGGGGCGCCGACGACTGCGTACCGGACCAGGCGGCGCCCCTGGAACTGGGCGCCCGGATAGCGGCCCGGCTGCGCCGGGTCGCGATGCCGGTGGACGAGCTGCCGCTCGACCCGCGTACCGGACTCCACTCGCCGCTGCACTTCCGTGACGAACTGGACCGGGAACTGCACCGCCCCGCCCAGGGCCGCCGCCCCGGGGTGGTGGCCATGGTGGGCGTGGCCGAGATGAGGGCCCTGGAGTCCCGGCTGGGCACCCACCTGCGGCGGGAGGTCGCGGAACGACTGGCCGCCGTGGCCATGGAGTTGGGCGCCCACTGCGACCGGCTGGGCTGGGACGAGGACGGCCACCTGCTGATGCTGATGCCGGCCACCCAGGAGGAGGAGGCCCGGGGCATCCTGGAGAAGTTCGCCCACACCGTGGGCGGTACCCGGTTCGTGGTCGCCGACGAGAACGTACGGCTCACCCCGGTCGTCGGCTGGCTGCCGTTGGCCGAGTGCGCGGGCCAGCGGCAGGCGTTGGACAGGGCCCGGGTGGCCGTGGAACAGGCGCTCAGCCTCCAGGACCTGCGGCCGGTGCGGTACGAGTCGTGGATGCGCGGCACCGGGCCGCGCCGCAACCGGCTGGGGGTCGCCGTCCGGGCCCTGCTGTCGGCCCTGTCGCCCCTGGTGGTGCTGGCCCTGGGGGTCGGCGTGCCGCTGGCGGTCTACCTCCAACTCGGCCAGCTGGGCATCCCGTTGGGCTCGTACATGTACTGGGTGGTGGTCGGCGGGCTGCTGCTGTCGGCGGTGCTGATCGTGCTGGAGTGCATGTACGCGCTGGACGCGCCCAGCCGGCCGGAGAAACCCGGCAGCCCCTACCCACCGGCCAGCGCGGTCATCGCCGCCTACCTGCCGAACGAGGCGGCCACCATCGTCGACACCGTGGAGTCCTTCCTCCGGCTGGACTACCCGGGGCAGTTGGAGATCGTGCTCGCCTACAACACCCCCCACCCCCTGCCGGTGGAGGACACCCTGCGGGAGATGGCCGCCCGGGACCGGCGACTGGTGCTGCTGCCGGTCGACGGCAGCACCTCCAAGGCGCAGAACGTCAACGCCGCCGTCTCCGGGGTGCGCGGCGAGTTCGTCGGCATCTTCGACGCCGACCACCACCCCCGCCCGGACGCCTTCCGGCGCGCCTGGGACTGGCTGTCCAACGGCTACGACGTGGTCCAGGGCCACTGCCTGGTCCGTAACGGCGGAAGCTCCTGGGTGGCCCGGATGGTCGCGGTGGAGTTCGAGGCGATCTACGCGGTCAGCCACCCCGGCCGCACCCGGCTGTACGGCTTCGGGGTGTTCGGCGGCTCCAACGGCTTCTGGCGCACCGACCTGCTGGCCCGCACCCGGATGCACGGCTCGATGCTCACCGAGGACATCGACTCCACCCTGCGGGCGCTGCGCCACGGCGCCCGGTTCACCGTCGACCGCACCCTGATCTCCCGGGAGTTGGCCCCCACCGGGCTGCGCGCCCTGTGGAACCAGCGGTCCCGCTGGGCGCAGGGCTGGCTCCAGGTCTCGGTCAAGCACCTGTGGCGGACGCTGCGGTCCCCGGTGTTCACCCGACGCCAGAAGCTGGGCCTGCTGGTGCTGCTGGGCTGGCGCGAGGCGCAGCCGTGGCTGACCCTCCAGATCCTGCCGGTGATCCTGTACGCGATATGGGCTTCCGGTGGCGTGACCCAGATGGACTGGGCGGTGCCGCTGTGCCTGCTGGCGGCGCTGTTCACGCTGTCCGCCGGGGTGATACAGGCGATCTTCGCCTGGCGGCTGGCCGCCCCCGAGATACGCCGGCGGCGCTCCTGGTTCTGGGCGTACCTGCTGACCTCGACCGTGTTCTACACCCACTTCAAGAACATCCTGGCCCGTCAGGCCTGCCTCAAGGAGGCGCTGGGCGAACGGCAGTGGCGGGTGACCCCGAGGGCCGCCGCCCAGAGGTCACCGGTACCGGAGACCACCGGCTCGCTGCCGGGCCAGCGCGGTGGACGGCCGGGGGGAACGGGGGCCGGCGAGTGAGCCGCGACACGACCCCCACCCAGCGCCCCGCCAAGAGGGGTACGCCCGGACTGCCCCCCGAGGGCGCCCCACCGCGCACCCGTACCCGGGAACTGGAGGGCTTCCGTGGGCTGGCGGCGCTCAGCACGGTGGTCTTCCACGTGTGGCAGCAGTACTACCGCTACGACGCGGAGGGCGCCCACCCCCCGGTGGACAACCCCTTCCTGGGCGGGCTGATCTCCCTGGAGGTCATCGACCTGTTCTTCGTGATGTCCGCCTACCTGCTGACGATCTCCTACGCCAGGGCGGCCATCGACGGGAAGCGGACCCGGCCGGCCGGGGCGTTCCTGTACCGCCGGATGATCCGCATCGTCCCGCTGTACTTCCTGGCCGTGCTCCTGGTCTGGGCGCTGCGCAACCCCACCCTGCCGGGCAACTGGCTGGACCTGTTCCAACACCTCACCTTCACCCAGGTGTTGAGCAAGGAGCAGATCTTCTACACCATCGGCCCCACCTGGTCGCTCTCCCTGGAAGTGATCTTCTACCTGTCGCTGGTGCTGCTGGGCCCCCTGGCCGCCCGGCTGTGCCGGCCGCTGCGCCGCCGCACCTCCCGGGTGGCCCTCTGCCTGGTGGGCTGCGCCCTGCTGTACCTGCTGCCGCTGGTGTGGATCAGCGTGGCCCACTACGGGATGCACGTCCCGCACACCGAGTGGCCGGTCTACTTCGGACCCCAGGCCCGCTACGGGGGCTTCGCCGCAGGCATGGCGCTGGCCGTGGCCACGGTCGCCCTCAAGGAACGGGGCAGGCTGAGCCGGGGGCCGGCGATCGTGCTGCGGGTGATCCCCCTGGTGCTGGTCTACGCGCTCTCGTACCACACCGCGCCGGAGAACTTCGCGGCCACCTACTTCCACCCGCTGTCCTCGGCGCTGTGGATGGTGCTGCTCTACGCGACCCTGCACACCAACTACAAGGGCCGTTGGGCGTCGGCGCTGAGCCGCAGGTGGATCACCGCGGTCGGACTGGTCAGCTACAGCCTCTACATCTGGCACGAGCCGGTGATGCTGGAGCTGGACAAGTTCGGGCTGCTGCCGGCCAGCCAGTCCGGCTTCCCCTGGGCGGTGCTGATCGTGCTGCTGGTGGCGCTGCCCCTGGCCACGTGCAGCTACTGGCTCGTGGAGTACCCGGCCAGCCTGCTGGGCAGGTTGCGGAACTCCGACGGCAGCCGTCGGGACTTCTACCCCGAGCCGGAGGGCGCGGCGGAGACGGAACCCCAGGCCGGGGCAGGGGCCGGTACCCGGACCCGGCCGGAGCCGGCCACCCGCTGAACCGTACGAGGGGTCAGCGGGACCCGGGCCCCAACTCGTACCAGACGGTCTTGCCGTTGGGGGAGCGCTCCGCCCCCCAACGGCTGGCCAGCAGGGCGACCAGGGCCAACCCCCGGCCCCCCTCGTCCTCCTCCGCGGCCCGTCGGGGCCGGGGCAGCAGGACGGAACCGTCGTCCACCAGGCAGCGCAGGGTGCCGTCGTCGTCCAGCGCCAGGGTGAGCCGTATCGGGTCCCGGCCGTGCCGTACGGCGTTCGCCGCCAACTCGTTGGCCAGCAACTCCGCCTGGGGGATGAGGTCGGCCAAACCCCAGAGGGTGAGCGTCTCCCGTACGTTGCCGCGCACCTGGGCGCAGCACTCCGGGGCGTTCGGGAGCGGCCAGGGTCCGGCGGTACGGGCCGGGGGCGTCGACGGGGGAGGGGACACCGCGAGGAGCGGCGGGCCGGGCGCGGAGGCGGCCCGGTGCTGCCGGGAAGGGCCACCGGTCACGGGGGCCACCTCGGGGGGAGCGGTGGCCGGCGTGACGGGGCCGGTGGTGTGGGGTCGGGCGGTGAGCGGTTCGAAGTTCCCCGGGGTTGCGGAGGTTGGGGGCACGCACCGGACCACGCCGTTGAGTAGGGGCGGCAGCATGGCGGCTCCTGGGGGTGACCGGTTCTCCCGTGCGGGAGGCCGGTCGGGGAGTGGGGACGGGGCGGGGTCACCGTCGTCCCCCTGGTGGTGGGCGGCGGTGGCCCGACACCCGGGGTGTGCGTGCGGATCAGCGAGAGGCCCGTGTGCTCCCGGTGCCGTGCCTCGCCGCGTCGTCGCTGTGGCGGTCGGGGTCGCCGGTGCCTCGCACCGGACTCCTCCTCCGCCTTGCTCCGTGCCTCGGCGCACGGCACCAGAACGCGCTCACCGGCCTTTCACGATCCCGACCACACACCCCAGCGCTACTGGTGAGTCTGGAACCTAGCGGCTGTTTACTCGTAAGTAAAGTGGGGTTCATGGCCCAATCCGCGACATCCCGCCTGCCCGACGGTGACCCCCGCGTGACCCTCCACGGACGGTCCCCGGCCGGTCACCGTCCGACCACCCACCGCCCCACCGACGACCAGTTGCTGGACGGGGCGTCGGAGGTGTTCTCGCAGGTCGGGTTCCAGCGGGCGACCATGGTGGCTCTCGCCGAGCGGGCCGGCACCACCAAGCCCACCCTCTACGCCCACTTCGAGGGCAAGGAGGCGCTCTACCAGCGGTGCGTGGACCGTGCCGCCGACACTCTCATCCGCTTCCTGTTCGCCGCCTACGCCTCGGCCACCGAACTCTCCCTGGAGGACCAGGTGCGGGCGGGCATGGCCGACTTCTTCCGCTACGTCGCCGAACACCCCGCCCACTTCCTGCTGCTGTTCGGACGGCAGGCCACCGGCGCCGCGGTCGACGCCCGGGAACGGCTGATCGCCACCGTCCGGGGGGAACTCGCCCGCCACATCCGGCTGTTCACCGAGCACCGGACCGACGGCCCCTGGGGCTGGAGCGCCGACCTGTGCGCCTCGATGCTGATCGGCGCCACCGTGGAGGGCTGCCGCCGCTCGCTGGACGCCGAGGGGGCGGACCTGGCCGAGGCCGGGGAGTTCGCCACCCGCTTCGCCCTGGCCGCCCTCGGGCACATCGACCCCTCGGCCGCCCATCGGCTGGACGCCTCCGTCCCCGCGCGCTGAGCGGTGCCGAGCGGTGCCGGGGCTCAGGGGCTCAGGTACTCCCGCAGGTGCCGGGCGGTGAGGGTGTCGCCCCGCTCGACCAGTTCCGCCGGGGTGCCGGTGAACACCACCTGGCCGCCGTCGTGGCCGCCCCCGGGGCCCATGTCGATGATCCAGTCGGCGTGCGCCATCACCGCCTGGTGGTGCTCGATGACGATCACCGAGTTGCCGTCGTCGATCAGTCGGTCCAGCAACCCCAACAGCTGGTCCACGTCGGCCAGGTGGAGCCCGCTGGTCGGCTCGTCCAGCACGTAGGTGCTCGCCGGCCGGGCCATGTGCAGGGCCAGCTTCAGCCGTTGCCGCTCGCCTCCCGACAGGGTGGTCAGCGGCTGCCCCAGGCGCAGGTAACCCAGGCCCACGTCGTGCAGCCGGGACAGGACGCGGTGGGCCTGCCCCCGGTCGAAGAAGTCCAGGGCCTGGGCCACCGACATGGACAGCACCTGGTGGATGTTCCGTCCCCGCAGGGTGTAGCGGAGCACCTCGTCGGTGAACCGCCGCCCCTCGCACTCGTCGCAGACCGAGGCCACCCCGGCCATCATCGCCAGGTCGGTGTAGACCATGCCGATGCCCCTGCACTGCGGGCAGGCGCCGGCCGAGTTGGGGCTGAACAGCGAGGACCGGACCCCGTTGGCCTTGGCGAAGGCGGTACGGACGGCGTCCAGCAGCCCGGTGTAGGTCGCCGGGTTGCTGCGGCGGGAACCCCTGATCGGCGACTGGTCGGCCACCACCACCCCCTCCCGGCCGGGCAGCGACCCGTGGATCAGCGAACTCTTGCCGGAGCCGGCCACCCCGGTGACCACGGTCAGCACCCCCAGGGGGACGTCGACGTCCACCCCCTTGAGGTTGTGCAGGTCGGCGCCCCGTACGGACAGGGTGCCGGTGGGGTGCCGGGGCCGCTCCCGTAGCCGTACCCGGTGGTCCAGGTGGCGTCCGGTGAGGCTGTCGGAGGCGCGCAGCCCGGCCACGTCCCCGGCGTAGCACAGCCGCCCGCCGTCGCCGCCGGCTCCGGGGCCGAGGTCGACCACGTGGTCGGCGATGGCGATGGTCTCCGGCTTGTGCTCGACGACCAGGACGGTGTTGCCCTTGTCCCGCAGGTTCAGCAGCAGCCGGTTCATCCGCTGGATGTCGTGGGGGTGCAGGCCGACGGTGGGTTCGTCGAACACGTACGTCACGTCGGTGAGGCTGGACCCCAGGTGCCGCACCATCTTCACCCGCTGGGCCTCGCCCCCGGACAGGCTCCCGGAGTCGCGGTCCAGGCTGAGGTAGCCGAGGCCGATCTCGATCAGCTGGTCCACGGTGTCGCGGAGGGTGTCCAGCAGGGGGCCCACCGAGGGGTCGTGGACGTCGCGGAGGAAGGCGGCGAGGTCGGTGAGCTGCATGGCGGAGCAGTCGGCGATGTGGTGGCCGTCGATCCTGCTGGAGCGGGCAGCCTCGTTGAGGCGGGTGCCGTGGCAGGCGGGGCAGGGGCCGAACACCACGGCGCGGTCGACGAAGGCGCGGAGGTGGGGTTGCAGGGCCTCGCGGTCCTTGGCGAGGAACAGCCGGCGCACCTTGACCAACAGGCCCTCGTAGCTGAGGTTGCTGGTGCCGACCCGGATCTTGGTGAGGGGCTTGTGCAGCAGGTCGTGCCACTGCCGTTCGGTGAAGTCGCGTAGTGGGGTGTCCGGGTCGTAGAGCCCGGAGCGGGCCATCACCTGCCAGTACCAGGAGTCCACCTGGAACTGGGGGACGGTGATCGCGCCCTCGTTCAACGAGCGCTCGCGGTCGACGAGTTGGTCCAGGTCGATGTCGGTGGAGCGGCCCAGTCCCTCGCACTCGGGGCACATGCCGTCCGGCAGGTTGAAGCTGAACGCCTTGGAGGCGCCCAGCCGGGGGGTGCCCAGGCGGCTGAAGACGATGCGCAGCATCGCCTGGGCGTCGGTGGCGGTGCCCACGGTGGAGCGGGAGTTGGCGCCCATCCGTTCCTGGTCGACCACGATCGCGGCGGACAGGTTGCGCAGGGCGTCCACCTCGGGCCGGGCCAGGTTGGGCATGAAGGACTGGAGGAAGGCGGTGTAGGTCTCGTTGATCAGCCGCTGGGACTCGGCGGCGACGGTGCCGAACACCAGGGAGGACTTGCCCGAGCCGGACACCCCGGTGAAGACGGTGAGCCGGCGCTTGGGGATGTCCAGGTCGATTCCGGTGAGGTTGTTCTCCCGGGCGCCCCGGACCTCGATCATCTGGTGGCTGTCGGCGGTGTGGGCTTCGCGGGAGGGGCTGAGAGGATCGGCGGACATCGCGCTCCTGCCTGGCGGTGGTCGAGGCGAGGGAATTGATTACAGCGTAAGGAATTGACGGCCAGAGCGTAGGCGAGGTCGGAGAGGAGTCACAAGTGCCACCAGCGGTGATCTTCGCGGGGCAGGGCGACCCCCGCAGATCCATGTCCCTGCTGTGGCGGGGAAGTGGCCCCGAGGACCCGCCACCGGCCGGCCGACCGGGACGCCGACCCGCCCTGAGCGTGGACGCGGTGGTGGCCGCCGCCATCGAGCTGGCCGACGCCCGGGGCATGGGCGCGGTCTCCATGCGTGCCGTCGGGGAACGCCTCGGCCGCAGCGCCATGGCCCTGTACACCTACGTTCCCGGCAAGGACGAGCTGGTGGACCTGATGTACGACCGCGCCCTGGGCCAACTCCCCGACCACTACCCGCTGTCGGACGGCTGGCGGCCCGCCCTGGTGCGCTGGGCCGAGGACCTGCGGGCCTTCTACCTGCGGCACCCCTGGACCCTCCAGGTGTCCACCGCCCGTCCCGTCCTGGGCCCCGGCGAGTTCCGGCTGATGAACACCCTGGTGACCGTGCTCCGGGAGACGGGCCTGCCCCCGGGGCGGCTGCGCGCGGTGGTCAGCGCGCTGATGGACTTCGTACGCGGCTCGGCCAGCGTGGTGGCCGAGGCCCGGCAGGCCGCCGCCGAGTCCGGGCTGAGTGACGACGACTGGTGGTACGGCCGCTCGCCGATGCTCGCCGAACTGGTGCCGGACTTCGACCAGCGGTTCCCCCAGATCGGCTGGATCGAGAGCGAGACCGGGCCGCCCCAGGACGAGAGCGTCCCCTACCTGGAGAACCGCGCCAACGAGACCTTCGCCGCGGGGCTGGGCGTCCTGCTGGACGGGGTGGAGAGCGCGATCGGCACCGAGCGGGCCCGGCGGTAGTCCCGGGTCCGGTCGTCGGCCGCGTCCGGGCCGGTCGGCGCGGTCAGCCGGCCGCCGCCGCCTCCAGTTCGGCCACCTCGATCTTGTGCATCTTCAGCATCGCCGCCATCACTCGCTGGGACTTCTCCCGGTCCGGGTCGGCGATCAGTTCGTTCAGCCGGTCGGGGACGATCTGCCAGGACAGCCCGTACCGGTCCTTCAACCAGCCGCAGGGGCCCCACTCGCCGTCCGCCCCCAGCGACTCCCACATCCGGTCCACCTCCTCCTGGTCCGCGCAGGAGACCTCCAGCGACACGGCCTCGTTGAACGGGAACTCCGGCCCGCCGTTGATGCCCACGAACCGCTGTCCAGCCAGCTCGAACACCACCGTCATCACGGTGCCCGGCTCACGCGGACCGGCCTCCCCGTAGTGGGTCACCTCCACCACCCGGGAGTTCGGGAAGACCGACGCGTAGAACCTCGCCGCCTCCTCGGCCTCGGTGTCGAACCACAGATTGGTCGTGATCTTCTGCATGACCCGCTCCTTCGCCAGGGTGTCCGCTGTCGAAGGGGTAGACGGGCCGGCCGCCGGGAACTCATCGGCGCTTGCCTGACACGTTCCCGACGGCCTCCGGCACGGGCGGGCCGGCCCTACAGCGGGGTGACGTACGCCCCGGCGATGCCCCCGTCGACCAGGAACTCCGCCGCGTTGACGAAGGAGGCGTCGTCACTGGCGAGGAAGGCCACCGCCGCCGCGATCTCCTCCGCCTCGGCGAACCGCCCCACCGGTACGTGCACCAGCCGCCGGGCGGCCCGCTCCGGGTCCTTGGCGAACAGCTCCTTCAGCAGCGGGGTGTTGACCGGCCCCGGGCACAGCGCGTTCACCCGGATCCCCTCCCGGGCGAACTGCACGCCCAGCTCCCTGGAGAGGGCCAGCACCCCGCCCTTGGAGGCGGTGTACGAGATCTGGCTGGTCGCCGCCCCCATCACGGCCACGAAGGAGGCGGTGTTGATGATGGAACCCCGGCCCTGACGCCGCATGTGGGGCAGCGCCGCCTTGCAGCACAGGTACACCGAGGTGAGGTTGACCTCCTGGACCCGCCGCCAGGTGTCCAGGTCGGTGGTGAGGATGGAGTCGTCCTCGGGGGGCGAGACGCCCGCGTTGTTGAAGGCGACGTCCACCGACCCGTAGGTCTCCTGGGCCACCCGGAACAGGTCCTCGACCTGCTGGGGGTCGGTGACGTCCACCGCCACGAACAGCCCGTCGACCTCCTCGGCCGCGGCCTTGCCGGCGCTCTCGTCGATGTCGGCGCACACCACGTGCGCCCCCTCCGACGCCAGCCGGCGGGCGGTGGCCAGGCCGATCCCGCTGCCGGCACCGGTGATCACGGCGGTACGTCCGGGCAGACGCCGGCAGACCGGGGTCACGCTGTCGGTCATGGGTGCTCATCCCTCCGTGCTGAGGAAGACGTTCTTGGTCTCGGTGAAGGCGGACAGGGCGTCGGGCCCCAACTCCCGGCCCAGGCCGGACTGTTTGAAGCCGCCGAACGGGGTCGAGTAGCGGACGCTGCTGTGTGAGTTGACGGACAGGTTGCCGGCCGCGACGGCACCGGACACCCGCAGCGCCCGGCCCATGTCGCGGGTCCAGATCGAGCCGGACAGGCCGTACTCGGTGGCGTTGGCCAGCCGTACCGCGTCCTCCTCGTCCTCGAAGGGCAGCACCACGGCCACCGGCCCGAACACCTCCTCCACGGCCACCGGGTCGTTCTCGGCCACCCCGGTGAGCACCGTGGGCGGGAACCAGTAGCCCGGCCCGGTGGGGGCGGTGCCCCGGATGCCCTGGTGACCGTCGCCGACCAGGGCGCGGACCCGGTCCCGCTGGGCGGCCGAGATCAGCGGGCCCATCTGGGTGCCCTCCCGCGCCGGGTCGCCGACCACCACCGACTCCAGATGCGGGGCCAACGCCTCCAGGAACCGGTCGTGGACCGAGCGCTGCACCAACACCCGGGTGCGGGCGCAGCAGTCCTGGCCGGCGTTGTCCAGGAAGGACATCGGGGTGGCCGCCGCCGCCCGCTCCAGGTCGGCGTCGGCGAACACGATGTTGGGGCTCTTGCCGCCCAGCTCCAGGGTCACCCGCTTCACCCGCTCCGCGCAGCGCGCCATGACGCGCTTGCCGACCCGGGTGGAGCCGGTGAACACGATCTTGGCCACCCCGGGGTGGCCCACCAGCGCCTCGCCCACGGTGGACCCCGCCCCGGGCAGCACCTGGAACAGGTCCTCGGGCAGCCCGGCGTCCAGGGCGAGTTCGGCCAGCCGCAGCGCGGTCAGCGGGGTCGTCTCGGCGGGCTTGAGGAGTACGGCGTTGCCGGCCGCCAGGGCGGGGGCCAGGCCCCAACCGGCGATCGGCATCGGGAAGTTCCAGGGGGCGATCACCCCCACCACGCCCAGCGGTTCGAGCAGGGTGACGTTCCACCCTCCGCTGACCGGGATCTGCCGGCCGTTCAGCCGCTCCACCCCGCCGGCCGCGTACTCCAGCAGGTCGCGGACGTTGCCCGCCTCCCCCCGGGCGTTGCCCGGCAGGTGGCCGGCCTCCCGCACCTCCAGTCCGGCCAGCTCCTCGACGTGGTCGTCGACCACGGCGGCGAACCGGCGCAGCAACCGGGCCCGGTCGGCGGGGGCCAGGGCGGCCCACCGGCGCTGCGCCCCGGCGGCCCGGGTGACCGCGCGGTCCACCGCCTCGGGCGGGGTGGCCTGGACGGTGGCGATGATCTCCTCGGTGGCGGGGTTGCGCACCTCGTGCAGCGTGGGTTCTGAGGTCGACAAGGGAGTTCCTCGCGATCTGGTGCGGGGTGTGCGGGGCGGGCTCAGAGGCGTTCGAAGGTGCGGCGGAGTTCCCAGTCGGTGACGGCCGCGTCGAAGGCCTCCAGCTCGACCCGGGCCATGCGCTCGTAGTGGGCGACCACCTCGGGTCCGAACACCTCCCGGGCCAGCGGGCTGGCGGCCCACAGGTCGGCGGCCTCGCGCAGGGTGTGGGGCACCTGGGCGTGGTCGCCGACGTAGGCGTTGCCCGCGCAGGGGTCGGGCAGCTCCAGCTCGTTGTCCACCCCGTACAGCCCGGCCGCGACCAGTCCGGCCACCGCCAGGTAGGGGTTGACGTCGCCGCCGGGCAGCCGGTTCTCGAAGCGGGTGCCCGGCCCGTGGCCGACGGTGCGCAGGGCGCAGGTGCGGTTGTCCGGGCCCCAGGCGACCGTGGTGGGGGCGAAGGAGCCGGGCTGGAAGCGCTTGTAGGAGTTGATGTTGGGGGCGTACAGCAGGGTGAAGTCCCGCAGCGCGGCGAGCTGTCCGGCCAGGAAGCGGCGCATCAGCGGGGACATCCCGTACGGCTCGTCGCCGGCCATCACGTTGGTGCCGCCGGCGTCGACCAGGGACAGGTGGACGTGGCAGGAGTTGCCCTCGCGCTGGTCGAACTTGGGCATGAAGGTGAGGGCGTACCCCTCCTGGGAGGCGATCTCCTTGGCCCCGGTCTTGTACAGCGCGTGCTGGTCGCAGGTGGTCAGCGCGTCCTGGTAGCGGAACACGATCTCGTGCTGGCCGAGGTTGCACTCGCCCTTGGCCGACTCCACGGTCAGTCCCGCGCCGGCCATCTCGTTGCGGATACGGCGCAGCAGGGGCTCGATCCGGCCGGTGCCCAGCACGGAGTAGTCGACGTTGTACTGGTTGGCCGGGGTCAGGTCGCGGTAGCCACGGTCCCAGGCCTCCTCGTAGGAGTCCCGGAAGACGATGAACTCCAGCTCGGTGCCGACCTGGGCGGTGTAGCCGCGCTCGGCGAGCCGGTCCAGCTGCCGGCGCAGCACGTGCCGGGGGGAGACGGTGACCGCCTCGCCACCGGTGGAGGCGAGGTCGGCCATGACCAGGGCGGTGCCCGGATGCCAGGGGAGGAGGCAGAGGGTGTCCAGGTCGGGGCGCATCTCGAAGTCGCCGTAGCCACGGTCCCAGGAGGTGACCTCGTAGCCGTCCACGGTGTTCATCTCGGTGTCCACGGTCAGCAGGTAGGCGCAGCCCTCCGTACCGTGGTCCAGGACCTGGTCGAGGAAGAAGCCCGCCGCGAACCGCTTGCCCTGGAGTCGTCCCTGCATGTCGGGGAACGCCAGGACCACGGTGTCCACCTCACCGTCGGCCACCCGGCGCCGTAGCTCCTCGACCCGCAGTGGGGGAGTGCGTTCTGCCACGGGAGAGTCCTCCTTAGGTCAACAGAGCCATAAGGTATGACCGGAGACCATTGTTTGGGAAGGGGGCGAGCCGGTATGGCCGAGCCCGGCGAGGTCGCGCGCCGACTGGACCCGGTACTCCGGGCGGTGCGGGCGGACAACGGCTTCGAGGAGGCGCTGGAGCAGATACTCCAGGTCGTACGGCTGGGGCTGGTGCCGGCCGGGGAACGGCTGCCCTCCGAACGGGAGTTGGCCGACCGGCTGCGGATCAGCAGGGTCACCCTCCGGGACGTGCTGAAGGTGCTCCAGGAACAGGGGCTGCTGGAGTCCCGGCGGGGCCGGTACGGCGGCACCTTCGTGCTGCCCCGCCCCGACCCCCCGCAGGGGCTGGCCGAACAGGAGCTGCGGCGCCGGGTGGCCGAGGTCGACATCGAGGACGTGCTGCGGTTCCGGGAGGTGCTGGAGGTGGGCGCCGGGCACCTGTGCGCCACCCACGGCCTGGACCCCGCGCAGGCCGACCGGTTGCGGGCGGCGCTGGCGGCCACCCAGGAGGCGGAGCTGTCGGAGTACCGCCGGGTGGACACCCTGCTGCACCTGACCCTCGCCGAGTTGGCGGGCTCGGCGACCCTGGCCGCCCAGTACGCGGCGGTCCGCGCCACGGTCAACGAACTGCTGGACTGCGTACCGCTGCTGGTGCGCAACCTGGAGCACTCCCAGCACCAGCACACCGCGCTGGTGGAGGCCGTGCTCGACCAGGACCCGGACGCGGCGGCCGAGCTGACCCGCGAGCACTGCCGGGGCACCGCCGCGCTGCTGCGCGGGTTCCTCGCCTGAGCGCCGACCGGCCCCGGCGTAACACCCTGTTTTCCGCACGGGTCTTGCGCGTCCGCGTACGAAGGGTCAATGGTGTCGAGCCGTACCTTTGTCGAGCGGCGGGAGCGGCTGATGGCCGAGCACACTTCATCGCGCACGGCACCGGCGGGGGACGGCCCCCACCCGGCCGGTGACCCCCGGGACCCCGGCGGCGGCTACCTGCGACGGAGAACCCTGCGCCGGGGCAGCGCCGGCTCGCTGCTGCTGACCGGCCTGGGCGTGGCCTACGTGGTCTCCGGCGACTACTCCGGCTGGAACGTCGGCCTCTCCGAGGGCGGCTTCGGCGGACTCGCGGTCGCCGCCGTCCTGATGGGCCTGATGTACGCCTGCCTGGTGTTCTCGCTGGCCGAACTGTCGGCCATCCTCCCCACCGCCGGCGGCGGCTACGGCTTCGCCCGCCGCGCCCTGGGCACCTGGGGCGGCTTCCTCACCGGCACCGCCATCCTGATCGAGTACGTGCTCGCCCCGGCCGCCATCTCCCTGTTCATCGGCGACTACGTGGAGTCCCTCCACCTCTTCGGGCTCACCTCCGGCTGGCCGGTCTACCTCGCCTGCTTCGTCATCTTCATCGGCGTCCACCTGTGGGGCGTGGGCGAGGCCCTGCGGTTCAGCCTGGTGGTCACCTCCATCGCCGTACTGGCCCTGCTGGTCTTCGCCGTCGGGGCGTTCACCGAGTTCCAGGCCAGCGGACTCAACGACATCCCGGTCGACGACGGCGCCTTCGGCGCCAACTCCTGGCTCCCCTTCGGACTGCTGGGCATCTGGGCCGCCTTCCCGTTCGGTATGTGGTTCTTCCTCGGTGTGGAGGGCGTGCCGCTGGCCGCCGAGGAGGCCAAGGACCCGGTGCGCTCCATGCCCCGCGCGCTGGCCCTGTCCATGGGCATCCTGGTGCTCCTCGCCCTGGTCACCTTCTTCGCCGCCACCGGGGCCCAGGGCGCCAACGCCATCAAGGAGGTGGGCAACCCGCTGATCGTCGCCCTGGAGGGCGACGGCGACCCCACCTGGCTGTCCCGCTTCGTCAACTACGCCGGCCTGGCCGGCCTGGTGGCCTCCTTCTTCTCCCTGATCTACGCGGCCTCCCGGCAGCTGTTCGCCCTCTCCAGGGCCGGCTACCTGCCCCGGGTGCTGTCCCTCACCAGCCGCCGCAAGGCCCCGTACCTGGGCCTGCTGATCCCCGGGGGCATCGGCTTCGCCCTGGCCGCCGGCAGCGGCGACGGCGCCCGGATGCTCAACGTCGCGGTGTTCGGCGCCACCATCTCCTACTCCCTGATGGCGCTCTCCCACATCGTGCTGCGCCGCCGCGAACCCGGACTGGAGCGCCCCTACCGCACCCCCGGAGGGATGCTCACCTCCTCGGTCGCCTTCGTGCTGGCCCTGTCCGCGCTGGTGGCCACCTTCCTGGTGGACCAGACCGCCGCCCTGATCGCCCTGGGTGTCTACGTCATCGCGCTGGCCTACTTCGCCTTCTACAGCCGCCACCGCCTGGTCGCCGCCGCCCCCGAGGAGGAGTTCGCCGCCCTGGCCGAGGCCGAGGCCGAACTGAGCCGGGAGCCGCACCGGCCCGACTGAGCGGCTGGGGGACCATGGGCGGTGAGGCCCTGTCGACGACCGGGCGCGAGGCGCCGTACGTGAGGAGGACCAGGTGAAGCCCCTGATCGGTGTCAGCACCTATCTGGAGCCCACCGCCCGTTGGGGCGACTGGCAGTTGCCGGCCGTGCTGCTGCCCCAGGGCTACCCCCGGCTGGTGGAGGTCGCCGGAGGGCTCCCGGTGCTGCTGCCGCCCACCGACCCCGACGACGCCGCGCGGGTGGTGGACCGGCTGGACGCGGTGGTGGTGGCCGGCGGCCCGGACGTGGACCCCCGCCGGTACGAGGCCGAGCGGGACCCCCGCACCGGTCCGCCCGCCCCCCAGCGGGACGCCTGGGAGCTGGCCCTGATGGAGGCCGCGTTGGCGTCCGGCACCCCGCTGTTGGGGATCTGTCGGGGGGCCCAGGTGCTGAACGTGGCCCTCGGGGGCACCCTGCGCCAGCACCTGGAGGGGCACCGCAAGGACGTGGGGGTGTTCGGTGAGCACCTGGTGGTTCCGGTCCCCGGCACCCGGTACGCCTCCCTGGCCCCCGAGCCCTGCCCCGTGCCGACCTACCACCACCAGTGCGTGGACCGGCTGGGGCGGGGGCTGGTGGCCTCCGCCCACGCCGAGGACGGCACCGTGGAGGCGGTGGAACTCCCGGGCGAACGCTGGGTGTTGGGGGTGCAGTGGCACCCCGAGATGGGGCAGGACGCCAGGGTGATGGCCGGGTTGGTGGCCGCCGCCTCGGCCGGCTGAGGGGCGCGGCTCGCCCCGCCTGACGGGGGCGCCGGTCCGGTCCGGGTGGGCCCCGGGTGGACGGGGCGCTCGACCATGGGGGACGGTGGCCGTGGTGGCGGGGCCCGTCCGTCGGGGCGGGTGGGAATAAGGGTTCCGGGCTCGCCGTTGCCGAAGTGGTTGAACATTCAACAAGAAGCGAAGGACCTGCCATGCAGTTCGGAATCTTCTCCGTCGGTGACCTCACCCCGGACCCCACCACCGGTCGGACCCCGAGCGAGCACGAACGCGTCAAGGCGATGGTGGCCATCGCCCTGAAGGCCGAGGAGGTCGGGCTCGACGTGTTCGCCACCGGGGAGCACCACAACCCGCCGTTCGTCCCCTCCTCTCCGACCACCATGCTCGGCTACGTCGCCGCCCGCACCGAGCGGCTCATCCTGTCCACCGCGACCACCCTGATCACCACCAACGACCCGGTGAAGATCGCGGAGGACTTCGCGATGCTCCAGCACCTGGCCGACGGCAGGGTGGACGTGATGCTGGGCCGGGGCAACACCGCGCCGGTCTACCCCTGGTTCGGGCAGGACATCCGCCAGGGCATACCGCTGGCCATCGACAACTACCGGCTGCTGCACCGGCTGTGGCGGGAGGACGTGGTCGACTGGGAGGGCCGGTTCCGCACCCCGCTCCAGGGCTTCACCTCCACCCCCCGCCCCCTCGACGGGGTGCCGCCCTTCGTCTGGCACGGCTCCATCCGCAGCCCGGAGATCGCCGAGCAGGCCGCGTACTACGGCGACGGCTTCTTCCACAACAACATCTTCTGGCCCAAGGAGCACACCCAGCGGATGGTGGACCTCTACCGCCGACGCTACGAGCACCACGGCCACGGCACCGCCGAGCAGGCCCTCGTCGGACTGGGCGGGCACGTGTTCATGCGCCCCAACTCCCAGGACGCGGTACGGGAGTTCCGCCCGTACTTCGACCGCGCCCCGGTGTACGGCGGCGGCCCCTCCCTGGAACAGTTCGCCGCCGAGACCCCGTTGACCGTCGGCACCCCCGACCAGGTCATCGAGCGCACCCTGTCCTTCCGCGACTACGTCGGCGACTACCAGCGGCAGCTGTTCCTGGTGGACCACGCCGGGCTGCCGCTGAAGACCGTGCTGGAGCAGATCGAGATGCTCGGCGAACAGGTCGTACCGGTCCTGCGGAAGGAGTTCGCCCGCTCCCGCCCGGCCGGGGTCCCCGAGGCGCCCACCCACGCCTCACTGCTGCGCGCCCGGAAGGAGGCGTCCCCCGCATGAGCGAGATCCTCGTCGTCTCCGCCGGCCTCTCCCAACCCTCCAGCACCCGGCTGCTGGCCGACCGGTTGGCCGCCGCCACCCGGGAGGAACTGGGCGAGGGCACCGGCCTGGAGACCGTCGAACTGCGCGAACTGGCCCACCAGATCACCGACCACCTGCTCACCGGCTTCCCCGGCCAGCGGCTGGGCGAGGTACTGGACCGGCTCGCCGCCGCCGACGGGCTGATCCTGGTGACCCCCACCTTCGCCGGGTCCTACAGCGGCCTGTTCAAGTCCTTCATGGACCTGGTGGACCCGGACGCGCTGCGAGGCAAACCGGTGCTGCTCGCCGCCACCGGCGGCACCGAACGGCACTCGCTGATGCTGGAGCACGCCATGCGGCCCCTGCTGGCGTACCTCCGGGCACTGGTGGTACCCACCGCCGTCTACGCGGCCAGCGCCGACTGGGGCCAGGACGCCGGGCTCGGCCAGCGGATCGCCCGCGCGGCCGGGGAGTTCGCCGAACTGGTCACCGGACGCCCCGCCGCGCCGGCTCCCGACCCGTTCGCCGACCCGGTGCCCTTCGACCAGTTGTTGGGGGAGGTCCGTCCCTCCTGAGGGTGAGGTTCGGTCGAGGGTGGTATCGCCGTACCTCCGGGCGGTACCACCCCGGAGGCAGGTCAACACCCCTGGAGGGGGAGGCGGTTGGGCCGGCCCCCGTTCCAGGAGAGGGCGGGTGTGAAGAGCGGCTGTAGCTCCGCTTAAGAAATCCTCGATGGACCTGAAGTTTGTCTTACGGCACATTGGGGTTCACCGTGCACACGGAACACACAGTGCTCACAGCGCTCACGGCACTCACCGTGTTCACGGCGCACACCCGCACCCCGAGTCCCACAGGTCCCCCGACCCCACCGTTTCTCGGGACCCACCCTCTCGCGGCCGTGCCCCCGCCGGGCGCGGCCAGGTACAGGAGCTGTTCGTGCTGGCGTTGGTCAAGGAGAAAGCCGAGCCCGGACTGTGGCTCGCCGAGGTACCGGAACCGAGCATCGGCCCCAAGGACGTACTGATCAAGGTGCAGCGCACCGGGATCTGCGGCACCGACCTGCACATCCACGCCTGGGACGGCTGGGCCCAGCAGGCCGTCGACACCCCCCTGGTGGTGGGCCACGAGTTCGTGGGCACCGTGGTCGACGTCGGCCGCGACGTCACCGAGGTCAACGAGGGCGACCTGGTCAGCGGCGAGGGACACCTGGTGTGTGGCCGCTGCCGCAACTGCCGCGCCGGACGGCGCCACCTGTGCCGGGCCACCGTCGGCCTGGGCGTGGGCCGCGACGGCGCCTTCGCCGAGTACGTCGCCCTGCCCGCCTCCAACGTGTGGGTCCACCGCGCCCCCGTCGACCTCGACGTGGCCGCCATCTTCGACCCGTTCGGCAACGCGGTGCACACCGCCCTGTCCTTCCCCGCCGTCGGCGAGGACGTACTGATCACCGGCGCCGGCCCCATCGGGCTGATGGCCGCGAGCGTCGTCCGCCACGCCGGAGCCCGCAACGTGGTCATCACCGACGTCAGCCCCGAACGGCTGGAACTCGCCCGCAAGCTCGGCGTCAGCCTGGCCCTCGACGTACGGCAGTCCACCATCGCCGAGGGCGGCCAGCGGCTCGGCCTGCGCGAGGGCTTCGACATCGGCCTGGAGATGTCCGGCCGCCCCGAGGCGATGCGCGACATGATCGGCAACATGACGCACGGCGGCCGGATCGCCATGCTCGGACTGCCGGCCGAGGAGTTCGCCGTCGACTGGGCCAGGGTGGTCACCTCGATGATCACCATCAAGGGCATCTACGGCCGGGAGATGTTCGAGACCTGGTACGCCATGTCCGTACTCCTCGAAGGCGGACTGGACCTCAGCCCCGTCATCACCGGCCGCTACCACCACCGCGACTTCGAGGCCGCCTTCGCCGACGCCGGCAGCGGCACCGGCGGCAAGGTGATCCTCGACTGGACCCGCCCGTAAGGGTTCCGCCCCCTCGACGCCCCCTTCGACCCCTAGGAAGGCACCGTGTTCGACACCGTACGCGAGGACCTGCGCGCCACCCTCGAAGAGATCCGCCAGGCCGGGCTGCACAAGCCCGAACGCGTCATCGACACCCCCCAGTCGGCCACCGTCAACGTCACCGCCGGCGGACGCCCCGGCGAGGTCCTCAACTTCTGCGCCAACAACTACCTCGGCCTCGCCGACCACCCCGAGGTCGTCGCCGCCGCCCACACCGCCCTGGACCGCTGGGGCTACGGCATGGCCTCGGTACGGTTCATCTGCGGCACCCAGGAGGTGCACAAGGAACTGGAGGGCCGGCTGTCGGCGTTCCTCGGCCAGGAGGACACCATCCTGTACTCCTCCTGCTTCGACGCCAACGGCGGAGTCTTCGAGACCCTCCTCGGCCCCGAGGACGCGGTGATCTCCGACGCCCTCAACCACGCCTCCATCATCGACGGCATCCGGCTGTCCAAGGCCCGCCGCCTGCGCTACGCCAACCGTGACCTGGCCGAATTGGAGGCCCGGCTCAAGGAGTCCGCCGACGCCCGCCGCCGACTGATCGTCACCGACGGCGTGTTCTCCATGGACGGGTACCTCGCCCCCCTGCGGGAGATCTGCGACCTGGCCGACCGCTACGACGCCATGGTCATGGTCGACGACTCCCACGCCGTCGGCTTCGTGGGCCCCGGCGGACGCGGCACCCCCGAACTCCACGGAGTGATGGACCGGGTCGACATCATCACCGGCACCCTGGGCAAGGCCCTCGGCGGCGCCTCCGGCGGCTACGTCGCCGCCCGCGCCGAGATCGTCGCCCTGCTGCGCCAGCGCTCCCGCCCCTACCTCTTCTCCAACACCCTCGCCCCGGTCATCGCCGCCGCCTCCCTGAAGGTGCTCGACCTGCTGGAGTCGGCCGACGACCTGCGGGAACGGCTCAACGCCAACACCGCGCTGTTCCGGGGCCGGATGACCGAGGAGGGCTTCGACGTCCTGCCCGGGGAGCACGCCATCGCCCCGGTGATGATCGGCGACGCCGCCGAGGCGGCACGGATGGCGGAACTGCTGCTGGAGCGCGGCGTCTACGTCATCGGCTTCTCCTACCCCGTGGTGCCCCAGGGGCAGGCCCGCATCCGGGTCCAGCTCTCCGCCGCCCACTCCACCGAGGACGTCAACCGCGCCGTGGACGCCTTCGTGGCCGCGCGTACCCAGATGGAGGGGGAGACCCTGCGAGAATCGGCCGGGTGATCGAGGCGCGGCGGCTGCACATCCTCCGTGCGGTGGCGGACCACCGCACGGTCACCGCCGCTGCCGCCGCCCTCTACCTCACCCCCTCCGCCGTCTCCCAGCAGCTGAGCGCGCTGGAGCAGGAGACCGGTCACCGGCTGGTGGAACGCCACGCCCGGGGGGTGCGGCTCACCCCCGCCGGGGAGATCCTGCTCCAGCACGCCAACACCGTCCTGGCCCAACTGGAGCGCGCCGAGGCCGAGTTGGCGGCCTACGGTTCCGGGTCGGCCGGCACCGTCACCCTCGCCGCCTTCGCCACCGGCATCGACCTGGTGGTCGCCCCCGCCCTGGTACGGCTGGCTCGTACCGCCCCCGGCATCCGGGTACGGGTCCAGGACGCCGAGGGTGACGCCAGCCTGCCGATGATCCTGGACCGCCAGGTCGACGTGGCCGTCGCCGTGGAGTACCGGGGGGCTCCCGGCGACCCCCGGCTGACCCGGGTACCGCTGTACGCCGAACCCTTCGACGCCGTCGTCCCCGCCGGCCACCACCTCGCCGCCACCGGCCGGGTACGGCTGTCCGCGCTCGCCGAGGAGCCCTGGATCGGCCCCTACCCCGGCAACCCCTGCCACGACGTGGTCGTCCTCGCCTGCGAACGCGACGGCTTCTCACCCGGTCTGGAACACCACTCCGACGACTTCCGCGCCGTGGTGGCCCTGGCCTCCGCCGGTGCCGGCGTCGCCCTCGTACCCCGCTCCGCCCTGCGCGGCATGGACCTGGCCGGCGTGGTGGTCCGCCCCGTCGACGGCGCCGCCCCCACCCGCCGGGTGTTCGCCGCCGTACGCTCCGGGGCCGAGGAACACCCCCTGATCCAGCCGGTACTGGAGGCCCTGGGGGACACCGCGCCCCACGTCGAGTCGGCCGAGTAACCCCGACCCCTGGCGTGCGCCCGAACGCCGGTGCCGCCCCGGCGCGGACACCCGACGGAGTGCGGTGCGCGCTGGGGGCGGGGGCCCTCTTGCGCCCGGGCCCTGGGCCTCGGCGCCCCGGCCTGTGGGGTGCTTGCGGCCGTGTGTGGGTGGGGTTGGTTCCGGTCTGTGCGGGGTGCCGGGCCCCGGGTCCGTGGGGTGGTGGTCGCCCTCTGGGTCCTCGGGCTCCTGGCCGGTGGGTGGTTGGCGGTGGCGCCTGGGGTGGGGGGCGTGGGTCGGGCCGGTTCTGGCTCGTACGGGGTGCCGGGCTTCGGGGGCCCCGGCCTGGGGGTGGGGGAGGCCGGGGCCCCGAAGCCCGGGGAAAGGGGGGGCACCGTTCCTTGGTCTGGCCGCCGGCCCCTGCCCGGTCGCCCGGTGCGGATCAGGGGGTGAGGCCGACGCGCTGGGGGCCGGCCACTGACAGCAGCCGCAACGCCTCCTCGGAGGGCGAGCCCGGGGCGGCGGTGTAGATCACCACCCGCTGGTCCCGGTCGGTGATGTCCAGCACGTCGCAGTCCACCGAGACCGGGCCGACCAGCGGATGCCGGAAGGTCCTGCACGGGGTCGGGCGGGCGCACACGTCGTGCGAGGCCCACAGTCGCGCGAACTCCTGGCTGCCCGCCCGGAGTTCGGTCACCAGCCCGGCCAGTTCGGGGTCGTCGGGGTAGCGGGCCGAGGCGGCGCGCAGTTGCCGGGCCGAGGTGTGGGCGAACTCCTCCACGTCCGACACCCCGTACAACCGCCGCCCCTCCCGGTGGGGACCGAGGAAGGCCCGTCGCACCAGGTTGCGGTCCCGCCGGGACAGCGTGGAGAAGTCCTCCATCAGCGCGGTGGCCAGCGCGTTCCAGGCGATCACCTCGTAGGCCGCCGACAGTACGATCGCGGGCGCCATCGGCAGCCGCTGGAGCAGGTCCAGGACGCCGCGCCGTACCTCGCGGGAGGGCCCCGGCAGCGGGCCCGGGGGCAACCCGGCCAGATGGTGCAGGTGTTCCCGCTCGGGGTCCGACAGGCGCAGCGCACGGGCCAGTCCGGTCAGCACGTCCCGGGACGGGCGCGGCCCCCGGGCCTGTTCCAGCCGCGTGTAGTGCTCCGTCGAGACGTACGCCAGCTGCGCCACCTCCTCCCGTCGCAGCCCCGGCGTCCGGCGTCGGGGGCCGGCCGGAAGCCCCACCTGAGCCGGGGTGATCCGCTCGCGCCTGCTGCGCAGGAAGGCGCCCAGTTCCCTTCGGTCCACGAGCCCAGTGTGGGCCGGTCGCCCACCCGTAGCCAGGTACCGCCGGTGCCTGGATGGGCCCGGAGCCCCGGTCCACGCTCGCCGCATGGACAACGCAGTGGACGACACCCCCGCCCCCGAGCAACCCCGACACACTCCCGCCGGCCTGCTGGCCGGCAAGGTCGCCTTCGTCACCGGCGCCGGCCGTGGCATCGGCGCCGCAGCGGCCCGGCTGTTCGCCGCCGAGGGCGCCCGGGTCATGCTCGCCGCCCGTACCGAGGCCCAGCTCCAGGCGGTGACCGAAGAGGTACGGGAGGCCGGCGGCGGCGCTGACCGCGCCGCGTACGTGGTGTGCGACCTGGCCGACGCCGCCGGGGTGCGCGCCGCCGTCGACCGCGCCGTGGAACGGTTCGGACGACTCGACGTCGCCTTCAACAACGGCGCCACCCTGACCCCGCCCGGCCCCCTGGACCAGGTACGCCCCGAACACTTCGACCACCTCTACGCGGTCAACCTCCGGGGCCCGTGGCTGGCCATGACCGCCCAGGTCGCCGCCATCCGCGCCACCAGCGGGCGGGGCGCCATCGTCAACAACACCAGCGTCGGCAGCCTGGGAAGCAACCCCGAACTGCCCGCCTACGGCGCGATGAAGCGGGCGGTCAACAGCCTCACCGAGACGGCCGCCGTCACCTACGGCCCCGAGAACATCCGCGTCAACGCCATCGCCCCGGGCACCACCCTCACCGAGATGATCCACGAGTGGGAGGAGGCCTCGCCCGGCGTCATCGAACGCCTCAACAGCCAGACCCCGCTGGGCCGTCCGGCCACCCCGGACGAGATCGCCCAGGCCGCCGCCTGGCTGCTCAGCGACCGCTCCTCCTACGTCACCGGCACCGTCCTCCGCGTAGACGGAGGAGCCCGCGCGTGAACCGCTTGTCTAGAGCTTGTCTCTCTCGACGCTCTGCAACGAGTTCGTGGAAGTTCCTGTAGGCGGCGGGTGCCTACTAGGTCGCCGTCAATCACTGCCGCTGAGCGACTCAGTGAGGGGTTGACGAGGCGTCGATCGAGAGTCGGCGGCGCGTCACTTCGCGGACCGCAGACCGGTGTGGCGCGCGTGACACTCTCAGAAAGCCCACTGGAGGCACTGCATAGTTGATTGCCTGCACACGGCGGGGTTGACCATGGTGCAACCTGCGGTGGTTGACCCGTGGCCAACCGGATCCCGTCACCAACTTTCGTGGATGGCAGAAGCATGAGCATTCCCACACCAGATGAACTGGACAGGGATCAACTGGACCAGCTTCACGCGGCAACACTGAAGGCGTCTGAAGCTTGCCTTGAGCTGAAGAAACTGTGTGCACTTGTACTTGTTCCGGCCGGAACGGTGATCACTTCCTTCGGGGACAAAAGGCCAGGGGGATCACTTTTCTTGGCCGGTTTCCTGGTGATCGCGGGATTCTGGGTCGCCGACGGCTTCAGTTACTACTACCAGCGAAAAATTAGGGGGGAGATGATTGTTATATTACGGAGAAGGGCGAGGCGTTGCGTCCCCGACGTCGACGACCCTCCGGTCATTCCGGCGTCCGGGGCGGTGAGCGTCTGGCGTGCGGCCTTCAATGCCTCGATGACGTACTATCTGATCCTTGGCGTGCTGTTCGCCTTGGCGGCAGGCGCCTACGCGATTGGTTGGCTTGATGGATAGGGTGCTGCCGGGTGCGCTACTTCGTGAGTTATGCAAGGCGCGACAACGGCATCGAGCGACTGCGTGAGATAAGAGCGAATCTGGGTAACGTGGGCCACGTATACGTGGATGACTTGGAGTGCCATGGTCTCGAGGTCGACAGGGTTCAAGTAGTGGTCGATGCGCTAGTCGGTGCTGACGTCTTCGTCGCGGTTCAGTCGGTTCATTACCTGACGACTGAATGGACGCGATGGGAATACGGGTTTGCGCTGCGTGGTGGCATGAAGGTTCTTGCATTGCTTTCGGGTGGCGAATTGGTGTCCCGTGGTGATTCGCGATGGCCGTGGCAAAGCGGTTTTCCCGTGACAAAGGAATCATCGTTCTGAGGGCGATTTTCTGTCTTCAGGTCGTCTCGGTAAGCGGGCTAGTCCGCCCTCGTCCCCGATGACAATTTACGCGTTCGCCTTTGCCGCGGTGTGGAAGCCCAACGAAGTCCGGGGCTCAACCGCGGGCAGGACCCCACCCACCCGGCAACCCTTGCCGGGTGGGTGCCGACCCGGCTCTTGCACGTGGACCGCGCGGCCACGCGGCCGGATGGGATCGACGTCGCCGTCGGGTTTACGGATCGGCTCTCGGGAGAGTGCCCAGGGGCTGCCCTCGTGCAGATCCACGGTTTGTCCGGGGCGCTCGTGTCGCCTTCACTACGATGAGTACTCCAACGGGTGGGGGATTCGTGGAGGACGCGCTTCTTGGCGAGCTGGCTGCTCGCGTACGCGAGTTCGGCGAGGGCGGAGATCCACGGAGCGTGCTCGAAGACGAGGCCTTGGCCGTCGCGGCGGAACTCTTCGCGTCGGTGGGCGGGCGGCCCGAGGAGGCCGACCCGGATGTCCTTCACGGCGTTGCCGCGTTCTACTGGGCTCGCTCCCTGGCACACGAGGGTGACGCCCTCGCGGCCCGGGATCTTGAGACGGCGATCGGTGTGTTCGGCCTGCTCTACCTGGTCGATCACCGCCGAGTGCCACGTGAGTTGTGGCCCCGGCTCACCGGTGAGACCGGGTACGACCCGTGGAGCAACCCGTTGGCACAGGCGGCGGACCTGCTCCTCGACGCTGAGGAGGAGGGCGACCCCGCCGCCCTCGACCAGGCCGTCAGCCTGATCGAGGGCGTCACGGACGGCGAGGACCACGCGTACCGGGACACCGTCCACGGCCTCGCGCTGTACCAACGCGCGGCCCGTCCCGACCGTGCCGCGGAGGAGCGGCGAGCCGACGCCGATGCCGCGGTGGAGCTGATGGGCGGTGTGGCCGCTCTCCCGGAACCGGCCGCCCTACGACGCGCGAGCCGCCGAACCTCCCTCGCTGAAGCCCTCGTACGGCGTTTCGAGGTGGCGGGGGACATCAGGGACCTCAGCCGAGCCGCGACCGTCTACAGGGAGGCGCTCGCGGACGCCGCCGAAGACGACTTCACGTACGCCCGTGCAGCGGCCGGGCTCGGTTCGGTTCTCGGCCGTCGGGTGGAAGCGGCGGAAGCGACGTTCGGTGGAGGGGACGACGCGGTACCCGTGCTGCGGGAAGCGGTCAGGTGGCTGCGCCAGGGGGTCGACCTGACGAACGGCGGCCAGCGCGAGGCGTACCTGGCCAACCTGAGCGGGGTCACGAGGGTTCTTCTGGAGCGGACTTCCCGAGCCAGGGGAATCCGGGAGGTCTCGTCGTCCAGTGACGTCGTGGTGCGCGAGGACGGCGCAGCCGCCCGTACGGAAGACCCCGAGGCAAGGCGCCAGGCCGAAACACTGGTCGGTCTCGGCGGACAGCTCTCGGCACGGGTGTTGACCGAGGAAGAAGCCCTCCGCCGCGTGAAGGACCCGTCCCTCGTGCTCTCGGAGGACGCCGTGGGCTCCGTGGTGCTCTGGGCCTTACGCCTCGTGCGGGCCGGTACGCCGGGCGATGCGGTGCCGACGCTGACCCTCACCCTGGAGGCCGCGCGCTCCCGTTGGGCCGCCGAACAGGGAACGCCCTGGTGGTGGGCGGCTGACGCCTACGTCGAAACAGGACGGCTCGCACTGATCGAGTCGGCCGACGGGCTGCTCTTCCGTCGCGCCTGTGCGGTGGCGGACGAACAGATCGCCGTTCTGCGTGACGGCGCCCGCCCCGAGGACGTCGCCGAACTTGGCGAGACACTGTTCGCCGCGGGGCTGCTGCGGGTCAGCCCGTACGTGGGGAACATGTCGGGGTTGACATTCGAGTCGGCACATGATCTGTGGCGGGCACGCCAGGCTCGGCACCGCTCCGTACACCCCGACGACTCCGTCGCTTCGGAGACCGCGGAGATGCCCCCTCCGCTGGCCGCCGCCGAGGAGGCGGTCCGGTACCTGCGCGAGGCCGCCCACGTGTCGCGCGGGCACGAACGAGGGCGCGTGCTCAGGACGTTGGTCGAGGCCCTGTCCATGGTCGCCGGTCTCCGACAGGAGTCGTACGCCGAGGAGGTCCGGGCGGTCGCCCGTGAGGCGTTCGACCTGCTGGACGCGTTCCGGGATCCCCTCACCCATCTGTACCTGCTGAGGGTCCTGTGCTCGCTGGGTGAGCTGGCGCTACCCGGCGACCTTCAGCACGTCCTGCCTCTGCCGCTGTCCGCGATCCGGGACCGACAAGGGGCACGGGAGGCCGCGAGTGTCCTCGCCGAGGCGCTCGAACTCGCGGAGGAAGCCTGCCGGCCCGACCTCGAACTCCAGCTGATCGAGGCAGCGGACCGCGAACTCCCGGACATGCCCGCGGACTCCCACCGTCGTCGACGCTGGACCAGTGAGGTGCACTGCCTGGCAGACAACCGCCTGGGATGCTTCGCGGGGCTGATCCGAGTGGAGGAAGCCGCAGGGCAGGTACGCACCCGCGCGGACGCGGAGGGCTGGTCTGCCGAGGAGCGGGCGGCGACCCTCGTCCACCTCGCCGCGCACGCCCGTGGAAACGGGGAGGAACACCTCGGCCTCGCGCTGACAGAGGCGGCGCGGGAGCTGGCCCCGGAGCTGTGCCGCCGGTGCGGTCCCGCGCTGGCCTACCTCGACGGCACCCTCTCGTACGAGAGGGGGCTGCGGGTGTCGGGGACCGGGCAGGAGGGTCTCGCCGTACGCCACTTCGCCGAAGCGCTCGCCGCGTACGCCCGGTGCGGCCAGGTCGACATGGCACTGAACAGCCTCGATGCCGCGTTGCGCAGTGTGCGGGCAACCGACGAGAGGAACGTCGGTCCGGCCGTGGCGGCACTGATTCCCACCGCCGTATGGCTACGGGGAAGCCTCGACGAGGTCATCGGCTGGAAGCTCCGGGACCTGTACCAACAACTGGTCCTCCAACTGAGCGGACCCACGGTCTCGCACGGCCTGATGACGGCAATTCACCAGGCTGCCAAGGGAGTTGACTTCACGGCCGTCATCGAAAGGCCCGGCCCGTTCACCCCCTCTGCGAGGCTCTCGCGACTGCTGGACCGGGTCCGGGTGGACGATGCCCGATTGGCCGGACCGCTGAGCGAGCCCGAACTGCCGAGCCCCGAAGAGGGGATGCTGTTCTACGTGGGCACCGGCGAGTCCGAACCCGGAACCGACGCCGAAACGGAGCACCGCAACACGCAGCGCGCCGCGGACCGGTGGATCAGTCAGGAACTCCTCGCCGCCGGCCGCACGGACCGCCTACCCATGCTCCCCGACGAGTTGCAGGCGCTCCTGACCGAGGACACGGTGCTGCTCTCGCTGTATCTCGGCCATGCGCGCCGGGACGGAAGCGAGACGCCGGTGACCTCTCTGTCCGGCATGGCGGTGACCCGCGACCACACGGAGCACCACACCGTGCTCCTGCCGCACTTCGACGCCGGACTCATCCGCTTCACGCGCGCGGAACACTCTCTCTCCGCCCATCCGGTGGCGTTTCACGTCGCCGGCCTACGACGGGCCGTCGTCGCGGACCCGCTGCACCGGACCGTCAGTCGTGAGGCACAAGAGCAGCTCAGGGAGGACAGCGTCGCTCACCTGGCGGGCTTCACCGCCTCGCTGGACGACTGGCGGGCCCAGGGGAAGCGGCATCTGTGCATCTGGCCCAACGGGCCACTGCACTACCTCCCGTACCACCTGCTGGAGGTCGGCGGCCGTCCCCTCGCCGAGGACTGGACCGTCACGCAGGTACCGAGCCTGGGCTTCCTCCGTAGCCCGGCGCCCGCTCCCCACCGTCCGTCCCCACGCGGACTCGTCGCCTTCGCCTCCGGGGGCGGCGGCACCGATCACGGGCTCCACGCCCAGGACGCCCTGGAAACACACGCCGACCAGGTCGCGACGGCGATGGGGGGTCACGCGGTGCTGGGATCCAGCGCGACACCGCGGCGACTGCTCGGCGAACTCGCCGACGCGCGTTATGCCCACGTGGCAGCACACGGGGCGCACAACGCGTGGGCGTCGTGGTACCAGTGCCTGTACCTGTCGCCGGACGCGGACAACGACGGTCGTCTCTTCGCGCACGACATCCTCCGGGCCGACCTGAGGAGCGTCGAACTCGTGACGATGAGTTCCTGCGAATCCGCGCTGGGCCGGTTCGACGCCAACGACAATCTGCGCGGCCTGCCCGCCGCGTTCCTGTCCGCCGGCGCCTCGGCCGTCGTCGGTTGCCTGTGGCCGGTCCACCCGGACGTGGCCACGGACTTCTTCGGAACGCTCTACGAGCGTCTCGCGCGGACCCCCGACCGACGGGCCGCCTTCCACGCCGCGCAGTTGGCCGTCCGCAGCCGCTTTCCGGCATTCCGGGACTGGGGCTCGTTCTGCTTCATCGGCGACTGGCGCCATTCGGATTCGAACCACGGAGCTGCCTCGTGACCCCTCTGGAACTGCCCCTGACCCCGCTCCACGAGATCGACCTGGTGGAGGTGCCCCGACTGCAGTCGCCTGCCTCCCAGCCCCGCATCGAAGGGCGGGTATCGCTCAGCACCGCCGTCGTGCACCCGCTGACCGCGGAGGAGGCAGCCGCGGGCGAGGCGGAATGGCTCGGCTTCCTGACCGAGGAGGCGCCGCACAGCGACTATCTCCTCCTCAGTCTCACGTGCGCGTTCCGCCCGCCGGCGAACGGCGCCCCGTTCGCCGACGCCGCCGTCGGCGTCCTCCTGGAGTCCCCCGGTGAGCCCGCGGAACGACAGCCGATCGCTTGGTCGATCTCCCCCAGGAAGCGCTCCCACCCGGTGGAGAGGCCAGCCACCATCGGACTCAGCGCCAAGCTCGCGATCGTCGAGTCCACCCTCGAACTCACCCCGGGCCAAGGGCGGGAGGAGCTTTTCGTCATCGGAATGGGCGAGAGGGACAGCGATCCAGAATGGCGTATCCAGGCGACCAGCCGTCAGCCCCTGATCGGTGACGAGACCTTCACGCTGATCGTCAAGGCCACCGCCGGTGCTCCCGTCCACGCCCAGGTGACGGTGGCGGCCACTCTCAGGCATCGGCGCCTTGGCCTGATTCCCTACCGGGCAGACCTCCCCACCACCTTGCGGACCATCGATCTGCGTCGTCAGACCGGTCGGCGGGACGGAAACACCACGTCCGCCTCGCCGGCGAGCGGTGTTTGACGCAGAGGGGTCGGCGGCGGTGACTCCTCTCGGAGGCCGGAGGTCGGACGTCGCGCAGTGTGATGGAGGCCTGCCACATGCCGCGTAGCCGCTGGGTGGTCCTCACCCCGGAGGCGGTCGGGTGGCCCCGTACCGGGCCGGAGGCCGGACCGCTCCGGCCCCGGTGATCCACCAGGTGCCGCAAGCGTAGGAGCCCTCGCGTCCGCTGGACGAAAGGGCTCCTGACCTGCTGTTTCTGCTGTGCCCCCGGCAGGATTCGAACCTGCGACACCCGCTTTAGGAGAGCGGTGCTCTATCCCCTGAGCTACGGAGGCCTGACCGTGGTGTACCGACGGCCGGGGCTAGCGTACCGGGTTCGCGGGGCGAGGGGGCAACGGGTTCCCCGGGCGGGTGAGGGCGCCGGGCGGAGGGTGACCCGGGGGTCGGTGGGGTTAGAGCCGGCCTGGCCCCCGGACTGGTACCGGGCTGTTCACGCCAGCGGGGGTGAGGGTGGGGGGAGTTGAGGGGAAACCGGGGACAGCCGCACGGGTGGCTGAGAAACTGTCGGGGCCGAGCGTACGAGGGAGAGCGGCCCCAGTGGACAAGGTCAACAGCAGTGGCGACGTGACCAACAGTGTCGGCGCGGTATACGACGGCACCCTTCAGCAGATGCGCGACCAGCACCACCACTACTACGCGACCGCCCCGGCCGTCATTCCCCGGATGCAGCCCACCGCGCCGGCGACGCTGGTCAACCGCGGGGCGCTGCTCGACTGGCTGGACCAGCAGAAGGAGGACCTCCACGAGCGGCGGGCACCCCGGGTGGCCTGGGTCACCGGGGGCGTCTTCGTGGGCAAGACCGGGGCGGTGAGCCACTGGATCGCGGACCGGGAACGCGCGGCCGAGCGCGAGGGCCGGGACTGGTTCCCCCGGGGCACCCTCTACGCCCCCCTCAGCCCTCGCGGACTGCACCACCTGCCGGAGCCCGGGGACATCCTGGCGACCTTCCTGCGCGAACTGGGAGTGCGGGCCGAGGAGTTCCCCAACTCTCTGGAGGAACGGGCCTCCTGCTTCCGCTCCCGTACCCGGCAGCAGCCGGTACTGGTGTTCCTGGACGGGGCGGTGAGCCAGCAGTCGATCCGCCACCTGCTCCCCGGGCACCCGGAGAGCCTGGTGGTCGTCACCAGCCGGGACGAGCCCCTGGCCTGGCAGGTCGGCGACCTCGACCTGTCGACCTATCGCATGGCACGCCTGGAGGAGGACTTCTGCACCGAGTTGTTCCTGCACACGCTCGGCCCGTCCACGCACCTCACCGAGGAGGAGCGGGAGGCCATGCGGGCGGTGATATCGCAGTGCGAGGGACTGCCGCAGATGGTGAAGATGGCCGGCGCCTGCGCGTCGGCCGCGTACTACGGCGGCATAGTGCCCTTCTCCCGGGAAGTGGAGCGCCACCGTTCGATGCTGCGAGCCCTTGAGGAGGAGGACATCTCCCTGGACCCCCAACTGGACCTGTCCTACGAGCGGTTGGACGCACTCTCCGCCTCCGTCTTCCGCGCGCTGGGTGTCCATCCCGGTCAGGAGGTCCCGCACGACCTGGTACGCCACCTGGCGGACGGCCGGAACCAGGTGGCGCGCGGCCTGCTGCGGCTCCACCTGCTGGAGGAGGCGGGCACCGACCGCTACCGGCTCAACGCGGTGCTGCACGACTACGCCTCCTCGCTGGCCACCGAGGAGGACCGGACGCGGGTGGTGGCCGTGCTGGTGCGCTGGTACCTGTCCCGGGTCGCGGCGACCGAGCGGTGGCTGTCCCAGCGGTGGTGTCTGGGCCCCACCCTCAGGGAGAAGGAGAAGCTGAGCGGGATCTTCGAGAGCCGGGAACAGGCCCTGGGCGCACTCGAAGCCGACCGGGACAACCTGGCCGGAGTGATCGAACTCGCCCACGACAACGGCCACTTCCACTCGGTGGTGGAGTTCGCCGAGGGGCTGCGGGGCTTCTGCGAGCGCCGCCAGCAGCACGGACTGTGGATCAGGGTCGGTGGCCTCGCGGTGTCGGCGGCCGAGCACATCAGCGACCGGCTGTGGCTGGCCCGCGCGCACTTCGAGCTGGCCTTCGCCCACGGCAACCGCTGGCTGGAGGAGGACCGGGAGGCGGCGTACCACCACTACCAGCGGTCCCTGGAGATCGCCGAGCGGATCGGTCACGCCCGTACCCGCTCCTCCGTACTGGAGGGGTTGGGACTGCTGGCGCTCAAGGAAGACGACCCCGCCCGGGCCCAGACGCTGCTGACCGAGGCGGAGGACGCCCTGGAGGGGGTCGACCACGCCCGGGGGCGGGCGCTGTTGAGCCTCCACCGCGGTACGGCCGCCCTGCGCGGGCGCGACCCGGAACGGGCCGCCGCGCTCTACCAGGAGGCCCGCGCCCGGTTCGCCGAGTTGCGGGGGGAGGACTACAACCAGGGCAAGTGCCAACTCCGTTACGCCCAGGCCCGGTTGGAGCAGGGCCAGGTGGAGGAGGCGCTCACCGCCCTGGACGGGGCGCTGGAGCGGCTCAGCCCCAGGGCGGCCGGCATGGACCGGGCCAAGGCCCTGTGCGAACAGGGGCGCGCGCTGCGCCTGCTGGGGCGGGACCCGCAGGAGTCCTGGACGTCAGCCCTCGTCCTGTACCAGGGACTGCGCAGCGAAGTCGGCGTCAGCGAGGTTCGGGCCCTCCTCGACGAGGGGGACCAGCCGGAGCGCTGAGCGCGCGGCGCCGAGGTCCACGGTCACCTCGGGCGGCGGCGGCCTCTGACCGGCCCCCTGGTCGAGCAGGGCCAGTACGGTCGCGCCCACGAGCATGGGGTCCGGGTCCTCCTCGGCCGCCCGTACGACCAGGCGCGGCCCGTCCTGGACGGTGACCTCGCAGCCCTCGGGGAGCGGCCGGGCCACCACCCGGAGGTCCGGCCGTCCCCGGAACAGCTTCTCGGGGTCGGCGCGACGGGTGACCAACACCCGGGCCCGGTCCCGGACCTGGGTGTCCGGGTCACCGTCCTCGGCCACCAGGTGGGCGCCCCGCAGATGCGCGTCCTGGTGCCGCTGGTGGTGCGCGGGGTAGCGCCGCAGCCGTACCGTGTCGCCGTCGACCCGGGCGGTCACCAGGTGCGCGGGGGTCGCCGGGCTGCGCCGGACGGTAGGCAACCGGAGGGGCAGGGGCACCGCCCGTGGGGCGATCGGCCATGGGGGCTCGGGCAGTTCCAGCCGCCGGTAGCTCAGCGCCCGCAGTCGGCGCAGCGCCTCCCCCGGGTGGGAGGTCACCAGGTCGCCGGCCTCCGCGACGGTGGACGCCGCCCGCAGCTGGGGTTCCAGGGGGCGTACGGCGGACACCCGGGGCAGTTGGCGGCCGATCCGTTCCATGGGGGAGCCGGGGGCCACCCGGTCGTCGTCGAAGGAGCCCAGCAGGCCGGGCACCCCCTGGTCGGCGGCGTAGAGGGTGAGCGAACCGTGGTCGCCCAGGAACACGTCCGCCGCGCAGACCGCCGCCTTCCAGGTGTCGCCGGCCGGGTCGGGGAGCAGCAGCCCCGCGTCCAGATGCGGCCGTAGCCAGTGGGTGAGCTGCCAACCCCCGTGGCCGTGCCAGGCGTTGGGGTGGATCGCGGCGAGTACCCGGTACTCGTCACGGGGCAGCTCCGCCATGGCGCGGCGGAAGAGGTCGGGGGCGCCGCCCAGTGCGGAAAGGCCGCCCCAGGTCGAGGTGATGAGGACGAGTTTCTGGTGCGGGCCGACTCCGAGTTCCCTCCGGTACATGTCCCGAAAGGGGCGTGAGGCGCTGATCTCGTCTGCCACGGAATCGCCGATGACCTCCGCGCGGCTGAGGGCTTCCGGGAATCCGTCGGCGAGCCTTACGTACTGTTCCTCGTGGGACAGCACGATCGCCGAGGGGATCAGTTCGCCGTCGTGGGTGAGCCATTCAGCGGTCAGCCCGAATGCTCCGTGCTCCGTGCTCCGTGCTCCGTGCTCCGTGCTCCGTGCTCCGTGCTGCTGAGTTTCTTATTGTAGCCGGCGCCGTGAGGGGTTCCAATAACGGGGGCGGAAATTCTGTGAATTTCCCCACCGCGACTCGTGGTGATCGCGAGATGGAATTCCTTTTCCAGTGCCATTTCCCAGGGGAGGAAGGGGAGTTGGCGTTCCTCGACGAAACTCGCTATTCCGCGTTCGAAGGGTGAGGAGCCGGTGCAGGTGAAATGCAGGTCTATTCTCTGGTCGCCGTCGAAAACCGCCAGAATATCGAGCAGCCGGGTCGCCGAGGTGACGTTGTGAATGACGCCCAGAACCGAACGTTTCGCGTGGACCGTACGCCACCGCGGGCTCAGCCCGGGCGCGCGGGGGCCGGTGGGGTCCGAGGGCGTACGGATCGGGGCCTCCCGGGGCGTGGTGGTGACGGACGCCCGAGGATAGCTCCGCCTGTCGCACCGTTCTCCGCCCCGGGGGAAGGCCCGAGGAGGACCCGGGGAGTGGCCGGGACTCGTGGGGAGTCGGAGCCGCGCGGCCACGGAAACGGCGGTGGCACCCCGACTTCGGGGTGCCACCGCCGTTGAGGGTCGGCGTCGACGGGGTCAGTACCGCAGACCGTGACCGAAGGGGTACAGCTCCTGGTCCGGGTCGTCGGCGGTGGAGACGGCCACCGGGAGCTTGCCGCCGGGGTTCACCTCCCCGTAGAGGGCCCGGTCCAGGGAGATCAGGGAGGGGGTGCCGTAGGTGTAGCTGGCCAGGTAGGCCGTGACCTCGGGGAACAGTTGGATGTCGTACGGGTTGCGCACCGCGAGGGCGACCACCGGCTTGCCGGTCGCCAGCAGCGCCTTGACCAGCTTGGCCTGGGCGGCGCCCTTGTCGCTGCCGGCCGCCGCGTTGGTGACGACCAGGACCACGTCCTGGTCCTGGGCCGTGGCCACCGCCGCGTCGATCGCCTTCTGGTCCGGCTCCGCGCCGGTCTTCGCGGTCTTCACGGTCTGCCCGTCCCGGGCGCCGACCAGTTCGGCCAGTTCCTCGGCGGCGGAGTCCCAGCCGGCGACCAGCAGCTTGCGCGCCGAGGAGTCCAACGGCAGGGCGGCGGTCCGCTGGCCGGCGCTCTCGTTGCGCACCAGGGTCACCGTGCGGTCGGTGATGGCCTGGGCCACCTTGCGGTGCTTCTTGTTCCCGACGACCCGCTCCGCGCGGTCCGGGTCCACGTAGGGGCGCGGGAAGAGGCCGCCCCGGAGCTTGTGCTCCAGTACCCGGCGTACCGAGGCGTCCACCCTCTTCTCGGAGATCTCGCCGGACTTCACCGCGTCCAGTACGGCCTTGAAGGCGACGTCCATGTCGGGCGGCAGCACCAGCTGGTCACAGCCCGCCTGGAGGGCGCGTACCGGAGCGACGTCGTCCGGGAACTGGTCGGAGGCGCCGGCCATGTCCAGGGCGTCGGTGACGATCAGCCCCTCGAACCCCAGCTCCTCGCGCAGCAGCCCGGTGACGATGGGCTTGGACATGGTGGCCGGGACCTTGGAGTCGTCCAGGGCCGGGACCACGATGTGGGCGGTCATGATGGTGTCCACGCCGCGCTTGATCGCCGCCCGGAAGGGGGGCAGGTCGATCCGCTCCAGCTCCTCGCGGCTGTGGGTGATCTCGGGCAGCCCGGTGTGGCTGTCGGTGTCGGTGTCGCCGTGTCCGGGGAAGTGCTTGGCGGCCGAGGTGACGTCGGCGTGGTGGTAGCCGCGTACCGAGGCGGACACCAGCCGCGAACACAGTTCGGGGTCGGAGCCGAAGGACCGTACGCCGATGACCGGGTTGGCGGGGTTGATGTTGACGTCGGCGACCGGGGCGTAGTTCTGGTTGATGCCCATGGCGGCCAGTTCGGTGCCGATCACCCGGGCCGAACGCTCGGCGTACTCGGTGGAGCGGCTGGCGGCCAGGGCCATGGAGCCCGGCAGCATGGTGGCCGGCTCCTCCAGCCGGTACACCACCGCGCCGCCCTCCTGGTCGATGGAGATCAGCAGCGGAATCTTCGCGCCCTTGCGGAGCGCGGCACGCTGGAGCCCGTTGGAGAGGGTGGCGATCTGGTCGGGGGAGCGCAGGTTGTCCGAGCCGCGTCGGGCGTCGAAGTAGATGACTCCGCCCGGCTGGTACTTGGCGACCACCTCGGCCGGGGTGGACACCCCGAACAGTTCCTGGTTACGCGCCGCGGCCTCGTCGTCCACCTTGGTGGCGTGGTGGCCGTTGACCTCCAGCACGAACAGCTGGCCCACCTTCTGCTCAAGCGACATCCGCTTCAACAGAGCCGTGGCCCGCGTCCGTACGCCCTGGGCGGAGGCGCTGGAGCCCAGCCCGGTGCTGGCCAGCGCCACGGCGGTGGTGCCCAACAATCCGGTGGCGATCGCCTGTCTACGGGTGGTGGGGTGGCTCATAGAACTCTCCTCGCGGCGTGGTCGGGGCCGGCGGACGAGGCGGTACTGAACTGACGTGTACGCGACCTGATGGGCCCGGTGAGGGCACATCGTGGCAGTACAGGAGGGTCAACCACCAGACACCGCGCGATACGCCAGAGGTCCCTACCAGTGGATGTGGCCGCTGTACTGGTACTTGTGAGCCGGTTCACATCGCGGTCGGGAAATAACCGGGGAGGCTCTCCCCGTTTAGCTTTCCGTGCGGAGAAAACGGGGAGTCACTCCCCGCATTCAGACCACGACGGTGACCGGCGGACCGCACCCGACCGTCCCGTGGACCGAAAGGAGGGGGGAAGCATGGCACTCAGCCCCGCCCCACTCCGCGTGGACGCCGCGCGCAACCGGCAGCGCATCGTGACGGCCGCCCGCGAGGCCTTCGTGGACCAGGGGGCCGAGTTTCCGCTGGACGAGATCGCCCGCCGTGCCGGGGTGGGCAACGCCACCGTCTACCGGCACTTCGCCGACCGGGACGCACTGATCCGGGAGGTGATGCTGGAGGTCTCCGAACGGATCGCGCAGTGCGCCCGGGAGGCGCTCGCCGACCACCGGGGCTTCGAGGCCGTGGAGCACTTCGTCCACGAGGCGATCCGGGAGCGTATCGGAGCGCTGTGCGCCATGATCTCCCCGCGCGTGAAGCTGGAGGACCACCAACTCCATGACTCCCGCCAGCAGTTGGAGAACCTGGTGGAGGAACTCCTGGACCGTGCCCGGGCGGCGGGAGAGATCCGGCCGGACGTGGCGGTCGGCGACCTGATGCTCGCCATCACCCTGCTCACCCGGCCCCTGCCCGGAGCGCCCTGCTCCCCCTTCGACCACATGGTCGCCCGCCACATCCGACTTCTGCTCGACGGGCTGCGCACCCCGACGCCGTCCGACCTCCCCGGCGCACCTCCGACCCTGGAGACCCTGCGTCAGAGCTGACGAACGCCGGCCAGCCCTCCCGGGACCGGCCGGTGACCTCCGCCTCGCCCACACCCACCACTACGTCAGTTGAGGCTGAAACCCACTCATGTCACAGACCAGTTCACCCGTCGCCAGCGACAAGGCCCCTCCCGGAGGAGACCCGGCCCGCTGGCGCGCCCTGATCTTCATCGCCCTCGCCCAGCTGATGGTGGTCCTGGACGCCACCATCGTGAACATCGCCCTTCCCTCGGCCCAGGCCGACCTGCACATCTCGGACGGCAACCGGCAGTGGGTCATCACCGCCTACGCCCTGGCCTTCGGCGGCCTGTTGCTGTTCGGCGGCCGGATCGCCGACCTGTGGGGGCGGCGGCGTACCTTCCTCGCCGGGCTCGGCGGCTTCGCCCTGGCCTCCGCCCTCGGCGGTGCCGCCACCACGGCCGGACTGCTGCTGGGCGCGCGCGCTCTACAGGGGGTGTTCGGGGCGCTGCTCGCCCCGGCCGCCCTGTCGCTGCTCTCCGTGATGTTCACCGACGCCAAGGAACGGGCCAAGGCCTTCGGCGTCTACGGCGCCCTGGCCGGCGGTGGCGGCGCCATCGGCCTCTTGCTCGGAGGGTTCCTCACCGAGTACCTGGACTGGCGCTGGACCTTCTACGTCAACATCCCCATCGCCGTGGTGGCCGCCCTGGGTGCGCTCACCGTGATCCGCGAGCCGGGCGGGGCCCGCAACCGCTCGCCCCTGGACGTGCCCGGCGTGCTGCTGTCCACCGTCGGTCTGGTCTCGCTGGTCTACGGCTTCACCCGCGCCGAGGCCGAGGGCTGGACCGAGGGGCTCACGCTGACCTTCTTCGTGCTCAGCGTGGTCTCGTTGGCCGGCTTCGTGGCGGTGGAGTCCAGGGTGCGCGCACCGCTGCTGCCGCTGCGGGTGATCACCGACCGCAACCGGGGCGGGGTCTACCTCGCCCTGGGCCTGGCGGTGGTGGGCATGTTCGGCACCTTCCTGTTCCTCACCTACTACCTCCAGGTCGTCAAGGGCTACTCCCCGGTCCGCACCGGACTGGCCTTCCTGCCGATGGTCGCCTCCATGGTCACCGGGTCCACCCAGATCGGCGCCCGGCTGATGACCCGTGTGCCGCCCCGGTTCCTGATGGGGCCCGGACTGCTGGTCGGAGCCATGGGGCTGCTGCTGATGTCCCGCATCGACCTGGACACCTCGTACGTGGCGCTGCTGTTGCCGGCCGAGATCCTGATGGGCCTGGGCATGGGTACCGCGTTCATGACCGCGATGTCCCTAGCGACCACCGGGGTGCGTCCGGCCGACTCCGGGGTGGCCTCGGCCATGGTGAACACCTCGCAGCAGGTCGGGGGCGCGATCGGTACGGCGCTGCTGAACACCTTCGCCGCCAGTGCCACCACCGCGTACGCCACCTCCCACCGTTCGGAGGTCACCGGCCCCGAGTCGGGCGCGCGGATGCGGCTGGAGGCGATGGTGCACGGCTACGGCGTCGGCCTCAGCTGGGCGGTCGGCATCATGACGCTCGCCGCCGTGGTGAGCTTCGTACTGGTCAACGCCAAGGGTCCGGGTGGGCCGGCCAAGCCGGTCGCCAAGGGTGACGGCGAGGAGCCGGCGGCCCAGGCGCCGCCCGCGCTGACGCACTGACGGTTCCCGCGTTCCGCACCTCTGGCCCCCTCCGCTTCCGGGAGGGGGCCAGAGGTGTTCCGGGGGCCGGCGACACCACTCCGCTGGCTTGTTATCGGGGGTGTGCGGGCCCCTCGGAGGGGTAAGCGAGGTTGCCCGTGGGGTTGGACCGCGCAACCAATCGCCGGGTCAGACCGTCTACAGGGCTAGAGCGTCTGGGGAGGCGCGTGGGGGAGGACAGATGGATCTCGGGTGGACCACATGTCGAGACGGACGGCGGCAGGCCGCCGACCTCCGTGTGCAGCTCGTTCGTCCTGTGTGCGAGCGGGGAATCCCTGAGGTCGCCCCTGTGACCAGCCCTTCTGTCGCGTACGCCCATGGTGTGGGCGGGCAGGGTACTGCAAGATCCGAAAAATGATGCGCGAGTTGGGAATTCTGTCCTGATTCCCGTCGTTGATTCCCTCGAACGCGGGTACACGTCAGAGCCCGCCTCACCGACCAGTTGTCACCACTCGTAAGGGAGCACGCATGGCAACCCGTGCCGTCGCCCGTCGGCAGTCCGCCGCTACCGGGACCGCTGACGAGGCAAGCAGTGTTCGCGCCTCGGGCGGCGAAGTCGCCGACCGCGACCTGGTCGGCATGTATCTCGACGAAATCGCCCGTACGCCCCTGCTGGACGCCGCCAAGGAGGTCGACCTCTCGCTGGCCATCGAGGCCGGGGTCTACGCCCAGCGCATCCTGGAGGGGGAGAAGAGCCCTTCCGAGGACTCGCCCAGCGCCACGGCCACCCGTGAGGAGCTGGAGGCGCTCGTCGCCGAGGGCGAACGGGCCAAGGACGTCTTCATCCGGTCCAACCTGCGTCTGGTGGTCGCCGTCGCCCGGCGTTACCCGCGCAGTGGACTGCCGTTGCTCGACCTGATCCAGGAGGGCAACGCCGGACTGGTGCGCGCGGTCGAGAAGTTCGACTACGCCAAGGGCTTCAAGTTCTCCACCTACGCGACCTGGTGGATCCGTCAGGCCATCACCCGTTCCATCGCCGACCAGTCCCGCACCATCCGCCTCCCGGTCCACCTGGTGGAGGAGCTGGGGCGGATCCGGCGGGCGCAGCGGGAGTTCAACCGCGAGTTCGGACGCGAGGCGGAGCCGGAGGAGATCGCCCAGGAGCTGGGCTCCACCCCGGAGCGGGTCACCGACGTGCTGGACTGGGCCCGCGACCCGGTCAGCCTCAACATGTCGGTGGACGACGAGGGGGAGACCCAGTTCGGTGACCTGCTGGAGGACACCTCGGCCGACTCCCCGGAGGACTCGGTCCTGACCCTGCTGCGGCGGGAGGAACTCGAGGGCCTCATCGGACGGTTGGACCAGCGCACCGCCTCCATCATCAAGGCGCGGTACGGCATGGTGGACGGCCGGGAGCGCACGCTCACCGAGGTGGGCAAGCAGCACGGGCTGACCCGTGAGCGCATCCGCCAGATCGAGAAGCACGCACTGTTGGAGTTGAAGAAGCTGGCTCGGGACACCGGGTTCGACGCGGCGGCCTGACTTCAGGCGAGGACCGCGAAGCCTGGCCCGACGGCCACTTCCCCGAACGAGCCCCGGCGCACTCCCCCGAGCGCTGGGGCTCTCTCATGTCCGGCCCGGGTCCATGTCCGGCCCCGGAACGGCCCCTTGCCCTCGCCCCGGAGGTGGGCTCGGGACGCCGCCTCGGGCTGCCCTGACACGGCTCAGCCCTGGGTCCGCCGGCCGGTCGCGGGCGAGCGCCGCCGGTGTCTCAGCCCCCACGGGCGAACCTGGCCTCCTTCCCGAACGAAGGTCCCGACTGCCCCTGCCGGGAGGCCCAGGTCCGCTCTGATCTTCCGTTCCTTTCTGTTTGATGTGAGATAGCGCCCGAATAGGGTCCGAGTCTGTTTACTTCTCGGTGGCCGCTGCGTACCGTGCCAAGAACTCACCTATCCGGGAACGAAACGGACCCAAACTCACATGTACGCAGCGGAGCGCCAGCAGGAGATCCTCCGCCTCGCTCGGGAGCGGGGCCGGGTGGAAGTGCTGTCGTTGGCCGAGGAGTTCCAGGTCACACCGGAGACCGTGCGGCGGGACCTGAAGACCCTCGACCGGGGCGGCGTGATCCGCCGCGTCCACGGGGGCGCCATCCCCGCCGGCAGCCTCGCCTTCGAGCCGGACCTCGCGGAGCGCGAGACCACCCAGGCCGAGGCCAAGGAGCGCATCGCCAAGGCGGCCCTCGCCGAGATCCCCAACGGGGGCAGCGTCATCCTGGACGCCGGTTCCACCACCGGCCGACTGGTGGCCGCCTTCCCGCTGGACGCCACGGTGACCGTGGTCACCCACGCGCTTCCGCTCGCCGCGCGACTTGCCGAGTACCCCGGGATCGACCTGCACCTGGTGGGCGGGCGGGTACGGCACCGTACCCGGGCCGCTGTCGACTCCTGGGCGCTGCGTACCTACGCGGAGATCAACGCCGACGTGGTGTTCCTGGCGACCAACGGGTTCTCCGTGGAGGGCGGGCTCACCACCCCCGACCTCGCGGAGTCGGCGGTCAAGAGGGAGATCATCTCGGCCGCACGGCGGGTGGTGCTGCTCGCCGACTCCAGCAAGTTCGAGCAGGACCACTTCGCACGGTTCGGAGGAGTGGCCCAACTCGACCTGCTGATCACCGATGTGGGGCTCAGCGAGGAGAGCGCGGAGTCCGTGGAACGGCAGGGCGTGGAGGTGGCCCGCGTATGACCTTTCTGACCGTGACCCCCAACCCCAGCCTGGACCGCTCCTACGCCATACCCCACCTGGGGCGGGGCGAGGTGCTGCGTTCGATGACGGACCGCATCGACCCCGGGGGCAAGGGGGTGAACGTCTCCCGCGCGGTGGCCGCGCACGGCGCCCGTACCCTCGCGGTGCTCCCCCTGGGTGGGCTGGAGGGAACGCGGCTGGCCCGTCTGCTGGAGGAGCGGCGCATCGCGGTCGCCGGCGTACCGGTACAGGGGCCGACCCGGGTCAACCTCGCCCTCACCGAGTCGGACGGCACCGTCACCAAGATCAACTCCATGGGACCCGAACTCAGCCTGGGCGAGGCGCGCGCGCTCCAGGACGCGGTGATGGGGCACGCCCGGGGGGTCAGCTGGATAGCCTGCTGCGGCAGCCTCCCCAGAGGGCTGGCGCCGGACTGGTACGCCGAGTTGGTCGCCCGAGCCCGCGCGGCGAAGGTCCGTATCGCCCTGGACACCTCGGGCCCGCCCCTGCGGCTCGCCCTCGCCGAACGGCCGGACGTGGTCAAACCCAACGTGGGGGAGCTGTCCGAGGCGGTGGGCCGGCCCCTGCACACGGTCGGCGAGGTGGTGGAGGCCGCCCGGGAGATGCGCGAGTGGGGTGCCGCCTCCGTACTGGTCACCCTCGGCCCGGACGGGCAACTGCTGGTCGACCGCACCGGGGAGTACTTCGGCCACGCCCCGGTGGACGCGGTGGTGAGCAACGTCGGGGCGGGGGACGCCTCGTTGGCCGGCTTCGTGCTGAGCGGGGGACTGGGACAGGACGCCCTGGCGGGAGCCCTCGCCCACGGGGCGGCGGCCGTACGGCTCCCGGGAAGCGCGATGCCCGCCCCCAGCGACCTGTTCCGCGACGCGGTGACCGTCACCTCCGAGGTGCCCGTCGACCATTCCCTGAGCCAGCTGGTCAGGGGCGCGGTGACATGAGCGGGCTGGTCACCCCGCGACTCGTCGACCCGGATCTGACCGCCGACACCCGGGAGCAGGCCACCAGGTCGTTGGCCGAGCGGATGGTGGCCGCCGGCCGGGTCACCGACCTGGAGGGGTTCCTCGCTGACGTGGCCGCGCGTGAGGCCCAGATGCCCACCGGGCTCGAAGGCGGAATCGGTATCCCGCACTGTCGCAGTGACCACGTCGTACGCCCCACCCTCGCCTTCGGACGGGCCCGCACCCCCGTGGACTTCGGCGCCCCGGACGGGCCGGCCGACCTGATCTTCCTGATCGCGGCTCCTACTGGCGGTGACGCCGACCACCTCGCCATCCTCTCCGGGCTGGCCCGCCGGTTGCTCGACCCGGACCATGTCGCCGCCCTCCGCGCCACCGACGACCCACAACGGCTGGTCGCCCTGCTGGAGCCCCCGGAACCCGTCGAAGACGTCGAGACCTCCGGGGGCTCCTCTGGCTCCGCGCCCCCTGCCGCCGACGAGCCGGAGCGGCCGGAGGGGCCGGACGACGCCCGATCCGGGAGCCCCGAGGGCGCCCCGGGGAGCACCCCGGCCGGGGACGAGAAGCCGCCCGGACCACCTCCCTCGGATGGCGACCCCGGCGAGGGAGGCCCCGCAGAGCGTGGTGACGGGGAACCGGAGCGCCGACTGCGCCTGGTGGCTGTCACCTCCTGCCCCACGGGGATCGCCCACACCTACATGGCCGCCGAGGCCCTGAGCCGGGCCGCGACGGAGGCCGGACACCACCTGGACGTGGAGCCGCAGGGATCCGGGGGCTTCACCCCGCTCGACCCCGAGGTGGTGGCCGCGGCGGACGGGGTGATCCTCGCCCACGACGTGGAGGTCAGGGACCGGCAGCGGTTCGCCGGCAAACCGACCGTCGAGGTGGGGGTGAAGGCGGCCATCAACCGCCCCGAGTCGCTGGTGGCCGAACTGGGCGCCCTCGTCGCGGCGGCGCCGGAGACCGGGGTGGCACCGGCGGGCACCGCCTCCGGGGAACCCCCACCGATGGAGCGTTCCGGGCGCCCCGGCGAGGGGTACGCCAGCCAACTGCGGGTCTGGCTGATGACCGGGGTCAGCCACATGGTGCCCTTCGTCGCGGCGGGCGGACTGCTGATCGCCCTGGCCTTCGCCATGGGCGGATACGAGATCAACGAGGCGCCCTCGGTCGCCAAACACTTCGGTTGGGGCGAACTGACCAGCTGGGCCGCGCTGTTCTTCCAGACCGGCGACCTGGCCTTCGGCTTCCTGATTCCGGTGCTCGCCGGCTACATCGCGTACGGCATGGCGGACCGCCCGGGGCTGGTGCCGGGGTTCGTGGGTGGGGCGATCGCCACCACCGTCGACGCCGGTTTCCTCGGAGGACTGGCGGCCGGCCTGTTGGCCGGGGCGGTCGTGCGCGTGATCCAACGGGTGTCGGTGCCCGCCGCGCTGCGCGGTGTGATGCCCGTCGCGGTGATCCCCCTGTTGTCCTCGGCCGTCGTCGGACTGTTGATGTTCGTCGTGGTGGGCAAGCCCATCGCCCGTGCCCAGCGGGGGATGACCGACTGGCTGGGGGACCTCACCGGCACCAACGCGCTGCTGCTCGGCGCCCTGTTGGGCATGATGATGTGCTTCGACCTCGGCGGTCCCGTGAACAAGGTCGCCTACGCCTTCGCCACCGGCCAGGTGGCCTCGGCAGACCCCGGCGAGGGCGCTCTCCAGGTGATGGCCGCCGTGATGGCGGCGGGCATGGTGCCGCCCCTCGCGATGGCCCTGGCCTCGACGGTGCGGAGCGCCCTGTTCACCCCCGCCGAGCGGGAGAACGGCAAGGCCGCCTGGGTGCTGGGCGCCTCGTTCATCACCGAGGGGGCCATTCCCTTCGCGGCCAGCGACCCGCTGCGGGTGATCCCGTCCACCATGGTGGGGGGAGCCGTGACCGGGGGACTGACCATGGCCTTCGGCTGCACCCTCCGGGCGCCCCACGGAGGGGTCTTCGTCCTGCCCCTGATGGGTTCGCCACTGCTGTGCCTGCTGGCCATCGGGCTGGGCACGCTGGTCGCGGCGGCCCTGGTGGTACCGCTCAAGCAGTCGCGGCTCACCGGGGAACGGCACCGGCAGCGCGGGGGCCGGCCGGCCGACGAGGCGAACTCGTCCACCGGCACGGTCTGAGCGGCCGGCGGGCCGCCCGTACCCTGGGCCCATGAGCGAACGCGCCGACCCCGAGGAAGCCCCGGACACCGAGGGCGCCACGAGACCGGAGGCCGAACCCGAGCCGGAATCCGCGACCGGGGCCACGGCGCCCCCTCGCGCCGGCCTGGTCTTCGACGATCCGCTGAGCCAACAGGCCTCGGACGACCAGGACTTCGGCTGGGGAGAACGTCCCACCCACGACAGTGCGGCGGACCTGGCGCGCTTCCTCCACGACCGCCCGCCGCACCACCTGTGAGCCGGCCCTACTTCTGAGGTGGTACGCCTCCGCCACCCGGCGAGGACGACACGGTGTCGTCGGCCGTCTCCACCGCCTGCGGCTGACGCTGGCCCACCAGGTGATCCCGGATCTCGGTGAGCAACTCCACCTCGGTGGGCGCCAGCGGCTCCGGCGGCGACATGGCGGCCCTGCGCTCCTTGTACTTGTTCATCGGCATGATCATGAGGAAGTAGACGACGGCCGCCGTGCACAGGAAGGTGATCGAGGCACTGAGCACCGGGCCCCACTTCAGGGTCACCTCGGCCACACCGTCGGACTTGCCGCAGCCGCGCAAGCAGAGTTCGTACCCGTCCAGGTCCTTGGTGCCGATCGCACCGACCAGGGGATTGATCAGTCCGTTGACCACCGCGTCGACGATCTTGCTGAACGCGGTGCCGACCACGACGGCCACCGCCAGCTCGACCACGTTGCCCCGCAACAGGAATTCCCTGAAGCCGGACCACACGCTGGGCTTCTCCTCGCTCACTGGGCTGCCTCTCCCTGTGCGGATACACGTTCAGCGGAACGTTGCCTGAGGCCGGCCGGAATTGTCCAGCCGCGACCATCGCACCGTTCGACCCCCTCGAACATCCGGCACCGTCCTCGCGGTGGACGCACCGCCCCCGGTACCGGTGCTCAGTCCTGGGCGCACGCACCACGGTCACCTCCCGCCCTGCCCGGGTGGCCGTCCTGCCGCCAGCCGTCGACGGCGAGGGTGGCCGTGACCCCGGTGGACAGGGCCAGTCCGGCCACCACCCAGCCACGCCAGGCCCGTTGCCCACGGCGGTGCGCCCGCCGTGACCGGTGGCGGCCCGCCCCGACGCGTACCGCCGCGAACTCCGGCACCGCACGGGACGGTGGGGGTGCCGGGCTGAACCTCGAAGGGGGTGAACTCGGGTCGCTGGCCGAACTGTTGAGCCCGTGCGGTGCCCTCCCGGGACGGTTCACCCCCGGAGGTGCGACGTCGGTGGCGTGCCCGCCTCCGGGGGTGCCGTCGGGCGGGGACGCCGATCCGGGGCGCCCCCGTGGCCCCGTACTCGTGGTGGGGCGCTGCCCGCCAGGGGGCCGGGAACCACCAGGGGGCGGCGAACCGTCGGGGTGCCAGGGTCGGCCGGGGTGGCCGTGCGGGCTGGGGGAGGGGCGAGGCGGGGCCTGGTGCGGTCGGGGGTGGGGAGGGGTTCCGTGTCGTGGCGGAGCCGGTGGCTGGCCCGGCCGTGGGCCGGGTCCTCCCCTCGGGGCGGTGCCTCTGGGCGGGCGCCCGGGGTGGCCGGCCTCCCCGGTCCGAGGGCGCGGGCCAGTCGGTGAAGTGGTCTGCCAGGTGGGGGAGTCGGGGTGGTGAGCCATGGGGCATCCGTCCTGGGCGGGGAAGCGCGGTGGGTGGTTGACGGAGGATCCGTGACCCGTTGACGAACCGCCACGGCCCCCGTACGCACACCTTGCCCGCGATCACCAGATCCCGCTGAGGCCTGTGGACAACTCGCCGGTTGTGGATAACCCCGGCCGAACCCAGGGCAGGCCCCTCCGTCCGTAGGCGCACCGGGACGCTGACGGGCCGCCGGGTGACTGACCGTCAGGGCAGGGTTTCCCTCTGGGAGCCGGAAGCTCGTGGAGGTCAAGTTCCTTGCCGCGTGAGGGGGTTGACGGCAGGACAGCTGGTACGGGCCCGGCGCGCCACATCTCGTGTCGGCAACCGCGCGTACCCCACCGGAGCGGTGCCGTTCGCCCGCTCCCGTACCGCGAAACCGGTGGGGGCCCGACCGGGGTCGAAGGCCCGTCCGACCCACGCCGCCCCCGCAGGAGAGCTGACGGCTGATCCGCACCGTACGGCGGCGCCGGGCTCTGCACTGGCCGCCGTACGGAGCGGGGCCGGGGCAGCCGATGTTCGGCCGCCCCGGCCCCGAGGCTCGTGACAGCAACCGCTACGGCAGGGGAAACCCGGTGTCCATACCCCCCAGGGCGTCGGCGCAGCCACAGGAACGTTCACCGGGCAGTTGGCCCACGGCGTCGAAGAGAACCCCGCGCAGCCGGTCGACGTTCTGCGAGAAGACCCTCATGACCTCCTCGTGGGAGACCCCCTCGCCCGTCTCGGCACCCGCGTCCAGGTCGGTGACCAGGGAGATCGCGGAGTAGCACAGGCCGAGTTCCCGAGCCAGCACCGCCTCGGGGTGCCCGGTCATCCCGACCACCGACCAGCCCTGTGCCGCGTGCCAGAGGGACTCGGCGCGGGTGGAGAAGCGGGGGCCCTCGACGACCACCAGGGTGCCGCCGTCCACGGCCGCCCAGTCCTGGCCGGCGGCGGCCTTGAGGACGGTGCGGCGACCGGTCTCGCAGTAGGGGTCGGCGAAGGTGGCGTGGGCCACCTTGGGCACCGTGCCGTCGGGGAGGGGTTCGCCGTCGAAGTAGGTCTGCACACGGGACTTGGTGCGGTCCACCAACTGGTCGGGCACCAGCAGGGTGCCGGGCCCGTGCTCCGGGCGCAGTCCGCCCACGGCGCAGGGGGCGAGCACCTGGCGTACGCCCACCGAGCGCAGGGCCCAGAGGTTGGCGCGGTAGTTGATGCGGTGCGGCGGCAGGTGGTGCCCCCGCCCGTGCCGGGGCAGGAAGGCGACCCTCCGGCCGGACACCTCGCCCAGGAACAGCACGTCGCTGGGGTCGCCGTACGGCGTCTCGACCTGGACCTCGGTCACGTCGTCGAGGAAGGAGTAGAAGCCGGAACCACCGATGACGCCGATCTCCGCGTGACCGTCGGTCGGTGACTGTGCCTGCCTGGCCTGACTGCCCTGTTCGCTCATGGGCTCACCCTACGAGGAGCCCTCCGCCACCGGCAGGGGCTCGGCCCACCCGATCGCTGACCGCGCGGTGGTTCCCACGAACCCGGGCGCCCCACCGCCGAGGGCGGCGGGGCGGGGTCGGATCAGGCGGAGGTCGAGGCCGGGGTCTTGCCGCCGGAGTCCTTGGAAGCCGAGGAGCCCGAGGAACCGGACGAATCGGAGGAGGACTTGCCGCTGTCCGAGGAGGAGCTCTCGCTCTTGGCCGAGGAGCTGGAGTCCTTCGATTCCTTGGAGTCCTTGGAGGCGGAGGGCGCCGAGGAACCGGACGAGCTGGAGCCGCTGCGGCTGTCGTTGCGGTAGAACCCGGAGCCCTTGAACACGATGCCGACCGCGGAGAACACCTTCTTCAGGCGGCCCTGGCAGGCGGGGCACTCGGTCAGCGAGTCCTCGGTGAACTTCTGCACCACCTCAAGGCCCTCGCCGCACTCGGTGCACTGGTACTGGTAGGTCGGCACTTTTCCCTCCTGGCACTCTTCCCTTGGGAGTGCTAACGACGACCTATCGTGCAGTATTTCCGGCCCGTAGTCCACCGCCGCGGGGCCGGTACGACATGGCTCACACCCCGGACCTGCCACGTCGGACGGGCTGGGGGAGAGGGGGCCGCGCGGGTCGTGGCCGTCAGGCCGGGCCACTGGCCGTACTGCCCCCGGTGCCCAGCCAGCCGGCGAGCTTGCCGCCCCGGCCGACCGCGACCAGCCGGCGTTCGGCGGCGTCCCGAACCTGGTCGGTGGCGACCACCAGCAGTTCGTCCCCCTGCCGGAGCGCGGTGTCCACCTGGGGGACGAAGCTCGTGCCGTCCCGCACCACCAGGGTCACCGCCGACCCCGGGGGCAGCCGCAGTTCGCGCACCTCCACCCCGTGCATCCGCGAGCCCTCGGGGATGGCGACGGACAGCAGGTGACCACGGAGCCGTTCCAGCGGGGCGGACTCGATCTCCACGTCCATCGCGGCGCCCCGGGTGCTCAGATGGAGCCGGCGGGCGAGCCACGGCAGGGTGGGCCCCTGGAGCAGGGTGAACACCACCACCAGGACGAAGACGATGTTGAACACCCGGCTGCTGGACTCCACCTGGGCCACCACCGGGATGGTGGCCAGCACGATGGGCACCGCTCCTCGTAGCCCGGCCCAGGACAGCAGGGTCACGTCCCGCCAGGGCAGCCGGAACGGGGCCACGCTCAGCAGCACCGACAGCGGGCGGGCGACCAGGGTGAGGGCCAGGCCCACCACGATGGCCGGCCAGAAGTCGTCGGCCAGTTCGTGGGGGGACACCAGTAGGCCCAGCAGGACGAACAGGCCGATCTGCGCGATCCAGGCCAGCCCCTCGGCGAAGCCCCGGGTCGCCGGCCGGTGCGGCAGCTTGGCGTTGCCCAGGATCACCGCCGCGACGTACACGGCGAGGAAGCCGCTGCCGTGGGCGAGCGCGCCGCCGGAGTAGGCCAGCGTGCAGAAGGTGATCACCGCGATCGGGTAGAGGCCGGAGGCCGGCAGGGCGACCCTGCGCATGGACAGCTCGCCGAACTTGCCGACCGCGAACCCGACCAGCAGGCCGATCGCCAACTCCAGGGCGATCTCGCCGATCAGGACGTACCAGACGTGGGAGGTGTGCGCGGAGAAGGCGACGACCACGATCACCACGGGGGCGTCGTTGAACCCCGACTCGGCCTCCAGGACACCGGTCAGCCGGGACGGCAGCGGGACCCTGCGCAGCACCGAGAAGACCGCGGCGGCGTCGGTGGGGGACACCACCGCCCCCATGATCAGTGAGGTCTGCCAGTCCAGGCCGATGAGGTAGTGGGCCGCCGCGGCGGTCGCCCCGACACTGACCGCCACTCCGACGGTGGCCAGCGAGGCGGCCACCGGTACGGCGGTGCGGATGTGGCGCCACTGGGTGCCCAGCCCGCCCTCGGTGAGGATCACCACCAGGGCCGCGTACCCCAGGACGCGGGTGAGTTCGGCGTCGTCGAAGTTGAGGCCGAGGCCGTCCTGCCCGAGGGCGACACCGATGCCCAGGTAGATCAGCAGGCTGGGCAGTCCGCTACGACTGGAGACGCGCACCGCGGCCACGGCCACCAGCACCACCAGGGCGCTGATCAGCATCAGCACGTTCAGACGGTCGACACTCAGGGGCTGGTTCCTCTCGCTCGGCGAGCACGGGTGCTCACGGTGGCGGGCGGAGTCGTCGGGAGAGGCTGGAAATTTACCATCGCTTGAAAATCGGACTTCTCTGACGGCTGGCTGCGGGCACCCGGTGGCGTCGTCCTAAGGTGGCTTCAGCACGGACCCCGGTGCCCGGATGCTGGATCCGCCACGTCTCGAAGGACAGCGATGCCCGACAAGAAGCGTTCCCCTCGTACCCGAATCCTGGTGATCGTGGTCGTGTTGGTCCTCGTCGCGGGGATCGGGGGCGGAACCTTCTGGGGCATCAGCTCGGTGCGCGACTCCTTCCCGCAGACCACCGGCTCGCTACAGGTTGAGGGGCTGTCAGATCCCGTCACCGTCAAGCGGGACGGGAGCGGCGTGCCCCAGGTCTACGCCGACAACGCCAAGGACCTGTTCCTCGCCCAGGGGTACGTGCACGCGCAGGACCGCTTCTGGGAGATGGACGTACGACGGCACATGACGGCCGGTCGGCTCTCGGAGATGTTCGGTGAGGGGCAGGTGGAGACCGACGCCTTCCTGCGCACCCTCGGCTGGCGCAAGGTCGCCGAGCGCGAGTACGCCTCGCTGTCGGACTCCACCAAGCAGTACCTCAGGAGCTACGCGGCCGGGGTCAACGCCTACCTCGCCGACCACAAGGGCTCCGCCGCCTCCGTGGAGTACGCGGTGCTGGACCTCAGCAACGACTACGAGCCGGCCAAGTGGGCCCCCGCCGACTCCGTCGCCTGGCTCAAGGCCATGGCCTGGGACCTGCGCGGCAACATGCAACAGGAGATCGACCGCTCCCTGTTGACCAGCCGGCTCAGCGAGGACCAGGTCGAGGACCTCTACCCCTCGTACCCGTACGACCGGAACAAGCCGATCGTGCGGGAGGGCGGACTCAGGGCCGGCTCCAAGACCTTCGACCGCCAGGCCAAGGCACCCCGGGCCAACGGCGGCACCGTCGACGCCCAGCAGGCCGGCCAGCGGGTCAACAAGCAGCTGTCCAGGGTCAGTCAGGCCCTCGACAAGATCCCCGGCGGGCTGGGACCCAACGGTTCGGGCATCGGCTCCAACTCGTGGGTGGTATCCGGCTCGCACACCACCACCGGCAAGCCCCTGCTGGCCAACGACCCGCACCTGGCGCCCCAACTGCCCTCCGTCTGGTACCAGATGGGGCTGCACTGCCGGACCGTCAGCGCCTCCTGCCCCTTCGACGTGTCCGGGTTCACCTTCTCCGGGATGCCCGGGGTGGTCATCGGCCACAACCAGAACATCTCCTGGGGGCTGACCAACCTCGGCGCCGACGTGACCGACCTGTACCTGCAGAAGCTCAGCGACGGGAAGTACCAGTACGGCGACAAGCAGGTGCCGTACAGGACCCGCGAGGAGGTGATCAAGGTCGCCGGCGGCAAGTCCCGCACCATCACCGTCCGCGAGACCAACAACGGCCCGATCATCTCCGACCGCAGCAAGGAACTCGGCAAGGTCGGCAACGAGGCCCCGGTGCGCAACGCGGCGCCCGACCGGGGCGACGGGTACGCCGTCTCCCTGCGGTGGACCGCCCTGCAACCGTCCACCACCGTGGACGCGCTGTTCAAGCTCAACCGCGCCGCCGACTTCACCGACTTCCGGGCCGCCGCCAGGGACTTCGCCGTCCCCTCCCAGAACCTCATCTACGCCGACACCAAGGGCAACATCGGCTACCAGGCGCCCGGGAAGATCCCGGTGCGGGGCAAGGGCGACGGCCGCTACCCGGCACCCGGCTGGGACCCCGACTACCGCTGGAAGGGCTACATCCCCCAGTCCGCGCTGCCCTGGGAGTACAACCCCAAGCGCGGCTACATCGTCACCGCCAACCAGGCCGTCATCGACCGCGACGACTACGCCCACGAACTCACCGACGACTGGTCCTACGGCGCCCGCAGCCAACGGATCGACACCCTGATCCGGGAGAAGATCAAGGACGGCGGCAAGGTCTCCATGGACGACATGCAGTCCATGCAGATGGACAACCGCAGCGAGATCGCCGCCCTGCTGGTGCCCTACCTGCTCAAGACCAAGGTCAAGGACGGCTACGTCCGCGAGGCCCAGGAACTGCTGAAGGACTGGGACTACCAGCAGAACGCGGACTCCTCCTCCGCCGCCTACTTCAACGCCGTCTGGCGCAACCTCCTCCAGCTCGCCTTCGGCAACAAGCTGCCCAAGGAGGTACGGGTCAAGGGCGAGTGCCTCACCGTCAAGCCCACCGACGACTCCGGGCCCCCCGAGGACCTCGACGGCGGCAGCCGACTGGTCCGCGAATGCGGCCAGCGCGACCCCGAAAGCGCCCAACCCGACGGCGGCGACCGCTGGTTCGAGGTGGTGCGCACCCTCCTGGAGGACCCCGACAACGACTGGTGGAAGACCGCCGACCGGGGCCGCGACAAGGGCGACCGCAACCGCGACGAACTGCTGGCCCACGCCATGCAGGAAGCCCGCTGGGAGCTGACCTCCCGACTGGGCAAGGACGTCGACGACTGGTCCTGGGGCCGGCTGCACCAACTGACCCTGCGCAACCAGACCCTGGGCACCGGAGGCCCCGGCCTCGTCAAGCGCCTGCTGAACCGCGGCCCCTGGAACGTCCAGGGCGGTAAGGACACGGTCAACGCCACCGGCTGGAACGCCGCCGGCGGCTACGAGGTGGTGTGGGTGCCCTCGATGAGGATGGTCGTCAACCTCGACGACTTCGACAGGTCCCGCTGGATCAACCTCACCGGAGCCTCCGGCCACGCCTACCACAGCCACTACACCGACCAGACGGACAAGTGGTCCCGGGGCGAGCTACTCCCCTTCCCCTACACCGAGTCCGCCGTCGAACGCTCCACCGAGGACAAGATGGCGTTCACCCCCTGACCCCGCGCTGACCACCCCGGGCCGCCCCCGGGGTGGTCAGCCCTCCAGCCGGCGCACCCCCGAGGGCGTCAACACCGCCCGCACCAGCCGGTCATGGGGCTCGTGGGGGACGACCGGGAGCAGCTCCTCGTCGTACAGCAGCACCACCAGCGCCGGGTCCACCCCGGCCGCGTCCAACCGGGCCAGCACCCGGTCGTAGCTGCCGCCGCCCCGACCCAGCCGGTGCCCCGCCCCGTCCACCGCCAGCCCCGGCAACAGCACCACCTCCGCCCCGGTCACCGCCGCCACACCCAGCCGTGGCCCCACCGGCTCCCACAACCGCATACGCCCCGGGAGCTGGCTGGGCGCCAGCCGGTCCGGCCCCTCGTAGGGCGCCCAGTCCAGGTCGTCGTCCCCCCGCAACACCGGCAGCAGCACCCGCACCCCGTCTGTCCACAACGCGTCCAGCAACGGCCCGGTGGGGGGCTCGCCGCCCACCGAGACGTAGGCGGCCACCGTGGCGGCCCCGGCCAGTTCCGGCAGTTCCCGCCCCCGCAGGGCCAGCAGCCGCCCCGCCTCGGCACGCTCTCGCTCCGGCCGACGGGACCTGGCCGCCAGCAACTCCCGTCGCCACTCCCGCTTGTCGCGTCCGGCCCCGGTCACGTTCACCCCTCCGTCGTTCCCCGGCTTCTCCCACGCCCCCGGGCAGGGAGACGGCCGGCCCTGTCACAGGACGTTTCCGACTCTTCACGGACCCTTATCCTGCGCATAATCCCAGCCGCTATCGTGCTGGTCATGACTAGCTCACGACCCCGGATCAGCAAGGCCGTCATCCCCGCCGCGGGACTGGGAACCAGATTCCTGCCCGCGACCAAGGCGACCCCCAAGGAGATGCTGCCGGTCGTCGACAAACCCGCGATCCAGTACGTGGTCGAGGAGGCCGTCACCGCCGGCCTCCCCGACGTGCTCATGGTCACCGGGCGCAACAAGCGCCCGCTGGAGGACCACTTCGACCGCAACTACGAACTCGAAGAGGTCCTGCGCAGCAAGGGCGACGTCCACAAGCTCGACCGGGTCCAGGAGTCCAGCGACCTGGCCACCATGCACTACGTGCGCCAGGGCGACCCCAAGGGACTGGGCCACGCCATCCTGTGCGCCGCCCCCCACGTCGGCGACCAGCCCTTCGCCGTACTCCTCGGTGACGACCTGATCGACCCCCGCGACCCCCTGCTGACCCACATGGTGCGGGTGCAGGAGGAGCGCGGGGGCAGCGTGATCGCCCTGATGGAGGTCGAGCCCGCCAGCATCCACCTCTACGGGTGCGCCGCCGCCACCCCCACCCACACCCCCGACGTGGTCCAGGTCTCCGACCTGGTCGAGAAGCCCTCCCCGGCGGAGGCTCCCAGCAACCTGGCGATCATCGGCCGCTACGTGCTGGACCCCGGTGTCTTCGAGGTGCTCCGCAAGACCGAGCCCGGACGCGGGGGCGAGATCCAGATCACCGACGCCCTCCAGGCCATGGCCGCCGACCCCACCCTCGGCGGGCCGGTGCACGGCGTGGTCTTCCGGGGCCGCCGCTACGACACCGGTGACCGTGGCGACTACCTGCGGGCGATCGTCCGCCTCGCGTGTGAACGTGAGGACCTGGGGCCGGAGTTCAGGGCCTGGCTGCGCGAGTATGTGGCCGGGGAGATGGCGGGTCCCCTGGAAGACTAGGTCGTACGCCGGAGGCCCGCCGACCGGCATCGACAGCGAGAGGGAGAGCCAGTGGAACGTACCTGGTCCGTGGACGAGCACCTGCGGGACGTCCTGGAGGCGGTCCACCCACTGGAACCCATCGAGCTGCAGATCCTGGACGCCCAGGGATGCGTGCTGGTCGAGCGGGTCACCGTCCCCACCTCGTTGCCCCCCTTCGACAACAGTTCCATGGACGGCTACGCGGTCCGGGTGGTCGACGTGGAACAGGCCGACGAGCAGTACCCGGCCACCCTCCGGGTGGTCGACGACGTCGCCGCCGGCAGCGGCCCCGGACAGCCCCTCGAACCCGGGGAGGCGGCACGCATCATGACCGGTGCGCCCCTCCCCGAGGGCGCCGAGGCCGTCGTCCCGGTGGAGTGGACCGACGGCGGCACGGGGGAGGGGCCCGCCGACTCCATGCGCCCCCACTCCGAGGCGCCTGAGGCCGCCCGGGGCGAGGTCCGGGTCTTCCGCCCGGTCACGGCCGGCCAACACGTACGGGAACAGGGCAGCGACGTCACCGCCGGCGCGACCGCGCTGGAGGCCGGCACCGTGCTCGGCGCCCCGCAGATCGCCCTGCTCGCCGCCATCGGCCGGGCCACCGTACGGGTGCGCCCCCGCCCCCGGGTCGTGGTGCTCTCCACCGGCAGCGAACTGAGGCCCCCCGGGGACGAGTTGGAGCACGGCCAGATCCACGACGCCAACAGCTTCGCCCTCACCGCCGCCGCCCGCGCCGCCGGCGCCATCGCCTACCGCGTCGGCGCCGTCTCCGACGACGCCGACGTCCTGCGCGCCACCATCGAGGACCAGCTGGTCCGCGCCGACCTGGTGGTCACCAGCGGAGGGGTGAGCGTCGGCGCCTACGACGTGGTCAAGGAGGCCCTGGCCGAGATCGACGACGCCGAGGGGTACATGGACTTCCGCCGGCTGGCCATGCAGCCGGGCAAACCCCAGGGCTTCGGACTGATCGGCGTCGACCGCACCCCCCTGCTCGCCCTGCCCGGCAACCCGGTCAGCGCCTACGTCTCCTTCGAGCTGTTCGTCCGGCCGGTCATCCGCGCTCTGATGGGACAGACCCCGCTGTACCGCGAGACGGTCATCGCCCGCCTGGTCGCGGACCGGCCCCTCACCTCGCCCAAGGAGAAGCGGCAGTACCTCCGCGCCACCCACCGGGACGGCGAGGTCACCCCGGTCGGCGGCGCCAGCTCCCACCTGGTGGCCGCGCTCGCGCAGGCCAACGCCCTGATCGTGGTGCCGGAGGACACCAGCGAGGTGGCCCCCGGCAGGCAGGTCGACGTCATCCCGCTGGACTGAGCCGGGCGACCCGGGCCACGACGCCCCGGGCTGGCGCTGCCGACCCCGGGGGAGGCCCGGTACCGTAGCTGCCCATGAGCACCCAGCCGGACCGACTGACGCACCTCGACGAGCGGGGTACGGCACGGATGGTCGACGTCAGCGCGAAGGAGGTCACCTCCCGTACCGCCACGGCCACCGGCCGGGTCCGGGTCTCCCCCCGGGTCCTCGCCCTGCTGCGGGGCGAGGACGACCAGACGCTGCCCAAGGGAGACGCCCTGGCCACCGCCCGTATCGCGGGCATCATGGGTGCCAAGAAGACCTCCGAGCTGATCCCGCTGTGCCACCCGCTGGCGCTGTCCCAGGTCACCGTCGACCTCGACCTGGAGCCCGACGCCGTCGCCGTCACCGCCACCGTACGGACCACCGACCGCACCGGAGTGGAGATGGAGGCGCTCACCGCCGTCTCGGTCGCCGCCCTGACCCTGGTCGACATGGTCAAGGCCGTGGACAAGGGCGCCGTCATCAGCGAGGTGCGGGTGGAGGAGAAGACCGGCGGCAAGTCCGGTGACTGGAGGCGTCAGGGATGACCGAGCCCACCCTCCGCGCCCTGGCGGTGACCGTCTCCAACCGCGCCGCCGACGGCGTCTACGCCGACCAGGGCGGCCCCCTGCTGGTGGAGGCCCTCGACAGCTGGGGCTTCCGTACCGACGGGCCCAGCGTCGTGCCGGACGGCGAACCGGTGGAGCAGGTGCTGCGCGCGGCGGTGGCCTCCCGTTACGACGTGGTGCTCACCACCGGCGGTACCGGTATCTCCCCCACCGACCTCACCCCGGAGATGACCCGCCGGGTGCTCGACCACGAGATTCCCGGCATCCCCGAGGCCCTGCGCGCCGCCGGGACGCGCAAGGTCCCCACCGCCGCCCTCTCCCGTGGGCTGGCCGGTGTCGCCGAGGGCACCCTGATCGTCAACCTCCCCGGCTCCACCGGCGGGGTACGGGACGGAATCGAGGTACTGGCCGCGTTGTTGCCCCATGCCGTGGACCAGATCCGTGGCGGCGACCACTCCCGGGGAGCACACCCCTGAACGCCGTCTGGCCGGTGGAGTTGGCGGACGGCGAGGTGGCTCTCCGCCCCATCAGGGTGCGCGACGGCAAGGCCTGGCGGGAGGTCAACCAGCGCAACCGCGACTGGCTGCGCCCCTGGGAGGCCACCATTCCCCCCGGCCTCGTCGGTACGCCCACCCCCTCCCGCCCCAGCTACCGCCAGATGGTCCGCCACCTGCGGGCCGAGGGGCAGGCCGGGCGGATGATGCCGTTCGTGGTGGTCCACCAGGGGCGCCTGGTCGGCCAGTTGACCGTCGCCGGTATCACCTGGGGCTCCATGTGCTCGGCGCACATCGGCTACTGGATCGACCGCGCGGTCGCCGGTCAGGGCGTGATGCCCACGGCGGTGGCGCTGAGCGTGGACCACTGCTTCCGTACGGTGGGCCTGCATCGGGTGGAGATCTGCATCCGCCCGGAGAACGCCCCCAGCCTGCGCGTGGTGCAGAAGCTCGGTTTCCGGGACGAGGGCCTCCGCCCGCGCTACCTGCACATCGACGGTGCCTGGCGGGACCACCGGATCTTCGCGCTGACCTCGGAGGAGGTGCCGGACGGGCTGCTGCGCCGCTGGCGGCAGGTGAACCGGGGCGACACGAGCGGAATGAAATAGACGTTCGACAGTCAGCGAACGGCCTTGAAAATGGCGCCACTTGAGCATATTTCGTTCACTGGAACTGACGCTTTGGTGAAAAAACCTTGAGTTATCGGCCAGATCGTGCGACACGCCACGCCAATCGGCGGATGCGATCCACGCGTTGCCTCTACGGTGGGGCGTGTGAGTAGCAGCGGCCTTTTCTACGCAGTCATCGTCGGGGCGTGGGCCGCCTATCTGGTGCCGATGTGGCTCCGCAGGCAGGACGAACTCAACGAGGCCCGACCGACGGAACGTTTCAGCACGGCGATCCGTCTGCTGTCCCGCAAGGGAGCCATGGAACGGCGCTACCACCGGGACGCCGAACGCCGTGAGGAGAGCCAGGTCATTCCCCTCACCGCCGACGGACTCCCTCCCGCTGGTGCCGTCGCCGAGGACCCCGAACCCTCCACGGAGGGCGCCGGCATCGACAAGGTCGACCTCAGGGGATACGCCAGCCCCAAGACGATCGTCCGCCGGCCCGTCGACCCCCCGGTCGTCGAGGAACTCGCGGACCGGGAGGAGACCGAGGAGCCGGAGCCGCACGAGGAGGAGGCGTCCGCACCCGCCGCCACTCCCGAGCGCGGCAAGCGGGCCCAGGTGCTGGCCCGGCGCCGGCGCACCACCATGGTGCTCTTCCTCGCCTTCACCCTCGGCTCCGTCGTCGCGGCGGTCGGGGGCATCCGCTTTCTGTGGGCACCCGCCGTCCCCGCCGTACTCCTCAGCGCCTACATCGCCCACCTCCGGGCCAGCGAACGACGGCGCTTCGCCGTCACCATGGACCGGCAGCGCGGCGAGGAGGCCGCTCGACGGCTGAAGGCCCGCAGGGGCCATGGCGAGGAGCACCCGGCCGACCCGACGCCCGCCCCCCGGAAGCCGGCCCGACGGGAGTCCTCGCGCCGGGCGGTGGTCGAACAGACCGACCACGCTGAGTGGGTCGACCAGCAGCGCGACAGCCGACGGCGCCCCGGCGAGGAGGGCTGGGAGCCGGTACCGGTACCACTGCCCACCTACGTCAACGCCCCGGTCGCCCCCCGCAACACCGAGGGCGTGGACCTGGACGGCCCGGACACCTGGAGTTCGGCCCGCTCCACCAGCGTCGACGACGGCGAGGACCGGCAACCCCGAGGCTCGCGCCGCCCCCGCCCGCCACGTGCACCCCGGGAGTCCACCCCGCTGTTCGACCAGTACGCCGGCGCCGACGACGACCCCGGGTCCGAGGGGACGGCCGAAGAGGGCCACCGTCGGGCCAGCAACGAGTGAGTCCTTCCCGGGCCTGGTGGGCGCGCTGACAACCAATTTCCCGGCGTCCTGGGCGGGATGCTAAGGTTTCCACCGTCGCGAGGGCCTGTAGCGCAGTCTGGTAGCGCATCTCGTTCGCAACGAGAGGGTCAGGGGTTCAAATCCCCTCAGGTCCACCGCAGGTCAGAGCCCCCGACCGATCTCAGGATCGGTCGGGGGCTCTGTCGTGCTGGAGGCGGGTGGTTGCGGCCTTGCCGCTCACCCGTAGCCGTTACTGTCCCACTCGTCCGTCGACGCACTCCCGCAGGAGGTCGGCGTGGCCGCAGTGACGGGCGTACTCCTCGATCATGTGGACCAGGAGTTCCCGGACGGCGATGTTCTGCCTGCCCAACCGCTCGCCCAGGTCCGGGTGTTGGGCCAGAGCGGTGTCGATCTCGGCCTGTTCGCTGGCCAGCGCGGCGAAGGCGGCGTCCACCTCCGCCTGGTCGGGGACGGCTCCGTTGAAGTCGCCGTCGTTCTCGTCGTAGAGCGTCGGCAGCGGGTCGCCGTGGCTGATCCAGTTGCGCCAGTCCCGTTCCACCTCGGCGAGGTGCCGGACCAGGCCGAGCAGCGACATCGTCGAGGGAGGAACGGAGCGCCGGGCCATCTGCTCCGCGTCGAGGCCCTCGCACTTCATCCGTAGGGTCATGCGGTAGCTGGTGAGGAAGTCGAGCAGGGTGGGCAGTTCGCCGTCCGGGCTGGCGCTGTCGCTGTCCCGGGGGTCGTCGTCAGGGTCGACCCACATGTCGGTGTACCGGGTCGCCTGGGTCCATCGTGTGGGTTCGCCGCTCATGGGGTCATGCTCGCCCGTGGTCTCCGGTACCGCCACTGGTTTTCCTCGCCGACGGCCGGGGCGCGCCTCCCCGCTCGTGTGGTGTCGGGTTCCGTCCCCGCCCCGGGGGAAGGGCGGGGACGGAAGGCGTCGGGGTCAGCCCCCGGTGACGCTCCCGGTCAGCTGGCGGTCCGAGCCGGAGCCCTGGCTGATCTGGATCTTGCGGGGCTTGGCGCGTTCGGCGACCGGGATGCGCAGGGTCAGTACACCGGCCTCGTACCCGGCGTCGATGCGCTCGGTGTCGAGGGTGTCGCCGAGGAAGACGCGGCGGGTGAACTGTCCGACGGGGCGTTCGTTGGCGACACGCTCCGCGCTCTCGGGGGCGGGGGAGCGGCGCTCGGCCTTGATGGTGAGCACGTTCCGCTCGACGTCGATGTCCACGCTGTCCGGGTCCACGCCTGGCAGGTCCAGGTGGATCACGAAGGCGTCCCCGTCGCGGTAGGCGTCCATGGGCATACCGGGGGCGCCCGCCTGGGGGCCGAAGACCTGCTGGGTGAGGCGGTCGATCTCCCGGAACGGGTCCGTACGCATAAGCATCACCGTCATCTCCTTCCGTAGCGCGGTTGGTGCGATGCCCTGTGCCTTCTTATATACCTCCTGGCCGGAAAGTTGACAAGCTGATGCTCAAGTTTGGTGAGCGCCGCCATCCTGGCCTGCGTGGACGCCCCTGCCACGGTGGACGGATCCATGGAGGCAGAACGGGAGGGCGAGCAGGGTCAGCGCACTGGCCCCCCACAGCAGCGGGCGGTGGCCGACCGCGCCCAGCAGGGCGGCGCCCGCCCCCAGGGCGAGGGCGTTGGGGGCGAAGACCAGGGAGCCGGCCGTGGCCGAGGCCCGCCCCAACAGGGGCTCGGGCACCTCCCGTTGCACGGCGGTGAGGGCGGCGACCAGCGCGCAGGGCAGCCCCAGCCCGACCAGGGCGCTGCCCCAGAGGGCGAGGTCGACGGAGGGGGTCGTACGTAGCAGTACGCCGACGGTGAAGGTGACCGTTCCGGCGCCGGCGAAGAGGTGTTCCGGCAGCCGTCGCAGCAGGGGCCCGGCCAGCGTTCCACTGAGTGCCGAACCGGCGCCCTGGACCGCGTAGAGGGTGCCGGCGAACTCGGGGCGGCGGCCCAGCCCCTCGTCGATCACGGCGTACACGGCGGCGCCGTTGACGCCGGCGAGGAACAGGGTGACGGCGGCGACCGTGACCAGGCGGCGCGGCGCCGGGTGGCGCCACAACTCCCGTGCCCCCTCGGTCGCCTGGGCCGTCCAGGGGCGCCGTTCGGGGGCGGGGGTGGGTTCGGTGTCCCGGATGAGGGCGAAGGCGAGGGTGGCCAGGGCGAAGGTGGCCGCGTCCAGCAGGGCGACCGCGTGGCCGCCGAACCGGACGAACAACTGGGCGCCGACGACCGGGGCGAGGACCTTCATGCCCTCGTTGGCGGTGAGTCGCAGCCCGTTGAAGTGGCCGCGCAGCGCGGACGGTACGGCCTGGGCCACCAGTGCGGCCTCGGCGGAGTCGGTCAGGACCGAGGCGCAGCCGTACACCAGCAGGACGAGCAGCAGCAGGGGTGTCCAGGCGCCGGAGGTCACCAGGCACAGGGTGGGCAGTAGCAGGGCCAGGGCGAGGTGGACCCGGATCAGCAGGGCGCGGCGACGCTGGCGGTCGGCGAGGGCGCCCAGCCAGGGCCCGACGAGCAGGGGTGCCCAGACGCAGAAGGTGGCCAGGGCGGCGAGCGAGCTGGAGCCGGTGAGGGACTTCGCCCACACTCCGGCGACCAGGGCCATGGCGGAACTGCCGAAGCCGGACACCAGTACCGCGCCCAGCAGGAGCCGGGCCGTCCGGTCGGCCAGTACCTGACGTGTCGCCCCACCCATCGCCGCCCCCTTCGCGGGGGCGGCGGCGCCCCCGCCCGTTCGTCGGAACCGGGAGCAAGGCTGGGGCTGAGCGGGGCGCCGTACATCGGCAGTGCGCCCTATCCGGGGTGCCCATCCGTGCGGTCGGGGGGACTTATGTCTCCGGCCGGGGGTGCCTACCGGCCGGGCGGGCCGGACTCAGTGGCGCGCGGGGCCGCCGGGGTCACAGGGGCTTGGCGTAGTGGCGGCTGTCCTCGTAGTCGCGGTAGAAGCCGAAGGGCTTGGTGGGTTGGTAGCCGCTGGACTCGTACAGCGCGATCGCCTCGGGTTGCTCCAGCCCGGTCTCCAGCACCATGCGGGTACGGCCGGCCCGGCGGGCGTCCTCCTCCAGCGCGGCCAGCAGTCGCCGGGCCAGCCCCCGCCCCCGTGCCTCGGCGGTGACGAACATCCGCTTGATCTCGGCGTCTCCGGGGGAGTACCCCTCCGCCTCGTCCTCGATGACCCGCCAGCCGCCGGTGGCGACCGGGCGTCCCTCGTCGCGGACCAGCAGGTACAGCCCTCGCGGGGGGACGAACATCGCGGGGTCCAGGGGGGTGAGGTCGACGTCTCCGTAGCGTTCTACGTACTCCCGCTGCACCAACTCGTCCAGGGCGATGGCGTCGGGGTGGTCGTAGGGAACCGGGGATATCCGCATATCGGCATGGTACGGACGGCTGGTACGGGACCGCCCGGGGAGGTCGATAGGGTGCCGGAATGCGCACTGTGACGACGGTCAACGTGAACGGTCTGCGGGCCGCCGCCAAGAAGGGCTACCTGGAGTGGTTGGCGACCACCGAAGCGGACGTGGTCTGCCTCCAGGAGGTGCGTGCCGAGTCCCACCAGCTCACCGGGGAGGTACGGGAGCCGGAGGGCTGGTACCCGTTCTACGCCCCCTCCTCCCTCAAGGGGCGGGCCGGGGTGGCGGTGCTCACCCGCAGGGAGCCGGAGCGGGTGCAAGTGGGGTTCGGCGTGCCGGAGTTCGAGGAGTCGGGGCGCTACCTGGAGGTGGACCTGCCCGGCCTTACGGTGGCCAGCCTCTACCTTCCCTCGGGCGAGGTCGGCACCGAACGGCAGGAGGAGAAGGAGCGCTTCATGGCCGGCTTCCTCCCCTACCTGGTCCAACTGCGCCAGCGGGCCGCCGAGTCGGGGCGCGAGGTGCTGGTGTGCGGCGACTGGAACATCGCCCACCGCGAGGCGGACCTGAAGAACTGGCGCGGCAACCGGAAGTCCTCGGGCTTCCTGCCCGAGGAGCGGCAGTGGATGACCTCGGTGTTCGACGAGGCCGGCTACGTGGACGTGGTCCGTGCCCTGCACCCCGACGTGGAGGGACCCTACAGCTGGTGGTCCTATCGGGGGCGGGCTTTCGACAACGACTCGGGCTGGCGGATCGACTACCAGGTGGCGTCGCCGGGGTTGGCGGGGCGGGCGGTCAAGGCGCAGGTGGAGCGGGCCGCCAGTCATGCTGATCGGTGGAGTGACCACGCGCCGGTGACGGTGGCTTTCGAGGGTTGAGGGCCTGGGGGTGTCCCCGTCGGTCGGGGGTCAGTCCGGCTCGTGGGGTGGGTCGGGGGGTGACGCGCCCAGTCGGTCCGGTGGTGGTCCTATCGGGGGCGGGCTTTCGACAACGACTCGGGCTGGCGGATCGACTACCAGGTGGCGTCGCCGGGGTTGGCGGGGCGGGCGGTCAAGGCGCAGGTGGAGCGGGCCGCCAGTCATGCTGATCGGTGGAGTGACCACGCGCCGGTGACGGTGGCTTTCGAGGGCTGAGGTCCTGGGGGTGTCCCCGTCGGTCGGGGGTCAGTCCGGCTCGTGGGGTGGGTCGGGGGGTGACGCGCCCAGTCGGTCCAGTTCGCCGCGTACCCGACGGTCCAGGGCGAGGGACACCTCGGCCTCCAGTACCTGCTTGGCCAGGGGGCGCAGGCGTTCCAGGGACTCGGCGACCGCCTCGGCGTTCTCCGGGGTGAGCTGCGGCGGCAGCAGGTGTTCGCGGGTGACGCGGGTCAGTGCGTCGGCGATGGCGTCGGCGTGGGCCCGCACCTCGCGGCCGGCGTCCAACACCGCTCCCAGGGGCAGCCCCTCGCGTACCAGGGCGGCCGAGGCCTCCAGCAGACGGCGGCTGACGTGGACGAACTCCTCACCGTCCACGGAGATGTAGCCGATCTCCAGGGCGGCGGTGAGGTTCTCCGGGGTGACGGAGTCCTCGTAGTACTCGGCCAGGGTCTCGGGGCTGAGGCGTACCTCGGTCTCCTCGGAGAAGGGCACGTCGACCGTCGGTTCCAGGCCCAGCAGTTGGGCGGCTCCCCGGGAGTCGCGGCCCTCCTCGAAGGCCCCGATCAGGTCCGCGATGCCGCCGAGGGTGTGGCCGCGTTCCAGCAGGGTGGTGATGGTGCGCAGCCGGGACAGGTGGCGGTCGTCGTACCAGGCGATGCGGCCCTGCCGGCGGGGTGGCGGCAGCAGTCTGCGTTCGCGGTAGAAGCGCAGGGTCCGGGTGGTGATGCCGGCCTTGGCGGCCAGTTCCTCGGCCCGGTACTCCGGGTGGGCGGGAGGGGCGTCGGCTCCGGCCGGTTCCGGTGGGTCGACGGGGCCCCGCCCCCGTCGAGGGGCGTCCGCCCGGTCACGCGATTCCTTGTCGGCCACGGGGCCCACACTATGTGACCGCTTCGAGGGGGTCGCCTGGAGCGGGGAAGGAGGTCGGTGCCCAGATCGGGGGCCGCCGGCGGGGTCGGTCAACCACCCCTGGGGGCGGGGGAGTTGGGCGGGGTGAGCGGTGGTCGCGGTACGGGTGGTGGGCGGTGGCGGGTGGTTTCGCGGGGCCGGCCGTTAAACCGCCGGTAACTTTCTTCCGCGTGACCCCTACCGATCAGTATGGGCTTGACCTACCCTCCTCATTGTGCCAGTGAATGCTGGCGCGATGGGTGAATCGGGAGGTGCGAGATGGCCGAACACGAACATGTGCGCGTGGCGGTGATCGGATCCGGCTTCGGGGGACTGGGCGCGGCCGTTCGGCTACGGCGCGCGGGCGTGACCGACTTCGTGGTCCTGGAACGGCGCGACTCGGTCGGCGGCACCTGGCGGGACAACAGCTACCCCGGCTGTGCCTGCGACGTGCCCTCCCACCTGTACTCCTTCTCCTTCGCACCCAACCCCGACTGGCCCCGCAACTTCTCCGGCCAGGAACACATCCGCGCCTACCTGGAACGGGTCGCCGACACCTTCGGGCTGCGCCCGCACATCCGCCTGCGCCACGAGGTCACCCAACTCACCTGGGACACCGAGGAACTGCGCTGGGTGGTGGAGACCTCCCAGGGCACCGTCCTCGCCGACGTGGTGGTGTCCGCCACCGGACCGCTGTCCGACCCCAAGGTCCCCGACATTCCCGGACTGGACGGGTTCACCGGCCAGGTCTTCCACTCCGCCCAGTGGGACCACGACTTCGACCCGACCGGCAAGCGGGTCGCCGTCATCGGCACCGGGGCGTCCGCCATCCAGATCGTCCCCGCCATCCAGCCCCAGGTCGGCCGGCTGACCCTCTTCCAGCGCACCCCGGCATGGGTGATGCCCCGCATGGACCGGGAGATCAGCGGTGCCGAACGCTGGCTGCACCGCAACCTGCCGGTGACCCGCTCGCTGCGGCGGGGGCTGCTGTGGGGCATCCGGGAACTCCAGGTCGGGGCGTTCACCAAGCACCCCGGACAGCTGGGCCTCACCGAGAAGCTGGCCCTGGCCCACATGCGGCGGGCCGTCAAGGACCCGGAACTGCGGCGGCGGTTGACCCCCGACTACCGCATCGGATGCAAGCGCATCCTGCTGTCCAACAGCTACTACCCGGCCCTGGCACGGCCCAACGTGGACCTGGTCGCCTCCGGGCTGAGGGAGGTGCGGGGCAACACCCTGGTCGCCTCGGACGGTACCGAGGTCGAGGCGGACGCGATCGTCTTCGGCACCGGCTTCCACGTCACCGACATGCCGATCGCCCAGCGGGTCAAGGGCGCCAGCGGCCGGACGCTGGCCGAGGAGTGGCGGGACGGCATGGAGGCGCTGCGTGGCTGCACCGCCGCCGACTTCCCCAACTTCCTCACCGTGATCGGCCCCAACACCGGCCTGGGCAACAGCTCGATGATCCTGATGATCGAGTCCCAGCTGAACTACCTGGTCGACTACGTGCGGCAACTGGACGCCCTGGGCGGCCGGGTGGCGCTCAGCCCCCGCAGGGGAGCGGTCGACCGCTGGAACGACCACGTGCAGCGGCGGATGCAGCGCACCGTGTGGAACACAGGTGGCTGCGACAGCTGGTACCTGGACGCCAACGGCCGCAACACCACGGTCTGGCCCGGTACCACCGCCGAGTTCCGGCGGGCCACCCGGCAGGTGGACCTGGAGGAGTACGAGGTGTTGCGACAGGAACGACCCCGCCCGAGGGCGGCGGACCACGGCGAGCACAGTGAGGTGGCGGTATGAGCGGACACGGCGGCAGGCTGCGGGGACGGTACGCCCCACCCGTACCGGCCGGTGAGCTGACGGCGACCTCCGCCGACGGCTCCCGGCTGTACGTCCAGACCCACGGCCGCAAGGGCGACCCCACCGTGGTGCTGGTGCACGGCTGGTGCTGCTCCACGGTGTTCTGGGCGCCGGTCATCCGGGACCTGGTCGCGCGGGGGCACCGGGTGGTGGCCTACGACCAGCGGGGTCACGGCCGTTCACCCCTGCCCGACTCCGGGCTGTACGGCAGCTCGGTGCTGGCCGACGACCTGTGCGCGGTGCTGGACGCCGCCCTCGACGAGGGTGAGCGGGTGGTCCTCGGCGGCCACTCCATGGGCGCGATGACCCTGATGGCCGCCGCCCGCCGGCCCCAGTTCACCGAGCACGCCGCCGCCCTGATGCTGTGCAGCACCGGGGCGCACCGGCTGGTCGGGCAGGCCACCGTGGTGCCCTTCGGCCGGCCCCGGCTGCGTACCTGGCTGCAACGGAGGCTGCTGAACTCCAGCCTGCCGATGGGCCCGGTCACTCCGGTCAGCCAGGCCGTGCTGAAGTACGCGATCATGGGCCCGGACTCCACCCGGGAGCAGGCGCGGGCCTCGGCCACCGTGGTGCAGGCCACCGACCGCAGGTCCCGCGCGGCCTGGGGTCGGGTGCTCAACCGGCTGGACCTCTCGGCGGAGGTGCCCCATCTGACCCAGCCCACCCGGGTGTTGTTCGGCACCTCGGACAAGCTGACCCCGCAGCGGCACGGGGCGGAGCTGGCCGACTGGCTGCCGCGCTGCGAGGGCGGGCTCCAACTGATGCCGGGGCGCGGCCACATGACGCCCACGGAGGAACCGGACACCGTCACCGAGGCGCTGGTGGACCTGGCGCGGCGGTACCTGTCGCCCGGGGAAGCCGACGCGGCGGAGGCGACCAGCACGGTGGAGGGGGACGCGGCATGACCGTACGCACGCTGGACGGACAGGTCGTGGTGGTGACCGGTGCGGCCCGGGGAGTGGGTGAGTTGCTGGCCCGCAAGCTGGCCGCCCGGGGCGCCCGCATCGCCCTGGTGGGGCTGGAGCGGGAGGCGTTGAAGGAGGTGAGCGCGGCCCTGGACACCGACTCCGACCACTGGTTCGCGGACGTCACCGACGCGGACCGGATGGCCGAGGTGGCGGCCGGGGTGAAGGAGCGGTTCGGCCGGGTGGACGTGGTGGTCGCCAACGCCGGGGTGGCCACCGGCGGGCCGCTGATCGACTCGGACCCCGACTCCTGGCGCCGGGTGATCGAGGTCAACCTCATCGGCGGCGCGGTCACCGCCCGGGCCTTCCTGCCCCAACTGGTCGACTCCCGGGGGTACTTCCTCCAGATCGCCTCCCTGGCGGCGATGACCCCGGCGCCGATGATGAGCGCCTACTGCGCCTCCAAGTCCGGTACCGAGGCCTTCGCCCACTGCCTGCGGGCCGAGGTCGCGCACAAGGGCGTACGGGTCGGTGTCGGCTACCTCAGCTGGACCGACACCGACATGGTGCGCGGGGCCGACGAGGACGAGGTGATGCGGGACCTGCGGCAGCAGCTTCCCTGGCCGGCCAACAAGACCTATCCGCTGGGGCCCTCGGTGGACCGGCTGGTGGACGGCGTCCACCGCAGGTCGGCCCATGTCTACGGACAGTGGTGGCTGCGGGGGATGCAGGGCGTCCGCCCCTACCTGCCCTCACTGATCACCCTGGTCGGCAAGGGGAGGATGCGGAACTTTGAGCCACGGCTGCGCGCCCAGGGGGTGCGTACCGGCCTGGTGGGCGCCGGGGGAGCGGCCGACGAGGCCGACCGGACGGCGGGCCCCGCGCGCTGAGCGGGCCCGGGGGACGGCGACGGGCGGGGACGCGTGCCCCCGGTGTGAGGGGGAGGCGCGTTCCCGCCCGGATCGCTTGAGCGTCCTCAGGCTCCTCGGCGGTCGTCCCCCTCGTCCATCCCGTCCATGTTTCCTCGGCGGGAGCGTTGCGGGTCGTCGGAGCCGGAGCGCCGGTCCCGGTCGGACTGGCCGCCCATGTCGTCCGCCATGCCGCTGTCGCCCATCTCGCGCTGCTCGCGGGTCATGTCGCCGGAGCCGCCGCTCATGCCGCCCCGGTCGGACTGGCCCATGTCACCGGAGCCGCCGCCCGAGCCGCTTCCACCCATGCCGCCCCGGTCGGACCGGCCACCCATGTCACCGCTGGTACCGCTTCCGCCCATGCCGCCGCCCTGGTCCATGCCCTGACGGCGCATGTCCTGGGAGCCCTGCTCCTGGCCCATCTCGCCACCCTGGCCGACGTCCCGCTGCTCCCTCTGCTCGCGCCGCTGGTCGTCGTCCCGGTCGCCGCCGCCCATCTGCTCCTGTGCGCGGTTCTTCAGCTCTTCCTTCTTCTCGTTGAACTTGTCTCCGAGGCCCATGACTGTCTCCCAGGGGTGCGTGAGTGGGTTGGACCCGTCAAGCCTGGCATGTGGGAAAAACATCCGCATTCCGGGCTTTACGGTCCCGCTTTCCGCCCCGGAACGCCTGGCCCAACTCCGGTCAGCGCGGCGGCAGTCGGGGGCGTCGGCGGTCGGGCACCTTGCTGTAGTCGGGAGGAGTGGACGCCGGATGGCGTTCCAGGAGCCCGAGCACGGTGCGTACCGCCTCCGACAGCACCGTGTAGCGGCCCTCGGCCCAGTCCAGGGGGCCGCGCAGGGCCTCCAGGTCGGGGCTGACCCCCTCGTTCTCCACACTCCAGCCGTAGGCGTCGAACCAGGCGGCGTTCATCGGCACCGTGATCACCGAACCGTCGCCCAGCCGGTGCCGCCCGGTCACCCCGACCACGCCGCCCCAGGTACGGGTGCCCACCACCGGCCCCAGCCCCAGCAGCTGGAAGGCGGCGGTGATCATGTCACCGTCCGAGGAGGTGGCCTCGTCGGCCAGTGCCACCACCGGACCCCGGGGGGCGTTGCTGGCGTACGAGACCGGCTGGGCGTTGCGGGTGAGGTCCCAGCCCAGGATGGTCCGGGTCAGCTTCTCGATCACCAACTCGCTGATGTGGCCGCCGGCGTTGCCCCGTACGTCGACGATCAGTGCCGGACGGGACACCTCCATCCGCAGGTCGCGGTTGAACTGGGCCCACCCCGAGCCGCCCATGTCGGGGATGTGGAGGTAGCCGCAGCGGCCCCCGCTCAGTTCCCGCACCACCTCGCGGCGGGAGGCCACCCAGTCCTGGTACCGCAGGGGGCGTTCGTCCACCAGCGGCACCACCGCCACCCTTCGGGGTGGGCGGCGTCCCTCGGCGTCCGGTTCGCCGGCGAAGGTCAGTTCCACGGTGGTGGCCGCCGCCCCGGCCAGCAGCGGACCGGGTCCGGCCACCGGGTCCACCGGGCGGCCGTCGACGTGGGTGAGCAGGGCCCCCTCGCGCACCCCGGTACCGGCCAGGGGCGAACGGGCCTTGGAGTCCGAGGAGTTGCCGGGGAGCACCCGGGTCAGCCGCCAGCCCTCCGGGGCGCGGTCGAGGTCGGCGCCCAGCAGGCCGATCGCCCGCTGGTAGTGGGGCGGGCCCTCGTTGCGCCGGGCCGGGGTGACGTAGGCGTGCGAGGTGCCGAGTTCGCCCAGTACCTCGCGCAGCAGGTCGGCGAACTCCTCGGGGGAGGCGACCCGTTCGACCAGGGGGCGGTACTGGTCCAGTACGGCCGCCCAGTCGATCCCGCACATGCCCGGGTCCCAGAAGTAGGCGCGGATCAGGCGTCCGGCCTCCTCGTAGGACTGGCGCCACTCGGCGGCCGGGTCCACCTCGTGCTGGATGCGGCGCAGGTCGATGGAGGTGGTGGTGTCCAGGTCGGCCAGCTCGTCGGCGGGGACCACCCGCAGACTGCCGGCGTCGTTGACCACCAGCCGGCTGCCGTCGCCGCTCACCGCGAACCAGTCGACCCCGGAGGTGAGTTCGGTCCGTTTGGCCCGGGTGAGGTCGAAGTGCTCCAGGGTGGGCCGGCCGGAGGTGTCGGCCGGGTTGACGAAGGTCTCCCCGAGCGCGCCCGAGATCGGGTACCGCAGCCAGATCAGTCCGCCCCCGCTCACCGGGCGCAGGGCCGAGTACTTGGAGGCGGCGACCGGGAAGGGGGTGACCCGGTTCTCCAGCCCCTCCGCCTCCACCAGCACCATGCCGTACTCCCCACCGGAGTCGTCCGGGTCCAGCCCGCCCGCCGCCGGCCGGCCCTCGGCCGACAGCGCGAACGGGGAGTGGGTGGCCGAGGACAGCGGTACCAGGTAGGGCCGGCAGCCCAGGGGGAAGGACAGGTCGCCGGTGTGGACGTCGTACACCGGGTCGAAGCCGCGCCAGGACAGGAACGCCAGGTAGCGGCCGTCCTGGGTGAACACCGGCTGCTCGTCCTCGAACCGGCCGTTGGTCACGTCCAGGACGGAGGAACAGGCGGCGCCCTCCGCCGTGCGCGGGTCGCTCAGCTTCGCGATCTTGATCTGGCTCAGCGAGCGACCCACTCCGGGGTGGGCCCAGGCCAGCCACTGGGAGTCGGGGGAGAACGCCAGGTCGTGCACCGGGCCGTTCACCGAGTCGATCAGCTCGCTGACCTCCCCCTCGCCCTCCTCGGAGGCGTCCACCAGCAGCAGCCGCCCGTCGTGGGAGGCCACCGCCAGGGTGCGGCCGTCCGGGGAGGCCACCAACTCCCGTGCCCTGCCCAGCCGTCCGGCCGCCAGCCGCCGGGGCGTTCCCGGGCCCGAGGCGCGGGGGAGGTAGGCCACCTCGATGGCGTCCTCGCCCTCGGCGTCGGTGAGGTAGGCGATCCGTCCGGTGTCCCCCAGCATCTCCGGCAGCCGTACCCGTACGCCGGGGGTGTCGGCGATGGTGCGTGACGGCCCGTCCCGGTGGGTGAGCCAGTAGAGGCTGCCCCGTACGCAGACCGCGCTGGCCCGGCCGGTGGTGTCCACGGCCAGGGAGTCCAGGTGGTTGGCGGCCGGCACCTGGTAGCGCCGCCGCCCGGCCCGGGGGCCGCCCAGCCGTACCCGCAGCCTGCGCGGCACGGCCGTGGGGGACAGGTCCTCGACCAGCCACAGGTCGCCGGCGCACTGGTAGACGACGCGGTGGCCGTCGGTGGCCGCGTGGCGGGCGTAGAAGTCGGCGTGGTCGGTGTGCCGGCGCAGGTCGGTACCGTCCGTACGGCAGGAGTAGAGGTTGCCCACCCCCTCGTGGTCGGAGAGGAAGGCGACGCGTCCGGCCACCAGCATCGGACAGTCCAGGTGTCCGTACAGGCCGGGCAGCAGCCGTTCGCCGTCCAGCCACAGCCGCCCGATGGCGCCGCCCCGGTAGCGCTTCCAGCCCGCCGGCTCGTGCGGGGGCGTACCGGTCAGCAGCAGGGTGCGACGCCGGCCGTCCACCTCCCGCATCGCCACCCCCGAGCAGGGCCCCCAGGGCAGCCGGGTCCCCGGGCCACCCTCGGGGGCGACCCGGTAGGCCCAGCTGAAGTACGAGAAGGGCTGGCCGTGCGAGCTGACGGCCAGGATGTCGGCCCGGTCCTCGGCGTCCGGCGGGGTCCAGCCGCACACCCGGGTGTCCGGCGAGCCCCAGTAGCTCAGCCGTACCGCCGGCCCGCCCTCCACCGGGGCGAGGTGGATCTCCGGGTCGAGGCTGCGCCAGGTGGTGAAGGCGACCCGGGTGCCGTCCGGGGAGAACCGGGGGTGCCCGATCCGGGTGCGGTCCACGGTCAGCCGCCAGGCCCGGCCGGGTTCGTCCCCCTCCTCGGGCAGGGGGGCCACCCACAGGTCGTCCTCGGAGGCGAAGCACAGCAGGTCGCCGTGGAGGTGGGGGAAGCGCAGGTAGGCGCCGCCGTCGGCCGGGCCCGGCGCGCGGTCGCCCTCGGCGTCCGGGGCGGAACCGGTGCGGTTCGGTCGGCTGGTGGGAGGGGTCACCTCCGCACCGCCCCGGCCGTCGCCTTCCCCGGTGGCCGTTGGTGCTGGAACCGGAAGGTTTCGGGTGGTGTATGCCGCTTCGCCTGCTTCGCCTCTCCTGGTGCTTTCGTCACGCGTACCATGCTTGGTGCGGACGCCTCAGGCGGCAACTTGTGATCTGACTCACGTTGCGGCGCGCTTGTCATCCAGATTCCCACAAGCTGGCGTCATTTGACATGGAGTGACGCCACCTTGCGAGAGCTGCCGCCCGTCGTCGGATCCCGCTGGGTGCGTCCACTCCCGTACCCCCGCACCTCGGAGACCGGAGACTCACAGACGTGGCCACGTTTCTCTACAGGCTTGGCCGACTCGCGTTCCGACGACGCATCATCGTCGCCCTTGCCTGGGTGGCGCTGTTGATCGGGGCCGGAGTCGGCGCATCGACCGCATCCACCCCACCCGACGACGAGTTCACGTTGCCCGGCACCGAGTCGCAGGAGGTCTTCGACCTGCTCGACGAACGCTTCCCGGGCGCCGCCTCCGACGGCGGCACCGCGCGCATCGTCTTCCAGGCTCCCGACGGGCAGAAGATCACCGCCACCGACAACAAGGAGGCGGTGCGCGACACCCTCGGCCAGCTCAAGGGCAAGGAGACGGCGAACATCGCCGACCCCTACCAGGGCAAGACCATCAGCAAGGACGGTCGTACCGCCTACGCCCAGGTCACCTACAAGGTGCCCGGCAACGAGCTGGAGGACAGCACCCGGGACCAGATCAAGGACGCCGCGGAGAGCGGGCGGAAGGCCGGGCTGACCGTCGAGACCGGCGGTGACGCCCTGTTCGCCGAGCCCGACATGGGCCACGGTGAGATCATCGGCATCGCCGTGGCGGCCGTGGTCCTCATCATCACCTTCGGCTCCCTGGTGGCCGCCGGTCTGCCGCTGATCACCGCCCTGGTCGGCGTCGGAATCGGTGTCATGTGCATCACCGCCCTCGGCGCCACCCTGGGCCTGTCCGCCATCACCAACACCCTGGCGATGATGATCGGGCTGGCGGTCGGTATCGACTACGCCCTGTTCATCGCCTCCCGCTACCGCGCCGAACTCCAGGAGGGCCGGGACCACGAGGAGGCCGTCGGACGTGCCGTGGGTACGGCCGGGTCGGCCGTGGTGTTCGCCGGCCTGACCGTCGTCATCGCCCTGACCGGCCTCGCCGTGGTCAACATCCCGCTGCTGACCAAGATGGGTCTGGCAGCGGCCGGCACCGTGGTGATCGCGGTACTGGTGGCCATCACCCTGGTGCCCGCCGCCCTGGGGCTGGTCGGCAAGCGCATCTTCGGACGCCGGGTACGCAAGGCCAACCCCGAGACCGGGGTGCCGGCCACGGACTCCCACTCCAAGCGGGGCGCGGGCGAGCGCTGGGCCGGCTTCGTGCTCCGGCGCCCGATCATGGTGCTGGTGACCGCCGTCCTGTCGCTGGGCGTCCTGGCGGTTCCGGTCGCCAGCATGACCCTGGGCCTGCCGGACGAGGGCAGCCAGCCCGAGGACACCACCCAGCGCAAGGCCTACGACCTGGTGTCGAAGAACTTCGGCCCCGGGGTCAACGGCCCTCTGCTGGTGGTGCTGGACCTCAAGGACAGCGAGAACCCCCAGCGGGCCACCGAGCAGGTCACCCAGACCGTGAAGCGGGTCAAGGGGGTCGCCCAGGTGCCCCCGGCGCAGTTCAACAAGAACCGCGACGCGGCCACCATCCCGGTCATCCCCAAGACCGGCCCGGGGGACGCCGAGACCGAGGACATCGTCCACGACATCCGGGACCGTGCCGACAAGCTCCGTTCGGACACCGGCGCCGAGGTGCGGGTGGGCGGCATGACCGCCGCCGGTGTGGACTTCTCGGTACAGCTGAACGACGCCCTGGCTCCCTACCTGGCCCTGGTGGTCGGACTCGCCTTCCTCCTGCTGATCCTGGTGTTCCGTTCGGTGCTGGTGCCGGTGAAGGCGGCCCTGGGCTTCCTGTTCTCGGTGCTCGCCGCGCTGGGCACGGTGGTCGCGGTCTTCCAGTGGGGCTGGCTGGCCAACCTCATCGGCGTGGAGCAGACCGGGCCGATCATGAGCCTGATGCCGATCTTCATGGTGGGCGTGATCTTCGGCCTGGCCATGGACTACGAGGTCTTCCTGGTCACCCGCATGAGGGAGGCCCATGTCCACGGGGAGTCCCCGGACGAGGCCATCACCTCGGGCTTCAAGCTGGGAGCCCGGGTGGTCACGGCCGCCGCGATCATCATGATCAGCGTCTTCGCCGGGTTCATCGGCGCCTCGGAGCCCATGATCAAGATGATGGGCTTCGGCCTCGCGGTGGCCATCCTGCTGGACGCCTTCCTGGTGCGGATGGCCGTGGTGCCGGCCGTACTGGCCCTGCTCGGGGAGAAGGCCTGGTGGCTGCCCCGTTGGCTGGACCGGGCGTTGCCCAACGTGGACGTGGAGGGCGAGAAGCTGCGTCAGCACCTGGAGCCGGAGCAGGCCCCGGGCGCGGTGGACGACCGGAGGTTGGAACGGACCTCGGGGCGCTGACCCCGCGTACTCCGACATGTCCTGGAGGGCCCGCACCCCGGTTTCCGGCCGGGGGCGGGCCCTCCGCCGTGGGTGGGCGCGCGGCGTCGTACCCCGACGCGGGGCCGCCCAGAGTGGGGTCCGCCCGGGGTGCGGATCGGAAGGCCGGTGGACCCCCGGTGGGCTGCCGGAGGGGCTTGTCCGCCCGTCCGGGGGCCGCGTACGGCGGGGCGCTGGTGCGCGGGTCCGTAGCCCGGCGGCGACCTGCTCGCCCGGGGCCCCTCAGGTGGCGGTGCGCGCGGGGGAGTGGGGCGAGCGGTGTGCTGGCGCGGTACCGAGGTGGAGGCCCGGCGTGGTGACGACGTACGCCGTGGTCAGGCTCGCGGGGAGGGGCGTACCCGGGTCGTGCCGGGGGTGTGCGCGCCTCTGTTGACAACTTTGCGCTCTTGCGAGTCATTGGCAGGTAGAGCCTATCCTCGACCAGTCGAACAGTTCATCGACCGCGAGGGATGCGCCCGTGCATGTTCCCGATGGATTCATCAACGCCCCGGTGTCCGTGGCCGCCGGAGTCGTGGCGGCCGGCGCCGTAGCGGGCGCGTTGCGCGGCGCGCGCTTCGAACTCCGCGACCGCGCGGCCCCGTTGGCCGGCCTGGTGGCCGCCTTCGTGTTCGCGGTGCAGATGCTCAACTTCCCGGTCGCCGGTGGTACCAGCGGCCATCTGCTGGGCGGTGCCCTGGCCGCCGTACTGGTCGGCCCGGCCACCGGGGTGCTCTGTGTGGCGGTGGTGCTGCTGGTGCAGGGGCTGCTGTTCGCCGACGGCGGGCTGACCGCGCTGGGGGTGAACATCTCCCTGATGGGGGTGGTCACCGTGCTGGTCGCCTACGCCACCTTCCGGCTGCTCTCCGGGGTGCTGCCGGCCGGCCGGGCCTCCGTACTGGGCGCGACCTTCCTCGCCGCGTTCCTGTCGGTCCCGGTCTCCGCCGTCGCCTTCACCGGCGTGTACGCCCTGGGGGGCACCGCGGAGGTGTCCCTGGGCAAGGTGTTCACCGCCATGGTCGGGGTGCACCTGCTGATCGGCCTGGGGGAGGCCGTCATCACCACCCTCACCGTCGGGGCGGTGCTGAGCGTACGGCCCGACCTGGTGTACGCGGCCCGGGGCCCGCGCCCCTCCCTCACCCGCCACACGGTCACCCCCGCCACCCCGGGGCAGGGGCCGGCACCGGCCGCCGCCGAGCCGGTACGGGACGAGCGGGCGACCACCGTCCCCCCGGGGCCGGCGCACCACCCCGGGGGGCTCCGGTCGGTGTGGCTGGTCGGGCTGGGGGCCACCCTGCTGTGTGCGGGAGTGCTCAGCTTCTACGCCTCCGCGCACCCCGACGGGCTGGAGAAGGTGGCCGCCGACCAGGGCATCGCCGACAAGGAGGAGGACCACGCGGCGGCCGACTCCCTCCTGGCCGACTACGGGGTGAAGGGCGTGTCCGGTGACCGCCTCTCCGGTGGTCTGGCCGGACTGGTGGGGGCCGGTGGCACCCTGGCCCTGGGTACCGGCGCCTTCGTCCTGCTGGGGCGTGGACGCTCCCGGACCGAGCCCGGACCGGGGTCGTCGAGCACCGGGGAGACGTCCTGACCGCACTGGCACGTCGGCACCGCCGGGCACCCGACCTCACCGGACCGGTCCGCCCCCTGAGCCTGTACCTCCCCGGCGACTCGGTGGTGCACCGGCTGCCGGCTCACTGCAAGACCGTGGCGGTGGTGGGCTTCGTCCTGGCCGTGGTCGCCACCCCCAGGGAGGCGCTCTGGGTCTTCGGGGGGTACGCCCTGCTGGTCGCCCTGGTGGTGCGGTCGGCCCGGCTGCCGTTCCGGGTGCTGGCCCGCCGACTGCTGGTCGAACTGCCCTTCGTGGCCTTCGCCCTGCTGCTGCCCTGGGTGGCGGAGGGGCCCCGGGTCCACTGGTGGGGGCTGAGCCTCAGCGGGCCGGGGCTCTGGGCGGCCTGGAACATCCTCGCCAAGGGCACCCTCGGGGTGGCCGCCTCCCAGGTGCTGGCGGCCACCACCCCGGTGCCCGAACTGCTGCGCGGCCTGCGGACGTTGAGGCTGCCCGCGCTGCTGGTGGAGATCGCCGGTTTCATGGTGCGGTACCTCCAGGTGGTCACCGAGGAGATGCGCAGGATGCGCGTCGCCCGGCTCTCCAGGGGCTTCACCGCCCGGGGCGTACGGTCCTGGGGCGTGCTGGCCAAGAGCGCCGCCGCCCTGTTCCTGCGGGCCTACGAGAGAGGGGAACGTGTGCACCTGGCGATGCTCAGCCGTGGTTACCGGGGGGCCATGCCCCACTGGGACACCGCCCGCGCCACCCGGCGTCAGTGGCTGACCTCGGCCGTGCCGCCACTGGCCGCCACCCTGCTGTGCCTGTGGGGGTGGCTGGGGTGAGCGGACCGGAGCGGGCCGGAACCGGTGGCGCCGAACCACCGGAGCGGGAGCCGTCCCTGGAGGTCGCCGGCCTCGCCTACGCCTACCCGGACGGCCACCAGGCCCTGTTCGGAGTGGACCTCACGGTCCCCAGGGGGCAGCGGGTGGCCCTGCTCGGGCCCAACGGCGCCGGCAAGACCACCCTGGTGCTCCACCTCAACGGCATCCTCACCCCCGGCGCCGGCACGGTGCGGGTCGCCGGGACGCCGGTCACCGAACCCCACCTGCGGACGGTCCGGCAGCGGGTGGGGGTGGTGTTCCAGGACCCCGACGACCAGTTGTTCATGCCGACGGTCCGGGAGGACGTGGCCTTCGGCCCGGCCAACGCGGGCCTGCGGGGCGCCGAGTTGGCGGAACGGGTGGAGGAGGCCCTGACCCGGGTCGGGATGGCGGAGTACGCCGACCGGGCGCCCCACCACCTGTCGTTCGGCCAGCGTCGGCGGGTGGCGGTGGCCACCGTGCTGTCCATGCGGCCGGAGATCCTGGTGTTGGACGAGCCCTCGTCCAACCTCGACCCGCTGGCCCGACGTGAACTCGCCGAGATCGTCGACGCGTTGCCGGTCACGGTCCTGATGGTCACCCACGACCTGCCGTACGCGCTGCGGCTGTGCCCTCGCTCGGTGGTGCTGGACCGGGGGGTGATCGTCGCCGACGGTGACACCGGCGAACTGCTCGCCGACCACGAGCTGATGGCCGCCCACCGGCTGGAGCTTCCCTGGGGATTCGACCCCAGGGCGGTGCCCCGGAGCACGGCATAGGACCATGTTCCTGGCACCCCGTTCCGGTACGCCGTCGTCCCCGCCCCAGGGGAGGCGGCAAGCCGACGGAGCGGGGAGGTCGCCGCCGTGGTCACCGGACCCGGTGGCAGGGCGGGTCAGGCGGGAGCGGAGTGTGGACGTCCAGGGCACGGTGGCCGACGGCTTCGAGCCGGTACGGGACGCCTTCGCGAGCAACTTCGTGGAGCGCGGGGAGCTGGGCGCGGCGGTGACCGTCTACCGGGACGGCCACAAGGTGGTCGACCTGTGGGGCGGCAGTACCGACCCGGCGGGGGAGCGGGACCACGGACGGGAGCCGGCCCCCTGGGCGGAGGACACCGCCGTACTGGTGCGCTCCGCGACCAAGGGCGTCGCGGCGGCGGTGCCCCATCTGCTGCACCAGCGCGGCCAGTTGGACCTGGACGCCCCGGTCAGCAGCTACTGGCCGGAGTTCAAGGCCCAGGGCAAGGAACGGCTGCTGGTCCGCCACCTGCTGGCGCACCGCGCCGGGCTGCCGGTGCTGGACCGCCCCCTCACCCCCGAGCAGGCCATCGACGGGGTCAGCGGGCCGGCCGCCCTCGCCGCCCAACGGCCCCTCTGGGAGCCGGGGCAGGCCCACGGCTACCACCCCCACACCTACGGCTGGCTGCTGGGCGAACTCGTACGCCGGGCCACCGGCCGCACCCTGCGGGACTGGTTCGCCACCGAGGTGGCCCGCCCGCTCGGCCTCGACCTGTGGCTGGGGTTCCCCGACGAGGCGGCCTACCAGCGGGTGGCCCCCCGGATCGCCCGGGTCGGCCCGGTCCCCACCCCCGAACAGCGCCCCGCCCAGGGGCTCAAGGTGCGGGCCAAGCCCGCCGTGGTGGAGGCGTACCGCGACCCGGAGTCGCTCACCCGCAGGGCCTTCGGCGCCATCGACCCGCTGCCCGACGACAACGACCCCCACTACCACAGGGCCGGTCTGTCCTCCTCCGCGGGGATCACCACCGCGCGGTCGCTGGCCGCCTTCTACGCGGCTCTGATCGGCCCGCCGCCGGACGGGGGGCGCCGGCTGTTCACCCCGGCCACCCTGACCCAGGCCCGCTCCCTGGAGAGCCAGGGCCCGGACCGGGTGCTGGTGGTCAACACCCGCTTCGGGCTGGGGTACATGCTCCACGCCCCCGGTTCGCCGATGTGGGGCCCGGGCTCGTTCGGCCACCCCGGCCGGGGCGGCTCGCTGGGCTTCGCGGACCCCGAGTCCGGCCTGGCCCTCAGCTACGTCACCGCCGCCCTCCAGAAGTCGGTCACCTCCGACCCCCGGGCCCAGGCCGTACTGGCCGCGCTCCGCCGGGTGCTCCGCGACTGAGCGCCCCGGTCCGGGGCCGGCCCCAGCCGCTCAGGAGTACCTGCGCAGCAGCCGGTCGAGGTACTCCTCCAGCCGGTGGGACAGCAGCTCGGGAGTCAGGTCGGTCCGGCCCAACTCCCGCCAGGGAACGGCCACCTTCTCCGCGTCGGGGGCGAAGCCCAGGGCGTCCAGCACACGCCAGTGGAGGTGGGCGCCGTCCTCCTCGGCCAGGCCGCCGCCGGCGGCGAGGTAGCGGTCGGCGAACCCCGTCCCCGCCTCCACCCCGTGCAACAGGGCGAGGGCGGTGGAGCAGTGGGCCACGTCCAGGTCGGCCGGCCCCCAGGAGGTCTCCACCCAGTCGACGACACCGCTGACCCGGGGGTCGGAGGCGTCACCGGTGAACAGGACGTTGCCGGGGTGGAAGTCCCGGTGCAGGAAGCACCCCCGGAAGGCGGGGGGATTCTGGCGGATGACGTCGACGGCCCGCCGCCAGAGGTCCGGCCGCTCGGTGCCGGCGGGTACGACCACCGACTCGGGGGAGGCCCAGGCCTGGTAGGCGCGGGGCCGTCGGTCCCCGGCCACCGGCAGCCGGTGGAGCTGGACCAGTTGCCGGGCCAGCGCCTCGGCGCGGCCCTCGGCGCCGGCGTCGTCCAGGCGGACCGACCCCGGCAGGAGGGACATCAGCAACGAGGGATGGGTGCACCGGCGTGCCGTCGGGTCCACCCCGAGCAGGGTGGGCGCGGGCACCCCGGTGTCCGCGAGGAACCGTAGGACCTCCGCCTCACGGGTCAGCAGGCCCTCCGCGTGCCGGACGAAGAAGGGCCTGACGAACGACCGGAGGACGAGGGAACGGCGCCGGGTCGGGCCCCGGACGTCCAGTCGGCGCATCGTCGAGGTCCAGCCGCCGCGCAGCCGTACGACCCCGTCGACGCGCTCCCCCTCGGACAGGCCCTCCTCCACCCAGGAACGGGTGGCGCTCCAGTCCTGGAGGTCGGCGTCCGCGCTCATCCGGTTCTCCCCCACGGCGGCAGGCTAGTCCCCGTTCGCGGACGGCGCCGTGGTCGCGGGCGTTCCCCGTACCGGGGCCAACGGCCGGGTGTACACCGCGAGTTCGGGCCCCGGGTCTCCCCGAACCGGACGCACAGCCGCCGGGTGCCCTTAGGGTCGAGGGATGGGACACAGGGAAGCCGCCAGCCACAGTGCCGCGCACCAGCACACGCCCGCCTCCGAGCCGGGTACGACGGACCCCACGGGCACCGTCGTCGCCACCGCGCCGACACCGGCGCCGGAACCGGTGGCGCCGGAGCCGGTCGCCATCCCCGACGTTCCGGTTCCCGACCTGCCCGAACCCGACCTCACCGTCGGCGAGTTGGCGCCGGACACGGTGGACGAGCCCCCGGAGGTGGGCCGTCTCCGGGGTTACCGGGCGTTGGTGACCGGTGCCGGCAGGGGCATCGGAGAGGCGATCGCGGTACGCCTGGCCGCCGAGGGGGCCAGGGTCCTGGTGACCGACCGGGACGAGGCCAGCGCCCGGGCGGTGGCGGCGACGATCCGCGCGGACGGGGGGTGGGCCCGGGGCGAGGTCTGCGACGTCCGCGACCGGGAGGCCGTGGACGAGGTGGTACGGCGGGCGGGTGCCCAACTCGGCGGCCTGGAACTGCTGGTGAACAACGCCTTCGACGGTGACCCCGACCCCGGGTCGCTGATCGAGGAGACCGACGAGCAGTGGGCGAAGAACCTGGACGTGACCCTGTACGGGGCGCTGCGCTGCTGCCGGGCCGCCCTGCCGTACCTGCTGCTGGCCGAGGGGAGGGGCTCGGTCGTCAACATCGGTTCGGTGAACGCCGCCATGGACTTCGGCCAGCACGCCTACAGCGCCGCCAAGGCCGGGCTGGAGAGCTTCACCCGCACCCTCGCCGGCCAGTACGCCGCCCAGGGGGTACGGGTGAACCTGGTGGCCCCGGGAACCGTCCACACCCCCAACTGGATCGGTCGGCAGGAGGCCCTGGAGCGCGCGGCCGAGCACTATCCGCTGGGTCGGGTGGGCCGGCCGGAGGACATCGCCGCCGCCGTGGCCTTCCTAGCCTCCGAGGACGCCGCCTGGATCACCGGTATCAGCCTGCCGGTGGACGGCGGGCTGTCGGTCAGCAACCTGGGGCTCAAGCGGGCGCTCTCCGACTGACCGACTCCGGGCACCGGCCGTCCTGTGCACCACGAGCGTGGGTGGGCTCTTGACGGCCACAAGTTAATGCCATTAGCTTTTTGGTGACGGATCATAGTCAGCGCGGCCAGCCAGGAGGCGGGATGACGACCATGGCCAGCACCCACACCACCCAGCACCTACGACGCGACGAGGGCATCCTCGGCTACGACGTCCAGGGCGAGGGCCCGCTGGTGGTCCTCGCCCCCGGACTCGGTGACCTGCGCTCCGCCTACCGGCACCTGGCGCCCCGACTCGTCCACGCCGGCTACCGGGTGGCCACCGTCGACCTGCGCGGCCACGGCGACTCCAGCACCGGCTGGCCCCGCCACACCCGTACCGACACCGCCGAGGACCTGCTGGCCCTGGTACGGCACCTGGGCGGCCCCGCCGTCCTGGTCGGCGCCTCCTTCGCGGCCGGCTCGGCGGTGATCGCCGCCGACCGGGAACCCGCACGGGTACGGGCCGTGGTCGGACTCGGCCCCGGCACCCGCAAGCCCCGCGTCGCGGTCCGCGACCTCAACCCCCGCTTCCTGAAGGGCATCGCCCTGCTGGCCACCGCCATGACCCTGCGCAGCACCCGGATGTGGGGACGGTTCCTCCGGCACGCCAACCCCGGCCCACGGCCGGACGACTTCGACGCGGCACTCCGCCGGACCCTGGACAACCTGGCCGAGCCCGGACGGATGGCCGCCGCCTCCGCCATGGGCATGGCCTCGCCCGCCGACGCCGAGGCGGCGCTGTCCCGGCTGACCCGCCCCGCCCTGATCGTGATGGGCGACCTCGACCCGGACTTCCCCGACCCCGCCAAGGAGGCCGAGGGCATCGCCCGTACCGTCCCCGAGGGGCCGGCTCCGGCCGGCGCCCGGGTGGCCATGATCGAGGGGACCGGCCACTACCCCCACTCCCAGGTCCCGGACCGGGTGGCCGACGCCCTGCTGCCGTTCCTCGCGGAGGTCACCGATGCCTAGGGCCGGACTCAGCAGGGACGCCGTGGTCGACCACGCCCTGGGACTGGTCGACCGCAAGGGGCCGGAGGCGCTGACCCTGGCGGCGGTGGCCCAGGCCGCCGGGGTCTCCACACCCTCGCTGTACAAGCACGTCGGCGGGCTGGAGGAACTGCGCACCCTGCTGTCGGTCCGGGTCCTGGACGAGCTGTCCGGGCGGGTGGCCGGCGCGGTGCTGGGCCACTCCAGGGACGAGGCTCTCCGCCGGCTGATGCGGGCCTACCGTGGCTACGTGGTCGACCACCCCCACCGGTACGCCGCGCTGGTGCAGCGGCCCCGCCCGGGCACCGCCGAGGCGGGGGACCGGCTGCTGCGGGTCCTCACCGACTCCCTGCGCGGCTACGGACTGGACGAGGACGACACGGTGCACGTGGCCCGCTGCGTACGTTCCGCCGCGCACGGCTTCGCCGTGCTGGAGGCGGCCGGGGGCTTCCAGTTGGCGCAGGGCCTGGACCGCAGCTACGAGTTGCTGGTCGACATGGTCCTGGCCGGACTGCCCCGGCCTGACCACGGTGGCGGCGCCGGCGCCTGACAGCCGCGTCCCCGTCCAGGTGGCGGCGTGCGCGGGCGAGTTGGGCGACGAACCCCGGCTCCGCCCTCTCGCGACCGCGACGGACGCCGAGGGGTTCGTGACGACGCCAGCCACGGCGGGGCGCGGCACCCCCGCCGGTGGCGCGTACCTCGCCGTGTGGTCGCCGTGTGGTCGCTAAGGCGGTCTGGGTCGCCGATGCGCCCGCATCGCCTCCTCCGCCTCGCGCTGTCCGACGGCGGTACACGCCACCAGGGCGCGTTCACCTCCCGGGGGCCGAACGGACCTCGCGGGGGCGAGCGACACGCTTCTAGCGCTCGGGGGCCGGGTCGCCGCGAGGGCGGCGGAAGCCCAGCCGAACGTCCTCGTGGTTCTGCCGCACCGTGGCGATCAGTTCCCCCAACCCGCAGCGCAGGGCGGTCCCCAGGGAGGGTTCGAAGTCCGTCATCGCACGGGCGGTGGACGCGAAGTCCGAGGGCTGGAAGCTCCACCCCTCGATACCGCTCCAACCGACCTCCACCACCGCCGTACGGCTGTCGAAGGAGGTCACCCTCAGCCAGCCCGAGCACTGGTCGTACAGGGCGAAGGGCAGGAACACGGTGCCCGACCGGGCACGGAGGGGCTCCAGTTGGGCCAGCCACTGACCGAGCAGGTCGGCCAGGCCCTCGCGTACCCCCCGGGCGGTGTGCGGGCTGTCGCTCGTGGCCAGCAGGGAGGAGTCACAGCGCGTGACGTGGTTCCCCAGTCGCAGCGAGAGGTCGTCCTGTGTCGTGGCCTCGTTCTCCCGCTGAAGACTGAGCGGAACACTCGTCATGGCATGGCCTCCCGCGAGCAGACGGTCACGATGTCGTTCAAGGCTACGCGTTCCGGGGCGAGTTGCCGACGCCACGGACGGTGACGGAACGGTCCCGTGGTCCTCCCGCGGACGCGTGCCCGGTGCCCCCGGAGCGCGCCCCGGGCGTGCCCCTCAGCGTGACGGGGCGGTCAGGAGACGCGCTCCCTCGGCGGGTGACAGCGTGTGACGGGCGGTACGGCAGTGACCCGAGGACTCCAGGGCCGCCGCCACGGTCCGGCCGGCCTCCGCGTCGGCGACCAGGAAGGCGCAGGTGGGCCCCGACCCCGACACCAGACCCGCCAGGGCACCGGCCTCCCGCCCCGTCTCCAGGGTCCGGCGCAGGGACGGGCGCAGGGACAGGGCGGCCGGCTGGAGGTCGTTGTCCAGCAGCCCCGCCAGGGCGGGAGCGTCCCCGGAGGCCAGGGCCGCGAGCAGGGCGGGCGAGGCCTGGGGTTCGGGGACGTCGGCCACCCCGGCGCCCTGACCGGAGGCGTCCCGCAGCCGGTCGCACTCCCGGTACACCTCGGGGGTGGACAGGCCACCGTCCGCGACGGCGAACACCCAGTGCAGGGGCCCGCCCACCTCCAGCGTGGTCAGTCGCTCGCCCCGACCCCGGCCCAGGGCGGCGCCTCCGACCAGGCTGAACGGCACGTCCGAGCCCAACTCGGCGCAGATCCCCAGCAGTTCGGTACGGCTGAGGCCGGCACCCCACAGGGCGTCGCAGGCCAACAGGGCGCCGGCCGCGTCCGCGCTGCCCCCGGCCATCCCCCCGGCCACCGGGATGTCCTTCACCAGGCGCAGCCGTACCGTCGGCTCCCGCCCCAGCCGGTGTGCCAGCGCGGTGGCCGCCCGGGCGGCGAGGTTGGAGGAGTCGGCCGGCACCCGGTCGGCGTCCCGCCCCTCGACGACCACCTCCAGCGCGGTGGACTCGGTGGCCGTCACCTCGTCGTACAGCCCCACCGCCAGGAAGACGTTGGCCAGCTCGTGGAAGCCGTCCGGGCGCGCGCCCCCCACCGCCAGCTGGACGTTGACCTTGGCCGGCACCCGTACCGTGACGCTCACGCCGCTCCCTCTCCGGCCCTCGGCCGCTGTGCCGCGATGGCGGCGAAGTCCTCCACCGTCAACGCCTCTCCCCGCGCCCGGGTGGACACCCCGGCCGCCGTCAGGGCGCGCTCGGCCGCCTCCGCCGAGCCGGCCCACTGGGTCAGGGCCGCCCGCAGTGTCTTGCGGCGCTGCGCGAAGGCGGCGTCCACCAGGGCGAACACCTCCTGCCGGGACGCGGAGGTGGCCGGCGGCTCCCGACGTGTCAGGGCCACCAGCCCGGAGTCCACCCGGGGCGCCGGCCAGAACACCGTGCGGCCGATCGCCCCGGCCCGGCGTACGTCGGCGTACCAGCGGGCCTTCACCGAGGGCACCCCGTACACCTTGGAACCGGGGGTGGCCGCCAGGCGGTCGGCGACCTCGGACTGCACCATCACCAGGACCCGTTCGAGGGTGGGGAAGGTGGCCAGCATGTGCAGCAGCACCGGTACCGCCACGTTGTACGGCAGGTTGGCCACCAGGGCGGTCGGTGCCGGCCCGGGCAGCTCGGTGACCCGCAACGCGTCCTGGTGCACCAGCGAGAAGTGGTCCACCCGGTGCGGCAGCCGTGTCGCCACGGTGGCCGGCAGGGCCCCGGCCAACAGGTCGTCGACCTCCACCGCCGTCACATGGCGGGCCGCCTCCAACAGGCCCAGGGTCAGCGAGCCCAGCCCCGGCCCGACCTCCACCACCACGTCCTCGGGCCGCACCTCGGCCGTCCGTACGATGCGGCGCACCGTGTTGGCGTCGATCACGAAGTTCTGGCCACGTTGCTTGGTGGGCCGCACACCCAGGGCGCCGGCCAGCTCACGTACCTCGGAGGGGCCCAGCAGGGCGTCGGAGTCGGGGGAGGGGACTTGGTTCACAGGCGGTAGTTTCTCACCCGCCACCAGCGGGCCGGTACCGTGGAACCCCCCACCACGAGGGAGGCGCTGATGACCGAACGCAAGCCCCCGGGCCTGGACTTCGAGTCCTGGGTGGAACGGCAGATCCGGGAGGCCGGCGAGCGCGGCGCCTTCGACGACCTGCCGGGAGCCGGCAAGCCCCTCCCCGACGCCGACCAGCCCTACGACGAGCTGTGGTGGGTGCGCCGCAAGATGGCCCGCGAGGGCCTGTCCGCGCTGCCGCCCAGCCTCCAACTGCGCCGGGACGCCCAGGAAGCGGAGCGGGCCGCCCTGGAGGCGCCCTCCGAACGCCGGGTCCGCGAGCTGGTCCGGGAGATCAACACCCGTGTCGAGCAGGCCCGGCGGCAACCCCTGGAGGGCCCGCCCCTGCGGCTGGAACTCCTGGACGAGGAGGACGTGGTCTCCCGCTGGCGGGACCGGGTCCGGCGGCGGGCCGCTCAGTAACCGAAGGCGCGGGCGGTGTTGGCCGCCACGTGGGTGCCCAACTCCGCCTCCGACATCCCCTTGACCTCCGCCATGGCCCGCAGGGTCACCGGGATCAGGTACGGGGCGTTGGGCCGGCCACGGTAGGGCGCCGGTGTCAGGAAGGGCGCGTCGGTCTCCACCAGCACCAGTTCCGGCGGGGCCACGGCCAGGGCGTCCCGCAGCGGCTGGGCGTTCTTGAAGGTCACGTTGCCGGCGAAGGACATGAAGTACCCCCGGGCCGCGCACACCCGGGCCATCTCCGCGTCGCCGGAGTAGCAGTGGAAGACGGTGCGCTCCGGGGCGCCCTCCTCCTCCAGCACCCGCAGTACGTCCGCGTGCGCCTCCCGGTCGTGGATCACCAGCGCCTTGTCGTACCGCTTGGCCAGCGCCACGTGCTCCCGGAAGGACCGCTGCTGGGCGGCGATCCCCTCCTCACCGGTACGGAAGTAGTCCAGCCCGGTCTCGCCGACCGCCCGCACCTGGGGCAGGGCCGCCAGCTTCTCGATCTCCGCCAGCGCCTCGTCCAGAGCCGCCTGCCCACCGGCCGGCCGGGGACCGTCCCAGGACTCCTCCGTACCGTGCACCAGCCGGGGCGCCTCGTTGGGGTGCAGCGCCACCGCCGCCCACACCCGGGGCCACTCGGCGGCGACCTCCGCCGCCCAACGGGAACGCTCCACGTCACAGCCCACCTGGATCACCGTGCGTACCCCGACCCGCTCGGCGGCCTCCAGCGCCTCGCCCACCTCGGTCCGCTGCATGTCGAGGTGGGTGTGGGAGTCGGCCACCGGCACCGCCAGCGGCTCCGGCAACGGGGGTGGCTGCGGGGAACGGTCGGAATCACGGGTGGACGCGCGGGACATGGCGCGATGATACGGCGCCCCACCCGGCCCCCACCGCGTCGGGCCGGACGTCCGACGGGAGGCCGTACCGGTGCCCGGACGCACGGCAGGCGCCCCGGTCGGTTTCCCGATCGGGGCGTCCGTATTCCCGGCCCGTTTCCCGGAGTTCACGTGTTGCGGAAGGGCGTGGAGATCCTTCCCCGCCGGAATGACGGGGCCCGTGTTCTCGGCCCCGCGATTTCCGATCAGCTCCAGGGCTGCGCCTTTCTGAGGGCGGAGACCTTTCCCGCCTCCATGATCCGCACCTTGGTGCCGTCACAGAACGCGCACCGTGGGTGGGTGAGGGGTGACGGCACCCGTTCCCCCTGTACGTAGTAGACGACCAGAGGGGTGCCGTCCACGCCGCGCAGATGCTTGATGTCGTAGGCCGTCTCCCACGCGAACCCGCAGCGCATACAGGCGAAGGAGTACTCCTCGTGCGCCAGCGGAGGGGAGGTGGACCTGGTCGGCGGTGGAGTGGGGGAAGGGGAGTCGCTCATGCCTGGCTCCTTCCGGCTTTCTCGGAGGGCTCACTCCCAGTGGACTCCGAAACCAGGGGAAAAGCAGCCGCCCTTCTCCTTGTTGGGAGACATTTGACGAGCCGGTGAGACAGCGGTCGGTGAAACTGCCCGAACCTTTGCTTTTCACGGTAGCCCTTTACCCGCCGGTTGGCTTCCGCGCCGACCTTTTCTCGTCGGCGTTCGAGGCTTCGGCGTTTACGGCCGCCCACCCTCGGGCCCCGGGAGGTGCCGTAACGGACCTCGGGGGAGAGGGGAGGAGGCGAGCGCGTGCGCCCTGTGCCGCAGGGCGGAGCAGGGGCAGGGGGCCCGCCGCGCCGCGTCAACGACCGCGACCGGCTACGACCACCCGCGGGGCGCCCACCTGGCGAGGCGCGGAGCCAGAACCCGCGCGTCCCCGCCCAGCGGTCCGCACCGTGCCCCAGCCGGCCCGTCCTAGCCGGCCTGGCCCTTCCCGGACCCGGTCTTGGCGGCCACCACGGCGTCGAAGACCTCCCGCTTGGGCAGCCCCAACTCCCGGGCCACCGAGGCGATCGCCTCCTTGCGGTGCTCCCCGGCCTCCTCCCGTACCGCGACCCGTTCGGCGAGGGCGGCCGGCTCCAGACGTACCGGACCACCCCGCGCGGCGCCCTCGACCACCACCGTGATCTCGCCCAGCACACCCGGCTCCGCCCAGTCCGCCAACTCCTCCAGCGAACCGCGCCGGACCTCCTCGTAGGTCTTGGTCAACTCCCGGCACACCGCCGCCCTGCGTTCCGGGCCGAAGGACTCGGCCATCATCCGCAGGGTCTCCGCGAGCCGCCGGGGCGACTCGAAGTACACCAGGGTCCGCCGCTCCTCCGCGCCCTCCTCCAGCCGGGCCCGCCGCTCACCCCGCTTGCGGGGCAGGAACCCCTCGAAGCAGAACCGGTCCACCGGCAGCCCGGACAGGGCCAGCGCCGTCAGCACGGCCGACGGACCCGGTACGGCGGTGATCCGCACCCCTGCCTCCACGGCCGCCGCCACCAGCCGGTAGCCGGGGTCGGACACCGAGGGCATCCCGGCGTCGGTCACCAGCAGCACCCGCGACCCGGTACGCAGCGCCTCCACCAACTCCGGGGTACGCGCGGCCTCGTTGCCCTCGAAGTAGGACACCACCCGGCCCCCGGTCCGTACCCCCAGGGCCTGGGTCAGCCGCCGCAGCCGCCGGGTGTCCTCGGCGGCGACCACGTCCGCCTCGGCCAGTTCCCCGGCCAGCCGGGGCGGGGCGTCGGCCACCTCGCCGATCGGGGTGCCGGCCAGGACCAACAGCCCCTCGGGGTGGGGTTCGGGGGCGTGCGTGGTCGGTGTCTCGCGTTCGGTCACGCCCCCATCTTGGCAGGGCCGCCGGGGCCGTCCGAACGTCGGTGACGAGGCCGGCGACCGTACCGTGCGGGGGCGCCGAACCCCCGCGCCGGCACCACGGCCCCTCCCCGTTCCCTACGATGTGCGGCGTGACGACCAGTGACACCGCCGCCGAGGTACGGCCCGGATCCGACCCGGACCCCCAACCCCCCTGGCAGCGGAGGCTGGGTCGCTTCGGGTATCGCACACCGGCACGCCTGGGCGTACGCGAGCGACTGGTACCTCCGTTCCCGAAGCCCGACCCGGGCTCCTGGTGGGGGTTCTCCCCCACGGCGGCCTTGCTGTGGGCCCGCAGCTACGCCTGGCTGGGCCCGCTGCTGGTGGCCCTGGTCGCCGGCGTACTGCGGTTCCACAACCTGGGGTCCCCGCACGCCCTGATATTCGACGAGACCTACTACGCCAAGGACGCCTGGTCCCTGTGGCAGCAGGGCTACGAGGGCACCTGGCCGAAGAAGGCCGACGACCAGATCCTGGGCGACCCCCAGAGCATCCCGCTCTCCGACAAGGCCTCCTACGTCGTCCACCCCCCGGTGGGGAAGTGGATCATTGCCCTGGGGGAGGCCATGTTCGGCCTCAACCCCCTGGGCTGGCGCTTCATGACGGCGGTCCTGGGGACCCTGTCGGTCCTGATGCTCTGCCGCATCGGCCGCCGACTGTTCCGCTCGACCACCCTCGGCTGCCTGGCCGGCGCGCTGATGGCGGTGGACGGGCTGCACTTCGTGATGAGCCGGGCCGCCCTGCTCGACCTGGTGGTGATGTTCTGGGTGCTGGCCGCCTTCGGCGCCCTGCTGATCGACCGCGACCGCAGCCGAGAGCGCCTGGCCAAGGCGCTGCCGGAGGACGAGAACGGCGAGGCCAGACCCGACCCCGAGGTCGCCGACCGGCTGGGCCTGGGCTGGCGCCCCTGGCGGTTGGCCGCCGGGATCTGCCTCGGCCTGGCCTGCGCCACCAAGTGGAACGGCCTCTACGTCCTGGCCGCCTTCGGACTGCTGACCGTCCTCTGGGACGCCGGCGCCCGCCGTACCGCCGGAGCCACCCGCCCCCACCTGGCGACCCTGCGCCGCGACACCCTGCCCGCCTTCACCTCACTGATCCCGGTGGCCCTGCTGGTCTACCTCGCCTCCTGGACCGGCTGGTTCGCCACCAAGGGCGGCTACTACCGCGACTGGGCCGAGAACGAGGGCGCCTCCGGCCCCTGGGGCTGGCTGCCCGGCTCCCTGCGCAGCCTGTGGCACTACGAGCAGGAGGTCTACAAGTTCCACGTCAACCTCACCTCCGGCCACACCTACGACTCCAACCCCTGGAGCTGGCTGGTCGCCGGACGGCCGGTCTCGTACTTCTACAAGTCCTACAAGCCCGGCGAGCACGGCTGTGACGCCTCCGGCGGCTGCGCCCGCGAGGTCCTCGCCCTGGGCACGCCCCTGCTGTGGTGGGCCGGCTGCGCCGCCCTGGTCTACGTGGCCTACCGCTGGCTGATGCGCCGCGACTGGCGCGCCGGCGCCATCCTGTGCGGGCTGGGTGCCTGCTACCTGCCCTGGTTCCTGTACCAGGAGCGGACCATCTTCTACTTCTACGCCGTGGTGTTCGTGCCGTTCCTCTGCCTGGCCCTGGCCATGGCCCTCGGAGCCCTGGCCGGACCACCGGGGTCCAGCGAACGCCGCAGAACGGTCGCCCTGATCCAGATCGGCGCCCTGCTGTTGCTGATCGCCTGGAACTTCGTCTACTTCTGGCCGCTCTACACCGGCCACATGATCCCCACCGACTCCTGGCGGTCGAGGATGTGGCTCGATACCTGGGTCTAGATGGGGAGCGGGCTACCCGCGTCCGTGAGCCCCCGACCGCCCGCGTGGTCGTCCGGTTCGGCGTGCTTCCCGTACCCGGTGCCGGCCACCCGGCGAGGGCGGACCGTTCCGGCGTCTGAGGACGCAACTCCCGGCACGACCAGCGCTGTTCGGACCACGAGGCGCGGCTCAGTGATGGTCGGGCGAGGGCAGCGGCACGTCCTCGTTGTCGATGCAGCGGCGGCCGGTGCTCTTCAGCGGCTTCAGCGCCTCCGAGACCTCCACCCACGCCGAACCCGACGCGTCCGCGCCCGGGAACCGCACCTGCACCGCTGGATCAGTGCCGTACGACACGGCCTTCCACACGCCGTTGGCAAGACTGGGCTCGTCGACAACCCAGTCGGCGCCGCTCACGCGGAAGCACTGGTTCGGGGACGGGGCGGTCGGTGGGAGTCCGCACCGGAGCCGGACCTGTCCCTTGCCGCCCCACGCCGCCGTTCCCGGGTTGGTGGTGGATCGACGTGACTCACCCATGAGGTCACGCGGCAGCCTGTCCAGCACCTTCTCGCAACGGGCGTCGTCCCCCCGTGGCGTACCGGCTACGGGCACGGATTCGTCACCGATGGCCAGCCACCACGTGAGCCCGACCGCCGCACACGTCGCCGTGGCCAGCCCAGCCAACAGCCGCCGATTCATGGTTGCTTCCGTTCACCTCTGCGTGACATGGTCCCGCTCATGATGAAAACACACCGTCGAATCCTGCCTGTGTGCGCGTTAGCCGCTACCGCGGCCATGACGGTTCTCGCTCCCACCGCCACCGCCGATGGCGTGCCCGGTCCTCGGGGAGCGGGGGAATGGGACAAGGTGGGGACCAGCGGTTTCTACGCGGTCAACGGGGTCTACTACTCCCACGCCAAGTACTCCAGTGGTGGAAAGGTAAAGGTGTGCGTCTCCACCAAGGAGACCGGCACCAAGTCCTACGCCCTGTACGAGTTCGACAAGGTCTATGACGACCAGCGAATCGGCAGCGTCCGTCGGCAGAAGGCCGGTGGCTGCGAAGTCTGGAACGTTTCCGGTTACACCGACGGAAAGAACGGCAAGGCCGAGGTCTACATCGCCACCAACGACTCCAAGGCATATCGCGCCGTTACGTACGACTGATATCCCGGCGTCACAGCAGCCAGTTCGCCCCGTACTCAGCAGCCAGGAGTACGGGGCGGAATCGTGCCGCGGAACAATGCGCCCCGGAGGGCGAACCCGGCGATCATCAACGGCCTGTGGAAAGCGGTCCGTGAGCCCCCGACCGCCCGCGTGGTCGTCCGGTTCGGCGTGCTCCCCGTCCCCGGTGCCGGCCACCCGACGAGGGCGCTCGTGGCCGCTGTGACGGCTGGTCCCGGAGGGGCCCGGGCGGTGGTGGGAGCCGGGGGCAGAGGGGGGCTCGGGGAGCGGTTACGGGTGACCGATCGGTAGGTGACGGTCAGGTAGGTCACTATCCGGGATTGGGGGGCCAGTTGGACGTTTTGGTGCTCTAGTGTGCCCTCCTACGGGACCTGGTCGAGGGGCAACGGGGCCAGGGTCAACAGCAGGGGTGGAGGGGCAGCAGAAGGTATGCGTGACAATCGGAGAATGGCCCTGATCGGTGGGGCGGTGGCCCTGGTGGTGGCCGGTACCGGCATCGGGGCGTACACCGTGGTCAGCGGTGACGGCAAGGGGGGCGACAGCGCCAACTCTCCGTTGGGAGGGGGCGGGTCCGAGGACAAGCCCCGTACCGGACCGCTCACCGCCACCGAGGTGCGCACCACCGCGAGTGACTTCCTCAAGGCCTGGGGTGCGGGGGACACCGCCAAGGCCGCGCGCCTCACCGACGACCGGCCGGCCGCCGCCAAGGCGCTGTCGCGGTTGTCCAAGGAGGCCAGGCTCGCCAAGGTGACGCTCAGTCAGAAGCCGGCGGTGGCCACCCCGAAGGACGACAAGGACGACAAGGCGAACAAGGCCGAGGGTGACGACGCCGACCAGGCCGCCCTGAGTGCGGCCAAGCAGCCCCGTACCACCGTGCCGTTCGCGGTCACCGCCTCCCTGAAGCTGGCCGGCAAGGGCGGAGACGCCGGTGAGACGGGCGAGGCCGGCGAGGGGGTCTCCGCGCGCGGCGCCGCCAACTGGTCCTACGACTCCTCGCTCACCGTGGTGCGGAAGAAGGGCAGCGGCGACCCGGTCGTGCGGTGGCAACCCTCCGTGCTGCACCCCAAGTTGAAGTCCGGGGAGCGGATCACCACCGACGCCACCGGCACCCCTCCGATCAAGGCCGTGGACCGTTCGGGCAAGGAGCTGACCAAGGAGGACCACCCCTCGTTGGCGGGCGTACTGGCCGACCTGAGGAAGCGCTACGGCAAGAAGACCGACGGCGAGCCCGGTGTCACCACCCACGTCGTGGACAGCAAGGGCAAGGCCGGGCTGACCCTCCGCGAGCACTCCAAGGGCACTCCCGGCACCCTGAAGACCACCATCGACCTGAACCTGCAGAAGACCGCCGAGCGCGCGGTGGCCGGCAAGTCCAAGGCGGCGGTGGTGGCGGTCAAGCCCAGCACCGGCGAGATACTCGCGGTCGCCAACGCGCCGGCGGGCGGCTTCAACACCGCCCTGAACGGCTCCTACGCGCCCGGCTCCACCATGAAGGTGGTGTCCAGCGCGATGCTGCTCGACAAGGGGCTGGCCTCCCCGGGCCGCGCCCACCCCTGCCCCAAGTACGCCACCTTCGGCGGCTGGAAGTTCCAGAACCTCGACAAGTTCCAGATCAAGGGCGGCACCTTCTCCCAGAGCTTCGCCCGCTCCTGCAACACCGCGTTCATCACCCAGGCCAAGAAGCTGTCCCCGGACGACCTGGGCAAGGAGGCGCGGGACGTGTTCGGTATCGGCCTCAACTGGCAGGTGGGCACCTCCACCTTCGACGGCCGGGTCCCCACCCAGTCCGGTGCCCAGATGGCCGCCTCGCTGATCGGCCAGGGCGGGGTGCGCATGAACCCGCTGACCATGGCCTCGGTCGCGGCGACCGTACAGTCCGGCACCTTCCGGCAGCCGGTGATCGTGTCCCCCTCCCTGGACAACCGCACCCTGGCCAAGGCGCCGCGCGCCATGAAGCCGAAGGTGGCCCAGGAGTTGCAGGGGCTGATGCGGCTGACCGCGAGCAGCGGTACGGCGGCCAAGGCGATGGCCGGGCTGTCCGGTGCCGGCGCCAAGACCGGCTCCGCCGAGGTGGACGGCCAGAAGAAGCCCGACGCCTGGTTCACCGCGTACCGGGGTGACCTCGCGGTGGCGGCCGTGGTGCCCTCCTCGGGTCACGGCGGTGACAACGCCGGCCCGGTGGTACGGAACGTGCTCTCCGGTAGCTGACCGTTTCGACGCCCGACGGGGTGCCCGGGTCTCGTACCCGGGCACCCCGTCGTCGTGTCCGGGCGGTTCCCGAGCTGGCCCTCGGGCGGTCGGCCCGGGTTCGCCGTACGGGCGGGGGAGTCGGGGGTCGGGGCGCCCTCGGGGCCTCGGGAGGGACCATGACGCACAGGTGAAGTTAGGCTAACCTAACTTCGCATGACGGCGGCAATGATCGAAGCGCACGAGCTGACCAAGCGGTACGGCTCGGTGACCGCGTTGGACAGGCTCTCCCTCAGCGTGGAGCGGGGCACCATCCTGGGCGTACTGGGACCGAACGGTGCGGGCAAGACGACCACCATCGACGTACTCACCACCCTGCTCACCCCGGACGAGGGGCACGCCAGTGTGGCCGGGTACGACGTGGTGCGCAGCCCCCACGAGGTGAGGGCACTCATCGGACTCACCGGCCAGTTCGCGGCCCTGGACGCCAACCTCACCGCCAGGGAGAACCTGGAACTGTTCGGCCGGCTGCTCAAACTCGGACGGCGAACGGCGCGGCAGCGGGCCGAGGACCTGCTGGCCCGCTTCGAGCTGACCGACGCCGCCCTGCGCCGTACCGGCACCTTCTCCGGGGGGATGCGCCGTCGCCTGGACCTGGCCGCCTCCCTCATCGGCGACCCGGCCGTCCTCTTCCTGGACGAGCCCACCACCGGCCTCGACCCCCGCAGCCGCTCGGTGCTGTGGGAGGTGGTCCGGGGTCTGCGCGACGAGGGCATGACCATCCTGCTCACCACCCAGTACCTCGCCGAGGCCGACGAGTTGGCCGACCGCATCGTGGTCGTCGACCGTGGCCGGGTGGCGGCCGAGGGCACCGCCGAGGAGCTGAAGAAGCGGGTCGGCGGCTCCGTCTGCCACCTGGCCGTCGCCGAGGACCGGGACCGGGAACGCATCGCCACCGCGCTGGCCCCGCTCGGCCCGGTCACCACGGTCGACGACGGGCTGACCGTGCCGGCCACCCACGGTTCCGGCACCCTCATCGAGGTCGTACGGCACCTGGACGCGGCCGAGGTCACCGTCGACGACCTCACCCTCCGGCGGCCCACCCTCGACGACGTGTTCTTCCAGCTGACCGGACACGGCGCCGAGGACCAGGCCGACCGCGCCGGGGCGGCCCCGGGGGGTGGCACCGCATGAGCCCCGAGAGCCCCGAGAGTCCCCACGGCGCCAGGGAGGCCAGGGACACCGAGGTCGCCCCGGGCGCCCAGGGAGCCCGACCCACGGTCGGTACGGTCACCCGCCCCTCCCTGCTGGTCGACAGCGCGCTGCTGGCCCGCCGGCACCTGCTGCTGATGAGCCGGCGCCCCGCCTCCCTGATGGGCGCGCTCGTCCTCCCGCTGGTGTTCGCCTTCCTGTTCTTCGTGGTCTTCGGCAAGGTCGTGGAACGCCGTACCGGTCTGGGCTACGAGCAGTACCTGCTGCCCGCCGTGGTGATCCAGGCCATCCTGTTCGCCGCGATGTCCGCCGCCATCCTGGCCGTGGAGGACGTCACCGGCGGGATGGTCCGACGCCTGCGCGGCATGTCCGTGGCCCGCAGCTCACCGGTGCTGGGCCTGGTCGGCGCCGAACTGTGCCGGGTACTCGCCGCCACCGTCGCCCTCACCCTCTTCGGGCTGCTGGTCGGCTTCCGCTTCCACGGTGCCTGGGGCGCCCTCGGCTTCCTGCTGTTCGCCCTCGCCTTCGCGCTGGTGGTCTGCGTCGGCTTCGCCACCATGGGCCTGGCCATCGCCCGAGCGGAGAGCGTGAGCGTCCTGGCGAACCTGATCTTCTTCCCCCTGCTGTTGCTGTCCAACGCCTTCGTGCCCAGCGAGGCCTTCCCCGACTGGCTGGAACCGGTCGTCACCCAGCAGCCCATCAGCCGGGTCGCCGACGCGCTCCGCGCGCTCACCGACGAGGGCGCCGCACCGGCGGACACCCTGCTGATCGCCCTCGCCTGGCTGGCCGGCGGCCTGTTGGTCTGCGTACCGCTGGCCGGCCGCGCCCTCGGGAGGAACCGATGACGACGACCCCCACGGTGACGGGGGCGCCCGCTCCCCGCGCCCAACTCCTCACCGACAGCTGGATCATGACCGTACGGTCCGTACGACTGACCCTGCGCAGCCCCACCGCGCTGGGCACGGCCACCCTGCTGCCCCTGTTGCTGCTGATGCTGATGACCGCCAGCTTCGGGGCGCTGATCGACGACAACGGCAGCTACCGGGGCTACGTCGACGAGTCCCTGCCCCTGTTCGCGGTGATGGGCATCGCCTTCTCCGCCCTGGCCACCGGTACGGCGGCCCACACCGACCTCCAGACCGGCTTCGACGCCCGGCTGCGCACCCTGCCCATGGCCCGGTCGGCCCCGCTGACCGGGCGCATCCTCGGGGACGCGGCCCGCAACCTCGCCAGCCTGCTGATCGTCACCCTGGTCGGTTTCGTGATGGGCTTCCGGTTCGACACCGGCCCGTTGTCCGTCCTGGGGTACTTCCTGCTGCCGCTGCTTTTCGGCAGTGCCCTGGCCTGGCTGGTGGTGGCCCTGGCGGTACGGGCCAGGTCGGCCGAGTCGGTCGGCGCCAGCATGAACGCGGTGTTCCTGCTGCTGTCCTTCCTGTCCACCGGCTTCGTACCGCTGCGGGACCTGCCGGGCTGGGCGCAGCCGCTGGCCGAGGTCAACCCCGTCTCCTGTGTGGTCGAGACCATGCGGGGCTTCGCCCACTCCGGGCCGGTGGCCGAGCCGCTGCTGGAGTCCCTCGCCTGGATCCTGGGCCTCACCCTGGTCTTCGCCAGCCTCGCGGTCCGGGGGTACCGCCGACGGGGCCCGCGCTGAACCCCCCGTCCCGCGCCCGGAGTTGAGGGGGCGGTGATCGGGGCTGCCACGCGGTGCGCCGTTCGGTGCGCCATGCGGTCGCCGTGCGGTCGTCTCTTGGCCCCCGTGCGGTCGTCGTCCTCCGGTCGGTCCGGCCCGGTCGGTCGGAGGCGAACTGGTCGGAGGGGTACGTCAGTTCGCGGGTGCGCCGGATCGGGGAGGGCGCTGGAGGTCGCGGGAGACGGGCCGCCCGGTGCGCGTGGACGTGAGGGTGCTCACACCCCGGTCGGCCGGGGTGGGGGGCCGGGTTTCCGTTGCTGGTCGGCCCTGTGGTACCCGATTGGCCGGCGCCGTTGCCGCTGTGGCACACTGTCCCGGTTGCTCGGTTGAGTGCCGATGCCGTGCGCCTCCCGCCGGGGGGACTGGAAGCGAGTCCCAACGTACTCGTCGCCTCTCATCAGGGGCGGAAGTACGGGAATCTTCCGGGAAGCGCGGGAGGGGCTCCGACCAGGCACCGGTGGGAACTTCCCCCAACCCTTCCTCACGGAAACCCCCTTGGTGAACTCCGAGGAGGGGTGCGACACGCCCGACCGCGTGGGTCGGGAAGGGGTCGGGGTGCCCACCAGGTTCCAGAGCGTGACGAGAGACAGGACTACGAAGTAGCCATGGCGGGACAGAAGATCCGCATCCGGCTCAAGGCCTACGACCACGAGGTCATCGACAACTCGGCGAAGAAGATCGTCGAGACGGTGACCCGCACTGGTGCGTCGGTCGCGGGCCCGGTGCCGCTGCCCACTGAGAAGAACGTGTACTGCGTCATCAAGTCGCCGCACAAGTACAAGGACTCGCGCGAGCACTTCGAGATGCGCACCCACAAGCGCTTGATCGACATCCTCGACCCGACTCCCAAGACCGTTGACTCGCTGATGCGCCTGGACCTGCCGGCCGGCGTCGACATCGAGATCAAGCTCTGAGGGGCGCGGTAGAGATGGCTAACCAAACGAAGCAGATCAAGGGCGTCCTGGGCGAGAAGCTCGGCATGACCCAGGTCTGGGACGAGAACAACCGCGTCGTCCCGGTCACCGTGGTCAAGGCCGGTCCCTGTGTCGTGACCCAGGTGCGCACCGCAGACAGCGACGGCTACGAGGCCGTCCAGATCGCCTTTGGCGAGATCGACCCGCGCAAGGTGAACAAGCCCCTCAAGGGCCACTTCGCCAAGGCCGACGTCACCCCCCGCCGCCACCTGGTGGAGCTGCGTACCGCTGACGCCAGCGAGTACACGCTCGGCCAGGAGATCACCGCCGAGTCCTTCGAGGCCGGCGTGAAGGTGGACGTGACCGGCAAGTCCAAGGGCAAGGGCACCGCCGGTGTGATGAAGCGTCACGGCTTCCACGGCGGCAAGGCCAGCCACGGCGCGCACCGCGTGCACCGCAAGCCGGGCTCCATCGGTGGCTGCGCCACCCCGGGGCGCGTGTTCAAGGGCATGAAGATGTCCGGTCGCATGGGCAACGAGCGGGTCACCACCCAGAACCTGACCGTCCACGCCGTTGACGCGGAGAAGGGTCTGCTGCTCATCAAGGGCGCGGTTCCCGGTCCGAACGGCGGCCTCGTCCTGGTCCGTACCGCGGCCAAGGGGGCTTGAGGTAAATGAGCACCATTGACATCCTTTCGCCGGCAGGCGACAAGACCGGGACCGTCGAACTCCCCTCGGAGATCTTCGACGCCAAGGTCAGCATCCCGCTGATCCACCAGGTCGTCGTCGCACAGCTGGCCGCGGCCCGACAGGGCACGCACAAGACCAAGACCCGTGGCGAGGTCCGTGGTGGTGGGCGCAAGCCGTACCGCCAGAAGGGCACCGGTCGCGCCCGTCAGGGCTCCACCCGCGCACCGCAGTTCGCCGGCGGTGGCGTGGTGCACGGCCCCGTGCCGCGTGACTACTCCCAGCGGACCCCGAAGAAGATGAAGGCCGCCGCTCTGCGCGCCGCCCTCACCGACCGCGCCCGGCACGACCGCGTTCACGTGGTGACCGGTGTCGTGGACGGTGACGTCTCCACCAAGGCCGCCAAGGACCTGATCGGCAAGCTCAGCGACCGTAAGAACGTGTTGCTGGTCATCGACCGTGAGGACAAGACGTCCTGGCTGTCGGCTCGCAACCTGCCCCAGGTGCACATCCTGGAGCCGGGCCAGCTGAACACCTACGACGTGATGGTCTCCGACGACGTGGTCTTCACCCAGGCCGCCTTCGAGTCCTTCGTGGCCGGTCCCAAGGCCGCCAAGACCGAAGGGAGCGCCGCCTGATGGCTACGCGACACCCGAGCATCGCCTCCAAGGCCGCGAAGGCGGCCAAGGCGGCCCGCGCGGCGAAGGCCGCCCGGATCGCCCGGGACGGCAAGCAGACCGTCCAGGTCCCGCCCAGCAAGGCGTTCACCGACCACCGCGACGTGCTGATCAAGCCCGTCGTCTCGGAGAAGAGCTACTCGCTGCTGGACGAGAACAAGTACACGTTCATCGTCGACCCGCGCACCAACAAGACCCAGATCAAGCAGGCCGTCGAGTCGGTCTTCTCGGTCAAGGTCATCGGGGTCAACACCATCAACCGGCAGGGCAAGCGCAAGCGCACCCGCACCGGTTACGGCAAGCGCGCCGACACCAAGCGCGCCATCGTGACCCTTGCCGAGGGCGACCGTATCGACATCTTCGGCGGCCCGACCTCCTGACGGAGGTCTGGTCGTCCGATATCGGACGAGGACTGAGAAATGGGTATCCGCAAGTACAAGCCGACGACCCCGGGCCGTCGTGGCTCCAGCGTCGCCGACTTCGTCGAGATCACGCGGTCCACGCCGGAGAAGTCGCTGGTCCGCCCGCTGCACAGCAAGGGCGGCCGTAACAACGCCGGTCGTGTGACCGTTCGTCACCAGGGCGGTGGCCACAAGCGCGCCTACCGCGTGATCGACTTCCGTCGTCACGACAAGGACGGCGTGCCGGCCAAGGTCGCGCACATCGAGTACGACCCGAACCGCACCGCGCGCATCGCGCTGCTGCACTACGCCGACGGCGAGAAGCGCTACGTGCTCGCTCCGGCCGGCCTGCGCCAGGGCGACCGGGTGGAGAACGGCCAGGGCGCCGACATCAAGCCCGGCAACAACCTGCCGCTGCGCTACATCCCGGTCGGTACGGTCATCCACGCCATCGAGCTGCGGCCCGGCGGCGGCGCGAAGTTCGCCCGCTCCGCCGGCGCCTCCGTGCAGCTGCTGGCGAAGGAGGGCCGCATGGCCCACCTCCGTATGCCCTCCGGTGAGATCCGGCTGGTCGACGTCCGCTGCCGCGCCACTGTGGGCGAGGTCGGCAACGCCGAGCAGTCGAACATCAACTGGGGCAAGGCCGGCCGTATGCGCTGGAAGGGCGTCCGCCCGACCGTCCGTGGTGTGGTGATGAACCCGATCGACCACCCGCACGGTGGTGGTGAGGGCCGGACCTCCGGTGGCCGTCACCCGGTCTCCCCCTGGGGTCAGAAGGAAGGACGTACGCGCTCGCCGAAGAAGGCCAGCAACAAGTACATCGTCCGCCGCCGCAAGACGAACAAGAAGCGCTAGGAGCGGGTTTAGATGCCGCGCAGTCTCAAGAAGGGGCCCTTCGTCGACGACCACCTCGCCAAGAAGGTGGACGTGCAGAACGAGGCAGGCACCAAGAACGTCATCAAGACCTGGTCCCGCCGCTCGATGATCGTCCCGGCCATGCTCGGCCACACGATCGCGGTACACGACGGCCGCAAGCACGTCCCGGTGTTCGTCACCGAGTCGATGGTCGGCCACAAGCTCGGCGAGTTCGCGCCGACCCGTACCTTCCGCGGCCACGTGAAGGACGACCGCAAGTCGCGGCGTCGCTGACCGGCGGAGTGCGAAGACCTCATGACTGACACCGAAGGGACAACCATGGAAGCCAGGGCCCAGGCGCGGTACATCCGCGTCACGCCCATGAAGGCCCGCCGTGTGGTGGACCTCATCCGTGGCATGAACGCCACGGAGGCTCAGGCGGTCCTGCGTTTCGCCCCGCAGGCCGCGAGCGTGCCGGTGGGCAAGGTGCTCGACAGCGCCATCGCCAACGCCGCGCACAACTACGACCACACCGACGCCGACAGCCTGTTCATCTCGCAGGCGTACGTCGACGAGGGCCCGACCCTGAAGCGGTTCCGGCCGCGCGCCCAGGGCCGTGCCTACCGGATCCGTAAGCGGACCAGCCACATCACGGTGGTCGTCAGCAGCAAGGAAGGAACCCGGTAATGGGCCAGAAGGTAAACCCGCACGGGTTCCGACTCGGCATCACCACCGACTTCAAGTCCCGGTGGTACGCCGACAAGCTCTACAAGGACTACGTCAAGGAAGACGTCGCCATCCGCCGTATGCTCACCCAGGGCATGGAGCGGGCCGGCATCTCCAAGGTGGAGATCGAGCGCACCCGCGACCGGGTGCGGGTCGACGTCCACACCGCCCGGCCGGGCATCGTCATCGGCCGCCGTGGCGCGGAGGCCGACCGGCTCCGGGGCAACCTGGAGAAGCTCACCGGCAAGCAGATCCAGTTCAACATCCTTGAGGTGAAGAACCCGGAGACGGACGCTCAGCTGGTGGCCCAGGCCGTCGCCGAGCAGCTGTCCTCCCGTGTCTCCTTCCGTCGTGCGATGCGCAAGAGCATGCAGACCTCGATGAAGGCCGGCGCCAAGGGCATCAAGATCCAGTGCGGTGGCCGTCTCGGCGGCGCCGAGATGTCCCGCTCCGAGTTCTACCGCGAGGGCCGCGTGCCCCTGCACACCCTCCGGGCGAACGTCGACTACGGCTTCTTCGAGGCCCGCACCACCTTCGGCCGGATCGGCGTGAAGGTGTGGATCTACAAGGGCGACGTCAAGAACATCGCCGAGGTGCGCGCCGAGAACGCCGCCGCCCGTGCGGGCAACCGCCCCTCGCGCGGCGGCAACGACCGTCCCCGTCGGGGCGGCGAGCGCGGCCGTGGCCGTAAGCCGCAGCAGCAGAGCGCCCCGGCAGCCGAGGCCCCCAAGGCCGAGGCCGCCGCCGCTCCCGCCGCCGCGGAGAACACCGGCGCTGCCGGGAAGGAGGCCTGACCGACATGCTGATCCCGCGCAGGGTCAAGCACCGCAAGCAGCACCACCCCAAGCGCAAGGGCATGGCGAAGGGTGGCACCGAGGTTGCTTTCGGCGAGTACGGCATCCAGGCCGTCACCGGCGCCTATGTGACCAACCGTCAGATCGAGGCCGCTCGTATCTCGATGACCCGTCACATCAAGCGTGGCGGCAAGGTCTGGATCAACATCTACCCGGACCGCCCGCTGACCAAGAAGCCCGCCGAGACCCGCATGGGTTCCGGTAAGGGTTCGCCGGAGTGGTGGATCGCGAACGTCAAGCCGGGACGGGTGATGTTCGAGCTGTCCTACCCGAACGAGAAGGTCGCTAAGGAGGCGCTGATCCGTGCCTCCCACAAGCTTCCGATGAAGTGCCGGATCGTCCGGCGCGAGGCAGGTGAGTCGTGATGGCGGCCGGAACCAAGGCGTCCGATCTGCGTGAGCTGAACGACGAGGAGCTCGTCGGCAAGCTGCGCGAGGCCAAGGAGGAGCTGTTCAACCTCCGCTTCCAGGCGGCGACCGGACAGCTTGAGAACCACGGTCGGTTGAAGGCCGTCCGCAAGGACATCGCCCGGATCTACACCCTGATGCGCGAGCGTGAGCTGGGCATCGAGACGGTGGAGAGCGCCTCATGAGCGAGAAGAATGTGACTGAAACCCAGAACCAGCGTGGCTTCCGCAAGACCCGTGAGGGTCTCGTGGTCAGCGACAAGATGGACAAGACCGTTGTCGTCGCCGTCGAGGACCGCGTCAAGCACGCCCTGTACGGCAAGGTCATCCGCCGTACCAACAAGCTCAAGGCGCACGACGAGCAGAACTCCGCTGGCGTGGGCGACCGGGTCCTTCTGATGGAGACCCGTCCGCTGTCCGCGACCAAGCGCTGGCGCATCGTCGAGATCCTCGAGAAGGCGAAGTAATTCAGGAGTTCCTGAGCTTCCCTCAGGACCAGTTCCGCCAGGCTCGGCGGGGCGGCACCCCCGAGGTCCGCCCCGCCGGGAACCGGCAGACGATCAGGAGATAGACGTGATCCAGCAGGAGTCGCGACTGCGTGTCGCCGACAACACTGGTGCGAAGGAGATCCTTTGCATCCGTGTGCTCGGTGGCTCCGGGCGCCGCTACGCGGGCATCGGTGACGTGGTCGTCGCCACCGTCAAGGATGCGATCCCCGGTGGCAACGTGAAGAAGGGCGACATCGTCAAGGCCGTCATCGTGCGCACCGTCAAGGAGCGCCGGCGCCCCGACGGTTCGTACATCCGCTTCGACGAGAACGCCGCCGTCATTCTCAAGAACGACGGCGACCCCCGCGGCACCCGTATCTTCGGCCCGGTGGGCCGTGAGCTGCGCGAGAAGAAGTTCATGAAGATCATCTCGCTCGCGCCGGAGGTGCTGTAACCGATGAAGATCAAGAAGGGCGACCTGGTACAGGTCATCACCGGTAAGGACAGGGGCAAGCAGGGCAAGGTCATCGTGGCCTACCCCCGCGAGGACCGCGTCCTGGTCGAGGGTGTCAACCGGGTCAAGAAGCACACCAAGGCCGGCCAGACCGCGCGCGGTTCCAAGACCGGCGGCATCGTGACCACCGAGGCCCCCATCCACGTGAGCAACGTTCAGCTCGTGGTGGAGAAGGACGGCCAGAAGGTCACCACCCGTATCGGTTACCGCTTTGACGAGGACGGCAACAAGATCCGCGTTGCCAAGCGGACCGGTGAGGACATCTGATGACTGCCACCACCAGCAACATGCCGCGCCTGAAGCAGCGGTACCGCGAGGAGATCCAGGGCAAGCTGCGTGAGCAGTTCTCGTACGAGAACGTCATGCAGATCCCCGGGCTGACCAAGATCGTGGTCAACATGGGTGTGGGCGACGCCGCCCGCGACTCCAAGCTGATCGAGGGGGCCATCAAGGACCTCACCACGATCACCGGTCAGAAGCCGGCCGTCACCAAGGCACGCAGGTCCATCGCGCAGTTCAAGCTGCGTGAGGGTCAGCCGATCGGTGCCCACGTCACCCTGCGCGGTGACCGGATGTGGGAGTTCCTGGACCGGCTGCTGTCGCTTGCGCTGCCGCGTATCCGTGACTTCCGGGGTCTGTCGCCGAAGCAGTTCGACGGCCGTGGCAACTACACCTTCGGTCTCACCGAGCAGGTCATGTTCCACGAGATCGACCAGGACAAGATCGACCGGGTCCGGGGCATGGACATCACCGTGGTCACCACGGCGACCAACGACGATGAGGGCCGCGCTCTCCTGCGTCACCTCGGCTTCCCGTTCAAGGAGAACTGACCATGGCGAAGAAGGCTCTGATCTCCAAGGCCGCTCGCAAGCCGAAGTTCGGTGTGCGCGCGTACACCCGCTGCCAGCGTTGTGGTCGGCCGCACTCCGTCTACCGCAAGTTCGGCCTCTGCCGTGTGTGCCTTCGCCAGATGGCGCACCGCGGCGAGCTGCCGGGCGTCACCAAGAGTTCCTGGTGACCGTCGCCGGCCCCGCCCCAACCGGCCTGGTGCCGGGGGGAGTTGGGCCGGCCGACGGTCCGCCGGACTCTTGGTAAGCAGCCGGACGGCGGGATGCCCGCTCCACATGGCCTAGCCTGTGGTGGGGCGCCCCGCCGCCCGTGACCGCACGTGGACCCGATCGAGGTCCACACGAAGTCGCTTACTACGCCGTAGGTCCCCGCGCTACACCTGTCCCGTCCCTGCACGGGGAGAAGGACAGCGCAGACAGGAAACCCCGGCGAGAGAGGCCGAAGGCCATCACATGACCATGACCGATCCGATCGCAGACATGTTGACTCGTCTGCGGAACGCGAACTCGGCGTACCACGACACCGTCGAGATGCCGCACAGCAAGATCAAGTCGCACATCGCGGAGATCCTCCAGCAGGAGGGCTACATCACCGGCTGGAAGACCGAGGACGCCCAGGTGGGCAAGAACCTCGTCCTGGAGCTGAAGTTCGGCCCCAACCGCGAGCGCTCGATCGCCGGCATCAAGCGGATCTCGAAGCCGGGTCTTCGGGTCTACGCAAAGTCCACCAACCTGCCGAAGGTGCTCGGCGGCCTGGGCGTGGCGATCATCTCCACCTCCCACGGGCTCCTCACCGGTCAGCAGGCTCAGAAGAAGGGCGTGGGTGGGGAAGTCCTCGCCTACGTCTGGTAGTTCGGGAACGGAGGTACAGCTCATGTCACGTATTGGCAAGCTCCCCATCCAGGTTCCCGCCGGTGTGGACGTCACCATCGATGGCCGTACGGTCGCCGTGAAGGGCCCCAAGGGGTCGCTCTCGCAGACCGTCGCCGCGCCCATCGACATCTCCAGGGACGAGGACGGCCCCCTGGTCGTCTCCCGCCCCAACGACGAGAGCCGGAACAAGGCCCTGCACGGTCTGTCCCGCACGCTGGTGGCGAACATGATCACTGGCGTGACCCAGGGATTCAGCAAGGACCTCGAGATCAGCGGGGTGGGTTACCGCGTCCAGGCCAAGGGCTCCAACCTGGAGTTCTCCCTGGGCTACAGCCACCCGATCCTGGTCGAGGCCCCCGAGGGCATCTCGTTCAACGTCGAGTCCCCGACCAAGTTCAGCGTCTCGGGCATCGACAAGCAGAAGGTCGGCGAGGTCGCCGCGAACATCCGCAAGCTGCGTAAGCCCGACCCGTACAAGGCCAAGGGCGTCAAGTACGCGGGCGAGGTCATCCGCCGCAAGGTCGGAAAGGCGGGTAAGTAAGCCATGGCATTTGGCGTGAAGATCGCTAAGGGCGACGCGCGCAAGCGGGCCGCCACCCAGCGCCGTCACATCAGGATTCGGAAGAAGGTCTCGGGTACCGCCGAGCGTCCGCGCCTGGTGGTGACGCGTTCCAACCGTCACATGGTGGCGCAGGTGATCGACGATGTGGCGGGCCACACCCTGGCCTCCGCGTCCAGCCTGGACAGCTCCATCCGCGGTGGCGACAGCGACAAGAGCGGGCAGGCCCAGCAGGTCGGTTCGCTGGTCGCCGAGCGTGCCAAGGCGGCGGGGATCGAGACGGTGGTGTTCGATCGCGGCGGCAACAAGTACGCGGGGCGGGTCGCCGCTCTGGCCGATGCCGCCCGCGAGGCCGGACTCAAGTTCTGAGTCGGTCCCGTAGCTAGCGGACGTAAACGAGAGAGGTAATTCCAATGGCTGGACCCCAGCGCCGCGGTGGCGGCGCCGGTGGCGGCGAGCGGCGGGACCGTAAGGGCCGGGACGGCGGCGCTGCCGCCGAGAAGACCGCGTATGTTGAGCGCGTTGTCGCGATCAACCGAGTCGCCAAGGTTGTGAAGGGTGGTCGTCGCTTCAGCTTCACCGCGCTGGTCGTGGTGGGCGACGGTGACGGCACCGTGGGTGTCGGTTACGGCAAGGCCAAGGAGGTGCCGGCCGCGATCGCCAAGGGTGTGGAGGAAGCGAAGAAGAAGTTCTTCAAGGTCCCCCGCATCCAGGGCACCATTCCTCACCCGATCCAGGGCGAGGAGGCCGCGGGTGTCGTGCTGCTGAAGCCGGCTTCGCCCGGTACCGGTGTGATCGCCGGTGGCCCGGTGCGTGCCGTGCTGGAGTGCGCGGGCATCCACGACGTGCTGAGCAAGTCGCTCGGCTCCGACAACCCCATCAACATCGTGCACGCCACGGTGGCCGCTCTGCGGGGCCTGCAGCGCCCCGAGGAGATCGCCGCCCGCCGTGGCCTGCCGCTGGAGGACGTGGCGCCCGCCGCTCTGCTGCGGGCCCGGGCCGGGGTGAGTGCGTGATGGCGCAGCTCAAGATCACCCAGGTCCGTTCCGTGATCGGGACGAAGCAGAACCACCGGGACACGTTGCGGACCCTTGGTCTGAAGCGGATCAACGACGTGTCCGTGAAGGAGGACCGCCCCGAGTTCCGCGGCATGGTGCACACCGTGCGGCACCTCGTGACGGTCGAGGAGGTCGACTGACATGGCGGACAAGCCGCTGAAGGTCCACAACCTCCGGCCCGCCCCTGGCGCCAAGACCGCCAAGACCCGTGTGGGTCGTGGTGAGGCGTCCAAGGGTAAGACCGCTGGTCGTGGCACCAAGGGCACGAAGGCCCGTTACCAGGTTCCGGCAGGCTTCGAGGGTGGGCAGTTGCCCCTCCACATGAGGCTGCCGAAGCTCAAGGGTTTCAAGAACCCGTTCCGCACCGAGTACCAGGTCGTCAACCTGGACCGGCTGGCCAAGCTGTACCCCGAGGGTGGCGAGGTCACCGTCGAGGACCTGGTCGCCAAGGGTGCGGTGCGCAAGAACCAGCCCGTCAAGGTGCTGGGCACCGGCGAGATCTCGGTGGCTCTGCAGGTTTCGGTGAACGCCTTCTCCGGGTCCGCCCGGGAGAAGATCACCGCTGCCGGCGGTAGTGTCAGCGAGCTGGCCTGAACCGCTTGATGTGACCCACCGGGGACGTCCAGGAACGGGCGTCCCCGGTTGGTCGTTCCACGGGGGGCGCTCTCGCCGGTAAGGTGTCGGGCGCTGTCCATATCTGTCGAACCACAAGACCGTCACCTCTCGCATCACGCGGGGGGCGCAGGAGGCACCGTGCTCACCGCGTTCGCCCGGGCGTTCAAGACGCCCGACCTGCGCAAGAAGTTGCTGTTCACGCTCGCCATCATGGTGCTGTTCCGCCTTGGGGCACACATCCCGGTCCCGGGTGTGAGCTTCGAGAACGTGAACCAGTGCATGAAGGAGGCCGAAGGCAGCCAGGGGCTGTTCGGCCTGGTGAACATGTTCAGCGGTGGCGCGCTGCTGCAGCTGACCATCTTCGCGCTCGGGATCATGCCGTACATCACCGCCAGCATCATTCTGCAGCTGCTGGTCGTGGTGATTCCCCGGTTGGAGGCCCTGAAGAAGGAGGGCCAGGCCGGGCAGGCGAAGATCACCCAGTACACCCGCTATCTGACCGTGGCGCTGGCGGTGTTGCAGGGCACCGGCCTGGTGGCGACCGCGCGCAGTGGCACCCTCTTCCCGCAGTGCCAGCTGCGTGACGAGATCATTCCGAACGACTCGGTGTTCACCACCGTCACCATGATCATCTGCATGACCGCGGGCACCGCCCTCATCATGTGGCTGGGTGAGCTGATCACCGACCGCGGTATCGGCAACGGTATGTCCATCCTGATGTTCGTCTCCATCGCGGCCGGCTTCCCCGGCGCGCTGTGGGCCATCAAGAAGCAGGGCAAGCTCGCTGACGGTTGGATCGAGTTCGGCGCGGTGATCCTCTGCGGTCTGGCGATGGTCGCCCTGGTGGTCTTCGTGGAACAGGCCCAGCGTCGCATCCCGGTGCAGTACGCGAAGCGGATGATCGGGCGCCGTTCGTACGGCGGTACCTCCACCTACATCCCGCTGAAGGTGAACCAGGCGGGTGTGATTCCCGTCATCTTCGCCTCCTCGCTGCTCTACATTCCGGCGTTGATCGTTCAGTTCAGCGGTTCGAAGGCGGGCTGGGCGAACTGGATTTCCTCCCACTTCGTCACCGGTGACCACCCGATTTATATCGCCACGTACTTCCTGCTCATCGTTTTCTTCGCCTTCTTCTATGTGGCGATCTCCTTCAACCCCGAGGAAGTCGCCGACAACATGAAGAAGTATGGTGGCTTCATCCCGGGCATCCGTGCTGGTCGGCCCACCGCGGAGTACCTGAGCTACGTGTTGAACCGCATCACGTGGCCCGGTTCGCTGTATCTGGGTCTGATCGCCCTGGTGCCCACCGTCGCACTGGTGTTGTTCAACGCGAATCAGAACTTCCCGTTCGGCGGGACCAGCATCCTCATCATCGTGGGTGTGGGTCTGGAGACCGTGAAGCAGATCGAGAGTCAGCTTCAGCAACGCCATTACGAAGGGTTCCTCCGGTAATGCGAATCGTCCTCGTCGGACCGCCTGGCGCCGGTAAGGGAACGCAAGCCGCGTACCTTGCCGAGAACCTGTCTATCCCGCATATCGCCACCGGTGACCTGTTCCGGGCGAACATCAGCCAGGGCACCGAACTCGGTCAGAAGGCACAGGAGTACATCCGTGCCGGCCAGCTCGTGCCCGACGAGGTCACCATCGGCATGGCGCAGGACCGGATGGGCGAGCCGGACGCGACGGCGGGGTTCCTGCTCGACGGGTTCCCGCGCAACCTCGTCCAGGCCCAGGCGCTGGACGAGATGCTGCGGGACTCCCAGCAGCGGCTGGACGCCGTGCTGGACCTGGAAGTGGCGGAGTCGGAGGTCGTCAAGCGGATCGCCGGCCGGCGCAGCTGCCGCAACGACAGCGCGCACATCTTCCACGTCGAGTACAACAAGCCCAAGGTCGACGGGGTGTGCGACGTCTGCGGTGGTGAGCTGTACCAGCGCGACGACGACAGCGAGGACACCGTCCGCAAGCGGCTGGAGGTCTACCACAGTGAGACCGAGCCGATCATCGACTACTACAAGGCGCAGGGGCTGGTCGTGACCATCTCCGCGCTGGGGAAGGTCGCGGACGTGACCGAGCGGGCGATGAGCGCGCTGACGGGCGTGCGCGGCTAGACCCCCCGCCACACGAGACGGCACGGCCGTGGTGTCCACCCGGGCGCCACGGCCGTACTGTCGAGACTGCCGGAACCGACACCGGCCCCGGGACACGGACAGGGGCCGTGGAACGAAGTGAGGAAGGCGGACGCCGCCCCATGGTGGAGCTGAAGACCCCCGAGCAGATCGCGAAGATGCGTCAGGCGGGGCTGGTGGTGGCCGCGATGCACCGCGCGTGCGCCGAGGCGGCCGTACCGGGCGCCTCCACCAAGGACCTGGACCGGGTGGCCGCCAAGGTGCTGGCCGACCACGGGGCCAAGCCCAACTTCCTGGGCTACGGCGGCTTTCCGGGCAACATCTGCACCTCCGTCAACGACGTGGTCGTCCACGGCATCCCCAGCGAGGACGACGTGCTCAGGTCCGGGGACCTGCTGTCCATCGACGCCGGCGCCGTCATCGACGGCTGGCACGGGGACGCGGCGATCACCGTCCTGGTGGGGGAGGGGCACTCCGACGAGGTCGTCGAGCTGAGTCGGGTCACCGAGCGTTCGATGTGGGCCGGCCTGGCCGCGATGCGCAAGGGCAACCGGCTGGTGGACATCTCCCGGGCGGTGGAGAGCTACGTACGACGCCAGCCCCGGCCTTCCTCCGGTGCCTACGGCATCGTCGAGGAGTACGGCGGCCACGGCATCGGCAGCGCCATGCACATGGATCCGCACGTCCTCAACTACGTGGAACGGCGCCGGGGCCGGGGGCCCAAGCTGGTGCCCGGGATGTGCCTGGCCATCGAGCCGATGCTGACGCTGGGCACCCCGAGGACCCACGTACTGTCCGACGACTGGACGGTGAAGACCGACGACGGCTCCTGGTCCTCGCACTGGGAGCACTCCATCGCGCTCACCGAGGAGGGGCCGCTGGTGCTGACCGCCCCCGACGGCGGCAAGGCGATGCTGGGGGAGCTGGGGATCACCACCGCTCCCGACCCGCTGGGCTGAGCGCGCACGTCCGATCGGTCCGTGAGTGACCGGATCTTCCCTGGTGGGCTTAAGGATCTTGGCTGCGGGGGAGACTCCCCGAATTCGTCTTTCCGGGGGCCTTACTCTAGACTGGCTCGTCGGTCCATCCATGTTCCCGTTCGTCGACGTCCTGTCCACGTTCGGGGACGGTCTCGGGCGGATCGATCCAGGTAGCCGATCCCGGAAGGTGAAGCGCTCAAGCATGGCCAAAAAACAAGGGGCCATCGAGATCGAGGGCACCGTCGTCGAGTCTCTCCCGAACGCGATGTTCAAGGTGGAGCTCCAGAACGGGCACCAGGTTCTCGCGCACATCAGCGGCAAGATGCGGATGCACTACATCCGTATCCTTCCCGACGACCGGGTCGTGGTGGAGCTGTCTCCCTACGACCTGACGCGCGGGCGGATCGTCTACCGCTACAAGTAGATCGCGCCTCACCTCATCAGGGTGCGGGCCTGACCCGGAGAACCTCAATTTCATGAAGGTCAAGCCGAGCGTCAAGAAGATCTGCGACAAGTGCAAGGTGATCCGCCGTCACGGTCGGGTCATGGTCATCTGCGACAACCTGCGCCACAAGCAGCGCCAGGGCTGACGTAGTACCGCCTCGCCTCTCGCACCTCTTCGCGCGACGCGCACGAGACAACACATACACAGCCACCCGTATCCGTCGGGCCGGCCCTCCGGGAGCCGGATCGGCGGGGACGACACCCCCGGTCGGAGGCCGGGGACCCGGCCCGCACAAGCTCCGGCTTTCGGGAGTGGTGCTGTGGAAGACCTCCGCCAAGCATCAGGAGCCACGTATATGGCACGCCTCGCAGGCGTAGATCTCCCGCGCGAAAAGCGCGTCGAGGTCGCTCTCACCTACGTCTTCGGTATCGGTCGTACCCGTTCCCAGGAGACCCTCAAGAACACCGGGGTGAACCCCGACACCCGCGTCCGCGACCTGGCCGAGGAAGACCTCGTCAAGATCCGCGACTACGTGGACAACAACCTCCGGGTCGAGGGTGACCTCCGCCGGGAGATCCAGGCCGACATCCGCCGCAAGGTCGAGATCGGCAACTACGAGGGCCTGCGTCACCGCCGGGGCCTCCCGGTTCGTGGTCAGCGCACCAAGACCAACGCGCGTACCCGCAAGGGCCCGCGTCGCGCCATCGCCGGCAAGAAGAAGCCGGGCAAGAAGTAGTCCACACCGGACGCACCTGCGGTCCGGGGTTCCCGGTCGCCGCATGACCTCGCGGTCCGTGTTGTAGGACCGACCACCTCCCAGGGAGTAGATCCATATGCCTCCGAAGGGCCGTACAGCGGGCGCCAAGAAGGTGCGCCGCAAGGAAAAGAAGAACGTCGCTCACGGGCACGCCCACATCAAGAGCACGTTCAACAACACCATCGTCTCGATCACCGACCCCACCGGGAACGTGATCTCCTGGGCCTCCGCCGGCCACGTCGGCTTCAAGGGGTCCCGCAAGTCCACCCCGTACGCCGCGCAGATGGCCGCCGAGAACGCCGCCCGTCGTGCGCAGGAGCACGGGATGCGCAAGGTGGACGTCTTCGTCAAGGGCCCCGGCTCCGGTCGTGAGACCGCGATCCGCTCCCTCCAGGCCACCGGCCTGGAGGTCGGGTCCATCCAGGACGTCACGCCCACCCCGCACAACGGCTGCCGTCCCCCGAAGCGGCGCCGGGTCTGATGTGACGGGTCCGCCGCCCTGACCGGGGCGGCGGACCTCGACGTCTTCGGGTTCCGGTCCTCCCCGCGACTTCGGGAGTGGCCGGGACCCGTCCCGCCGAGAACGGCGGGTGGGTACGGAGTGGTGCTTTCGCCCCTGAGGGCGCCGGCGCCACGGCCGTACCCTGGGAAGTGACCCCGGGAACCCCCGGGGCTCAGCTCGGCATCAAATAGCGGGTGCCGAAGACTGGAGGCTAAACCCCATGCTGATCGCTCAGCGTCCCTCACTGACCGAAGAGGTCGTCGACGAGTTCCGCTCCCGGTTCGTGATCGAGCCCCTGGAGCCGGGCTTCGGTTACACCCTCGGCAACTCCCTCCGCCGTACGCTCCTCTCCTCGATCCCCGGTGCCGCCGTCACCAGCATCCGCATCGACGGTGTGCTGCACGAGTTCACCACCGTCCCGGGGGTGAAGGAGGACGTCACCGACCTGATCCTCAACATCAAGCAGCTGGTCGTCTCCTCGGAGCACGACGAGCCGGTGGTGATGTACCTGCGCAAGCAGGGCCCCGGTCTGGTGACCGCCGCCGACATCGCGCCGCCGGCCGGTGTGGAGGTGCACAACCCCGACCTGCTGCTGGCCACCCTCAACGGCAAGGGCAAGCTGGAGATGGAGCTGACCGTCGAGCGCGGTCGCGGCTACGTCTCCGCCGTCCAGAACAAGCAGGTGGGCCAGGAGATCGGCCGTATCCCGGTGGACTCCATCTACTCCCCGGTGCTCAAGGTCACCTACAAGGTCGAGGCGACCCGTGTCGAGCAGCGCACCGACTTCGACAAGCTGATCGTGGACGTCGAGACCAAGCAGGCCATGCGCCCCCGGGACGCCATGGCGTCGGCCGGTAAGACGCTGGTCGAGCTGTTCGGTCTGGCCCGCGAGCTGAACGTGGACGCCGAGGGCATCGACATGGGCCCCTCGCCCACCGACGCCGCGCTGGCCGCCGATCTGGCGCTGCCCATCGAGGAGTTGGAGCTGACCGTCCGCTCCTACAACTGCCTCAAGCGCGAGGGCATCCACTCCGTGGGCGAGCTGGTCGCCCGCAGCGAGGCGGACCTGCTGGACATCCGCAACTTCGGCGCCAAGTCGATCGACGAGGTCAAGGCGAAGCTGGCCGGCATGGGCCTGGCCCTCAAGGACAGCCCGCCCGGATTCGACCCGACCGCCGCCGCCGACGCCTTCGGCGCCGACGACGACGCGGACGCGGGCTTCGTGGAGACCGAGCAGTACTGAGACGTTCCGGGGTCCCGGTCGCCGACAGTGGTGGCCGGGACCCGGGCGCGAGCCGCAGGGCTCAGCTGACTTCGGCGGGGCGACCGCCTCGTCGACCTGACACCGGTACCTGGTACGGCCGGTGCAGAGCACAAGGAGAAAGAGAATGCCGAAGCCCACCAAGGGCGCCCGGATGGGCGGCAGCGCCTCCCACCAGAAGGCGATGCTGTCCAACCTGGCCACCGCTCTCTTTGAGCACGGCCGCATCACCACCACCGAGGCGCGTGCGCGCCGTCTTCGTCCCGTCGCCGAGCGGCTGATCACCAAGGCGAAGAAGGGCGACCTGCACAACCGTCGCCAGGTGATGCGTTCGGTCAAGGACAAGGGTGTCGTCCACACCCTGTTCACCGAGATCGGCCCGCGTTACGAGAACCGTCCCGGTGGCTACACCCGCATCACCAAGATCGGTAACCGTCGGGGCGACAACGCCCCCATGGCGGTCATCGAGCTGGTCGAGGCCCTGACCGTGCAGCAGAAGGCGGTCGGCGAGGCGGAGGGCGCCACCAAGCGTGCCGCCAAGGACGCCGCCAAGGACAAGGAGGCCGCGGGGGCCGAGGCCGCCGCGAGCGTCAAGAAGACCGAGGAGCCCCAGGCCGACAAGGCCGAGGACGCCGAGGACACCCAGGAGTCCAAGGACGCCTGATTCCGGCCCCAGCCGGTGGACGGGCCCGTCTCCCCTCACGGGGGGCGGGCCCGTTCTTCGTCGGTCGAGCAGCGAGTAGTCGAGCACCCAGGAGTACGAGGAGCACCGTGAACGCCCCCGGAACGCACGACGGCACCCCAGGCCCCGGACTGGTACGGGTGCGGTTGGATCTGTCGTACGACGGCCGTGACTTCTCCGGCTGGGCCCGCCAGCGCCAGCGGCGCACCGTGCAGGGCGAGTTGGAGGAGGCGCTGCGGGTGGTGCTGCGGCGTGCCGAGGCACCGGAGCTGACGGTGGCCGGGCGGACCGACTCCGGGGTGCACGCCCGGGGGCAGGTGGCCCACGTGGACCTGCCGGAGGAGGAGTGGGCCGAGGAGGGGGAGCGGCTGCGGCGCCGGCTGGCCGGGCGGCTGCCGATGGACGTACGGGTGTGGTCCTGCCGGCGGGCGCCGGAGCACTTCGACGCCCGTTTCTCGGCGATCTGGCGGCGGTACGCGTACCGGGTCAGTGACCATCCGGGCGGGGTGGACCCGCTGCGGCGGGGGCATGTGCTGTGGCACAACTGGCCGTTGGACGTGCAGGCCATGAACGAGGCGGCCCGGGGCCTGCTGGGGGAGCACGACTTCGCGGCGTACTGCAAGCGCCGAGAGGGGGCCACCACCATCCGTACCCTGCGCGAACTGCGGTGGGAACGCGGGGTGGACGGGGTGGTGGAGGCGACGGTGCGGGCCGACGCCTTCTGCCACAACATGGTGCGCTCCCTGGTGGGGGCGCTGCTGTTCGTCGGGGACGGCCACCGCCCGCCGGACTGGCCGGCCAAGGTGTTGGCCGCCGGGGTACGGGACTCGGCCGTCCATGTGGTGCGGCCCCACGGGCTGACCCTGGAGGAGGTGGGTTACCCGCCAGACGACCGGTTGGCCGCCCGCAACCGGGAGGCGCGGAACCGCCGTACGTTGCCGGGGAGTTCGGGCTGCTGCTGAGCGGTGGGCGGGACCCGTGGGACCTGTGGGCCCGTGCCGCTCCGGGGTGGGGCCGCTCGTGCCGTTCCCGTACCGGGGAGTTGACGGTCCTTTTCCTGGGTGTGCCTCACGTTCTCGGTCGGTCATGACCTGTGTGGGGTTCGGGATAGGGTGAGGCGATTTGTGGAGTGGTGTGGGTGCTGGGCGAGCGCGGTGTGGGGTGAAGGTGGTGCGAAGAAGTCGGTCCGGGCGGGAGTCGGGACAACCGTTCTCCGTTCCGGTACGTCCAACCCCGTGTCCATGGCGAGGCGGCCAGGGCGGCGCGTCCACGGTCGACCGGCCGTCTCCTCCGGGGGCCCGGGAGGCGTCGGCGTTCCGTCGTCGGCCCCGGCCCGCCGGTGGGAGCAACGAGAGAGCATGGAGCGGCAGTTGAAGATCAGCAAGCGGGGACTGCGCCTCGGCGGCGGTGCCGTCGCGGTGACCGGCGCACTGGTGGCGACCGGGGTGCTGGTGGCGCCCGCGCAGGCGGCCCCGCCCTCCGGCGTGGTGGCCAAGGGCGCGTACCTGGCGGACGGTGACAGCGGGAAGAAGCTGTGGGGCAAGGGCGCCGACACCCGGCGCCAGATGGCCAGCACCACCAAGGTGATGACCGCCACGGTGGTGCTGGACGGCAAGCCGGATCTGAGCCGGAAGGTCACCGTCAAGAAGACCTACCGGGACTACGTCGCCCGGGAGGGGGCCAGCACCGCCGACCTCAGGACCGGGGACAAGGTGACCGTGCGGCAGTTGCTGTACGGGATGATGCTGCCTTCGGGGTGTGACGCCGCGTACGCCCTGGCCGACGCCTTCGGCAAGGGCGACACCGTCAAGAAGCGGACCGCCTCCTTCATCGGCAAGATGAACGCCAAGGCCCGGCAACTGGGCCTGAAGAACACCCGGTTCGACAGCTTCGACGGCATCTCGCAGGGCGGAAAGAACTACACCACCCCCGGTGACCTGGCCAAGATCGCCGGCCAGGCGTTGAAGCACAAGACGCTGCGGGACGTGGCCAAGACGGTGACCACCAAGCAGAAGGCCACCAACGGCCGGGTCTACACCTGGACCAACACCAACACCCTGCTCGGTTCCTACAAGGGGGTCACCGGAATCAAGACCGGTACCGGCACCAAGGCCGGGCCCTGCCTGGTCTTCGCCGCCACCCGGGACGGCAGGACCGTGACCGGGGTGATTCTCAACAGCACGAAGCGGTACCAGGACGCCGCCCGGATGCTGGACTGGGCCTTCGACCAGAACCAGCGCAAGACGTTGGACCTGCGGAAGCTCCCGGTCGGCGCCCAGCGCGACTGACCCGTACCGGTGCTGGGGAGCCCGGGGCGAAGGGTCGTCCCGGGCTCCCGCCGGTTGCCGGTCGGGGGCGCTTTTGACCCACGGCCACACCGGCCGGTAGTCTCCAGTTTCGTTGTGTGTATTGGGTTGCTCATTCTCACGTGAGGGGCTCTTACACCGGCCTGCCTGCCGATGACCGGCGACCGGCACTCGGCCGCGTCACCGACGTGCGGTCCTAGCCTGGAAGTCCGGCGGTGGCCTTGTCAGGACCACTCTCACTGAAAAAGCGAAGGCTACAACCGTGCGTACGTACAGCCCTAAGCCCGGCGACGTTCAGCGCCAGTGGCACGTCATCGACGCCCAGGACGTTGTCCTGGGCCGGCTGGCCTCCCAGGCCGCCACCCTTCTGCGGGGCAAGCACAAGCCGGTGTACGCGCCGCACGTTGACGCTGGTGACTTCGTCATCATCGTCAACGCCGACAAGGTGCACCTGTCCGGCAACAAGCGGACCCAGAAGATGGCCTACCGCCACTCGGGATACCCGGGCGGCCTGCGGTCCATCCGCTATGACGAGCTGCTGGCGAAGAACCCCGAGAAGGCCGTCGAGAAGGCGGTCAAGGGGATGCTCCCCAAGAACACCCTCGGGCGCCAGATGCTCTCCAAGCTCAAGGTCTACGCGGGCCCGGAGCACCCTCACGGGGCGCAGCAGCCCGTACCGTTCGAGATCACCCAGATCAGCCAGGTCGCGCGGTAAGTCCGGCCACCCTAAGACGAGAAGAATCTGAGGAGAATCGTGGCCGAGACCACCGTCGAGAACCTCTCCGAGACGGACGAGGTGCAGGAATACACCACCGAGACCCCGGCGGAGGAGTACACCTCCGAGTCCCTCCCCTCCGCCTTCGGTGACCCCCAGCCGGCCGCCGGCACCGGGCGTCGCAAGAACGCCGTGGCGCGTGTGCGGATCATCCCCGGCTCCGGCCAGTGGAAGATCAACGGCCGCACCCTGGAGGGGTACTTCCCCAACAAGGTGCACCAGCAGGAAGTCAACGAGCCCTTCAAGGTGCTGGAGCTGGACGGTCGTTACGACGTCGTCGCCCGCATCAACGGCGGCGGCATCTCCGGCCAGGCCGGTGCGCTGCGCCTCGGTGTGGCCCGCGCGCTGAACGAGGCCGACGTCGACAACAACCGTGGCCCCCTGAAGCGCGCCGGCTTCCTCTCCCGGGACGCCCGTGCCGTGGAGCGGAAGAAGGCCGGTCTCAAGAAGGCTCGTAAGGGCACCCAGTACAGCAAGCGTTGATCGCTGTACTCGCCGTACGCCGTCCGGCCACCCGGGGTCCCACCCCGGTGGCCGTGGCGTGAACGCCCCGGTGGCATCCGCCGCCGGGGCGTTCTCCGTTGGGTGGCCCGGAACGGGGGAGTCCCCCGGTCGCCGCCCGTACCCGGTGCCCGGCGCCTCGCCCGGGGTCGACCAGCGTGCCCCACACCGGGGCGGGCCAGGCACCATGGGAGGAATCGCCGCGCCGGGAGAGCCCGCGACGCGAGGGAGGGCCCTCGGTGAGCCGCACCGACCAGGGGCCGACCCCGTCCACGGCGGACCAGCCCGTCAGGGCCGTACGCACACGACACCAGACTCGGAGGAACACAGTGGGACGACTCTTCGGTACCGACGGGGTGCGCGGCACGGCCAACGAGGGGCTGACCGCCGAGATGGCGATGGGCCTTTCCGTGGCGGCGGCCCATGTGCTGGCGGAGGCCGGCACGTTCGAGGGGCACCGCCCGGTCGCCGTGGTGGGGCGTGACCCCCGCGCTTCGGGGGAGTTCCTGGAGGCGGCCGTGGTCGCCGGGCTGGCCAGCGCGGGGGTGGACGTGCTGCGGGTCGGGGTGCTGCCCACCCCGGCGGTCGCCTATCTGACCGGGTCCCTCGGCGCCGACCTCGGGGTGATGCTGTCGGCCAGCCACAACCCCATGCCGGACAACGGCATCAAGTTCCTCGCCCGGGGCGGCCACAAGCTGGCCGACGAGTTGGAGGACCGCATCGAGACCCTGTACCACGGGCACCACTCCGGGCAGTCCTGGAACCGCCCCACCGGTGCCGGAGTCGGGAGGGTGCGGGACTACGACGAGGGCTTCGACAACTACGTGGCCCACCTCATCGGCGTACTCCCCAACCGGCTCGACGGGTTGCGGGTGGTGATCGACGGGGCGCACGGGGCCGCCGCCCGGGTCTCCCCGGAGGCGTTCGCCCGTGCCGGAGCGGAGGTGACCACCATCGGCACCGACCCGGACGGGCTCAACATCAACGACGGTTACGGCTCCACCCACCTGGAGCGGCTGCGGGCCGCCGTGGTCGAGCAGCGCGCCGACCTCGGGGTGGCGCACGACGGGGACGCCGACCGCTGCCTCGCCGTGGACGCCGAGGGCAACGAGGTGGACGGCGACCAGATCCTGGCCGTGCTGGCCATGGGCATGAAGGAGGCCGGCACCCTGCGGCGGAACACCGTGGTCGCCACGGTGATGTCCAACCTGGGCTTCAAGCTGGCCATGGAGCGGGAGGGGATCACCCTGCTCCAGACGGCGGTGGGTGACCGTTACGTGCTCCAGGAGATGAAGCGCGGCGGCTACTCCCTCGGCGGCGAACAGTCCGGCCACGTCATCGTGTTGGACCACGCCACCACCGGGGACGGCACCCTCACCGGGCTGATGCTGGCCGCCCGGCTGAGCGCCACCAACCGGACGCTGGCCCAGCTGGCCGGGGTGATGCGGAGGCTGCCGCAGGTCCTGGTGAACGTGCCGGACGTGGACAAGTCGCGGGTGAACACCTCGGGCGAGGTCAGTGCCGCGGTGTCCCAGGCGGAGCGGGAACTGGGCGACACCGGACGGGTGTTGCTGCGCTCCTCGGGCACCGAACCGCTGGTGCGGGTGATGGTGGAGGCCGCCGACCTCGAACAGGCCCGTACGGTCGCCAGTCGGCTGGCCGACGTGGTCAAGAGCGCCCTGGGCTGACCCGGTGCCCCGGGCGGGCACCCGGAGTAGGGCTCCCCGTCACAGCTTCCGTAGGGACAGCCGGCGCACCTTGTGGTCCGGGCCCTTGCGCAGGACCAGGGTGGCGCGGCCCCGGGTGGGGGCGATGTTCTGTTCCAGGTTGGGGCGGTTGATGGTGCGCCAGGTGGTGCGGGCGTAGTCCAGTGCCTCCTCCTGGGAGACCTCGGTGTAGCGGCGGAAGTAGGAGTCCGGGTTCTGGAAGGCGGTCCGGCGCAGCTTCACGAACCGGTCCAGGTACCAGTGGTGGACGTCCTCGATGTGGGCGTCCACGTACACCGAGAAGTCGAAGTAGTCCGCCAGCGCCAGCCGGGTCCGCCCGTCCTTGCCCGGCAGCGCCGGCTGGAGCACGTTGAGCCCCTCCACGATCAGGATGTCCGGGTTGCGCACCGTGAGCCGTTCCCCGGGCACGATGTCGTAGATCAGGTGTGAGTACACCGGCGCGGACACCTCGCGCTTGCCCGACTTCACCTCGGCCACGAACCGGGTGAGGGCCCGGCGGTCGTACGACTCGGGGAAGCCCTTGCGGTGCATCAGCCCCCGGCGCTCCAACTCGGTGTTGGGCAGCAGGAATCCGTCGGTGGTGACCAGCTCCACCCGGGGGTGTTCCGGCCAGCGGGCCAGCAGGGCCTGGAGCAGTCGGGCGGTGGTCGACTTGCCCACCGCCACGCTTCCGGCCAGCCCGATCACGAAGGGCGTGCCCCGGGGGATGTTCTTCCCGCCCAGTTCGTCGCCCAGGAAGCTGTTGAGCGCGCTGCGGAGCCGGCCGGTGGCCGCCACGTAGAGGTTGAGCAGCCGGGACAGCGGCAGGTAGATGTCCCGCACCTCGTCCAGGTCGATGACGTCGCCCAGTCCGCGGAGCTGCTCCACCTCCTTGGCGTCCAGGGGCAGGGGGGTGCGCTCGCGCAGGGCGCTCCACTCCGCGCGGGTGAGGTCGACGTAGGGCTTGGTGGACACCCGGCCATTGTGCGCGGGCCGCCGGTGGGCCTTCTCCCCGGGTCCGCCCGGACGGACCGGATCGGGTCCGTCCGCACCTCTGTACGGCCGTCCTCGTCACCCACTACCTTGCGCCTCATGAGCCACCTCATACGCCGCGTCCGGGCCGCCGGACAGCGAAGACGCGTCCCCCGTCAGGCCATGCCGAACGAGCTGGCCTCCGCCCGGATATGGGGCGACCTGCACGACGACCTGCCGGACGAGGACCTGGGCGAGGATCCCGACGACGCCCTGGACTCCTACCGGCTGGGCAGCAAGCCCCGCTGCGAGGAGGCGGAGTACCTGGCCCTGCTGGAGGAGGCCCGGGAGCGGCTCGCCGAGGAGGGCTGAATCGCCGGCCTGTCGGGGGGCGTCGTAGGCTGCCGCCCATGTGCGGCATCGTGGGGTACGTGGGAGGGCGGTCCGCCCTCGATGTGGTGACCGCCGGCCTGCGCCGGCTGGAGTACCGGGGCTACGACTCGGCCGGGGTGGCCGTGCTCGCCGACGGTGGTCTGGCCGCCTCCAAGAAGGCCGGCAAGCTGGCCAACCTGGACAAGGAGCTGGCGGGCCGGCCCCTGCCGTCCGGCACCACCGGTATCGGCCACACCCGCTGGGCCACCCACGGTGGACCCAGCGACGCCAACGCCCATCCGCACCTGGACAACTCGGGCCGGGTGGCGGTGGTGCACAACGGCATCATCGAGAACTTCGCGGCCCTGCGGGCCGAACTGGTCGACCGGGGCCACGAGTTGCTGTCCGACACCGACAGCGAGGTCGTGGCCCATCTGCTGGCCGAGAACTACTCCTCCTGTGACGACCTGGCCGAGGCCATGCGGCAGGTGTGTCTGCGGCTGGAGGGGGCGTTCACCCTGGTCGCGGTGCACGCCGACGCCCCCGACGTGGTGGTGGGGGCCCGCCGCAACTCGCCGCTGGTGGTCGGGGTGGGGGACGGGGAGGCGTTCCTGGCCTCCGACGTGGCGGCCTTCATCGCCCACACGCGGCAGGCCGTGGAGCTGGGCCAGGACCAGGTGGTGGAGCTGCGCCGGGACCAGGTCACGGTGACCGACTTCCACGGCGCGGCCGGGCGGGTGCGCGAGTACCACGTGGACTGGGACGCCTCGGCCGCCGAGAAGGGCGGCTACGACTACTTCATGCTCAAGGAGATCGCCGAGCAGCCCAAGGCGGTCGCCGACACCCTGCTGGGCCGGGTCGACGGTTCCGGCGAGCTGACCCTGGACGAGGTCCGTATCCCGCACTCGGTGCTACGGGAGGTGGACAAGGTGGTGATCGTCGCCTGCGGCACCGCCTTCCACGCCGGGATGATCGCCAAGTACGCCATCGAGCACTGGACCCGGTTGCCCTGCGAGACCGAGCTGGCCAGCGAGTTCCGCTACCGCGACCCGATCCTGGATCCGCGCACCCTGGTGGTCGCCATCTCCCAGTCAGGGGAGACCATGGACACCCTGATGGCGCTGCGTCACGCCCGGGAACAGGGCGCGAAGGTGCTGGCCATCTGCAACACCAACGGCTCCACCATCCCCCGCGAGTCCGACGCGGTGCTGTACACCCACGCCGGCCCGGAGGTGGCGGTCGCCTCCACCAAGGCCTTCCTGACCCAGCTGGTGGCCTGCTACCTGGTCGCGCTGTACCTGGCGCAGACCCGGGGCCACAAGTGGGGCGACGAAGTGGCCTCTGTGGTACGGCAGTTGGCCGAGATCGGCACCGAGGTGGAACGGGTGCTGGAGACCATGGAGCCGGTGCGCCAACTGGCCCGGGCCCTCGCCGACAAGGACACCGTGCTGTTCCTGGGCCGGCACGTGGGCTTCCCGGTGGCCCTGGAGGGGGCGTTGAAGCTCAAGGAGCTGGCGTACATGCACGCCGAGGGCTTCGCGGCCGGCGAGCTGAAGCACGGGCCGATCGCCCTGATCGAGGAGGACCTGCCGGTGGTGGTCGTGGTGCCCTCGCCCCGTGGCCGTTCGGTACTCCACGACAAGATCGTCTCCAACATCCAGGAGATCCGTGCCCGGGGCGCCCGCACCATCGTGATCGCCGAGGAGGGCGACGAGGCGGTGGAACCGTACGCCGACCACCTGATCCGCGTCCCGGCCACCCCCACCCTGCTCCAACCCCTGGTCGCCACCGTGCCCCTGCAGGTGTTCGCCTGCGAGCTGGCCACGGCCCGGGGCAACGAGGTGGACCAGCCCCGCAACCTCGCCAAGTCGGTGACGGTGGAGTGACCCACAGGGAGACGCGGTGATCGTCGGGGTGGGCATCGACGTGGCGGAGATCGACCGGTTCGCCTCCGCCCTGGACCGCACGCCCTCGCTGGCCGGGCGGCTGTTCGTGGAACGGGAACTGTGGCTGCCGGACGGGGAACGCCGGGGCGTGGCCTCGCTGGCCGCCCGGTTCGCCGCCAAGGAGGCGCTGGCCAAGTCGCTGGCCGCCCCGGCCGGGTTGCGCTGGACGGACGCCGAGGTGGTCACCGCCCCCGGGGGCCGGCCGGAACTGAGGGTGTACGGCACGGTCGCCGCCCGCGCCGAGGAGCTGGGAGTACGGCACTGGCACCTGTCGCTCAGCCATGACGCCGGGGTCGCCTCGGCGGTGGTGATCGCCGAGGCCTGACCGGGGCCGCCCCACGGGTGGGCGCGCCAACCGGGCGGCGCCGGGCCTGGGTTCGCCACACTGGGGGACATGAGAACCGCGTACCTGGTCGAGACCGTACGGGCCGCCGAGGGCGAGCTGATGGCCCGGCTGCCCGAGGGGACCCTGATGGCCCGCGCCGCCTCCGGGCTGGCCGCCGCCTGCCGTGGACTGCTGCCCCGCACCTACGGCAGCCGCGTCGTGCTGCTGGTGGGCAGCGGTGACAACGGCGGTGACGCCCTCTACGCCGGGGCCGGCCTGGCCCGCCGGGGGGCCGGGGTCACCGCCGTACTGCTGTCGCCCGAGCGCACCCACGCCGGGGGGCTGAGGGCGCTGCGCGCCGCCGGAGGACGGGCGGTGGCCGGGCCGGAGGCCAGCGTGGGGGGTGAACCGGCGCCGGTGGAGGCGCTGCTGCAACGCGCCGACCTGGTGGTGGACGGCATCGTGGGCATCGGTGGCCGGGGAGGGCTGCGCCCCGACGCGGAGCACCTGGTGTGGCTGACCGAACGCGCCGGGGTGCCGATCGTGGCGGTGGACCTGCCCAGTGGGGTGGACGCCGACACCGGGGAGGTGCACGGCGCGGCGGTACGGGCGGCGGCCACGGTCACCTTCGGCACCCACAAGCCGGGGCTGCTGGTCGATCCGGCCCGGAGCCACATGGGGGCGCTGCGGCTGGTGGACATCGGCCTGGACCCCTTCCTCCCCCCGGAGCGGACGGCGGCGGTGGCCTACCAACACCCCGACGTGGCGGCCCTGTTGCCCCGCCCCGGGGAGGACAGCGACAAGTACCGGCGCGGTGTGGTCGGAGTGGTCGCCGGCTCCGCCCGCTACCCCGGGGCCGCCCTGCTGGCGGTGGCCGGTGCTCTGCGCGGGGGCGCCGGAGCGGTGCGCTTCGTGGGCGAGGGCGCCGACGAGGTGGTGCGCGCCCACCCCGAGACCCTGGTGGCCCGGGGCCGGCCCAGCCGGGCGGGCCGGGTGCAGTCCTGGGTGGTGGGCCCGGGGCTGGGCGACGGGCCGGAGGCCCGGGAGGCGGTGGCCGAACTCCTGGCGGAGGAGCCGCCGTTGCTGGTGGACGCGGACGGGTTGCGCCTGGCCGGTGTCGACGCCCTGCGGGCCCGTACCGGAGAGACCCTGCTGACCCCGCACGCCGGGGAGGCGGCGGCGCTGCTGGGGGTGCCCCGGGAGCGGGTGGAGGCCGAACGGCTGTCCTCGGTACGGGAGTTGGCACGGCGTACCGGGGCGACGGTGCTGCTCAAGGGGTCGACCACCCTGGTGGCCCCGCCCGACGAACGCCCGGTGCTGGTCAACCCCACCGGCAGCCCCTGGCTGGCCACGGCCGGCAGCGGTGACGTGCTGTCCGGGCTGGCCGGTTCCCTGCTGGCCACCGGCCTGAGCGCCTACCAGGCGGGCGGGGTCGGCGCCTACCTCCACGGGGTGGCCGGCCGGCTGGCCCGACACCCGGGAGGCGCCACCGAGGTGGCCGAGGCACTGCCGGCCGCCTGGGCCGAGTTGACCGGTGGCCTGGACGGCTGAACCGGTCCGCTGGTGCGGGCGGTGGGGCCGCGTCCAGCGTGGGTGCGGCGCGCGGATCACGCGCGGCCCGGACACCGGCAGCCGAGACGGGCCCGGTCGTGGGGGCCCGGCCGGGTCGGAAGCCGGCCACGGCAGGTCGCTCGTACACCCGCCAAGAGGTCGCGGCCACGGTGGGTCGGAGGGCGCTGGGCGGCGACCAGGTCCCCGCCCGGCCCCTGATCCGGGACGGGGCGGGAACCTCGGCGGCTGGGCGCCCCCTCGCCCTCGCGGCCTCCGCCGGTGTCGCCGATGACCAGGGGTGTCCCGCATGTCACGTGTGCCCGGGCCGTGACGGCCGGACGCGCCTGCGACACTGGGCGGGTGAACAGTCAGCCAGAACCCCAGGTCACCGCACCGCTCGCACGCGCTCGGGCCGAGGTCGACCTGGGTGCGCTGCGCGCCAACGTCCGTACGCTCAAAGCCCGTGCCTCGGGTGCGGAACTGATGGCGGTGGTCAAGGCCGACGCCTACGGGCACGGGCTGCTGCCCTGTGCCGCCGCCGCCCGGGAGGCCGGCGCCACCTGGCTCGGCACCGCGACCCCCCAGGAGGCGCTGGACCTCCGCGCGGCCGGCGACACCGGCCGGCTGATGTGCTGGCTGTGGACCCCGGGTGGGCCCTGGCGGCAGGCGATCGAGGCCGAGGTGGACCTGGGCGTCAGCGGGATGTGGGCCCTGGAGGAGATCGTGGCCGCCGCCCGCGCCAGCGGCCGTACCGCACGGGTGCAGTTGAAGGCGGACACCGGGCTGGGCCGTGGCGGCTGTCAGCCCGCCGACTGGCCGGGACTGGTGGGCCGGGCCCGGGAGGCCGAGGCCGAGGGCACCGTGCGGGTGACCGGACTGTGGTCGCACTTCGCCTGTGCCGACGAGCCGGGGCACCCCTCCATCGCACTCCAACTGGACGCGTTCGGTGAGGCGTTGGCGTACGCCGAGCGGGCCGGCATCCGCCCCGAGGTGCGTCACCTGGCGAACTCGCCGGCCACCCTCACCCTGCCGCGGTCCCACTTCGACCTGGTCCGTACCGGGGTGTCCCTGTACGGGCTGTGCCCCTCACCGGAGCTGGGCACCTCCGCCGACTGGGGGCTGCGCCCGGTGATGCGGCTCGCCGCCTCGGTGGCCCTGGTCAAGGCGGTACCGGCCGGTCACGGCGTCTCCTACGGTCACCAGTACCGCACCGCCGAGCCCACCCAACTCGCCCTGGTGCCGGTCGGGTACGCGGACGGGGTGCCCCGGCACGCCTCCGGCCGGGCCCAGGTGCTGGTGGGGGGCGGCCGGCGCGTCATCGCCGGCCGGGTGGCCATGGACCAGTTCGTGGTGGACCTCGCGGGGGAGCCGGCCGGCACGGTGGCCGCCGGGGACGAGGCGGTGCTGTTCGGGCCGGGAGACCAGGGCGAACCCACCGCCGAGGACTGGGCCGAGGCGGCGGGCACCATCGGGTACGAGATCGTCACCCGCGTCGGCTCCCGGGTGCCCCGGGTCTACCGCGACAGCGAGGCCGGCGACGCCACCGCCGCCGACCCGGCCAGGCGTAGTACCCGTCCCGGCGGGGCAGGCGCCCCGGTACCGGAAGGCGCGTCCATCCAGCAGAGTGCGGGGGCTCAGGGATGACCACGGGGGACAGGAACACGGTCGAGGCCGTGCGGGAGGTCGCCGCGTCGGTGGACGACGGTACGGGTGTGGCCACCTGGGCCCGACGGGCCGGCATCGCCGGCGCGGCCGTCGGCCTGGTGGCCGCCAGCGTGGCCGTGGACCGGCTCACCGTGCAGCGGGGTATGCGGCGCAAGGCACGGCTGGCCCTGGACGCGGCCGGCCCCTACGGCACCCTGCGCGGCACCCCCGGGACGGTGCTGGCCGACGACGGCACCGAGCTGTACTACGAGGTGGACGAGCCCACCGCGTCCCCCACCGAGGACGACGGTGACGAGGCGGTCGAGGCCCCCGTGCCCGGCGACGGCGCGGGCGGCCCCACGGTCCCGAAGGTGCGGCTGCGGGAGGCGGTACGGGTTCCCCGACGCCGGCTGCTGGGCCTGCTGCCCTCCAGGTCCGGGGAGCCGCCACCCACCGTGGTGTTCTGCCACGGCTACTGCCTCAACCAGGACAGCTGGCACTTCCAACGGGCCGCCTTCCGGGGTGCGATCCGTACCGTCTTCTGGGACCAGCGCGGACACGGCCGCTCGGGCCGGGGCGTCCCCGGAAAGCCGGTGCACTTCGACCAGTTGGGGCGGGACCTGAAGGCGGTGCTGGACGCCGCCGTACCCGAGGGGCCGGTGGTGCTGGTCGGCCACTCCATGGGCGGGATGACGGTGATGGCCCTGGCCGCGCAGTACCCGGAGCTGGTGACCGAACGGGTGCGTGGGGTGGCCCTGTTGGCGACCTCGGCCGGTGACCTGGGCAACCTCAGCTACGGCCTGCCGGCGGCCGGGGCGCGGGCCGCCCAACGGCTGCTGCCGGGGATGCTGCGGGCGATGGCCGCCCAGAGTGACCTGGTCGAACGGGGGCGCCGGGCCACCGCCGACCTGTTCGCCCACGTGGTACGCCGGTACTCCTTCGGCGGCGGCGCCGAGGTCGACCCGGGGGTGGCCCGCTTCGCCGAACGGCTGCTGGAGTCGGTACCCATCGACGTGGTGGCCGACTTCTACCCCGGGTTCGTGACCCACGAGCGGGCCGAGGCGCTGGCCCGCTTCGCGGACCGCCCCTCGGTGGTGCTGTGCGGGGACCGCGACCTGGTGACGCCGTTGGAGCACAGCGAACGGATCGCCTCGGCTCTGCCGGGCGCCGAACTGGTGGTGGCCGAGGGCGCGGGCCACCTGCTGTTGCTGGAACAGCCCGGGCTGGTGAACGACCAGCTGGCCCGGCTGCTGGAACGGACCCTGCCCCCTCGGCGGAAGGCCACCCGGCGGCGCTGACCGGACGGCCCGGAACCGGGACCGGGGCACCGCGACGGACGCGTACCATCCGGTCCCATGGACGTACCGCAGCAGCTCGCCCCGCACCTCCTCACCGTGGACACCGCCGACCGGATGCGGCAGCTCGGACGCGACCTGGCCGGCCTGCTGCGGCCCGGCGACCTGGTGCTGCTCAGCGGGGAGCTGGGCGCGGGCAAGACCACCCTGACCCGGGGACTGGGGGAGGGCCTCGACGTGCGGGGATCGGTGGCCTCCCCGACCTTCGTGATCGCCCGGGTGCATCCCCCGCTGGGCTCCGGCCCGGGCCTGGTGCATGTGGACGCCTACCGGTTGGAGGGCGGCCTGGACGAGATGGAGGACCTCGACCTGGAGCTGTCCCTGCCGCGCTCGGTGGTGGTCGTGGAGTGGGGCGAGGGCAAGGTCGAGGGGTTGGCGGACAGCCGGCTGGAGGTCCGTATCGAGCGGTCGGCCGGTTCCGCGCTGGCCTCCCAGGCGCCCCCGGAGGGCGAGGAGGTCGCCGAGGACCCCCGCACGGTACGTCTCACGGCCGTCGGCCCCGCCTGGCACGACCGCTCGCTGTCGCCCCTGGGCTGACCGGGACCGCTGACCGGGACACCGCGAAGGGCCTTCCGAGGGGACTTCCGTAGGGCCCCATCCGATGGCCCCGTGACTCCTGACTCCGTGGCCCCGTGGCCCCGTGGTCCCGTGCGCCCGGCCGGGCAACGGTGCGCCCCTCCGCATCCTCCGCGCCGCTCCGCGTCTTCCCGTACCTTTCGTGCCATTCCGTGCTCACGTGCTGACCGGGGCGTGACGTTCCCGTTCCGGTACGGGGTGGGAGCGGCGACTCGTTCCGACAGGCTGTCGGGAAGATATTGCGCCCGTGGGGTGTGCCGTGGTCACATGGGACAAGACGGTTGGTTAGGCGACCCTAACCTGTCCTGTCCCGGAGTTCACGGGAGGAACCATGACGGCCCACGAGGGACGGCCCGAGCCGGGCGCCGTATCGATGAGTGAACTGCTGGCGGCCTCTGCCGCCGCCCGCCTGGTGTCGACGCCGCCGGCCCCGGAGCCTGTACGCGAGGTCGCCGGAGTCACCGAAGTCGCCGAGGGGGCGGACTCGGCCGAACTCGCGCCAGGCGCGGAGCCGTTGGGCGAGCGGATCGTCCGGGGCGCCGGCCCCCGGGCCGCCTAGAGCCGCGTCGTTGGGCCGCTGAGAGGCGCGCCCGTTCTGCCCCGCGCCTTGTCGCGCCTCGCTACGTGGTCGCGGTGCTTGTCGGTGGGGCGCCGTGGTGTTGTCGTGGGCGCGTTCACCGATCTTCCGGGGTCCGCTCTCGGCGTGCCCCGGGCGATGTCCGGCACCTCCCCGCCGGGGGTGGCCCGGCCCCGCGGCTCGCGGTGCGCTCCTCGATCGCCGGCCGGTGCTCGGTCCCGGGGCCCCTCCGAGCTGACCCGGGGCACCGACCGTTTCCGGGTACGCGGAGGTGGGGCACCGGCCGTGAGGCGGCGCCCCGAACGTCAGGGGACGACGTACACCGGGGTGCCCGTGGAGGCGAAGGCCCACAGGGCCTTGCCGTCGGCGCGGGACTCGCGGATGCCCCCCGTCTTGGGGCCGTCGGGGTCGGGCGCGGCGGTGGAACCGTTGAGGGCGGCGCTGAATCCGATGGTCACCCCCTCCACGGTGGCGAACCGTACGACGTTCTCCACCGGCACCCCGTCGGAGCCGGTGATGTGGGCGGAGCGGGTGCCGACCTGGTAGCGGCCCGGCTTGGGGCTGACCGCGCTGGCGGTGACCCGGTAGGTGCGGGTGACCTTCTCGCCCTCGCCGACCAGCCACACCCGTTGCAGTTTCAGGGAGTAGACGATCCGGCGGCCCTCGCCCGAGTCGGCTGGCACGGCGGCCGGCTTCCTGGGCCGCTCCTTCTCGCTCTTGCCGTCCGAGGAGGGCGCGCCCTGGGGGCGACGGTCACCGTGGTCGCGGTCGGCCGCCGCGTTCGCCTGCAGGGCCAGGAAGCCGACGACCGCCAGCGCGGTCGCGGTGAGTGCGGCCACCACGACTCCGGGTCTGCCGCCGCTTTCGCTTGCCACCTTGCGCCGCCACCTTCCGGGCTGGTCCTGGATGCTGCGGGCCCGACGTTAGCAGCAGCCAGCCGCCATCCGGCGCGAGGTGATCCCGGCCCCCACGGGGTTCCCCTGTTCGCTCCCGGGGCGGTGCGCGCCGGTGCGGGTGACGGCGGACGTACCCGGGTCCCTGGCTCCCGGTGTTCGCCGTACCCTGGGCGGGTGCTGCTGCTCGCTCTGGACACCGCCACCCCCGCCGTCACCGTCGCCCTGCACGACGGCACCGCCGGTACGCTCGCCAGCCACCAACGGGTCGACGCCCGACGGCACGGCGAACTGCTGCTGCCCGCCGTCGACCAGGTGCTCTCCGAGGCCGGGCGCACCCTGGACCAGCTCACCGACGTGGTGGTGGGCGTCGGGCCGGGGCCGTACACCGGACTGCGGGTCGGGCTGGCGACCGCCGCCGCCCTGGGGGCCGCCCGCGACCTGCCGGTGCACGGGTTGTGCACCCTCGACGGGCTGGCCTACGCCTCCGGGCTGGACCGCCCCTTCGTGGTCGCCACCGACGCCCGCCGCAAGGAGGTCTACTGGGCCCGGTACGCCGACCACCGCACCCGGGTCGGTGAGCCCCAGGTCCACCCCCCGGCCGAGGTCGCCGCTCTCGTGGGCCCGCTACCGGCCCTCGGCGCCGGCGCCCAGTTGTACGCCGAGCACTTCCCCGGGTTGCTGGAGGGGGCGCCCGCCCACCAGTCGGCCGGCGCGCTGGCCCAGTTGGCGGCGGAGCGGCTGGCGGCCGGCGAGGAACTGCTGCCGCCCCGGCCGCTGTACCTGCGGCGCCCGGACGCCAAGGTGCCGGCCGGCTACAAGGTGGTCACCCCCCGGTGAGCGAGCCGGAGGCGGTGGACCTCAGGCCGCTGCGCTGGTGGGACCTGCCGGCCGTACTGGAGCTGGAACACCGGCTGTTCCCCGAGGACGCCTGGTCGGAGGCGATGTTCTGGTCCGAACTGGCCCACGCCCACGGGCCGTCGGCCACCCGCCGCTACCTGGTGCTCCAGGGCCCCCGGGGCCTGGTGGGCTACGGGGGGCTGGGCGTGATCGACGACACCGGTGACATCCTCACCATCGGGATCGACCCCGACCACGAGGGCACCGGGCTGGGTTCCCGACTGCTGGCCGGACTGCTGGCGGCGGCCCAGGAGTTCGCCTGCGCCCAGGTGCTGCTGGAGGTGCGGGTGGACAACGAGCGGGCCCAACGGCTCTACCACCGCTTCGGTTTCGCCCCCCTGGGCGTACGGCGCGGCTATTACCAGAACGGGAAGGTCGACGCCCTGGTCATGCGCCGCCCGGCCCCCGTGGCCGGGTGACCGGGTGACTGGGAGAAGGGAGCGGACGGTGACGGTGACCGCGCTGATGTGGGAGGCCAAGGCCGCCGAGGGCCGGGGCGAACGGCTGCTGGAGTGGGCCCGCGCCGCCGAACCCGTCGGAGACGGTTCGGCCGCCCCCGGGGAGCCGCTGCGCAGGGAACACCTCACCGCGCCCGGGGGCAGGGTGCTGGTCATCACCTGGTGGGACACCGACCGGGAGGCCGCACCGCCCGAACTCCCCGAGCCGCCACCGGCGTTGCTCGCCCGCCCGGTGCACCGTTGGCGCTTCACCAGGGTCGACTGACGGCTCCCGGCACCGTACGGGCGGGGGCCCGGCTCAGCCCCGTACCGAGGCGGTCGGGGTGGGGTCCTCCATCCCCAACATCCCCTCCAGGGTGGTCTGGTGGCGCTCCAGCCAGGACTGGTAGACGGCACTGTCCTGAGCGGCCTCGATGTAGGCGTGCTGGAGTTCCGGGAACAGGACATCGATGTCAGCCGTACCTCCGGTCCGTACGGCCAGCACCAGCCGTACCGCCAGGGGGTCCCCGGCGATGGGCCGGATGGCCATGCCGGGGCGTCCCACCGAGATCGGCTGGCAGGGGGTGATCACCTCGCCGGCGGTCACCAGGTCGCCGGCGGTCATGTAGTCCCCGTGCACCACCCGGGGGTTCAGCTCCTGGGTGGCGAACAGGCGGCGGATGCCGATCCACTCGCCGTCCACCGTGGGGTCCACCATCCACTGGTCGTCGGCGAGGTCCATCAGGTCGAACTCGTCCTTGTGGACCTGGGGATGGCGTTCGGTCACCGCCATGAACTGCGGCTCGCGCTCCAACAGCACCCGGGTCTCGATGCCCTCGGGGAAGTTCAGCGGGGAGCCCTCGACCTCGTGCGCGTACACCGCGTCCAACTGGTTGGAGGCCAGCATCTGCAACAGGGCGTTGGCGGACACGTCGATGTGGATGGTGGTGTCGGTCTCCGGCAGGCGCTCGTGCAGACGGCGCAGCCAGCGGGAGAGCGTACGGCTGCCGGTGCTGCCGACGCGGAGTCTCTGTCCCCCCGAGGCGTGACCGGCCGCCTCTCTGACCTCGTTCATCAGGGCGTCCATCTCGGCCACGATGGGCCGGGCACGGCCCAGCACGGAACGTCCCAACGGTGTGGGCTTGCTCCCCTCGCGTCCCCGAGTGAACAGCTCACCACCGACTGCCTGTTCTATTCGCCGGAGCTGTGTCGTCAAGGAAGGCTGCGTCATCCCCAGCTGACGCGCTGCCTTACGGACACTGCCCGATTCGGCGATCGCGCACAGGGCGCGAAGATGCCTGACTTCGAGCTCCACCCGCGGAGCATAACGGCACCTCAGACAGCGTCGCCAGAGCGCGGAGGGGAGTGGTAGCTCTCAGCTTGGTGAGCGGTCACTCTCCGGGTATGCGTTTGGGCTATCGCGTACCGGCATCGTCCGCAATCCGCGCTCATGTCACAGACTCTCCTCGTCGGTATGCGCATTCATGCAGGGGTCCTGCCGTCTTGAGCCACCCCCCTCAGCTCGACGGAGCGGGGCGGTGGGGCCCCCGACAACGAGTTGGAGTTCCCTTGAGATCTCTCGCCTCCGCGGCTGCGGTAACCCTGGGTCTCGGCCTCGCCGCCGCCGGACTCACCGCGGGTACCGCTTCCGCGACCACCCCCCACGCGACCCCCCACAAGGCTCCGTCCGCCACCGCCAGCTACACCGGCGAGAACGAGGCCGGCAACAAGGCCTTCTTCGAGGCCGTATGGAAGTCGGTGAAGGCCAAGCGCGCCGCCAACCCGGGCGCCACCGCCGTCACCGTCACCTACGACGCCAGCCAGGCGCCCACCTTCAGCGCCCAGATCGCCCGCAGCACGGACATCTGGAACTCCTCGGTCAGCAACGTCACCCTCCAGGAGGGTGCCAACGCCGACTTCGAGTACCGCGAGGGCGACGACCCCCGTGGCTCCTACGCCAGCACCGACGGCCACGGCCACGGCTACATCTTCCTGGACTACGCGCAGAACCAGGAGTACGACTCCACCCGGGTCACCGCCCACGAGACCGGGCACGTCCTGGGCCTTCCCGACCACTACGAGGGCCCCTGTAGCGAGCTGATGTCCGGTGGCGGCCCCGGCACCTCCTGCACCAACTCGCAGCCGGACGCCAACGAGATCTCCCAGGTCGACCAGCTGTGGCAGAACGGTGTCCTCAGCGCCTTCGACAAGAGCCCGCTGGGCAAGGCCGCCTTCCGGTAAACCCGGGTGAACGGCCGTCCCTCGTAGGGCGCCTCGGCGCCCTCACGAACCCGGGACACCCGGCCTGACCCACGCCGGCCGGGTGTCCCGTTCCACCCCCACGCGCCTACCGACACCCCACCCCGTCCCTACGACCTCCCCACGACCGAACGGTGAGCCTCCCACGCGGCCCCCGGGCCGCCACCGTTCTTCGAGGGCCCCGGCTCCGGGCTCCACCCGTTTCCAGGGCCCCTCCCCGTCAGCGGGGAGAACGATCCGCCACCCCCACCCTGGCCCGCTCGCGCCACCCCCGACGGTCCCCTCCCTCGGGGGCGACGACGCCAGGTGAGCGGAACGCTCAGGGAAGCGGGCGCCCCACCAGCATGGTCGGGGCGCCCGCGACCCGCGTGAGGAACACCGTCGCCGCGTTCGGCCCGCTCGGCCGCACCTTCTTGCGCAGTTCCTCCGGCGACACCGCCGAGCCGCGCTTCTTCACCGTCAACGACCCCACCTCACGTTCCCGCAGCAGCGCCCGCAGCCGCTTCACGTGGAACGGCAGTACGTCGGTGATCTCGTACCCGGTCGCGAACCGGCTCTCCACCCTCGCGTCCCCGGTCACATAGGCGATGGTCGGGTCGACCAGCCGGCCGCCCACCTCCTCGGCGACCGCCGCGACCAGGTGGGCGCGTACCACCGCACCGTCCGGCTCGTACAGGTAACGCCCCACCGGCCCCACCTCGGGCACGCCCAGAGCCGCCTCACCCCCGGCCACCGACAGCGAGCCCCCCGAGGGCAGTACGGTCGCCGTCACCGTCCCCGGGGCTCCGGTGCCGAACCACAGCACCGCCTCCTTCACCTCGCCCCGGTCCGAGGTCCACTCCGCCTCGGCCTCCTCGGGCACCAGCTCGTGCGGGATGCCCGGCGCCACCTTCAGCGCGGCCACCCCGACCCGGCGCGCCGCCTCGACGGCCCAGGACAGGGGCGGGGAGTAGGCCTCCGGGTCGAAGATCCGCCCACCCCCGTGGCCCCGGCCGCCTCCGCCGCCGGGAGCCGGGCCGTCACCCCCACGGGCCGGAGCGGGACTGTTGATCCGCCGAGCCGGAGCTGAGCTGTTGATCCGGCGGGCCGGATCAACGAACAGCGCCTCCTGGCCGGCGAGTTCGACCTCCTCCACCCGCCCACACCGCACCTCGATCAGGTCCGCCAGCCCCAGCGCCTCGGCGTTCGCCCGGGCCACCGCGCAGGTCAACGGATCCTGGTCCACCGCCAGCACCCTCAGCCCGGCCCGGGCCAGCGCCACCGCGTCGCCGCCGACCCCACAGCACAGGTCCGCGACCCGTGTCACGCCCAGCCCCCGGAACCGCTCCGCGCGGTGGGCGGCCACGGTGGCCCGGGTCGCCTGCTCCACCCCGTTCGGGGTGAAGTACATCCGGGCCGCGTCCCGGTCACCGAACTTCGCCCGGGCCCGCTGGCGCAGTCGGGCCTGGCCCAGCGCGGCCGACACCAGCTCGGGAGGGTGGTCGCGCCGCAGCCGGGTGGCGAGGGTCAACTCCTCGGCGGGGTCGTGGTCCTGGAGCTGTGCCAGCAGCCGCTGCCCCTCGGGGGAGAGCAGGGCCGCGAGAGGGGCGTCAGGGTGGTCGTTCACCGGCCCATTGTGGGCCAACGGGTGGATGCCGCCGCCGCGCCGGGGTGTCTGACGTACGGCTCGTGGTCCCCCTGGAACCATGCCGAGGTATGCGATTTGTACGACAGGCGTACAAAAGGGGTGACGCCCTCTGTCAGCCGGGCGACGCTCACCCACCCGACTCCCGACAGGTCGCGGTACGTGGGGCGGTGGCCGCTCTGCTGCTGGCGCTGACCGCCACCGCCTGCGGCGACCCGCACCCGCAGCGCGCCCCCGGCGAGGGCGACCGCGCCGACCCAGGCTCCTCGGTGGAGAGCGCCGACCCCCGACCCCCCGACCACGCCCCGCCCGCCCGTTCCCTGACCCACTACGCCGAGCGGCTCCTGGCCGAGCACCGGCGCCGCCAAGTGGCCGCCGAGCACTGGAAGTTGGCGCGCCCACCCCTGACGCCGCCGCCCCCGCCGGCCGTCAAGCCCCGACTCCACACCCCGCACGGCTTCCGCGCCGCACCCGGCGAGGACCGCGTCCCGAAGGTGATCACCCGGGTCCCGACCCGGGAGAAGGTCGTGTTCATCACCGTGGACGACGGGGACCACCAGAGCCCCGCCCTGTCCAGGATGCTGGCCGACCTGGACGTCCCGATCAGCGCCTTCCTCACCCACGACGAGGTGGGCGGGGGCTACCCGTACTTCCGCACGCTGCGCCGACAGGGGGTGGCCGCCCACAACCACACCCTCACCCACCCCTACCTGCCGCGCCTCTCCACCCGTCAGCAACGGCGGGAGATCTGTGACCAACAGGACAACCTGGAACGGGAGTTGGGGGAGCGCCCCCGCTTCTTCCGACCCCCGTTCGGGGCGTACGACCGCCGGACCCTCGACGTCGCCGCCTCCTGTGGGGTGGAGGTGGTGCCCCTGTGGAGCGAGGAGGCGTTCCCGGACCGGCTGGAGTACCGCGACGGCGACAGGCTGCGCCCGGGCGACATCATCCTCACCCACTTCCGGGGACCCGGCGACTGGAACGGCACCATGCCCCAGGCCATCCGCCGCATCCTCAAGGAGGCCACCGACCAGGGGTTCGCGGTCGCCCGGCTGGAGGACTACCTCTGACGAGCCCGACGTGCCCGGCGCCGGGGCCCGTGCTCCGGCGCCTCGGGGCCCCGTGCCCCAGAGCCCCGGAGGTCAGGCGACGCGGGCGTGGGGCAGCTGTTCCAGGATCGTGGTGACCGTCTCCTCGGGGGACTGGTCGGAGGTGTCCAGCCACAGGCCCAGGTCCGGTGTACCAGTACGCAGGGCCCGGTCGAGCGCCTCGACGGTCCACGCCCCGTACCCGGACTTGGCCCGGCCGGCCTCCCGGGCGCGCACCGCCCGGGGGGAGGGCGCCAGCACCACGACGTACAGCGGACGGGTGCGCACCGAGGTCACGAAGTGGCTCAACTCCCCGCCCAGTACGACGTCCTGGACGACCACCGTCCACCCCTCGCGGGCGTACCCGTCGGCCACCGTCGCGGTCAGCCGGTGACGGGTGCGCAGCTGGGCCAGTGCCTCCGGGTTCTCCTCGGGCAGGGTCTCCTGTCGGCCGGAGACGATCATGCGGCGGAAGACGTCTCCGCGTAGGTGGACCGACCGGGGCAGCCGCTCGGCCAGGGCCTGCGCCACGGTGGACTTGCCCGAGGCCATGACGCCGGTGAGCAACAGCACGGCGGGGCCGGGTTCCTGGACCACGTGGACCTCACTTCCGGGTGTCGGCCGACCGCGTCCGGGAGCGGGAGCGTGGGTGCCGGCCGTCGGGGGTGGGTGGCGCCACCCGGGCCGGGTCAGCGTAGGCGGCGCCGCGAGGGCGGCCAAGCGGTTTTTGCGCCGTCCCACGAGGGGGCCTGAGGGGATGAGGCGCAGGTCAGCGGCGTTCCGGGGTGCGGTCGAAGTGACGCACCGGGCCACTTCGTTGGCACTCTAGTTGACGGAGTGCTAACCGACGCATAATGTCGGCGTTGGCACTCCCCAATGAAGAGTGCCAATCACCGCGCGACAGGCGGATCCGGCACCCGCGACGACGGATCCACCAGGTCGCCACCCCAGACATTTCAGCCCCGTGAGATCTCCGAAGGGGGAGGTCGGATCGTGACGACCGCCAGTTCCAAGGTTGCCATCAAGCCGCTTGAGGACCGCATCGTGGTCCAGCCGCTCGACGCCGAGCAGACCACGGCCTCGGGCCTGGTCATCCCGGACACCGCCAAGGAGAAGCCCCAGGAGGGCACCGTCCTGGCCGTGGGCCCGGGCCGTTTCGAGGACGGCAAGCGCCTGCCGCTTGACGTCTCCGTCGGCGACATCGTGCTCTACAGCAAGTACGGCGGCACCGAGGTGAAGTACAGCGGCGAGGAGTACCTCGTCCTCTCGGCCCGCGACGTGCTCGCGATCGTCGAGAAGTAAGCCACTCGTTCGCTTGCCGAACGCGCCCTGGGCCCGCGTCTGAACGGGAATCCGTAGACAGCCGGGGCCTGGGGCGTCGTTCGTTTCCCAGGACCGAAGGAATACGAGGGACATCCAGCCATGGCGAAGATCCTGAAGTTCGACGAGGACGCCCGTCGCGCCTTGGAGCGCGGCGTCAACCAGCTCGCCGACACCGTGAAGGTGACGATCGGCCCCAAGGGCCGCAACGTCGTCATCGACAAGAAGTTCGGTGCCCCCACCATCACCAACGACGGCGTGACCATCGCCCGTGAGGTGGAGGTCGAGGACCCCTACGAGAACCTCGGCGCCCAGCTGGTGAAGGAGGTGGCGACCAAGACCAACGACATCGCGGGTGACGGCACCACCACCGCCACCGTGCTCGCCCAGGCCCTGGTGCGCGAGGGTCTGCGCAACGTCGCCGCCGGCGCCTCCCCCGCCGCCCTGAAGAAGGGCATCGACGCCGCCGTCAAGGCCGTCTCCGACGAGCTGCTGGCCACCGCCCGGCCGATCGACTCCAAGGAGGACATCGCCGCCGTCGCCGCGCTGTCCGCCCAGGACAAGCAGGTCGGCGAGCTGATCGCCGAGGCCATGGACAAGGTCGGCAAGGACGGTGTGATCACCGTCGAGGAGTCCCAGACCTTCGGCCTGGAGCTGGACTTCACCGAGGGCATGGCCTTCGACAAGGGCTACCTCTCCCCGTACATGGTCAGCGACCAGGAGCGGATGGAGGCCGTCCTCGACGACCCGTACATCCTGATCCACCAGGGCAAGATCTCCTCCATCCAGGACCTGCTGCCCCTGCTGGAGAAGGTCATCCAGGCCGGCAGCTCCAAGCCGCTGCTGATCATCGCCGAGGACGTCGAGGGCGAGGCCCTGTCCACCCTGGTGGTCAACAAGATCCGTGGCACCTTCAACGCCGTCGCGGTGAAGGCCCCCGGCTTCGGTGACCGCCGCAAGGCGATGCTCGGCGACATGGCGACCCTCACCGGCGCCACCGTCATCGCCGAGGAGGTCGGCCTCAAGCTCGACCAGGCCGGCCTGGAGGTGCTCGGCACCGCCCGCCGGGTCACCGTCACCAAGGACGACACCACCATCGTGGACGGCGCCGGCAAGTCCGACGACGTCCAGGGCCGGGTCGCCCAGATCAAGGGCGAGATCGAGGCCACCGACTCCGACTGGGACCGCGAGAAGCTGCAGGAGCGGCTGGCCAAGCTGGCCGGTGGCGTCTGCGTGATCCGCGTCGGCGCGGCCACCGAGGTCGAGCTGAAGGAGAAGAAGCACCGTCTGGAGGACGCCATCTCCGCGACCCGCGCCGCGGTCGAGGAGGGCATCGTCTCCGGTGGTGGCTCCGCCCTGGTCCACGCCGGCAAGGTGCTGGAGGGCTCGCTGGACAAGAAGGACGACGAGGCCACCGGTGTCGCCGTGGTCCGTCGCGCCGTGGTCGAGCCGCTGCGCTGGATCGCGGAGAACGCCGGCCTGGAGGGTTACGTCATCACCTCCAAGGTCTCGGAGCTGGCCAAGGGCGAGGGCTTCAACGCCGCCACCGGCGAGTACGGCGACCTGGTGAAGGCCGGCGTCATCGACCCGGTGAAGGTCACCCGCTCCGCCCTGGAGAACGCCGCCTCCATCGCCTCCCTGCTGCTGACGACCGAGACCCTGGTCGTCGAGAAGAAGGAAGAGGAAGAGGGCGACGCCGGCCACGGTCACGCTCACTGAGCAGGCTCAACCAGCGCTGAACCAGCGCTGACCTGACGCGCTCACGAGGGCCCGGCCCCTGGGGAACACTCCCGGAGGCCGGGCCCTCGGCGTATGTGCGGCCCCGCGCCGTCGCGGTCGTCGGGGGCCGCCGGGGGTCAGTCGGTCGTGGTCCGGTCGCCGCGCCTGGGCCCGTACCGCCCGGTCGAGCGGGAGGACACCCGGCCCAGCCACCCCCTGGGCACCAGCTTGGTCACCCCGGCCAAGGTCTTGTACCGCAGGTCCGGCACCGACAGCGTCCGGCCACGGGCCAGGTCGCGCAGCGCCGCGTCCACCACCCGGTCGGCGTCCAGCCACATCCAGCCCGGTACGTCCTCGGTGCCCATCCCGGCCCGCTGGTGGAACTCGGTACGCACCAGCCCGGGGCACAGCGCCATCAGCCGTACCCCCTCGGAGGCCAGGTCCACCGCCGCGCCCTGGGTGAACTGGGCCACCCAGGCCTTGCTGGCCCCGTAGGTACCGCGCGGCACGAAGGCGGCCACCGAGGCGACGTTGACCACGGCGCCCCGACCGCGCTCCCGCATCCCGGTCACCGCCGCCGTGGTCAGCCGCAGCACCGCCTCGCAGTGCACCCGCAGCATGGTCAACTCCTGCTCCAGCGACGCCTGGAGGAAGCGGTCACGCAGTCCGAAGCCGGCGTTGTTGACGAGTACGTCGACCGGGCTCCCGGCGTCGGAGAGCCGGTGCTCCACCGCCCGGAGGCCCTCCTCGGTACCCAGGTCGGCCGGCAGCACCTCGGTGGGCGTCCGATGGGTGGCGGTCAACTCGTTGGCCACCCGGCGCAGTCGTTCCCCGTCCCGGGCGACCAGCACCACCGCGTGTCCGTCGCGGGCGGCCCGCCGGGCGAAGGCCGCGCCCAGTCCGGCGGTCGCCCCGGTGATCAGTACCGTTCTCATGCGGGCACCCTAAGGGCCGCCCGCCCCGGCCCTGGACGGGACCGACCCGCGAGGCGGTGACAGCCGGGAGCCCGGCGCCCCGCACGGCTCAGCCGGCCCGCCGGTCCGACCTGGCGAGGGCCGTCTCGGCCTTCCTCCTCGTCTCGGGATGCAGCGCCTCCCCGGCCGCCAACAACCGTGGCAGCAGTGCGGGTTCGGTGGTCAGCGCGCGGAACAGGAAGGAGACGGTCACCTCGTGGGCGGGCCGGTGCACCAGCCGTACCGGGTCGCCGGCCCGGACCTCCCCGACCTCGATCACCCGCAGGTACGCCCCCGGGCGGGCCCGCTGGGTGAAGCGCCGCACCCATCCCCTCTCGTCCAACCAGCCGGCGAAGGTACGGCAGGGGATACGGGCCGCGCTGACCTCCAGCACCACCCGGGCGCCCACCCGCCACCGTTCCCCGATCCGCGCCCCGTTGACGTCCACCCCGAGGGTGGTGAGGTTCTCGCCGAAGGCGCCGTTGGCCAGCTCGTGGCCCACCTCGCCCTCCCAGTCGTCCAGGTCCTCCCTGGCGAAGGCGTACACCGCCTGGTCGGTGCCCCCGTGGTGCCTGCGGTCGCAGACCGCGTCCCCGCGCAGTCCACTGCCGTCCCTGCCCTTCGGGCCAGGGGGGAACACCGTCACCGGCCCGCTGACGGGGCGCTTGTCGATACCGGTCAGCCTGTCGGGAGCGGTGGTGTAGTCGACCTTGGTCGGCTTGCCCAGGTTCACGGACAGCAGCCGCTCGGGGCCGGGGGTCAGAGTCGAGTCGTCCGGGTCACCGATTGCTCTCATGGTCGTCGCCTCCGGCGTTCAGCCTATGCTCGATACGTGATCGAGGCGCGTCATCTCCGGGTGCTCAGGGCCGTGGTGCACACCGGTTCCTTCTCCGCCGCGGCGCGCCAGCTGGGCTGCACCCAACCCGCCGTCAGCCAGCAGATTCGCGCCCTGGAGCAGTCCGTGGGCACCACCGTCCTGGTCCGTGACGGCCGCGAGGCACGGCTCACCGAAGCGGGTTCGGTACTGGTCCGCCACACGGGTGCGGTACTCGCCGGTCTGGGCGCCGCCGAGGCCGAGGTGGCCGCCCTGGTCGGGCTGCGCGCCGGCCAGGTACGGCTGGTGTCCTTCCCCAGCGCCTCCGCGACCCTGGTGCCCGGTGCCCTGGCCGGTATGCGCGCCTCTCATCCGGGAGTACGGGTGTCCCTGACGGAGGCCGAACCCCCGCGCTCCGTCGAGCTGTTGCGCTCCGGCGAGGCCGAGGTGGTCCTCGCATTCCGCCACGGACCGCCGTCACCCCCGGAGGGGGAGTGGACCGATCTGCGGGTCACCCGGCTGTTCGCCGACCCGCTGGTGGCGGTGCTGCCCTCGGGGCACGCGGCGGCCGGGCCCGGACCGCTGTCCCTGGCCGCGCTGGCGGACGAGCCCTGGATCGCCGGCTGCCCCCGGTGCCAGGGGCATCTGCTGCGGATGTGCGAGGCGGTGGGCTTCCGCCCCCGCGTCGACTATGCCACCGACGACTATCCGGCCGTCCTCCACCTGGTGGCGGCCGGCCTGGGTGTGGCCGTACTGCCGGCGCTGGCCCTGGAGGCGGTGCCGGCCCGAGGGGTCGAACAGGTGCCGCTGGACCAGGCGGCCCGCGAGGTCGTGGCGCTCACCCTGCCCGATCTGGAGGGCGTGCCGTCGGTGCGGGAGTTGCTGCGTCAGCTGGTGGACGCGCGTCGGTAGGCCCCGAGGACCGGGAGGGCCGGGCAGGCTCAGCCAGCGCTCCCATGAGTGGTGGCGACCAGGCGATGCCGGGCGCGGCCCATCAGTTCCTCGCGCTCGTCCTCGGTGAGGCCGCCCCAGACGCCGTAGGGCTCGCGAACCGTCAGGGCGTGGGCGGCGCACTCGGCGCGGACCGGGCAGCGCATACACACCTCCTTGGCGGAGGCCTCCCGTGCGCTGCGGGCGGCGCCCCGCTCTCCCTCGGGGTGGAAGAACAGGGAACTGTCGACGCCTCGGCAGGCGGCGAGTAGTTGCCAGTCCCACAGGTCGGCGTTGGGGCCGGGAAGTCGGGAGAAATCTGCCATGGCTCGTCCCCTCGAAGCGCTGGTCGGTCGAAAAGCCGTGAGCAGTGACGAACGTACCGCATAGGTCGGAGAATCGTTAAATATGACTCTTCTGCGAATCTACCCATGGACTGCGCGTAGGGAAAGGAAAGCTCGGAAATTAGGGCAAAGAGTTCGCAAGGTGCCCAGCCAGGGAGGGGCTGGCGCCGTGTTCGGCGCCTCACTTACGGTGTTCAATAACGCTGCGGAAACCCGTAACTCTTTTGGGTGACCGTCGTTGAGGAGGGCGAGGCGATTGGCGGAAGGTCGGAGGTAATTCCGACGCGAACCCGCTTTCGCGTATGTGACGACTCGTAACAGCCTGGAGGCTCAAGGTGATGCGCATCAGAAGCGGGGGGCGTTCATGACTTCCGTCCTCGTATGCGACGACTCCCCGCTAGCCCGAGAGGCGCTTCGCCGCGCGGTCGCGACCGTGCCCGGCGTGGAGCGCGTGACCACGGCGGCCAACGGCGAGGAGGTGCTCCGCCGTTGGGGGGCCGACCGTTCGGACCTGATCCTGATGGACGTGAGAATGCCCGGCCTGGGCGGTGTGGAGACCGTACGCCGTCTGCTGTCCGCCGATCCGGGCGCCCGCATCATCATGCTCACGGTGGCTGAGGACCTCGACGGGGTCGCCCTCGCGGTGGCCGCCGGGGCCCGGGGGTACCTGCACAAGGACGCCTCCCGCGCCGAACTGCGGGCGACGGTCACCCAGGCCCTGGCCGACCCGACCTGGAGGCTGGCGCCCCGGCGTCTGCGTTCGGCGGAGATGGGCGCCGCCCCCACCCTCACCGCACGGGAGATCCAGGTGCTGGAGGGCATGAGCCACGGCCGCTCCAACGCCGAGATCGGCAGGGAACTCTTCCTGTCCGAGGACACCGTGAAGACCCACGCCAGACGGCTGTTCAAGAAGCTGGGCGCCTCCGACCGGGCGCACGCCGTGGCTCTCGGATTCCGCTGGGGACTCGTCCGGTAGTGTCCCGGGCCACCGCTTCGCCCACCCCTCTCCAGGGTGGGCGGGGCCTTACTCCGGGGTCGGCGCGGGACCGCGCGGCTTCGTAATCTCCGGGATGACGCATCCTGGAGTAATGGAGTTCCTCGGGGAGCGACGGGACAGGCGTGAGAGGAGTGCCCCGGAGATGACGGTCGGTGCGCCCACTCATAACGCTTCGGTGCACAACTATCAGCGTGGTGTGACGGATCAGGATCCCCCGGGGCACCATGGGTCGGTGCGCGACGACGAGGGTTCGGGGACGCCTGCGACCGGTGGTCGCGGGCAGGTCGGGCCACTGGTGCGGCGTGCCGTCGAGGGGGACCAGCAGGCGACGCACGACCTGCTGGCGCACGTACACCCCCTGGCCCTGAGGTACTGCCGTACCCGCCTCACCCGACTTCCCGGCGACGCGCGGCACTTCGTGGACGACCTCGCACAGGAGGTCTGTCTCGCGGTGCTGTGCGCCCTGCCGCGCTACCGCGACACCGGCAAGCCCTTCGAGGCCTTCGTGGTGGCCATCGCCCAGCACAAGATCGCCGACCTCCAGCGGGCGGCCATGCGCGGCCCCGGAAGTACGGCCATCCCCTCGGACGAGATCCCCGAGCGACCGGACGACTCCCTCGGCCCCGAGGAGCGCGCCGTCCTCAGCAGCGACGCCGAGTGGATCAAGAAGTTGCTGGCCAACCTCCCCGAACACCAGCGGGAGTTGGTCCTCCTCCGGGTGGCCGTCGGGCTCAGTGCCGAGGAGACCGGACAACTGCTGGGGATGTCCCCCGGGGCGGTCCGGGTGGCCCAGCACCGGGCGCTGACCAGGCTGCGGACGCTCGCCGAACAGTGAGCGCCGGCCCCCGGTCCCCATACGCGCGGTGCCGGAGGCTCCCCGGAGGCCGATAGCATGGACGCCTCCGCCAGGCAAGCAAGGGAAGTGACATGACTGACAGCGTCGACGGATTGCCCGCCAAGTTCGCCACCCTCGGGCTGACATACGACGACGTGTTGTTGCTGCCCGGTGAGTCGGACATGTCTCCGCAGCGCATCGACACCGGCTCCCAGGTGTCCCGCAACGTGCGGGTCAACGTTCCCCTGTTGTCCGCCGCGATGGACCGGGTCACCGAGGCCCGGATGGCCATCGCCATGGCTCGTCAGGGCGGGGTCGGCGTACTGCACCGCAACCTGGCGATCGAGGACCAGGCGGCCCAGGTCGACCAGGTGAAGCGTTCGGAGTCGGGCATGGTCACCGACCCGGTCACCGTCCGCCCGGACGCGACCCTGCGGGAGGCCGACCAGCTGTGCGGCAAGTTCCGCATCAGCGGGGTGCCGGTGACCGACGCGGCCGGCCGGCTGTTGGGCATCGTCACCAACCGGGACATGGCCTTCGAGATGGACCGCGCCCGGCAGGTGCGCGAGGTGATGACCCCGATGCCGCTGGTCACGGGCAAGGTCGGTATCTCCGGCGAGGACGCCATGGAGCTGCTGCGCCGGCACAAGATCGAGAAGCTGCCCCTGGTGGACGACGACGGCGTGATCAAGGGACTGATCACGGTCAAGGACTTCGTCAAGGCCGAGAAGTACCCCAACGCCGCCAAGGACTCCGAGGGCCGGCTGCTGGTCGGCGCCGCCGTCGGGGTGGCCGGGGACGCCTACGACCGGGCGCAGGCCATGATCGAGGCCGGGGTGGACTTCCTGGTCGTGGACACCGCGCACGGCCACTCCCGACTGGTCGGTGACATGGTCGCCAAGATCAAGTCCAACCACTCGGTGGACGTGATCGGCGGGAACGTCGCCACCCGGGACGGCGCCCAGGCCCTGGTGGACTCCGGGGTGGACGCGGTCAAGGTCGGGGTGGGGCCGGGCTCCATCTGCACCACCCGGGTCGTGGCCGGTATCGGGGTGCCCCAGGTGACCGCGATCTACGAGGCCTCCCTGGCCGCCAGGGAGGCGGGGGTGCCGGTGATCGGTGACGGCGGCCTCCAGTACAGCGGGGACATCGCCAAGGCCCTGGTGGCCGGGGCGGACACGGTGATGCTGGGCAGCCTGCTGGCCGGCTGCGAGGAGTCCCCGGGCGAGCTGCTGTTCATCAACGGCAAGCAGTTCAAGTCGTACCGGGGGATGGGCTCGCTGGGCGCGATGCAGACCCGTGGCGAGGACCGTTCCTACTCCAAGGACCGCTACTTCCAGGAGGAGGTCAGCGGGGACGACAAGCTGATCCCCGAGGGAGTCGAGGGGCAGGTCGCCTACCGTGGCCCGCTCAGCGCGGTGGTGCACCAACTGATCGGCGGACTCAAGCAGTCCATGTTCTACGTCGGAGGGCGCACGGTCCCCGAGCTGAAGGAACGTGGACGGTTCGTGCGGATCACGGCGGCGGGGCTGAAGGAGAGCCACCCGCACGACATCCAGATGACCACCGAGGCGCCGAACTACTCGCGGCGTTGAGCCTCCCGCCACCCGCCGCCGCCCTCCCCCGGGGCTGAACTCCGGGCGTGGGCGGCGGTCGGCGATACTGGCGGGGCGGACCAGAAGGAAGGGCAACAGCACGTGACTGAGATCGAGATCGGACGCGGAAAGCGCGGACGTCGGGCGTACGCCTTCGACGACATCGCCGTGGTGCCGAGCCGGCGTACCCGCGACCCCAAGGAGGTCTCGATCGCCTGGCAGATCGACGCCTACCGCTTCGAACTCCCCTTCCTCACCGCCCCGATGGACTCCGTGGTCTCGCCCGAGGCCGCGATCCGCATCGGCAAGTTCGGCGGCCTGGGGGTGCTCAACCTCGAAGGGTTGTGGACGCGGTACGACGACCCCGAGCCGTTGCTGGCGGAGATCGCCGAGCTGGACGGGGAGCGCGCCACCCGACGGATGCAGGAGATCTACTCCCGCCCCATCCGTGAGGAACTGATCGGCCAGCGGCTCAAGGAGGTACGGGACGCCGGGGTGGTGACGGCCGCCGCGCTGTCCCCCCAGCGCACCGCCCAGTTCTCCAAGGCCGTGGTGGACGCCGGGGTCGACATCTTCGTCATCCGGGGCACCACCGTCTCCGCCGAGCACGTCTCGGGCGCCGCCGAGCCGTTGAACCTCAAGCAGTTCATCTACGAGCTGGACGTCCCGGTCATCGTCGGGGGCTGCGCCACCTACACCGCCGCCCTGCACCTGATGCGCACCGGGGCGGCCGGGGTGCTGGTCGGCTTCGGCGGGGGCGCGGCGCACACCACCCGCAACGTACTGGGCATCCAGGTGCCGATGGCCACCGCCGTGGCGGACGTGGCGGCGGCCCGCCGGGACTACCTGGATGAGTCCGGTGGCCGCTACGTCCACGTGATCGCCGACGGCGGCGTGGGCTGGTCCGGCGACCTGCCCAAGGCCGTGGCCTGCGGGGCGGACGCGGTGATGATCGGTTCCCCGCTGGCCCGGGCCACCGACTCCCCCGGCCGGGGGCACCACTGGGGCATGGAGGCCGTGCACGAGGACGTGCCCCGAGGGAAGCGCGTGAACCTCGGGGTGGTGGGCTCCACCGAGGAGGTCCTGTTGGGCCCCTCGCACACCCCGGACGGGTCGATGAACTTCTTCGGCGCGCTGCGGCGGGCCATGGCCACCACGGGGTACTCCGAGCTGAAGGAGTTCCAGCGGGTGGAGGTCACGGTCTCCCGCTCCCGCTGAGCGACCGGGCCGCACCCACGCCGGCCGACCGCTTCCACCGAACCCCCGGGCACCACGGGTGCCCGGGGGTTCGGTGCGTTCCGCCCCTCGCGGGGTCGCCCTGTTCCCGGGCGGTGCCGCTCCGTCGGGGTGCCCGGGGGTCGGGTCACAGCCGGTGGGCGGCCCCGGTGGGGCTGGCGCCCCGGGTGTCCAGCAGCAGTTGGGCCTTGGCGGCCAGCCCCTGGAGGTCGTAGGTGCGGTGGTGCTGCAACAGCACGGTGAGGTCGGCCTGGGCGGCTGCCTCGTAGAGGGCGTCCGCCCGGGGGACGGACCGGCCCCCGGCCCGCCAGTGGTGCACGTGGGGGTCGTGGTAGCTGATGCGGGCGCCCAGGTCGGTCATCCGGCCGGCGATCTCGGGGGCGGGGGAGCCCTCCTGGTCGGCCAGGTCGGGCTTGTAGGTGACCCCGAGCAGCAGTACGTGGGCGCCCCGGGCCGACTTGCCGTGCTCGTTGAGCAGGGCGGCGGCCCGCTGGGTGACGTAGCGGGGCATCCGGCTGTTGACCTTGCGGGCCAGCTCCACCATCCGCAGGGGGTGGCCGAGGCCGCGGCCCGGGTGGCTCCGGTTGCCGGGTTCGTCCGGGGTGCCGGGGTCCAGGGGCGGGGTGTGGCCGCCGACTCCGGGGCCGGGGCGGAACGCCTGGAAGCCGAACGGTTTGGTCTCGGCGCAGCGGATGACGTCCCACAGGTCGACGTCGAGTTCGTGGCAGAGGATCGCCATCTCGTTGGCGAGGGCGATGTTGACGTGGCGGTAGTGGGTCTCCAGGAGTTTGCTGGCCTCGGCCTCGCGGGGGCCCCGGGCGCGTACGACCTTGTCGGTGAGCCTTCCGTAGAAGGCGGCGGCGGCCTCGGTGCAGGCGGGGGTGAGACCGCCGATGACCTTGGGGGTGTTGCCGAAGTGGTGGTGACGGTTGCCGGGGTCGTGGCGGCTGGGGGAGTGGGCGAGGTGGAAGTCGCGGCCGGCGCGCAGGCCGGATCCCTCTTCGAGGAGCGGACGGAGGTATTCCTCGGTGCAGCCGGGGTACACCGTCGATTCCAGGATCACGGTGGTGCGGGGCCGCAGATGGGGGGCGAGGGTGCGGGCGGCCTCGCGTACCTCGGCGAGGTCCGGGGCGTCACCGGGACCCGCCGGGGTGGGGGCGCAGATGACACAGGTGCGTACGCGGGCGAGGGCGGAGGGATCGGTGGTGGCGCGGAAACCGTGGGAGAGCATCCGGCGGACCTCGGCGGCGCTGAGCGAACCGTCCACCGGGGAGCGGCCGGCGTTGAGTTCGCGTACCACCCGGGGGTCGGGATGGTGACCGAGGGTGCTGATCCTGGCCGCGGTGGCGGCCTGGGCGACCGGGAGACCCAGGTGGCCGAGGCCCAGTACGGCGAGATCGACGGGCATGGTGGCGGTCTCCCTTCCCTTGGAGGTGGCCGGCCGCTCGACCGGGGGGTGACCGGTTGCGCGGCGCTCCAGGTCAGGTTAAGGGCCTATATGAAGGTTGTGGGGATTTGTCCGGTAGGCGCACGCCCTGGCCGGCCAAAGTCAGTGACATGGGGGAGCATCGATGGGGGAGACGGGTCGTAACGGCGGCCGTCTCCGTGGCCGTACCACGACGGGAGGCAGCGTGAGGACAGCGACACTGGGACCGGAACAGCGCGCGGAGGCGCTGGCCAAGATGGCCGAGCGGGAGTTGGACCTACTGGTCGTCGGTGGCGGAGTGGTGGGCGCCGGCACCGTGCTGGACGCGGCGACCCGTGGGCTGTCCACCGGCATCGTGGAGGCGCGTGACTGGGCGTCGGGTACCTCCAGCCGCTCCAGCAAGCTGATCCACGGTGGGCTGCGGTATCTCGAGATGCTGGACTTCGCCCTGGTGCGGGAGGCTCTGAAGGAACGGGGCCTGCTGATCCAGCGGATCGCCCCGCACCTGGTGAAGCCGGTGCCCTTCCTGTACCCCTTGCAGCACAAGGGGTGGGAGCGGCTGTACGCCGGCGCCGGCGTGGCCCTCTACGACACCCTCGGCATGGCCTCCGGGCGCAGCCGGGGACTGCCGCACCACCGTCACCTGTCACGCCGTCACGCGCTGCAGGCCGCTCCCTGTCTGCGACGGGACGCCCTGGTCGGTGCCCTGCAGTACTACGACGCGCAGATGGACGACGCCCGGTACGTCGCCACCCTGGTCCGCACCGCCGCGAGTTACGGCGCCCACACCGCCAACCGCGCCCGGGTGGTGGGCTTCCTGCGCGAGGGGGAGCGGGTGGTCGGCGCCCGTATCCAGGACTTGGAGATGGGCGGGGAGTTCGAGGTGCGGGCCCGTCAGGTGGTGAACGCCACCGGTGTGTGGATGGACGACACCCAGGGACTGATCGCCGAGCGCGGGCAGTTCCACGTACGGGCCTCCAAGGGCATCCACCTGGTGGTCCCCAAGGACCGCATCAACTCCAGCACCGGGCTGATCCTGCGCACCGAGAAGAGCGTGCTGTTCGTCATCCCCTGGGGACGGCACTGGATCGTCGGCACCACCGACACCGACTGGGACCTGGACAAGGCCCATCCCGCCGCCTCCAGCGCCGACATCGACTACCTGCTGGAGCACGTCAACCGCGTGCTCTCGGTGCCGTTGACCCGGGACGACGTGGAGGGGGTGTACGCCGGACTGCGGCCCTTGCTGGCCGGGGAGTCGGACGCCACCAGCAAGCTGTCGCGGGAGCACACGGTGGCCCACCCGGTGCCCGGGCTGGTGGCCGTGGCGGGCGGCAAGTACACCACGTACCGGGTGATGGCCAAGGACGCGGTGGACGAGGCCGTGCGCGGCCTGGACTACCGGGTGGCCGACTGCTGCACGGAGGAGGTGCCCCTGGTCGGCGCCGAGGGATACCACGCCCTGTGGAACACCCGGGCCCGCCTCGCGGTGCGCGCCGGGCTGCACGTGGCCAGGGTCGAGCACCTCCTGAACCGGTACGGGGCGCTCACCGAGGAGTTGCTCGAACTCGTGGAGAAGGACCCGGCGTTGGGGGAGCCGCTCCCGGCCGCCGACGACTACCTCAAGGCCGAGATCGTCTACGCCTGCACCCACGAGGGCGCCCGACACCTGGACGACGTGCTCACCCGGCGTACCCGGATCTCCATGGAGACCTTCGACCGGGGCACCCGCAGCGCCCGGGAGTGCGCGGAGCTGATGGCGCGCGTCCTGGACTGGGACAAGGACCAGATCGAGCGTGAGGTCGAGCACTACCACAAGCGTGTCGAGGCCGAACGGGAGTCGCAGCGGCAGCCCGACGACCAGACCGCCGACGCCGCGCGGCTGGGCGCCCCGGACATCGTGCCGCTCTGAGCGGGGCGAGGGTGGACCGCCGCCTGGGAACCGGGCGGTCCACCCACCCCGGTGGGCGCCGAACCGCGGCCCGCCGGAGGGGTGTGGGGCGTGACCCCGAGGTCGGCGGCGGGCTGACCCCCGGCGGAGACCGCGGGGAGCGGACACCACCGCCGTGGGGCGACCGCGCAGGTGGGGGCAACGGGCGCCGGACGCCGTTCGGTTGGGCCTCCCGCGTCACCGGGAGCCGCTGGAATAGGCGACAATGGTGCGTCGAGGGGCACCGTCCGGCACGCTGTCGCGCCCGCCACTGTTCGACGGGGGCGTGAGGTCTCACGGGTTCGGGTTCCCCAAGGGGCGGCTGGAGCGCGAAGAGGGGACTTTGGGGTCACATGGGCCAGGACAACACGGGTGAGGGCGAGGAAACCGGGCGGCTGCTGGGCGGGCGCTACCGGCTCGGCGGTGTCCTGGGGAGCGGGGGCATGGGCACCGTCTGGCGGGCCAGGGACGAGATCCTGGGCCGTACGGTCGCCGTGAAGGAACTGCGCTTCCCCTCCAGCGTCGAGGAGGAGGAGAAGCGCCGTCTCATCACCCGGACCCTCCGCGAGGCCAAGGCGATCGCCCGGATCCGCAGCGGAGGCGTGGTCACCGTCTTCGACGTGGTCGACGAGGACGACCGCCCCTGGATCGTGATGGAACTCATCGAGGGCCGCTCCCTCGCCGACCAGGTGCGGCAGGACGGCCCCCTCTCCCCGAGCCGGGCCGCCGAGGTGGGCCTGGCGGTGCTCGACGTGCTGCGTGCCGCGCACCGGGAGGGCATCGTCCACCGTGACGTGAAGCCCTCCAACGTGCTGATAGAGGACGACACCGACCGGGTGGTGCTCACCGACTTCGGCATCGCCAAGGTGGAGGGCGACCCCTCGGTCACCTCCACCGGGATGCTGGTGGGCGCTCCCTCGTACATCTCGCCGGAGCGGGCGCGCGGCAACCCCCCGGGACCGCCGGCCGACATGTGGTCGCTGGGCGGTCTGCTGTACGCGGCGGTGGAGGGCCACCCCCCGTACGACAAGGGCTCGGCACTGGCCACCCTGACGGCGGTGATGACCGAACCACTGGAAACGCCGCGCCAGGCGGGGGAGTTGGCGGAGGTCATCCACGGCCTGCTGGCCAAGGACCCCGAGAAGCGGCTCGATGAGGCGAGCGCCCGCCCGCTGTTGAGGGCGGTGGCCTCCGGCCCCCCGCCGAGCCTGGTGAAGGAGCGTCGGGCCAGCCGTACGGCGGTGCTGGGCACTCCGGCGGCCGGACCGGCGGCGGCCACCCGTGCCCCGGCCTCGGAGCCCGGTGCTCCCGAGCCGGCGACCGCTCCCGCTTCGGGCGGGGTGGGGGCGTTGGCCCAGCTGCCCCGACGGGTCTGGTACGCGGCCGGTGCCGTGCTGGTGGCGCTGGTGGTCCTCGGGGTGGCGCTGGCCGTCAACGCCTCGGGGGACGACTCCAAGGACGGCAAGGGCACCGACGACGGCCGGGGCAACACGGCGGCGGAGCCCAGCCGTTCGTCCGAGAAGGCCGGCAAGCCCGAGGGCGCCGACAAGGACGACAAGGACCCCGAGTCGGAGCGTTCCAAGCTGCCGAAGGCCTCCAAGTCGCCCAAGTCGAAGCTGCCCAAGGGGTACCGCGCCACCGGGGACGACCAGTTCCACTTCGGTATGGCCATGCCCTCCGACTTCCGGCGCACCGGCATAGCGGGCCAGAACTCGGGCGGCAAGTACAGCGCTGGCGGGTACCCCAGGATCCAGGTGGACTTCAACGCCAAGCCCGGCAGCGACGCGGCCGGCGCCTGGCGGCAGTTGGAGTCGGCGGTGCGGTCCGGCAGTTCCGGTTACCACCGGGTGGGCATCAAGTCGGTGAAGTGGCGTGACTACCCGACGGTGGCCGACTGGACCTTCGAACGTCAGGAGGGCGGCCGTAAGGTCCGGGTGCTCAACCGGGGCTTCAAGGCCGACTCCACCCACGGCTACGCGATCATGATCACCTGTGACGCGGACAAGTGGGACAAGAAGGAGTGCCGGGTGCTGCGCGAGACCGCGTTCCGCACGTTCCAGCCGAAGGGCTGAAACGCCCCTCCCCGCAAGGGGGTTGGGCACCGGTGTATTCCGTAAGTCACGGCGCGATGTCACAGAGGCATGAGAGAGTCACCGTCGTGTGTTTGGCCACTCGCGGACAGTACTCGCCGTCCAACTGGGTACGAGAACCTTCCGGGAGCCTGACGGGGCATCCGACGTGAGGGTCCGTCGGGTCGCCGTGAACGGCTGTCGAGTCACCGCAGCGAAGGGCTGCTGAGCGGAAGAGGGGGGTCTGATGCGGCTGTTGGCCGACCGTTACCGCCTGTCGTTGACCTCCGCCGAGGAGGAGGAGTGGGAGTTCCTCGTCTGGCCGGCCTTTGACACCGCCAGCGGCCAGGACGTGCTCATCACCCAGGTCCCCCTGCCCGAGGTGGTCGAGGGAGAGGTGCTGGACGACAGTGGCTGGGGCCACTCCCGTGCCACCCGTCGTCCCGCCGACCCCGCCATACGGCGCGCGGTGGACGCGGCCCTGGCCGCCGCCCGACTGCCCGACCACCCCCGACGGGACCAGGTCTTCGACGTGTTCGTCGAGGACGAGGGGCTGTGGATCGTCAGCGAGCTGGTGCCCGCCCAGTCCCTGGCCGAGCTGCTGGAGGAGGAGCCGCTGAGCCCGCACCGGGCCGCCGAGATCGGCTCCGACGTGCTGGCCGCGTTGCGGGTTCTGCACGAGCAGGGCTGGACCCACCGCAACATCACCGCCGACACCGTGCTGATCTGCGAGGACGGCCGCGCGCTGCTGACCGGGCTGGCGGTGGCCGCCGCCCAGGAGGCGCTGTGCGGCTACGACCCGCTGCCCCCGCCCGGGGGCCGGCAGGGCGAGGCCCCTCCGCCGGAGTACCCGGAACTCCCGCTGCCGCCCCGGTACGAGCGGGCCGACTCGACCCCGGCCCCGCCCCGGTCCCTGGAGGGCCCGCCCGCACCCCGGCGACCGGAGCTGGAGGAGGGCGGCGGATGGGAGGCCCACCACCTGCGGCCGGCCGCCCCCGAGGGCACCCCGGCCCACCAGGACGAGTACCAACGGGAGCGTTACGTCGCGGGGTTCGGCCTCTCCGGCTCCGGCGAGGCCGGCCCCAGCGTCCTGCCCGAGGACGGCGGCCGGGGCAGCTACGCCATACGCCCCCACACCCCGGACCGGATGCCGCAGCACGGCCGGCACTACCAGGACGAGGACGAGAAGTGGGAGCTGGGACCCGGCGAGGAGGCCATCGACGAGCTGGAGGAGCCCGACCGTGACTGGCCCCCGCTGAGCGCCCCGCCCCCCAGCCCCCAGCCCGAACCCCACCCGACCGCCTACCAGCACGTCGACCCCGAGGGCGCCCCTCGGGCCGGCTACGCCTCGGTCGCCGGCTGGGACCCGGCCGGCGAGGAGAGCCGCTACCGGGGGCCGGCCACCGCCCTGGAGGCCGAACGCGCCCGTCAGGCCAGGCTCACCCTGGTCGGCGCGGTCACCGAGCGCTGGGCCCCGGAACAGGCCGGGCCGGTCTACCAGAACTGGCGCCTGGCCCCACCCGTGGGGCCGCCCGCCGACCTGTGGGCGCTGGGGGTGCTGCTGTTCCGCGCGGTGCAGGGGCACGCCCCGTACCCGGAGGACGACGCGGCCGAGCTGGCCCAGATGGTGTGCGCCGAACCCCCCGCCTTCGCCGAGGAGTGCGGCCCTCTGCGGCCGGTGGTGGAGTCGCTGTTGCGCCAGGACGCCACCGAGCGGCCGGACCTGGAGGAGCTGCGCGGCTGGCTGCGTTCCCTGGTGCGCTCCGCCCCCGAGCCCGGCGTGGGCCAGCACACCGTGCTGACCCCGCCCCACAGCCTGGGCAGCGCCCCCCACGACCCCCGACGGCTGCCCATAAAGCGGCCCCGCTTCGAGCTGGTACGGCGGCGCCGGGCCGCCCGCGCCGAGCGGAAGGCCGAACGCCGGGCCGCCGCCCCTCCGCCACCCGAACCACGGCGCAGCCGCGAGGAGGCCGCCTCCGGGCGCGGTCCACGCCATCTGGGGCGCTGGCTGGTGGGCCTGGTGATGCTGGCCCTGGTGGCGGCGGTGGCCTTCGTGACGCTGTTCCTCCCGGAGGGCGACACCGGCAACCAGCGCGGCTCGGTCAACCCCGACAACTCCAGCGAGGGTTCCTCCGGTGGGAGTGGGGACGAGCCCAGTGCCCAGCCGAGCCACAAGGCGCCACCGGGGTACCAGACCCGGCGGGACCCGTCGGGCTTCCAGATCGCGGTGCCCCAGGGCTGGCAGAAGAAGGGCAAGAACTCCCGGGGCCAGGTGCGGTTCCTCGGCGACGGGCTGGAGCTGACCGTGGTGCCCGGCCGGGACAGCGCCAAGCGCTTCGGCCAGGTTCCCGCCGACTACCAGCGGGAAAAGGAGCCGGAGTTGGCCGACTTCCGGTCCGCCGACTGGGCCGAGACCGGCAAGCAGCGGGAGATCACCGTCGGCTCCACGCCCATGGCGCAGGGCGCCTTCTCCTGGGGGAACGGAGCCCTCCGGTCGTATCTGCGTAACCGGGCGGTGCTGATCGACGGGCGGTACCACCTGGTGATCGTCCGAGGCGAGCTGTCCGACAGGAAGCGGATCGACGAGCGGTTCGACGCCTTGGTGGACACCTACCAGTACACCGGGAAGGCCGACTGAGCGACGCGTCCCGCCCTCCTCCGAGGACCGCCGCCCTCCGGTGAACGGGGACACCCCCCTGGGTGGGCGGCGGGAGGCTTGGCATCATGTGCCGGACGACAGGCCGAGAGGGGGCACCGGGATGGACGCGGCGACGGGGGACGCGCTGCTCGCGGGCCGCTACCAGCTGGGCCCCAGGCTCGGTCGGGGCGGCATGGGCGTGGTGTGGCGGGCCGAGGACCAGTTGCTGGGCCGGCGGGTGGCCGTCAAGGAACTGCGCTGGGACGTCGAGGGGCCCAGCGCCTCCACCCGGGAACGGGCACTGCGCGAGGCCCGGGCGGTCGCCCAGTTGAAGCACCCGCACATCCTGGTGCTGCACGACGTGGTGGAGCAGGACGACCGCCCCTGGATCGTGATGGAACTGGTCGAGGGCCGCTCCCTGGCCGAGGAGCTGGCGGACGGCTGGCGGGCCGAGCCGGAGCGGGCCGCCCGTATCGCGCTGGAGCTGCTCGGGGCGCTGCGGGCCGCCCACGAGGCGGGGGTGCTGCACCGGGACCTGAAGCCGGCGAACGTACTGATCGAGAACGGCACCGGTCGGGTGGTGCTCACCGACTTCGGCATCGCCCAGGTGGCCGGGGTGACCTCCACGGTCACCGAGCCGGGGGCGTTCGTGGGCTCCCCGGAGTACACCTCGCCGGAGCGGATGGTGGACCCCGAGTCCACCGGCCCGTCCTCGGACCTGTGGTCCCTGGGGGTGCTGCTGTGCACGCTGCTGCACGGCAGCTCGCCGTTCCACCGGGGGGCCGTCACCGCGGTGCTGTACGCGGTGGTGCACGAGGAGTTGGTGCTGCCGCCCGAGCTGGGCCCGCTGCGCCCGGTGGTGGAGGGTCTGCTGCGCCGTGACCCGGGGGCGCGGCTGACGGCGCCGGAGGTCGAGCGGTTGCTGACGGACGTCCTGGAGTCGGGCCGTACCGAGGGACCCACCCGACGGTCACCGGAGGGCCCGGGCGCCCGACCACCCGCCCGACGCGGCCGGGGACGGGTGGTGGCCGGCGTGGTGGCGGGGACCCTGGTGGCGGGTCTGGTCGCCGGGGGAGTGTGGTGGGACACCACGCGTGAGCCTCCGGGGTCGCCGACCGCGAGGGAGAGCGCCGGAGAGGGTTCGGCCTCCCCTGGTTCCGGGGAGCGGGCGCGGGAGGGGTTTCGCTGGGTGTCGGACCCGCTGGGGTTCCGCACCCAGGTTCCCGAGGGGTACGTCCGCTCCGCGGAGCCGCCCCGGGTGTTCTACTACTCCCGTGGCCGGACCGTACGTGTCGGTTTCCACGTCAAGGACGTGCCCCCTGACGGCTCGTTGGCGGAAATGCGTCGCGCTCACTCCCGGGGCCCGCGAGACTACCCGGGCTACCGGGAGGGTCGGGTGAGCGAGACCACCCAGCGCCAACGGCCAGCCGCCCAGTGGGAGTTCACCTGGAACGGTGGGAAGGGCGGCGGCGGCCCTCGGCACACCGTGGACCGGAGCTGGGTGGAGAACGGCAAGCTGTACGACGTGTGGGTCTCGGCGCCGGTGGACCGGTGGGCGGAGGGACGGCGGTGTCTGGACACCGTGCTGGACAACTTCCGCCGTATTCCTCCGCGTTGACGAGGCGTTCCCCGCGTTGACGGGAGACCGGCCCACGTCGACGCGACGGGGGAGCCGGCCGACGCCGGACGAGGGCAGAAGCGAGGACGGAGCAGATGACCGAGCCGCACCGTGAGGACCAGGAGCCGACGAGTTACGGGCTACAGCCGCCCGTTCCACCGCAGCGTTCCGAGGGATACCAGCCGACCGTGGCGGCCTCCCCCGCCCCCTCGGACGAGAACCGGGTGATCGGCGGCCGTTACCGCCTGCTGTCCCGGCTGGGCCACGGGGGGATGGGCACGGTCTGGCGGGCCGAGGACCAGGTGATCGGCCGGTGGGTGGCGGTCAAGGAGCCCCGCCCACCGGAGTATCTGGACGAGGCCAGCCGGGGAACGCTGCACGAGCGGATGCGCAGGGAGGCCCGCGCGGCTGCCATGATCGACCACCCCTCGGTGGTGACGGTGCACGACGTGGTGGTCGAGGGTGGGCAGCCCTGGATCGTGATGGAACTGGTCAACGGCCGTTCCCTGGCCGCCCAGTTGGAGGACGGCACCCTCAGCGCCGCCGAGGCGGCCCGGGTCGGCCTGGCGGTGGCCGGCGCCCTGTCCGAGGCCCACGAGCGGGGGGTGCAGCACCGGGACGTCAAGCCGGAGAACGTGCTGTTGGGCCGTCACGACCGGGTGGTGCTCACCGACTTCGGCATCGCCCAGGTCGAGGGGGAGAGCCGGCTGACCGAGAGCGGCGCCTTCGTCGGTTCCCCGGAGTACGTCGCCCCCGAGCGGGTGCTGGGGCGGGCGCCGGGGTCGTCGTCCGACCTGTGGTCGCTCGGTGCGCTGCTGTACACGGCGGTACAGGGCGTCTCCCCGTTCCGTCGCAGCAACGCGCAGGCGACCTTCCAGGCGGTGCTGTCCCACGAGCCGTCACCGCCCGACAGCGGCTCCACCGTCCTGGACCAGCTGATCGTGCGGCTGATGCACAAGGAGCCCCACCGCCGGCCGGACGCGCGGGAGACGGCCAGGGTGCTGTCCCAGGTCGCCGCGCCGCCACCGCCCCGTGCCGGTGCCGGGTGGTCCCCGCGCTCCCTGTGGGCGCGGACACCGGGCTGGCTGCGTACCCACCGCAAGGCCCAACTGGGCCTGGGTGGCGGGGTGTTGGCCGTGGTGGTGGCCCTGCTGCTGGTGTGGAACCTGACCGGGGACGACCTCCCCGACGGCTACCAGCGCTACGACGAGACCAAGCGGGTCCGGGCGTCCCTGGCGGTACCCGAGAAGCTCCAGCGCAGCGTGGAGAAGGGCGCGGTGGAGTTCGCCACCGCCGACGACTCCATCCGGCTGCGGCTGACCCGGCCCACCGGCTTGAAGGGCTCGGTGGTCGACGAGGCCAACAAGCGGAAGGACTTCTACAAGGAGGGCGCGTTCGACAACGGATACGAGATGTCCGATGCCGTGGTCCGGGTCAACGAGTCGACCTTCCACGACGCGGACGCCGCCCGGATCGACACGACCTACAAGCCGTACGGCGAACGCGAGGGCATTCTGCGCTGCCTCCGCAAGGAACTGTTCGTCAACGGCGGGGAGGGCGTCGAGTGGCAGTTGTACGTCGACATGCCGACCGACAAGGAACGCCGGGCCGAGGGCGAGCGGATCTTCGACAACGCCGTGCGGTCCCTGGAGCTGAAGGGGCTGTGAGACGGCGCGGTGCGCCCGGCCGGTATAACCCCTGGTGAGCGGGACCTCACCAGGGGGCACCGGGAGTGAGGGTGCCAGTGGCCGCTGGCGCGATTGTGGATGAGCGGTGAAAACCCGTTACCGACGGGTATACCAGTCGCTGCCCCGGTCGTACCCTCCCGATATGACCGAGCCGCAGACCCACGCGACGACCACCGCCCCCGAGCAGGAGCAGCCCGGCAACCCCCGAGCCGTGGCCCCCGAAGGAACCCGCACCGCCTCGGACGTGGTGACCCGGGAGCTGGTCGACCGGCTCACCCGGTCGGTGGTGGCCTCCGGCACCACCGACAACCACAGCCCGGTCACCGGTGAACGACTGGCCGAACTCCCCGAGTCCAGCCCCGAGGACGTGGCCACCGCCTTCGAGCGCGCCCGCGCGGCGGCCCCCGGCTGGGCCGCCCTCCCGGTACGCCGCCGGGCCGCCGTACTCCTCCGCTTCCACGACCTGCTGCTGAGCCGACAGACCGAGGCGCTGGACCTGATCCAGCTGGAGACCGGCAAGACCCGACTCCACGCCCACGAGGAGATCCAGGCCGTCGTCATGGCCGCCCGCCACTACGGGCGCAAGGCCCCCGGCTACCTGCGCCCCCGCCGGCACACCGGCGCCATCCCCACCCTCACCAAGATCACCGAACTGCGCCACCCCCGTGGCGTGGTCGGCCAGATCGCCCCCTGGAACTACCCGCTCGAACTGTCCGTGGGCGACGCCCTGCCCGCCCTGGTCGCCGGCAACGCCCTGGTGATGAAACCGGACACGGAGACCGCCCTCACCGGACTGTGGGCCCGCGAGCTGATGGTCGAGGCCGGACTGCCCCAGGACGTGTGGCAGGTCGTCATCGGGGACGGCCCGGTCGTCGGCCCCGCCGTGGTGGAACGCGCCGACTACGTCTCCTTCACCGGCTCCACCGCCACCGGACGCCGGGTCGCCCAGCAGGCCGCCGCCCGACTCGTGGGCTGCTCCCTCGAACTGGGCGGCAAGAACGCCATGATCGTGCTGCCCGACGCCGACCTGGACAAGGCCGTCGCCGGCGCCATCCGAGGCTCCTTCTCCTCCGCCGGCCAGCTGTGCATCTCCATCGAGCGCCTCTACGTCCACCAGGACATCGCCGACCGCTTCCTGGAACGGCTGGTGGAACGTACCCGTGCCCTGCGCCTCGGTGGCGCCCTCGCCTACGGCTCCGACATGGGCTCCCTGGTCTCCGCGCGGCAACTGGAGAACGTCACCCGCCACGTCCAGGACGCCGTGGACAAGGGCGCCCGGGTCCTCACCGGGGGCCGCCCCCGCCCCGACGTCGGGCCGCTGTTCTACGAGCCGACGGTGCTGGACGGGGTCGAGCCGTCCATGACCGTCTGCGCCGAGGAGACCTTCGGTCCCGTGGTGTCCGTGTACCGCTTCACCGACACCGAAGAGGTGATCGAGCGCGCCAACGCCACCCCGTACGGCCTCAACTCCAGCGTCTGGAGCGGCAGTTCACGCCGCGCCCACCAGGTGGCCGCCCGGCTGCGCACCGGCACCGTCAACATCAACGAGGGCTACGCCTCCGCCTACGGCAGCGTCCGCGCCCCCATGGGCGGCATGGGCGACTCGGGGCTGGGCCGCCGGCACGGCTCGGAGGGCATCCTGAAGTACACCGAGTCCCAGACCGTGGCGCACCAGCGACTGCTGCCCATGGCCCCCTCCCTGGGCATGGACGACGCCCAGTACGCGGCCTTCCTCAGCCGCTCCCTCAAGGCCATGAAGCTGCTGCGCTTCCGCTGACCCCGGCCGCCCGCGCCCAGTCCCCAGCCCACCCGACCGCTGCCGGAGCCGAGCCGCCCCCGGAGGACCCCGTGTCACAGGAGCAGAACCCCCGCGCGAACACCCCCGCCGACCCACCCGACCACGACTACGACGTGGTGATCGTCGGCTCCGGTTTCGGCGGCTCGGTCTCCGCGCTGCGGCTGGCCGAGAAGGGCTACCGCGTCGCCGTACTGGAGGCCGGCCGACGCTTCACCCGCGAGACCCTGCCCAGGAACTCCTGGGACATCAGGAACTACCTCTGGGCGCCCCACCTCGGCTGCTACGGCATCCAGCGCATCCACCTGCTGAACAACGTGATGATCCTGGCCGGCGCCGGAGTCGGCGGAGGCTCCCTCAACTACGCCAACACCCTCTACGTACCGCCCGCGGCCTTCTTCCAGGACCGGCAGTGGGGCCACATCACCGACTGGCAGAGGGAACTGGCCCCCTACTACGACCAGGCCAAACGGATGCTCGGGGTACGCGTCAACCCCACCATGACCCCCTCCGACGTCCACCTGAAGGCCACCGCCGCCCGGATGGGAGTCGAGGACACCTTCCACCTCGCCCCGGTCGGCGTTTTCTTCGGCGACGGCAAGGACGCCGACGGCCGGCCCACCGCCGACCCCGGCCAGGAGGTGCCCGACCCCTACTTCGGCGGACAGGGACCCAGCCGCCGCGCCTGCACCGAGTGCGGCGAGTGCATGACCGGCTGCCGTCACGGAGCCAAGAACACCCTCAACGAGAACTACCTCCACCTCGCCGAGAAGGCCGGCGCCGAGGTCCACCCCCTCACCACGGTCACCGACGTCCGGGAGGACGGCCACGGCGGCCACCTGGTCACCGTGCGGCGCACCGACAAGGGACGGCGCGCGCCCACCCGACGGCTGCGCTGCGCCCGGGTCGTCATCGCCGCCGGCACCTACGGCACCCAGTCGCTGCTGCACCGGATGCGGGACACCAGGGCGTTGCCGGAGATCTCGCCCCGGCTCGGCGAGCTGACCCGTACCAACTCCGAGGGGTTGGTGGGCGCCCTCACCGACCAGCGCCGCTACCGCAGGAAGTACGGGCGGGGGGCCCGGCTCGACTTCACCCGGGGCGTGGCCATCACCTCGTCCATCCACCCCAACGACAACACCCACATCGAACCGGTCCGGTACGGCAAGGGCTCCAACGCCATGGGCGCCATGACGATCATGCAGGTCCCCCATGACAGCAGGCTGCCCCGGCTGCTGGCCTACCTGGTCCAGTGCGCCCGCCACCCGGTGCGGTTCGCCCGGTCCCTGTCCAACCGCAAGTGGTCCGAGCGGGTCATCATCGGCCTGGTGATGCAGACCCTGGACAACTCGCTCACCACCCACCGGCGGGACAAGGGGCTGGGCAAGGGCCTGCTCACCGCGCGCCAGGGACACGGCGAACCGAACCCCCTGTTCATCCCCCAGGGCGCGGAGGCCGCCGACCACCTGGCCGAGGAGATCAACGGCTTCGCCGGCACCAACGTGGGCGAACTGATGGGCACCCCGCTGACCGCCCACTTCCTCGGCGGCTGCCCCATCGGCGACTCCGCCGACACCGGGGTCATCGACCCCTACCACCGGCTGTACGGGCACCCGGGTATCCATGTGGTGGACGGTTCGGCCGTCTCCGCCAACCTGGGCGTCAACCCCTCCCTCACCATCACCGCCCAGGCGGAACGGGCCATGTCCCTGTGGCCCAACAAGGGCGAGGAGGACCCCCGTCCCGCCCAGGGCGGCGACTACGTCGAGGTCGAGCCGGTGGCGCCCCGCAGCCCTGCCGTACCGGAGGACGCCTTCGGGGCGTACCGGGTCACGGTGCTGCCGGTGCCCGTGGTGCCGCGTCGGGCACCGGACGGGGAACCCACCACCGGGGCGGGCACCGCGAAGGAACCGAACTCGGAGGTCACGTCGGGGGGTTCAGCCACCGCCGAGCCGAACTGACCGGTCTGGTCCGCCGTACGAGGCGGGGGAGGCGGCGCCTGACGTCGCGTGAACCGGGTCGCCGTACGCGGAGGTACCGCGCTCCGAGTGGGGCGCGGTGACTCGGGGGGCCGTCCGGCGTCGCCGGCGCGCGGGGCCGGTGCTGTGCGGGGGGTCGCGATACGGGCCCCGTCCGGTACGGCCGGGGAACGGTCCGCGGAGCGGCCGGTCCGAGCGTCCCCGGAACCGGCCGCTGAGTCCTCGCCGCTGGCGAGGGAAGTGACCGGGCTGCTGTCCCCTGCCGACCGGTCACCGCACCGGGGCGCGGTCCCATGACGCGGTCGTGCCCACCGTCTCGGTGGCCCACGGGCGTCCCATCGCCTCGGTACTGTGATCCCAGCGACGCCGGGCGCCCGGCCATGCTGAGACACCGGGTCCAACGAAGGGCCCCAGCCCCGGTCACGCTCCGTACGGGTGACCGGCCGCGCGCCCATCCGCCCCTGGTCGGAGCCGAGGTCGACTCCCCGCCCGGGTGGACGGGATGGCGCACCCCGGAGCGGGGGGAGTGGGCGGGGTGGTCCACCCGCTCCCGTGCCCCGGCGGCTGCCATGAGGGTCAGACCCGGCCCCGGCACAGCTCCAGCAGGGTCATCGCCAGCGAGGTGCCCGGGCGGCCCAGCTCCTCGCGGTACCGGCGGAGGATCTCCATCTCCCGCGTCAGGTTCACCCGGCGTCCACCGTCCTGGACGCGGGCCCGTTGGATGTCGGCCGAGACGGCCATCCGTTCCCGTACCAGGGCGATGATCCGGGCGTCCAGGTCGTCGATGCTCCGCCGGCTGTCGGCGATGGCCGAGTCGGCCGACCGCTCGGGAGCCGGGGCGGGAGCGCTGGAGGTGTGTGTCACGGTTTCCCCTCGGGGCTCGGGCCCCGGGACCACGTCACCCGGCACACCACAGGCGCCCCGGGTACGGGACCCGGGGCGCCTGTCGGATGTCAGTGGCTCACTGAGCGCACCATCGCTCCAGCTGGCAGCCGGCCGGGCCGGTGCCATAGCTAAATCGAGGGGCGCGGGTGGTGAACACGCCCCCAGTATGCACCTCGTCGGAACCGCCGGGAGTCGCGGGTGTAATGCCGGGAGACCTACGTCAGGTCCTGGACCATCCGGCCGCCCCCGGGGAGGAGAGCCGGCCCGGTCCGACGGCACCCAGGGGGCTCCCACCGGCGCCGGAGCGGTGACCGTCGGCACCGGAAGGGCCGGAGGGCACCGGTAGAATCGCCAGCGTCCGCCCGTACTCCCGGGAGGGCCGGCCCGCACAGGTGCGGAGCAGCGCACGTCCCTCCCCTCCGCCGAAAGGCAGCCTGTGGCACCCACGCCCCCCGAAACCGGAGCATCCGCCGTCGTCCTGGTGGTCGACTTCGGCGCGCAGTACGCCCAGCTCATCGCCCGACGCGTACGCGAGGCCAGGGTCTACAGCGAGATCGTCCCCTCCACCACTCCGGTCGCCGAGATGCTGGCCCGTGAACCGGCGGCGATCATCCTCTCCGGGGGCCCCTCCTCGGTGTACGCCGACGGGGCGCCCCGTATCGACCGCGCGCTGTTCGAGGCCGGGGTCCCGGTCTTCGGGATGTGCTACGGCTTCCAGCTGATGGCCCAGGTGCTGGGCGGCACGGTGGACAACAACGGGGCCCGGGAGTACGGCCGCACCACGCTGACGGTGACCCGGGGCAGCTCCACCCTCTTCGAGGGCACCCCCGAGGAGCAGACGGTCTGGATGTCCCACGGTGACGCCTGCTCCGCCGCCCCCGAGGGCTTCACGGTCACGGCCGCCACGGACACCGTTCCGGTGGCCGCCTTCGAGGACGAGGAACGGTCGCTGTTCGGCGTCCAGTACCACCCCGAGGTGATGCACTCCACCCACGGCCAGCAGGTGTTGGAGCACTTCCTGTACCGGGGCGCGGGCATCACCCCCTCCTGGACCACCACCAGCGTGGTCGACGAGCAGGTGGCCGCGATCCGCGCCCAGGTCGGCGACAAGCGGGCCATCTGCGGGCTGTCCGGCGGAGTCGACTCGGCGGTGGCCGCCGCCCTGGTGAACAAGGCCATCGGCAGCCAGCTGACCTGCGTGTACGTCGACCACGGGCTGATGCGCAAGGGCGAGACCGAACAGGTCGAGAAGGACTTCGTCAACGCCACCGGGGTGCAGCTGAGGGTGGTGGACGCCCAGGAGCGGTTCCTCAACGCCCTGGCCGGGGTCTCCGACCCGGAGGAGAAGCGCAAGATCATCGGCCGGGAGTTCATCCGGGTCTTCGAGCAGGCCCAGGCCGAACTGGTCGTCGAGGCGGGTCAGGAGGGGGCGGACGTGGCCTTCCTGGTGCAGGGCACGCTCTACCCGGACATCGTGGAGTCCGGTGGCGGCTCCGGTACGGCCAACATCAAGTCCCACCACAACGTGGGCGGGCTGCCCGAGGACCTGGAGTTCGAGCTGGTCGAGCCGTTGCGCCAGCTGTTCAAGGACGAAGTGCGGCGCGTGGGCGAGGAGTTGGGCCTGCCCGAGGAGATCGTGCAGCGCCAGCCCTTCCCCGGGCCCGGACTGGGCATCCGCATCGTCGGGGAGGTCACCCGCGAGCGGCTGGACCTGCTGCGGGAGGCCGACGCCATCGCCCGCGAGGAGTTGACAGCGGCCGGACTGGACCGGGACATCTGGCAGTGCCCGGTGGTGCTGCTCGCCGACGTCCGCTCGGTCGGGGTCCAGGGGGACGGCCGTACTTACGGTCACCCGGTGGTCCTGCGCCCGGTCTCCTCCGAGGACGCGATGACCGCCGACTGGTCCCGTCTGCCGTACGACGTGCTGGAGCGGATCTCCACCCGGATCACCAACGAGGTCGCGGAGGTCAACCGGGTGGTGCTGGACGTCACCAGCAAGCCGCCGGGCACCATCGAGTGGGAGTGAACCTCCCCTCCCCGTGGGGGAGTAGCGGGGGTGGAGTCGTACCACCCCCGCGTCCGGGACCGTCGGCGGGCGGTCCGTACCGTCCGGTCCGGGTCAGTTCACCTTGTTACCGGTTCCCAGGTCGGTGACCTTGGGGGAGCCGGGGGCGGACAGCGTGTTCTGACTGCCGATGAGCCGTACCTCGGTGGTGTCCTGGTCGGCCGCGACGGTGTTGCCGGTCCCGATCACCGTGACCTTCTCGCAGCCCCGCACCGTGAGGGTGTTACGGGAGCCGGTGACGGTCAGGACCTGGTTGCCCTCGCACTCCACCTTCTCCCTGCGTTCGCTGCCGGCGACGAAGCGGTCGCCGGAGCCGGTGTCGCCGTCCTCCTGGCCCGTTCCGCCGTCCTCCTGGTCGGTCCCGCCCTTCACCCTGCCCTGGTTGACCCTGCTTCCGGCCCCGTTGAGGTTGACCTTCGGCTTCTTCCCGTCGAGGCCCTCCTCCCAGGTGACGGTGTTGCCGGCGCCCGTGACGTTGAGGGTGCCGACCTTCTGGACGTTCAGGGTGTTGCTCGCCCCGGTGACGTCGACCTTGGCGCACTCCCCGGTGAGCGTCACGCTGTTGGAGGCGCCGGACAGGCTGACCTCCCCGCCCGATCCGCAGTCCACGGTGCGACGCTCCGACGTTCCGTTGATCACGGTCCGCTCGCCCGACTTCCCGCCGTCGCCGGAGTCGGAGTCGGTCCCTTCGGGAGAGCAGGCGGCCAGGGCCAGCAGGGCGGTGACCAGCAGCAGGTGACGGGGCCTGGGGCTCGGGGCTTTCACGGGACTCCTCGGTGCGGCGTCTTCGGGGGACTTCTGGGGCTTCCGGGCTCTACGGATCGGACGGGAACGAGGGCACAGCCTTCCCTACCGACCTGCCCAGGGGAACCCCGGGTGGGCCAACCTAGTGGCTTTCACGGTGCCCAACAGCCTTGTGGGAACGGGGACTTGTAGGCCGGGTCACGGGGTGGTGGGCGGAGCCGTCGGGTGGGGTGCCACCTGCCGCCGGACGGGCGTGTGCCGGGGGGTGAGGACGCGTCAGGGATGCCCGACGGACGGTAAGTAAGGTTTCCCAACGGTTCCGTGGGGGCGGTGACTTGGGGCTCGCCTCGGGTTCCGTCGTGGAGGCGGGTGGGGGGTACGGGCCGGTGCCCTTCGCCGGTCGAGGGGGACAGGAAGGTTTCCTGACGGTTCCTCGTGCGGGATGCGCTCCCTCGTGTGAGGGAGGGGCTCGGCCCGTGGTGGCCGGCTCGCTCCGTACGAGGTTGCCGGCTCCTGGGCGCGGCCCCTTTCTCCGTACGTCTCCAGGAGTCTCTGTAGGGAAGGGGTTTCGGGAAGGGGGTACGGCGGAGGCTCCGGCCTCGCGACCTGTCCGACGCCGAGGGTCTGGATGCGGTCGCGGCCGTCAGGGGGTGCGGCATGGAGGGAGCGGCGGCACGCTCCCTGTGGGGCGCCCCTGGTGGTGAGCGGATCCCGTCGGACGGGGGTCGGCCGACGGCAGTGCTCCCACCCTTCGTTGGGGTCGACCGGTTCGAGGCGGGGCCACAAGGGGGGCGACCCGAGGGTGGCCCCGGCGCCCCGCCCCCGGGCGTCGCCGCGTACTTCCGGGTGCCCCGGGTCCCAGCCGGTCCGATGTCCGGTCGCCCCCTGGCCCGTACCCCGCCCCACTCCCAACGGGCTTGGTGGGCGGCGGAGTTGGGGGCCCTGGGCGCCCGGTCGGCCGAGGCTTCCGAGGGTCGCTTTGTTCGGTGGGTTCCTGTGAGGTCAGTCCCCGCTGTTGCGGTACCGCTGAGAAATGTAGTACTCCTTATACATGAGCGAGCAGGTGCACAACAGGCTGTCGGTGGTGAGGGCGGAGAGGAAGGTTTCCCGTCAGAAGCTGGCCGAGGCGGTTGGGGCCCATTACCAGACGATCGGCTACATCGAGCGCGGGCAGTACAACCCGAGTCTCGACCTGGCCCTGCGGATCGCCGCGTTCTTCGGCCTGCCGGTGGAGGCGTTGTTCTCCCTGAAACCGTTCACCCCCCTAACCGACGAGATCTACGGGAGGCAGACATGACCCGTCCCCACAACCCCGCCGCCGGAACGGGGCGCGAGCCCAGCCGCCGGGACCGGTGGACGCTGCGCACCATGAACCGCGAGGAGGGGCGGCACCTCCATGCCACCCGTACCCGCCGCACGACACTGGTGCTGGGGCACATCGCCGTGACCTCGTTGATGGCCGGCTCCGCCATCGCCATGTGCGCGCTCGGCGAACCCTGGTGGGCGCTGGCTCTGTTGCTGTCCCTGGTGATGTGGGTGCCGTTGACCGGGATGCTGAACTCGGCCACGCGGGGGCTGCTGGAACTGCGCCCCCACATGCTGGACGAGCGCCAACAGGCCGAGCGCGGCGTGGTGATGGCGCGGGCGTACCAGCTCACCCGCTGGGGGCTGCTGGTCGCCCTGGTGGGTTGCGTGGCCGCGCACGCCCTGGGCTCCTCGTTGCGGGAGCTGTCCGGGCCGATGGCGGCGCTGGGCTTCCTCCTGCTGGTGACCCACTTCCTGTCGCCGCTGTGGATCGCCGTACTGCGGGTGGAGGACGAGCCGTTGGGTGGGGACGAGGTGTAGGCGGTCGCGACGGGCCGAGCAACCCCCGCGGATGACCGGGGCGCTGGGGCCGGACGTGGGGTAACGATGAGATATCGGACGTATCGAGCCCCAGGCTTCACAGCAACCCCACTTCTTGGCTACCGTGCCCTGCCAGGCGACCCGTACCCCCAGTCGGCGAAGGCGTCGACACGGGTTGCCCCGTCGAGTCCGGTCTCACCGGAACCGGGGACCCACAGGCAACACCGGGGTGAATCAGGGGACATGCGACGCGTGTCCTCCGTAGGGCGACCTTCCGAAGCCCGAACCCGACAGCTAACCCGGTAGGCGGTCCACGGAAGGAGCCGCGACCTTGGCGTCGCATCGCAAACCCCGCGGCGGGATACTCGCCCACTCCCGCCGTCCGGCGGTCGGAGTCACCACCGTCGCCCTCGCCTCGGTCGGAATGCTGGCCCAGAGCGCCCAGGCCGCACCGAACGACAAGCCCTCCCTGGAGGAGGTCAAGGAGCGGGTCGACACCCTGTACCGGGAGGCCGGCACCGCCACCCAGAAGTACAACGCCAAGAAGGAGCAGACCGACCAGCAGCGCACCAAGGTCAACAAGCTGCTGGACAAGGCCGCTCAGCGCACCGAGAAGCTCAACGACGCCCGCCGCACCCTGGGGAACTACGCCACCGCGCAGTACCGCACCGGGGGTGTGTCCGGCACCGCCACCCTGCTGCTGACCCAGGATCCCCAGGGCTTCTTCAAGCAGTCCCACCTGCTGGACCGGATGACGGGCCGCCAGAAGGAGGCGGTCAAGGACTTCCAGGAGCAGCAGCGCCAGACCAACCGGCAGCGGGTGGAGGCCGGCAAGAGCCTGAAGTCCCTCAGCGAGAAGCAGGCCACCCTGCGCGAGGACAAGCAGACGGTCCAGGGCAAGCTGGCCGAGGCGCGCAAGCTGTTGTCCAAGCTGACCGCCGAGGAGAAGGCGCGGCTGGCGGCCATCGAGCGGAAGAAGCGCGAGGAGGCCCGCCGCAAGGCCGAACAGCGCGAGCGGGAGCGGGAGAAGGAACGGGAGAAGGAGCCCCCGCCGCAGGACGTGCCCGACGACGGCAGCTACTCCGCCAAGGCCCGCAAGGTCATCGACTTCGCCAAGAAGCAGCTGGGCAAGCCCTACGTCTGGGGTGCGACCGGCCCCAACTCCTACGACTGCTCAGGGCTCACCCTGGACGCCTGGTCCGAGGCCGGGGTGCAGCTGCCCCGTACGACCTGGGACCAGGTCGAGGTCGGGACCAAGGTGTCCAAGTCGTCGATGCTCCCGGGCGACCTGGTCTTCTTCTACGACGACATCAGCCATGTCGGGATCTATGTGGGCGGTGGGCAGATGATCCACGCGCCCAAGCCGGGTACCAACATCCGCTACGAGTCGATCGACTACATGCCCTTCCACAGCGCGGTGCGCCCGGCCTGAGGCGCCGGACCACACTTCACGGTCACGCCGGCGTCCCCGTTCGTCGCGGGGCGTCAGGCGTGACCGTGGTCGGGGCGCCGGGTGTTCGCCCGGTGTCGCCTCAGCTCGTCCACAGCACGGCCACGAAGATGTTCACCGTGGTCAGCGCGCCGATGGCGGTGAACAGGGGTGCGGGTACCCGCTCCTCGTCCCGCTGGAGGTAGACCAGCGCCATCACCACCACGAGCACGGCGGTCTTGATCCCGATCTTCAGGTTGTTGACCGGGTTGTCGTCGGCCTGGTTGAGGCCGACCAGGATCATTCCGGTCAGCAGCATCGTCAGCGCGCCGTGCCACATGCCGGGGGAGACCCGGGCCTCTCCGGGCCCGATGGCCTTCAACTGGAACAGGAACCCGCCCAGCAGCGCGGCGATCCCGATGATGTGCAGCCCGACGAACAGATGGATCAGTACGTCCATGGCCGCAGCCTAACCACCGGCCTCCGGGCACCCGTTCACCGAGGTCCCCCTCGGCCGAAGGCCCGGGGCCCGGTGCGTCCGCGAACCGGTCAGCCGTGGGGCCCCGCGAGGTCAGTCCCGGGCCCCCTGCCGGGGGTGCCCCGGCGCCTGCGGGGGCATCGGCGGATGGACCGGCCGGGGTGGCGCGTACGGGGGTGGTGTGGGCGCGCGCGGGGGTGGTGGGGGCACGACGTACCGGGGAACGGCCGGGGTGTCGTCGGGTGGCCCAGGCAGGTAGCGGAGGCGGCCGTCCCGGTCTGGTACCGGGACCAAGCCCGCCTGGTCCAACACCTGTCGGTAGTGGGCGTTGCGTCGACGGGCCCACAGGAAGAGGGCGCTTCCCAGGGCGAGTACGCCCAGGTACAGGCAAAGGATCATCAGCAGGAAGTCGGGGTCGGACCTGAACGCCACGACGTTGACCGCGAGGGCCAGGACGGCCAACACCGCCAGAGCCAGTGCCTCGTTCCGGGTGGGCGGCCGGGTGAGGTCGAAGTTGATGCGCGCCTCCAGCAGTTCCAGGCGAGGGGCGACATCGGGCAGGGGCCGCAGGGTGCCACCCCGTAGCATCCCGGGGAGGTCGCCGCCGTTGCCGGCCTGGGGGAAGCGGACGGAGTTCTCCATCGCTCTCCGTTGCGCCTCCGGGCTGTGGTCGCGGCCGAGGATCATCACGTTCCGCGTGTACTGGCCTTCGCCCGCGTGGTGGGTGTCCTGGTACGCGAAACCGAACTCCTCGGCTACCAGGGCCAGTCGGGCCAGTCGCCTCACCGGGATCTTGCCGACGACCCGCACGGTCTCCTGGCTGCCCATCTGGCGAAGCATCCTCGACACCAGGCGTTTGCTCACGAGGTCCTCCCCCTAGTGGGGCCGCTCGTCTGAACGGCCCCACGGAGGATAGGGGCTTTGGCCGAACCGCTCTCCGTCGGTTTTCCTCCGCTTTCCTCGCCTGGTTGTGCGGCAGGGCCGGCGGGGTGGGTCGGGTAGCGCTGTCGCGGTGGCGGTGAGGGGCCGGGTCGCTGGTCAGCCAGGGGTCACGGACGTCCCACCCGGCAACTACCCCTGCCCGTGGGGCTGGTGGCCGGGGGCCTTCCCATGGGGCGTCGGAGGGGTGCCGTAGGGCTGGGGGGAAGCGCCGTACGGTCCCGGAGCGTGGGTGGGGTGCCCACCCTGTCCCGGGTTCGGCGCGGACGCCGGCCCCTGCTGGGGCTGGTACGCGGGTGGCTGACCGTAGGGCTGGGCCGGTGCCCCGTACGGTCCCGGGGCGTGGGGCGGCTGGCCGTACTGCCCGGGCGGCTGCGCCTGCGGGGGCATGGGTGGCTGCGCGGGCTGCGGCGTGGGGGAGGGGTGTCCCGGAGCGGAGGGTGCGGGCACCGGTGGGAACCCGAACCCCTGAGGGGCGAACGGATTGTGGTGACCGGGGAGTTGGCCGCCCGGAGGCAGGTACCGGAGCCGCCCCTGTCCGTCCCGTACCGGGGTCAGCCCGGCCCCCACCAGCACCCGCTGGAAGCGGGCGTTGCGACGGCGGTTCCACACGAAGCCGATGCCCAGGAGGAACAGGCAGCCCAGGGTCACCCACAGCACCACGAGCACGAAGTCGGGCTCCGACCAGTGGAGGACGGCGGTGAAGGCGAAGCCGAAGATCACGCTTCCCACGCCCCACAGCATCCGCTTCTCACCCCTGTCCCCGGTGAGGTCGAAGTTGACGCGCGCCTTGAGGAGTTCCAGGTGGTCGGCCGCGTCCGGCAGGGGCCGCAACCGGCCGCCGGGTTGCATCCCGGGGAGGTCGCCGCCGTTGCCGGCCTGGGGGAAGCGGGCGAAGTTCTCCGCCGCCCTTCGCTGGGCCTCCGGGCTGAGGTCGCGGTGGAGGGTCATCACGGTGCGTACGTTCTGGCCACTGCCCACCTGCTCGGCGTCCCCGTACATGAAGCCGAACTGCTCGGCGATCAGGGCCAGTCGGGCCAGCTTCGTCACCGTCGTCTTGCTGGTGACCTGCACCGTGTCCTGGCTGGCCATCTCGCGCAGCATCCTCGACACCTGGCGTTTGCTCATGGCGTTCTCCCCCGTGGTGAAACGCCCCGTCGACCCGGGCGCTCACGGAGCATACGGCAGCTTCCCGCCGGCGTACCCGCTCGTTTTCCGGCGCCCTCCCCACCCGGTGCGCCACGGGGGCGGTAAGGCAGAATCCGTACCGTCGTTTGTCGCGGGGCGCGAGGGGTGCCCGGCGCGGGAGGGGTGAGTGAGAGTGGCCGTCGACACCACCGGAGACGGCCCGGAGCACGACGGCCCGGGCGAGCCGACCACCGCCGAGCGGTCGGACGCCGAGGCGTCCGCCGCCACCGACCCCGGCGAGGTGCCCCCGCCCCGCGCGTCCGAACGGAGCGAACCGGTCGCCTCGGAGGAACGATCCGAGACCGAGGGGGCCGGGGAAGCCGAGACCTCCCGGGAGCCCTCGGAGCCCGACGGCGCCGAGGAGACCCCGGCCGAACCGCCCGAGCCGACCGCCCTGGAGCGGTACCGGCGGGCCCGGGCGGAGTACGAGGAACGGCACCGGCAACTCGCCGCCGGCGAGGGCGTACCGGACTCGGTGGTCAGCTCGCCCAGCGCCCGCCGTCAGTGGATCTCCGACGAACTGGCCAGCCGTGCCAGGGAGCTGGCCCGGCTGCGGGACGTGGCGGGGCACGGCTGGCTGTCCGGGTTGTGGCGCCCCAGCCTGTACACGGTCGGCGGCGCGGTGGCCTTGCTGCTGGTGGCCCAGGTGTCCACCGCGGTGGTCGCCGGCTGGACCCTGGCCCGTACGGCGGGACTGCTGGCCGCGCTGGTCGTGGCCGGGGTGGCGCTGCTCGCCGCCTACCACCACCGGCGCCGTGGCGGGCTGTTGGCGCCCCTGCTGGGTGAGGACAACCGGCTGTCGACCTCCCGGGTGGTGGCGGCCGGCTGGGTGTCCCTGCTGACCTACGCCACCCTGGTGCTGGCCCTGGAGCTGGGGTTCGCCAGCGGAGGGGAGCGCCGGCAGCGGCTGTTGGACGGAATGCAACTGGAGCGGGCCGCCGGGGTGTTGACGGTACTGGCCCTGACCTGCGCGGTGGCGGTCTTCGTACGCCGCACGGTGACGGTGCGGATCGCCGCCCAACGTCTCCAGAAGGTGCGGGCCGACCGTCCGCACGCGGCCGACCTGCTGACCGACGACTCCGGTCGCGGCAGCTTCGCGGACATCCAGTACGTCCTGCTCAACGGTGTCGCCTGGGTGTTCTGCGCGGTACGGCTGGCCCGCCAGCCCGAGCGGGTACCCGACCTGCCCTGGGGCCTCGCCCTGCTGGTCCTGCTGTCCACGGCCACCTACCTGGCCGCCAAGTACGCCGAGGGCGGCCGGCCGGTGATCACCTCGGTGGTCCGGGCACGTGAACTGGGCGCCCTGGACGGGCCCCTGCGCCCCGGGGACGACATCGAGATCCGGGGCGCGGGCTTCGTCCCCAGCGGGGCCGGCGACCCCGACCGCCTCTCCCGGGTCGCGGTGCGGGTGGGCGCGGTCCACGTCAGCGCCCCGCTGATCCCCGAGCCGAGGGGCTTCGGCAACCCCCGCGACGCGGTCCTCACCGTGCCGGTCCCGGCCGAGGTGGAACCCGGCCGGGTGGAGGTCCAGGTGGTCACGGCGGCCGGAGTGGAGACCAACCGCTACCCGATCGAGGTCCTGGACTGACGCCCCGCCGCCCTCGCGGGGCGGCGCGCGGCGTTCGCCGCGGGCAGGCGACGGCCCCCGGGGCGGGTGCCCCGAGGGCCGGTCACGGCCGGGGAGGCGTTACGGCAGGTTCCTGGCCATCACGATGCGCTGCACCTGGTTGGTGCCCTCGTAGATCTGCGTGATCTTGGCGTCCCTCATCATTCGCTCGACGGGGTAGTCGCGGGTGTAGCCGTAGCCGCCCAGCAACTGCACCGCGTCGGTGGTGATCTCCATGGCGGCGTCGGAGGCGTAGCACTTGGCGGCGGCGCCGAAGAAGGTGAGGTCGTTGTCCAGCCGCTCGGACTTGGCGGCGGCGGCGTAGGTGAGCTGCCGGGCGGCCTCCAGCTTCATGGCCATGTCGGCGAGCATGAACTGCACGCCCTGGAAGTCGCCGATGGGCTTGCCGAACTGCTTGCGCTCCTGGACGTAGCCCTTGGCGTAGTCCAGGGCGCCCTGGGCGATGCCGAGGGCCTGGGCGGCGATGGTGATCCGGGTGTGGTCCAGGGTCTTCATCGCGGTGGCGAAGCCGGTGCCCTCCTCACCGATGATGCGGTCGGCGGGGATACGGACGTTGTCGAGGTAGACCTCGCGGGTGGGGGAGCCCTTGATCCCGAGCTTCTTCTCCGGTGCGCCGAAGGAGACGCCCTCGTCGGTCTTCTCGACCACGAAGGCGCTGATGCCCTTGGTGCGCTTCTCGGGGTCGGTGACCGCCATGACCGTGTAGAAGTCGGAGTGGCCGGCGTTGGTGATCCAGCGCTTGACGCCGTTGAGCACCCAGGAGTCGCCGTCCCGTACGGCCTTGGTCTTCATGCCGCCGGCGTCGGAGCCGGCGTCCGGCTCGCTCAGACAGTACGAGAACAGGGCGTCGCCCTTGGCCAGGGGGCCGAGGTACCGGGACTTCAGCTCCTCGGAGCCGGAGAGCATCAGGGGCAGGGACCCCAGCTTGTTGACCGCCGGGATGAGCGAGGACGAGGCGCAGACCCGGGCGACCTCCTCGATGACGATCACGGTGGCCAGGGCGTCGGCGCCGGCCCCGCCGTAGGCCTCGGGCACGTGGACGGCGTGCAGGTCGTTGGACACCAGGGCGTCCAGGGCTTCCTGGGGGAAGCGGGCGTCCTCGTCCACCTCGGCGGCGAACGGGGCGATCTTCGCCTCCGCGAGCGAGCGCACCGAGTCACGGAGCATGTCGTGCTCCTCGGACGGCTGGTAGAGGTCGAAATCAGGCGTTCCCGCCACGGTGTCTCACTCCCTTGTGCTGCTGCCTCAGCTAATTACCGTTAAGTAACTCAATTCTAGTGGGGTCCTCTTCACCCGGCACGCGTGAGGTTGGCGACAGCCGGCCGCTATGCTCGCCCGCGCGGCGCCCGCGCCGCCGTAGCGCGCACCCACCCAGCGAGCAGGAGGCATCCCATGCCGCCCAGGATCACCGTCATCGGCACCGGCTACCTCGGCGCCACCCATGCCGTCGCCATGGCCGACATGGGCTTCGAGGTGCTGGGACTGGACGTGGTCCCCGAGAAGATCGCGCTGTTGGAGTCCGGCCGCGCCCCGATGTACGAGCCCGGCCTGGAGGAACTGCTCGCCCGCCACGTGCAGGGCCTCCCCGGCTCCACCGGCCGCCTGCGCTTCACCACCTCCTACGAGGAGGTCGGAGAGTTCGGCGACGTCCACTTCCTGTGCCTCAACACCCCGCAGAAGCACGGCGAGTACGGCTGCGACATGAGCTACGTGGACAGCGCCGTGGAGGCCCTGGCCCCCCAGCTGCGGCGGCCCGCCCTGGTGGTCGGCAAGTCCACCGTGCCCGTGGGCAGCGCCGAACGGCTCGCCGCCCGGCTCGTCGAGCTGGCCCCGGCCGGCTCGGAGGTCGAACTCGTCTGGAACCCCGAGTTCCTCCGCGAGGGCTTCGCCGTCCAGGACACTCTCCACCCCGACCGCATCGTGGTGGGCCTGAGGAGCGAGGACGCCGAACGCCGAATGCGGGAGGTCTACGCCCAGCCCCTCGCCGAGGGCACCCCCCTGGTGGTCACCGACTACCCGACCGCCGAGCTGGTGAAGACCGCCGCCAACTCGTTCCTGGCCACCAAGATCTCCTTCATCAACGCGATGGCCGAGGTGTGCGAGGCCGCCGACGGCGACGTGGTGAAGCTGGCCGAGGCCATCGGCCACGACGACCGCATCGGCCGCAAGTTCCTCCGCGCCGGCATCGGCTTCGGCGGTGGCTGCCTGCCCAAGGACCTGCGCGCCTTCATGGCCCGCGCGGGCGAGCTGGGGGCCTCGGAGGCGCTGACCTTCCTCCGGGAGATCGACTCCATCAACATGCGGCGCCGGGCGCAGATGGTCGAGCTGACCCGGCAGTCCGTGGGCGGGCGCCTCCTGGGCCGGCGGGTCGCGGTCCTGGGCGCCACCTTCAAGCCCGACTCCGACGACGTACGGGACTCGCCCGCGCTCAACGTCGCGGGGCAACTCCACCTCCAGGGCGCCCAGGTCACCGTCTACGACCCCAAGGGCATGGAGAACGCCCGCGCCCTGTTCCCCACCCTCGGCTACGCCGACACCGCCCTGGAGGCCGCCCGGGACGCGGACGTGGTGCTGCACCTGACCGAGTGGCGGGAGTTCCAGGAGCTGGACCCGGCGGAACTGGGCGAGGCGGTGGCCGAGCGGCGCCTGCTGGACGGGCGCAACACCTTGGACCTCCAGCTGTGGCGCAAGGCCGGCTGGAACGTACGCGCGCTGGGGCGCCCCACCGCCTGAGCGGTGCGCCCCGGCGGGCCGCTGTTAGACCCCGGGGCCATCCTGGGTGGGGGTTCGGTTCCGGGCCCCCACACCAAGGAGGAGCGCATGACGATCGCGTCCCTGGGCGTCTACGTACTCGACTGCCCCGACCCCGGCGCACTGGCCCGGTTCTACGCCACGGTCATCGGCGGCACGGTGCGGGGCGAGGGCGACTGGGTGGAGGTGGAGTCACCGGAGGGGACCCGGGTGCTGGCCTTCCAGCGGTCCGAGGGGTACATCCCACCGCGCTGGCCCGGCCAGGAGCACTCCCAGCAGGCCCACCTCGACTTCGACCTGCCCCGGGACCGTTGGCCCGAGGCCGGGGCCCGGCTCATCGAGCTGGGTGCCCGACTGGTGCAGGACGACGGGGACGGGGCCCGGAACTTCGTGGTCTACCTCGACCCGGTCGGGCACCCCTTCTGCCTGTGTGACTGACTCCGCCTGGCTGACTGACGAACGCCGAGGGGGCCGGCGAACCGCCGGCCCCCTCGAACGCGCCTCCGTCCGTCCGGCCCGTGGGCCGGTGTCCCGGGGCGGGGGTCTCACTGGCTGGAGACGGTGACCTTCTCGTCGTTCTTCAGCTGGGAGACCAGCTGCTTGACCTTGGGCATGTCCCACTGGAGGGAGCCCATCGGGGCGGGGGTCGAGGTGGTCGGCATGTTCAGCTGCTTGCCGTCACCACCGGACACGCCCTTCATCGCCCAGAACATCTTGCCCAGGGTCCACACGCCCATGTCGGAGTCGACGACCAGCGAGTCCAGGCCGGCGCTCATCGTCGGGTACAGCCGGAAGGGGTTGAGGATCGTGGAGGGGGTGGCCGTCTGGTTGGCCAGCGCGGACAGGAACTTCTGCTGGTTCTGGGTCCGCACCAGGTCGCTGCCGGCCTGCTTGCGGTTACGGACGAAGGCCAGCGCGTCGGCGCCGTTCAGCGTCTGCTTGCCCTTCTTCAGGTCCGCGCCCGAGTCGCGGTCCTTGATGTCCTCGGGGATGTCCATCTCCACCCCGCCGACCGCGTCCACGATCTTGGCGAAGCCGCCGAAGCCGATCTCGGCGTAGTGGTCGATCTTCAGCCCGGTGTTGTACTCCACGGTCCGGGTCAGCAGCCAGGGGCCCTCCATGGAGTAGGCGGCGTTGAGCTTGTTCTTACTCGCCTTGATCCGGTTGCCCGAGTCGGAGCCGGTGAACTCCGGGATGGTCACCCAGGAGTCACGCGGCAGGCTCACCATGGTGTTCCCGTTGTCCCCGACGTGAAGGATGATCATGGAGTCGGTGCGCTGGCCGTCGACCGCACCGGTGTGCAGCCGCTTCTGGTCCTCCTTGGTCATGCCCTCCCGGCTGTCCGAACCCACGATCAGGTAGTTGGTGCCCTCGCCGGCCTCCGGGCGGTCCTCGACCTTGCCGAGGTCCACCTCGTCGCGGAGCTTGGACTCCGCGTAGGCGTAGGTGCCGATCGACCACACCAGCAGCACCAGCACCAGTACCACCGCGCCGACCTTGAGCCGTCGACCCCAGTCGGCCTGGGGGCGCTCGTCGTACCCGGGGGGAGGTCCACCCTGGCCCCCGTTCCAGCCGGAGTCGCCGCCGTAGACCCTGCCCTCGCTGTAGCCCGAGTCGTAGCCGGGCGCGTTCTGAGAGCCGTACACGTCGTCGTATCCCCTGGACTGGGCGGGCACACCGCCGGCCTGGTGTGGCATCTCACTGGTGGGGGCCGGCTGGGCGGGCTGCCCGCCGTAGCGCCGGTCCCGATTCATTTCGGGCCACTGGTTCATAGGGGCAGTCTGCCCCTTCGCGCCAGGGCCCTGACAGGTCGGGTACGAGATCCGCCCACCCCTGTTGCACAGCTGATGCAATTCCGGCCAGCTCGTACGGCGGCCCCACACGCGGATGTTGACGTTCGCGCCCGACATACAGTGAACCCATGACCGACCAGGCCACATCCCAATCCGCCGCGCTCCAGGGCAAACCCACCTCCGCCTCGCGCACCACCCTGTCCCACATCATGACCGGAAACGACACCAACCTGCTGGGCACCGTGCATGGCGGGGTCATCATGAAACTGGTCGACGACGCGGCGGGCGCGGTGGCCGGACGGCACTCCGAGGGACCGGCGGTGACCGCCTCGATGGACGAGATGGTGTTCCTGGAGCCGGTCCGCATCGGCGACCTGGTGCACGTGCACGCCCAGGTGAACTGGACCGGCCGCTCCTCCATGGAGGTCGGGGTGCGGGTGATGGCCGAGCGCTGGAACGAGTCCACGCCCGCCAGCCAGGTCGGTTCCGCCTACCTGGTGTTCGCCGCGGTCGGGCCCGACGGCAAACCCCGGGCGGTACCGCCGGTGCTGCCGGAGAGCGAGCGGGACCACCGGCGGTACCAGGAGGCCCAGATCCGTCGCTCCCACCGGCTGGCCCGTCGCCGGGCCATCCGGGAGCTGCGGGAGCGACGCGGTCGCGAGGGGCTCCAGGACTGAGCGCGGCCCTCGTCAGTCGCAGGCCGCTTCGTCCCCGGTGACCGTGGAGAAGCCGCCGTTCTGCATGGTGCCGGCGTCCAGCACCGGGTCGCCGGCTCGCACCGCCCGTACCCGCTGGCCCTGTTCGCCGACCACCACCCGCATGACCTGGCCCTGGCCCTTGGCCTTCTTCAACCGCGCGTCGGGCAGGGCGGCGGCCAGTGAGTGGGCGGAGCGCTCCCAGCGGGGGTCGTAGTGGATGACGGTGTGCTTGGCCTGGTCGTCGCCCTCGGCGTTGCCGGGGGTGCCGGTGGTGGCGAACCCGGTGCCACGGAGCCGGTTGTCCACCTCCCGGCCGAGGCCGGCCTTCTCGGTGGCGTTCTCCACCCGGACCCGGACCTGCTGGGGGCTCACCTGGACCGGCACGGTCTTCTTGCGCTTCGGCTTCTTCTGCGCCAACGGCCGGTCCTCGCGCAGCCGTTGGAAGAGGGCCGCGGACTTCTCGGAGTCCCAGCGGACCGTGGAGCCCAGGTTGCCGACCCGGTAGTCGGTGTCGCTCAGCGGTACCGAGGCGAACTCCGAGGAGGAGGGGGTGAAGCCGCGCATCGCCCGGCCGAGCGCGATCATCTGGTCGCTGCCGAAGCCGTGGTCGGCGCGTACCGAGGACAGCAGGGTGGAGGCGAGCCGGTTGAACTTCACCGGGTTCATCAGCACCCCGCTGTCGGTGGCCTTGGCGATGACCGAGGCCAGGAAACGTTGCTGCCGCTTCATCCGCCCCAGGTCGGAGGCGCCGTCCAGGTGCCGGGCGCGGACGTACTGCAACGCCTCGCCGCCGTTCAGATCGCTGCTGCCGGCCGGCAGGTCAAGGCCGCTGTAGTCGTCCTTGAGCGGTCGCACCGTACACACCCGCACCCCGCCCAGCACGTCCACGGTGCGCATGAAGCTGGTGAAGTCCACCTCCAGGTAGTGGTCCACGTGGACCTTGGTGAGCCGCTCCACCGCGCGGACGGTCAGCTGGGGACCGCCCAGGGTGTACGCGGAGTTGAGCTTGGCCGGCTGGGCGGGTTTCCGCTTCCCGGTCTGCCGGTCGGTGTGCGCCGGCAGGCGCACGTAGGAGTCCCGGGGCAGGCTGACGACGCTGGCTCGCTTGTGGTCGCCGGACAGGTGCACCATCAGCATGGTGTCGGTGCAGTCGCAGTCGTTGTTGCCCAGCCGGTACTTCTTGCGGTCCTCGGCCGACACGTTCTTGCGGCTGTCCGTCCCCACCACCAGCAGGTTGAGTCCCTTGGCGCTGTCCGGCCGGTCGGTGAGCCCGGCGAAGGGGTCCACCCGGCGCACCCCGGTGTCCAGTTCGGACACCACCGCGTGGCCCACCCCGCTCACCCCGAGGGTCAGGACGCTCAGCCCGGCGGCCACCCGCAGTCCCCAGCGGGGGCGCCGGGAACGGGAGCGCCGAGGGCGGGCGGGGCGGGGGGCGCGACGTACCGGTACGGACAAAGCGGGGTCACCTCCGGGCTGCGGGGCGGGGGTTGGGACACGCCTCGGGGCTGGGGCGGCGCCACCGGCGTACGGTTCCGGGCGGACGAGGCGGTGCCGCTTCCCTGGTCGTCGTACCGTATGCCTGTCGCCCCAGGGGCCCGGGCTTACACGCCGCCGGCGCTGTCGTGGCCCGTCCGCCGGCGTCCTTCGGGGTCGCCCGTTCGCGGTAACGTGGCCGTCGTCTCCCACCTCCGACCCCGGGGTGGGGTAGTGGCCGTCTCCGCCCCGGGAGACGGGGAACCGACCGCGACCGCGAGGCCTGTGAAGTGAACGCGACCCCCTCGAAGCCCCCGGAGACGACCCCGGCCCAGCCGCCCGTCTCCGTGATCATGCCGGTGCTCAACGAGGAGCGGCACCTGCGCACCTCGGTACGGCACATCCTGGAGCAGGAGTACGGGGGCGAGATGGAGGTGGTGATCGCGGTCGGTCCGTCCGAGGACCGTACCGAGGAGATCGCGGCCGAACTGACCCGGGAGGACCCCCGGGTGCGTACCGTGCCCAACCCCACCGGACGCACCCCGGCCGCGCTGAACGCCGCGATCAGGGCCTCCCGCCATCCGGTGGTGGTGCGGGTGGACGGACACGGGATGCTCTCCCCGAACTACATCGCCACCGCCGTACGACTGCTGGAGGAGACCGGGGCGGCCAACGTCGGCGGCATCATGCACGCCGAGGGGGAGAACGACTGGGAGCACGCGGTGGCCGCCGCGATGACCTCGAAGATCGGCGTGGGCAACGCCGCCTTCCACACCGGAGGACGGGCCGGCGAGGCCGAGACCGTCTACCTGGGCGTCTTCCGCCGCGAGGTGCTGGAGCAACAGGGCGGCTACAACGAGGAGTTCATCCGCGCCCAGGACTGGGAACTGAACTTCCGCATCCGGGGAGCCGGCGGGATCGTCTGGTTCTCCCCCGAGCTGCGGGTGTCCTACCGCCCCCGCCCCAACGTCCGGGAACTGGCCAAGCAGTACCGCAACTACGGCCGTTGGCGGCACGTGGTCGCCCGCTACCACTCCGGTTCCATCAACCCCCGCTACCTGGCGCCGCCCACCGCGCTGGTGGCCATCGCCGCCGGCACCCTGCTGGGCGTCACCGTCACCCCCTGGGCGCTGCTGGTCCCCGGCGGCTACCTGGCCGCCCTTGTCGTCGGCTCGCTGCCGGCCGGCCGTGGCCTGCCGGTCGGGGCCCGGGTACGCATCCCGCTGGCACTCGCCACCATGCACATGTCCTGGGGCTGGGGCTTCCTCACCAGCCCGCGCAAGCTGGCCCGCCAGGTGATCGCCAGCCGTCGTTCCCCGGTGCCCGCCGCCGACTGACCCGGCCCGCCCACCGGGCCGAGCCGGGAGTGTCGCTCCCCACCTCGGGGCCCGTTCCCGGAGCGGGTCTCCGGGGGCGGACGCGGGGCGTCCGTACGGGTGGGGCCGGGGCCACCCCCGACCGGACCCGCCGTGGTCCGCCGGCTGTCCGCCCCCTAGGCCCGTGGGCCGGGGAGACGGCGCCGTCCGGTGGGGGCGGCGTACCGGCAACACGGCACCGGGTACCGCCGGTGTCGGGAACCCGTCGCGGCGCCGAGCCGGCGCCCCCAGGCGGGGCTACCGGGGCCCGTCCGGTGACAGCGAGGGGCGCTGGGCTGGTGCCGGGGGCACCAGCTCAGCGCCCCCGGCGCTCATTCAGGTCACCAGCTGTACTGCGGGTTGACCTTCATACAGGCCTTGCGGTCCGAGCCGTTGAGGGCGTCGGCGCTGTCCGGCGTCTTGTCCTCGTCGCCTCCGCCCTTGCCCCCGCCTTCGGCGGCCGGGAAGCTCTTGCCCTCGCGCCAGTCGGCGCCGACCACCAGGGTCACCTCGCTGACCCCGGAGGAGTGCTTGACCGCCTTCTCCGGCAGCCCCATCGCCTTGGCCAGCGCCAGCGCGTCCCCGCGCTGCTCCCGTTCCGCGTAGCTGACCGTGGTGTCGGTCTGCGGGTTGGGGGTCTGGTCGGCGGCCGACCGCTCGTACCCCTTGGCCTTGAGGGCGTCGGTGATGGTGGAGGCCCGACCGGGTACGGCGGGCCGCGCGGCCGTGGCGGTGCCGTTCATCACCCGAACCGACAGCTCCTCCTTGGGAGTCGAGGTCTTGGTGGGCTCCGGCTTCTTGCTCTTCTTGTCCCGGCCGTCCAGTGCCACGTCGTGACGGATCATCGAGAAGACCTGGTCCGCCTCCCGCTCCTTGGGCACCACGGTGCCCCCGGAGGAGTACACCCACGGCATGGTGGCCATGGTGATCCGTTTGGTGGGCACCCGCTTCAGGTCGTTGCCCAGGTCGTAGAGCTTCCTGACGGTGCCGATGCCCTCGTCGACGGTGAGCGCCTTGGTGGCGGCCTCGGCCAGGTTGCGCATCTTGCCGGGGTCACGGAGCTTGGTTCCGGCCTTCAGCTCCCGCACCATCGAGTTCATGTACATGTGCTGGGCCCGGGCCCGGCCTATGTCGGTGCCGTCGCCGAAGCCGTGCCGGGTGCGCAGCCAGTGCAGGGCCTGCTCGCCCTTGACCACGGACGTGCCCTTCTTCAGCTTCAGTTGGGACTGGCGGTCGTGGACGTTGCGGTCCACACAGACCGGCACCCCGCCCACCGCGTCCGCCATGGACACCACACCGGCGAAGTCGATCATCATGAAGTGGTCGATGGGGATGCCGGTGAGGTTCTCCCAGGTGGCGACGGTGCAGCCGGGGCCCCCGCGCTGGAGGCTGGTGTTGATCCGCTCCGTCATCGGCTTGTAGACCTTGCCGTCGTCCGTGTCGGTGCACTTGGGCACCTCCACCCTGGTGTCGCGGGGGATGGACAGCACGGACATGTTGCTGCGGTCCGCCGAGACGTGCAGCAGCATCTGTACGTCGGCGAGAGGCTCGCGGCCCCGGTCGATGTGGGAGCCGCCCAGCTTGGCGTTGCGGTCCGAGTTACGGGAGTCGGAGCCCAACAGCAGGATGTTCAGGGGGGTCTGGCCCTCGGAGTTGGGGTTGGTCTTGTTGAGCTTGCTGTCCCCGAGGTTGAGGGCGTCCTTGGTGAGGTTGCCGTTGAGGTGCTCGTAGTAGAGGTAGCCGCCGCCGGCGGTCACCAGGATCAGCAGGGCGAGACCGCCGGCGAACCAGAGGAGTACCCGGCGTTTGCGCCGGGGGCGCCGGCGTCCCCCGTCGGCGGAGCCACCGCCCGAGGGGCCGGAGCCCGGGGTGTCCGCGTCGCCCTCCGACGCACCACCGTGGTCGCGGCGGGGTGCGTCATGGGAGCGGGCGGATCGGTCGGGGCGTTGACGCCCCGGTATGTCCCCGTCCCGCCCCTGGCCACGGGGCGCGGGAACGCGACGCCTCACCCCCTGTTCTGTTCTGTCGTTGTGCCGCACCGGGCCCTCCGTTTGTTTCCCCCTGGCCGTCTGGCGGGACGGCCCCCAGGATCACTTTGCGCAGACCTTCTTCTTGGCGTTGACGTTCTGCACCCCGTCCGGCGCCTTCTCCGGCGGCGAGACCGGTTCACCGGCGGCCTCGAAGTCCTTGCCCAGGATCAGTTGCATCGGTTCGCGCGCGTCCGCCTTCTCGGACGACTTCTTCAACGCGGACGAGGACAGGCCCATCATCTTGGCCAGCGTCTTCGCCTGACCGGCCTGGTTGGTCGCGTAGGTCAGCCGGGTCTTGGTGAGCTTCTGGGGAGCGTTGCCGGCGTTGGTCGACAGCCGGACGCTCTTGTTGTTCTGCAACCAGTCGACGGTCTCCTGCGCGGCGCCGATCGGGCCGCCCCCGTTGGTGACGTCCACCCGGACCTGCTCGGCGGGCGCCGCGTCGACGTTCTTGAGGTTGTCCTCGGGCTTCTTCTTGCCTCCGGTCTTGGACAGGGACTTGTCCGACCGCACCATCTTGAACAGCGACTTGGCCTTCGACTCGTTGAGTATCACCGTGGCCGGGTCCTCCGGGTTGTCCAGGACCGGAACGGTGGCGAAGGTGATGTTCTTGGTGTCGACCTGACGTAGGTCCTTTGCCAGGTCGGTGAGCTTCTTGACGCTGCCGATGCCGGTGTCAACCGTGAGGTTGTCGGTCATCACGTTGGCCATCTTGAACAGCTTGGACGGGTTGCTGACCGTGCCGCTCGACTTCATCTTGCGGATCATCGAGCCTATGAACTGCTGTTGCAGTTCGATCCGGCTCAGGTCGGAACCGGTGCCGATGGTGTGTCGGGTACGGACGAAGGCGAGGGCCTGTTCTCCCTTGACGGTGTGCCGTCCGGCCTTCAGCCGCAGATGGGACTTGGGGTCGTTTATGTCCTTGGCGGCGCAGACCTCCACGCCCCCCACCGCGCTGGACAGTTCCTTGACCGCGTTGAAGTCCGCCATCATGAAGTGGTTGATCTTCACTCCGGTCATCTTCTCCACCGTGCGCCAGGTGCACCCCGGGTCCCGCCCGCTCTGCCCCAGGCTGGTGTTGAAGCGGGTCTTGGTGGTGCCGGGGATGACCTTCTCGGAACCGTCCTTCTGCTTGGTGGGGCAGGAGGGTATGTCCGTGATCATGTCCCGGGGGATGGAGAGCGCCGTGGCGTTGGTGCGGTCCTTGGAGACGTGGAAGAGCAGGGTGGTGTCGGCGTGGCCGACGCTGCCGGCGTCGCCGTAACCGGTGTTGCCCTTGCCGGAGCGGGCGTCGGTGCCGATCACCAGGATGTTGAGGGGCTCGTCGCCCTTGGCCTCGTTGTGGATACCGACGTCGACCTTGTCGATGTTGCCGTTGAAGTGCTCGTACAGCAGGTACGCGGAGATCGAGCCGCCCACGACCAGCAGCGCCAGGGTGGCGCCCGTCCAGCGCAGCGCCTTCTGCTTGCGGTTGGCCCTCGGCTTGGCCCGCCGTCGACTGGCGGCGGCACGGGGGGCGTTGTCGTTCTGCTCGGGGCGGCGCTGGGAGGGGACCCGGCCCTCGGGGGCGTCCTCGCGCCGGCTCACCTGGCGCAGTTGGGCGGTGCCGGAGTCGCGTTCCGGGCTGGGGCCTCTGCCGCCGGAGCCGTCGGAAGCGTCGAGGCGCAGCTCGTAGCTGCCGGTGTCCGGGTTGAACACCCACTGGTCCGCGGGGTCGATGTCACCCGCGCTGCCACGGCCTTGCGCGTCCACGATCGCGAGAGTCCTCCGGTAACGCCCTGCGTGCTGTCCCGCGACGGTCGCGGGTGCGCGGGGCTGTCGGTCCAATCTGGTCTGTTCTCGGGATACGCACCCTTGCCGCTACGAGGCCCGCGGGGAAGGCCCAACGGCGGCCGAGGCGCTCACCCTAGCGGCCACTTTCGAGGTCGGGCGAGGTCGGTGACGAAGTCCACGCGGCGACAACTGGTCAATTCCCCCCAATCTTTGCGCCTTGTTGTGCGTAGATTTTGTGTGTGGTGACGCATCTCGTTCATGTCGATGCGAGGCGTGAGGAGTTGGGGCTTTTTCCCGCTGTCGTCCGAGGTGTCGCCGGGCGGTGCCGGTCGGTCCTTCCGGGGGTCCCGTCGCCCTCACTGTCCTTTCGTCTGCCCCTGATTCGTCCCGGCTCACCCGCTGGTGAGCGGTTTTCTCGCCCCGAACCAGGGGGTGCGTCCCGCTTGGTGTCGTTCGTGTCCTTGGTCCGTCTCGCTCCGTTCTGTGGGGCCGGTCCGGCGGTGTCGGACGGCGGGCCCGCGTTCGGTACGTACCTACGACGTGTGGGCGGGGCGGATAGTTTCCGGCCGTCCAGGGTCAAGTGGCCGTCGGGTGGCCTGTGTTGGCCCTTGGGGTGTATGAGGCGTTTGGGGTGCCGGTGTCCGTTGTGGGTGACAGCGGGCGTCCGCCTCCCTGATCGTCCTCGTCCGGTTTCCCTCCGCTCCTGTGGCAGGTCCGTACGGTTCTTTCCGTCCGCCTGCACAGACACCTCGGGGGACGTTCGGGTTGTACGTACCGCGCCACGGGTTCCGGCCGGTCGAGGTCACTCGGCGGTGTGGGTGACCCGCTCGCTGTCCCGCCGCCGCTCCAGGGCGTCGCCGTCCAGGTGGCCGGCGTTCCGGCACAGCACCACCGAGGCGTCCGCGGCCAGGGGCGCCAGCAGCCCGGCCGAGACCCCGTGCCAGTGGTCGTAGGGGAGCCGTGACAGCAGTCGGGAGCCGGGCGCGAGTCCCAGGGAGTGGGCGTCCGCCCGGGCGCGCTCCACCACCTCGGCCCCGGTCAACTCCACGCGGGCCGGCCCCACTTCCACGGTCAGCGCCGGATCGTCCGCCGACACCGGGACGTACGGCGCGAACTGGTCGCCCTGTCCGGGGGCCTCCACCGCGTAGTCCCGGAACCCCTCCGGGGGCTGGGCGAAGCGGGCGCCCATCGGGCGGAGGCTCAGTGCCACCCGTTCCCCCCGGCAGGCGCGGGCGCGCTCCAGGTCGGCCGGCCCGCACACCGCCAGGTCGGCCTGGGCGGGGTCGCCCTGGAGGTCGACGTGGACGCCGGCGGAGAAGGCGGCCACCATCCACACCGCGGTCTGCCAGTGCGCGGGCAGCAGCAGTGCGAGGCGTTCACCCGGTTCGACCGCCAACTCGTCCTGGAGGAGGTTGGCGGTCTTGGACACCCAGTTGGCGAAGGTGGCCACCGAGAGTTCGACACGTTCGGAGGTGTCGTCGTCGTAGAAGGTCACCAGCGGTCGGGCGCTGTCCGAGGCGAGCGCGGAACGTAGCAGGTCGGCGGGGGTGCGGTCGTTCTCGTTCATCGCGTGAGTGTACGTGCGGCGGCTGGCTGCCGGGATGTCAGCGGCTGCCGGTCACCGCCCTGTTGGGGCGTCGGGCGTCGACTGTGCGTCAGTTCTCGAATGGACAGCTTTGTGCATATATGCGCACGATCGTGCGTATGCGTGCACTTCTTGCTTCCTCGATCGGCGTGACCTGCGCCGCGGCCGTGCTGCTGCCCCTCAGCCCGAACGCCCTGGCGGCGAACGGCCCCACCACCCGGGAAAGGGTCTCCCCGGCCGGAGGTACCCAGGCCCTGCCGCTCGTCCCCCTGTCCCGAAGCGGACCCGGCGCCGCCCGAGGGGACCGGGCCCAGGCCGCCTGGCGAGGGCTCCCCGCCAAGACCGTCAAACCGTTCTCCCTGCTGGGCGTCAGCTGGCCGAACGCCGACGAACGGCTGCACGGCACGGTGGAGGTCCGTACCCGGGCCGGCGACACCGGACGGTGGGGCCAGTGGCGGCGCCTGGACACCCACGGCGCCGACGCCCCCGACCGCGGGGCACGGGAGCGGCACGGAAGCCAGGCCCGTGGGGCCACCGCTCCGCTGTGGGTGGGCGCCTCGGACGGGGTGCGGGTGAGGGTGCGCCCAGAGGAGGGTGGGGGAGGCCTGCCCCGAGGGCTCCGACTGGAACTGGTCGCGCCCGGGGGAGAGCGGACCACCACCCCGGTCACCCGGGCCCGGGTGAGCGAACGGGCCGGACAGCCCCAGGTCCGGGCGCCCCAGGAGCCGGGGGCGGTCGCCAGCGCCGCGGTCAACGCCGAGCTGGCCCCGATGGGCAGTTCCGAGGTACCCGCGCTGACCAGGGAGGAGACCCGTTCCCGGATGGCCGCCGGCGGCAGCCCGCGCGGGGTCTCGGCCACCAGGGCGGCGGCGCGGCCCCACATCGTGCTCCGCAAGGGCTGGGGAGCGGACGAGAGCCTGAGGGAGGGCCAGTTCGACTACGGCAAGACGGTCCGTGCGGCGTTCGTCCACCACAGCGCCGACAGCGACGCGTACACCTGCGCCGAGGCCCCCTCGGTGATCCGGGGCATCTACCGCTACCACACCACCAGCCTCAAGTGGCGGGACATCGGCTACAACTTCCTGGTCGACAAGTGCGGAAAGATCTACGAGGGCCGAGCCGGCGGTGTGGAGCGACCGGTACGCGGCGCCCACACCCTGGGCTTCAACGACGACACCACGGGAGTGGCCGTACTCGGTGACTACAGCTCCTCGAAGGCGTCCGGGGCCGCCGTGCGCGCGGTGAGCCAACTCACCGCCTGGAAGCTGGGACTGTTCGGCGTCGACGCCCGGAGCAGGACCACCCTGACCTCCGCCGGGGGCGGCAAGTTCGACCGGGGCGAGCGGGTCGAGCTGAACGCCGTCTCCGGGCACCGCGACGGGTTCACCACCTCCTGCCCGGGGGACCGGCTGTACGGGCAACTGCCCGACATCCGCTCCGAGGCGGGCCGGCTCCAGGGCTGACGGCGGGGTCGGGAAACCGGGACGGGCAGGGGCAGGCGGACCGTCCACCGTCGGCGGGCCCGCCTACCCTGTCCGTCATGTCGCTACCCCGCCAGGCCCACGGGGCGCCACGGGTGCGCCACTGGAGTCCGCCCGGCCCGCTGGACCTCGCCGCCACCCTCGGCGTGCTCCGGCGCGGCCAGTACGACCCCGGCCACCGGGTCGAGGGGGACGTCTTCTGGCGGGCCACCCGCACCCCCGAGGGGCCGGCCACCCTGCGGCTGACCCCCGGGGTGCGCGCACAGGCGTGGGGGCCCGGCGCGGACTGGGCGCTCGACCAACTCCCCACCCTGCTGGGCGCCCTGGACGACCCCTCGGCCCTGGAACCCCGCCACCGGCTGCTCCACGAGGCCCGCCGCCGTCACCCCGGGCTGCGGCTGACCCGTACCGGACTGGTACTGGAATCCCTGATCCCCGCGATCCTGGAACAGAAGGTCACCACCCGGGAGGCGTACCGGGCCTGGCGCACCCTGCTGCGGCGCCACGGCGAACCGGCACCCGGGCCCCACCCCGAGCTACGGGTGATGCCGACCCCCCGGACCTGGGCACTCATCCCCTCCTGGGAGTGGCACCGGGCGGGGGTGGACCACAAGCGCTCCTCGGCCGTGCTCCGCGCGGTACGGCTGGCCCCCCGTCTGGAGGAGGCCGCCGCCATGGAGTTGCCGGCCGCGCGGGACCGGCTGTGCCATGTGCCCGGGGTCGGCCCCTGGACCGCCGCCGAGACCCTTCAGCGCAGCAACGGCGACCCGGACGCGGTCACCGTCGGCGACCTCCACCTGCCCGGCTCCATCGGCTACGCCCTCGCCGGTGAACGGGACGCGGACGACGCCCGGATGCTGGAGCTGCTCGCCCCCTACGCCGGCCAGCGCCACCGGGCGACCCGGCTGATCCTGGCCCACGGCCCCCGCCGTCCCCGAAGGGCACCCCGCTTCGCCCCGGTCGACATCGCCAGGCTGTGAGGTCGGCGACGACGCTGGCCCGACCGGACGATCGGAACCGGGGCCGCGCCCGCTCAGCGCACGACCAGGAAGTCCTCCACCGAACGCGGTGGACGGTCGGCGGGCGGTGCCGCCGGTCGCCCCACCGCGACCGCCCCCATCGGGTCCCAGTCCTCGGGCAGCCCCAACACCTCGCGCACCACCGGCCGGCAGAACATGGTGGAGGACACCCAGGCCGAGCCCAGTCCCTCGCCGGCCAGCGCCACCAGCAGGTTCTGCACCCCGGCGCCGGCGGCCACCACGAACATCTCGCGCTCGGCCGCCGAGCGACGTGGATCGGGATACGGGTGGGCGCCGTCCGCCACCAGGCAGGGCACCACCAGTGCCGGCGCCCGGCGCAGCACGTCGCCCCGGCGCACCCGGCGTCGGACGGACTCCTCGCTCTTCCCGTCCCGCCGCAGATCCTCGACCCACGCCTGGAGCATCGCGTCCAGCAGCCGGGTGCGGGACTCGGCGGACTCCAACGACACGAAGCGCCACGGGGTGGTGTGGTGCGGGGCCGGAGCCGTCACCGCCAGGGCCACCGCCCGGCGGATCGCACCGGGGTCCACCGGCTCGTCGGTGAACTCCCGCACCGTACGCCGCTGGGCGACGGCCTCCCGTACGGCCTCCGAGGTGCCCAGCCGGAACATGTCGTCCCGCGCGGAACGGACCAGTGACCGGGCGCCCGGCTCCCCGTCCCGCACGTGCCGGCCCAGCCCCCGCACCACCGCCAGGGGCAGACCGCGGGCCTTGCCCTTCACCAGCTCACCGGCTCCGGCCAACTGGTCGCCGACGGCGGTCAGGGTGACCCCCAACTCCCGTCCGTGGGAGTCCCGTTGGCCTCGCAGGTCCTCCAGGACCCGTACTCCGGCGGCACCGATGGCCACGTCGGTCTGGCCCTCCCGCCAGGGGCGGCCGAAGGTGTCGCTGATCACCACTCCGACGTCCACGCCCAGCTGGGCGCGGAGGCCCTCGCGCAGGGCCCGGGCGGAGGCGTCCGGGTCCCGGGGCAGCAACAGCACGGTGCCCTCGGGGGTGTTGGAGGCGTCCACCCCGGCCGCCGCCATGACCAGGCCGAGGCCGTGCTCCACGATGCGGGCCGGCCCCCGTCGGGCCACCACCCGGACCGTCTCCTGGTCGATGGCCTCCTCGCGGTCGTCGGCGGCCCTCACCCGGCCCTCGGCCTTGCTGACGATCTTCGAGGTGACCACGAGCACGTCGCCGTCGACCAAGCCCTCGGGTGTGCGGGCCACGGCCTCGCGGACCAGTGTCACCAGGTCGTCGCCCTCACGTACCTCGGGGATGCCGGGCGGTGCCCACACCCGGCAGCTCTCGGTGTCGCTCACGCGTCCACCTCCGCCGCCAACTCCAGTGCGGCACGGGCCATTTCGGTGGTGGCGTCCAGGTCGCGCATCATCAGGGGCACCGCGCGGCAGCGGATGCCGGCGGTCTCCACGTCGCCCACCGAGCCGGCGTCCACCTCGTCCACCAGCCACCCGTCCAGCAGCCCCGAGCCGTAGTGCCGGGCCACCGCCGAGGCCGTGGCCTCCACTCCGATCGCGGCCAGCACCTTGTCGGCCATGCCGTGCACCGGGGCGTCCCCGACGATGGGGGAGAGGCCGACCACCGGCACCCCGGCGTCCGCGATGGCCTCCCGCAGTCCGGGTACGGCCAGGATGGTGCCGACGCTGACCACCGGGTTGGAGGGCGGGAAGAGGATCACGTCCGCCTCGGCGATGGCCTCCAGCACCCCGGGGGCGGGCTTGGAGTGCTCGGCCCCGACCGGGACCACGGCGTGCGCGGGCACGGAGGCGCGCAGCCGTACCCAGTACTCCTGGAAGTGGATCGCCCGGCGGCCGGGCTCGCCCTCGCCCCGCTGGTCCTCGGGCAGGTCGGTGGTGTCGATGAGCACGTGGGTCTCGACCCGGTCGTCGGTCATCGGCAGCAGTCGCACGCCCGGGTTCCAGCGGGCGCACAGTGCCTCGGTGACCGCGCTGAGCGGATAGCCGGCGGTGAGCATCTGGGTACGGACGACATGGGTGGCGAGGTCGCGGTCGCCCAGGGAGAACCACCCGGGGCCCACCCCGTAGGCGGCGAGCTCCTCGCTGACGGTGAAGCTCTCCTCCGCGCGGCCCCAGCCCTGCTCGGGGTGGATGCCGCCACCCAGGGTGTACATCACGGTGTCGAGGTCGGGGCAGACCTTGAGGCCGAACAGATGGATGTCGTCACCGGTGTTGCCGATGACGGTGATCTCGGCCTCGGGCACGGCGGCCCGGAGCCCGCGAAGGAATCGGGCGCCACCCACGCCCCCGGCCAGAACAACGATGCGCTGCATGACGGACAGTCTGTCAGCCGTCGCCGACATCCTGTTCCCTTGCCCTAAGGGTTACGGCAGGTCGTGTACTCCCGCCCCGGCCTGGGGAGTTGCGCCCCGGACGGCGCCGGGCTCCCGGGCGGCCGGGTCCTCGGTCGTGGAGGGGTGCATGGGCATCTCGGTGAGGCCGGGGAAGTACAGGTGCAGGCTCACCGCCGGCTCCAGCGAGTCGTTGCTGATCTCGTGGACGTAGCCGGGCGCGAACACCCGCTGGGCTCCGGCGCCCAGGGCCCGCGCCCCGGAGCCGGTACGTTCGGTCAGCCGTCCGTCGAGCACGGTCAGCACCCCGGAGGAGGGCCCGTGGTCGTGGGCGCCGTCGGTGCCCTGGCCGGGAAGCCAGCTCAGCAGCCAGGCCTCGTAGCCCGGGCCCACCCGCAGTCGGTGGTACCAGCGCACCGTGGGGTCGAAGCGCACCAGGTGTTCCCAGGTGGCGCGGTCGGCGCCCAACTTCCGGGCCAGCCCCACGAACTCGGCCACCGTGGTGGGTGGGCGGGGGGTGTGGCGGGGGAGCAGGTGGGGGAAGGCGAGGGGGTCGCCGCCGATTTCGACGTCGCTGTTCATGGGGTGGGCCTCAGTGCTGGAGGGTCGTCGAGGAGGGGTGCCCGGGGTGGGCGCCGGTCACCGGGCCGCCGAGGGGCGGACGCGGGCGGTGCCGGGAGGGGTGGCTCCCCTACGTGGTGTGGTCACACGGGGGGAGGGCGTGGAGAAGGGGAAGCCTCAACAGGCGCGACAGCGACAACAGCTCATCCGGGCAGCGAGACGAGCCCCGACGACGGGGGCCGAGCTGGACCGCGGGTGCGCTGACATGCGGCCCAGCAGACCGTGTCCGGTCGGTGGCTGTCAACCCGGAGTCCGGTAGCGAGGCCGGATTCACCTCTTTCGGATGGACTGCCTGCTGAAAGGTTTGTGCGGCCGTGTACGAGGAAGAGTGGCGCAACACCCTTTGGGGTCGCGGTCGTTGGACCGGCGGGCGACGTCGTCGACGGGCGTCCTTCGCGGCCGGCGGAGTGGGGCGGAGGCGCGCGGGGCCGGGGCCGGCCGTTCGTCGGCGCCGCTGGTCCCATGGGGTGGAGGGTGGCGAATTCCACGATCCGGTCGGTGCTGGGGCGATTTGAAGACTTACAGCGGTTTCTTGGTTCCGCAGGGTGAATAACCGCTTCGGTAGCAGACCTCGGCTTGACGGGCCCGGATCTCACGCTTGTAATTTCACTCGTGTCGTTCGGCGTGACCGGTAACGGTGAAAACACGTCGGCGGAAGATAGACGAGGGGCGCGCGTATGACCGAGCTGTTCCAGCAATTGCTGGTCGAAGAAGTGGACGAGGAGCTCGGCTGGCAGGAGAGAGCGCTGTGCGCCCAGACCGACCCGGAGTCCTTCTTCCCCGAGAAGGGCGGATCCACCAGAGAGGCGAAGAAGGTGTGCCTGGCCTGCGAGGTGCGCTCCGAATGCCTCGAATACGCGCTCGCCAATGACGAGCGTTTCGGTATCTGGGGCGGGCTTTCCGAGCGTGAGCGCCGGCGGCTGAAGAAGGCCGCCGTCTGATATGCCGTGACCGGTTCTGATCGAACCGCGAGGCTGGTTCTGGCTCCTGCCGCCTTCTCCCCGCTCGGCGGGCCCGAGGGGATCATCTCCCTCGGGCCCGCCGAGCCCTTGTGTGCCCCGACGACATAAGCCGCCATCCCCCCTGTTCCCGGGCGAACGGGACCACCGCCCCGGAGGGGGAGTGCCCTCGGGGCGGTGGGCGGACCTCGGGCAGCCGTTAATGTGGGTGGCCGTCCGAGACACCGCAGCCCCGACCACGTGGGCCGGCGGTGTCCACCGCAGTCCAACGAACCGGGGCACGCACCTCGATGTCCGTGTACAGCAACCCGGCCGAAGCCTCGGCCGCAGCAGGGGCGCCCCAGGCCGCCCCGGAGTTCCCTCGCCATGTCGTCACCGCCGTCCTGGTCTCCCACGACGGCGAACGGTGGCTCCCCGACGCCCTGTCGGGACTGGTCGGTCAGACCCGTGCCGTACAGAACGTCATCGCCGCCGACACCGGCAGCGGTGACGGCTCGGCCCGACTGGTCACCGACGCGCTGGGCACCGAACGGGTGCTGCACATGGCCCGTCGTACCGGCTTCGGCGCGGCCGTGGACGAGGCGGCACGTACCGCCGGGGTGCTCACCCCGGACGACCTGCCGTATCTGAAACGGCCCAGCGGCTGGGACCCGGCGACCCGCACCTGGCGGGACGACGCCTACGAGATGCCCGAACTGCCGCACGGGGAACCGGTGCAGTGGCTCTGGCTGCTCCACGACGACTGCGCCCCGGCCCCCGACGCCCTGCGGGAACTGCTGCGGGTCGTGGAGGAGCAGCCGCTGCCCGGCGACGGGGAGATAGCCGTCGTCGGCCCCAAGCTGCGTGGCTGGTACGACCGGCGCCAGCTGCTGGAGGCCGGCGTCTCCATCGCCAACAGCGGTCGGCGGTGGACCGGGATCGAACGACGTGAGCAGGACCAGGGACAGCACGACCAGATACGCCAGGTGCTCTCCGTCTCCACGGCGGGGATGCTGATCCGCCGGGACGTGTTCGAGCAACTGGGCGGATTCGACCGGCGGTTGCCCCTGATGCGGGACGACGTGGACCTGTGCTGGCGTGCCCAGTCCGCCGGCTACCGGGTGGCCGTCGTCCCGAACGCGGTGCTCCGGCACGCCGAGGCCTCCGCCCGAGAACGCCGTCCCGTCGACTGCGCGGGCCGGGGCACGGCCAGCCCCCACCGGGTGGACAAGGCCGGAGCCGTCTACACCCTGCTGGTCAACGCGCCCGCCAAGGCCCTGCCCTGGGTGATGCTGCGGGTACTGGTCGGCACCCTGATGCGTACCCTCGCCTACCTGGTGGGCAAGGTCCCCGGGCAGGCCCTGGACGAGGTGTCCGGTCTGATGGGGGTGCTGCTGCGGCCCGAGCGCATCGTGGCCGGCCGGCGACGAAGGCGCCGACCTCAGGTCGAGTTCCCGCAGTTGAGGCCGCTCTTCCCGCCGCCCGGCGCCACCGTGCGGGCCACGGCCGAGCAGGTGGCGGGCAGCCTCCAGGGAAAAGATGAGCCGGAGCGTTCGTCCGGCGGCCGGCACGGCGCGGTGGAGAGCGGGCCCGGCGACGAGGACGCGGACTTCCTGGAGGTCGAGCAGTTCGCCCGACTGAAACAGGTCGCGGCCAAGCCGGCGCCGATGCTGTTCGCGGTGCTGCTGCTGGTGTCCCTGGTGGCGTGCCGTGGCCTGCTGGGCGGCGGTTCCCTTGCGGGCGGGGCGCTGTTGCCCGTCTCCGGTGAGGTGTCCGAGCTGTGGGGCCGGTTCGCCGACGCCTGGCATCCGCTCGGGGTGGGGGGCACCCAGTCCGGGCCCCCGTACCTCGCGGTGGTGGCGGGGCTGGCCGTGCTGCTGTTCGGCAGCACCGGCACCGCGCTCACCGTCCTGCTGGTGTGCTCGGTACCCCTGGCCGGCCTCTCCGCGTACTTCGCCTCCCGCCCCCTGGTCGGCTCCCGGCTGATCCGCGCCGCCGGGGCGGTGGCGTACGCCTTCCTGCCGGCGACCACCGGCGCCCTGGCCGGCGGACGCATCGGCACCGCCGTGCTGGCGATCCTGCTGCCGCTGCTGGCCCGACTGGCCGTGGCCAGCTCGGGGTTGCGGCTGGACGCCGACTCCCGCCCCTCCTGGCGGGCCTGCTGGTGCTACGCCGTACTGCTCACCGTGGCCACCGCCTTCACCCCGCTGGTGTGGCCGGTCGCGCTGCTGCTGGCCCTGGCGGTCCTGGTGCTGCGCTGGCGCCAGGGGCGGTTCCTGAAGGCGTACGCGCTGCGGTTCGCGGCCGTGCTGGGTACCCCGCTCGTCCTGCTGGCCCCGTGGTCGTGGAAGTTGCTGACCAGCCCGTCGGCCTTCCTGGTGGAGGCCGGCCTGGAGTACGGCGAGGGCGCCTCCGCCCTGCAACTGCTCACACTCAGCCCCGGCGGGCCCGGCACCCCCGGCGCCTGGCTGCTGGTGGGCCTCCTGCTCGCCGGGCTGGCCGCGCTGCTGCGGCGGGACCGGGTACAGGTGCTGTACGGCGCGTGGGCGGTCGCCCTGGTGGGCCTGCTGTTCGCGGCCCTCAGCAACGGCGGGGGCTGGGCCGGCCCGGCGTCCCTGGTGTACGGGCTGGCGCTGCTGTGCGCGGCGGCCGTCGGTGCCGAGGGCGCCCGGGGCCGGGTGGCGGCGCGCAGCTTCGGCTGGCGCCAGCCGACCGCCGCCCTGCTGGCGGCCCTGGCGCTGGCCGCGCCGCTGGTGTCGGCGGTGGGCTGGATGGTCCGGGGCGCCGGTGACCCGCTCAGTCGGCGGGACCCGGTACAGGTGCCCGCCTTCGTGGCGGAGGAGAGCAAGACCCGTGACCAGGCCCGCACCCTGATCCTGAACGGTGACGAGGGCTCCGTCTCCTACAGCCTGCTGCGCGGTTCGGGTGCCCGTCTCGGGGACGCCGACCTGGCCCGCGACGGTGGGGACAGTGGCCGTCTGGGCCGGGCGGTCGCCCAGTTGGTGGCCGGTTCCGGGGCTGACCAGACCCGTCAGCTGGGGGACTTCGCGGTCCGCTACGTACTGGTGCGGGACGACGCCCCGCGCAGGATGAGCCGGGTGCTGGACGCCACCCCGGGGTTGACCCGGCTGAGCCAGGAGGACGGCAGCGCCCTGTGGCGGGTGGACCGGGAGGTGTCGCGGATCAGCGTGGTGCCGCCCGGCGAGGGGATGGAGCAGGGGGCCTCGGCGGCCGAGCCGACCCCGGTGGCGGCCGGGCCGGTGGAGGCCCACACCCGGATCCCGGGCGGTCCGAAGGGCCGTACCCTGCGGATCGCGGACGCGGCGGACTCCGGCTGGCGGGCGACCCTGGACGGTCAGCCGTTGCGGGCGATCACCGTGGACGGCTGGGCCCAGGGCTTCGAACTGCCCGCCGAGGGCGGCCGGTTGGACCTGACCTACCAGACACCGCTGTCGCACTCGGTGTGGCGGTGGACCCAGGGCTTCCTGGTGTTGGTGGCCGTGGTGCTGGCCCTGCCGGGACGCCGTCGGGAGACCGACGACGACCTGCCGGAGCCGGAGACCGTGCCTGCCCAGCCGGTGGCCGGTGAGGGCCGTCGGGCTCGCAGACTGCGGGCCCAGCAGGCGGCCGACGGGGGGGAGCCGCGACCCGGTGCGGGGGGCGGGACGCCTCCGCCGCCGGCCGAGCCGCAGGCCCCGGAGCCGTACGAGGTGCCCGGTCCCCCCTCGGACCCGTATGCCGGGGTACCGGAGGGCGTGGGCCAGGAGCCGGACCACGACGCCCGGTACGCCGACCACGGTGTGACGCACGAGACGACGCGGTACGCCGACCAGGGATACGGCCAGCCGTCCGGGCACGACCCGTATGCCCAGCCCGAGCCCTATCCCTACGGCACCCCCCAGGGCGGCTACCAGGAGGGGTACCCGGACGTGTACCAGGGCGGGCAGCAGGGCGACCCGTACGCGGTGGGCCCGCAGGGCTACGACGCCCAGACCCCGGGCGCCTACCCGGACCAGACCGGCTACGGCTACCCCGAGGGCACCGGCTACCCGACCGGGGAGCGGGCCGGGGGCGAGCAGCGCCCCGGCGAGGAGGAGTACCCCTACGGCCAGCACCCGTACGGCGAGCCGCCGCGATGGTGACCGGCGCTTTGGGGACAGCGCCCCCACCGGTGACGCCGCCCGTACTCGTGAAAGGAACCGACCAGTGAACCGCACCACCATGGCCCTGGGAGGAGCCGCGGTCTCCCTGACGCTGCTCACCGGTGTCGCCGCGCTGGCCGCGCCCTCGGACTCGGACGAGGCGGGCCCGGCCACCCGGCGGCTGCCGGTGGAGCGGACCACCCTGGTCTGCCCCCAGCCCACCGACTCCGAGGTGGCCCAGACCACCTACACCGGGTTCAGCCCGTCCGGCGGCGGGTCCACCAAGGGGCAGGCGGAACTGCTGCCGGTGGACGACGCGGAGAACGCGGGTGACGAGGGCGGCAAGGACAAGAAGGACAAGAAGGAGAAGAAGAAGGGCAAGAAGAAGCCCAAGAAGCCCCAGCCGGACAAGCCGGTGGTGCCGTTGAAGGAGCCCGGTGCCCCGGTGAAGGCGGAGCGGGACAAGGCCAACGGGCCCGCCCTGGTCGGTACGGCCGAGGGGCGGTTCGCGCCCGGCTGGACCGTGCAGCAGACCACCCTGGTGCGGGCCGGGGACGGACGGGGCGCGCTGGGCACCGCCTGCTCGGTGCCCGACACCGAGTTCACCTTCCCCGGAGCGAGCACCGCCGAGGACCGCCAGGACTACGTCCACCTCACCAACCCGGACGACACCGGCGCCGTGGTCGACCTCGAACTGCACGGGAAGGAAGGCCGGTTGGACACCCCCTCCGGCGAGGGGGTCAACGTGCCGCCCCGGTCCACCGTGCCGGTACTGCTGTCCTCGCTGACCTCCAAGCCGAGCACCAACGTCACCCTGCACGTCACCTCGCGCAGCGGACGAGTGGGCGCCCTGGTGCGCGCCAGCGACGAGAAGCTGGGCGGCGACTGGATCTCCGCCGCCGGGGACGCCCGGCCGTCGGCGGTGCTCCCCGGCATCCCCGGGGACGCCAAGGAGGTGCGGCTGATGGTGTACGCACCGGGGGAGCAGGACGCCGACCTCAAGCTGAAGCTGGCCGGCAAGTCCGGCTCCATCACCCCGGCCGGACACGAGACGCTCCACGTCAAGGGTGGGATGACCACCGCCGTGGACCTGGGGCCGCTCACCCGGGGCCAGGCCGGCTCGCTGGTGCTGACGCCCAGCGGCCAGGGCGGCCAGACCCCGGTGGTGGCCGCGCTGCGGGTGGTCCGGGGCAAGGGGCAGGGGCGGGAGAGCGCCTTCGTGACCTCCACCCCACCACTGGCCAAGCGGGCCACCGCCGCCGACAACCGCGCCAAGGGCGGCGAACTGTCCCTGACGGCCCCGGAGAAGGCCGTACGGGTACGGATCACCGCCTCCAAGGGCACCGCCGGTGGGACCGCCAGCAGTACGACGGTGACCGTGCGGGGCGGAACCACCACGGCGATGTCCACCCCCAAGCCCAAGGGCGGCAAGGGGAGTTACGCGGTGACCGTGGAACGGCTGTCCGGTGGCCAGCTGTACGCCGCCCGCACCCTGAAACTGCCGTTGAAGGGGGTCTCCGCGTTCACCACCCAGACCCTGCCCGACGACCAGAGCACGGTCGCGGTACCCAGCGCCGACCAGGACCTGTCGGTGCTGCACGACTGAACTGACCGGGCGTCAGCCCGGGTCAGCGCTTCGGACCGGGCCGTGCCAGGGGCCAACCAGCCCCCTGGCACGGCCCGTTGGCGTGGGGCGGTGGGTGGTGCGGGCGGCGGACGGCCGGTCCGAACGGTTCGTGGTGTTGTCCTCCGGGGGTCTGGAGGGGCGCCACTTCGTCTCGTAATGTGGGCGCGCGGAGTGACTCAAGGCGCGTAGATTCCCCCCTTCGGTGGGCCGCGCGGCTGACCTGGGGAGGACCATGAGCACGTCCGGCTCACGGGCTGGTATGCGCTACTTCCGTTTCCTCGCGGCGGGCAGCGCGGTGTCCGCGTACGGCAGCTACCTCAACATGGTGGCGCTCAACCTGTTCGCCTACCAGATCACCGGAAGTCCGCTCCAGGCCGGGCTGTTCATGGCCCTGCGGCTGGCCTCCAGCGTGCTGGGCGGTTCGCTGGCCGGCCATCTCGCCTCCCGGCTGGACCGCAAGGCGCTGATGATCACCGGCGACGCGCTCCAGGCGCTCGCCCTGCTGACCCTGGTGCTGGCGCCCTCCGGCGCCCAGGCGTCGATGATCTACGGGCTGGCCGTACTCACCGGCGTCTGCTCCACCTGCACCTCGGTGGCGCTGCGCAGTTCGGTACCGGAGATCGTGGGCGCCGAACAGCGGGTGGCGGCCAACGCCCTGCTGGTGACCTGCCGTTCGATGGCCATGGTGGCCGGCTTCGCCTCCGCCGGGGCGGTGGTCTCCCTGGTCGGCTACACCGCGGCCTTCGTGATCGACGCGGCCAGCTTCACCCTCTCCGCCCTCAACCTGCTGTGGCTGCCGATCCGCACCCGCGCCGAACGGAAACCGGACAGCGAGTCGGACGCCGAGCCGGACGCCAGCCGGGCCGCGCCCTCCACCTCGCACCGCGCCACCCTCGCCCTGCTGCGGCTCACCCCGCTGCTGCTGTTCATGATCTCCATCCGGGCGGTGGACGGCTTCGGCTCCTCCGCCCACAACGTCGGACTGCCCATCCGCTCCACCGAGTTGGACCCCGACCACCCCGCCGTGTTCCTCAGCCAGTTCTGGGCGACCTGGGCGGTGGGCAACATCGCCATGCAGCAGCTGGTCAGCCGACTGTCCCGGTCACGTGGGTACACGCCCAGCGAACGGGCCTTCGCGGTCGGGGCCATGGTGATGTCGGCCGCCTTCATCCTGGCGTTCACCGGACTGCCCACGGCGCTGGCCATCGTGGTCATCCTGGTCGCCGGGATGGCCGACGGCTTCACCGACATCGCCTACAACTCCCGTCTCCAGTCCATGCCCGACGAACACCGGGCCCAGGTCTTCGGCCTGTCGGCGACCGTGGAGAACCTCGGTTTCGGCATCGGCATGGTGGTCAGCGCCGCCCTGCTGGAGAGGTTCAGCCCCCTGGAGGTGGTCGGCTGGATGCACGGCGCCGCCGTGCTCTGCGGGCTCGCCCTGCTGCTGGCCCTGATACGGCGCGGCACCCCGACCACCCCACCCGCCAAGCAGGTCGAGGGGGCGAGGGAGGAGTGAGCGACGGTCGGATAGCCGTGGTCGGGATGGGGCTGCGGCTCCCCGGGGCCGACACCCCGGAGGGCTACTGGCACACCGTCCGTCACGGCCACCGGCACATCCGGCGGTTCACCCCCGAGGAGCTGGCGGCGGCCGGGGTCAGCCCCGAGCTGTACCAGCGGCCCGACTTCGTGGGGGCCAGCGCCCCGCTGCCGGACATCGACCGCTTCGACGCCGACTTCTTCTCCATGAGCACCCGGGAGTCGGTGATCACCGACCCCCAGCACCGGCTCTTCCTGGAGGTGTGCCACCACGCACTGGAGGACGCCGGCTACGCCGCGCCCGATCCCTCCCTGAGGGTGGGCGTCTACGCGGCGGCCGGCTACCAGATGCTGCCGCTGCGCACCTACCTGCTGGAGAACGTGCTCGCCGAGGACCCCGGCCCCGAGTGGATACCCCGGCTCCAACGGACCGTGGGCAACTCCTCCGACTTCATGGCCACCCGCGCCGCCTTCCGCCTGGGGCTGACCGGACCGGCGCTGGGGGTGCAGTCCGCCTGCTCCAGTTCCCTGGTGGCCGTCCACCTGGCCCGACAGACCCTGCTGGCCGGGGACGCCGACCTGATGGTGGCCGGCGCCTCGGCGATCCACCTGCCCCGGGTGCTGGGGTACCGGCACGCCACCGGCTCCATCCTGTCGCCCACCGGCGACTGTCGGGCCTTCGACGCCGCCTCCGACGGCACCGTCCCCGGCAGCGGGGTCGCGGCGGTGGTGCTCAAGCGGCTGGACCGGGCCCTCGCCGACCGGGACACGGTGTACGGGGTGATCCTCGGCAGCGGGGTCACCAACGACGGTTCCCGCAAACGCCACTTCACCGAACCCTCCGCCCAGGGGCAGCGGGACGCCCTGCGCGCCGCTCTGCACAGCGCGGGCGTCGGCGCGGACACCCTGGGCTACCTGGAGGCGCACGGCACCGGTACGTACAAGGGCGACCCCATCGAACTGGCCGCCGCCACCGAGGTGTTCCGCGCCCACACCGACCGCCGACGGTTCTGTGCGGTCGGGTCGGTGAAGGCCAACGTGGGCCACCTGGACGTCACGGCCGGACTGGCCGGCCTGATCAAGGCGCTGCTGGTGCTCCGGGAGGGGGTGGTGCCCCCGCTGGCCGGGCACACCGCGCCCAACCCGGCGTTGTCCCTGGACGACAGCCCCTTCTGGCTGCCGACCGAGGAACTGCCCTGGCCCGGGGGGAGGGGCCCCCGCAGGGCCGGGGTCACCGCCCTGGGAGTGGGGGGCACCAACGCCCACGTGGTGGTGGAGCAGCCACCGGACCCGCGACCCCGACAGGTCCACGGCCCCGCCCCGGCGATGCTGCCGCTGTACGGCAGGCAGCCGGCCGCCCTGGTCGAGGGCGCCCTGGCGCTGCGGGACCGGCTGGTCGAGGACCCCGCGCCGGACCTCGCCGACCTCACCACCACCCTGGCCCTGGGGCGCCGGCCGCTGCGGCACCGCCTGGTGGTGTTGGGCGAGGACGTGGAGGCACTGCGCCGGGGGCTGGAGGACTTCCTCGGCGGCCGGACCAGCTCCCGGTTCCGCACCGAGGTGGTGCCCCGTACCCGACTGGCTCCGGTGACCTGGGCGTTCAGCGGCCACGGGGGCATCCGCCCGGGCATGGGGAGCGCCCTGTACCAGCGGTTCGCCGTGGTGCGCGAGGTGCTGGACGACTGCGAGGAGCGGTACCGCGACGAGTGCGGCGGCTCCCTTCTGGACGGGCTGCTGGACCGGCGGCCGGTCCACCGTCCCGGCGAGGACCCGGAGGTGTGGCCCACCGACACCGCCCAACCCGCCCTGTTCGCCCTGCAGTCGGCACAGGCCCGGCTGTGGGCCGAGCTGACCGGGGAGCCCGCCGAGGTGCTGGGGCACAGTGTCGGCGAGCTGGCCGCCCTCCACGTGGCCGGCGCCCTCAGCCGCGAGGACGGGCTGCGGCTGACCGCGCTCCGGGGGCGGCTGATGCGCCGGGGCGCCGGACCGGGCGGGATGGTCGCCGTCCTCGGCCCCGAGCGGTTGGCCCACGAGGCCCTGGAGCGGTTCGCCGGGCTGGAGTTGGCGGTGGTCAACGGCGAGGAGAACCGGGTCCTGTCCGGCCCCGCCCCGCTGGTCGACCAGGTGTGCGCGCACCTGGAGGCGGTCGGGGCGCACTGGCGGCGGCTACCGGTGGACCGGGCCTTCCACAGCGCCGCCCTCGACCCGGTACTGCCCGAACTGGCCCGGGCCGTCGCCGGGGTCACGCTGCGCCCGCTGACCGTACCCCTGGTCAGCGGACTGGACGGGCGGGTGCGCCCCGAGGGCTGGCTGCCGACCGGGGAGTACCTGACCGCGCAGGCCCGGCAGCCGGTGCGGTTCGACCTGGTGCTGCGGGAGCTGGCCGACCGGCCCGGCGGCACCCTGCTGGAGCTGGGCCCGGACCGCACCCTGTGCGGGCTGGCCTCCCGTGCCGCGCCGGCCCTCACGGCCCTGCCCACCCAGCGTCCGGGCGAAGGCCCCGAGGGGCCGGCCACCTGCTGGTCCAGCCTGGCGGCCCTGCACTGCGCCGGTCACCGGCTGGACTGGGAACGGCTGGTGGCGGGCAGCGGCGGGGGCCGCGTCCGGCTGCCCGGGTACCGCTTCCAGCGCCGCGCCCACTGGGTCGGCCCGCCCCCCGCGCGACTGGAGCCGGGGCCGGCCCCGCGACGCCCCCAACCACCGGTGGACACGAAGGGATCAGCCATGGAGACACTGGTCAGGGTCAGGGAACTGACGGCGAGCCAACTGGGCTTCGACCTGGACGAGGTCGAGCCGGACAAGCCGTTCTTCGACCTGGGCGCCGACTCGCTACAGATGATCAACGTACTGAGGGAACTGGAGGCGGAGTTCGGCGTCCGGGTACGGATGAGGGAACTGTTCGAGGAGGCGGAGACGCCCCGCCTGCTGGCCACCCTCGTGGCGGACCGGGCCGGGGCCGCCGCCCCGGTCACGGAGCCCTCCGACCGGGCGACCCCCGCCCCCGCCCCGGTCACGGAACCGGCTTCCCCGGCCGAGAGGCCCGCCCCCGACCCGGTGGCCGCCGTGTCCTTCACCCACACCCCGGCCGTGCACCATCCCCCGGTGGCCGTCGACCGGCCGGCATCGGCACCCGAGGGCCACGTCACCCAGGAACAGTTCGCCGAACTGACCGAGCAGGTACGCCAACTCACCCGGAACCAGCTGCGGTTGACCGAGCAGCTCAGCCTCCTGCTGGACCGCCGGCTGGCCTCCCGCGAGGACGTGGCCTGAGGGCGGGTACCCACCCGTCCACCTCGGTCACCGCACCCACCACCGCATACCTCCCCCCTCCGCCACGGCGCCGGACGACCCTCCCGGCGTCACCAGCACGACCCCCCATCCAGCGACCATCACCCCAAAGGGCGGCCGATGAACGCGCACTCCCCGTCACCACTGGCGAAGGACCTCGCCACCCTCCGTGAACTCACCGAGCGGGTCGACCGGCAACTGGCCCGACTCGACGGGGTCGACCAGCCCCCGCCCGAAGCCCCCTCGGCACCGGCCGACCAGCCCCCCGCACGTACCGGAACGCCCACCGCCACCAGCCACGGCCCCCGGGTCACCGTCTCCCGGGACGCCAGCATGGCGGGCGACACGGGCACCCGGGACCACCTCGACGAACTGGTGCGCCGCTACACCGCCCGTACCCCCCGCTCCAAGGAGCTGGCGCGGCGGCACCGCGCGGTACTGGCCGACGCCCGGGCCTCGGTGGGCTTCCGCAGCGCCACCAAGGAGATGCTCTACCCGCTGGCCGGACGCCGGGCCAGCGGCGCCCACCTGGAGGACGTCGACGGCAACCGCTATGTCGACATCACCATGGGCTTCGGGGTCCTCCTCTTCGGTCACGAACCGGACTTCGTGACCGAGGCGGTGCGCGAACACCTCGCCGGCGGGATCCGGCTGGGCCCACGGGGGCCGGAGACCGGCGAAGTGGCCCAACTGGTCAGCGAGTTGACCGGTCACCAGCGGGTGGCGTTCGCCGGCTCCGGTACCGAGGCCAACGCCGCCGCCATCCGGCTGGCCCGGGCCGCCACCGGCCGGAACAAGGTGGTCACCTTCCACGGCTCCTACCACGGTCACGCCGACGGGGTGCTGGGCAGGAGCGTCCGGGGCGTCACCGTGCCCATCTCCTCCGGCATCCCCGACAGCGCGGTCAGCGAACTGATCGTGCTCGACTACGGCGAGCCGGACAGCCTCCAGGCCATCGAGGAGCGGGCCGGGGAGATCGCCGTGGTGCTGGTGGAGCCGGTACAGAGCCGCAACCCCTCCCTGGTGCCGGTGGAGTTCGTCCAGCGACTGCGGAGCCTGACCGCCCGGCACGGCATCGTGCTGCTCTTCGACGAGATGCTCACCGGCTTCCGCCTCCACCCGCGCGGAGCCCAGGAGCTGTACCAGGTCACACCCGACCTGGCGACCTACGGCAAGCTGCTGGGTGGCGGCTACCCCATCGGCGCCATCGCCGGCCGGGCCGACATCCTGGACGGGGTGGACGGCGGCCACTGGTCGTACGGCGACGACAGCTACCCACCCGCCGACACCACCTTCTTCGGCGGCACCTACATCCAGCATCCGGTGTCCATGGCGGCGGCCAGGGCGGTACTCACCCACCTGAAGAACAGCGGACCCGGGCTCCAGGCCGAACTCAGCGCCCGCACCCAGCGGTTGGCCGACTCCCTGAACTCCTTCCTCACCGAGGAGGAGTTCCCGCTCCGGGTCGCCCACCACGGCTCCATGTTCCGGTTCGAGCACCGGGCCAACATGGAACTGCTCTACCACCACCTCACCCTGCGAGGCGTGTACGTCTGGGAGTGGCGCAACTTCTTCCTCTCCACCGCCCACGGCGAGGAGGAGGTGGAGAGGGTCCGCACGGCCGTGGTCGACTCCCTGCGGGAACTGCGGGACGCCGGACTCCTCCCCGACCCCCGCGCCGCCCGGACCCCCGCGAAGGCGACCGCTCCGCCACGGCGCCGGGAGCGGGACCGGCAGCCCGAGATGAGCCTGTACTTCTTCGGCGACTACCCCGAACACGAGCAGCCCCACGCCACCTACGACGGCATCATCGAGGCCGCCCGCTTCGCCGACGCCCACGACTTCCACGGGGTGTGGCTGCCGGAACGGCACTTCCACTCCTTCGGCGCCCCCTTCCCCAACCCCTCCGTCCTGGCCGCCGCGTTGGCCAGGGAGACCAGCCGCGTCCGCATCAACTCCGGCTCGGTGGTGCTGCCCCTGCACGACCCGATCCGGGTGGCCGAGGAGTGGTCGATGGTCGACCAACTCTCCGGCGGCCGGGTCGGACTGGGGTGCGCCAGCGGCTGGAACGCGCGGGACTTCGTGTTCTTCCCGGACCGTTTCGGACGCCACCGGGAGGAGCTGTACGCCCAGATCGAGGAGCTGCGGCGGCTCTGGGCCGGCACCCCGGTACGCCGTACCGGGGGAGACGGCGAGGTGGAGGTACGGGTCTACCCCCGCCCCGTCCAGCAGGCGCCGCCCCTGTTCACCGCCATCGTCGGCAACCCCGACTCCTACCGCCGCGCCGGCACGGCGGACCTGGGCGTGGTCACCAACCTGATGAGCCAGAGCCCCGAGCGGCTGGCCGAGAACATCGACCTGTACCGCCAGGCCAGGGCGGACGCCGGGCTCGACCCGGACACCGGACGGGTGGTCGTGCTGCTCCACACCTACCTGGCCGAACGGCACGAGGACGCCCGGCGTGCCGCCTACGAGCCGCTGGCCCGCTACATGCGCTCCTCGATGTCCCTGTTCCACCAGGTCACCACCAGCCTGGGCGGCACCCTGGAGATGGACCGGCTGCACGAGGACGACCTCGACGCGGTGTTCGCCCGCGCCTACGACCGCTACTGCGACCAACGGGCCCTGATCGGCAGCCCCGAGAGCTGCCTGCCCGTGGTGGACCGGCTACGACGGGCCGGCGTCGACGAGGTGGCCGCCCTGGTGGACTTCGGGGTCAGCCCCGAGCTGCTGCGGGCCGGACTGCCCCACCTGAACCGCCTGCGCCAGCTCACCCGGGGCGCGCCCCGCACCGCGACGGACCCCCCGGTCACCGCCACGGCCCGGGGTCGGGAGCCGGCCCCGAACGGGCACCACGCACCGGCCGCCACGTCCCATGGGCCGGCCCGCCCCCTCGACGCCCGGCCCGAGCGGGGCACCGTGACCGTGCCGGAACCACGCCCGGAGCGGGGAACCCCGGACGAGGCGTACGACAGGGGCACGCCCACCCCCGCACCGGCCACCGCCCGCGACGTCCCCACCCCGACGGGCACCACCGGGGAAACGGCTCCCGCCACGGCCGCGCCTCTGGATGCGGCCACTCCGACGGTCACAGCTCCTCCCGCGCCCCCTGCCCCGACGGCTACCGAGGACCCCGCCACTTCGACGGGCACCGCGCGGGACGGGGTCACCCTGCCGGTCACCGCCCGCGACGTCCCCACCCCGACGGGCACCACCAGGGATACGGCTCCCGCCACGGCCGCGCCCGTGGATGCGGCCACCCTGCCGGTCACCGCCCGCGACGTCCCCACCCCGACGGTCACGGCTCCTCCGACGCCCGCTGCCCCGACGGTTACCGAGGACCCCGCCACTCCGACGGGCACCGCCCGGAACGGGGCCCACCCGGACGGCACCTCGGGGATCACCTCCACCTCCACGACCCCCACCCGGGACACGGCGGCACCGTCGACGGCTCCCGACACCTCACCGTCCGAGGGGGCACCCACCACCGCCGAGCCCCCGACCGTGGCCGTCCCGGAACAGCCGGCCACCACCTCCGGGGTGCCCGCAGGTTGGGACAGCGCCCCCCTCACCCCCGGACAGCGGCAACTGTGGTTCGACTCCCGGATGCACCCCGGCCGCACCACCTACAACGAGCCCCTCGCCCTGCGGCTGGACGGCCCGGTGGACGTGAACGCCCTGCGCCGGGCCCTCAACGCGCTGGTCGACCGGCACGAGGCTCTGCGTACCGTCTTCCGGGAGGTCGACGGCACACCGCGACAACTGGTCCAACCCCCGGGCGCGCCCGCCGAGTTCCTGGTGCGGGATCACCGGGACACCCCCGAGGCGGACCTGCTGGAGGAGGTGATGGCTCAGGAGAGCGCACGCGCCTTCGACCTGGCACGGGGCCCACTGCTGATCACCCGGCTGCTGCGGACCGGGGAGGAACGCTGGCTGCTGGTGTTCTCCTTCCACCACATCGTGGTGGACGCCCACTCCTCCCAGCTGATCGCCCGCGACCTGTCCGCGCTCTACACCGGTGCCCTGCGCGGTGAACCGGTGGCGCTACCCGAACTGGCCCACAGCTGCCGGGAGTTCGCCACCCGCCAGAGCCAGGGCGCCGACCCCAGGGTGGAGGAGGACCTGGACTACTGGACCGGCCGCCTGGCCGGCCCCCCGCCACCGCTGGACCTGCCCCTGGACCACCCCCGGCCGGAGGTCGCCACCGCCCGGGGCCGACGGCTGCGACGCACCGTACCGACCGAACTAGCCGACCGGATCAGGCGGTTGGCGCGGGAGGAGCGGGCCACCCCCTTCATGGTGCTGCTGTCCGGCTTCGCCGCCGGCCTGCACGCCCTGACCGGCCAGCCCGACCTGGTGATCGGCTCCCCGATGGCCGACCGCCCCGAGGGAACGGAGGAACTGGTCGGCTACTTCCTCAACACCCTGCCGCTCCGGCTCGACCTCGACGGCGACCCCAGCTACCGCGAACTGGTCGGCCGGGTACGGGGAGCGTGCCTGGACGCCTACGACCACGCCGCCGCCCCCCTGGAGTCGGTGATCCAACGCCTCGCCCCGCCCCGGGACCTGTCCCGCCACCCGCTGTTCCAGGTCACCGCCGACTACGAGACCGGTGAACCGCTGGACCTGCGGCTCCCCGGGGTGGAGGCGCGGCAACTGGCCATCGGAGCCGACAAGTCGCTGATGGAGCTGGCCCTCTACCTCATCGACCGGCCGGAGGGCCTGGACTGCCACCTGGAGTACAACAGCGACCTGTTCGACCCGCCCACCATGGAGACGTTCCTCGACCGGCTGGAGGACACCTGGTGGACGGCCGTCGCCGACCCCGGGCTGCCCCTGAGCCGGCTCGGCGCGCCCGACCGGGGGCCCGTACGCCCCCTGGAGGACGCCCCGGTGGGCGAGCTGGTGGTCCGCCAGGCCGGCCGCACCCCCGAGGCCCTGGCGGTCCGCGACCGGCACGGCGACCTGAACTACCGCGAACTGGAACGCCGTTCGGCCCGACTGGCGCGCCGCCTGCTGGCCCACCCGCGTTGGGACCGCGCCGTTCCGGTGGCCCTCTGGCTGCCGCGCGGCGGGGAACTGGTCGTCGCCATGCTGGCGGTGCTGCGGGCCGGTGGCGCCTACCTGCCGCTGGACCCCTCCCTGGGCACCCAGCGGGTGGACGCCGTACTGGCCGAGAGCGACTGTCGACTGCTGCTCGTCCAGGACGGGGGGCCTCCGCCGCCGGTACCGCCCGCGCACACCGAGGTGCTGTCGGTCGGCGACCCCCAGGCGCCCCGGGAGCCCCAGGAGCTCCCCCGCGCCGACCTGGACGACCCCTGCTACGTGATCCACACCTCCGGCAGTACCGGCCGGCCCAAGGGCGTGACGGTCACCCACCGGGGAGTGGCCAACCTCTGCCAGTGGCACCGCCACCGCTTCGAGCTGGGCCCAGGGGACCGTTCGGCACAGGTGTGCAGCACCAGCTTCGACGCCTCGGTGCTGGAGATCTGGCCCGCCCTCACCCGGGGGCTGGGGGTGGTGGTCGCCGAGGACCACCTGCGGCTGGACCCGCCGGCGCTGGCCGACTGGTACCAGCGCCAGGGCGTCGGGTTCAGCATCCTGCCCACCGTGCTCACCCAGGAACTGCTGAGGCTCCCGGTGGAACGCCAACCGGGCCGTCTGCGCTACCTGTTGGCCGGCGGCGAGCCCCTGCGCGCGACACCCCCCGAGGGAGCGCCCTTCGAACTGGTCAACGTCTACGGGCCCACCGAGTGCGCGGTGCTGGTCACCACCCACTCCGTACCGCCCGGGGCGCCCTCCCCGATCCCTCTGGGCCGGCCCGTCGACAACACCACCCTGTACGCACTGGACGAGGAACGGCGACCGGTACCGCCCGGCACGGTGGGGCAGCTGTACGTCCGGGGCGCCGGTGTGGCCAGCGGCTACCTGCGCCGGCCCGAGCTGACCGACCAGGTGTTCGTGCCCCCGCCCTCGGGCGCCCCGGGCCGGCTGTACGCCACCGGCGACCTCGCCCGCCAACGGCCCGACGGCACCTGGGAGTTCCACGGCCGTACCGACGACCAGCTGAAGATCAGCGGGTTCCGGGTGGAGCCCCAGGAGGTCACCGAGGTACTGCGTGAACTGCCCGGTGTCCGGGACGCCCTGGTGGTCGGGGTACGCGACGGGGACGAACCCCACCTGGCGGCCTACGTGGTCCCCGACGGCACCGACCTGCCCCGGGTCGCCGAACTCCTCGCCGGACGGCTGCCCGCGTACCTCCGCCCCCGCACCTGGGCCGAACTGCCCGCCCTGCCCCTGGGCGGCACCGGCAAGGTCGACCCCGCCGCCCTGCCCCCCGCCGCACCACTCACCCCCAGCGCCCCCGCCCACCCCGAGGACGACCCGTCACTCACGACGGCATCCACCGACGCCGAGCCTCCGACCGGCACCGCCCCGGAAACCCTCCAGCCACGACTGAGGGAGCTGTGGGCCACCCAACTCCGGGTACCGCAGGACCGGGTGGAGCCGGACACCCGCTACTTCGACCTCGGCGGCGACTCCATCAGCGTCGTACGGCTGCTCAACCGGATCCGCGAGGAGTACGGCTTCGCCTACCCGGTCGTCGACTTCTTCCGCCAGCCCACGGTGCGCGCCATGGCCGACCGGCTCGCCGCCGAGGCCCCGCGCCCGGTGGAACGCGAGGCCCCGGTCAGCGTCGCCCAGCGGGGCATGGTCGAGGTGGTCCCCACGTCGGCCATCCCCCAGCTGTGGAACGTCTCCCTGCGGATGGCGCTCACCGGCCCCCTGGACACCGCCGCCCTGGGCCGGGCCCTGACCGCCCTGGTCGACCGCCACCACGCGCTGCGCTGCCGGTTCACCCGGGACGGCGGCGACTGGACCCTCCAGGTGCTGGCCCCCCGACCGGTGCCGTTGCCGGTCACCGACCTGACGGACCGGGAGCCGGAACAGCGGGAGGAGGAGCTGGAACGGCTGTGCTCCGAGGCGGCCTGGACCGAGTTCGACCTCGGCCGGAGCACCGAACCGGTCGCCCACCTGATCCGCACCGGCCCCCAGCGGGCCACCCTGATGCTGGTACTGCACCACGTCAGCGTCGACGGCTGGGCCCTGGACCTGCTGTTGCGGGAGCTGGCCGAGCTGTACCGGGCGCACCACCGTGGTGAGCGCCCCCGGCTGACCCCGGTCGCCCTCCAGGCCAGCGACCACGCCGACTGGGAGAGCCGGCACGCCGACCCCCCGGCCGAGCGGGAACGCAAGCTCGCCTACTGGCGCCGGCGGATGGCGGGGGTCACCGGGCCCGCGCTGCTGCCCACCGACCACCCCAGGCCGGAGCAACCCAGCGGCCGGGGGCGCACCCACTACCTGCGGGTGGACCCCGAACTGCCCTCCCGCATCGAGGAGTTGGCCCGCGTGAGGGGCGCCACCCCGTACGCGGTGACCATGGCCGCGCTCACCGTGCTGGTGGCCCACCACTCCGGGGCGGACGACCAGCTGATGAGCTTCTCCTACGCCAACCGGGGCCACCCCGAGCTGGAGGGGCTGGTCAGCTGCACCGCCCACATCATGGGGCTACGGCTGCGCCTGGACCGCTCCGACAGCTTCGGCGCCCTGGTGGACCAGGTCACCCGGGCCAGCATGGAGGCCGTCGACCACCGGATGCCGATGGCGGAGGTGGCCAGCCGGCTGGCGGCCAGCGGGGACCACACCGCCCTGCCCGCCCGGCTGCCGATGGGCATGACCTACCAGAACACCCTGGACCTCAGCCTCGACCTGGACGACGTGCGGGCGTCGATCACCGACCAGGTCGTCCCGGCCGCCCGGCGTGAGTGTGCCTTCGGGGTCTTTCCCAAGGGGGAGGGGTTCCTGCTGTTCGCCGAGTACTCCACCGACCTGTGGGAACCGGCCACCATGGAGGGGCTGATGACCGAGCTGGCCCGCATCCTGGAGCGGGGCTGCGAGAAGCCCACGATCACCCTGCGGGAACTGATCGAGCGGGGGACCGAGGGCGAACCGGGCGTGGACGCGGTACCTCAGGCCGACGGCCACTGACAGGCCACCGGGAGCGTCACGGAAAGAGGCGCCTCAGGGGGCCGGCCACCGGAGCCGGCCCCAGGGGGGCGTTCACTCCTGCCCGTACCGGGGATCGACCGACTCGGGGGCCAGGCCCAGCAGTTCGGCCACCTGTTCCACCACCACCTCGTGCACCAACAGGGCCCGCTCCTCCCGGCCCCGGGTGCGCAGCTCCACCGGGCGGCGGTAGATCACCACCCGGTCCGGGCGCTGCCCCTTGCCGTCGACGGCGCGCCCCAAGGGCACCCCCTCCGGCTGCTGGCCGTTGTCGCGCACCTGGGGCACCTCCTGCACCGCGAAGTCCACCGAGGCGAGCTGGGGCCAGTGCCGCTCCAGCCGTTCGGCGCTGTCCCGCACCAGGTCGTCGAAGGAGGCGGACCTGCTGATCGCCAGGGGCACCTGGGGAGGGGCGACCGGCCCGCGCATACCCCGACCGTGGCGGTCGCGGTGGCGTCGGCGGGCGGGGCGGGGGGTCGGGTCGGGGCTGCTCATCGGCTTGAGCGTAGCTCTCGGCGGCCTGAGGGTGAGCGATCCGTGATCGCCCTCGATGTCAGGAGTTGACCGTACTGTCCTCGCGGGTGCCCGGTCTCGGCCGTCATGGCGCGCCTCCCCGTGGACGAACTGCCGTATTCCGTACGGCTGATGAGCGATTTCCGGCAGCAGGATGTCCGAATCCCGTCGGCCCGGTACCGGGGTGCCCAGCTCCACGGTCCGGGCGTTCCCGACGATACGGAACGACACGAGAGAGTGAGCCCGGGGCGAGTCGTCGCAGCCCGCTCACGAGTGCGGTACCGTCCACCATCGTGAGTCCAGTACGCCGTTGTTCGCGCACCGCATGCGGCCGTCCCGCCGTCGCGACGCTGACGTACGTCTACGCGGACTCCACGGCCGTCCTCGGCCCCCTCGCCACCTACGCCGAACCCCACTGCTACGACCTGTGCTCGGAGCACTCCGAGCGGCTCACCGCCCCCCGGGGCTGGGAGGTCGTACGGCTGGCCGTGGACACCGGCCCCCCGCGCCCCAGCGGGGACGACCTGGAGGCCCTGGCGAACGCGGTGCGCGAAGCCGCCCGCACCCCCCGGGAAGCCACCCCGCCGGACCGGGCCGAGAAGCCCGCACCCCGAGGCGGCGACCCCATGGAGGTCGCCCGCCGTGGACATCTGCGCATCCTGCGCTCGCCGGACAGCTGAGCACCCACACCGGGCGTTAACTCCCAGGTAACAGGGCCCCGCGAGGATCGAGCGGTAGATTTGACCTCCCGCACAACGACCTCGGAAGGGGACGGCCGTGGCCGATCTTTCGCAGCTGGTGAAGGCGTACGACGTGCGAGGAGTCGTACCCGATCAGTGGGACGAGGGGTTGGCCGCCCTGTTCGGAGCGGCCTTCGTACAGGTCACCCAGGCCGAGGCCCTGGTCGTCGGACACGACATGCGCCCCTCCTCGCCCGGGCTGGCCCGCGCCTTCGGTGAGGGTGCCCGCGCCCGGGGGGCCGACGTCACCGAGATCGGACTGTGCTCCACCGACCAGCTGTACTTCGCCAGCGGGCTGCTGGACCTGCCCGGCGCGATGTTCACCGCCAGCCACAACCCCGCCCAGTACAACGGCATCAAGATGTGCCGCGCCGGCGCCGCCCCGGTCGGACAGGACACCGGGCTGTCCGAGATCCGCTCCCTGGTCGAGGCCTGGATGACCGAGGGCCCACCCCGGCCGGCCGACCAGCCGGGCTCCCTTCACCACCGGGAACTGCTCACCGAGTACGCCGACCACCTGCGCCGGCTCGCCGGACTGGAGGGCGGCCGGACCCTGCGGGTGGTGGTCGACGCCGGCAACGGCATGGCCGGCCACACCGTCCCCACCGTCTTCGAGGGGCTGCCGCTGGAACTGGAGCCGATGTACTTCGAGCTGGACGGCACCTTCCCCCACCACGAGGCCAACCCCCTCGACCCCAAGAACATCGTCGACCTCCAGCAGCGGGTGCGCGAGGTCGGCGCCGACCTGGGCCTGGCCTTCGACGGCGACGCCGACCGCTGCTTCGTGGTGGACGAGCGGGGCGAACCGGTGTCCCCCTCGGCGATCACCGCCCTGGTGGCGGCCCGCGAACTGGCCAAGCACAGCGGCGGCACCGTGATCCACAACTGCATCACCTCCTGGTCGGTGCCCGAGGTGGTGCGCGAACACGGCGGCACACCGGTCCGCACCAGGGTCGGGCACTCCTTCATCAAGCAGGAGATGGCCCGCACCGGGGCGATCTTCGGCGGCGAGCACTCCGCCCACTACTACTTCCGGGACTTCTGGAACGCCGACACCGGGATGCTGGCCGCCCTCCACGTGCTGGCCGCCCTCGCCGAACAGGACGGCCCGCTCTCCCAGTGGGTGTCCTCCTACGACCGCTACGCCGCCTCCGGCGAGATCAACAGCACCGTGGCCGACCAGCCCGCCAGGGCCGCCGCCGTCAAGGCCGCGTACACCGGGCGCGAGGGAGTGGAGCTGGACGAGCTGGACGGACTCACGGTCACCGCCCGGGACTGGTGGTTCAACCTCCGCGCCTCCAACACCGAGCCCCTGCTGAGGCTCAACGTCGAGGCACGGGACGAGGCGACCATGGCCCGGGTACGCGACGAGGTGCTGGCCCTGGTGCGGGGCTGACCCGCGACCGAGCCCGTGCCGGAGTCCGCTGGTGCCCCACACCCGCCGCGCGCCCGACGGCTCGGCGGTACCCTGACGGCACAGTCGCCCTGACCCGAAGGGACCCCTCTCATGCCGCTCGAAGCCGGCCTGCTCCAGATCCTCGCCTGCCCGGCGTGCCACGGCGCCCTGGAGGAGGGGAGCGAGGAGCTGCGGTGCACCGCCGAGGGCTGCCGGCTGGTCTACCCCATCCGGGACGGCATCCCGGTGCTGCTGGTGGACGAGGCACGTCGCGCCGACTGAGCCGCGACCACGGGGGCCGGAACCACCGCACATCGTGACCGACATCCAGCGAAAGGCCCCCGAGATGCTCGACGAGTCGCTGCTCGACAGCCCCGAGGCCCTGGCCCGAGTGGACCGTGACGCGTTGCTGCGCGGTACGGCCGAGGCCGGGGCCCGCGTACGGTCGGCGATCCGGCTGGCCGACGAGGTCGGCCTGGACCGGCTGAGCCCCGAGGGTCGGCCCAGGGCGGTGCTGGTCGCCGGCCAGAGCCCCACCGCCTCCTGTGTGGCCGACCTGCTGGACGCCATGGGCGGCGGCGCCCTCCCGGTGACCCTGGTGCGGCCCACCGGGCCGCTCGGTGACCCGGACGCGCTGCGCTGGGCCCTGCCCGGCTGGGCCGGGCCGATGGACCTGTTGCTGCTGGCCAGTTGCGAGGGGCACGAACCGGGGCTGGCCCTGCTGGTGGAGCAGGCGTACCGGCGGGGCTGCACCGTGGTCACGGTCTGCCCTCCCGAGGCTCCGCTGGCCGAGGCGGCCCGCCAGGCGCGCGGACTTCCGGTGCCCCTGGCCCGTACCCCGCTGGAGGCCGAGGGCGTGGAGAACCCGGCCGACGCCCGCCGGGTGTCGCCGGGAGCCCTGTGGGCCCTGCTCACCCCGCTGTTGGTGCTGGGCGACCGGGTGGGCCTGGTCTCCGCTCCGCCGAAGGCGCTCCAGGCGTTGGCCGACCGGCTGGACTCGGTGGCCGAACGCTGTGGCCCGGCCCAGGCCACCTACGACAACCCGGCCAAGGCGCTGGCGGCCGAACTGGCCGACGCGGTACCGGTGTTGTGGAGCGAGGGCGAGCTGGCGGGCGCCGCCGCCCGGCACGCCGCGACCCTGCTCACCGGCCTGGCCGGCCGCCCCACGCTCACCGCCCGGCTGCCGGAGGCCCTGGTGGAGCACCCGGCCCTGCTGTCCGGCACCTTGGGCGGCGGGCAGGACCCGGAGGACTTCTTCCGGGACCGGGTGGAGGAGCCCGAGCCCCTGCGGGTCCACGTGGTGCTGGTACGGGAGGGCCCGCCGGACGCGGACTCGCCCAGCCCGGCCGCCAGGGAACTGGCCTACGCCCGCGAGACCGCGCTGACCGAGCTGGAACCGGCGGAGGGTCTGACACCGCTGGAGGGCGTGGCCGAGCTGATCGCCACCCTGGATTTCGCCGCCGTTTACCTGACGCTCGCCGGCCGCGACCCATCATGAGGCCGGCGCGCGCCCACCGACCTCGGCACGGCCCCCGGTAGTTCTCCGCGCCGCACCCCTTCCGCACCGGCCCGCACAGTCAGGAAGCCCGACCGATGGATCGCCTGCACAACACCGTCCGCCCCTACGCCTGGGGTTCGACCACCGCGCTGCCCGAGTTCCTCGGTGAGGAGGCCACCGGTGAACCCCAGGCCGAACTGTGGATGGGCGGGCACCCGTTGGCCCCCTCCCGGGTGGACAGGGGGGCCGGGCCCGCCCCCCTGTCGGACGTCATCGCGGCCGACCCGGCGGGGGAGTTGGGGGACGGCCCGCTGGACGCCTTCGGGCCCCGGCTGCCGTTCCTGCTGAAGGTGCTCGGGGTGCACGCCCCCCTGTCGCTCCAGGTGCACCCGGACGAGCGGCAGGCGAGGGAGGGCTTCGCCCGCGAGGAGGCCGAGGGGGTGCCGCTCGAAGCGGCCCACCGTAACTACAAGGACGCCCACCACAAGCCCGAACTGGTCTGTGCGCTCACCCCGTTCGAGGGGCTGTGCGGGTTCCGGCCGGCGGCCGAGGCCGCACAGCTGCTGGCCGGACTGGGAGTGGACGCGCTCAAGCCGTACGTGGACCTCCTGTACGCCCGGCCCGAGGAGGGGGCGCTGCGCGAGGTGTTGACGGCCGTACTGGGCGCCGACCGGGAGCAGATGGCCGCCACCGTGCACCACACCGCCGAGGCGGCCGGGGAGTTGGCGGCCCGGGGCGGAGAGTGGGCGGCCGACTACGACTGCTACGCCCGCATCGCCCAGCACCACCCCGGGGACCCCGGGCTGGTCGCCGCGATGCTGCTGCACCACGTGGTGCTGGCACCGGGGGAGGCGCTCCACCTGGACGCCGGGGTGCCGCACGCCTACGTGTCCGGCCTGGGCCTGGAGATCATGGCCAACTCGGACAACGTGCTGCGCTGTGGGCTGACCCCCAAGCACGTGGACGTCCCGGAACTGCTGCGGATCGTACGGTTCACCCCCGGCGAGCCGGGGGTGCTCCGCCCCGAGGCCAACGGCGGGGGCGAGGAGGTGTACCAGACGCCCACCAGGGAGTTCCGGCTCTCCCGGTTCGCCCTGGCACCGGGGTCGGCGCCGGTGGACCTGCGGAGGGAGGCGCCGCAGATCCTGCTCTGCGGCGCCGGTTCGGTCACCCTGGAGGGAAACGGCTCCCGGCCCGGTTCGGAGGAGCGACTTCCGCTACGACGTGGGGAGTCGGTGTACGTTCCGGCCGGGGAAAGGGTGGCCGCACGGGGGGACGGTACGCTCTTCCGCGCCACCGTGCCGGTGGGCGGGGACTGACCGCACCGGCCTGGGGCGTACCGGAACAGGTCGGGGGATGAGCACCCCGCGTCGAAGGAGTGTCATCCCGCATGAGCGCATCGGGCGGAAACAAGGCGATCGTCGCCGCGTTGGGCGCCAACCTCGCCATCGCCGTCAGCAAGTTCGTCGCCTTCGCCTTCAGTGGCTCGTCCTCCATGCTCGCGGAGGGGGTGCACTCGCTCGCCGACTCCGGCAACCAGGGCCTGCTTCTCCTCGGAGGCAAGCGGGCCAAGCGGGAGGCCAGTGACGAGCACCCCTTCGGCTACGGCCGGGAGCGCTACATCTACAGCTTCCTGGTCGCCATCGTGCTGTTCAGCATCGGTGGCGTCTTCGCCCTCTACGAGGGCTACGAGAAGATCAAGCACCCCCACGAGCTGGAGCACTGGTACTGGCCGGTGGGCGTGCTGGTGTTCGCGATCATCGCCGAGACCCTCTCCTTCCGTACCGCCATCAAGGAGTCCAACGAGCTGCGGGGCAGCATGACCTGGACCCAGTTCGTCCGCCGCGCCAAGGCGCCCGAACTGCCGGTGGTGCTGCTGGAGGACCTGGGCGCCCTGGTCGGTCTGGTGCTGGCGTTGGGCGGCGTCGGGATGGCGCTGCTCACCGGCAACGGTGTCTGGGACGGCGTCGGCACCCTGTGCATCGGGGTGCTGCTGGTGGTGATCGCCCTGGTACTCGCCGCCGAGACCAAGTCGCTGCTGCTGGGCGAGTCCGCCGACCCCTCGGAGCGGGACCGGATTCGCGAGGCCGTGGTGGACGGCGAGAGCGTCACCTCGCTGATCCACATGCGCACCCTGCACCTCGGCCCCGAGGAACTGCTGGTCGCCGCCAAGATCGGGGTACGCGGGGACGCCACCGCCCTCCAGGTGGCCGAGGCCATCGACGAGGCCGAGGCCCGAGTGCGGGAGGCGGTGCCCATCGCCAGGGTCATCTACCTGGAGCCGGACATCGCCCGCTCCCCCCTCAACTCCGAGGCCCAGAGCGCCGGTTCGGAGCGCTGACGGGGTACGGAGCCCCGACGGCACCCCTGGTGGCGCCCTGGACGGCGCCCCCGATGTCGCGAGGCCGCTCGGCCAGCGGTGATGTCGGAGGTCGCACGGATCATTGCCCCCGATGTCGGGGCGCCGTCCGGTCCCGCGATACCTCGACGTGCCGGGCGGGGCCACCCTCGCGCCACGGCCCAGCGCTTGCGCTGCGGCTCCTCGGCCGCTGAGGTCCCCGGGCCCGCTGGGGGCCACCTCGACGGTCCCTCCGTACTGAGTCCGCCTGTCAGTCCGGGGGTCCCCCTTTGCCCCTTCCCGCTGCCTCGGCGCCACGGGGTGGGTCGAGTCGCTTTTCTGGGGGGCGCGTGGTCGCGGGGTCGGGGCAGGGCGTGGTTTCTCGGTTGCTGGGGTCCCTGGCCCGCTGCGGTGGTGGGGGTTGCTTCGACGTGACTCCGTGTGACGTGGCTCGTGTGGAGTCCGTTGGTGGGTCTGGGGCGCCCTTGCCCTTCCTGTCACCTTCAGTCGCCTTGGGGCGAGTCGAGCCGTCCTCAGAGGAGTGCCCTGCGGTCGGGGCGGTGCCCTTGGGCGGCCGGTACGAGGACCGGCGGGCCACGAGGGTGGGGTGGTGCCGGTGTCGTCCACGGCTGAGGTGTCGCCCGCTCGCTCCCGCGTTCGCCCACGAGCCCCGAGGGCGCCGGCAGTTGGGGGACATACGGGGGCGGGGAGTATCGCGGTGGCCCGGACCGTCTGTTCCTTCGCGGGTTGCGGTCGGGCGCACGAGGCTCGGGAGAGGTGGTCGGGCGCGAGCGTCCGCTGTGGTGGTCCCGGCCGGTGAGGGGTGACGTCGGTCGGTGCGGTCGGGGGTGAGGGCTACGTGCCGGGGCGGCCTCGTGTCCTGGGGCTGACCTGGCTTGTGCGGTGGCCGGGGCTTGTCGGCTGGGGCGCGGTTACCGGTTCGCCGAGCACCGACGGGTCTTCCGGTGCGTCGCGCCCGAGGTGGTCGTGGGCGTGCTTCCCGGTGCTACTCCGGGGCGTTTGCCGCTTGGCGGTCACTTGTCCGAGGCGGCCCGGTCCGTTCGGGCGCTGGGAGTCGGTGACCTGGGTGCAGGGGTTTCGCGGTGTCGGTTCGCCGACCGTATGGGGGTGCCGGGGCGTCCGGCCGGCTGTGGTGTGGGCCGGCTTGACCGGGCGGATCAGCAGGATGTGGTGGGCCTACTCCGGTCCGCTGGCCCCGGCAGTGGGGCGGTCCGTTTACCTCTGTGGGCGAGGGGCGGTGGGGGTGCGCCGTACGCGGTGCCTGTCTGTCGGGTGAGCGTTCTCACTCCGGCCTCCACGGTGTGGTGTGGGTCACCGGAGCGGGGGTTCGGGGTGTCCAAGGGGTTTCGGTGACTGCTGCTCGGGGGTGCGTTCGGGGCGGGTGCGGTGCTGGTCAGGGGTGACCGTGGGAGACGGAGTGCGGAGGCCGTCTACGGCACCGTGCTGATTCCGGGAGACTGCCACTTGCCCCGAGGGGAACCCATCCGGTCGACTGGGGGTGCGGTGTAGATTTCTCTACAGCACGTGCGTCGCTGCTGATGGCGGTCGGTCGGCCCACACCGGGCCCACCGAGGGAGAGAGGGCCTCCGACGGACTGCGCTGTGACCAGAGGACAACTATGCCCCGAGGCAGGTCGTACCCGACCGCCCAGGGGGCGGTTCACTGCGCCGCGGCACGGACCGCCACTCGCTACCACGAGGAGCAGCTCACATGACGACGACCGCGCAGAACGCGACCGGTCAGGACTTCAAGGTCGCCGACCTCTCTCTGGCGGCCTTCGGCCGTAAGGAGATCAATCTCGCCGAGCACGAGATGCCCGGCCTGATGTCCATCCGCAAGGAGTACGCCGCCCAGCAGCCGCTGGCCGGGGCCCGCGTCACCGGTTCCCTGCACATGACCGTGCAGACCGCCGTGCTGATCGAGACCCTGGTCGCCCTGGGTGCCCAGGTGCGGTGGGCCTCCTGCAACATCTTCTCCACTCAGGACCACGCCGCCGCCGCGGTGGCCGTCGGTCCCGAGGGCACCGTCGACAACCCCCAGGGCGTGCCGGTCTTCGCCTGGAAGGGCGAGACGCTGGAGGAGTACTGGTGGTGCACGGAGCAGGCCCTGACCTGGTCTGACGCCCCCACCGGTGGGCCGAACATGATCCTGGACGACGGTGGCGACGCCACCCTGCTCGTCCACAAGGGTGTGGAGTACGAGAAGGCCGGGGCCGTCCCGGACGTCTCCACCGCCGAGAACGAGGAACACCGCGTCATCCTGGAGGTGTTGACGCGCACCATCGCCGAGACCCCCCAGAAGTGGACCCAGCTGGCCTCGGAGATCCGTGGTGTCACCGAGGAGACCACCACCGGTGTCCACCGCCTGTACGAGATGCACCGTGACGGCAACCTGCTGTTCCCGGCGATCAACGTCAACGACTCGGTGACCAAGTCCAAGTTCGACAACAAGTACGGCTGCCGCCACTCCCTGGTCGACGGCATCAACCGGGCCACCGACGTGTTGATCGGCGGCAAGGTCGCCGTGATCTGTGGTTACGGTGACGTCGGCAAGGGCTGTGCCGAGTCGCTGCGCGGTCAGGGTGCCCGGGTGGTCGTCACCGAGATCGACCCGATCTGCGCCCTCCAGGCCGCGATGGACGGCTACCAGGTCGCCACCCTCGAGGACTTCGTGGAGACCGCCGACATCTTCGTCACCACCACGGGCAACAAGGACGTCATCATGGCGTCCGACATGACCCGGATGAAGCACCAGGCCATCGTGGGCAACATCGGCCACTTCGACAACGAGATCGACATGGCCGGCCTGGCCAAGATCGACGGCATCGTCAAGGACGAGGTCAAGCCGCAGGTGCACACCTGGACCTTCCCGGACGGCAAGGCGATCATCGTGCTGTCCGAGGGCCGGCTGCTGAACCTGGGCAACGCGACCGGGCACCCCTCCTTCGTGATGTCCAACAGCTTCGCCAACCAGACGATCGCGCAGATCGAGCTGTTCTCGAAGCCGGAGGAGTACCCCACGGACGTCCACGTGCTGCCCAAGCACCTGGACGAGAAGGTGGCCCGCCTCCACCTGGACGCCCTGGGCGTGCGGCTGACCACGCTGCGCGAGGACCAGGCCTCCTACATCGGGGTGCCCGTCGAGGGCCCCTACAAGCCGGACCACTACCGCTACTGACCGCACCAGGCCACCGAAGCCCGGCGGTCTCCAAGTCTCGCCGCCCGAACCTGCGGTTCTCGGTGACGAGGTGACCAGCGGCCGGATCCGGCAGTGGATCCGAGCGAGGTGAACAAGGCGCCCGACCGGCACCCGGTCGGGCGCCTTGGCGTACCGGGCGTGTTCCGTCATCCCAGCGGCTCCCGCTCTCCGTGAGGCTCCCACGAGCCCCCGTGGAGTGGGGATGCCCTGTCCCTGGCCACGCCTCGGTCTCACGGAGGACCGTCCCTTCCCCGGTTGTTGTCGGTTGCCCCTCGTGCGGGCCTGCCCTGGTTCCCCGTCGCCTGCGGGCCGCGCAGGGGCGAGGCCTGCGGAGTCCCGTGACTCCCGTACCGCACAGGAGAATTGGCCGTGACGCCCACTCCCTGATCGCTGCGGTACGGGGCGTGCGGTCACCGGCCTGTACCCCCTGGGCTGGGCGGAGGTGGAGCAGATGGCCGAGCCCACCCTCGGCGGGGACCTCGCCCGGTGTCGCCGTTCTCCGGTCGGTCCCCCTCGCGCGGGTGTCGTTCCGCCTCGCCCCGAACCGCGCGGCCCCTGCCACCGCCGTGCCTCGCCATGGCGGGTGCTCGTCGCGGGAGGACGGGTGGCCGACTCCTCTCGGGCCATGGGCGGTACGGTGCGAAGACGCCTCGGCCCTCGGGTGCCGTGGCGGTCCGCTCACGATCCACCGTTCAGGACGGGCACGACCATGCCGCGCGGTCGCTATGCGCTCTATGACTCCCACGACCATTCGCTTCTCGGATACGAACACTTCCACTGCGCGGTCGGGCCCTCCGGCTGGCGTTATGTCTCGCAGGTCCTCTCTCCCTCCGAGGAGCACTCCGGTTCCCTGGACCTGACCCTGGACGAGCGGGGACGCCCCATCCGGTTGGAGGCCCACGCCTCCTCCTGGCGGGTGCGGGGTGCGGCCCTGGACGGTGTGACCTGGGTGCGCTCCGACCCCGCGGGACAGCACGGGCAGGAGGGCAACGCAGCCGCCCACTCCTTCACCGGCGCCTCGCCCGCCTTTCTGGTGGCCACCGCTCTGCTGTTGGGGCCGGACTCCACCGCGCCGGTGCGTACCCGACTCGTGGAGCTGACCCCGCCCGTACTGGCACCTCGCACGGTCGACCAGGCTTGGGCGTTGCTGGACACCGACACCCACCGCACGGACCTGGGCCCGCTGGTGGTGCGCCACTACCAGGTCAGCGACCTGCACACCGGTGACCGGCACGACGTACACCTGGCGGGCGACGTCGTGGTGGCGGCCCCCGGTGTGGAATTGGAGGACCTGGAGTCACCGCCCTCCGCCCTGCCCCACGCCGGCCCGGCCTGACGAGATCAGTAGCTGACCGGTCCGTCACCCTGGAGGCCTTCGCCCCAGCACGACGCCAGTAGTGGCGCCGAGAGGCCAGGAGCGGGCTCCTGGCCCTGAGCGGGCGCCCCGGTCTGAGGGGCACCGTTCAGGCGGGTGGGACAAATCCCGTACGTGGGGCTGGCGTTGGGCTTTCCTCTGCGTCTGGGGAGGGCAGTCGCCGGCCGGGGTTCTGGGAGGGGGCACCGCCCCCGGAGCGTTCCGGGACTCCGGGGGCGCCGGGTATGGGCTCGGCTCCGGCGGGTGCGGCTGGCTGGCCCGCTGGGGGCCGTCCGGGCGCCGTCCCCGGAGGGGCGCCTCCACCGGGAGCCTGGCCGGTCCCTGGAGGTGGGTTGCCCTGGGAGCCCAGGACTCGCTGGGTGTCCCGGGTCTGCCGTTCGGCCACCACCGCGGTGAGGTAGGTGACCGGGTCCATCCCCGCCGGTGGGGGCGCCCCGGTCAGCCGGGAGAGGTCCTGAGCCAACCGTTCGGCCATGGAGCGGCTGACGGCCGGGTCCAACTGCCCCGCGCGCAACAGGTACTGGCGGATTCCCAGCCACAGGCCGTCCGGCACCCGGGAGAGGTCGAGGGTGACGAACATCCGCTGACGGGGAGGAGGCGGAGGAAGTCCGACGCCGCCCACGGTCGGGATGCGTTCCCGTATCACCAGGGTGCCCGCGAACACGTCACCCACCCTCCTGCCTCGCTCGGACACCAACGAGGCGATACAGGCGACGGTGCCCAGGAGAAGCTGGATCTCCACCACTCCCACAGCCCCGCGAACCAGGGCGTGCCGGAACCGGATGGGGCCGCCGTCCTCCCGCACCACACGGAGACCGCAGGCGATCTTGCCGATGGAACGGCCGTGGGTGAGCGTCTCCAGAGCGACCGGCCCGCCGACCAGCACCAACATGACCAGGCCGACCTGAAGGGCGGCCATCGCCGCCACGTCCAGCGAACTGATCAGGGACAGCAGTGCCACCGAGCACAGCAGGAACACCGTCCACGTCACCACCAGGTCGATGAGGACCGCCACGGCACGGCTGAGTAGCCGGGCCGGCCTCAGACCCAGCTCGACCGCCTCACCAGTGACCAGGTCACTCAAGGTGATACCTCCTGTCTCTCCCGTGTCGACCGACAGCACCAGTCTGCCGTGGCCCTCGGACCGTCTGCGAAGCTGCTGTCCATGGACCTCGATGTGTTCGTCACCGCCCATCGCGGTGAGTGGGACCGCCTGGACTCTCTCCTACGTAAACGTCGCAGGCTCTCGGAATGTGAGGTGGACGAGCTCATCGCCCTGTACCAGCGCACCACCACGCACCTCTCACAGGTGCGGTCCCGGGCACCCGACCCGGCGCTGGTAGCCCATCTGACCTCGCTGGTCGCCCGGGGGAGGAGCGCGGTCACCGCGCCCCGCACGGCCGGTTGGCGGGACGCGGGGCGCTTCCTGACCGCCGGCTTTCCGGCCGCCGTCTACCGCGCCCGCCACTGGTGGGTGCCGACCGCGCTGGTGTCGGTGGTGGTGAGCGCGCTGTTGGGCTGGTGGATCGGCGCCAGTCCCCAGGTGCGGGCCAGCATCGCCGCCCCGGACGCGCTGCGGGAGATGACCCGGCCGGGTGGCCAGTACGAGAGCTACTACTCCAGCAACCCCGCCGCCTCCTTCGCGGCCCAGGTGTGGACCAACAACGCCCAGGCGGTGGCGATCTGCCTGGTCTTCGGGGTGTTCCTGGGCGTTCCGGTGCTGTGGGTGCTGTTCCAGAACCTGGTCAACCTCGGCGTCGGCCTGGGGCTGATGCAGTCGGCGGGCCGGCTGGACGTCTTCCTGGGGCTGATCCTTCCGCACGGACTGCTGGAGCTGACGGCCGTGTTCGTAGCTGCAGGCACCGGACTGCGGCTGGGGTGGACGGTGATCGATCCGGGGTACCGCAGTCGGCGGGCGGCGCTGGCCGAGGAGGGGCGGGCGGCCCTCGGGATGGCCATGGGACTGGCGCTGGTGCTGTTCGTGTCCGGGGTGATCGAGGCGTTCGTGACGCCGTCGGGGCTGCCGACCGGGGCCCGTATCGGTATCGGCGTGCTGGCCGAGGGACTGTTCCTCGCCTATGTCTTCCTGCTGGGGAAGCGGGCGGTGCGGGAGGGGGAGACCGGCGACGTGGAGGAGGCGGACCGGCCGGCGACGGTGCCCACCGCCGCCTGAACGGTCACAGACGCCCGGCGGCCTTGAGCGCCAGGTAGGCGTCCGCCAGCATCGGAGGAAGCCGCTGTGGGGGCGCGTCCACCACCAGGACGCCGCTCTCCCGTAGCCGGTCGGCGATCTGGCGCCGCTCGGCCCGGGTCCGTTCGGCCGCCGCCGCCTCGTACACCTCGCGGGGGCCTCCGCGTGCGGCGGCCATCTCCTCGATCCGGGGGTCGCCCACCGCCGCCACCAGCACGGTGTGGCGGGCCGTCAGCAGCGGGAGTACCGGCAACAGCCCCTCCTCGACGGCGGCGGTCTCCAGCCCGGTCAGCAGGACCAGCAGCGAACCGCGCCTCGCCAAGCGCTGCACGACTGAGCCCATCACCTGGTGGTCGGACTCCAGCAGTGCCGGTTCCAGAGCCGCCATCGCCTCCACGAAGGCCGGCAGTGCCTGCGAAGCGGTACGCCCTCGTACCGTGGTGCGCGGCCTGCGGTCATAGGCCAACAGATCCACACGGTCACCGGCCCTGGTCGCCAACGCGGACAGCAGCAGGGCGGCGTCCATCGCCGCGTCCAGCCGGGGCACGTCCCCGACCCGGCCGGCGCTGGCGCGGCCGGTGTCCAGGGCGACCACGATCTGTCGGTCTCGTTCGGGCCGCCAGGTCCGCACCGCGACGGTGGACTGCCGCGCGGTCGCCCGCCAGTCGATGGAGCGGGTGTCGTCGCCGGGCACGTACTCGCGGAGACTGTCGAACTCGGTGCCCTCCCCTCGGGTGAGCACGCTGGTACGGCCGTCCAGCTCGCGCAGCCGGGCGAGCTTCGCCGGCAGATGGCGCCGGCTTTCGAAGGCCGGGAGGACGCGTACGGTCCAGGGCACCCGGTGGCTTCCCTGGCGGGCGGCCAACCCCAGGGGGCCCAGCGAGCGCACCGTGACCCGTTGTGCCGTGCGGTCGCCCCGCCGGGTCGGACACAGAGTGGTGGTCAACCGTCGCCGCTCCCGCGCGGGCACGTCCAACGGGTGCCGGGAGGCGGCCGGTTCCGTTCCCGGCCGCCAGGCGCTGGGTTCCCAGGCGTCCCGCAGAACACCGCGCAGCCGACGCCCGCTGGGATTGGCGACGAGCAGGGAGACCTCGGCGCACTCGCCGAGTCGAACGGATGTTTCACCGCTTCGTGTGAACCGGAGCGTTCTCACTGGCGCGGCGAACAACAGATCGATCAGGATTGCCACCAGCAGGGCGAGTTGGACCACGAGCAGGCCGGTCCAGCTGGGAAGCAGCAGACCGACAGCCAGGGAGGCCAGCGCGGCAGCCAGGGCGGTGCGTCCGGTGAGTGCCATCGGGCAGCCGTCTCAGCGGGGTACGGGGACGTGCGAGAGCGTCGACCGGACCACGTTGTCGGAGGAAACACCTTCCATCTCGGCTTCCGGGCGGAGTTGGAGCCGGTGGCGGAGGGTGGGCAGGGCCAGCGCCTTCACGTCGTCGGGGATGACGTAGTCGCGTCCGGTGAGCCAGGCCCAGGCACGGGCCGTGGCCAGCAGAGCGGCAGCACCACGGGGCGAGGCGCCCAGGGACAGCGAGGGGGATTCACGAGTGGCACGACAGATATCGACGACATAGCCGGTGACCTCGGGGGACACCGAGACCTCGGCGACTCCGGCCCGGGCGGCGGACAGTTCCTCCGCCCCGGCCACCGGCCGCACGCCCGCGGCTTCCAGATCCTGGGGATTGAACCCCCGCGCGTGCCGGGTCAGTACGTCGACCTCCTCGGCCCGGCCCGGCAGCGGCACGTTCAACTTCAACAGGAACCGGTCCAGTTGTGCCTCAGGGAGGGGATATGTGCCTTCGTACTCCACCGGGTTCTGTGTCGCGGCCACCATGAAGGGCTCCGGCAGCGGACGCGGGGTGCCGTCCACCGACACCTGACGTTCCTCCATCGCTTCCAACAGCGACGCCTGGGTCTTGGGCGGGGTGCGGTTGATCTCGTCCGCCAGCAGCACGTTGGTGAACACCGGTCCCGGTTGGAAGGAGAAGTCGGCGTTGCGGCTGTCGTAGATCAGGGAGCCAGTGACGTCGCTGGGCATCAGGTCGGGGGTGAACTGCACCCGCTTGGTGTCCAGTTCCAGGGCTGTGGCCAGAGCGCGTACGAGCAGCGTCTTGGCCACACCGGGCACACCTTCCAGCAGTACGTGGCCACGGCACAGCAGAGCGACCACCATGCCGGTGACCACCGCGTCCTGGCCGACCACCGCCTTGGCGATCTCGGTGCGCAGGTTCTCCAGCGCTTCGCGTGCCTTGTCGGGAGAGGGGGCGCTCACTCGGTGCGCTCCTTGTCTGTACGAGTAGGTGTGCGGCCGGTGATCTCCCCGGCCCTTCCGGGAGGGGCGGCCGAGGAGGCGGGGGTCTCACCCCGGACCTCAGCTTCCAGGGCGTCGAGTCGGTCGACGAGACGGACCAGTTCGTCGTCGTCGGAGGGCGCCTGCCCGAACAGCAACTGATCGATCCGTCCCACGTCCAGACGCGAGTAGCCGGCCACCGAGCTGACCACTTCGCTGGTGTGCGCGGCCCGGGAGGACAGCCCCAGATGGGAGGCCAACCGAACCCGACAGGAGGAACGCAGCATCTCGGCGGCCCGGCCACGGGAACGCGTCGCCCGGTACAAGCGGGCCCGCCCCTCGGTCGTCTCCGAGGCCCGCACGGACACCGGCAGCCGCTCCACCACCAGGGGGCCCAGCCGCCGCCCCCGCCACAGGGCCGCCAGCACAGCGGCGACGCCCAACTGCAGTGCCCCCCAGGACCAACCGTCCGGCAGCAGGTCGAGAAGGCCCCGTTCCTCGTCGGCGGTGACCTCGGCCGAGGAAGGCAGGTACCAGACCACGTGTTCGCGCGTACCCAACAACTGAAGCGCCAGCGAGGCGTTGCCCGCCTCGTCCAACTGCTCGTTCACCAGAGGGCGGGACGAGCCGAGAACGACCGTGTCCGAACCCGCCGCGGTGCCCTTCAGCCGAAGCAGGGACGGCTTCCCGTCCCGCAGGTAACAGCTGTCCTCGGCCTCTGCGGACGCGTAGCGTCGGCCGCCCATCGTCGCCTCGCCGGCGCGTTCGGCCGGGGCGAAGTCGCAGTCCGGTGGCGTGAGGTCGTCGGCCACCTTCCCCCGCGCCCGCACCCCGGGAGCAAGTTGGCGCACGGCGTCGTCGCCGGGTGCCAACAGGAGGAGTCGGGCACCCCGGTCCGTCACCGAACGGAGCCTGGACTGCTGGGACCTGGTGAGTTCGTCGGGCAGGGCGACCACCACGGTGGCGTCGCGGTTCGCCCGCCGTACGGCTTCCCTGGAACCGTCCACCACCGAGACCCCGACCCCTCGGTCCCGCAGCAGTTCCGCCACCGCCCTGGTGCCGTAGGCGTCGGGCGAGCGGGGGTCGAGGGCACCGTGCTGCTCCCCGGAGCGGAGCGCGGCGATCCCCAGGCCGGCCACCAGCAGCACCACCACGCCCAGCACCAGTGGCCGGGAGCTTCGCCACAGCGCGGCGGCCCCCGGCGACACCGAGGTGGGCCCACCGTCGCCGTCCAGCGCGCCGTTCACCGGGGTGCCGCTCACCAGGGACCCCCGCTCAGTGAGGGCGCGCGTTCGGTCTCGGCCGGGCCGGTGACGACCGGGGTGCGGGCCACTTCCTCGTCCAGCAGCCGCAGTTGGTGGTACGTGACCTCGTCCGCCGGCTGGTGGGCGTACGTGGTCTCGTCGAAGCGCAACGCCGCCTGGCGCAGTCCGTCCCGGTGCCGGGGCAGGGCGGCCCCCGCCTCGGCGGCGGCCTCGTCCGCCGTGCGCCCCGGGCGCGGCTCCAACACGGCGCGTTCCTCCAGGGAGCGCACCAGGGCACGCATCCGCTCCTGCACCGCGCCGCTCCAGTCGCCCTCCCTGGCGTACCGGGCGGCCAGCGCACGGTGGTCGTCGGCGGCGCGGGGACCCTCCTCGAACAGGGCGGGGCTGCTCGTGGTGTGGGGTTGCCGTCCGCCCAGACGCCACCACAGCGCGCCGATCAGGCCGAGCACCAGCAGGACGACCACGGCCAGCCCCACCCAGCCTCCGGGTGCGAAATCCACGGCGGTGTTGAGCAGTTCACCGACCTTCTCCCAGAACCAGTTCAGCAGCCGTTCGTACCAACTGGGGTCGTCCTGGTGGTACCGAGGCTTGGCCAGCTCACGCTCGGCCGCCTCCCGCGCCGGCCCGGACGGCACGGTGATGGGCGGCCCGTCCCGCGAGGGTACGGACCACCCCCGTCCTACGAGGCCGAGCGTGCCCACGGTCACCGGCTCAACTCCCCGTGGCCCCTGGGGTGCCCTCCTCGGCCTCCGGCGACAGCCCCGCGGCACGGGCGAGTTCGAGGTCCAGCGCCTCCCGTCGGATACGCAGGTCCAGGTACACCAGAGCGGTGACCCCCGCGCGCAGGGGCAGGGTGACCGCCGCCCCGAGTACCGCCCCGAGGGCCTGCACGGTCAGGAACACCCACCCGTGGCTGTGCCCCTGGGCGAACATGCCGCTGACGTTCTCACCGCTCACCAGACTGGCCGCCACCGAGAACGGCACCTCGACGATGCCCTGCACCACGAACACCAGGATCATCGTGACCAGTTGGATGCCGAACACCCGCCACCAGGAGTTCCGCACCAGCTTGGCGGAACGCCGCATCGCCTGGGTGACACCCTGCTTCTCCAGCATCAGCGCGGGCGCGGCCAGACTGAAGCGCACCCACAACCACACCGCCACCCCCATGCCCACCAGCGCGCCCAGCAGGACCAGCAAGGCGGCTCCAGTGCCCGCGCCCATCGCCAGCACCATCAGCCCGGGCAGGAAACCGACCACGACCGCGCCCACGGTGATCAACAGCAGCAGCAGGCTGAGCCCCGTCATACGCAACAGCCAGGGCCGGGAGTCCCGCCATGTCTCCTTGGCGGACACCGGTCGGCCCAGGACCCCCCGGCTCACCACGATGGTGAGCATGGCCGTGACGATCACACCGCCCAGGAAGTAGGCGAACAGGCTGATCCAGTCGCCACTCGCCTCAGCGGCCGTGGTCGACGAGTCCTGGCTGAAGTTCAGCCCGCCGGTTCCGTCCAGCAGTATCCCGTTGGCGAGGGTGGCGATGGTCTCCATGACCACGGCCACCCCGAGCGAGATGCCCAGTACGGGCCGCCAGTAGGTGCGCATGGTCGCGACGGCGCCGTCCAGGATCTCGCCCAGGCCCAGTGGCCGCAGCGGTACGGTGCCCGGCTTCGCGGCCGGGGGCTGGTGCCACGCGCCGGAGCCCGGGGCTCCCCAGTGCCCCGCTCCGGGCGGGTGCCCGCCGGGTGGCGGTGCCGCCCCCCAGCCCTGGGGTGCTGCCGGGGGCTGCTGGGCGGACCAGTTCCCCGTTCCCTGAGGACCCTCCGCGCTGGTGCCTCGCTCCTCGTCCCCGGTGTGTGCCTCGCGGCTCCCCGGATCGGGTTCCGAGGGGGAGGACCCGGGCGGGACCCAGCCCGGAGAGTTGTTCATCGTGCACCCCTTGTGTGGTGTTCCCCCTCAGGCAGCGAGGAGGGAAGCGCGGTGTCTCTCGGTTGCCTGGCTGGGGCCATCGTGCCACGGTGCGCTGCCCGTTGGTCCACGGGCCTTGTCCTTGAATGCCTGGAAGCCTCTTCTGCCAGTGGCCCCGAGGAGGGCAGACTGACCGCATGGCCGACACCTTCATACCCGTGCTGCGCTGGGAGTGGGCTGGCGACGGCCCCCAGGTGGTGCTGCTGGACCAGACCCGGCTCCCCTCGGAGGAATCCGAGTTGGCGTGCCCCGACGTGCCCGCGTTGGTGGATGCCATCCGCTCTCTGGCCGTACGCGGCGCCCCGTTGCTGGGCATCGCCGGGGCCTACGGAGTGGCCCTGGCGGCGACGCGAGGCGTGGACGTGGAGGAGGCGGCCCACCAGCTGGCGCACGCCCGACCGACCGCGGTCAACCTCGCGGTGGGAGTACGGCGCGCGGTCACCGCGTACCGCGAGGCCCTCACCCGGAGCGGGCCGGACGCGGCGGCCCAGGCGGCACTGGAGGAGGCCTTCGCCCTGCACCGCGAGGACGCGGAGGACAGCGACCGTATGGCGGCTCACGGGCTGCGCCTGTTGGAGCGGCTGGTGCCGGACGGCCCCCTCCGACTGCTCACCCACTGCAACACCGGGAGCCTGGTGTCGGGTGGCCAGGGCACCGCCCTCGCGGTGGTGCGGGCGGCCCAACAGGCGGGACGACTGCGGCGGTTGTGGGTGGACGAGACCCGGCCCCTGCTCCAGGGTGCGCGGTTGACGGCCTACGAGGCCGCTCGTTGGGGGATGCCGTACCGCGTCCTCACCGACAACGCGGCGGGGTCACTGTTCTCCCAGGGAGAGGTGGACGCCGTACTGATCGGCGCGGACCGCATCGCCGCCGACGGCTCGGTCGCCAACAAGGTGGGCAGTTACCCGCTGGCGGTGCTGGCGCGGTACCACCAAATCCCCTTCGTGGTGGTGGCCCCCATGACCACGGTCGACCCCGAGACCAAGGAGGGGGCCGACATCGTGGTGGAACAGCGCGCGTCCGAGGAGGTCACCATGCCGCTGGGAGCCCTGGGCACGGTCCCTGACGGGGGCACCGGTGTCAGGGCCATCGCGCCGGTGGGGGCCGAGGCATACAATCCGGCCTTCGACGTGACCCCTCCAGAGCTGGTGACGGCCATCGTCACCGAACGAGGGGTGGCATCACCGGTGACCCGGGCCTCGGTCGCCGAACTCGGCTGAACCGGGAACCCCAGCGGGCCGCCCGGAGCCGCCGAGAGCCGCCAAGGTCCCTCGGACGGGTCGCGGAGGAAGAGTCGAGGCGCCGCCGGACGCGGTACGGGCCGGGCGGAGGGCGGCCGGCTTCGGTCGGGCCCTCGCGCCTGTCCAAGGACGGCGCGGAGCACCGCGTGGTGCCCCGCGAACAGAAGGGCGTGACCGTGGTCGGGGGAACACCCCAGGTGACGCTGACGAGGAAGAGGCGGGGGGCTCAGTGACGTGGACCACCAGGGTCTATCAACCAGAGACGACAATGGGATGATGTCGATATGAAGGGACGCGTCCTTGTCGTCGACGACGACACCGCACTGGCAGAGATGCTTGGCATCGTGCTGCGCGGCGAAGGCTTTGAACCATCTTTCGTGTCGGACGGGGACAAGGCGCTGGCCGCCTTCCGTGAGACCAAGCCGGATCTGGTCCTGCTGGACCTGATGCTGCCCGGAAGGGACGGCATCGAGGTATGCCGGCTGATCCGCGCGGAGTCCGGGGTCCCGGTGGTGATGCTGACCGCCAAGAGCGACACCGTGGACGTCGTGGTCGGCCTGGAGTCCGGTGCCGACGACTACATCGTCAAGCCGTTCAAGCCCAAGGAGTTGGTGGCCCGCATCCGGGCACGACTCCGCAGGTCCGAGGAGCCGGCACCGGAGCAGTTGTCCATCGGGGACCTGGTCATCGACGTGGCCGGCCACTCGGTGAAGCGGGACGGCCAGTCCATCGCGCTCACCCCCCTGGAGTTCGACCTGCTGGTCGCGCTGGCCCGTAAGCCCTGGCAGGTGTTCACCCGTGAGGTGCTGCTGGAGCAGGTGTGGGGTTACCGGCACGCCGCGGACACCCGACTGGTGAACGTGCACGTGCAAAGGCTGCGCTCCAAGGTGGAGAAGGACCCCGAGCGCCCGGAGATCGTCGTGACCGTTCGTGGCGTCGGCTACAAGGCCGGACCCAGCTGAGATGTCCCAGGGTGTCCGGTCTCCACACCGTGAGGACGGTGGGCGGCTCGGCAAGGGCGAGGCTGACATGTCCGTGATCGGTCGGCTCAGGCGCCGGGGGCACGAACTGTCGGACGGGCTGCTGGCCGAGGGCCAGGCGCCCGGGCCGGCGCACCCCCTGCTGCGGATCCTCATCCGCTGGGTTCGGGGCCCCCTGCTCCCGGCCCAGCGGCTGTGGCGCCGCAACATCCAGCTGCGGGTGGTGGTCAGCAGCCTGCTGATGTCGCTGACCGTGGTGGTGCTGCTGGGCGTGGTGGTGATCGTCCAGGTGCGCAACGGGCTGTTGGACGCCAAGCGCCAGACGGCGCAGAGTCAGGCGGCCGGAGGGTTCGCCGTCGCACAGGAGATGGCCGACAGCGGCGCCGGCGAGCAGGGTAGCCGCGCCCAGGGCAACGCCCCGCAGACGGCCGGGGCCTGGTTGACCAGCCTGGTGGAGCAGCTGGCCAGTGGTGGCCAGGGTGTCTACTCGGTGGTGGCCCTGGGGTCCAGCAACGACGAGGCGCCCTTCCTCAGCAACGAGGACGCCGGCACCCGGGGCCCCCGGTCCTCCGGCAACATCCGCCCCGAGGAGAGCATCCCGGCCGATCTGCGACGGGCGCTGGACGAGCAACCCGGTACCCACGAGCGGTACGCCAAGATCCATCGGGACCACGGCAAGGGCGAGTCGGCCGTCATCGTCGGCAAGCGACTCAACGACGCCGACGGCAACCCGTACCAGCTGTACTACGTCTTCCCGTTCGACCAGGAGGAGAAGACCCTCAGTCTGGTCGGAGGCACCGTGGCGACCGCCGGGCTGTTCGTCGTGGTGCTGTTCGGCGGGATCGCCTGGCTGGTGGTGCGGCAGGTGGTGACACCGGTGCGGATGGCCGCCGGCATCTCCGAGCGGCTGGCCGCCGGCAGGTTGCAGGAGCGCATGAAGGTCACCGGCGAGGACGACATCGCGCGGCTCGGGGAGTCCTTCAACAAGATGGCCCAGAGCCTCCAGTTGAAGATCGTTCAGCTGGAGGAGCTGTCGCGGATGCAACGCCGCTTCGTCTCCGACGTCTCCCACGAGCTGCGTACTCCCCTGACCACGGTACGGATGGCCGCCGACGTCATCCACGAGGCGAGGGGCGACTTCGACCCCGCCACCGCACGGTCGGCGGAACTGCTGCTGGGACAGCTCGACCGCTTCGAGTCCCTGCTGGCCGACCTGCTGGAGATCAGCCGGTTCGACGCCGGCGCCGCCGCCCTCGAACCGGAACCCATCGACCTGCGGGACGTGGTCCAACGCGTGGTCAGTGGCGCCGAACCGCTGGCCGAGCGGAAGGGGGGCCGCCTGCTGGTGGTCGACGAGGGCCGGCCGGTCATGGCGGAGGCGGACGGCCGCCGTATCGAGCGAGTGCTGCGCAACCTCGTGGTCAACGCGGTGGAACACGGTGAGGGCCGGGACGTGGTGGTACGGCTGGCTTCCGGTTCCGGTGCGGTGGCGGTCGCGGTGCGTGACTACGGCGTGGGGCTCAAGCCGGAGGAGGCCGCCCGGGTCTTCAACCGCTTCTGGCGGGCCGACCCCGCACGGGCCCGGACCACCGGCGGTACCGGGCTGGGCCTGTCCATCGCCATGGAGGACGCCCGGTTGCACAACGGCTGGCTCCAGGCCTGGGGGGAGCCGGGCGGTGGGAGCCAGTTCCTGCTGACCCTCCCCGCCACGGCCGGCGACACCCTCAGGGGCTCGCCCCTGCCGCTGGAACCCGCCGACTCCCGCCGTCAACGAGGGGCGGACGGGGCGATACCGGGCCGTACCCGTGGCACACCGCCCGAGGGCGACCACTCCACGGGGGCTGACCGTTCCCTCCCGGCGGACAAGGTGGATGACGTATCCACCGCGCCGGAACGCGGGGAAACAGCCCGGAGCGGTGACAGCGAGGGCGAGGCTGCCCCGACGCCCGGGGAGTCCCCGGACAGCCGGGGCGCCGCCCCGTCGCGTGTCCAGGTCTCAGCGGAGGACGACGGGGCCGACGTACACCGGGAGCCCGGGGAGCACGACGCGGACGACCATCAGGGGAACGCGAACGCGAACGCGGGCCTGGACGAGAACGAGAACGGGAACCCCACGGCGCGGGACGAGGAAGGCGAGGAGCCGGATCGAACCGGCTCCCGGGCCCCGACGAGTCCGGCCGGTACCGGAGTTCGACCACGCGGGGACCGGCCATGAGGAGGGCAAGGCATGGCGGCTGATCGGGGGCGAAGGCTCCGGCGGAGCCGGGTGTGGGCGACCCTGAGCGCCCTGATGCTGGTCGGGCTGACCGGCTGTGTGGGGATGCCCGACGAGAGCAGCGCCAAGCGGGTGGACTCCTCCCACCGGGCCGACGCCGACTCCCAGGTGCGGGTGTTCGGGGTGAGCCCGCAGAAGGGCGAGAAGCCCCGGGCGATCGTGCGGGGCTTCCTGGAGGCCACCACCAGTGACGAGGCCAGCTTCGCCACCGCCCGGGAGTACCTCACCAAGGAACGCGCCCGGCTGTGGGACCCGTTCGCCGGCACCACGGTCCTCACCGAGGGGCCGGTGACCAGTGAACTGGTCTCCCGGGTCAACGGGGACAACGCGCTGTCGGTGAGCGGCTCCCGGATCGCCAAGATCGACGCCTCCCACGGATACGCCCCCGACAAGGGCTCGTACCGCGAGGAGTTCCACCTCACCAAGGTGAAGGGGGAGTGGCGGATCGACCAGCTACCGGACGGGGTCATCCTGGGGGAGACCGACTTCCAGCGGATCTACCGCTCCGTCAACACCTACTTCTACGCCCGCCTGGGACCCGACTCGGACTCCGTCGCCAGCGGCAAGGACGTGCTGGTGGCCGACCCGGTGTACCTGCGGCGGCGGATCAACCCGGTGACGGAGACGGTCCGTTCGCTGCTGGACGGCCCCACCCAGTGGCTCAGCCCGGTGGCCGACTCCGCCTTCCCACAGGGCACCCGGCTGGCCAAGGGTCAGCGGCTGTCCCTGGACGACGACGGGCATCTGACGGTACGTCTGACCGTCACCTCACGCCGTGTCGACTCCTGGCAGTGCCGCCGGATGGCCGCGCAGTTGCTGCACACCGTGCAGGACCAGGCCTCCGCCAAGGTCAACAGGGTGCGGCTGACCAACTCCTCGGGAGAGGAGCTGTGCGCCCAACGCCGGGAGGACGCCGAGATCTTCGAGCCCAACCGGCTCAACGGCCAGGCGGAGAACCAGTACTTCGTCGACGGACAGTTCCGGGTGGCCGCCCTTCCGGCCGACCGCGAACGGGCCAAGCCGGTGACCGGGCCCCTGGGCAAGGGCAAGGTGCAGATGGGCTCGGTCGCGGTGAACCGTGAGGAGACCCAGGGCGCCGCGGTCGCCAGGGGAGGCCGGGCGCTGTATGTGGCCGCCCTGCAGAACACCCGCCAGTCCAACCTGAACGACCCGGTGGTGACCAGTACCGCCAAGAAGGAGAAGGACCGCCTCTCGGCGCCGAGTTGGGACGGCCTGGGGGACGTGTGGGTCGCCGACCGCAACCCCTCCCACCCCCGACTGCTGAGAGCCAGGGCCGGCGTGGAACAGCCCGAGGAGGTGGAGGTTCCCGACCTGAGCGCCGGGGAACGGATCGAGTCCCTGCGGGTCTCCTCCGAGGGGGCGCGGATCGCCCTGCGTATCCGGGGCAACGACGACCGGGTCTCACTCCAGCTGGGCCGGGTGGAACGCGGAGGCACCCGGGGTGACCGCACCGTCCGGGTGACCCAACTGCGCCCGGTGGCCCCGCACCTGGAGGAGGTGGTGGCCACCTCCTGGGCCGGCGGCAGCCGACTGGTGGTGGTCGGCCGGGAACAGGGCGGAGTGGAGCAACTGCAGTACGTACAGACCGACGGTTCGGTGACCAACCTGCCCACCCTGCCCGGTCTGAACGACGTGACCGGAGTGGCCGCGACCGAGGACGACAGCAAGCCGCTGCTCGCCGAGTCCCGGGACGGCATCGTACGGCTGCCCCCGGACGCCAATTGGAAGACCGTCGCCGAACAGGGCTCCGCCCCGGTCTACCCCGGCTGAGCCGCGCCCCGGCACCAACCGGTGTCGGGGTGTGACCGAACCGGCCCGAAGCCCTCTGAACTGGGGCTCGAAGGTTATCCACAGCGGTGGTGAGACTCCCGGGCCGCTGCCACAGTGGAGATATGCGAGCACTCTGGCAGGAGTTCGCCGATCTGGTACTCCCTCTTGACTGCGCTGGCTGCGGCAGCCCCAGGGCTCCCCAGGGGCTGTGCGACGGATGTGAACACTCCCTGCACGCCCCCGACTCCCGCCCGGTGTCCCCCTCACCCCGACCCCCCGGACTCCCCCCGGTCCACGGCCGCCACGACTACCGCGACCCGGTCCGCTCGGTGCTGCTGGCCCACAAGGAGCGCGGCGCCCTGCGGCTGGCCAGCCCCCTGGGCGAGGTGCTCGCCGGTTCGGTGTGCTCCGTGACCGCCCGGCGTCGGTCCGCCGCCGGACCGACGCCCCCGGTGGTGCTCGTACCGGTGCCCTCCGCCCCCGTGTCCGTGGCCCGGCGCGGACATGATCCGGCTCGGCGGATCGCCTCCAGCGCGGCACGTGTGCTGCGGCGCCGGGGACGTCCGGCCAGGGCGGTGCCGGCCCTGCGGCAACGACGCCTGGTGCGGGACCAGTCGGGGCTGGAGGCCGCTGAGCGGCAGGCGAACCTGAGCGGCGCCCTGGAGGTGGTTCCCGGGGGCATACAGCTGCTGACCCAGGGGGAGGTGGTGATTGTGGACGATCTGATGACGACCGGAGCCTCCCTGGCCGAGTCGGCCCGGGCGGTCACGGCGGAAGGAGGAGTGGTTCACGGTGCCGCCGTAGTGGCCTCCCGTGACCGTGGGAATGCGCCCTGGCACGGCTCTTAGCAGAGTCCACGGCGCTCTGGGGAGCCGTTTCAGGAAATGCCCCCCACCGTCGGTTTTCGCGTCGGCAGGGGTGTTGGTGACCCATCCCTAGCGGTAGCTTCAAAGGTGGGGTGATGATCTTCCCTTCGGGGGAGGAGGAGGTGACAGTCGCAACCCGACGTCAAGCCGGAGTACGCCGGCGTCTGGCCGGCCTCCGGTGTGGAGTGCACAGAGGATCTGCTGGACCGAGAGAGGCCAGTGATCCGGGAACGGAGTTCTGCGTGGACATCGTCGTCAAGGGACGCAAGACAGAGGTGCCCGAGCGGTTCCGCAAGCACGTGGCGGAGAAACTGGACAAGGTGCAGAAGCTCGACGGAAAGGTGATCAACCTCGATGTCGAAGTGTCCAAGGAGCACAATCCCCGGCAGGCCGACCGTTCCGACAGGGTGGAGATCACCCTGCGCACGCGCGGACCGGTGATTCGCGCGGAGGCGTCCGCCTCCGACCCGTACGCGGCACTGGACTTGGCGGCGAACAAGCTGGAGGCGCGCCTGCGCAGGCGCCACGACAAGCGTCGGGTGCACCGTGGCCGCGCGCCCATGAGCGTGGCAGCCGCCACCTCCCACCTCGCCGCCGAGATCAACGGAGAACTGGACGCCGCGCAGAAGGCCGCGGAGCCCGAGAAGAGCACCAGCACCACCACCAAGGCGGGGCCGCTTGAGGTGCAGGGCGACGGACCGCTGGTGGTCCGGGAGAAGACCCACGCCGCCGCGCCCATGACCCTGGACCAGGCGCTGTACGAGATGGAGTTGGTCGGGCACGACTTCTACCTGTTCGTCGACTCCGAGACCAAGCACCCCAGCGTGGTCTACCGCCGCCACGGCTACGACTACGGGGTGATCCACCTGGAGCCGGACCCGTTCGTGCAGGAACCCCCGCATGGCGCTGGCGGCGCACTGGGCGGCTGACCCCTCCGCGCCCTCCTCGTCACGACCATGGCTGAATGGCCGCGCCCCCGAACCGCTGGTGCACACGGTCGGGGGCGCGGCCGTGGAATCATGTCCCCCTGGCCCCAGCCAATTCGCCCTGGGCGGGGCCTGGTTGGGGTGCGGCGAGAGCAGGGGGAGGATCGATGTCGGACAGCTTCGGGCCGATGATGCCGGTGCAGCGTGGTGAGCGGCGGGCAGAGTCGAGACCCGAGTCCGAGCCGGCCGGCGACCCGATCGGGGTGCTGGTGGTGGACGATCACGCCCTGTTCCGGCGCGGCCTGGAGATCGTGCTCCACGACGAGGAGGACATCCAGGTCGTCGGCGAGGCCGGGGACGGCGCGGAGGCCGTGGAGAAGGCCGCCGACCTGCTGCCGGACATCGTGTTGCTGGACGTACGGATGCCCAAGCGCAGCGGTATCGAGGCCTGTGCCGCGATCAAGGAGGTCGCGCCCAGCGCCAAGATCATCATGCTGACGATGAGCGACGAGGAAGCCGACCTCTACGACGCGATCAAGGCCGGCGCCACCGGCTATCTGCTCAAGGAGATCTCCACCGACGAGGTCTCCACCGCGATCCGTGCGGTGGCCGACGGACAGTCGCAGATCAGCCCCTCCATGGCGGCCAAACTGCTCACCGAGTTCAAGTCGATGATCCAGCGCACCGACGACAGCAAGCTGGTGCCCGCCCCCCGGCTGACCGACCGGGAACTCGAAGTGCTGAAGCTGGTGGCCACCGGCATGAACAACCGTGACATCGCGCGGGAGTTGTTCATCAGTGAGAACACCGTGAAGAACCATGTACGAAACATCCTGGAGAAGCTGCAACTGCACTCCCGGATGGAGGCGGTGGTCTACGCGATGCGGGAGAAGATCCTGGAGATCAGGTAGCCACGCGCCCGTGGAGAGCGCTTCCCCGCCCCGGCGGGAGGGGCCTCGCGGCGCCCGCCAGATCGTGGAAGGGCGCGCGCCGGCCCCGGCCCCGGCCACCCGCCGGAGGTGGCGCTCAGGACTCCTGCGCCCGCAGCTCCGCGCGGAGGGCGTCAGCGGCCCGGGGATCGTCGCAGCGGTCCAGCCGCACCCGTTCGCACCCCACCCAACTCGCCGCCTCCCACAGCGCCTTGGCCATCGCCGGCGCCGCGCTGGGGCGCCGCATGGACACCTGCCGGGCCACCAGTGTCCGCTCCTCCCGGGCCGGGTCCACCCTGCCCAGGAGCCGGCCACCGGACAGCAGGGGCATGGCGAAGTAGCCGTGCACCCGACGGGGCCGGGGCACGTAGGCCTCCAACCGGTGGGTGAAGTCGAAGATCCTCTCCGTCCGGGGGCGGTCCCAGACCAGGGAGTCGAAGGGGGACAGCAGGGTGGTGCGGTGCCGGCCACGCGCCGGGGAGGCCAGGGCCTCGGGCGCCGCCCAGGCGGCTTTGCCCCAGCCCTCGACCTCCACCGGCAGCAGTCCGGTCTCCTGGATCACCGCGTCCACCTGGTCGCCCCGCACCCGGTGGTAGTCCGCCAGGTCGGAGCGGGTGGCCACGCCCATGGCGCTGCCGGCCTGGGCCACCAGCCGGCGCAGGCACTCGTGGTCGTCGATGTCGTCGTGGAACAGCTCGTCTGGGATGGCGCGTTCGGCCAGGTCGTACACCCGCTTCCAGCCCCTGCGCCGGGTGCACACCACCTCGCCGGTGTCCAACAGCCACTCCACCGCGATCTTGGTCTCCGACCAGTCGTACCACTCCCCGCTGGACTTGGCGCCGCCCAACTCCGTGGCGGTGAGCGGCCCTTCGACGGCGAGCCTCTTGCGTACCAGTGCGGTGGAGGCGTCCCGGTCGGCCAGGCGGTGCCAACGGTGGCCCTTGGCCCGTCGGGCCCGACGGCGGAAGGCGAAGTGCGGCCACTCCTCGATGGGCAGGATGCAGGCGGCGTGGGACCAGTACTCGAAGGAGTGCCCACCGCTCCAGTACGCGTGCTCGATCACCGAACGCTCCAGGGCGCCCAGCCGCGCGTAGGGGATCAGCTCGTGGGAGCGGGCCAGCACCGAGATGGTGTCCAGCTGGACCGCTCCCAGGTGGCGCAGCAACTGGCGCACCGCGTGGGGGCGACCGCCGGAGCCTCGGACGGGGCGGGCGCCCAGCAGCCCCTGGGCGCGCAGGGCGATGCGCCGGGCGTCGTCGGCGGTGAGAGCGAGGGGCGTGGTCATGGCACAGAAGGTATCGGGCGCCACTGACAGTCGCCCCCGCCACCTCAGCCGCCCTCGGTCGCCGGCCGCTCCAACTCCCGCTCCCGCGCGGGGAGGTAGGGGGTCGCGCCGGCCAGGCCCAGGTCGGAGGGGAGCAGGGCGGCCACCCAGGCGTCCCGCCGGTTGCCCCGGTGGACGGCGCGGGACCGCTGGGTACCCTCCATCACGAACCCCATCCGCCGTGCCGCCGCCCGGGAGGGTTCGTTGCCGACCAGGGCCAGCCACTCCAGACGCTCCGCCCCGAGCTGGGTGAACGCCCAGTGGGCGACGGCCCGGCCGGCCTCCACGGTGTAGCCCCGGCGGCGTTGTTCCCGCGCGGTCCAGAAGCCCAGTTCCAGGGTGCGGTCCGGGAGTCCCAGGGAGCCGAGGCGGCTCAGCCCCATGGAGCCGACCAGCGTCCGGCCGTCCCGGGTGAAGACGCCGAAGTTGTACAGGGTGTCGTGTTTCCAGCCCTCGGGGCTGACCGTCCGTACGAACTCCTCGGCGTCGGAGAGCCGGTAGGGGTTGGGTACCGGTATCCAGCGCAGGATCTCGGGGTCCTGGCAGGCGTGGTGGACCCGTTCCACGTCCCGCTCCTCGAAGGGGCGCAGCACCAGACGGTCGGTGGTCAGGGTGATGGGCTCCATGGACCTCATTGTGGGGGAGGGCCTATCCTTCGCGCCGGTCGTTGGCGCCCTCGTCGTCTCTGGAACCGGGGCTCGTGGTGGGGACGAGAGGCGCTCCACGCCCCGGGCACGATCCGAGGAACCGGCACGTTGGGGGTATGGGGCACACCGGCACTCGCTTACGATGGCCGGTGCGGCAGGGCCCGCGACAGGAAAAGCCCAGCTGTGCCCGCACCACGTGTGCAAGGCCCGACCGGCAAGGAGCCACCCTACGTGTCCGTCTTCGGCAAACTCATGCGCGCAGGTGAAGGAAAGATCCTGCGCAAGCTGGATCGCATCGCGCGCCAGGTGAACTCGATCGAAGAGGACTTCGTCGAGCTGACGGACGCCGAGCTGCGTGCCCTCACCGAGGAGTACAAGGAGCGCTACGCCGACGGCGAGAGTCTCGACGACCTCATGCCGGAGGCGTTCGCCACGGTCCGGGAAGCCGCCAAGCGCGTGCTGGGCCAGCGTCACTACGACGTGCAGATCATGGGCGGCGCCGCCCTGCACCTCGGCTACGTCGCCGAGATGAAGACCGGTGAGGGCAAGACCCTGGTCGGTACGCTTCCGGCGTATCTGAACGCCATCTCCGGTGACGGCGTGCACATCATCACCGTCAACGACTATCTCGCCGAGCGTGACTCGGAGTGGATGGGTCGTGTGCACCGCTTCCTGGGGCTGACGGTGGGCTGCATCCTCGCCAACATGTCCCCGGCCCAGCGCCGTGAGCAGTACAACTGCGACATCACCTACGGCACCAACAACGAGTTCGGCTTCGACTACCTGCGCGACAACATGGCGTGGTCGAAGGACGAACTGGTGCAGCGCGGCCACAACTTCGCGATCGTGGACGAGGTCGACTCGATCCTCGTGGACGAGGCCCGTACGCCGCTGATCATCTCCGGTCCCGCCGACCAGGCCACCAAGTGGTACAGCGACTTCGCCAAGCTGGTGAAGCGCCTGGAGAAGGGCGAGGCGGCCGACGTCCGCAACCAGAAGCCGGAGACCGGCGACTACGAGGTCGACGAGAAGAAGCGCACCGTCGGCATCCACGACTCCGGTGTCACCAAGGTCGAGGACTGGCTGGGCATCGACAACCTCTACGAGTCGGTCAACACCCCGCTGGTGGGCTACCTCAACAACGCCATCAAGGCCAAGGAGCTGTACAAGCGGGACAAGGACTACGTCGTCATGGACGGCGAGGTCATGATCGTTGACGAGCACACCGGCCGTATCCTCGCCGGTCGCCGGTACAACGAGGGGATGCACCAGGCCATCGAGGCCAAGGAGGGGGTGGATATCAAGGACGAGAACCAGACGCTCGCCACCATCACCCTCCAGAACTTCTTCCGGCTGTACGGCACGCTCTCCGGCATGACCGGTACGGCGATGACCGAGGCCGCGGAGTTCCACCAGATCTACAAGCTGGGCGTGGTGCCGATCCCGACGCACCGCGCGCTGGCCCGTGTCGACCAGGCCGACCTGATCTACCGCACCGAGGTGGCCAAGTTCGACGCGGTGGTCGACGACATCGAGGAGAAGTACGAGAAGGGCCAGCCGGTGCTGGTCGGTACGACCTCGGTGGAGAAGTCGGAGTACCTCTCCAAGCAGCTCAACAAGCGCGGCATCCGGCACGAGGTGCTCAACGCCAAGCAGCACGACCGGGAGGCCACCATCGTGGCCCAGGCCGGACGCAAGAGCGCGGTCACCGTGGCGACCAACATGGCCGGTCGAGGCACCGACATCAAGCTCGGCGGCAACCCCGACGACATCGCCGAGAGCGAGCTGCGCCAGCGCGGCCTGGACCCGGTGGAGAACTCCGAGGAGTGGGCGGCACAGCTGCCGGCCGCCCTGGAGCGGGCCGAGAAGGCCGTCGAGGACGAGTTCGAAGAGGTCAAGGAACTCGGCGGGCTCTACGTGCTGGGCACCGAGCGTCACGAGTCCCGCCGTATCGACAACCAGCTGCGTGGTCGTTCCGGTCGTCAGGGTGACCCCGGCGAGTCCCGTTTCTACCTCTCGCTCGGTGACGACCTGATGCGTCTGTTCAAGGCGCAGATGGTGGAGCGCGTGATGTCGATGGCGAACGTGCCCGACGACGTGCCGATCGAGAACAAGATGGTCACCCGGGCCATCGCTTCGGCCCAGTCGCAGGTCGAGCAGCAGAACTTCGAGATCCGCAAGAACGTCCTGAAGTACGACGAGGTCCTCAACCGTCAGCGTGAGGTGATCTACGGCGAGCGCCGTCGGGTCCTGGAGGGGGAGGACCTCCAGGAGCAGATCGGCCACTTCATGGACGACACCATCGAGGCGTACGTCCAGGCCGAGACGGTCGAGGGCTTCGCCGAGGAGTGGGACCTGGACCGGCTGTGGTCGGCGTTCAAGCAGCTGTACCCGGTGCAGGTCACCGTGGCCGAGCTGGAGGACGCGGTGGGTGACCGTGAGGGCATCACCGCCGACTTCATCATCGACTCCATCACCGACGACATCCACGAGCAGTACAAGAAGCGCGAGGAGGAGCTGGGCTCCGAGATCATGCGCGAGCTGGAGCGGCGTGTGGTGCTCTCGGTGCTGGACCGCAAGTGGCGTGAGCACCTCTACGAGATGGACTACCTCCAGGAGGGCATCGGTCTGCGGGCGATGGCCCAGCGCGACCCCCTGGTGGAGTACCAGCGCGAGGGGTACGACATGTTCACCGCCATGATGGACGGCATCAAGGAGGAGTCCGTCGGCTACCTGTTCAACCTGGAGGTCCAGGTCGAGCAGCAGGTCGAGGAGGTCCCGGTGGCCGAGGGCGAGGAGGAGAAGGAAGCTCCCTCCCTGGAGAAGGAGCCGGTCGGCTCCGCTCCCGCCATCCGCGCCAAGGGGCTTGAGGCTCCGCAGCGCCCGGACCGGCTGCGCTTCTCCGCCCCCACCGTGGACGGCGAGGGCGGTGTCGTCGAGGGCGACCTCCAGCAGGACGAGGAGGAGACCCCGGTACGTTCCGAGGCTGACGGGATGACCCGCGCCGAGCGCCGCAAGGCGCAGAAGGGCGGCCGTCGCCGCAAGAAGTAGCCGGCGGGAAGCGGTCCGTGCCCTGGGAGGGCGCGTGACCGCAGGTGTGACCGGACGAGGGGCCAGCGGATCTCCGCTGGCCCCTCGTCGTGTGTGGCTCAGTCCTGGAGGGAGCCGCCGAGCCAGCCGGGGGCGTCCAGGGGGAACCGGGGGGAGGTGCCCTCCGGGGTGAGGGTGCGCAGGTCCTCCTCCAGCTGCCTCAGCCGTTCCGTCCCGAGCCGCTCCTCCCACTCCTGGCGGAGGCGCTGGAAGACCAGGCCTGACTGGTGCAGGCAGTCCCGGCCTCGTTCGGTGAGCACCACCACCTTGCGGCGGCGGTCCCGTGTGTCCTGGCCACGGGTGACGTAGCCCAGCTGGCTCAGGGCGTCCAGGGTCTTGCCGGCGGCCTGTTTGGAGACGCCGAGGGCTCGCCCGAGTTCGGCGGCGGTGGTGCCCCGGGGGCCGACCGCCTGGAGCGCGTAGCCGTGGACGGGGCGCAGACCGGGGTGCCCCAACTCGGCGAGTTCGCGGTGGAGTTGGTCGATCAGACCGCGGAAGGCCAGCAGCAGTCGGAGGGGCAGCTCGAAGCCGGGGGGATCGCTTGACATGGATAGACAACCAGATTGACTATGTGGACAACTGCGTTGTCTATCCTAGGGCGCTCCCCATGACTGTCATCCGCGCGAGCCAGACCCGACGCACCGTGACCCCCAACGCCGCCATGACCACCCTCGCCTCACCCACCCAGGGAGGCGCCTCCCTCTCCGTCTGGGAGGTCCACATGGAGCCCGGCTCCAGCGGACCGACCCACCGCTGCGACGTACCGCAGGTCTGGGTGATCCAACAGGGTGCCGCCCGAGTGGAGTTGGGCGCCGAGGAGCTGGCCGTGGAGGCCGGCGACACCCTGTTGCTGCCGCCCGAGGAGGTTCGCCGGGTGTGGGCCGACCCCCACCACGGCATGGCCGCCCTGGTGTCCGCGCCCGCTGGGGGGCAGGTCTGGCCCTGGGAGGAGTCGGGCTGGGGTGACCCGGTGGTGCCACCCTGGATGGCCTGACCTGGAGCTGTGCCGGCTCGCCCCATACGGCCCTCTGTGCGGGCTCGGGCAGCCCGGTGCTGGCTGGCCGCTGGGTGGGCGTGGCTGGTCTCGGGGGTCGGGGCCGTGGTCCGGTGGGGCTCTGACCCGAACTCTCCGAGGGTTCCCGAGGTTTCCGTGGCCGCCGAACGCCCTGTCCGCCCGGGGGAGTTGGAGGCGCCGCACCCTGGTACGGGTTGTGTTGTCGGGACCTCTGAGGGGCGCGCGTGTCCTGGTGCCGCACCTCGCCGCGTAGTCGCTGGCGAAGGCCGCTGCCAAGGGGGGCGCGGCGACTCCCCTCGTCCGTCCTGCTCCGCCCCGGACGTACGACACCGGAACTACTCACTGGCCTCCCAGGGTCCGGCGCTCCCCAGCCGGCAGTCTCGCCCTCCTCCCACCGCGGACGCCCTCGGTCGCTCGGCCTCCCGGGGGCCGTGCCCCTCCTCCGTTTCCACGTGGGTACGGGGAGTCGACCCACCCGGCAGGTCCGCCCCTCGTGCCCCTCGTACGTTCACCGGTCCTGGTGCCCCCCGACCTCGGCCCCCGGTCGCGGGCCGGACCGGTGCACTCACCTCCCCTCCTGGCGTGGCGGAGCTGGGCCGGGCGGGCACCGTACGTCCCTGGGGCGCTCCCCTTCTGGCGTGGCGGAGCCGGGGCGCGGGTGCCCGCCCCCCGGCAGTGGTCGGGACCCCGAGGAGGCCCCCGGCGTCCCGACTCGAAGGGCTGCCCCGCCCCGAAGCGACGGCCCCGGCGTGCGGCACCGTGACGGGAGGGGGTCCCGGCGCCGCACCTCCCAGGGGGCGCCGGCCGTCGTCCCCGGCGCCGGCCCGCCACCCTGCCCCGGGACGTGCCCTCAGGGGCGGGCGCCGTCCAGTTCGAGGGCGCTGCACCGCCACCGACGGTCCGGGCACAGCTCCAGGCGGAAGGCCATGGCCAACTGCCGTTCACCAGCGGCGATTCGGGCGAAGGCCTCGATCACCCCGTCACGTGGCTGGGTGCGGCCCAAGCCGGCGAGTACCGGGAGTGGTGGGCGTACGGCCGAGGTCAGCAGGGGCTGGTAGGGCGCCAGACGGCACAACTGCTCGTAGGCGATACCCCGGATGTGGCCCAGCAGGGAGTGGGTGGGTCGGAGACCGCTGAGGACGGTCAGCAGTTGGGAGGCGAACCAGCGGTGGGGGCTGCGGCTCTCCCGTTCCCGCTGGGCCGCCTGCCGTAGGGCGGTGGAGGTGGGGCGCCGGTGCGCCGGGCGGCGGGAGTCGTGCCGTCCGGCGGGGCGGGTGGCCGGCCCCCGTCGGGTGGTTCGCCTGTCGCCTACCGGGGTGCGCGCGGGCTCGGGAGGCTGGGCGGTGTGGATCATGGGTCCCCGTTCTGTGAATGGCCCTACCGGCGCGATACCGGCCGGTAGCTCTGTGTGGTTGTAGCCGCCGTCCCCCAACAGCCGCAATGCGTCGGGGAGTTGGTGTCGCGCCCGCCACCAAGATCATCCCTCAGCGGGAACGGCGATCGCCGGGTTGACCCCACCCCGCCGTGACCTGCCGGAACGGTCCGCGGCGGACAGGCGCCGGTTCCTTCCGTCCCTCCCAGGGTGAGCGTGTCCGCGCTGCCGGGCTCGGGTTGACGTCGCACGACCGAGGGAGCGCGCGGGGGGAGGCCGGCACCGGTCACACGCCCTCCAGTCGGGGGAGGCCAGGCGGCCGGACCGTATGCTGACCGCGATCCCGCCCGGTCCGAGCCGTACAAGGAACCCCGATGCGCGTCTACCTCCCGCTCACGCTGTCCGCGCTCCGACAGGCCCACGGGGCCGGCGAGTTGGGGCCCGCGCCGAGGTACGGGTACGCGGTCACCGGGGAACTGCGCGAGTGGGCCGGCTCCGAGGACCAGGAGGAGTTGGAGTACCTGGCCCTGCACCAGGCCGCCGAGGCCAGCCTCCGCCTGCTCGCCGACGACCGGGAGGAGCCCGACCACCGCCGGGTGGTGATCGCCGTGGAGTGGGCGGACGCCGAGGTGCGGACCGTCACCCCGGAGGACGACGACCCGGGCCGGGTACGGCTGGAGGCCCCGGTGCCCCTGGACCGGGTCCGGGCCGTCCACCTCGACGACCCGGACCACGCCCCCCTGGTGGCCGAGGCCGCCGAGGCCCTGTCCCGCCACCCCGGCCCCGACCGGGAGGCCGCGCCCGAGCCGGTGGAGCGGATCGGGGAGCGGGAACTGCTCTGGTACGCCCCGCAGGAGATCGCCTACCTGGTGTGACCACGCCGGGTGGATCGGCGGGGTGCCGCCTGTCAGAGGAGCGACGTACGGTCGTCGTCATGGAACTGGGGAACGCATCCGCCCCCCGAGCGGGCGGCGCACACATCGTCTGGGACTGGAACGGCACCCTCCTGCACGACATCCACGCCGTGGTGGCCGCGAGCAACGCGGCGTTCGCCGAGGTGGGGATGCCCTCCATCACCCTGGAGCGCTATCGCGAGCTGTACTGCGTGCCCGTGCCCCGCTTCTACCAGAGGCTGCTGGGCCGGATGCCCACCGACGAGGAGTGGGAGGCGATGGACGCCATCTTCCACCGCCACTACTGGGCGCAGGCGGAGGGCGTGGGGTTGGCCGAGGGCGCGGCCGAACTGCTCGCCGACTGGGCGGGGGAGGGCCACACCCAGTCGCTGTGCTCCCTCGCCCCGCACGACAGGCTGCTGCCCCTGGTGCGGGCACACGCCATCGACGACCACTTCCTCCGGGTGGACGGTTCCCTGGAACGCTCCGGTGGGGCCAAGGCGGCGCAGATGGCCCGCCACATGGCGGAGTTGGCCCGGCAGGACGTCGGCCCGGGGCGCACCGTGGTCATCGGGGACGCGGTGGACGACGCCACCGCCGCCGCCCATGTCGGTGCCGCCGCCGTGCTCTACACCGGCGGCTCCCACAGCAGGAGCAGCCTGGAGGCGGCCGGGGTGCCGGTGGTGGACAGCCTCGCCCAAGCCGTGGAGGTGGCGCAGGAGATAGCGCTGGACGGCAGGGGGTGAGGGGGGTCACACGCCCGGGCGCGTGGTGAGAGTGGTCACAGGCGCTCGGGCGAACGGCCGTGCCGTACCCGGGTGTTCGCCGCTGGGGCGGGCGTCAGGGCGGTGTTGCTGTCCGAACCGTCAAAGTTGGCTCCGGGTACTTGTACAGATTCGGCCCATGACGCGCAGCTTCCAAGGGATAGCCTTTACGCGTGATCAGCGCGATATTCCAGGAGGGTCGTCACGCCCCCGCCTCGCGTCCGGTGCGTTACGACGCCCGGGCAGCCGCTGATCCATTCGGCCGCCAGTGTCCCTCACCGGGAGTCACCGTCCGCGAGTCGGCGTCGACGACGACTCGGCGGCCTCGACGGCCGGACACACCCGCACATTCTCGACGTCACGCAACGGCGCGCGACAGGAGCCTGAGGACATGCAGACCAAGCTGGACGAAGCAAAGGCCGAGCGGCTCGCTGAGGCCGTAAGGGTAGCTGAGCAGGGTTCGAGTGGGGGGAGTTCCGCTCACGGGATGGACCCGGACACGCTTGGCGCGTACCTCCAGCGGTACTACCTGCACACGGCACCGGAGGACCTCAAGGAACGGGACCCGGCGGACATCTGCGGCGCGGCCCTCTCCCACTACCGGCTGGCCGAGGAACGTCCCCAGGGCACCGCCAACGTGCGGGTGTACGCGCCCTCGGTGGACGAGAACGGCTGGGCCTGCACCCACACCGTGGTCGAGGTGGTCACGGACGACATGCCCTTCCTGGTGGACTCGGTCACCAACGAACTGACCCGCGAGGGCCGTGGCATCCACGTGGTGATCCACCCGCAGGTGGTGGTCCGGCGGGACCTGACCGGCAAGCTCCTGGAGGTGCTGGACGCCGGACAGGACCCGCACACCATCGGTGGCTCCGGCAAGAAGATGGTGCCGCACGACGCGTTGGTCGAGTCCTGGATCCACGTGGAGATCGACCGCGAGACCGACCGGGACGACCACAAGCGGATCACCGGCGATCTGCGAGGGGTGCTGTCCGACGTACGGGAGGCCGTCGAGGACTGGAAGAAGATGCGGTCGGCCGCCGAGCGCCTCGCCGAGGAGCTGGCCAGCGAGCCGGTCGCCGACGACCTGCGTGAACAGGAGGTGGAGGAGGCCCGCGAGCTGCTGCAGTGGCTGGCCGACGACCACTTCACCTTCCTGGGGTACCGCGAGTACGAGCTGGAGGACCAGGGCGGGGAGAACGGCGAGGGGCTGACGCTCAGCGCGATCGCCGGCACCGGGCTGGGCATCCTGCGGACCGACCCCCAGCGGGAGACCGAGGACGGGCACCCGGTGTCCCCCTCCTTCAACCGGCTCCCGGCCGACGTGCGGGCCAAGGCGCGCGAGCACAAGCTGCTGGTGCTGACCAAGGCCAACTCCCGGGCCACCGTGCACCGCCGCTCCTACCTCGACTACGTGGGCGTCAAGAAGTTCGACGCCCAGGGCAACGTCATCGGCGAGCGCCGGTTCCTCGGCCTGTTCTCCTCCTCCGCCTACAACGAGTCGGTGCGCCGCATCCCGGTGGTGCGCCGCAAGGTCGCCGAGGTCCTGGCCGCCTCCGGGTTCACCCCCGACAGCCACGACGGGCGGGACCTGCTGCAGATCCTGGAGACCTACCCCCGGGACGAGCTGTTCCAGATCCCGGTGGACGAACTGCGCGGCATCGTCACCTCGGTGCTGTACCTCCAGGAGCGCCGCAAGCTGCGGCTCTACCTGCGCCAGGACGAGTACGGCCGCTACTACTCCGCGCTGGTCTACCTCCCCCGCGACCGCTACACCACCTCCGTACGGCTGCGGCTGGTGGACATCCTCACCGAGGAACTCGGCGGCACCAACGTCGACTTCACCGTCTGGAACACCGAGTCGGTGCTCTCCCGGCTGCACTTCGTGGTCCGGGTGGAGCCGGGGCAGGCCCTGGCCCAGCTCACCGACGAGGAGTGCGACCGCATCGAGGCACGGTTGGCCGAGGCCGCCCGCTCCTGGGCGGACGGCTTCGCCGAGGCCCTGGTGTCCGAGTGCGGTGAGGAGCGGGCCGCCGAGCTGGCGCACCACTACAGCCAGGCCTTCCCCGAGGGGTACAAGGAGGACTTCTCCCCCCGGGCCGCCGTCGCCGACCTCCAGCACCTCCAGCAGCTGAGGGAGTTGCAGGAGCCGGACGGTGCCTCGGAACCGTCCGAGCACGACGGCTCCGAGCGGGCCGAGGACTTCGCCCTGAGCCTCTACGAGCCGCTGGGCGCCGCTCCCGGGGAGCGCCGTTTCAAGATCTACCGCAGCGGCCGGCCGGTGTCGCTGTCGGCGGTGCTGCCCATCCTCCAGGCCCTCGGCGTCGAGGTGGTCGACGAACGGCCCTACGAACTGCGGCCCTCCGACCGCAGCCGCGCCTGGATCTACGACTTCGGTCTGCGGCTGCCGTCCCACCTGACGAAGGAACTGGGCGACGACGCCCGGGACCGTATCCAGGAGACCTTCGCCGCGGTGTGGACCGGGGAGGCCGAGAACGACGGCTTCAACGCCCTGGTCCTGGCGGCCGGGCTGACCTGGCGTCAGGCCGTGGTGCTGCGCGCCTACGCCAAGTACCTGCGGCAGGCCGGCGCCACCTTCAGCCAGAAGTACATGGAGGACACCCTCCGCAACAACGTCCACACCACCCGGCTGCTGGTGAACCTCTTCGAGGCGCGGATGGCCCCCAGCCGGGCCGGCGCCGGCTACGAGCTGACCGACGGACTGCGGGAGGAACTGGACGGCGCCTTGGACCAGGTGGTCAGCCTGGACGAGGACCGTATCCTGCGTTCCTTCCTCACCGTGATCGACGCCACCCTGCGCACCAACTACTTCCAGGGCAGCGGTGACGACGGCGAGGGCCGGCCCCACTCGTACCTCTCCCTCAAGCTGGACCCCCGGAAGATCCCCGACCTGCCCGCCCCCCGGCCGCAGTACGAGGTGTGGGTCTACTCCCCGAAGGTGGAGGGCGTCCACCTCCGGTTCGGCAAGGTGGCCCGTGGTGGACTGCGCTGGTCGGACCGCCGGGAGGACTTCCGTACCGAGATCCTCGGCCTGGTGAAGGCCCAGGAGGTCAAGAACACGGTCATCGTGCCGGTGGGCGCCAAGGGCGGGTTCGTCGGCAAGCAGCTGCCCGACCCCTCGGTGGACCGCGACGCCTGGCAGGCCGAGGGCATCGCCTGCTACAAGACCTTCATCTCCGGGCTGCTGGACATCACCGACAACCTCGTCGGTGGCGAGGTGGTGCCCCCGAAGGACGTGGTGCGGCACGACGGCGACGACACCTACCTGGTGGTGGCCGCCGACAAGGGCACCGCGACCTTCTCCGACATCGCCAACGAGGTCGCCCAGGCCTACGGCTTCTGGCTGGGGGACGCCTTCGCCTCCGGCGGCTCGGCCGGCTACGATCACAAGGGCATGGGCATCACCGCCAAGGGTGCCTGGGAGTCGGTCAAGCGCCACTTCCGGGAGCTGGGTCACGACACCCAGACCGAGGACTTCACCGTGGTCGGTGTCGGTGACATGTCCGGCGACGTCTTCGGCAACGGCATGTTGCTGTCCGAGCACATCCGGCTGGTGGCCGCCTTCGACCACCGGCACATCTTCCTCGACCCCGACCCGGACGCGGCGACCTCCTTCGCGGAGCGCCAGCGGATGTTCCGCCTGCCGCGCAGCTCCTGGGAGGACTACGACACCTCCAAGCTGTCCGCCGGCGGCGGCATCCACTCCCGCAGCGCCAAGTCGGTGTCCATCACTCCCCAGGTGCGGCGTGCCCTCGGCCTGGAGGAGAAGGTCACCAAGATGACCCCGCCGGAGCTGATGCGGGCCATCCTCACCGCCCCGGTCGACCTGCTGTGGAACGGCGGTATCGGCACCTATGTGAAGGCCTCCACCGAGTCCCAGGCCGATGTCGGCGACAAGGCCAACGACGCGATCCGGGTGGACGGCCAGGACCTGCGGGTCAAGGTGGTGGGCGAGGGCGGCAACCTGGGCTGCACCCAGCTGGGCCGTATCGAGTTCGCCAGCAACGGGGGCCGGATCAACACCGACGCGCTGGACAACAGCGCCGGTGTGGACATCTCCGACCACGAGGTCAACATCAAGATCCTGTTGAACTCGGTGGTGGGCAACGGCGACATGACGGTCAAGCAGCGCAACGCCCTGCTGGCCGAGATGACCGACGAGGTCGGCGAGCTGGTGCTGCGCAACAACTACGCGCAGAACGTCTCCCTGGCCAACGCGGTCGAGCAGGCGCCCAGCCTCCTCCACGCCCACCAGCGCCACATGCGGTCGCTGTCCCGGCAGGGGATGCTCAACCGGGGCCTGGAGTTCCTGCCCAACGACCGCCAGGTCAAGGAGCGGCTGACCGCCGGTGAGGGGCTGACCCAGCCGGAGCTGGCCGTGATGCTGGCGTACACCAAGATCACGCTGGCCAAGGAGCTGGTGGACACCTCCCTGCCGGACGACCCCTACCTCCAGGACCTGGCCCTGGCGTACTTCCCGGTGCCGCTGCGGGAGCGGTTCGCGGAGGAGATCCGCCACCACGCCCTGATCCGGCAGATCGTCACCACCCTGCTGGTCAACGACACGGTCAACACCGGTGGTTCGACCTTCCTGCACCGGATGCAGGAGGAGTCGGGGGCCAGCATCGAGGAGATCGTCCGGGCGCACACCGCCGCCCGGGCCATCTTCGACCTGGCGGGCATCTGGGACGCCGTGGAGGCGCTGGACAACCAGGTGGACGCCCAGGTGCTCACCCGGGTCCGGCTGCACACGCGACGGCTGGTCGAGCGGGGCACCCGCTGGCTGCTGAACAACCGGCCGCAGCCGCTGAAGCTGGACGAGACCGTCTCGGTCTTCAGCGAGCGCGTCTCCCAGGTCTGGGCGGAGCTGCCCAAGCTGCTGCGCGGCGACGACCAGCAGTGGTACGAGAAGGTGCTGGACGAGCTGACCGAGGCCGGGGTCCCGGTGGAGCTGGCGTCCAAGGTCGCCGGCTTCTCGGCGGCCTTCCCCGCCCTCGACGTGGTGGCGGTGGCCGACCGTACGGGCAAGGAGCTGCTGGACGTCGCGGAGGTCTACTTCGACCTGGCGGACCGGCTGCGGATCACCCAACTCCAGGAGCGCGTCAGCGAGTTGCCGCGCGGGGACCGTTGGCAGTCGATGGCCCGTTCGGCGATCCGCGAGGACCTATACGCCGCCCACCAGCTGATCGCGGCCGACGTGCTCAGCGAGGGCGACGCCACCGCCTCCCCGGACGAGCGGTACGCGCTGTGGGAGGAGAAGAACGCGGCGATCCTGGGCCGTGCCCGGGCCACGCTGGAGGAGATCCAGTCCTCCGACACCTTCGACCTGGCCAACCTGTCGGTGGCCATGCGCACCATGCGCATGTTGTTGCGCAGCAACCGCTGACGGTTCGTCAACCAGGTCGTCGACGCCGGTCCGCCCCCGAGGGAACCCCTCGGGGGCGGACCGCGTTCCGGGGCCGTATCCCGGGCTGCGGTGCGGCTCCCGTCGCCGGGCAGGTCCTCGCCGCGTTCGCGGCTCGGCCAGGTCGGTGAGCGTTAAATGGGGGACATCCACCGGCCTTTCAGGCGGGTTTGTTCGGATGTGCGAGGAAGCGCCCATATGTTCGTCGGGTGACTACCGTGACCCGTCTCCCCCGTGACCCGGCCGTCGCGTCCCCGGACGGCGTTCCCGGGCGGCCCGCCCCCGTGTGCCCCGACCGGCGTGACCAGGCGGGGGGTGACCGGTGACGGCCCAGCTGACCGAGACGACGCGGGTGCCGGCGCGGCGCTCCCGTGGGTTGGGGGCGACCGCGATCTCCTCGCGGGCCACCCGCGACCCGTTCTTCGACAACGCCAAGTTCCTGCTGGTGATCCTGGTGGTGGTGGGCCACAACTGGGCGCCGTTCGCGCAGAGTTCGCGGGTGGCGGAGGCGTTGTACCTCACTCTGTACGCCTTCCACATGCCGGCCTTCGTGCTGATCTGCGGCTACTTCTCGCGTAGCTTCACCGGGCGACCGGACCAGCTGGTGCGGCTGGTGAGCGGGGTCCTGCTGCCCTACCTGGCCTTCGAGGTCCTCTACAGCGCGGCGTACGTCGTGGTCATGGACCGGCCGTTCGCGGTGACCCCCACCGTGCCGACCTACCTGTGCTGGTTCCTGCTGGCGCTGTTCCTGTGGCGGCTGACCGTCCCCCTGTGGCGCGGGATCCGGTACCCCGTGGTGGTGGCCGCCCTGGTCTCCCTGGGGGCGGGGCTGACCGACACCGGGGACGAGCTGGCGCTGTCCAGGGTGCTGATGTTCCTGCCCTGGTTCGTGCTGGGCACCCGGCTGCGGCCGGAACTGCTGCGGCCCCTGCGTACGCCGCTGGCCCGCTGGCTGGCCCTGGTGGTGATGCCCTCCGCCCTGGTCGGCGCCTACTGGCTGGCCCCCCGGCTCAGCGCCGGGTGGCTGCTGATGACCTACGACCACCGGGAGCTGAACACCGCCGTCCCGGGCTACCTCCTGACCCGGCTGGCGATCTTCGCCGTGGGGGCGGTGCTGGTGGCCGCCTTCCTGGCACTGGTGCCCCGGCGGCGTACCGCCTTCACCGCGCTGGGCGCGGTCACCCTCTACCCCTACCTGCTCCACGGGCTGCTGGTGAAGACCGTGCAGGGCTGCGGGGGCTACGACACGATGGTGGGGGGCGGACTGCCGGTGTTGGCGCTCAGCACGCTGGGCGCCGTGGCTCTGGGCGTGCTGCTGTGCGCGGTACCGGTGAGGCGGCTGGTCCGGCCCCTGGTGGAGCCGTCGCTGCCCCGCTGGCTGGTGACCGGGGAGGGCCGAGGAACGTCCCGGGAGGCCCGGGGCGAACGAGTTCGAGAGTTGACGGACAGCCGACGAGGAGGCTCAGCATGACCACCATCTCTGAGGGAGTTGACCGGCGGCAGCCGGCCGAGCCCCGGAACTTCGAGGAGATCCCCGGCTGGCTGTACGGCACGGACGTGCTCCTCTTCGACTGGCTGCTGCGTCGGCAGCGCCGGGAGGGAGTGATCGGTGACCTGCTGGAGTTGGGCGCCTACCAGGGCAAGAGCGCCGTGCTGATGGCCGCCTACCTCCGGTCGGAAGAGCACTTCACCGTGGTCGACCTGTTCGGCACCGACCCCGAGGACGAGAGCAACCTCCAGGAGAACCGCGGTTCCTACGCCACCCTGACCCGGCAGTCCTTCGAGGCCAACTACCTGGCGTTCCATCCCACGTTGCCCCGGGTGATCCAGGCGCCCACCTCGGTCGTGCCCCAGCGGGTGGAGCCCGGCAGCTGCCGTTTCGTCCACGTGGACGCCTCGCACCTGTACGAGCATGTGCGCGGCGACATCGAGGCGGCCCGCCAGGCACTGAGGCCGGACGGCCTGGTGGTGCTCGACGACTACCGCTCCGAGCACACCCCCGGGGTGGCCTGCGCGACCTGGGGCGCGGTGCTGGAGGGGGGCCTGAGGCCGATCTGTGTGAGCGGGCACAAGTTCTACGGCACCTGGGGCGACCCCGAGCCCCTGCGGGCCGCGCTGCGTCAGGACCTGGAGGAACGGGTCGGATGCCGGTTGAGCACCCAGCGGGTGGCCGGCCAGCCGTTGTTGCTGGTGAACGGGCGGAAAGCCACCCCGCCCCCGCTGCCGAGGTCCCGGTACGAGGAGAGCCGGCCCCGGGGCGGGGAGCTGGGGCCCAAGCCCTCCGGTGCCACCCGCACCCCGGGCAGGGGGCGCCGTCCGGCCTGGCGCCGTTGGGCGGTGGACCTTACCCCGCCCGTGGTGGCCCGGGCGCTGGTACGAGTCCGGGACCGCCGGTCCGGGCGCTGAACCGCCGCTGGCCCAGCCCTGAACCGGTGCCGGACCAACACCCGAACCCACCGGGCCCCCTCGACGAGCACGTCGTCGAGGGGGCCCGGCCGTACCACTGGTTCACGGATGTCGCTGGGCGGTCCGCTCGCTGAGGGGGCCCGGGATGGGCTTGGGGTCCACGGGCCGGTCGGCCGGAGGCAGTGGCGCGGGGGTGCGCCGCTCCAGGGGGACCACCGGGGGAACGTCCTGACCGTCCAGGAACAGGGCGCGGACCACGCGTTCGGCCGCCCGTCCGTCGTCGAGGGTGCAGAACCGCTCCCTGAAGGCCGCCCGGAGCCGTGCGGAGTGGGGACCGTGCCAGGCGGAGGTCGCGAAGATGTCCGTCAGCTCCTCCTCGCTGCGGGCCACCAGGCCGGGGGGAGTCGCCATCAGGTCGAAGTAGGTGCCCCGGGCCGCGCGGTAGGCCTCCCAGTCGTCGGCGAGGATCACGATCGGCCGGTCGAGGTTGGCGTAGTCGAACATCAGCGAGGAGTAGTCGGTCACCAGCGCGTTGGAGGCCAGGCAGAGTTCCTCCACCGAGGGGTGGCGGGACACGTCGATCACCCCGGTCCGGTCCTCCGGCTCCGTACCGTCGGGGCAGCGGTTGAAGTAGTGGCTGCGGGTCAGGATGACGAAGCCCGGGCCCAGGGCACGGGCCAGGTTCTCCGGGTCCAGGTGGGGGTGCTGGGTGCGTTGGTAGTCACGGTGGGTGGGCGCGTAGAGCAGGGCCATGGTGCCCGAGGGGATGCCCAGGGAGCGCCGGATCTCGGCCACCCGTTCCTCGGTGGCGTTCTGGAAGACGTCGTTGCGGGGATAGCCGTACTCCCAGCTGGTGTAGTGGGAGGGGTAGGTCCGTTCCCAGACGAGGGTGGAGTGCCGGTTGGAGGACAGGCTGTAGTCCCAGCGGTCGACCCGGCGCAGCAGCTGACGGAAGCTCATTCCGGCGGCGGCGGGGTGGTCCTGGAGGTCGATGCCCATGTGCTTCAGCGGGGTGCCGTGGTGGGTCTGGAGGTACACCTGGCCGGGGCGCTTGACCTGCTCGGTGGGGAAGTTGACGTTGTTGACCAGGTACTTCGCCCGGGCCAGTGCGCGCCAGTAGGCCCAGGAGCCGGGGTGCACCCTGGTGACCTCCTCGGGCAGGGTGTCGGCGTACTCCTCGGTGGTGGCCCACAGGGTGCGGAGACCGGGGGACAGTTCGCGCGCCTTGGCCTCGATGGCGGCGGGGTTGCAGGAGTAGCCACGGTTCCAGTAGGCGGCGAACAGGGCCAGGTTCGGGTCGAGCGGTAGCTTCCGCTGGTACGCGTAGTAGGCGCGCAGGGCCCGCTGACGCGTTCCACGGCGGCGTGCGCGCACCCAGTTGCGGAATCGTTTCGTCAAGAGACGGCCCCGACCCAGGACGTGGTAGGTGCGGCGGGCGCCCAGCAGGACCAGGAGGTGCCGCAGGCTGCCCGGGTCGCGCAGTTCGTTCCCCTCGCCGCCCGGTACCCGGTACCGCCTCGCGTGGTCCCGGCTGCGGCGGAAGAACTCCGCCCTGCTCTCCCGGGGTACGCGTCCGCGACTCTTGTAGATGGTGGTGAGGTGGTCGACCATGCGGTCGTACAACACCGCCCGCCAGACGTCGAGTTCGGGGCGGGTGGAGAGGTGGGCGAACACCCGGTCGTACTGGTCGAAGACGTCGAAGTGGCGGTCGCTGGTGGTGCCCAGGATGTTGCCGTTGCGTCGCTGCCGGTAGAGGACGCAGACCCGGTCCAGGGTGGCGATGGTGTGGGCGTTCAGCAGGACGGGATAGGTCCAGGGGGTGTCCTCGTAGTAGCCGGGAGGGAAGCTGAACCCCTCGCGCAGGACGTAGTCCCGGCGGTAGGCCTTGTTCCAGACCACCATCAGCAGGTTCAGCAGGTCCGGGCGTTCGGTGAGGCGGAACACCTGGGGGTCGCGCTGTTCCAGCAGCTCGGCCCGGATGTTCCGTGTGGTGCGGCGGTACCAGTAGGTGCGGGCGTAGTCGTAGATCAGCACCTGGGGGTCGTGGGTCTCGGCCAGCCGGTCGGAGATGGCGCGGAGGGAGCCGGGCGCCAGGCTGTCGTCACTGTCCAGGAACAGTACGTAGTCGCCGGTGGCCAGTTCCAGGCCGGCGTTGCGGGCCGGGCCGAGGCCGACGTTCTGGCGGAGGTGGACCGGGCGTACCCGAGGGTCGGCCGCGGCGAACTCGTCGATGATCTCCCCGCAGGAGTCGGGGGAGTGGTCGTTGACCGCGATCAACTCAAGGTCACGGAACGACTGTTGAAGAACGGAGTCCAGGCACTCGTGCAGGTAGGGCTGCACCTGGTGGGCGGGGACGATGACGCTGAAGCGAGGCACGGCACTTCCACGGGTCGGAGCCAGGAGGGGTCGGAGGAGGTCAGCCGACGCTTCCGGTCTTCCGGCGGCCGGTCACACTGGGTGGCCGCGCGGCTTCGACCGTGAAGATTGTGGCTTACATCCCTAATGTCCGTCTGATGTCACGGTAGCCAGCGCGCGATCAGCTGTCGACCAAGGGCTCGCCGTTTCGGGGGATTGTCGTACGGCCGGGCGTCGGGTACACGAAAGCGGCGGGGAACGGAATCCGTTCCCCGCCGCTCTGGTCGACGCGTGGTGAGGTGCTACTTCACCGCTGCTACTTCACCGCGCCCGCCATCATGCCCGACACGAACTGGCGCTGGAAGGCGAAGAAGACCGCCAACGGGATCACCATCGAGACGAAGGCTCCCGACGCCAGCAGATCGATGTTGTTGCCGAACTGGCGCACCTGCTGCTGGAGCGCCACCGTCATCGGTGGCGAACCGGAGTCAGCGAAGATCAACGCCACCAGCATGTCGTTCCAGACCCACAGGAACTGGAAGATGCTCAGCGAGGCGATCGCCGGGCCGCCCAGGGGCAGGATCACCCGGAAGAACAGCCGCACCTCGCCCGCGCCGTCCAGCCGCGCCGCCTCCAGGAGTTCCTTGGGGATCTCCGCGAAGAAGTTGCGCAGCAGGAAGATGGCGAACGGCAGACCGAACGCGGTGTGGAACAGCACCACACCGAGAGTGGTCTCGAAGATGCCCATCATGTTGAACAGCTTCGCCACGGGCAGCAGCGCCACCTGCACCGGCACCACCAGCAGGGCGACCACCAGCAGGAACCACCAGTCGCGGCCCGGGAAGTCCAGGCACGCGAAGGCGTAGGCCGCCGCCGCGCCGACCACCACCACCAGCAGGGTGGAGGGGATGGTGATGGCCAGGGTCACCCACAGCGAGTCGGTGATCGCCGCGTTGCCCAGCAGGGAGTCGTAGTTCGCCCCGGTCAGCTGACCGAGGTCCACGATCCACGGGAACGAGCTGGAGCCGAAGGCCGTCCACCAGCCCGAGGAGGCGATGTCCGCCGGATCCCGGAACGAGGAGGTCAGCAGACCGACCGTGGGCATCAGCCACAGCAGTCCGATGACGACCAGGAAGAAGCGAACCGCCGTACTGCCGGTCAGCCGGGCCAGACGGGACGCCGCCGAGGACTTCCGGGGAGGTCCGGTCGGAGCGTCAAGCGCCCCGCCCTCCACTGTCGTTGTGTCGGTAGCGACGCTCATCGGCGCTTCTCCCTTCGCAGCCGACGGATGTTGGACACCATCATCGGCGCCACCATCAGCAGCAGAATGACGGCGATGGCCGAGCCCAGACCCTGGTTGGTGTCGGTGCCGAACAGCGAGAGGTACAGCTGCAGGGCCAACACGTTGGCGTCCTCCTGAGTGGCGCCGGGCGCGATGATGTACACGAGGTCGAAGACCTTGAGCACGTTGATCATCAGCGTGACCAGCACCACTCCGAGCACCGGAGCCAGCAAGGGGACGGTGATCTTTCGGAACACCTGCCACTCACTGGCGCCGTCCACCCGGGCCGCCTCCAGCAGTTCCCTGGGCATTCCGGCCAGACCCGCCGCGATCAGCACCATGGCGAAGCCCGCCCACATCCAGATGAACGAGGCGATGATCGACGGGGTGACCAGTGTCGGGCCGAGCCAGTCGACGCCGTTGTACGACTCGGCGAAGTTCGAGGCGGGCAACCGCAGCTGCGCCCCCTCGGCCTTGGCCGGAAGCTCGTACCGCCCGTCTTCACCGGTCGTGGTGGAGGCGACCACCTTGCCGCTCTTGACCGCCTCCACGGTGATCCCGGCCAGGGCCTTCTCCTGGGTGTCGATCACGTCCGGCTTGCCGCCACCGCCCGGGGAGAAGTCCAGCCAGACGGTGCCGGTGACCTTTCCGGTCTGCCCCTTGGCGGGGGCCGCCTGCTTGGCCTTCTCCACGTCCTTCGGCGGTACGCCTACCAGGGGCAGGTTCGCCGGGTCACCGGCGTTGACCCCGTCCTTGGTGAGGAACGACCCGTCCTTGTTGGCGGCCAGGTCGCCGTTGGGCCGAGGCCGGGCGCCCGGCCAGGCCGAGGAGTCGGTGAAGGTGTCGTGGATCGACACCCACATCGCGTTGGCCACACCACGGTCCGGCTCCTGCTCGTACACCAGCCGGAAGATGATCCCGGCGGCCAGCATGGAGATGGCCATCGGCATGAAGATGATCAACTTGAAGGCGGTGCCCCACCGGACGCGGTCCGTCAGCACCGCGAAGATCAGACCGAGCGAGGTGGCGATCGCGGGCGCCACCACGACCCAGATCGCGGTGTTCTTGAACGCGGTCAGGGTGCTGGAGTCGGTGAAGACCTCCCCGTAGTTCTCCAGGCCGACGAAGTGGTCGCCGCTGAAGGAACCCGAGGAGTCGAAGAAGCTGCGGACGATCGAGAAGCCGATGGGGTAGACCACCAGCGCGCCGAGGAGGAGCAGCGCGGGCAGCAGGAAGCAGGCGGCTATCCATGGCCGGGTGCCCATCACCCCCTTGCGCGCCGGTGTGGCTTTCACCGGACCCGATTCGCCGGCAGGCGAGGTGGGGTCGCCCCCGTCGGGGGCGACCTGGAGATTCGACGACATGGGGCTCAGTCCTTGTACGCCTTGGCCGCGGCTGCTTCCAGAGCCTTCTGCGCGCCCGCCACGTCGGAGGGCTTACGCAGGAAGTCCTGCAGCGCCTTCCACTCGCCCTGGCCCTTGGTGCCACCGAAGGCGGCCGGGGCCTGGTCGGACATGTCGAAGCGGAAGTCGTCACCGGCCGCGATCAGGGCCTTGGCGATGTCCCGCTGCACGTCGTTCGGGTACGCGGACATCTTCATCTCCTTGTTGGGGGAGATGAAGCCACCGGCCTCGGCCCACAGGGACGCCGCGTCGGTCGACGCCAGGAAGGTCATCAGGGCCTCGGCACCCTTGCTCTTCTTCAGCGCCACGGCCACGTCACCACCGGTCACCACCGGGGAGTCCGAGCCCACCGCCGGGAAGGGGAACACCTTGGCGTCGGTGCCGATCTTCGACTTGGTGTCCTGGATGTTGATGCCGACGAAGTCGCCCTCGAAGACCATGGCCGCCTTCGGGCTGTCGCCGCCCGAGAAGGTCTGGGTCACCGAGGTCGGGAAGTCGGTCTGCAGGGCGCCCTTGTTGCCGCCGGCCAGCAGCTGCTTCTTGCCGAACAGCTGACCCAGGGTGGTCAGAGCCTTCTTCACCGACGGGTCGGTCCACTTGATCTTGCGCTCGGCCAGCTGGTCGTACTTCTCCGGCCCGGCCTGGGAGAGGTAGACGTTCTCGAACCAGTCGGTCAGCGTCCAGCCGTCCGCGCCACCCACCGAGACCGGGGGCACGCCGGAGTCCGAGATCGTGGCGGAGTTCTGCAGGAACTCCTTCCAGGTCTTGGACTCGCCGACGCCGGCGGACTCCAGGGCCTTGGTGTTGTACCAGATCAGGGACTTGTTGGCGGCCTTGAAGTAGACGCCGTACTGCTTGCCCTTGTGGCTGCCGAGGTCCTGCCAGCCCTTGGAGAAGTTCTTGGTCAGCTGGGCCTTGGCGTCAGCGCCCAGCGGCTTGGTCCAGCCCTTCTCGGCGAACTGCCGGAGCACGCCCACCTGGGGCAGCATCGCCACGTCGGGCGCCTTGCCTCCCTCGATCTTGGAGCCCACGAAGGTCGCGACGTTGTCGCCGGTCGGCACGAACTGCACCTCGGCGCCCGTGCGCTCCTCGAACTCGTCCAGGACCTTGCGGAAGTTCTTCTGCTCGGGGCCCGTCCACACGGCGGCCACCTGAAGTTTCTGCCCGTCCAGCTTGGGCAACTTAACCGTGACCTTCTGGTCGGAGGCTCCGTCCTTGTCGTCGTCGCCACCGCCGCAGGCTGTCGTGGTCAGCGACAGCGCGGTCAGAGCGGCCAGGGCGAGAGCGGTGTGCCTGACACGCGAAGTAGCCGACGAAGATCCCAAAGACCCGCTTTTGTGCATGAATTACCGTCCCCATTTATGTGGCGCGACCATGATCACCCCCGTGAGGCCGCGCCGTGGCTGCAGTGCGACAGTCCTAGCCCGGATCGCGGGGCCCTGCAATAGCTCTGTCAGGGCCGGCACCCGCTTCTTGACCGGTCCGTGACCTGCCGTTGTGCTGGGACTCCGCCGCACGGCACACCGCGCTCGCCAGCAGCGCAAGGTCCGTCGGACCGTTGCCCAGCTCGCGTACGGGTCGTCGGGCGGGGGAATCCCCGGCGCGCGCCCAGTCCCAGGGCACGACCGTCGGACGCAGTGTGCCCGTTCGGGGTATCCGACCGGTCACCCGGGCCCCCTGGAACGACCAGTGGTCGCCGCGACCGCTGAGCACACCCCGGCCCACCGGGGCCGGAGCGGCACTCAGATCGGCCCACCAGGACACCGCCCGGGCGACCTCGGAGTCGGCCGACAACTCCGGGCGACCGGTCGTCATCACCAGGTGAACGCCCAGTCGCGCGCCCTCCCGGACGACGCCCTCCAGCGCCCGCACCACCGATCCGGCGGCCGGGCGGCCGGGGTTGCCCAGCGCGGGGGACAGCAGTATGTCGAGGTCGTCCACCAGCACCACCAGCCGGGACAGGCCGGCCCCGTCCAGGGCTGACCCCTCCGACGTCGGGGCGGGCTCGGAGGGGCGGCGGGGCGCCACCACCCTCGGCTCGTCGCCCGGGCCGGTGAGCGGCTCCCCGTCCAACAGCGCGGCCCGGCGCTTCAGTTCACCGCTCAGCGACTGGGCGAACTCCCGCATCCGGCCTGGCTCGGTCGCCACCAGGTGGCCCGACACATGGGGCAGCTCCGCGCAACCGGCCAGCCCCTCGCTCTCGCCGCGTCCGTCCACCAGCAGCAGCTCCAGGGCGCCGGGGCGTTCACCGGCCGCCAGGGAGGCGGCCACCACGCGCAGCAGCTCCGACTTGCCGGTACCCGCCTGGCCACGGATACCCAGGTGCGGGCGCCCAGGGGTCAGCTCCAGCCCCACCGGGCCGCGCACCCCCGCCCCGAGGACCACCCGGGCCCGTCCGGGATGGTGCTCGGGGCCGGGCGCGGACCAGCGGGCCAACAGCGCGGTGGGAGTGGCCCTGGCCAGGCCCAGTTCGTCCAACAGGCGGCTGCCCCGGGGGAGTTCGGTACGGGCGGCGGGCAGCCCGCCGGCCTCGCGCACCTCCGGTTCCCGCAGGGGGGCCAGGGCGCGGGCGAACCGCTCGGTCCAGGTCGGGGACACCGCGTCCACCACGGCGGAGGTGGAGTGGGTGGCGGCCGGCTCGCCGTCCGGGCCGCACCGGTACAGCCGTACCGAGGTGGCCACGTCGCCACTGAGCTGGGCCACCGTCGTGCAGTCCGGCAGCACCGGACAGCTCTCCCGTGCCCTGTGCAGGGCCTCGATGGCCGGGCTGGTCGCGGTGGCCGCCGGCGCCTCGCCCAGGCAGAGCGCCCGCACTCCCGAGTGCGGCCCCTCGCGCACCAGTCGGGCCACCCGCCGCCGCAGGTCCGCCGTCCCCGGGTCGCCGTCGACGACCAGCACCGTCGAGGGGGCCTCCCGTGGCGGATGGTCGCCCCGGTCCTCCAACTCGCGCAGCAACTCGCCGACCCGGGCCTCGGTCTGGCGACGGTCGTGGGCCAGCAGCAGCCGGCAGTCCTGTCCCGCCCGGGGGCGCAGATGGGGAAGCCACCCCAACCAGGACCACTCCGCGACCGCTCCGCGTTCCGGGGCCAGCAGCACCAGCCGTAGGGCGGACGGCGGGTGCAGCGCGGTCAGTTGGGCCAGCAGCGATCTGGCCACCGACATCAGCCGGGGCCTCGGGCCGGCCACCCCCAGCGAACCGTCCCGGGCCAGGTCCACCAGCAGGGGTTCGGCCGGCCCCCGGGGCGGGGTGAGGTGGCCCAGCCGCAGCGTCAACGCGTCGGGGTGGCCCACCCCCCGCTCCCACAGTCGGGGCCCGGGGCCCAGTGCGGTCAGCAGCAGGGTGGCCGGGTCCGGCCAGCGCGGGTGCTCGGGTTCGGGGACCGGTTCCGGCTCCGGCCGGGCGGAGGCCGGTACGGTCCCGCCCTCCGGGGGGCGCCCCCCGGCGATACGGCGGGCCCAGGAGCCCAACCCCCGGGCGCGCGGGCGCTCCTCGGATGGCTCCAGGTCGGTGCCGCCCAGCCCGCGCACGGTCTGGCCCCGGGGCGGTTGCCGCTGGGGCTGGCGCCCTGGCGGGTACCGCGGAGTTCGGGGCGGCTCCGGTGGGGGCTCGGACGCGGGGGAGTGCGGGTCGGGGCCGGATGCCGGTTCGGACCCCTGGGGCGAGGCGCCGGCCCCGGACAGCCGTACCACCAGGCGGCCCTCGCCGTCGGGGCTGTTCGGCAGGCTGGGCAGGACCACGGCCCGGGCCCGGGTGACGGTGTCCTCGGGCGGTGCGCCGGGGGCCGTAGGGCGGGGGCTCAACTCCGCGAGCCGCAGCGCGGACTGGCCCAGCCGCAGGGTCGCGCCCGGGCGGAAGGGGCGGGGGCTGTCGCCCACCGGTACGCCGTCCAGGGTGGTGCCGTTGGTGGAGCCGAGGTCGATCACGGTGGCCGCGCCCTCGCCGGAGACGGTGATGGCGCAGTGCAACCGGGACACGTCGGGGTCGTCCAGGGGTACGTCGGCGTCGGCGCTGCGCCCGAGCAGCACCCGGCCCCCCTGGAGCAGGTGCACCCCTCCGGCGTCCGGTCCGGCCACCACCCGTAGCCGGGCCTTGGCCGCGCCGTACGCGGTCAGGGCGGCCCCCGGATCGGCGAGGGCGGTGGGGGGCGAGGGGGCGTGCAGGGACAGCAGGGCGCCTTCCAACAGGGGCGGTTCGCCCAGCAGTTGGCGGTCCGGGTCCAGTCGCCGCCGTCCGACGTACACCGGGGTGGTGTCCGCCGAGGCGGGGGACTCGGGGGAGTCCTGGGGTGCCGGGAGGGAGCTGGGCAGGGCCGAGCGCAGCGAGCGCAGGACCGCGCTCATCGGGGTGCCCGCCGGTGCCGTCACCAGTACGTCGCTGGCCGCGCCACCTTCGGCACGGGGCCCTGACACGACAGTGAGCCGGATCTGCATCGGCCTTCCCCGTCCCCTCTTCCCGGTCTGGAGCTGTGGCGGACCCCGCCGGGGCGGCTCGGTGAGCCGTCCTGGTCCTGGGTGCTGTGGGCATCCTGCCACCCGGTGCCCACAGTCGGCCGGGCCCAGAGCTTACCGATCTTGGACGGAATCCGGGGTGTTCGCTCTTCGGTCACGGTTCTCTCACCAGCGAACGAAAAGCGGTCACCGCCACCGGTACGTCGGGCGTGATCTGTCTCGGACACGTCACCGGGGGAACCCGGTGGCCCACCATGAACGTCCCTTCGGACACGGCCCTGGCCGGCTCGCGGCCGGAGTCCGTCGCCCGCCCACCACCCCGCCTGTTCACGTCACCGAGGCCGGTGGAAGGCTTGCGGGAGCCCCGTACAGTGAGCGGGACCGAGTGGGATTGCAGTACGAGACCAGGGAGCGCATGACGTGCGGCCGGTAGGCAGCAAGTACTTCCTTGAGGAGCCGCTCGGACGCGGCGCCACGGGCACCGTCTGGCGCGCCCGGCAGGGGGCCCCACCAGGGGAGAGCACGCCCGAGGGGGTGCCGGCCGGCGAGCCGGTGGCCATCAAGGTGCTCAAGGAGGAGTTGGCGCACGACCCCGACGTGGTGATGCGCTTCCTCCAGGAACGCTCGGTGCTGCTGCGGCTCACCCACCCCAACATCGTCCGCACCCGGGACCTGGTCGTCGAGGGCGACCTGTTGGCCCTGGTGATGGACCTGATCGACGGTCCCGACCTGCACCGCTACCTGCGTGAGAACGGTCCCCTCTCCGCGGTGGCCGCCGCCCTGCTCACCGCGCAGGTCGCCGACGCCCTCGCCGCCAGTCACGCCGACGGGATCGTCCACCGGGATCTGAAACCGGCCAATGTGCTGCTGGCCGGAGTGAGCGACCAGAGCGGCGCCATGCGCCCGATGCTCACCGACTTCGGCATCGCCCGCCTCGCGGACTCCCCGGGCCTGACCCGTGCCGACCAGTTCGTCGGCACCCCGGCCTACGTCGCCCCCGAGTCCGCCGAGGGCCGGCCGCAGACCTCCGCCGTGGACATCTACGGCGCCGGCATCCTGCTGTACGAGGTCATCACCGGCAACCCGCCGTTCACCGGGGACTCCTCCCTCCAGGTGCTCCAGCGCCACCTGTCCGAGCCCCCGCCCCGCCCCCAGGGCGTGCCGGAGCCCCTGTGGACGGTCATCGAGCGCTGCCTCAGCAAGGACCCGGAGCAGCGGCCCAGCGCCGTCAACCTGGCGCGGGCGCTGCGTACCGTCGCCGGGGGTGTCGGCGCGCGGGCCACCGCCCAGCAAGCTGCCGCCGCCATGGGGGTGGCCGCGATGCTGGCCCCCGACCCGGCGCCGACCTCGGTACCGGACAGCGAGTCCACCCAGGCCCTGCCGCACGGCAGCGGCAACCCTGACGCCGAGCCCACCCGGGCGATGCCCCGGACCGGGGCCACCGACCCGGACGCCACCAGCGTGCTGCCCCAGGGCAGTGGTTCGGGAACGCCGAACCCCCCGGGCGACGACGCCAACGCGACGCGGGTGATGCCCCCGGTGCCCGGGGAGCCGCCCCAGCAGGCCGGGCCGCATCCCTGGGCGAGCCAGATGAGCGCGGCCCGGGACCGCAACGAGCAGACCCAGGTGCAGCCGGTGGACCCGCAGTTGGACCCGCTGCGCCGGCGGCCACAGCGGCAGCGCCCCCAGCAGCAACAGCGGCCCCGCCAACAGCAGCAGCAGTACCAGCAGTCGTATCCGCAGCAGTACGGCCAGCGGCCGGTGCAGCACTACGAGCCCCAGCCGTCCCCACCCCAGCAGCCCCGGTACGAGCCGAGGCCGCAGCGCCCCCAGAGGGAACCGCGCCAGCCGCGTCAGCGCAGCGCCAACCCCACCCGCATCCCGGGGCTGGGCTGCCTCAAGGGGTGTCTGGTGATGATCCTGCTGGTGGTGGTCATCCTGGTGCTGGTGTGGAACTTCACCCCGGTTCCCGAGTGGCTGGACCAGAGCAAGAGCCTGTGGGACACCACCACGGACTGGCTGTCGGAGGCCAAGAAGTGGATGGAGGAACTCGGCAGCGCGAGCGAGTGAGGCCGGGCCGCCCCGAGGTGCGGTGTCCTGGATCAGCGCGCCAACTTCCTTTTCTCCAGGGCGAGTTCGGGGATTTGTCGATTTAACGCCGGCGAATTCCCTCAAGAAAGTGAAAGTTGACCGCATTCGGGATCCGTCAGCCGGGTGCCGCCACGTAGCTTTGTCGCCATGGGACGGAAGATCGGCGGTCAGTACACCGCTCACCAGATCCTCGGGCGGGGCAGCGCCGGCACGGTGTGGCTGGGTGACGGACCCCGGGGCCCGGTCGCGATCAAGCTGTTGCGCGAGGACCTCGCCGGCGACCAGGAACTGGTCACCCGCTTCGTACGGGAGCGGGACGTGCTGCTGTCCCTCAGCCACCCCCGGGTGGTCGGCGTCCACGACCTGGTGGTGGACGGCACCGAACTCGCCCTGGTGATGGACCTGGTGCGCGGTACCGACCTGCGCACCCGGCTGGAACGGGACCGCCGGCTGGCCCCGGCCACCGCCGTCGCGGTGGTGGCCGACGTCGCCGACGCCCTGGCCGAGGCCCACCGGGCCGGGGTCGTCCACCGGGACGTCAAGCCCGAGAACGTCCTGCTCGACTCCCAGGCCGCCCCCGGCCCCGGGGACGCGCCCCCGGCACTGCTGACCGACTTCGGGGTGGCCAAGCTGATCGACTCGCCCAGCCGCAGCCGGGCCAGCCGCATCATCGGCACCCCCGACTACCTGGCCCCCGAACTGGTCGAGGGCCTGCCTCCCCGCGCCTCCGTCGACATCTACGCCCTGGCCACCGTGCTGTACGAACTCCTGGCCGGGTTCACCCCGTTCGGCGGCGGCCACCCCGGCGCCGTACTGCGCCGCCACGTCACCGAGGCGGTCGCCCCGCTCCCCGGAGTCCCGGACGAACTGTGGCGGCTGATCCACCAGTGCCTGGCCAAGGCGCCGGCTTCCCGGCTGCGGGCCGCCGAACTCAGCACCCGGCTGCGGGAGATGCTCCCCGAGCTGGAGGGGATGCCCCCCCTGGACATCGACGACCTGGACCCCGCCCTGGAGGCGCCGGCCGAACCGGCTCCGGCTCCCGTGGCCCCCGCCCCGGGCGAGGCGGCGCCCCGGGGGGAACGCCCCGGCGCGGTCTCCCTGGTGCCCGGGCACGCGCCGGACTCCAACCGGGACACCCACACCAGCATGAGGGTCCCCGGAGCCGACGAACTGGCCGGTGGCGCCCACGGCACCGCCCGTACCCCCAGGGCCAGCGGGCAGCAGCGCCCCGGCTCCGCGCGGCACCGGGCGGCCGAGCTGAGGAGGCGCCGGGTGCGGCTGGGAGTGGTCGCGGCGGTACTGGTCGCCCTGGGGCTGGGCTCCTGGATGGCCTTCGGGGAGAAGGAGGACGAGGGCGCCGGGCGCCCGGCCGGTGTGGAGCAGGGCGTACGACCGTCGGTGCCGGCACGGGGGTAGAGCCCGTCGGCGCAGCCGTTAGGCTGGAGCCGTGGCAGTCGTCGACGTATCCGAACAGCTGAAGTCCCTCTCCTCCACCATGGAGTCGATCGAGGCCGTCCTGGACCTGGACAGGTTGCGGTCCGAGATCGCCGAGCTGGAGGAGCAGGCCGCGTCTCCCACGCTGTGGGACGACGTGGAGCACGCCCAGAAGGTCACCAGCAAGTTGTCCGTCCTCCAGGGGCAGCTGCGCAAGGCCGAGGAGATCAGGGGCCGGATCGACGATCTGGAGGTGCTGTTCGAGCTGGCCGAGTCCGAGGACGACGCCGACGCGCGGGCCGAGGCCGAGGCCGAGCTGACCTCGGTGCGCAAGACCGTGGACGAGCTGGAGGTGCGGACCCTGCTGTCCGGGGAGTACGACCCCCGGGAGGCGATGGTCAACATCCGTGCCGAGGCCGGCGGGATCGACGCCGCCGACTTCGCCGAGCAGCTGATGCGGATGTACCTGCGGTGGGCCGAGTCCCGGGGATACCCGACCGAGGTGTTCGACATCTCCTACGCGGAGGAGGCGGGCATCAAGTCGGCCACCTTCGCGGTGAAGGCCCCCTACGCCTACGGCACGCTCTCGGTGGAGCAGGGCACCCACCGGATGGTGCGTATCTCCCCCTTCGACAACCAGGGGCGTCGCCAGACCTCCTTCGCCGGGGTCGAGGTGCTGCCCGTGGTGGAGCAGACCGACCACATCGACATCCCCGAGAACGAGCTGCGGATCGACGTCTTCCGCTCCTCCGGTCCGGGTGGCCAGTCGGTCAACACCACCGACTCGGCGGTGCGGATGACCCACATCCCCACCGGGATCGTCGTCTCCTGCCAGAACGAGAAGTCCCAGATCCAGAACCGCGCCGCCGCGATGAGGGTGATGCAGGCCCGACTGCTGGCCCACCGCCGCGCGGAGGAGCAGGCGAAGATGGACGCCCTCAAGGGTGACGGGGGCAACTCCTGGGGCAACCAGATGCGTTCGTACGTGCTCCAGCCGTACCAGATGGTCAAGGACCTGCGGACGGAACACGAAGTCGGCAACCCGCAGGCGGTGTTGGACGGCGACCTGGACGGTTTCCTGGAAGCCGGGATTCGCTGGCGCAAGCAGCAGGAGACCCAGGCCGGCTGAGTCGCTCCCTGACCGTTCGTGGCCGGGAAGTGAGGATTTCCCCGCGCTTCCTCGGCCAACTCCCCCTGAAACGGGGCACTTTCCCCGAAGCTCGCTTGACGCTGCACCGGAAACTGGGAAAGCTGCACGCTTGGCATGCCATAGCAAAAACCTAATGGGGGTAGTTGGCAGATGACCAATTCCAAGACGCGACTTCGGGTCGCGCGGGTCGCCGCGGCCTCGGTGTTCGTCGTGGGGGCCTCTCTCACCGCCGCGGGTGCCGCACAGGCCGTTGACAGCGGCTCCTCCTCCAAGGCGGAGAAGTCTGGCGACGGTCTCCTGGGCGGCCTCATCGGTGGGCTCATCGGAGGCAGTGACTCCGGTGGCGAAACCGGTGGCGAGACCGGCGGTGACTCCGGTGGCGACACCGAGGGCACCATCGGCGGTGACACCGAGGGAACCGTCGGAGGTGACGACGGCGGTAGCTCCGAGGGCACCGACGGCGGGAACACCGGTGGCGACACGGGTGGTGACAACGGCGGCGACACCGGTGGGAACACCGGCGGCGACGACGGCGGCAGCTCCGAGGGCACCGACGGCGGCAACACGGGTGGCGACACCGGTGGTGACGACGGTGGCAGCTCCGAAGGCACTGACGGCGGTAGCTCCGAGGGCTCCGACGGCGGCAGCGACGGGGGCGACTCCGGTGGTGACGACGGCGGCATCGGCGGCGAGGACGGCACCGTGGGCGGCGAGGAGCCGGCCACCATCGGTGGCGACACCGGCGGCGACGACGGCGGCTCCCAGAGCACCAACGGTGGCAGCACCGGCACCAACGGCGGCAACACCGGTGGCGACACCGGACAGCGGCCGGCCGGCGACAAGGAGGAGCTGGCCGACACCGGTTCGTCCGAGACCGCCTTCCTGCTGATCGGCGCCGCGACGATGATCGCGGGTGGTGTCGGCTTCCGCCTGATGCCGCGCATGATCAACCGTCGTACGGCCGCCTGAGCGGTACGTCCACGTCCTGACCCGGGTGACGTCCTGGCCCGGGAACGGGGCGGTATGTGACAGGGGCCGGAGCGCTGAGAGCGCTCTGGCCCCTCGTCATGTCCGGGTGGTCAGTCGCCCGTACCGGGCGGAGGAAGGCGATGCCGGACGCGTCACCTCGCAGCGGGTCCAGCGGGCTCGGGGACGGCGGCTCGGGTTCAGGCCACGGACAGGCGCTGGGCGACCAGGGCGACCGCCAGGATCGCGGTCAGCAGCGCGGCCAGGGCGGTGGCGCTGACCCCTCGGAACCCCTCCTGATACCGGGCGCGTTCGGCCCGGCACACCGGGCAACGACCCTCGGACACGGGGCCCGCGCAGTGTGCGCACACCAGTCGGTCGCACGTCATGCGGTTCTCCTCCCTCGCCGGGTCGTCTCGCGGGGCGGTTCGCCCCCGGGGTCCTCGCGACCCCACGGGAACGGTCCTGGTCACGGTGTACCCGGAAGCACCCCGCGTCGCACCGTCCGTGACTCCACTGTGCCAGGTCTTGGGGCGGGGTGCAGAAAGCCGGGAAGAACCAGGGCGAAAGGCCCGCGATGCCGGTTCCGTGGGGGTGTGTCCGGGGGCTGTCGCGGAGGGAAAGGGGCCTTGACTACGACTCCCGGAGCCGTTCGCGTAAGGTCGCCCCACTGACGGGGAGCCAAAGCCAGGCTTCCGAAGCCCTACCCAGGTCGACGTGGTGTATCCGTGATCCGATTCGACAACGTCTCCAAGTCCTACCCCAAGCAGAACCGTCCCGCACTCCGTGACGTCTCGCTGGAGATCGAACGGGGCGAGTTCGTGTTCCTGGTGGGCTCGTCCGGTTCCGGCAAGTCCACCTTCCTCCGGCTGGTGCTGCGCGAGGAGCGCGCCAGCCACGGGTCCGTCCATGTCCTCGGCAAGGACCTGGCCCGACTGTCCAACTGGAAGGTCCCCCAGCTGCGGCGCCAACTGGGCACCGTCTTCCAGGACTTCCGCCTGCTCCCCAACAAGACGGTCGGCGAGAACGTGGCCTTCGCCCTGGAGGTCATCGGCAAGTCCCGTGGGCAGATCCGCAAGACCGTCGGCGAGGTCCTCAACCTGGTGGGCCTGTCCGGCAAGGAGGACCGGATGCCTGGGGAACTGTCCGGTGGTGAGCAGCAGCGGGTGGCCATCGCCCGGGCGTTCGCCAACCGCCCCATGCTGCTGATCGCCGACGAGCCGACCGGAAACCTGGACCCCCAGACCTCCGTCGGCATCATGAAGCTGCTGGACCGCATCAACCGCACCGGCACCACCGTGATCATGGCCACCCACGACCAGCAGATCGTGGACCAGATGCGCAAGCGTGTGATCGAGCTGGAGAACGGCCGCCTCGTACGGGACCAGACACGCGGTGTCTACGGATACCAGCACTGAGTCACGCCGTACGGCGAGTCCCCGGCCGTCCGCCGTCCTCGTGGACTGACCGGGGCCGCACCGCTCCACCGCTCCCCACTCTTCGGAAAGGACGCCATGCGCGCCCAGTTCGTACTGTCGGAGATCAGCGTCGGTCTCCGCCGCAATCTCACGATGACCTTCGCGGTGATCGTCTCCGTCGCGCTGTCCCTGGCCCTGGCCGGTGGCTCGTTGCTGGCGCGGGAGCAGGTCAACACCATGAAGGGCTACTGGTACGACAAGGTCCAGGTGTCGATCTACCTGTGCAACAAGAACGACGCCAAGTCCGATCCCAACTGCTCCAAGGGCGCCGTGACCCAGGAGCAGAAGAAGGAGATCCAGGGCGACCTGAAGGAACTGGACGTGGTGGACAAGGTCTACTACGAGTCCAGCGAGGAGGCGTTCAAGCACTACCAGGAGCAGTTCAAGGACTCCCCGCTCGCCGACTCCCTGACCGCCGACCAGATGCAGGAGTCCTTCCGCGTCAAGCTTGAGGACCCCACCAAGTACCAGGTGCTCCAGACCGCGTTCTCCGGCAGACAGGGGGTGCAGGAGGTCCAGGACCAACGAAGTCTGTTGGAGAACCTGTTCAACCTGCTCAACGGCATGAACATCGCGGCACTCTGCGTGATGGCGCTGATGCTGGTGGTTGCCCTGCTGCTGATCGTCAACACGGTGCGTGTCTCGGCGTTCAGCCGAAGGCGGGAGACCGGCATCATGCGGCTGGTCGGCGCCTCCAGCTTCTACATCCAGATGCCCTTCATCCTGGAGGCGGCCATCGCCGGGCTGATCGGAGCCGGGTTCGCCTGCCTGCTGCTGATCGGTGGGAAGGCCCTGCTCATCGACAGCTGGTTGCAGGAGAAGATCGTCCTGATCAACTTCATCGGCTGGGACGCGGTGGTCAACGTACTGCCGTTGATCGTGGCGGTGGGCGTGCTGATGCCGGGGATCGCGGCCTTCTTCACACTCCGCAAGTACCTGAAGGTGTGACGAAGGACGCGGGAGAGGAACGGTCAACTCGCCGTACAGCGGCCGTTTCTGTCCTAGACTCCGCGATATGTCAGACCACTGGTCTTCCATGCCGCCCCGTAGCCTGGGCCGCGGGGCGGCCCTGACTTTGGTCTTCGCCGGGGTGCTGGCCACCGGAGCCGCCGCTGGTTCCTTCAGCCGCACCGGCGAGGCCGCTGCCGTCGACTCCGACCCCGTTCCCCACCGTGCCGGCACGCCCCTGAGGGACGACCGCGCCGGACGCCAAGGGCCGGACGGGGCCCAGGAGTTGGTCAGCCGCAGCGGTGACCGCTGGTCGGCCGCCTACTCGGCCCGGGAGTACGAGGGCCTCAAGCGCAGCCTCAAGGGCGAGTACGTCGGCGTGGGCATCTCGGTGCGCGCCGACGGACGCGCGGGCGACCAACCGATGACGGTGGAGCGGGTACGTCGGGGATCCCCCGCCGAACGGGCCGGTGTCCGTACCGGCGACCGTCTGCGGGCCGTCAACGACAAGAAGGTCACCGGTGCCCCGGTCACCGAGGTGGTGGCCCGACTGCGGGACGGGGCGCCGGGCACCAGTGTGGAGCTGCGCCTCAGCCGTGACGGCCGCACCTGGGAGAGCACCCTGCGCCGGGCCAAGCTGCGTACCCCCTCGGTGACCGTGGACCGCAGTGTTCCGGGCACCGTGCACCTGCGGGTCAGCTCCTTCACCAAGGGGACCGGCCAGCGGGTGCGGGACGCGGTCCGTGAGATCCCCCGGGGCAGCGGGCTGCTGCTGGACCTGCGGGGCAACAGCGGTGGGCTGCTCACCGAGAGCGTGACCGCCGCCTCCGCCCTGCTGGACTCCGGTCTGCTGGGCACCTACGAGGCCAACGGCCAGCAGCGGTCGTTGAGCGTGGACGGTGGCGGGGACACCACGACCCCGGTGGTGGTGCTGGTGGACGGCGGCACCATGAGCGCGGCCGAACTGCTGGCCGGCGCCCTCCAGGACCGTCGCCGCGCGGTGGTCGTCGGTACGCGCACCTTCGGCAAGGGCACCGTGCAGATCCCGCACACCCTGGAGGACGGTTCGGTGGCCGAGCTGACGGTGGGGGACTACGCGACCCCCAACGGCCGCCGGCTGGAGGGGCAGGGGCTGCTCCCGGACCTGCTGGTCCCCGGGGGGCCGGACCGGACGGAGCACAAGGGGCGGCAGGTGCTGGGCGGGCTCGCCGCCCGGCCCTGAGGCTCGCGGTAATCGGCTCGCCTTCACCCCCCGGCGTGGTGCGACAATGTCCCGGCTATGGCTAAAGAGACGGGGCGCAAGATCATCGCGCGCAACAAGAAGGCGCGGCACGACTACCTCATCCTGGACACCTACGAGTGCGGGATCGTGCTGACGGGCACCGAGGTCAAGTCGCTGCGTCAGGGCCGGGCCTCACTGGCCGACGGCTTCGCGCAGGTGGACGGTGGTGAGGTGTGGCTGCACCACGTGCACATCCCCGAGTACGCCCAGGGGACCTGGACCAACCACAGCGCACGTCGCAAACGGAAGCTGCTGCTGCACCGGGCGGAGATCGACCGGCTGATCGGCAAGACCCAGGAGAGCGGCCACACCCTCGTTCCGCTGGAGCTGTACTTCCGGGACGGCAAGGCCAAGGTGGAGATCGCCCTGGCCAAGGGCAAGCGGGAGTACGACAAGCGCCAGACGCTGCGGGAGAAGCAGGACCGCCGGGAGGCGGAGCGGGTGATCGCGGCGGTCCGTCGCAAGCAGCGGGCCTGAGGGCCGGCCTCCGGCACGGGTCGCTCGCGGGGCGAGGGGTCGTCGGGGAGCGTCGGGCGGTGTCGGTCGGGCGCGGGAATGCGACCGGCTGACAATGCGTTGGCCAGGGTGCGAGTGGTATGCGTACCATGGACCTCGCGGCCGTCGCCGGCCGTGCGGGTTTCTCAACTCAACATGGGGATGATCGGTTTCGACAGCGGTTGTCGAGGCAGGGGAAGCGAGTCGAGGAAGCGGCAATGATCTCGTTAACCATGTGTCGCAAAAAAATAATCGCCGATACCAAGCGCGATTCCTTCGCCCTCGCTGCCTAAGTAGCGACCTGCGAAGTGTCAGCCCGGGGATGTTCCCGACCCGGTCACTGGCATCAGCTAGGGGACTCACCGAGTAGGCCCGGTCACGGGGCCTGCCGGGACATCTCACAGTGACTGAGCCCGTCGGAGACTTGTCCGCGTGATCTCCGGGGCCGAGAAAATCGCAGCGGACTGCACTCGGAGAAGCCCTGGCTCCGCACCGTTGGACGCGGGTTCGATTCCCGCCATCTCCACTTCCCGTCGAAGGCGGGGTGCCCTCTCCATCGAGGGGCACCCCGCCTTCGTGTTGTCGTGTGCCCGGCTGCCCGCGCTGGTCCCTGCGCGGGGTCAGCGGTGTTCGGGGTTGGCGTGGCCGGGGTCGCAGCCGGCCTCCCACCGCGCCCGCTGGTTGCCGTACGCGGGGATGCCGCCCTGGTCGCGCAGCAGCGCGGCCAGGTGCATCAGGTTGTACGCCATGAAGCTGACGTTGCGGTTGGTGAAGTCGTTCTCCGGGCCGCCGGAACCGGGGTCGAGGTAGGAGGGGCCCGGTCCGACCTCGCCGATCCAGCCGGCGTCGGCCTGCGGGGGGATGGTGTAGCCGATGTGCTGTAGGGAGTAGAGGATGCTCATCGAGCAGTGCTTGACGCCGTCCTCGTTGCCGGTGAGCAGACAGCCGCCGACCCGCCCGTAGTAGGCGTACTGCCCCTTGTCGTTGAGGACGCCGGAGTAGCCGTAGAGCCGCTCGATCACCCTCCGGGTCACCGAGCTGTTGTCCCCGAGCCAGATCGGTCCGGCCAGCACCAGGATGTCGGCGGCCAGTACGCGCTGGAGCAGGGCCGGCCACTCGTCGCTCTCGGCGCCGTACTCGGTCATGTCCGGCCGGACACCCACGGCGATGTCGTGGTCCACGGCACGGATCTGGTCGACCTCCACGCCGTTGCGTTCCATCACGGCCGCGCTGCGGTCCACCAGACCCTGGGTGTGGCTGAGCTGGGGTGAGCGGTTGAGGGTGCAGTTGATGTACAGGGCGCGGAGACCGGTGAAGTCTCGTGGGGTGTCCTGTGCGGGCATCGCTTCCTCCAGTGCGGGGGCGGGCGACCCAAACTATCTTCCGTTTCGTTCGGATTGGCGGCTTTCGCGCGGGAGTTCCGAGTCAATGAAGAGGCGGTGTCGATTCCGCTCAGCCCTCTTAGGGTGGCCACATGCCGCAACACTCACCGAACAGCAAGTATCCCGACAGCCTGCCGGCCCAGCTGTACCTGCTGGCCTACGACCCGGACAAGGGCCGCATACGCCAGCACCAGGGCTTCGACCACGGCATCCGTGCCGCCGTGCTGGCCGACCTCATCCAACGCGGTGCCCTGCGCGACCACGACCGCAAGCCCGAGGTGGTGGGCGACCACCGCACCGGCGACCCGGTGCTGGACGGGGTGCTGGCCTCCATCGCCGACCGGCGTTCCCGCAACTGGAAGAGCTGGATCACCAGGGACCGGAAGGGCACCTCCCGACAGGTACGCGACCAGCTGGAGAGCGCCGGACTGATCAAGGTCAACTCCCGGGCCCTGCTGTCCGACCAGGAGACCGTCACCGACGTGGCCATGGTGGAGGCGCTCCAGAAGCAGACGATCGAGGTAGTCAAGGGATCCCGCCCGGTCAAGGACATCGACGACCGTGCCGCCGCCCTGGGCGCGCTGGCCGCCCTGGCGGAGATCCGCACTATCTGCGGTCGGAAGGAACTCCGTCACAACCGTCCGAGGATCGTCGAACTGGCGTCACGGACCGGTCCGGCCGGTCCGGCGCTGGAGAAGGCGCTGGCACAGGCGAAGTCCGCGGCCGTGGGCGCGATCGCCAGCGGGGGCGCGGCGGGAGGCGGCGCGGCGGGCTGACCGTGGAGCGGCGGTCCCGGCCCCCGGTGGTCCAGGCGATCAGTGCCGCCAGGGCCGCCGCCAGCGGCGGCAGACCGTAGGCCAGGCCCGGGCCCTGGGTCTCGCTCGACCAGCCCCCCAGGGCCGAACCGCCCGCCACCCCGCACAACAGGGCGGTACCGGTCAGCGTCATGCCCTCGTTGAGGCGGGAGGTCGGCACGGTGTCCTGCACCAGGGTCATCGCGGTCACCATGGTGGGCGCGGTGGCCATCCCGGCGACCAGCAGGGCCGGCGCCACCAGGGTCAGGTCGTCACTGAGGCTGGCCAGCCAGGGCAGGGTCATCAGTACGGCCATGGCGGTCACGCACAGCGGGAACCTGGCCCGGGCGGTGCCGCCCAGCCGCAGGGAACCGAACGCCAGCCCGGCGAGCCCCGACCCGAGGGCCTGGCAGGCCAACACCGGCCCCGCCCAGGCCCGTTGGCCCTGCTCGTCGGCGAAGGCCACGGTCACCACCTCCATGCTGCCGAAGATCGCCCCGGTCGCGACGAAGGTGACCAACAGCCCGCCCAGCCCCGGCAGTCGGAACCCCTGCCGGCCGGCGAACTGGGGGACCGGTTCGGTGTGCCGGGGTACGCAGAACAGCAGGGTGCCCCCGAGGAGGAGCACCCCCGCGACCAGGGTTCCGGCCTCGGGGAACAGGGAGACGCACAGCCAGGTGGCGAGTACCGGCCCGCTGAGGAAGCACAGTTCGTCGGCCGCCTGCTCCAGGGAGTTGGCGGTGTGCCGGGCCCGGGGGTCCGCCCTGAGCAGGTGGTTCCACCGGGCCCTGGCCATGGCCCCGACCTGGGGCGCCAGGCCGGTGGCTGCCTGACAGCCGAACAGGGTCCACAGCGGCGCCTCGTACCGTACGCACAGCACCAGGCCCGTGGCGGCGGCGAAGGTGAGGACGGCGGCCGGCCGGGCGACCCGGGTCTGGCCGTACCGGTCCACCAGCCGGGCCAGCGCGGGCCCCAGCACGGCGGTGGCCACCAGCCCGGTGGCGGCGACCGCTCCCGCCAGGGCGTAGGAACCGTACGCCCGCTGCACCATCAGGATCGCCGCCAGCGACAGCATCCCCATCGGAAAGCGGGCCACCAGGCTCCCCAGGGTGAAGGTCACGGTCCCCGGATGCCGGAACAGCCCGCGATAGGGCGAGAGAAGCGGAGGCATGGGCACCAGCCTGCGGGTCCGCCCGGCACGACGTCCACCGCTTTATCCCGCCAGACCGGACGGCCCGCACCCCTGGGCCAGGGGGCACCCTCACCAGCGCCTTCACGCCGGGGCAACGGCCAGGAACCCGATCCGACACCCACTCCTGGCAGGCTGGGTCCGTACCACTCCGGGCCCCCGGCCCGGGCGAACCGGGAGCGGACCGATCCATGCCAGGCAGCCAGCAGCCACCCAGCACCATCGACCGCCCGCTGGAGGGCTTCACCGTGGGGGTGACCGCCGCCCGACGGGCGGAGGAACTGATCACCCTGCTGCGCCGCCGGGGAGCCGAGGTGGTCCACGCCCCCGCCCTGCGCATCATGCCCCTGGCCGACGACTCCGAACTGCTCGCCACCACACGGGAGTTGCTGCGACGGCCCCCGGACGTGGTGGTCGCCACCACCGCCGTGGGGTTCCGGGGCTGGATCCAGGCCGCCCGAGACTGGGGGCTGGACGAGTCGCTGCTGACGATCCTGGGACGGAGCCGCCTGCTGGCCAGGGGCCCCAAGGTACGGGGAGCGATCCGCGCGGCCGGGCTGACCGAGGAGTGGTCACCGGCCTCGGAGTCCATGGCGGAGGTACGGCAACTGCTGCTGTCCGAGGAGCGGCCGGGCCGACGCGTCGCCGTACAACTGCACGGCACCCCGCTGCCGGAGTTCACCGAGGCCTTGCGGGCGGCCGGCCAGGAGGTGATCCCGGTACCGGTGTACCGCTGGATGCCCCTGGCCGACCTCCGCCCGGTGGACCGGCTGCTGGACCGCGTCCTGACCGACCGCGTGGACGCCGTGACCTTCACCAGCGCCCCGGCGGTGTCCGCGCTGCTGGGCCGGGCCGAGGAGACCGGGCGCACCGCGCCCCTGCTGGAGGCCCTGCGCCACCGGCTGGCGGTGGCCAGCGTCGGACCGGTCACCGCCGAACCCCTGCTGCGGCACCAGGTCCCCACCTTCTGGCCGGAACGCTTCCGGCTGGGCCCCCTGGTCCAGTCGCTGTGCCACGAACTGCCGCCCCGCGCCAGGCGGTTGACGGTGGCCGGCCACCGGATGGAGATCCGGGGCCACCTGGTGGTGCTGGACGGCGAGCCCCGGCCGGTACCCCCGGCCGGCATGGCGCTGCTGCGGGCCCTGGCCCACCGGCCCGGCTGGGTGGTCTCCCGGGCCGAACTGCTGCGCGCGCTGCCCGGCGGGGGCACCGACGAGCACGCGGTGGAGACCGCCATGGCCCGGCTCCGCGCCGGCCTGGGCACCCCGGGACTGGTACGCACCGTGGTCAAGCGCGGCTACCGGCTGGCCCACGATCCCTCCGCCGACCGTGCGGGTACGGCATCCGGCTGACCGGACGAAGCCGCTGGTGGGTGCGGAGCCGGCCGGAGGTCTGTACGGTTGACGGCTGCCCTAGGCGAGCAGAAGGGGTCAGCGTTGGGAGCGCAGCACGCGGTGGAGCGGATCGCGGACGACGGCACCAGGGAGTCGGAGATCCGCGGTGAACAGGCGCATCTGGACGCGGTCTACCAGCGGCTGGAGGTGAAGATCCAGGAGGCCGAGCACCTCATGGACGACGCCGCCCAGCACGCCAAGGTCGGCACCCCCGGAGCCCTCGCGGAGCGGGACGCCCAGGTCTTCCGGGCCGGCGTCCACCTGAACCGGCTGAACAGCGAGTTCGAGGACTTCCTGTTCGGCCGTGTCGACCTCCTGGCCGGCCAGGACGGGGTACGGGGACCCGACGGCGCCTACACCTCGGTGGAACCGGCACCCGACGCCGTCGACCCGGACGGCCACGCCGAGATCGCCGAGACCCTGCACATCGGCCGGCTGGGCGTGCTGGACGTCGACTACACGCCGCTGGTGATCGACTGGCGGGCCCCGGCCGCCGCCCCCTTCTACCGCTCCACCCCGGTGGCCCCCGGCCGCGTCGTACGCCGACGGGTGATCCGTAGCCGGGGTCGACGGGTGCTGGGCGTCGAGGACGACCTGCTGCGCCCCGAACTGACCACCACCCTGGACGGCCGGCCGCTGGCCGTGGTCGGCGACGGCGCCCTGATGGCGGCCCTGGGGCGGGCGCGCGGCCACACCATGCGGGACATCGTCGCCTCCATCCAGGCCGAACAGGACGAGGTCATCCGCGCCCCCGCCGCCTCGGTGACCGAGGTCGCCGGCGGCCCCGGCACCGGCAAGACCGCCGTCGCCCTGCACCGGGCCGCCTACCTGCTGTACCAGGACCGGCGCCGCTACGCGGGCGGCATCCTGGTGGTGAGCCCCACCCCCCTGCTGGTCTCCTACACCGAGGGGGTGCTGCCCTCGCTGGGCGAGGAGGGCCAGGTGGCCATCCGTTCCCTCGGCTCCCTGGTCGAGGGCGAGGAGGCCGGCAGCCACGGGGGCCACGGCGAGGCCTTCGACCCGCCCCGGGTGGCCCGGGTCAAGGGGTCGGCCCGGATGACCCGGGTGCTGCGCCGGTGTGCCCGGGGCGCGCTGGAGGTACGGCAGCAGCGGGTCGAGCGGCTGCGGGTGGTGGCCCTGGGGCGCCGACTGGAACTGGACGGCGAGGAGCTGGCCGAGGTACGCCGTCAGGTGCTGGGCGGCACCGCCCCGTTGAACCTGATGCGCCCCCGGGCCCGCCGGCTGCTGCTGGACGCGCTGTGGGTGAAGTCCGGTGCCGCCGCGCTGTACACCGACGAGGAGTTCGCCGCCGAGGCCCGACAGGGCTTCGACGAGGACGTGTCCGAGGAGGACCCGTTCGTGGAGTTCCTGGCCGAGTGGTGGCCGGAGCTGACCCCCCGACAGGTGCTGGGGGCGATGCGGGAGGAACGTCAACTGCGGCGCTGGGCCCGGGGGTTGGTCCGCCCGGCCGAGGCACGGGAGCTGGCCGGGTCGTTGCGCCGGCTGGACGGACAGGGGCGCGGGCCGGTGTCGGTGCACGACGTGGCCCTGCTGGACGAGCTGCGCAACCTGCTGGGCGCCCCGCCCCGGCCGGTGCGGCGGGAGGTCGACCCGGTGGACGCGCTGACCGGGCTGGAGGAGGTGACCACGGCCGCCGACCGGATGACGGGCCGGCGTGGCCGTGCCGAGCGGCTGGCCGAGGAACGTACCGACTACGCCCATGTGATCGTCGACGAGGCACAGGACCTGACCCCGATGCAGTGGCGGATGGTGGGCCGTCGTGGACGGCACGCCACCTGGACCATCGTGGGGGACCCGGCCCAGTCGTCCTGGCCCGACCCACGGGAGGCGGACGAGGCGCGGGCCGAGGTGCTGGGGTCCCGGCCTCGGCACCGTTTCGAGCTGACGGTCAACTACCGCAACCCCGCCGAGATCGCCGAACTGGCCTCCCGGGTACTGCGGTTGGCGCTGCCCGAGGCGGTACCGCCCCGGGCGGTCCGCTCCACCGGACTGCGCCCCCGCTTCACCACCCTGGACGGCGTCGGGGACGACGTGGGCGAGCCGGAGGGCCTGGCCGCGACGGTACGTCGGGAGGCTGAGCGGCTGCTGTCCGAGGTGGAGGGCACCGTGGGCGTGGTGGGCGCGATGGGGCGGCGGTCCCAACTGGCCGACTGGCTGGGCGACCTGGGCGACCGGGTGGTGGCCCTGGGCAGTCTGGAGGCCAAGGGGCTGGAGTACGACGGGATGTTGGTGCTCTCGCCCGCCGAGATCGTCCGGGAGGGCGGGGCGGAGAACGCCGCCGGACTGCGGGTGCTCTACGTGGCCCTGACCAGGGCCACCCAGGCGCTGACCGTGCTGTCCCTGGACGCCGACGAGCCGGACGGCGGGGTGCCGGCGCTGCTGGCTCCGGTACCGGCTCTGGAGAACAGCCACTGACCAGGAACTTCCCGAAGGGAATGGCGGGCCGGCGGTGGTTTGTTAGCCTGGTTGTGGCACCGGCCCGATCCATGCCCCCGGGCCCAACCATCGTCGCTTCGAGCGACCTTTTGCCGCGAGGCGAGCTGGCGGGTCGGTGCCACTTCTTCTGTTCTTTCGCCCGGTGTTTCCCCGGGCGTCAATCCCAAGTACCCCCGGGCGCCCGGTAGTCGGTGGACCCGGTCGGACCTCGTCGATCCGCGTGGGGTTTCTCACGTCCGGGTGGGCGCGGGGAGCCGCCCGCCCACCCGTCCAGACCTCACGAGCGCGCCGAGGGTCGGTGAGGGGTCAGCCCAGTACGCGGACCGCCTCGGCCTGCGGCCCCTTGCGGCCCTCGCCGATCTGGAACTCCACCCGCTGGGTGTCCTCCAGGTTGCGGTAGCCGTCGCCCTGGATCGAGCTGTAGTGGACGAAGAGGTCCGGGCCTCCGCCCTCCTGAGCGATGAAGCCGTACCCCTTCTCGGCGTTGAACCACTTGACCGTGCCCTGAGCCATCTTCGGGTCTCCCTGTGAGGTGTTCTGCGGTGTGCGGGGCGAGCCTAGAGCGGTTTGTGATGTTTCGGTGTGATTGGTCCGTCGATGGTCGTGCGTGCCGACCGGACGCCGGATCGTCGCTGTCGGAGGAGGGCGCGGGACGGTCCGTGACGTAGCTGATCTGGTTACCGCGTACCAGCGGGTAAGTGGGACGATCTGGTGTTCGTGCCTCCCGTCCCCGACGGACGCCAGGTCCCCCCACGGCACGCGCAACGGTCACGCACAAGCGGAGGAAGTCGGCCATGGCAACGGCGCCCAGCGTCTCGTACTCGATGACGGTCCGTCTGGAGGTGCCGGCAGGTGGCACCGCGGTCAGTCAGCTCACCACCGTCGTGGAGTCCTCCGGCGGGTCGGTCACCGGTCTGGACGTCACCGCCTCCGGCCACGAGCGGCTGCGCATCGACGTGACCATCGCCGCCTCCTCCACCGCGCACGCCGACGAGATCGTGGAGAAGCTGCGCGGCATCGAGGGGGTTTCCCTCGGCAAGGTCTCCGACCGTACGTTCCTGATGCACCTGGGCGGCAAGATCGAGATGACCGCCAAGCACCCCATTCGCAACCGCGACGACCTGTCGATGATCTACACCCCCGGTGTGGCACGGGTGTGCACCCAGATCGCCGAACACCCCGAGGACGCCCGCCGGTTGACGATCAAGCGCAACAGCGTCGCGGTGGTCACCGACGGCTCCGCCGTCCTGGGGCTGGGCAACATCGGCCCGCAGGCCTCGCTGCCCGTGATGGAGGGCAAGGCCGCCCTGTTCAAGCGGTTCGCCGGTATCGACGCCTGGCCGCTGTGCCTGGACACCCAGGACAGCGACGCCATCGTGGAGATCGTCAAGGCCATCGCCCCCGGCTTCGCCGGCATCAACCTGGAGGACATCTCCGCCCCCCGCTGCTTCGAGATCGAGGCCCGGCTCCGGGAGGCCCTGGACATCCCGGTCTTCCACGACGACCAGCACGGCACGGCCATCGTGGTGCTCTCCGCCCTCTACAACGCGCTGCGGGTGGTGGACAAGCGGATCGAGGACGTGCGGGTGGTGATGTCCGGCGCCGGAGCGGCCGGTACGGCGATCCTCAAGCTGCTGCTGTCCGCCGGCGTCCGGCACGCGGTGGTGGCCGACATCCACGGAGTGGTGCACGCCGGCCGTGCCGACCTGGTGGAGGCGGACCCGGAGTCCCCGCTGCGGTGGATCGCGGAGAACACCAACCCCGAGAAGATCACCGGCACCCTGAAGGAGGCGGTGGTCGGCGCGGACGTCTTCATCGGCGTCTCCGCCCCCAACGTGCTGGGCGAGGAGGACGTCGCGGCGATGGCGGACGGCGCGATCATCTTCGCGCTCGCCAACCCCGACCCGGAGGTCGACCCCGCGATCGCCCGCCAGACCGCCGCCGTGGTGGCCACCGGACGCTCCGACTTCCCCAACCAGATCAACAACGTGCTGGTCTTCCCCGGGGTGTTCCGGGGGCTGCTGGACGCCCAGTCCCGTTCCGTCACCGAGGAGATGATGATCGCGGCTGCGAAGGCTCTGGCCGAGGTCGTGTTGCGGGACGAGCTGAACGCCAACTACATCATCCCCAGCGTCTTCAACGACCGGGTCTCCAAGGCGGTGGCCGAGGCGGTCAGCGAGGCCGCCCGCAACGTTTCCTGAGGCCACGGACGGGCCCTCCGGGAGGGGGCGTCCCCGTCCGGGCCGCCGGCACGGCGTTCCCGGGCGGGCCCCAGGACCGCCCGGCCCCGTGAAGCCCCAACAGCCGTGTGGGCAAAGCCCGATGACGACCGCGTCCCCACGGCGCGTCGCGTGGCCCGTCCCCCTAACGGCCCCCTTAGGGTTGCCGCAGACAAAGCCTCAGGATGTCACCGCCCCACCCGCGGTGGGGGGACTCCGCCACAACGGGAGCGCGTTCGTGTGACTCCGCAGGGTGCCGGATTGGCGTTCCCGCCGCAGGTGGGGGCAGGATGCGTTCCGGGCGCGAGGGTCTGAACCCCAGACCCGGGTCCCGGAGACTGTCCGAGGGCCCTGGCAGCATCGGCTTCGATCTCACGCCTCATCGGCAAGAAGAACACGGGAGTACGAATATGAACCGCAGTGAGCTGGTGGCCGCTCTGTCCGAGCGCGCAGAGGTGACCCGTAAGGACGCCGACGCCGTTCTGGCCGCGCTCGCCGAGACCGTCGGCGAGGTCGTCGCCAAGGGCGACGAGAAGGTCACCATCCCTGGTTTCCTCACCTTCGAGCGCACCCACCGTGCCGCTCGCACCGCACGCAACCCGCAGACCGGCGACCCCATCGAGATTCCGGCCGGTTACAGCGTCAAGGTCTCCGCGGGCTCCAAGCTCAAGGAAGCCGCCAAGGGCAAGTGAACCGAGTGCTGACGCCCTAGCGGCGCGCACCAACTGACGGCCACCCCCGACCAGTTCGGGGGTGGCCGTCGGCGTTCGGTCCACCCCGCACGGCCGCCGCCCGCACGGTCGCCGTCAACGGGGCGCGCAACGGCCGGTGGCCGGGCGCGTCGAGTGCGCCCGGCCACCGGGTGACCGCTGAGCCCCGAGGCGGCCCACAGCGGTCCTCAGCTTCTCCCGACGGGCGGACCCCGCCGGTCTCGGTCAGGGGCGCTCGACCTTGGCGCCCAACTCGGCGAGCTTCTCCATGAAGTTCTCGTAACCACGGTTGATCAGGTCGATCCCGTGCACCCGTGAGGTGCCCTGGGCGGCCAGGGCCGCGATCAGGTACGAGAAGCCCCCGCGCAGGTCGGGGATGACCAGGTCGGACCCCTGGAGCTTGGTGGGCCCGGAAACCACCGCGGAGTGCAGGAAGTTGCGCTGCCCGAAGCGGCAGGGCGTACCGCCCAGGCACTCGCGGTAGAGCTGGATGTGCGCGCCCATCTGGTTGAGCGCGGAGGTGAAGCCCAGCCGGGACTCGTACACCGTCTCGTGGACGATGGACAGTCCGGCCGCCTGGGTCAGCGCCACCACCAGCGGCTGCTGCCAGTCGGTCTGGAAACCGGGGTGCACGTCGGTCTCCAGGGCGATGGCGTTCAACGGCCCGCCGGGGTGCCAGAAGCGGATGCCCTCCTCGCCGATCTCGAAGGCGCCACCGACCTTGCGGTAGGTGTTGAGGAAGGTCATCATCGACCGCTGCTGGGCGCCGTGGACGTAGACGCTGCCCTCGGTGGCCAGCGCGGCGCTCGCCCAGGAGGCCGCCTCCAGACGGTCCGGCAGGGCGCGGTGGACGTAGCCGCCGAGCTTCTCCACACCGGTGATGCGGATGGTGCGGTCGGTGTCCATGGAGATGATCGCGCCCATCTTCTGGAGCACGCAGATCAGGTCCTCGATCTCCGGTTCCACGGCCGCGTTGGACAGTTCGGTCACACCCTCCGCCAACACGGCGGTGAGCAGGACCTGTTCGGTGGAGCCCACCGAGGGGTACGGCAGCCGGATCTTGCAACCCCGCAGCCGCTGCGGCGCCTCCAGGTACTGCCCGTCGGCCCGCTTCTCGATCGTGGCGCCGAACTGCCGCAGCACGTCGAAGTGGAAGTCCACCGGACGCCCGCCGATGTCACAGCCACCCAGGCCCGGGATGAAGGCGTGACCCAGCCGGTGCAGCAGCGGGCCACAGAAGAGGATCGGGATACGCGAGGAGCCGGCGTGCGCGTCGATGTCCGCGACGTGCGCGCTCTCCACATGTGAGGGATCGAGGATCAGTTCACCTGGCTCGTCCCCGCTGCGCACGGTGGCTCCGTGCAACTGCAACAGCCCGCGTACCACCCGTACGTCACGGATGTCGGGCACGTTGCGCAGACGACTGGGCTCGCTGCCCAACAGCGCGGCCACCATGGCCTTGGGCACCAGGTTCTTGGCGCCGCGGACACGGATCTCACCCTCCAGGGGGGTGCCACCGTGGACGAGCAGGACATCGGAAGGGCTGTCGGTCATGGATCTCCGCGTTCTGCGAGGGCGGTCGGGGGACTTGGGGGGCAAGGAACCATCGTAGTGCGCCTGACGCCCCGTTCCGTATGCCCGCGACCGAGGTACGGCGGCGGGCCACCGAACGGCGGTGCGCACGCGTACCGCCACCCGCGCGGCACGCGCGTGGTGCGGCGCTGTGACGGCGAGGCGTGACCTCCGTCACGAGTAGGGGACTTGGGATGTGACGCCGTCGGGCCGGACCCGGTTCCCGGTTCCGGTTGTGAGCGTCGACACCCCGCCCGCCGCCCCGACGGCGTGGGTGTCGTCACAGCACGGGTTTTCGCGCACGCCCGCGCGAGCGGCCGGGGGTGCGGGATCATTACGCCATGACCGAGGCGTCCTCGCTTACCGGACGGTTGCTTGTCGCGACCCCGGCCCTGGCCGACCCCAACTTCGCGCGTGCGGTGGTCCTGCTCCTCGACCACGACGAGGAGGGCTCCCTCGGGGTGGTCCTCAACCGCCCCACCCCGGTCAACGTCCAGGACATCCTGGAACCGTGGGCCGCCCTCGCCGGGGAGCCCGGCGTGGTGTTCCAGGGCGGCCCGGTGTCCCTGGAGTCGGCGCTGGGGGTGGCCGTGGTGCCCTCCGGGGGAGGGGAGCCGGACTCCGGGCCACTGGGCTGGCGCCGGGTGTCCGGCGCGATCGGCCTGATCGACCTGGACGCCCCGCCCGCCCTGCTCGCCGGCGAACTCGGGTCGCTGCGCATCTTCGCCGGCTACGCGGGCTGGGGAGCGGGCCAGTTGGAGGACGAAGTGGAGGAGGGCGCCTGGTACGTGGTGGACGTCGAGCCGGGTGACGTCTCCTGCCCCGCGCCCCAGCTGCTGTGGCGGTCGGTGTTGCGACGACAGCGCAGCGAGTTGGCTCTGGTAGCCACGTACCCGGACGATCCCTCGCTGAATTAGTCTTGGGTGAATGAGCACTCTCGAACCCGATCGCGGGACGGGGACCGGGACCCTCGTCGAACCGACCCCGCAGACGTCGCACGGTGATGGCGACCACGAGCGATTCGCCCACTACGTCCAGAAGGACAAGATCATGGCCAGCGCGCTCGACGGCACCCCCGTCGTGGCGCTCTGCGGGAAGGTCTGGGTGCCGGGGCGCGACCCCAACAAGTATCCGGTCTGCCCGATGTGCAAGGAGATCTACGAGACCATGGGCGCCGGAGGCGACCAGGGCAAGGGCGACAAGGGCGACGGCGGCAAGAAGTAGCCGGCACCGGTCCGGGACGCCCGCGCGTCCCGGACCGACCCGTTCGGTGCGGCCGGCCGGTACGTCCGGCTGCCTCCCTCGCCGGAGCTGCCCCGGCCGCGCGCGCTGACCCCGGGGGCGCCTCTCCGGGCCGGCCGGCCAACTTCCGCGCTGACCAGGGGACTTCGGCCCCTCAGGGGCGAGCGGCCGGCACCACCGGGTGCCCTCGGGAGACACCGCTGTCCATGCCGAGGCAGGGCACGCCCGCACTCCCGCTCGAAGAACCCACCCCTTTCGTGTGACTCCGCGCAGAGTGTCCGGTAACGCGATGCCGGGGCTGCCACCGTGTTCCGGGTGAGACGGATGAGCTGTCCGAGGTGCCGGGGGGCCGCGAGGCGGACCTCGGACACCGCGCAGAAGAATCGCGCCCGAGGGTGGTAATCAGACCTTCCCGCCACGCATGGTGTCCTTTCGGGCTTCCCGTGGTGGTGGGGAAACGACCACCCCTTCACGGGCCCGCGTCGGTGGCTCGGGGAGATGTGCCAGAGTTGCCACGTCCGGGCTCCCAGCACGTACCGTACGGCTGTGCAACCGGGGAGACCGGGGAAGGGGCAGCTGGATTGAGCACGCACGCACCGTATGCACCACAGAGCCGGTCGGCGCGTACGGTCACGCTGCCCGCCACCCTGGACGAGGCGGTGGCGGCACTCGCCGCCGTACCGGCGGCCGTACCCGTCGCGGGCGGCACCGACCTGATGGCCAGCATCAACGCCGGGCAGCTCAGGCCCGCCGCACTGGTCAGCCTCTCCCGCATCAGCGAGATCCGGGGCTGGCGGTACCAGGACGGCATGGCCCTGCTCGGCTCCGGCCTCACCCTGGCCCGCATGGGGCGCCCCGACTTCGCCGCGCTGATCCCCGCCCTCGCCTCGGCGGCCCGGGCGGCCGGCCCACCACAGATCCGCAACGTCGGCACCCTCGGCGGCAACATCATCACCGCCGCCCACACCGGTGACACCCTGCCGGTGCTCGCCGCGCTGGAGGCCACCCTGGTGGTCGTCGGCCCCGGCGGCGCCCGCCGCGACGTCCCGGTCAGCCACCTGTTCGCCGGCATGGAGATGCTGCGCCCCAGCGAGCTGGTCAGCCATGTACGGGTGCCGTTCCTGCACGCCCCGCAGGCGTACCTCCGGGCCACCGGACGAACCGGCCCCGCCCGGGCCACCGCCTCCGTCGCCGTGGTGCTGGACCCCGCGCACCGTGGGGTCCGCTGCGCGGTCGGCGCCGTCGCCCCGATGCCGCTGCGCCCCCTGGAGGCGGAACGCTGGGTGGCCTCCCTGATCGACTGGTCCCGGGTGAGCGAACCGGGCGCCCAGGCACTCGCCCCCGAGGCACTCCAGGCCTTCGGCGACTACGTGGCGATGGCCTGCATCCCCGACCCCCCGGCGACGGAGGGCGGGGAACCCGCCGCACTCCCGCCCGCAGCGGTACATCTACGGCGTACCGTGGCGGCCCTGGCGCGTCGAGGACTGGGAAGAGCACTGACATGAGTCACGAGCACCACCCACCCGAGGAGCCCGAGAACGGCGGCCCCTCCCACGACCCACGGTGGTACGGGGACCAGTCCGGGGGCTTCCCCAACACCACACCGGCGCCCGGCAGTTGGGGCGGCGGCGGAGGTGGGGAGTACGACGCGGACGCCACCGCCTTCGTCCAGATGCCCAGCGCCGGCCCCTACGGCGAGGCGTTCACCGGACAGCCCGGCTACTACCAGCAGGCCGGTGGCAGCCCCCTGGCGGCACCCGGCACCGGACAGGGCGGCTACGTCCCGCCCCCCTTCGAGCCGCCACCCCCCGCCCCCATGACCCCGACCGCGACCACCGACCCCACCGCCATGGGGGAGTGGGCCCTGCCGGCCCCGCCCGAACCCGAGCCACCGGCCGGCGGGGGCGCGGCGGCCATGGGCCAGGGAGCCGCCGCCGCGCTGGCCGGCTCCCACGAGGCCCGGGTACGCCGTCCCCTGGGCGCCGGCCCCGGCGACCCCGACTCCCCGCCGCCCGCCCCACAGCCCTACCCCCAGCCGGGACCGGGCGGCCCCGTCAACTGGCCGGAGGCGCCCGGGCAGCAGGAGGCGCACGCCCGACGCCAGGTTCCCCTGCCGACCGGTGACGCCGGCCCGCAGACCCTGGACAACCCGACCCACACCGCCACCCCGACCTACGGCCACCCCGGTTCCCCCCAGGTCCCCCGGCAGCCGGCCACCGGACAGTGGCCCCAGCAGGAGTACGGGCAGCAGCCGCCGCCCGCCCCACAGCCCTACCCCCAGCCGTTCCCGTCGCCCCAGCCGGTCGACCACGGCTCTGCGCCCCGGGTGTGGAGCGCCGACGACCTGGTGTCCGGGGGTACCGGCCGGGCCGGCACGGTCGGCCACCCCGAGCCGGGCACCGCCCCGGAAAGCCCCGGCCCCGAGCACGGCCACGTACCCTCGCCGCCCGCCGGGGGGCCGTCCACCCCGGCCTACGGCACCCCCGTGGCGGGTCCACCCACTTCCCGGCCCGGCCCCGAGCCGGCCGGCCCCCCGGCAGTGCCCGGCCCCCCGGCAGTGCCCGGCCCGACAGCGCCGAGCGCGCCCCCCGAACCGGTCGCGCCCCAGCCGGAGACCGTCGCCGAACCCCCCGAGGACGCCACCCCGTACGGCGGCACCGAGGAGGGGGCGGTTCCCGGACAGCGTTCCGAGGAGCACGCCGAGGACGTCAAGGGCGCTGAGGGCACGCACCCCGCGGACGAGGAACACCGGACGGCGGAGCCCCCGGCCCCGACGGCCGGGACGCGGGCCCCCGAGACCGACCAGACCACGGACACCCCCGAGGACGGCACGGCCACCGGACCGGAGACCACCGAGGCACCCGACGCCACGGAACCCCAACCGGCCGACCCGGTCGGCCAGTCGGCGACCGAGGAGGACGCGCCGGCCCCCTCCGGCGAGGACGAGGAACACCCCCTGGTCTCCTACGTCCTGCGGGTCAACGGAGTGGAACGCCCGGTCACCGAGGCCTGGATCGGGGAGTCCCTGCTCTTCGTCCTGCGCGAGCGACTGGGCCTGGCAGGCGCCAAGGACGGCTGCTCCCAGGGCGAGTGCGGAGCCTGCTCGGTGCAGGTGGACGGCCGGCTGGTCGCCTCCTGCCTGGTGCCCGCCGCCACCACGGCCGGCCTCGACGTCCGCACCGTGGAGGGGCTGGCCACCGAACAGGGCCCCTGCGACGTACAGCGCGCGCTCGCCGACACCGGCGCCGTGCAGTGCGGGTTCTGCGTACCGGGCATGGCGATGACCGTGCACGACCTGCTGGAGGGCAACCACGCGCCGAGCGAGTCCGAGACCCGCCAGGCGCTCTGCGGCAACCTCTGCCGCTGCTCCGGCTACCGGGGCGTGCTGGACGCGGTGAACACCGTGGTCTCCGAACGCAGGGCCGCCGCCGAGGCGGCGGCACGCATCCCCCAGCAGGGCGGCACGGGTGAGGACACCGCGCGGCAAGCGGGAGAACAGTCATGACCGAGGCCACCCCCGTCGGCACCACCCCGCCCGCCCCCATCGAGGGCCAGGGACTGGGCAGTTCCCCCCGCCCGGCCGAGGCCGCCGCCAAGGCCGAGGGCACCTTTCCGTACGCCGCCGACCTGTGGGCCGAGGGACTCCTGTGGGGCGCCCTGCTGCGCTCCCCGCACCCCCACGCCCGCGTCGTCTCCATCGACACCGCCCCGGCCGCCGCCCTGCCCGGGGTGTACGCGGTCGTCACCCACGAGGACGTGCCCGGCGACGCCGGGCTGGGCCGCAAGGTGCTGGACCGGTCCGCGTTCGCCCGCGACCTGGTGCGGCACCACGGCGAACCCCTCGCGGCGGTGGCCGCCGACCACCCCGACACCGCCCGGCTGGCCGCCGCCGCCATCGCGGTCGAGTACGAGGTGCTCACCCCGGTCACCGACCCCGAACAGTCCTTCGCCGCCGAGCCCATCCACCCCGACGGCAACCTGATCCGCCACATCCCCCTGCGGTACGGGGACGAGTCGCTGACCGGCGAGGTGGTGGTCGAGGGCCAGTACCGGATCGGCCGCCAGGACCCGGCGCCCATCGGCGCCGAGGCCGGACTCGCGGTGCCCCGCCCCGACGGCGGGGTGGAGATCTACACCGCCTCCACCGACCCGCACTCCGACCGCGACCTGGCCGCCGCCTGCTTCGGGCTGCCCCCGGAGCAGGTGAAGGTCGTCGTCACCGGGGTGCCCGGCGCCATGGCCGACCGCGAGGACCCCGGCGTACTGGTCCCCCTGGGCCTGCTGGCCATGCGTACCGGACGCCCGGTCAAGCTGGCCGCCACCCGCGAGGAGTCCTTCCTCGGGCACGCTCACCGGCACCCCACCATGCTGCGGTACCGCCACCACGCCGACGCCGAGGGCCGCCTGCTCAAGGTGGAGGCCCAGATCCTGATGGACGGCGGCGCCTACGCCGACACCTCCGGCGACGCCCTCGCCGCCGCCGTGTCCTTCGCCGCCGGCCCCTACGTGGTGCCGCACGCGGTGGTCGACGGCTGGGTGGTACGCACCCACAACCCGCCGGCCGGCCACGTCCGGGGCGAGGGCGCCATGCAGGTCTGCGCGGCCTACGAGGCCCAGATGGACAAGCTGGCCGCCCGACTGGGCCTGGACCCGGTCGAGTTGCGGCTGCGCAACGCCCTGGCCACCGGCGACCTGCTGCCCACCGGCCAGACCGTGACCTGCCCGGCCCCGGTGGCCCCCCTGCTGACGGCGGTACGCGACGCCCCCCTGCCCGAGGAGCCCCCCGAGGGGGAGCGCCTGCTGCCCGGCGGACTGGACGGGGCCAGCGAGGAGGGCACCGTACGCCGGGGCGTCGGCTACGCCCTGGGCATGGTCCACATGCTCGGCGCGGAGGGCACCGACGAGGTGTCCACCGCCACGGTGCGGGTGGACGGCCCGGTGGCCACCGTGATGTGCGCGGCGGTGGAGACCGGACAGGGGTTCGCCACCCTCGCCCGGCAGATCGTGCAGGAGGTGCTGGGGGTGGAGGAGGTCCACGTGGCCCCCGTGGACACCGACCAGCCCCCCGCCGGCCCGGGTGCGCGCAGCCGCCACACCTGGGTGTCCGGCGGCGCCGTGGAACGCGCGGCCAGGATGGTGCGCACCCAGCTGCTCCAGCCGCTGGCCGCGACCTTCGGGATGTCGGCCGAACTGCTCTCCATCGCCGACGGCAAGATCACCTCCTATGACGGGGTGCTGTCCACCACGGTGGTCGAGGCCCTGGAGGGCAAGGAGCTGTGGGCGACCGCGCAGTGCCGGCCGCACCCCACCGAGCCGCTGGACGACACCGGGCAGGGCGACGCCTTCGTGGGGTTGGCCTTCGCGGCGGTCCGCGCGGTGGTGGACGTCGACGTGGAGCTGGGCACGGTACGAGTGGTGGAGATGGCCGTGGCGCAGGACGTGGGCCGGGTGCTCAACCCCCGCCAGGTGCGGGCCCGTATCGAGGCCGGGGTCACCCAGGGGGTGGGCGCGGCGCTCAGCGAGCACCTGCGGGTGGCCAGGGGCCAGGTGCGCCACGCCGACCTGGCGCACTACGCGATGCCCAGCGCCCTGGACGCCCCCGAGGTGCGGATCGTGAAGCTGATCGAGGAGCGGGACGTGGTCGCGCCCTTCGGGGCGAAGGCGGTCAGCGCGGTACCGGTGGTGGTCTCTCCGGCGGCGGTCGCCTCGGCGGTACGGGCGGCCACCGGGCGGTCCATCCAGCGGTTGCCGATCCGGCCGGGGACGGTGGCGGCGCGGTAGCGGTCCCGGACGCTGGCCGTGGCCTCGCGGCGGTGTTCCGCCTCCGGTGAGGGGGCGCGAGGGCGGCCGTCCGCCGTGGCGGGGGCGTACCCTCGGGCCGCGAAGGCCGAAAGGGGGTTGCCATGACACATCGCGTCAGCATCGAGGACCTCGGGGCCACCGGGGACGCCACCGAACCGGTGGTGGTCACGGTCGCCGGCGCCGAGGTGGCCCGTTCGCGGAAGCCCAAGGTGCTGCGGGAGACCGGATACCCGGACCGCCACTACTTCCCGCCCGAGGACGTGGACTTCGACCGGCTGGAACCCAGCGACACCCGCACCCACTGCCCCTTCAAGGGGGAGGCCAGCTACTGGTCCTTCGTCGCCGAGGACGGCACCCGGTGGGCGGACGTGGGCTGGTCGTACCAGGAGCCGATTCCCGAGGCGGAGGAGATCCGGGGGCACCTGGCGTTCCACGGGGAGCGGGTGGACATCGCGCTCCAACGTTGACCGGCCGTCGGCCCACGAGGTCCGTACGGCCCACCTGTTGACCGCGTCCCCTGTTCCCGCCACAGCACGGCGGGAACAGGGGACGCGGTCGGTGGGCGCGGTGTGGAGGCCGTGACTGGAATCGAACCAGCGTTATCCGCTTTGCAGGCGAACCCCTCAACCACTCGGGCACACGGCCGGGACGGTCGCGGCGAGGTGTCCCGGGGGACCGCCTCCCGCTGTCCGTGTCCCGATGGTGGCTCGGGGAACGGCGGCGGGCCAAGGGAATCCGGCTGATGGCCATCAACCCGCAACATCCCGTTGACACGGGCCCTTTTCGGACCCCGGACCGGGGGTTCATGGATACCCGGGGAACCGGCGCTCACTTTCCGTACAACCTTTGGGGCGACTCGACGGTCATGCGGATGCGCGGCGTTCTCGGCGCCGTGAGGCGCCGGGGTCCGTCCCGTCGCCCCAGCACGGGAGGTTCTATGCGTCACCGTCCACCGAGGGGCTTCGCCCTGGCCGTGGTGGGCACCGTCGCCGCCCTGGTGACCGGCGGCTCCGCGATCATGGTGGCGCACGCCCGGGCGGTACCGGAGACCGGCCCCGTGGCGGTACCGGTACAGGGCCCCCGGCCCGCCCAACTCCCCACCCCGCGCGCCGACTTCAACGGCGACGGCTACGAGGACCTCGCCCTCTCCGCCCCCGGCGGAACCGTCGACGGGCTGCCCGGCGCGGGCTCGGTCACCGTGATGTACGGCTCACCGGCCGGAGCCTCCCCCGAAGACCGGCAGCTGGTCGACCAGAGCACCCGCGAGGTACCCGGCCACCCCTCCCGGGACGGCGGCTTCGGCACCACGACCGTGGCCCGCGACCTGGACGGCGACGGCCGTACCGACCTCGTCGTCGGTACCGGCGACGGGTCAGCCCCCCTCCTGCTGCGGGGCGCCAAGGACGGGCTGCGCGCCGGGGCGAGGCTCAGCGGCGGGGCCACCGACGGGCGGGCGATGGCCGGCGGCGACTTCGACGGCGACGGCCAGGACGACCTGGCCGTGGTCCCGCGCGGCGACGGCCACGGCGTACGGATCCTCTACGGCCCCTTCCGGGACGGCGCCCCCGCCTCGTCCGGCACGGTGGGCGCCGACCGCACCCGGAAGCCCGGGCAGTTGGTCGCCGGCGACGTCGACGGTGACGGCAGGGACGACCTGCTGGCCCTCCCGGACAGCGCCACCGGGGCGAGCCGGCTGTACCCGGGGAGCGCGAAGGGGCTGACCGACCGGGCCACCACCCTGGCCCCGGCCACCACCGGCACCATCGCCGACGTGGACAACGACGGCCACGGCGACCTGGTCCTGGGCGTACCGTACGGGGGCGCCACCGAGGGACCGGACGACCGGGGCCGGCTGAGGGTCCTGTACGGCGCGGCCGACGGTGTCAGCGACCGCAGCACCCTCATCGACCAGAACACCCCCGGCATACCGGGCAGCGCCCAGCAGGGCGACCACTTCGGGTTCTCCCTCAGCTCCGGGGACGTCAACGGGGACGGCTACGCCGACATCGCCGTCGGAGTGCCGCACAAGACCCTGGGCGGCGACCGTACGGGCACCGGCGTGGTGATCGTGCTCAAGGGCGGCGCCGAGGGCCTCACCGGCGCCGGCGCCCTCGCCTTCCACCAGGACACCACCGAGGTCCCGGGCACGGCCCGGGCCCACGACCACTTCGGCCACGCGGTGTCACTCCGGGACACCGACGACGACGGCAGGGCCGAACTGTGCGTGGGAGCGCCCGGCAAGGACCACCGCGCCGCCCGACAGGCCGGCGCGGTCTGGCTGTTGCGCGGTGACCCGGGCGGAACGTCCACCGAGGCGGTGCTGTCCTACGGCCCCGCCGACCTGGGGTTCCCCGAGGATGGGGCCTCGCTGGGGCGGTCCCTGGCGAGGTAACGGGGGCCGTCACCGCGCCCGGCGCCCCCCCCGGGGGGGCCGACACGGTGGCGGCCGGGAACGCGGTACGCGGGACGAAGTCCCGCGTACCGCGCCGGGTGTCCCCGGGCCAGCACGGCCCGGGGACACCCGTACGTCGGGCCGCGCTGGCCCCGGCCGGAAGACACGGCGAACTCGGAGAAAAGGGTGCCGTGAACTGTCACCTTTGGCGGGCACCGTGGACGGATGCACCTCGACACCGACACCCAGAACGCCCGCCAGCCCGGCCCGCTCACCGACCGCGTCGCCCTCGTCGCCGGGGCCACCCGGGGCGCCGGACGGGCCCTCGCCCTGGAACTGGGCCGATCCGGCGCCACCGTCTACGTCACCGGCCGCACCACCCGGGAGCGCCCCAGCGAGGTCGGCCGTACCACCGAGACCATCGAGGAGACCGCCGAACTGGTCACCGCCGCCGGCGGCACCGGCATCGCCGTACCCACCGACCACCTCGACCCGGACCAGGTCCGCGCCCTCGTCGACCGCGTCGACCGCGAACGGGGCCGACTGGACCTCCTCGTCAACGACCTGTGGGGCGGCGAACACCTGCTGGTCGGCTCCGTGTTCGGCAGGAAGAGCTGGGAGACCCCCCTCGACGACGGGCTGCGCCTGCTGGAACTCGGGGTGCGCTCCCACGTGATCACCGCCGCGCTCGCCCTGCCCCTGCTGATCCGCTCCGAGAGCCCGCTGCACGTGGAGGTCACCGACGGCACGGCCCGCTCCAACCGCCGCTACCGGGAGAACCTCTACTACGACCTCGCCAAGAACGCCCCGATCCGCATGGCCTTCGGACTGGGCGAGGAACTGGCCGAGTACGGGGGCACGGCGGTCGCCGTCACCCCCGGATTCCTGCGCTCGGAGCAGATGCTCACCCACTTCGGCGTGACCGAGGACAACTGGCGGGACGCCTGCGCCCGGGAACCGCACTTCGCGATCAGCGAGTCACCGCGCTACCTGGCCCGTGGGGTCGCCGCCCTGGCCGCCGACCCCGAGCGGGCCGCCCGCTGGAACGGCCGGTCCACCTCCAGCACCGAACTCGCCAGGACCTACGGGGTACGGGACGTGGACGGCAGCCAGCCGGACGCCCTGGCCTACTTCGAGGAGGTCTACTACGGAGGAGGGGACGGGTCGGCCGACGACTACCGCTGATCCCGGTCGCCGGCCCCGCACTCCACCCCGTACCGGACGGCCAGGGCCCGGGCGTGCTCACGGAACCGGGCCCGCAGGCCGGCCGGGGCCAGCACCTCCACATCCGCCCCCAACCGGGTCAGCTGGTCGAAGGCGACCTCCTCCGACTCCACCGGCACCACCAGCCGGACCCGCCCGTCGGGTTCGGGAGCGGGCGCGGAGGCCGAGGCCTCAGCGGCACCAACCGGGCCGACCACGGACGGCAGCCTCCGCAGTCCGCGCCCGGTCAGCCGCACGGTGACGGTGGTACGCAGCAGAGCGCGGGCGAACCGGGCCGACTCCGCACTCCAGTGGGCGGCCAGGTCGAAGGAGGGCTCGCGGACGAACGGTTCCCCGGCGCCGTCGTCCGAGGTCAGCGCCGTGATCCGGTCCACCCGGTAGGTGCGCCACGCGCCGCCGGCCGGCCCGTCGGGGACCCGGCCCACCACGTACCAGACCCCCGCCTTCAACACCAGCCCGTACGGCTCCAGCAGCCGCACCACCTCTCGCGGCGGTTCGCCGTCCCGGCCGGGACGGGTGTAGGTCAGCTCGACCCCGCGGTCTGCCCACACCGCGCGGGCCAGCCGGGGCAGCAGCTCCGGCGCCGACGGCTCGCGGAACCAGGTCGGGGCGTCGAGGTGGAAGCGCCGGGCTGAGGACTCCGCCACCTCCCGCAGCGAGGGGAGGAGGGTGGCGGACAACTTCCGCCGTGCCGTGTCCGCCGCCTGCGCCAACCCCAGGTCACGCAGCGCCGTGGGCAGACCGGACAGGTACAGCGTCTCCGCCTCGTCGGGGTGGAGGGTGGTGAGCCGGGTCCGGTAGCCGGGGGCCAGGTGGTAGCCGCCCGCCCGACCCCGCGCGGACCGCAACGGAATCCCCGCGTCCCGCAGAGCCTGGGCGTCCCGGAGCACGGTGCGCCGGGACACGTCCAGCGCGCGGGCGAGGTCGGCGGCGGTCGACCCCGGATCGGACTGGATCAGCAGGACCATGCGGATCAGACGGGCGGCACGCATGGCCCCAGGATCAGGGATCGCCGACCCGCCCCGGCCGCCGGGGCACCCCGGTACGCCCCCACCCGCGGGGGCCACCGGTGGACGAAGGTCACGTGTGGTGGGGGCACGGGGCCCCGGGACACCACCCACCCCGAGGGCGGGACCGGGCCGTGTCCAGGGCGCGGGTACCCGGTCGCCGGCCCGACTCGGCGCCTCTCGCGGGTGGTTGCCGTGTCCGGGGGCGGGCGTTCCCGGGGGTGAGGGGCTGGCCGTGGTGTGTCCCACGGCGGGGAGGCGTGCGTGTACGGGGACGCCACGCGAGGTCGGCGACCCGGGGCGTGGCTCGGGCTGGGCCCGGTCGTTGGCCCGCACTGGCAGGGGGCCGCGCTTGCATGGGTGTGGTCGCACGAGGACGGGGGTGCATCACGGGGCGGGTTGGCGTGCCTGGTCGCCGGCCCGACTCGGCGCCTCGCGCGGGTGGTTGCCGTGTCTGGGGGTGTGGGTGTGGGCGTCCCCGTGGGCTGGTAAGGCGGGTCGGGGCACGGTTCGGCATGGGGCCCGACCGTCGGCCCGCACTGGCAGGGGGCCGTGCGGCCGGGGTTCCCGCGTCCGCCTCACCACCCCGACTCGGCGCCCCAGGCGGGTGGTTGCCGTACGGAGAGGGCAACGCGGGTGCGGGCACCGTGCATGGCGGGGGCCCGGGGCCGTGGGTGAGCTCCGGCGGGGGTGGCCTCCACTGGGGGCGCCACGGGGTGGGGAGGGTAGCCCGGTCGGCCACGCCCTGCCACTCCGGGCACGCCCCGGGGTCGTACCGGACCGCCCGGCCTCAGTTCAGGTAGACGGGCAGTTCGGTGAGGCCGTGCATCACGGTGGACGGCCTCCACTCCACCTCCTGGGGCGGTACCGCCAGGCGCAGACCGGGGTAGCGGTCCACCAGGGTGCGGAACACCACGTGGGCCTCCAGCCGGGCGAGCGGGGCACCGAGGCAGTAGTGGATGCCGTGGCCGAAGGCGATGTGGGAACGGGAGTCCCGGGTCACGTCCAACGAGTCCGGCTCCGGGAACCGTTGGCCGTCCCGGTTGGCCGACAGCAGCGAGAGGTAGACCACCGCGTCGGCCGGCACGGTCACGTCCCCGATCTGAACGGGTTGGGTGGTCCGGTAGCCCAGGGTGTTCTGCAACGGGCCCTCGTAGCGCAGCAGTTCCTCGATGGCGCCCTCCCACCGGTCGGGGTGGTCGCGCAGCGTCTGGAGCTGCTCGGGGTGCGTCAGCAGCGCGCGTACCCCGTTGCCGATCAGGTTGGTGGTCGTCTCGTGGCCGGCGAGGAGCAGCAGGAAGATCATCGAGGTCAGCTCGTCCTCGCTGAGCCCCTCCTGGTGGTCCCGTACCGCGATCAGGTCCGACAGCAGATCCTGCCGGGGAGCGCGCCGCTTCTCCTCGATCAGGGTGAGGCTGTAGCGGTGCAGGGAGGTCAGGGCCCGGCTGTACTCGTCGAAACCGTGCGCCCCGGGCGACACCAGACGTTCGGTCCACACCCGGAAATCACCCCGCTCCTCCTCGGGAATGCCGAGCATCTCGCAGATGACGGTCACCGGCAGGGGATAGGCCAGCGCCGAGACCAGGTCGACCGGCCCCGCCTCGCGGGCCGCCGCGTCCAGGAGTTCGTCGGTGAACTGCTGGATACGCGGGCGCAGTCGCTCGGTCGGACGCCGGGTGAAGGCCCGGGTCACCAGCTTGCGGAGCCTGGTGTGCGCCGGCGGGTCGGAGTTGAGCATGGTGGTGTGGGTGCCACGCGCCACGTCCTCGGGGAGCCGGTCCCCGAACGGAGCGGCCTCCCAACCCCCCTTGCTCAGCGCCCCGTTGGTCAACAGGGCCCGCACCTGTTCGTGATCCGTCACGAACCACGCCGAGGCCCCCGTCGGTGTGGTGAGGGGGACGACCGGCCCCAGCTCCCGGAGCTTCCGGTACCGCGTGTGGCGCTCCTCACCGAGAAGGGCGGTGAAGGGGTTCAGGCTCCGGGCGTCCAGTGATGCGGACATCTCTCCTCTTCCCTCTCGGGACGGCTGGTCCCGGCCGGTGGGCCGACAGGCCGGGGTGAGTCAACTCGCGGGCGTGGCTGGGCCGTTGGGCGTCCTTGGGCGCCGTTGAGGCGTACGCGCTGACGAGTCTGGGGCACTCGCCCGGGCGCCGCCACCCACTCGGCCAAGCCGGGGGCAACCGCCACCTCCCCGGGTGACCGACCGTTCGGAAGAACGGCCCCCGGCCCGGCGCCGGCCGCCGGGGGAACAGCTGAGGGACACCCCGGCTCGTGTGGCCGGGGCGCCCCTCAGGCGACGTACCGGGGCGGACGCCGGTCAGTCCTCCCGGTCGGGCCCGCGCAGGTGACGGCGGGCCTCGCGCCGCCCCTCGTACCGCTCCCGGCGGTTGCCGGCCCGGACCCAGCCCTGCCACTCCCGGGTGCAGGAACGCTCACCGCAACCGGAACAGCAGGTGTGCCCGAAGACCAGGGTTTCCGGGGCCTCCCACCCGCAACGGGTCCCCGGGTCCTGCCGTGTCGGACGCGGCGGCAGGTCACAGTCGCCCTGCCGGTGGTCGTGCACCGGTCGGGGCGCGTGTTCGGCGCGACGCACCCACAGGGGTTTGGTCCTGTCCGTACGGGACATCTCGTTCCTCTCGGAACCCGCCGCCCGTGCTCCCGGACCCTCCGGGCGGGCGGCCAGGTCGTCAGCCCCACGGCCGTCACCTCCCTCTCGTCTCCCGTACTCTCCCGGCGCTTCCCGTTCGTGGCGCCCGCCGAGAACGGCGCCCCACCGGCGAGGGTGCCCGCCCGGCCGGCCGCGCCACAAGCGGGCCCGACCCTGGTTCCCCCCGGAAACCGGCCCCTACGGCACCCTGGCTCGGCGTCCCTCGCGGTCACGAGACAGCGATCGCTCACCGCCCGGCTCGCCTGCCCACGCCGCACCCTGGACGGGGACACGGCTGGCACCCCCGGACAACAGCGGCCTAGGACCAGCGAAGGAGCGCCAACTCAGTCCGGCGACAGCTGCGTTACCGCCCCTCGCCCCTTACCGTGGGGGCATGAGCCGCCCCCACGCCTCCGAGCGGACCACCGCCGAGGTGCCCACCCCCACGATCCCCCCGGACGAGGGCGTACTCGGACGCCGGCTCCGCGCACTCACCCTCGGCAACCTCACCGTGGTCCTCCTCATCGCCTTCGAGGCCACCGCCGTGGGCACCGCCATGCCCGTCGCCGCCGACGAACTCCACGGCATCCCGCTGTACGCCTTCGCCTTCTCCGCCTTCTTCACCGCCAGCCTGCTGGGCATGGCCGTCTCCGGGCAGTGGTGCGACCTGCGCGGACCCGTCAGCCCCCTGCTACTGGGCATCCTCGCCTTCGCCACCGGACTGGTGATCTCCGGCACCGCCACCACCATGTGGGCCTTCGTCCTCGGCCGCGCCGCCCAGGGCATCGGCGGCGGACTGGTCATCGTCGCCCTCTACGTCAGCGTCAGCAGGGCCTACCCGGACCGACTCCGCCCCACCGTGATGGCCTCCTTCTCCGCCGCCTGGGTCGTCCCCTCCATCGTCGGCCCCCTGGCCGCCGGCACCGTCACCCAACACCTCGGCTGGCGCTGGGTCTTCCTCAGCATCCCGCTCCTGGTCATGCTGCCCCTGGCCGTGATGATGCCCGCCGTACGACGGCTCGCCGCCGGACCCGCACCCACCCCCGCCGGCGCCCCACCACGCACCCTCGACCGCCGCCGCCTCGGCCTGGCCATGGCCCTCGCCGCCGGAGCCGGACTGATCCAGTACGCCGCCCAGCAACTGCGCCCCCTGTCCGCCCCACTCGCCCTGCTGGGCGCCGCCCTCCTCATCCCCGCCGTACTCGCCCTGCTGCCCCCCGGCACCTGGCGGGCCGCACGAGGCCTCCCCACCGTCGTCCTGATGCGCGGCATCGCCTCCGGCTCCTTCATCTGCGCCGAGAGCTTCGTCCCCCTGATGCTCGTCAGCCAGCGCGGACTCACCGTCACCCAGGCCGGACTGACCCTCGCCGTGGGCGGACTCACCTGGGCCATGGGCTCGTTCACCCAGTCCCGACCCGGCATGGCCGGACACCGCATCCCCCTGATGCGCCTGGGCATGGCCCTGGTCACCCTCGCCATCGGCTACGCCCCCCTGGTGCTGTCCGAGTCGATCCCGGTGTGGACCATCGCCGTCGCCTGGGCCTTGGGCTGCTACGGGATGGGCGTGGTCATCACCTCCACCGGCGTCCTGCTGCTCGAACAGTCACCACCGGAGGAAACCGGCCGCAACTCCTCGGCCCTCCAACTCTCCGACGGCCTGTCCAACGTGCTGCTGCTCGCCCTGTGCGGACTGCTGTTCGCCTCCCTCGGGGGCGGCCAGGTCTCCCTGGCCGACGCCGCCCACAGCACCGCCTCCGGCACCACCCTCGCCTTCGTCGCCGTCTACACCCCCAGCGCGGTGGTCGCCCTCATCGGGGTACTCGTGATGGGCCGGCTGCGCCCCGCGCGCCCCGAGTAGGGACGCCGTACGGTCGGAGCCGCACCCCCGACTAGCACCCGACCCCCGGGTGTCGGCCCAACTCCCCCCGTACCCAGGAGGGTTGGCCGAAGGGGTGGGACGGGCGACCAACCGGAGACGGGCGCGGGTAGGCTGGCGCGGTCGCCGTCATCGGCCGTCGCCGTACCCCGACCCCCGTGGAGACCGTGACTACCAGCACCTCCTCCCACCTGTCGCCCGCCTTCCCCGGACGGGCCCCCTGGGGCACCGCCAGCAAGCTGCGCGCCTGGCAGCAGGGGGCCATGGACGCCTACCTGGCCAGCCACCCCCGCGACTTCCTGGCCGTGGCCACCCCCGGCGCGGGCAAGACGACCTTCGCCCTCACCCTCGCCTCCTGGCTGCTGCACCACCACGTGGTCCAGCAGGTGACCGTGGTCGCCCCCACCGAACACCTGAAGAAGCAGTGGGCCGAGGCCGCCGCCCGGATAGGGATCAAACTCGACCCGGAGTACAGCGCCGGCCCCCTCGGCCGCGAGTACCACGGCATCGCCATCACCTACGCCGGCGTCGGCGTACGCCCGATGCTGCACCGCAACCGCTCCGAACAGCGCAAGACCCTGGTCATCCTGGACGAGATCCACCACGCCGGAGACAGCCGCTCCTGGGGCGAGGCCTGCCTGGAAGCCTTCGAACCGGCCACCCGCAGACTGGCGTTGACCGGTACCCCGTTCCGCTCCGACACCAACCCCATCCCCTTCGTCCGCTACGAGGAGGGCACGGACGGAATCCGCCGATCCGCCGCCGACTACACCTACGGCTACGGCAACGCCCTCGGCGACGGAGTGGTCCGCCCGGTCATCTTCCTCTCCTACAGCGGCAACATGCGCTGGCGCAGCAAGAGCGGTGACGAACTGGAGGCCCGGCTCGGCGAACCCATGACCAAGGACGCCATCTCCCAGGCCTGGCGCACCGCCCTGGACCCCCGGGGCGACTGGATGCCGTCCGTGCTGCGCGCCGCCGACCACCGGCTGAGCGAGGTGCGCAAGGCCATCCCGGACGCCGGGGGACTGGTGATCGCCAGCGACCAGGACTCCGCCCGCGCCTACGCCAAACTCCTTCGGGAGATCACCGGCAGCCCCGCCACCGTGGTGCTCTCCGACGACACCGGCGCCTCGAACCGGATCGAGGACTTCACCCACTCCGAGGACCGGTGGATGGTGGCGGTACGGATGGTGTCCGAGGGCGTCGACGTACCCCGACTCGCGGTCGGGGTGTACGCCACCACCATCTCCACCCCGCTGTTCTTCGCCCAGGCGGTCGGCCGCTTCGTCCGCTCCCGGCGACGCGGGGAGACCGCCTCGGTGTTCCTGCCCACCATCGCCACCCTGCTGGGCTTCGCCCACGAGATGGAAGTGGAACGGGACCACGTACTGGACCGGCCGAAGAAGGAGTCCGAGGACGACCCCTACGCCGAGGAGGCCGACCTGCTGCGGGAGGCCGAACAGGCCAAGGACGAGGACACCGGCGACCCGGACCAACTGCCCTTCGAGGCACTGGAGTCGGACGCCGTGTTCGACCGGGTGATGTACGACGGCGCCGAGTTCGGGATGCAGGCCCACCCGGGCAGCGAGGAGGAACAGGACTACCTCGGCATCCCCGGCCTGCTCGAACCCGACCAGGTGCAGATACTGCTCCAGCGCCGCCAGGCACGGCAGATCGCCCACAGCCGCAAGAAGCCCGACTCCGAGGCCGACCTGCTGGAGATGCCCGCCGACCAGCGCCCGGTGGTCACCCACAAGGAACTGATGGAACTACGCCGCCAGCTCAACGCCCTGGTCGGCGCCTACTCCCACCAGAGCGGCAAGCCCCACGGGGTGATCCACACCGAGCTACGGCGCACCTGCGGCGGCCCGCCCAGCGCGGAGGCCACCGCCAACCAACTGGAGAACCGCATCGCCAAGGTGCGCCAGTGGGCGACCCGCATGAGCTGACCCGGCACCTCGGTCGCTTTCCGTGATCAGCTGGTGACGCGGATTCGGGGTGCGTAACGGGATATATGGGCCAGCCTTGACCGGATTCTGGACAGCCCCTTCCGGTGAGCGGTATCGATGGCTAAGTTGCGCGGCATCCTGACGCCCGGTGCGTACCGGCCTCGGTGCGGTGACGCCCACGCATCCGTACGGCGTCCGCCAGGACGCCGGCACCGTCGACGGGACCGACGGGCCGGCCGGCCAGGCGGCTGCCTCCTCACCTGCCCGAGAAGGGGGCGCCGTGACCGCGGAGACCTCACAGACGCTCGACCGGGGACTGAGAGTCCTCAAACTCCTCGCCGACACCGACCACGGCCTCACCGTGACGGAGCTGTCCCAGAAGCTCGAGGTCAACCGCACCGTGGTCTACCGGCTGCTGGCCACCCTGGAACAGCACGCCCTGGTACGCCGCGACCTGGGCGGACGCGCCCGGGTCGGCCTCGGCGTACTCCGGCTGGGCCGACAGGTCCACCCCCTGGTGCGCGAAGCCGCCCTCCCGGCCCTGCGGGGGCTGGCCGAGGACGTGGGGGCCACCGCCCACCTCACCCTGGTGGACGGCAACGAGGCACTGGCCGTCCTGGTCGTGGAACCCAGCTGGACCGACTACCACGTGGCCTACCGCACCGGTTTCCGCCACCCCCTGGACCGGGGAGCGGCCGGCCGGGCCATCCTCGCCGCCCGGGAGGAAGGGCCCGACCTCGACCCCGAGTTCGTCCTCACCCACGGGGAACTGGAGGCCGGCGCCTCCGGTGCAGCGGCACCACTGCGCGGAGTGGGCGGCATAGAAGGCAGCGTCGGAGTCGTGATGCTGACCGACAACGTCTCCGAGGAGGTCGGGCGGCGCGTGGTGAAAGCCGCCCGCGAGGTCGCCGAAGCGCTCAGCTGAGCCCGCTGCGATCAACGCCCCGTCGTCGGCTAGATTTCGCCCATGCCCTCCCAGCCCTCCACCCTGCCTCCGGCGTACCGACACCGCCGCCGCACCCTGGCCCTGTGCGGGCTCGCGGTGCTGCTGCTGTTCGCGGTCACGGCGCTGGCCCCCCTGCCGTACTCCATCGCCCAACCCGGGCTCACGGCCGACGTGTTGGGCAAGAACCGGGGCAAGCAGGTCATCACCGTCTCCGGTGACGACATCCGCGAGGGCACCCCCAAGGGCCAGCTGCTGATGACCACCATCGCCGCCACCCCACCGGACGCCACGGTGCGCCTGTGGGACGTGGCGCGGGACTACGTGGCCGAGGACCGGGCGGTCATGCCCCGGGACGCGGTGTACCCGGTGGGCGACTCGCCCCGCGAGATCCGCCGACACAACGAGGGCGAGATGCGCAAGTCGCAGAACGCCGCCACCGATGCGGCCCTGCACCACCTCGGGCGCTCCGCCGACGACCTGGACGTCACCCTGCGGCTCGCCGACGTGGGCGGGCCCAGCGCCGGCCTGCTGTTCACCCTGGGCATCATCGACAAGGTGGAGGGCGACGGAAAGGGCGGTGACCTCACCGGAGGACGCGTCATCGCCGGTACCGGCACCATCGAGGCCGGCGGGAAGGTCGGCCCGGTCGGCGGGGTACCCCTCAAGACCCGGGCGGCACGCCGCGACGGCGCCACCGTGTTCCTGGTCCCCGAGGAGGAGTGCCAGGACGCCCGCACCGGCCTGCCCTCGGGCCTACGGCTGATCCCGGTGAGCACCCTGAAGGGCACCCTCAAGGCGCTCGCCGCCCTCCGCGACGGCGGCCGGGTTCCCAGCTGCTGACCCGGTGGGGCGGCCGGTGGACGGGCCGTCAGACCGACGCCCGCTGCCGCCCGCCCAGTGGTTCGTGGACCGTCCAACTCCCTTACGCACGGCGGCCGTTCACCGAATCCTCACCACGGCGAGGAAACCGCAGACACCGTGGACGTACTCTCTCGCGTCGAGAGTCACCCCCTACGGAAGGTCCCCATGCGCGTTCGTGTTCTCGTCCTCCTGTGCCTGGCACTGGCGGTCGCCCCCGCCGGTGCCGCCGTCGCCCAGCCCGTCCACGCGGCGGCCCACACCTCCACACGCACCGCCTCCACTCCGGCGTCCACCCAGGACGAACGGGACCACTGGTCCGCACCGGACGCCGAGGCCCGCAGCAGCAGCGGCGGCCGGGGGAGGGGCGGTAGCCGACACCGCCACTACACCAGCGGCGGTACCTCTTCCAGCACCTCGTCCGGTGGCGGCTCCGAGTGCCGCGACCGGAAGAAGACCGCGTCCCCCACCCCCTCCGACGACCCGTACAGCGAGTACGACGACATATACGACGACTCCTCCGACGACACGTTCAAGGAATGCGCGGAAGAGAAGAAGGACAACACCGTCCGTAACACCATCCTCTGGGTGCTCGGTGGCAGCCTGGTGGCGGGGTTGGCGACGTTCCTGATCCGCCGTGCGACACAGTCCGACTGAGCACCGTCGATCCGCTGGCCGACCCGACCCGACCCGACCTGACTCGACCTGACCTGACCTGACCCGACTCGTCCCGTTCCCCGGCTGGTTACCCCGCCAGCTCGTCACGGGCCTCCGTCAACGCGAACCCCAGCAGGTTGAGGCCGCGCCAGGCGCTCGGACGCCGTGACCTGGGATCGTCAGCCGCCAGACCGATGCCCCAGATCCGGTCCAACGGGCTGGCCTCCACCAGCACACGGTTCCCGGTACCCCGCAGATAGGCGCCCAGCTCGGCGTCCTGACCGAACTTGGCGAGGCTCACGGCCAGCACCAGCGCGTACCGCCGCTCCGCCCAGACCGCCTCGTCGAAACCGCGCACCTGGCGCCCAAGGGCCTTGGCCCGGGCGGGGCTTGGGGCCTCCAGAACCTGACGCTCGGTCTGCGTGTCACCGAACAGCCGCGCCTTGCCGGCCATCATGGCGTGCTCCGCGCTGGGGTACGTCGCCCCCTCCCACCGGAACGTCGCCGGCCACCACTGGCTGAGGCACCCCGGCCCCAACCCGCCGCCCCTCGGCGGACGGTGCCCCCAGAAGCACAGCAACTTCGGTAGCCGGCCCTGCTCCTCGTACCGGCGCAGCTCCGCGACCGTGCGCGGTGTCCTGTTCTCCACGGCGCCGACTGTGCCAGGCCGTGTCCGGCCAGGCCACCGCTTTACGGTGCGCCCCCGGGACGTTCACGGTCCCTGCGGCGCCTGCCGGAGTACGCCAACCCGGCCTGGGGGCCTGCCCGTTCGCCTGAGGTGTCCGGGGCGGTGGGTGGGGGAGGGAGGGGCGTGGGGCCGTCGGGGCCGTCGGGGGTGGGCTGGGGTGACTTGCTTGGGGCTGGGTTGAGTTTGGTTGTGGGGGATTTTCCCCGGCCCCCCTTTCCCCCCAAGCCCACCCTCCACCACCTCCTCCGAGACGCCCGAGGGTGCGCACAAACCGGTCCTCAGGCGTGGACGACCTCCGCTCCACCCGTTGTCCACGACGCCACTTCTCCCCCTCTACGCGAGGAGGGACAGAAGTAGCCGGTCACAACGAGCCCGCACGGTGCACGAACGGAGATCACCGCGGCACCACCCATCATCACCCACCCACCAGAAACCCCCGAAGTTATCCACAGCCACTTATCCACAGGCCCCCACCGCAGCCCCTACCAAGTCCCTCCCCGCGACAGCCCAGCCCAGCTCCCCACCCCCCCCAAGACCCCCACCAGCCCTCCCCCTCCTCTCGAACCCATCCACTCCTCCACGCCCCGCCCACTCAGCCGGCGGAGGCTCCCCACCAAGTAACCCCCTCGCACTCACCAACCCAGACCCCCGTCCCTCCAAGGCCCCTGTGGATCACGCCCGCCCCCACCCTCCTCGCCCCCCGGGCACGGTCCGACCCAGCGAGCCGTTGGAGGGGCATGGAGTCAAGGAAGCGAACGGGATACCGGGGGACGGGTCCTGGAGCGATCACCCCCGACGGGTGTGCCGTCGAGCTGTACTCCCGGCTTCCGGTGGGCGACGAGCCGGACATCATCGCCGAGGCCGTTCGGGCGGACGCGCACCTCCTCGAACTCGGTTGCGAGGTGGGCCGGATGACCCACCCCCTCGTGGAGCGGGGGCTCACCGTGACCGCCGTGGACGAGTCGCGGGAGATGCTGGACCGCGTCCGTGGCGCGCGTACGGTGTGCGCCCCCATCGAGGACCTCGTACTGGGGGAGACCTTCGACGTGGTGATGCTGGCGTCGTTCCTGGTGCACGCCGGGGACGTCGAGGTACGGCGCGGGTTGCTGCGCGCCTGTGTGGAGCATCTGGCCGAGGGCGGCTGTGTGTTGATCCAGCGGGAGGGCGAGGGCTGGCACACCGGGCTGCCGCGTGAACGGGTCGATCCCGGCGGCTTCACCGTACGCATTCTGTCCTCCGAGCCGGTCGAGGAGGGGGTACGAGCGGTGCACGCGGAGTACGAGTTCCCCGACGCCACCTGGACGCAGACGTTCCGTTCCCGGCCCCTGTCCAGGCGGCAGTTCGAGGACGCGCTGGCGGAGGCCGGCCTGCGGGTGGACGCCTACCTCACGGAGGACCAGACCTGGGTACGGGCCGTCACCACGGTCTGAGGTGAAGGGGCCGACCGCCGCCGGACCGGAGGGGCCCAGAGGGGGCACGTACGTCTCGACCCCGCGCAGCCTCGCCCCCCGTCCACCATCCCGCCGGGAGCCGCACAGGCGGTGGCCCCCACGTGGACCAGGGCCGCCCTTCATCAACCGCCGAAGCCGCTCCCCAACAACAGAAGCCCCTCACAAACAACAGAAGCCCCTCACACCAACAGCGGCAGCCCCCGACAACCGGTGCCGCTCACCAGCACCCCTCAAGGGCCGCCCACTCAACTACCGAAGCCGACGGGGCGGCCCCCGCCCTCCCCCAACCGCCCAAGCCGGGATCAGAACAGCTTGTTGGGGTTGAGGAGGTTCAGCGGGTCGAAGACCTTCTTGATGGAGCGCTGCAACTCCAGGTTCTCCGGGCCGAGTTCACGGGCCAGCCACTCCTTCTTGAGTACGCCCACGCCGTGTTCGCCGGTGATGGTGCCGCCCAGTTCCAGGCCCAGGGCCATGATCTCGTCGAAGGAGATGCGGGCCCGCTTGGACTCCTCCTCGTCGTTGGCGTCGAAGCAGACCGTGGGGTGCGTGTTGCCGTCTCCGGCGTGAGCGCAGACGCCGATGGTCAGTTCGTGGCGTTCGGCGATCGCGGCCACCCCGTCGAGCATCGCCCCGAGTTGGGAACGGGGTACACACACGTCGTCGATCATGGTGGTGCCCTTGACCTGTTCCAGGGCGACCAGTGCCGACCGTCGGGCCTGCAACAGCATCTCCGACTCGGCGGCGTCGGAGGCGGGCACCACTTCGGTGGCTCCGGCCGCCTCGCACAGTTCGCCCACGGCGGCCAGGTCGTCGGCCGGCCGGGGGGTGTCGAAGGCCGCCAGCAGCAGGGCCTCGGTGGTCTCCGGGAGCCCCATCCTGGTCATGGCGTTGACCGCCCGGAGGGTGGTGCGGTCCATCAGCTCCAGCAGCGCGGGGGTGTGGCCCTGCTCCATGATCCGGCAGATGGCGTCCGAGGCGGCGGTCGCCGAGGGGAACTCCGCGGCCAGGGCCAACTGCCCCAGGGGCTGGGGCTTCAGGGCCAGTACGGCGCTGACCACCACTCCGAGGCTGCCCTCGGAGCCGACGAACAGCCGTGTCAGGTCGTACCCGGCGACGCCCTTGGCGGTGCGGCGACCGGTGGTGAGCAGCCGGCCGTCGGCGAGGACCACCTCCAGGCCCAGGACGTACTCGGCGGTGACGCCGTACTTCACACAGCACAGGCCGCCGGAGGCGGTGCCGATGTTGCCCCCGATGGTGCACTCCTCCCAGCTGGAGGGGTCCGGGGGGTAGGCCAGGCCGTGTTCGTTGACGGCCCGGGAGAGGGTGGCGTTGACCACGCCGGGTTCGACCACGGCGTACCGGTCGACGGGGTTGATCTCCAGGATGCGGTTCATCCGCACCAGGGACAGCAGTACGCAGCCGTCGCTGGCGTTGGCCGCCCCGGACAGTCCGGTGCGGGCGCCCTGGGGCACGACGGGGGTCCGCAACTCGGTGCAGACCCGCATCACGTGCTGGACCTCCTCGGTGCGTCGGGGCAGCACGAGTACCGCCGCCGTACCGGCCTCGCAGAAGCTGGCCATGTCGTGGGAGTAGGACCGCAGTACGTCGGGGTCGGTCACCACCGCGTCCGAGGGAAGCCCCGCACGGAGCCGTTCGATCAACTCGCTCATGTGACCAGCCTCGCACCCCTGGCTGGCGCAGGGAAGGCGGCGTGGGCGTACGGGGTGACCTGCAGTGGCCCGACCATTGGTGGGGCGGTACGGGCCGGTGCGGGTGGACGTGCCGAGGGGGCTCGCGGGACCGGACGCGCCCGCCCCCGAAGTGGCCGAACCACATCGGCACCGGGTCACGGAAGCACCGAACCGCCGGACCGAGCCCGCCCCCGTCCCCGTCCCCGAACCCCGGCACCCGGACTCCCGTCTCGGGCGGGCCAGCCCCAAGCGGAGCCCCGGCCCGGACACCGTGAGGAAAGGCGTCCTGTGCGGAGGGTCTTCGTGGTGGTTGGCTTCCCTCCATGACGACGACTCTCGGAGTGCCCCGACCGGATCAGGCCAGCTACATGATGCGTACCGCCGCCAGTCCGGCCGGCCGCGCCTACAAGCGGAGACTGATGGAGCTGCTGGACGTCCGACCCGGGCAGACCGCGCTGGACGTGGGCTGTGGTCCGGGTGCTGACCTGCCGTCGCTGGCCGACGGTGTGGGGCCGCACGGCAGGGTGATCGGCGTCGACCGTGACCCGGCGATGCTCGCCGAGGCGCGTCGCCGTACCGACGACCTCCCGGTGGTGGAACTGCGCGAGGGGGACGCCCACGCTCTTCCGGTCGAGCCGGGCACCGTGGACCGGGCCAAGGTGGACCGGATGCTGATGCACGTCGCCGACCCCGGCGAGGTACTGGCGATGCTGCACCGGGTCACGCGCCCCGGAGCACGGCTGGCGCTGGCCGAACCCGACTGGGACACCCTGGTCGTGGACGCGGAGGACCTGGACACCAGCCGGGCCTTCACCCGCTACACCACCTCGCGGGTGGTGCGGAACGCCACCATCGGACGGCGCTTGGCCCGCCTGGCCCAGCGGGCCGGCTTCGCCGTCGAGACCGTGGACGCGGCGACACCGGTCTTCGTCGACTTCGAAGAGGCGGACCACACCCTGGGCCTGGGGCGCAACACCCGGCGGGCGATCCAGGACGGGTACCTCGACGAGGAGACCGGCCACCGCTGGTTCGCCTCCCTCGCGGAAGGGCCCTTCTACGCCTCCTTCACGCTGGTCACGGTGGTCTGTTCCCACTGACCGGGGGCGTACTTCCGGTGAGGACGGTTCGTCCCCGGAAATTCGTTCCCGGACTTCGACCCCGGGATCCCTGAATTCGCCCGGACCGAGGGTGAACGGCTGAGCATCGAGATCGTGAAAGGAGATTCCCCGAGGCACGCCGCATTCCGTCGATGAGAAGGGGCGCGAAAGCGCGGCCTGAACCGGCCCGATGACCTGAGTCGGCCCCACGGCGTAATGAGCGAACCCGCTATCGCGGGAGGGGGAAATCCGCATAAGGGAGTTCCCTGAACGCCGGTAAACGGCGGAACGCGGGAAGAAGACGGGGAGGAGAGCTGAGAGGACGATGACGTCCATGGTTTCAGGGGGACGAGCGCGGGCCTGGACGGGCCGCCGGGGGGGGACAGGCCCCCGGTCCGCGACCGGCGCGCGGCCTCAGGAGGCCAGGACGGTGGACGGATGCGCCGGAGGTCGGAGGGGTGGGCGTGACCGTCTCCGACGTGCGGTTTCGATGAACCAGGTCAACGGCCACCACACGGTCGGGAGGCTCGCCGACCCTGGGGGCCGCGACCTTTGGCGGGTGTACGAGCGACCTGGTGGGCGGCTTCCCGACACGGCTGGTCCTCCGCGACCGGGGCCGTCCCGGCTCGCTGTCGACGTCGAGCGGACCGTACGTGGTCCAGGCCGCGCCAGCGTCTGGACGTGGTCTCCCGAGGGCCCGCAGTCCGAGGGCCCGTCGTCTTCCGTGAACGGTCGAGGCACCTCACCGGGGCGAACACCGGGCGATCGCTGGATCGTCCCGGCGACGACGGATGGCTGTGGATAACTACTGATGACTACGGAGCGGAGTGAGTGAGGTGACAGGGGACGGGCGGTTCTTCCTCCGCCGAGTGGCCTTTTCGTTGGTCGCCGTGGCGACCCTGTCGGTGGTGGTCTCCTGTGGGGGAGCCGAGGAGAACTCCCGCGCTGAACCCAGGGAGATGCGGCGGGGTGAGCCGCCCCGCGAACTGGTGAGAACCCACGACCTTCGCCTTCCCCGCCACGCGACCCGCGTCTCGTACCTGGAGGACGATGGCTGGTCCAGCCATGGAATGTTCCTGACGTTCCGCCTGCCGAGGAAGGACGTTCCCGGATTCCTCAGGAAGAACCGAATACCCGAGGAGGAACTCCGCCCCGGCTTCCACGTCACCGAGGCGGAGAGGGTCGGGTGGCGGGCACGGCCCGGCAGGAAGTACCGCAGCGGGGCGTCGTCCGGGGTCTCGGGTACGCCGGTCCCGCCCACGTACCGGGTCGGCCTGGACGTCACCGACCCCTCGTGGACGACGGTGTACCTGGTGTCGGTGACGGACTGAGCGTGGGCGTTGCGCGATGCCGGCCGGGATCGGGTCGCATGGTGACGGTCGCCCCGGGTAACCGCCTTCTGGAGCAGCCCAGTTGCCTCCGGGAGGTCACCATGGAGAAGTCGGTTCCGCGCAAGGCCAAGGGGTCACGGGCGCCGGAGCCGGGAGAGCCGCCGCTGCCGCCGCTGGCGCGTGTGGTGGCGATGCTGGTCGCCCTGGCCGCGACGGTGGGGTTCGCGGTGCTGTTGGCCCGGCTCACCCTGGAGCCCTCGGCGGCGTCCGAGGCGCTGACCCACAACAACCTGCGCCCCGGGGACTCCATCGGTGACTACGTCAACCAGCCGGCGTTCCGGGACACGGTGAAGCAGCTGGGCGGCAACGTGGTGTTGGGAGTGCCGTTCGGCATCCTGCTCCCGGTGCTGATCCCGGTGACCCGGGGGCTGGTGCGGGTGGTGCTGGCCTCGGCGGTGGTGATGTTCCTGGTCGAGCTGATCCAGGGAAGCCTGGTCACCGGCCGGGCCTTCGACGTGGACGACGTCATCCTGAACACCACCGGTGCCCTGATCGGCTATCTGCTGATCGGCCGGCGGCTGGGGCGGGCGGTGCATCCGCGCCGGCGTCACTGGTGGCAGCGCCGGCGTCCCGAGCCGCGCGGCAACTGACCGCGCGGGCGCCCGGGTTCGCGGCCCGTCCCGTCCGGGACGGGCCGCCGTACGCGCCGGCCGGCCGTACGGGTCAGAAGGTGGCGACCGGGTTGGCGGCGGAGCCGGTGCCCCCGGGGATGGCGAGGGGCGCGCAGGTGAACAGGAACTCGTACCGTTCCTCGGCGGCGCACATCTCCAGCAGGGTGGTGACCTCGGGGTAGTCCAGGAGGCACAGGCCCATGGCGACGCAGCCGATCATGTGCAGCGGCATCGGTACGGCCACCGAGGGGTACGGCATCCGTTCGACGCAGTCGCCCCCGTAGACGGCGACCCCGCGCTGGTGCATCCACTCCACGCACTCGGCGTGCAGTCCGGCCCTGTCGGTCACCGACTGGTAGGCGCCCTGGTGTGCCTCCTGGGCGCGCAGCCCGGAGTGGACGAACAGGGCGTCCCCGGAGGTGACCCGTACTCCGGCGCTTTCCTCGGCCCGTTCCAGGTCGGCGACGGTGACGTAGTCCTCGGTGTCGATCCACTGGCCGCCGTGGGCGGTGGCGACGTCCAGCAGTACGCCCCGGGTGACGATGCCCTGGACCTGGGCGGTGATGTCGCACCAGGCCATGCCCTCGAAGGTCCAGGTGTCCTTCCAGTCGCGGCCGTTGTAGACCTTGCCCTCGAACTCGCTGTGGCTGAGGGCGTCGAGGTGGGTGTTGGCGAGTCCGTGGCAGCTGATGCCGACCCAGTCGTGGGCGCCGATGTACCGGTTGTGGGCCGAGGTGGTCATGTGGTGGTAGAGGGGCCGGACGTTGACCTCGTCTCGGACCTTGGACAGCGGGCGGGTGAAGGAGCCGGAGCGGCCGGACCGTACGAGGCCGGCGGCCTCGCGCCGCTTCTCGGGGGTGATGAGGTTGAGGGTGCCGGCCTGGTCGTCGTCGCCCCAGCGGCCCCAGTTGGAACATCGCTGGAACATGGCCCGCAGTTCCTCGTCGGTGAGGGTGTTCATCGTCCGCCTCCCTCGGCGTCTTCGTGGGCGGGGTGCCGCCCCGGCCGGACGGCCGGGGCCGGCGGGGTCACGCGAGGGTCTCCCGTCCCTGGGCGGCGGCCGGGGGTTCCGGCTGGTCGTCGGGGGACTCGTCGTCCGCCGGGGTGATCGGGTCGAGGTCGATGCCCTGGGTCTCCGGCAGTGCGAGGACGGCGAAGAAGCTGGCCACGGCCACCAGCATCATCGCCCCGGCGAGCAGTTCGGGCGAGTCGCCGCCGAGGCTGACCAGGCCGACCGCGATCACGGGTGCCGGGCCGGACAGTACGGCTCCGGGGATCTCCCGGCCGAGAGCGAAGCCGCTGAACCGGTAGGCGGCGGGGAACAGTTCGGCGTAGTACGCGGCCTGGGAGCCGAACATGGCCAGACAGCCGCCGAAGGCGAGGATGAAGGCGAGCACGATCAGTGCGGTGTTGCGGGTGTCCAGCAGCCAGAAGAACGGCAGTGGCACCACGGCGCAGAACGCGGCGACCCCCAGGTAGACGGGTCTGCGCCCGCTGCGGTCGGAGATGGTGGCCACGATGGGGATGGCGATGGCGCCGGCCGCGCAGCCGACCAGCAGGGCGAGCAGGGTGGTGCTCTTGGAGACGCCCTTGTCGGCGACGTAGCCGAGGGAGAACGTCTGCACCACGTAGATGTTGAAGGCCAGGACGGAGTTGGCGACCATCACCAGCAGCAGCCGCTGGGGCATGGCCTTGATCATGGTGAGCGCCGGGACCTTGGTGCGGGCCCGCGCGTCCTTCATCTCGTCGAAGACGGGGGACTCGGGGACCCGTAGCCGGATGAGGAGGCCGAGGCCCACCACGACGAAGCTCAGCAGGAAGGGGACGCGCCAGCCCCAGCTCATCAGGTGGTGTTCGGGCAGTGCGGCCACTGCGGCGCTCACCGCCGCCGCGAGTCCGATGCCCATGAACACCCCGCAGGCGGGGAGGGCCGCGTAGTAGCCGCGTCGCTTCGCGGGGGCGAACTCGGCGACCATGGTGACGGCGCCCACGTACTCGGCTCCCACGCCGAGGCCCTGGAGGAGTCGGCAGATCATCAGCAGGATCGGCGCCATGATGCCGATCGCTCCGTAGGTGGGCAGCAGCCCGATGATCACGGTGGCCACGCCCATCAGGACCAGGGTGCCGACCAGGGAGGCGCGGCGGCCGTACTTGTCGCCGACGTGACCGAAGATGGCGGCGCCCAGCGGGCGGGCGAAGTAGCCGACACCGAAGGTGGCGAAGGAGGCGACCCGGCCAGCGGTGTCGGAGAACTCGGGGAAGAACAGGGGGCCGAAGACGAGGGCCGCCGCCTGACCGTAGATGGCGATGTCGTACCACTCGATGAGGCTTCCGGTGACCGTGCCGGGAATCAGGCGCTTACGGGATTCCTCCCATACCTGGTCGCGGTCGGGGCTGGTGTTCATGGCGGGCTCCTCCTTGAGCTGGGCCAATCACTGAAGAGTTTGCTCCTGCGTTCCCGCGCGCACGATGTTGCGCGGGGGCCGTCCCGACGCGAACCGATTGATGTTCTCGGCGATCACCGCGTAGCGGCGGCGTGACAGCGCGCCCGTCCAGGCGCTGGAGTGGGGCGTGCACCAGGCGTGGGGCAGCTCCCAGAAGGGCCGGTCGGCGGGTGGGGTCTCGTCCTCGGACGAGCTGGGGTAGCGGTACCAGACGTCCAGTACCGCGCCGCCGATCCAGCCGTCCCGCAACGCTCTGTAGAGCGCGTCCTCGTCGACGATGGGGGCTCTGGAGGTGTTCACGAGCACCGCGTGCCGGGGTAGTCGGGCGAGTGCGGTGGCGTCGATGAGTCCTGTGGTGGCAGGGGTCAGGGGGCAGGCCAGTACGAGGTAGTCGGACTCGGCGAGGACCTCGGGCAGCCGGTCGGTGGGCAGTACCCGGGAGGCCGGGTCGTCCCCGGTGGGCCCCGGGTACGCATCGTCCACGGCGGTGACCCGGATACCGAAGGCCGCCGCCCGGGTGGCGATGGCCCGGCCGATGCGGCCGTATCCGACGAGCCCCATGGACTTGCCGTACACCTCGCCGTGGGGCCTGCGGTGGCGGTACAGCTCGGGCCAGGCCCCGGGGGTGAAGGAGGCGCGCAGTTCCTCGGCGCGGATCTCCCACTCCAGCAGCCGGGCCAGCACGTACTCGGCGATCGGTGTCTCGTGCTCGTAGACGTTGGCGACGGTGGTCCGGGGGTGGAGGGCGTCCAGGTCGACGCCGTCCAGACCGGCGCCCGGCACCTGGAGCAGGCGGAACGCGGGGGCCCGTCGGTCGGGGCGGGTGAACCGCAGGGTCACCACCACGTCCTCGGGGCCGATGGCCTCGTCGTACCGGGAGGAGTGTGCGGCCTCCCGGGGCAACGCCACGATCTCCGGCGACCCCTCCAGGTGGGGACGCAGGTCCTCCTCGTGGGTGGCGGCCTCGCCGACCAGGTGGACGCGCATCAGTGGCTCCCGGGGCGGGTGCCGGCGGCGGTCGCGGTGAGGACCGCGCGGACCGCCGACTCGGTGACCTCGGCCGGGTCTCCCAGCCGCTGGGGATCGTGGGTGTCGGGGTGGGCCTGCGGGGTCCCCTCGGGGCGTTCCTCGGCGGTCAGCGTGATCCGTACGGCGCGCTCCAGGGCGTCGGGGCCGAGGCCCAGGTCGTCCAGGCGCACCGGCAGTTCGGCGCCGGTGACCAGGTCCCACAAGTGGCCGGGGAGCTGGTCGGTGTCCACCCCGAGGGCGGCGGCGACGCGGCCCAGCGGGCCGGGGGCGCGGTGTACCAGGTGGGCGGTGACGTAGGGGAGCACCACGGCGTGGGCCACTCCGTGGTCGACGCCGAAGCTGCCGCCGAGGGTGTGGGCCACGGCGTGCTGGAGCCCGAACCCTCCGGTGAGGGCGGCGCCGGACAGGTAGGCGCCGTAGAGCATCTCGTTGCGCAGGGTGAGGTTGTCGGGCTGGGCGAGCAGCCCGGGCAGGGTACGGGTCACGATGCGGGCGCCCTCGACGGCGGCCGGGGCCAGCAGGGGGCTGAGGCTGGGGAGGGCCACGGCGTCGACGCAGTGGGCGAGGGCGTTCAGGGCGCTGGCGGCGCTGACCTGGGGCGGCAGGGAGACGGACAGTTCGGCGTCGTAGATCACCGTGCTGGGGCGCATGGCCAGGCTCTGGTGCATCCGCTTGACGGCCTGGGAGGTGATGCCGCAGAACCCGGTCATCTCCGAGCCGCAGTAGGTGGTGGGGACGGCGATGATGGGCATCCCGGACTCCAGGGCGATGCCCTTGGCGAGTCCGGTGGCGGCGCCTCCTCCGACGGCGACCAGGCAGTCGGCGCCGACGCTGGTGGCTTTCTCCCGGCCGCGTCGGGCCAGTTCGATCGGGACCTGGCTGACGGCCTCGGGCAGCAGCCCGGCGCAGCGGGCGCCGATGGCGGAGGCCAGCCGGTCGCCGAGCTGTGCCCGTCCGGGGGTGGTGATGACCAGGGCCCGGCGGGCTCCGCAGGGGCCCAGGCGGTCGATCTCCTCGGGGAGTCCGGCGACGCTGCCGGGGCCGAAGACGACGCGGGGCGGGGTGGCGTTGTGGACGCCGGCGGGGTGCGCGAAGGCGCGCAGGGGGGTGTTCACCAGTCCACCACCGTTCCGTCGGCCAGGACGGCCGATCCGCTGTGGGCCACTTCGGGTTGGTAGGGGTGTTGGGCCGCTTCCCGTTCGTCGACCTCGACGCCGAGGCCGGGGGCGGTGGGGAGGGTCCAGTGGTTGCCCACGCGGCGCATGGGGGTGGAGACCACGTCGTCGTACCAGCTCACGGCACCGCTCATCTCCTCCTGGATGACGAAGTTGGGGGTGCTGACCGCGTAGTGCAGGGCCGCCGCGCCGGCTATGGGCCCGTTGGGGTTGTGGGGGGCGACGCCGACCTGTTCGGTGTCGGCGACGGCGGCGATCCGTTTGCCCTCCAGCAGCCCGCCGGTGTGGTTGAGGTCGGGCTGGGCGATGTGCAGGGCCTTGCCGGCGAGTACCGGAAGGAACTCCCGCAGGCCTACGAGCCGTTCGCCGGCGGCGATGGGAGAGCGGGAGCGCTGGGTGACCTGGCGGAGGGCCTCGGTGTCGCCGGGCTGTACGGGTTCCTCACAGAACAGTGGCTCGTACGGGGCGAGCACGTCGATGTACTGGAGGGCGGCGGCGGTGGAGGCCGGCCGGCCGTGGAAGTCGACCATGATGTCGACGTCCGGCCCGACGGTGTCCCGGAGGGCGGCCATCAGCTTGTCGAGGCGGCGGCGTTCGGCGGCGACGGTGAGGTGGTGGCCGTAGGGGACGAGGACGACCTTGAGGGCGTCGTATCCCTGGTCGACGACCTCGGCGGCCTTCTCCCGCAGGGGGCCGGGGTCGGTGGTGTCGTAGACGGAGCGCATGTCGCCCAGGCCGAGGTGGGTGTAGACGCGGGCGGTGTCGCGGACCTTGCCACCGAGCAGCCGCCACACCGGCTGGCCGAGGGACTTGCCGAGGATGTCCCACAGTGCGTGCTCGATGCCGCTGATCGCGGTGGCGCCGATGATGCCGAGGCGGTAGTAGCTGTGCTTGGTGAGGACGCGGACGTTCTGTTCGATGTCGCGGGGGTCGCGTCCGATGATCATCGAGGACAGGTCCTCGATGGTTCCGGTCACCGCCCGGGTCTTCCAGTTGAGGCTGGCCTCACCCCATCCGTGCAGGCCGTCCTGGTCGGTGCGGACCTTCACCAGGATCCAGTTCCGCATCTCCGCGTTGACCACCGTGGTCTCCACGGCGGTGATGCGGAGGGGTGGACCCTCGGGCGTCGGCAGGTGCATTCCGCGCTCCTCTTCGCTGAGTTAGCGACACAGTAGGAGCGCCCCGTCAATTACCTCCAACTCTTTGTGCGTATCGATTGATGCTCGCGGGTTATCACTCCATGCTGTCCGCATGGACCGATTCGCACTGGAATGTTTTGTGGCACTCGCGGAGGAACTGCACTTCCACCGCGCGGCCGAGCGCTGCCACATCAGCCAGCCGGCCATGAGCCAGCAGATACGCCGGCTGGAGAAGGAACTGGACGTACGGCTGGCCCACCGCAACAAGCGGACCGTCTCCCTCACCCGCTCCGGCGAGGTGTTCCTGGTCGAGGCGCGGAAGACGCTACGACAGATGGACCTGGCCGCCTCCCTGGCACTGCGTACCGACCGGGGAGAGATCGGCCAGCTCACGGTGGGCGTGACCTCCCCCGCGCTGTACGTGATCTTCCCGGAGGTGACGGCCCTGTTCCGGGCCCGGTTGCCGAACGTGGGAGTGGTGGTGCGGGAGATGACGACCGCCGAACAGGAACGGGCCCTACGGGTGGGCGACATCGACGTCGGCGTGGTCCATCCACCCCTGGACGACCCGACGTTGGCGTCGGAGGAGATCGGCCGCTCGCCGTTCCAACTGGCCCTGCCCGAGGGACACCCGCTGACCGCTCACCAGGAGGTCGCCCTAGCCGACCTGGAGGGGGAGCAGGTGGTGATCTTCCCCCGGCAGATCGCCCCGCAGCTGTACGACACCGTGATCCTGCTCTGCCGGGACGCCGGTTTCAGTCTGAAGATCGCCATGGAGGCGCACCCGGCGCAGTCGATCATCGCGCTGGTGGCCTCCGGGGTGGGGCTCGGGTTCATCGCCTCGGAGACCCAGCGGCTGGTACGAGCCGGTGTGGTCTACCGCCCCATTCGCGAACCCCGCCCCTACCTCGGCATCGGGGTGGCCTACCACCGCGACAGCGTCCCGCCCGCCGTGGGCGCCTTCCTCGACGCGGCCCGTGAGGCGGGCCGCTCGCTGCGCTGACCCCCCGCCAACTCACCTGTGTACGAGGCCTGTTGGGCCTCTCCGTCAGTGGGTGTGCTTGAGGTGGGTGGTGAAGGTGGTCCAGGCGGTGGGGGTGATGAGGAGTGCGGGGCCGGTGGGGTTCTTGCTGTCGCGTACCGGCACGGTGGTGGGGTGGTGGGCCACCTCCAGGCAGCTGCCGTGATCTCCGCCGCTGTAGCTGCTCTTGCGCCAGCCCGCGAGGGTGGAGGCGTCAGGGAGAGTCGAGCTGGTCATAGCGTGTTCCTCCGCTGGGGGTTCCTCTGTTGCCTGGTGCGTGTTGACGACCGGTGGTGTACGAGGGGTGAACTCTGGTGCTGCGGTGAGGAGTTCACCCCTCGGGACCTCAGTGGGTGTGCTTGAGGTGGGTGGTGAAGGTGGTCCAGGCGGTGGGGGTGATGAGGAGTGCGGGGCCGGTGGGGTTCTTGCTGTCGCGTACCGGCACGGTGGTGGGGTGGTGGGCCACCTCCAGGCAGTCACCATGGTCCCCGCCGCTGTAGCTGCTCTTGCGCCAGCCAGTGAGGGTGGAGGCGTCAGGGAGAGTCGAGCTGGTCATGTGCGTATTCCTCCGCTACGGAGTCCAGAAGGTCCAGTGAGGCCCTGGGCGCCAGGGCGGCGGCCCGGGAAAGATCGTATGCGTCTTGAAGACGTCGAACCATGGCCGGGTCGTCGATCAAAGAGCCGGTGTGCAGACCCTCAACGTAGACCGCTTCTGGAGCATCGGAAAACGAGAACAGCCGCATCATGCTGTGCATGGTGGCGTGGGCCCCCACCGAGTGCGGCATCACCTGCACCAGCACCCGTCCTTGACGGCCCAACTGGCTGATGTGACGAAGCTGTTCGGCCATCACCGCCGGGCCGCCCACCACCGCACGGATCACGTTCTCGTTGAGAATCACCCAGTAGACGGGGGTAGAGGGATCGTCCAGGAGGCGAGCGCGTTCCAGCCGGTTGACGACGCCCCTGTCAATCTCCTCCGGCCGGGGGTTGGCCTCGGCTGTTTGGAAGATCTCGCGGGCGTAGGCCTCGGTCTGGAGCAGGCCGGGCACCAGTGAGACCGCGTACTCGCAGATGGCCGTCGCCTGGGTCTCCAGCTCCGCCACGGGCGCGAAGTGGTCGGCGAACCGGGCCTTGTGGAGGGTGCGGCGCATCCGGGCGAACAGCCCACCCGTCTCCAGCACCTCGTCCATCCGTTGCGCTATGTCCGGCTGCGGCTTGCGGCGCCCCGCCTCGAAGTGGGCGATCAGGGAGCCCGAGCAGATGACGCGCTCGCCCAGTTCCTCCTGGGTGAGTCCGGCCGCCTCCCTTCTGCGCCGCAACTCCTCGCCGTAGAACTCGCCGGGGGACTGGGGGTTGTTCGTCTCGTCGCCGTACTTCATCAGCAACGTCCTTCTTGACAGGGGTACTTGGAGTGGCTGAGCACCTCCCGATCGTAGCCGCGACCGGTCACCGTGGCGATATGAATCGTGACGCAAAGTCCTCAAGCAAGCCGGCCCCCTCTTCGTCGGCCGCTACGACAACCGAGTCCCCGAAGGAGTCCACCGTGGCCGAGACCACGTACGCCCAGCCCAGTACCAGCGCCCTGCCCGCCCGCCTGCTGCCCTGGACGGCCAGCGACGGCAAGCCCTGTTACCTCTACGGCCGGGGCGGCGGCTACGTCTCCAAGATGGCCGACCGGGTCGAGGCCGAGCAGTTGGACAACGGCTACGAGTGCCTGGACTACGTCAACGAAGTGCTGGCGGACGAGGAGCCCGACATGGACGAACTCCTCTTCCTGGTCGAGCCGATGCGGGACGCCCTGCGCCAGGTGTTGCGGGTCGCCAAGTCCCGGGGCGAGCGGCTCCCCGACCCGCCGTACCCCCTGGAAGCCACCTCCTGAACCCCGGGACGAACCTCCCCAACTCCCGCCCCCGGGCCCGGCTTCGGGTGAAGTCGGGCCCGGGGGGCGGCGCGGACGACTGACGTGCTTGTGGATATGGCCGCGTCCCCGGGGTCATTCTCGTCGTGGATTTCCGCGCGCGTTTTCCCGCTTCGGTGCAGCGGATGCGCAATTCGAGTTACCCGTACCCGGTCGCACAGGGCGTGTGCGTGACCAGCTCCCCGGAGGACTTCCATGTATCAGGTGATCGCCAGCCCACAAGGCGAGAAATTCATTGTCGGGCGCCCCGGTGCTCGTCGGGGGATGCAGATTCCGTACGCCATGCACAAGGAGCTTTTCGACGCCCTGGGCAAGGAGCGTGTGGTACCCCGATGGCTGGCCGACGGCGCGCGGCAGGCGTGGGGGATCGAAATCTCCGGGCGGGCTGTGAAGGACTGTGTTCTGGTGCGCCCCCTCACTCCGTTGAATTACAGCCGAGCCACATGGGAAATCAACAAGGGGTGCAACTTCAACTGTGAGCACTGCTACCTTGCTGAGCGGAAGTTCGAGGGTCTGCCACGGGAGGAGAAGGACCGGCTTCTCCTCCTGCTCCGCGACGCCGGAGTGTTGTGGCTTCAGTTCACCGGTGGAGAACCCACGATTGACCGTGACTTCGCCCATTCCTACCGGAAGGCCTACGGATTGGGAATGTTCATCGAGATTCTGACGAACGGATCTCGGCTGCACAGGCCAGAAATCATCGACCTTCTCTCCGCCATGCCGGCACACAAGGTGACCGTGTCTCTCTACGGCGCGAGTTCTGAGAGTTTCGACTCCCTCACGCGTAAACCGGGTGCCTACAGGTTGCTCATGAAGGGACTGAAAGCCGCCAAAGAGGCGGGAGTCTCGCTCGATCTCGCGTTGATCATCACCAGGCATAACGTGCACGAGTTGGAAGCCATGCGGAAAATCGCTGACGAGTACGCAGCGGCGTACAGCGAGTACGCCAACATGTCTCCAACCTACGACGGCAACCCTGAGCCGCTCGCTGCGCAGGCCCCCGGATTCCTGGACAAGTCCACGGTCTTCCAGGGGTGTCCCGCTGGCCACACCTTCTTTCATGTGGATCCTTACGGGTTCGCCACCATGTGCAAGGTCGGCCGAGAGAATCCCGTAAACCTCATGGTCGAAGGGCTGGCTGGTCTTACGCGTCTGCCGGCTATCGCAGATGCCCAAATGCTTCGCTCCGGCGGCTGTGGCGGCTGCCGGCTCTCGGCAACGTGCCGAGTATGTCGGCCACTTGCCAAGGCGTATCAGGAGGCGAAGGCGCCACTGAACACCTACTGCCAACACGGAAATGGAGATGATGCGCTATGAGTTCCGTAGCTGTGGAGATCGCATCCCATCCCACGGGGCTGATTCCGGTACCGGCCGTCCCCGAGAATCGCACCGAACCATCGCGGCCGGTGATTGTGGACGACGTGGAATCGCTCACCGAGGGCACTACACCGGGGTGCAACGACGACAACCCGTACCGGTAAACACCCTTCCAGGTACGCCCCGTAGGATCCGTGCGGGCTCCGTGGCGTTCACTCGCCGAGGGGCCCGTACGGGTCGTCGAGGGAGAGTCTGGGAACCGTGGCAACTGAACGCGTGCCGTTCGACGGTCTACCACGCGCCGCGATCACGGGTGTCGAATCCCATGCGGGCGAGATCGTCAGAATCGAGACGGTCAGCCACGGCTTCAACAGCGAGATCGCCGCGCGTGTGTTCACCCCTGACAGCGCCTTCTTCGTCAAGGGACTTCGGGCCGATCACCGGCGTGTGTGGACGCAGCACCGGGAAGCCGAGGTGAACCCCTACCTTCGCGGGGTGGCGCCCGCCCTTCTCTGGAAGGTGGAAGCGGCTGGGTGGGTGCTTCTGGGCTTCGAGGCCCTGGAAGGTCGTCACGCCGACTACTCACCGGGATCCGCGGATCTCCCCAAGGTCGGGGATCTGCTGTGCCGCCTGGGGGAAGTCCCCTGTCCCGACATCGACTTGCGGCGTGCTGAACAACGCCTTGAGTCGTACGTGGCCAAGCCGGCTGACGTCGAGTACTTCGAGGGCGAGTCGCTGATCCACACGGACCTGAACAACGAGAACGTCTTGGTGGACCAGCGTGCCCATCTCGTCGACTGGGCGTGGGCGTCTCGTGGAGCTGCGTGGCTGGACGCGGCCCACTGGGTGGTGTGGCTCATGGCGGCAGGCAGACACGAGCCCTGGTCGGCGGAGACCTGGGCCGGACGCGTTCCCGCCTGGGGGACAGCGGCGCCGGAAGCCATCGAGGCTTTCGCGTTGGCCACCGCGAACCTGTGGGAAGAGATCGCGGGAGCCGACCCCGACCCCTGGACGGCCGTGCTCCTCAACGCCTCCCGGCGCTGGGCTGAGCACCGGAAAGCCCTCTGATTCCGAGCCGAAGCCGGCTCAACGGGGGACCAGACGCTACCTGGAGGCCACAGGGTGCCCGTTCCGTCCACTCGGAGGACCCGCCGTACCCCCTGGAAGCCACCTCCTGAACCCCGGGACGAACCTCCCCAACTCCCGCCCCCCGGGCCCGACTTCACCCGAAGCCGGGCCCGGGGGAGCGGCCGGCCAGGCTGGGAGGCCGCGACGCGTCAGGCGGACGTACTCCTGGCCAGGCACTCTTTCCCAGTCGTTTTCGTGTTCTGCAAAGGTGAACGCATGGATCCCGCACAGTTCGACGGTTATGTACGCCAGGGGCCGGTGGCCACCCTCTCCATCCCGGACGCGGCCCGGCAACTGCAAGCGGTCGCCCGCTACGTGGCCCGGACCCGTGACGACCTCGCGCGCCGTGAGGCGGATGGTGACGCCCCGGCTCTGGACACGGGGCGGGCGCTGACCTTCGCCCACGAGGCCAGGAACCTGTCGTTGACCGACGACAACGGCGAGACCGTCGCGGTGGTGATCTCCCAGGCCGTTCTCGAAGTGCTGGAGGACGCTCTCGGGCTGCTCCAGGGGGAGTGGGACCGGCAGCGCGGTACCGCTTCCTCGATGACCACCGAGGAACCGCGGGACGAGTCGAAGGGGCGGATGACCTCGTGAGCCAGGTCAAGTGGGAGCGGCCCGCGAAGAACGCCCTGGCCCGATACGGCAAGGACGACCCAGCGGGTGTCGACCAGGTCCTCGACAGCGTCAACCTGTTGCCGCGTGATCCCCGCCCCTCCGGCGCGTTGGACTGCGGGGGCGGCAGGTATCGGCTGTACGCCGGGCGGTACCGCGTCTGTATACGATCAGGCAGAACAAGCCCGTGGTGATCGCCGTCGACCTCGTGGGCCGAGTGCGGTGACCCCTCCGGCCGTAATGACCGACACAGCCAGGGAGACCATGCACTACGTACGGTTCGAGTCGCCGCACCGGAACGAGCGTGGCCACTTCACGGGAGTCTTCGGCCTCGTCAACACCCTGGCGCGGGAAGGGAAGTTGACCCAGCGTCAGGAACGTTTCCGCCGCACCCACAACAGCTGGTACGACGCCGCGTACGCCGACCCCTCGACCATCGACCCCCGCGTCTACGACCACCGGATCAACCCCGGCGCGGCGGCGTGGTTCAGGTCGTCGGCTGGGCACCTGCTGGAACGGGTGTCGGGCTACCTCGACATCCTCGCTGCCCACGGGGTCGCCTGCCGTCGGGTGTGTTCCACCGACCCCGGCCGAGTCGTCTACGAGGACGACGTACAGGTCGTGGTCGTGCCCTACACGTAGGCCCCCACGCCCAGGCGTGACGAGGGGCCCGACCCCTGGCGGGATCGGGCCCCGGAACGGGCGTCAGCCCTTCGTCACAGGTTGCCGCGCTTGTCCTGCTCGCGCTCGATCGCCTCGAACAGGGCCTTGAAGTTGCCCTTGCCGAAGCCCATCGACCCGTGGCGCTCGATCATCTCGAAGAACACGGTCGGCCGGTCCTGCACCGGCTTGGTGAAGATCTGCAGCAGGTAGCCGTCCTCGTCCCGGTCGGCCAGGATCTTCAGCTCCCGCAGCTCGTCGATGGGCACCCGGGTGTCGCCCACCCACTCGCCGAGGGTGTCGTAGTAGGAGTCGGGGACGTCCAGGAACCGCACGCCGTTCGCCCGCATGGCGCGCACCGTGGAGACGATGTCGTTGGTGGCCAGGGCGATGTGCTGCACGCCGGGGCCGCCGTAGAACTCCAGGTACTCGTCGATCTGCGACTTCTTCTTCGCCACGGCCGGCTCGTTGATGGGGAACTTCACCTTCTTGGTGCCGTCCGCCACCACCTTGGACATCAGGGCGGAGTACTCGGTGGCGATGTCGTCGCCCACGAACTCCTTCATGTTGGTGAAGCCCAGGACCTTGTTGTAGAACTCCACCCACTCGTTCATCCGGCCGAGTTCGACGTTGCCCACGCAGTGGTCGATCGCCTGGAAGGTGCGCTTGGCCGGCGGTGCCACCAGGGGCTCGGCCGGCTCGTACCCGGGCAGGTAGACGCCCTGGTACTCGCCGCGCTCGACCAGGGTGTGGCGGGTCTTGCCGTAGGTGGCGATGGCCGCGCGGACCACCAGCCCGTCCTCGTCCTTGACCTCGTACGGCTCCTCCAGCCCGGTCGCGCCCTGGCCGGTGGCGTAGGCGTAGGCGGCCCGTACGTCCGGTACCTCGATGGCCAGGTCGACCACCCCGTCACCGTGCTCGGCCACGTGGTCGGCGAGGAAGCGCCCGTGGTCGGTGGTCGGCTTGATCACGGACTGGAAGACGAACCGGGCCGAGCCCGACTCCAGTACGTAGCTGGCGATCTCCCGGCTGCCGTTCTCGGGACCGGAGTAGGCGACCAGCTTCATGCCGAAGGCGGTCGAGTAGTAGTGGGCGGCCTGCTTGGCGTTGCCGACCGCGAAGACGACGGCGTCCATGCCCTTCACCGGGAACGGGTCGTTCTGCGGCGGAGTGAGGGGGAGGTTCTGGGACTCAGTCATGTCAGCAGGCTGAACCTGTTTTGCAAGGTGCGCAATGGTTACCGTGAACACTGGACAACCTGTCCAGTCGGATGCCGGAACTCCCAGGTGATCTGTACAGCCTGCGTAGCCCGTCCGGCGACCTTCGGGCACCCGCGAAAGGAACCGGGATGAGCATCGACCGACTCGACGGCCGGCTGCTGGAACTGCTCACCGAGGAACCCCGGATAGGGGTGCTGGAGGCCTCCCGACGTCTGGGGGTGGCCCGGGGCACCGTCCAGGCCAGGCTGGACCGGATGCGCGCCACCGGGGTGATACGTGGCTTCGGCCCGGACGTCGACCCGGCCGCCATCGGCTACCCGGTCACCGCCTTCGCCACCCTGGAGATCAAACAGGGGCAGGGCCCTGACGTGCGGGTTCACCTCACCTCGGTGCCGGAGGTGCTGGAGCTGCACACCATCACCGGCGAGGGCGACATGCTCTGCCGCATCGTGGCCCGCTCCAACGCCGACCTCCAGCAGGTCATCGACCGGGTTGTGGGCTTTGACGGCATTGTGCGAGCGTCCACGGCCATTGTCATGGAGAACCCGGTCCCGATGCGAATGGTCCCCCTGGTGCGTCAGGCAGCTCCCTAGTCAGCGCGAACATTCACGACTGATCCGGTAACGGAACGCGCCAAACCCCGATCGACGTACTACAACGGAGTCGACCAACGAACGACCAAGGACCGGAGAACGACCGATGGCAAGACTCAAAGAACGGGGGCGAGCTGGGTGAACTTCTGGGAGTTTCTGGAAAGCCGTCACCAGCAGTTGCTGACCGACGCGTTCCAGCACGCCAGTGCCGTGTTCCAGTGCATGGTGCTGGCCACCATCATCGGCGTACTGATCGGCGTCGCCACCTACCGCAGTGAACTGGCCGGCAACCTCGCCACCGCCACCACCGCGACCATCCTCACCATTCCCTCGCTGGCCATGATCGGTCTGCTCGTTCCCATCGTGGGGCTCGGGGTCGCCCCCACGGTCATCGCACTGACCCTCTACGGACTCCTGCCCATCGTGCGCAACGCCATCGTCGGGCTTCGCGGAGTCGACCCGCAGCTGGTGGACGCGGCGCGAGGAATCGGCATGTCGCGCCTCGCCCAACTGCTGCGGGTCGAACTGCCCCTGGCCTGGCCCCCGATCCTCACCGGCATCCGGGTCTCCACCCAGATGCTGATGGGCATCGCCGCCATCGCCGCCTTCGCCTCGGGACCGGGGCTGGGCAACCTCATCTTCCGAGGCGTCGCCTCCCTGGGCAGCGCCAACGCTCTCAACCAGGTGCTCGCGGGCACGCTGGGGATCGTCATCCTCGCGCTGCTCTTCGACGCCGCGTACGTCCTCATCGGGCGTCTGACCATCCCGAGGGGGATCCGTGCCTGAGACCACCCAGACCAGCGAGTCCACCAGAAACTCCGTCACCAACGGCGCGGCCAACGGCAACGGCAAGGCCTCCGGCGCCAGCATCCAGCTGGAGGGGCTCACCAAGAAGTACCCGGGCAGCGCGTCACCCGCCGTGGACAACGTCCACATGAACATCGAAGCCGGCGAAACGGTCATCCTGGTGGGCCCCTCGGGGTGTGGGAAGTCCACCACCCTCAAGATGATCAACCGTCTGATCGAGCCGTCCTCCGGCCGCATCCGCATCGGCGGTGAGGACGTCACCGACATGGACCCGGTACGGCTGCGCCGCAACGTCGGCTACGCCATCCAGTCCTCCGGCCTGTTCCCGCACATGACGGTGGCCCAGAACATCGCCCTGGTGCCCAAGATGATCGGCTGGAACGGCAACAAGGTCCGCGACCGGGTGGAGGAGATGCTCGACCTGGTCGGGCTGGACCCCGCCGAGTTCCGGGGCCGCTACCCCCGCCAGCTGTCCGGTGGACAGCAGCAACGCGTGGGCGTGGCACGGGCGTTGGCCGCCGACCCGCCGGTACTGCTGATGGACGAGCCCTTCGGCGCCGTCGACCCCATCACCCGTGACCACCTCCAGGACGAGCTGATCCGGCTCCAGCACGAGCTGCACAAGACCATCGTCTTCGTCACCCACGACTTCGACGAGGCCATCAAGCTGGGGGACCGTATCGCGGTGCTCCGCGAGCGCTCCCACATCGCCCAGTTCGACACCCCCGAGTCCATCCTCACCAACCCGGCCGACGACTTCGTCTCCGGCTTCGTCGGGGCCGGCGCCGCCCTCAAGCGGCTCAACCTCAGCCGGGTGCGGGACGTGGAGATCGTCGACTTCCCGACCGTCACCACCGAGGAGCCGTTGCAGAACGTCTTCGACGTCCTGCGTTCCGGCTCCACCAACGAGGTGCTGGTGCTGGACAACCGCGACCGCCCCCACAAGTGGCTGCGGCGCAACGACCTCGGCCTCGTCAAGGGCTCCCTGGCCCGCGCCGGTACCCCGGTGCACGACACCGTCACCCGGGACGCCACCCTGCGGGACGCCCTGGAGGCGGTGCTCACCGACAACTCCGGCCGCGTTCCGGTGACCGGGCGCCGGGGCGAGTACGTCGGCGTGGTCGACCTGGAGACGCTGATGAACTCGGTGCACGAGCTGCTGGAGGCGGACCGGATGGACGCCCGGGACCACGCCCAGGAGCTGGCCGAGCACCGGGCGCGGCAGACCGGCGAGGAACAGGAGGGCCTGTGAGTAGAGAGAGGCCCCCACAGCCGCCGACGGAGCATCCCCAGGACCGTCCGGCCGAGCACCGGGAGAAGGACCGCGCCCTGGTCGCCGAGCTGGAGCGCGAGGCGCGGGAGAAGGACCAGGCGCCGGCCACCGGCGAACGGGTGCTGGACCGGCTCACCTGGCAGCGGTTGGCCATCGTGCCCGGCCTGGTGGCCGTCGCCATGATCGCCACCTGGTTGTGGTTCCGGGGCGCCGACCTGGACTCCATCTCCCGGCAGTCCATCGAGGGCAACGTCTGGGCCCGGGTGCGTGAGCACATCGAACTGACCGCGATCTCCACGGTGCTGGTGCTGATCATCGCCATCCCGCTGGGCATCGCCCTGACCCGTCGCTCGCTGCGCAAGGCCGGGCCGTACGTCCTGGCCGTCGCCAACCTCGGGCAGGCGGTGCCCGCGCTGGGTCTGCTGGTGCTGCTGGTCATCTGGCTGGGCATCGGCGCCAACACCGCGATCATCGGCATCGTCATCTACGCCGCGCTGCCGGTGCTGGCCAACACCATCGCCGGCCTCCAGGCCATCGACCCCCAGCTCACCGAGGCCGCCAAGGGCATCGGCATGTCACCCTGGGAGGTACTGCGCCGGGTCGAGCTGCCGCTGGCCGTACCGCTGATCCTCGCCGGGGTGCGCAACGCGCTGGTGCTGAACGTCGGCACCGCGACCCTGGCCACCTTCGGCGGCGGTGGCGGTCTGGGTGACCTGATCGCCGCCGGTATCACCAACCAGCGGATGCCGGTGCTCTTCCTCGGCTCCATCCTGGCCGTGGCGCTGGCACTGCTCGTCGACTGGCTGGCGGGAGTCGCCGAACTGCTGCTCCGGCCCAAGGGATTGGAGGTGCGGTCATGAGCGTCCGCACGGTCAGGGCCGGTCGTCTTCGTCGCTGGTCGGTACTGCTGTTGTCGTCCTCGCTGCTCGCCGGCTGCGGGCTGGTCAGCGGCAGCCCGATGACCGACGACGTGGAGCCCGGCTCCATCGGCAAGGGCAAGCCCCTGGAGGGGGCCGAACTGACGGTGACCTCCAAGGAGTTCACCGAGCAGATCATCCTCGGCAACATCATGGGCCTGGCCTTCCAGGCCGCCGGGGCCACGGTGATCGACAAGACCAACATCCAGGGCACCATCGGCGCCCGGGAGGCCGTCCGTACGGGGGCGGCCGACGCGATGTACGAGTACACCGGCACCGGTTGGATCACCCACCTGGGACATGAGAACCCGATCCCGGACTCCCGGAAGATGTACGAGGCGGTGAAGAAGGAGGACGCCAGGAACAACGTCAGCTGGCTGCCGTACTCCACGATGAACAACACCTACGCCCTGGCGGTGACTCCGAAGACCCAGAAGAAGTACGGGCTGCGGACGCTCTCCGACGTGGCCAAGCTGGCGAAGAAGGACCCCAAGGCCGTCTCGGTCTGTGTGGAGAGCGAGTTCGCCGCGCGGAACGACGGCCTGCCGGGCATGAGCAAGAAGTACGGGTTGAAGCTGTCGGCGTCCCAGATCAAGAAGATGAGCGCGGGCGTGATCTACACCCAGGTCAAGGGCGGTTCCTGCACCTTCGGCGAGGTCTACACCACGGACGGCCGGATCAAGGCGCTGAACCTGAGGACCCTGGAGGACGACCGGAAGTTCTTCCCGCTCTACAACGCGGCGCCGGAGATCTACACCCCGACGCTGAAGAAGTACCCGGAGATCGCCAAGATCCTGGACCCCATCACCAAGAAGCTGAGCAACTCCGTCGCCCAGGAGCTGAACGGCAAGGTGGACGTGGACGGTGAGGACCCCCACCAGGTGGCCCTGGACTGGATGGTCAAGGAGGGCTTCATCAAGAAGGCCTGACCGCCACGCGGGAGACGGGTACGGGCGCCGGACGCCCGAACGCGGGCCGGGGACAGATCCTGTTCCCCGGCCCGTCGTCGTCCGGCGGGCGTACCCGCCCCACGACGCCCCGGCCCGGCCGGGAGCCCCCGCCGCTCGTACCGGGCGGGCCGCCGCCCACGGGGGCGTGTCCGCTTCCCGGGCCGACGGGGTCGAGGGCGGCCCGGAGCACGGAACGGTTCCCACCGCCCGTACTCGGGGCCGACCCCCGACGCCCGTCACCGCCGCCGGCGGCCAAGCCCCCGGCCTCGCGGTCCCTCAGTCCTCCCCGTGCGGGGTACGCGACTGGAGCACCTCGCTCCACCACCGGTCGCGGCCCGGCGTCCAGCCCACCGGATGGCACAGGTTCCTTATCACCCACACCGACTCCACCTCGGGGCAGTCCGCCAGCGCCCGGTCCAGCATCCGCTTCACCGGGTAGGGGCTCCCCTCCCGGTAGGCGCTGTCCGCCACGATCAGCACCCGGGCACCCGACTCCCTTATCCGGGCGGCCAGTTGATGCCGGGACAGGAACCACGGCACGGACACCCGGAGGGCGTCCACCGCCCCACAGGCCAGGGTCACCACCACCGACTCCGGGATCAGGGGCAGCAGGGTCGCCACCCGGTCGTCCGGCCCCACCCCGTGGTCCCGCAGTGCCGCGGCGGCCCGCCGCCCCTGATCCAGCAGCTCCTGATACGTCAGCATGGTGTCCGACACCCCTTCCGGCCCGGCCCACCGAAGGGCGAGACGATGGCCGGGCACGGCGTGCAGAGGGGCGGGGCCGGTTTCGGTGTGATCGACGGACATGAGGCGCAGTGTTCCTTCGGGTTCTCAACGGCACATCAACGTTCCGTTGACGGCGGCTTGTTCGGTCGGTCTCGTTGCCGGTCGGTCTCACACCCCGCCCTCCGAGTCCTCACGAGCCCGCTGGTCCTCGTCCTCGTCCCGGTACTCCCGCTCCGCGCGCTCCTGCCGTTCCGAGTCCCGCGACTGGTCCGGCACCGTGCCCCGCAGCAACGCGTTCAGCGCCTCGTCCAGACCCAGGTGGTCCGACTCGGTGCCGGCCGGCACCGCCCGCAGGGTCCGTTCCAGCCACCGGGAGACCTCCATCATCGGCAGCTCCAGGAGGGCGTCGCCCTCGGGGGAGGACAGCGCCAGGAACAGCAGTTCCCGGGCCCGCTCCCGGGCCGGCCACACCCGCACGTCCCCCGCGCCGCTGGGCCGGAACACCCCCTCGATCAGCAGCTCCCGCGCGAAGGTCCAGTGGACCGGCTGCCGGGAGGTGGTGTGAAAGGTGACCTGCACCGCGAACGGCTCCTCGACCCGGTAGGTCAGCCGGGCCGGCACCTTGACACTGGACTCCGGCGAGAGCACCAGCACCAGTTCCAGCTCGCTCTGAATGACCTTGGACATGGTCCGTCTTCCCTTCCGTTTCGCTTGCCCCGCTTCGCGGAAGTCAGGGCGCTGACGGAAGGGAGAGGGGGGTGGGCCGGTTTCCTTACACGGGTTTCCCAACTTTTTTTCCGAACCCCGTCACGGGGCCCGGGCCTGTGGCCCGCGTCACGGCCCGAACTGGCCGGGCACGGTGTCCTCCGCGTCTGGTAGATGTTGGACTTGCGCTCTCGCGCAGCGGTGTCACCGGCCCAACAGCCGCGTGGCGCCCGCGACATCGGACGAGCAGACACGGGACCAGGACGACATGAGCTCCCCACCCTCCGGATCCGCGGGCGAAAGCCCCGTACCCGGCTACTACCAGGACCCCTCCATTCCCGGTTACATCCGGTACTGGAACGGCACGGCCTGGGTGCCGGGCACCAGCCGCCCCGAACCCCGCGAGGGTGAGCCCCTGCCCGACCCGCCGTCCGGCGAGCCCGAGCCGCCGCTGGGCGCCGACCTCGGCCTGCCCGACACACGGTCCCGGGCGGACGGCGACTCCCCGGCCGCCCGGCCCGATGACCAGGACCCCCGGCCGGGCACCCTGGAGTTCCTGGCCCGCACCGGACGCCACGACTCCCCGACCGACCCCGACCCCGCGGAGAGCCGGACCCCCGACCCCGCCGGCACTGGCACGCCCCCCGACGGCGGGCCGGCCCTGTACGAGGGCACCACCGGTGCCGACACCGGCCCGGTCACCGACCCCGGGCCGGGACACCCCCCATCGGCGGGCATAGCCGACGGCACCTCGCCGGAGGGCGCGCGCACCGACGACGGCCTGCCCGCCCTCCGCCCCCGCAACGACCTCGCCAGCCGCGAGGAACCGCCCACCATCGACTGGGACGACCCCAGCCGGCTGCACGGTGGCCGACCCGACGGCGGAGCCGCCTGGGGGGCCGGCGACCACGCGGGCCAGTCCCTCGACCCCGGCCACGGGGAGGGCGCCGGCGGGGCCGCGCAGGGAGCGCCCTGGGGCACCACGGGCGAGGACCCCCGGGGAGGCTGGCAGCGCCCCGAGGAGGAGACCGGCGCCGGGGGGCCGGACCACACCCTGGGGATGCTGCCCGGAACCTCCCGGCAGGAGCCGGACCCGCGGGCCACCGGCACCATGCACCTGGGGCCCTCGCGGTCCGCCGCCCCGGAACCCGAGCCGCCCCAGCCGCTGCCCGGCGCGACCGACCCGGGGGAGGGGTACGGACCCGCCGTCGACCCCACCGGAACCCTCCAGTTCCGCCCCAGCGAGGCGCGGCGCAACCTGTACGCCTCCTCCGGCCAGGACAGCGGCACCGTACAGATGGGTGGCGTACCGCCCCGGTCGGAGGCCCCGGGGGGCGGCACCATGCGGATGCGTGCCCTGGACCCCGACGGCCCGTTCCCGGCCCAGGGCGGGCCCCAGCCGTCGCAGCCGCCCGGTCAGGAGGGCGGCCAGCCCCCGGCCGGTCCCGGCCACCTCGGCGTCGACCCGCCCCGGCACGACCAGACGGTGGGCCTGCGCCGTTCGGACCTGTTCCCCCAGAACCCCGACCCCGGGGGCTACGGCTACCCCCGCTCCGCCACCCCGGCGGCGCCCGAGGCCGGCACCGCCCCCGCCGCTTCCCCCGGCTACGGCTACCCGGGGCAGGGGCCGGGCGTCAGCCCGCCCGGAGACGGCTACGGCTACCCCGGCCAGGGCGGTTACGGCTTCCCCCCGCAGACGCCCGCCACCCCCGGAGGTTACGGCTACCCGGGCCAGGGCGCCCCGCAGGGCGGCTACGGCTTCCCGCCCCAGACCTCGACCGGGGGCTACGGCTACCCCCGGTCCGGGGCGGGCTCGCCCTCCGAGGCCGGCCCGGTCACCCCCTGGCGGCCACCGGCCTCCGACCCGTTCCAGGACGTGGCCGGCCAGCAGGCGCGGCCGGCCGGGCTGGGACGCCGACTGCTGGCGCGGCTGATCGACACCCTGGTGGTGCTGCTGGTGACGGCCGGCGCCGCCCTGCCGCTGGTCCCGAAGGTCCGCGACCACGTGGACGCCAAGATCGACGCGGTGGAACGGGCCGGCGAGACCAAGGAGATCTGGCTGCTGGACGGCACCACGGGCGGCTACCTGGCCCTCGTGCTGGGCGCGCTGCTGGTGTTCGGCGTGCTGTACGAGGCGCTGCCCACCGCCCGTTGGGGCCGCACTCTCGGCAAGCGGATCTGCCGGTTGAAGGTGCTGCACGTCGAGCGGCAGGAACCGCTCGGCTTCGGCGCCGCCCTGTTGCGCTGGCTGCTCTACGGCGTGCTGGGCGTGCTCGTCGTCGGCCTGTTCAACGTGCTGTGGTGCGTGTTCGACAAGCCCTGGCGGCAGTGCTGGCACGACAAGGCCGCCGGCAGCTTCGTCGCCGGCGACTCCGGTGAGCTGCGCCTGAGTTCGTGACGCCGGCCGGTCGGGGGCACGGTCCGGTTCCGTGTTCCCGACCGTGTCCTCGGCTGAGGGGGCGACCGAGGGGGAGGGCCGGGCGCGTCCCCCGAACGCCACGTGCCGGATGCGGTGTGGTCGCGGGCGAGGTCGACTCGTGGCATGAGCAGCGACCAGCCTGAGAACCCGCCACCCCCCGAGGGCACTCCCGGCCCGGGGCCGGACCCCCACGCCGGTTCGGGGCCGCCGCCACCCGGATACGGCCCTCCGGGGTCGGGCCCGCCGCCCGGTTCCGGGCCGCCCCCGTTCGGCCAGGGTGGCACCCCGTACGGGGGGTACGGCTCACCGTTCGGAGAGGGGCAGAACCCCTACGGCGGTGCCGGGGGAGCGCAGGACCCGTTGGCGGGGATGCCGCCGCTGGCCTCCCGGGGCAAGCGGCTGGTGGCGCGGATCATCGACGCGCTGATCGTCGGCATCCCGGTGGGGGCGCTGCTGTTCTTCCTGATCGGCGGCTTCGACTACCAGGACACCGCGCGCTCCACGCTGCAACAGATCATCTACACCCTGGTGTACCTGGTCTACGAGGGGCTGATGCTGACCAGCACCGGGCAGACGGTCGGCAAGCGGATCATGGGGATCAGGGTCGGGATGCTGCAGAACGGCGCCGTACCGGCCGGGCAGCCGGGCTGGTTCCGCGCCTCGGTCTACTCCCTGCCGGCGCTGGTGCCGTGCTGCGGTTCCCTGTTCTGGCTGGTGAACGTGCTGTTCTGCGTGTTCGACAAGCCGTACCAGCAGTGTGTGCACGACAAGGCGGCCAAGACCGTGGTGGTGGAGGCGAGTTGAGCCCTGGCGGCCGGAGTCCGGCCGCCCGTCTCAGGCGTTCCTCGGTGTCTCTCGGCGTCCTTGGGCGCCTCTCCGGGCGCCCGGAGAGGCCTGCTCAGCGCCGGGCCGGGGCCTGGGTGACCGGGGCGCGCCGACGCTCGCGGGCGACGGGAACCGAGGGCAGCGGTGCCACCCCGGAACGGCGGGGGAGGCGGAGGGCGGCGAACAGGCCCAGGGCGAGGGCCAGACAGCAGATCACCACGATGCCCGCTCCTGAACGGGCCCCGCTCAGCAGCAACATGGCGAGGGTGGCGAGGACGACGGTGCCCGATCCATAGGCAAGCTGTGCGGCGGTGGGACGCGGCATGGCTGGTTCCGTCCTTGGGAGTTGGGGGTGTGGGCCGTGGGTCAAACGGTCTCGCGTGCCTGTCCACGACTCTACGGGGCCCGATGCCCGACTCGATAGAGCGCTATGCGTGAGCTGTCCCACGGGCCCGTTGCACAGGGGGGCGCATCGGCGCACGTTTCGGGTACCTCCACCGGAGCGTGGGCCAAGGGATGGCACAGGGTCCTTACTTGAGCGGCGCCCGCAAATCAAGACCTGTCTTTTTCGGCCAGAGTCCGATAGATGCTCCATGACAACTCATCACACCGAACCCGTTGTGTGAACTGGAGGACTAACGCACGTGAACGACAGACGGAGACCCCGGAGATCCTGGAGATCTCGTCGCACCGCGTTGGCGACGGCGGCGATAGCCGCCGGTGCCGCGATGCTGGTGCCGGTGGGGGTCGCATACGGCAGCGCCCCGGACCAGTCCGAGAGCGCCAAGAAGGCCAACGTCAAGCCGGGCGACCACGACCACGCCGAGCACAACCTGGACGGTCCCTTCACCAAGGACCACAACGCCCGCCGGCAGGCGGCCCTCCAGAAGCTCGCCAAGGGCGGTGAGCAGGCGAAGAAGAACCGCAGCGCCCTGACCGAGCGCAACGGCTCCAAGGTGATGAAGCTCGACGACGGCAAGTACGTCGAGGTCGCCCGGGAGAAGACGGACAAGATCTTCACCATCCTGCTGGAGTTCGGCGACAAGGTGGACGACAAGTACGGCGGCGACCCCGGCCCCGTACACAACAAGATCCCCAAGCCGGAGCGCAAGGACGACAACTCCACGTACTGGAAGAAGGACTTCGACAAGAAGCACTTCCAGGACATCTACTTCTCGGACAAGACCAAGGACTCGGTCAAGAGCTACTACGAGAAGCAGTCCTCCGGCCGTTACTCGGTCGACGGCGAGGTCTCCGACTGGGTCAAGGTCGACTACAACGAGGCCCGTTACGGCTCCAACCACTGCGGCGACACCAACTGCCCCAACGTCTGGGACGCGGTTCGGGACGGCGTCAACAAGTGGGTGGAGGACCAGAAGGAAGCCGGTCGCACCGACGAGGAGATCAAGGCCAACCTCGCCGAGTACGACAAGTGGGACCGCTACGACTACGACGGCGACGGCAACTTCGACGAGCCGGACGGCTACATCGACCACTTCCAGTTCGTCCACGCCGGTGAGGACGAGTCCGCCGGTGGCGGCGCGCAGGGCGAGGACGCCATCTGGGCCCACCGCTGGTACGCCTACGGCACCGACGCGGGCAAGACCGGTCCGGCCGACAACAAGGCCGGCGGCACCGAGATCGGTGACACCGGCATCTGGGTCGGCGACTACACCGCCCAGCCGGAGAACGGCGGCCTCGGGGTCTTCGTCCACGAGTACGGCCACGACCTGGGCCTGCCCGACCACTACGACACCAGTGGCGGCGGCGAGAACTCGGTCGGCTTCTGGTCGATCATGTCGGTCGGCTCCTGGCTCAACAAGGGCAAGGACGCCATCGGCGACTCGGCCGGTGACATGAACGCCTGGGACAAGTTCCAACTCGGTTGGCTGGACTACGAGACGGCCAAGGCCGCCACCAAGTCCAAGCACAAGCTGGGCCACCAGTCGGTCAACACCAAGAACCCGCAGGCGGTCATCGTCGAGCTGCCGAAGAAGCCGGTCACCACCACCATCGTCAAGCCCGACCAGGGTGAGAAGCAGTGGTGGAGCGGCAGCGGCAACGACCTGAAGAACACCCTCAGCCGCAAGCTCGACCTCAGCGGCGCCTCCAAGGCCCAACTGGACCTGAGGGGTTGGTGGGACATCGAGGAGAACTACGACTTCCTCTACACCGAGGTCTCCACCGACGGCGGCGAGAACTGGGACCCGATCGACGGCACCGCCGACGGCAAGCCGATCCCCCGGGACGGTGGCGACAAGCCGGCCATCAGCGGCAGTTCGGAGAAGTACCAGGACCTGTCCTTCCCCCTGGACGAGTTCGCCGGTAAGCAAATCGACCTTCGCTTCCGTTACCTGACGGACGGTGGGCTGGCCCAGAAGGGCTTCACCGCCGACTCCATCAAGGTGACCGCGGACGGCAAGGCGATCGTGGAGGACGACGCCGAGGCCGAGGACGCCGGCTGGACCGCCAACGGCTTCGACCGGATCGGCGAGTCCTTCACCAAGGACTACGAGCAGTTCTACATCGCCGAGAACCGGCAGTACGTCTCCTACGACAAGTCGCTGAAGCACGGCCCGTACAACTTCGGCTGGGGCGAGAAGCGGCCGAACTGGGTCGAGCGCTACCCGTACCAGACCGGTCTGCTGCTGTGGCAGTGGGACACGTCCCAGCAGGACAACAACACCAGCGCCCACCCGGGCGAGGGCCTGATCCTGCCGATCGACTCCAAGCCCAAGCCCAACACCTGGGCCAACGGCGACGTCATGCGCAACCGCATCCAGGCCTACGACTCGACCTTCAGCCGGTACCCGTCCAAGGGGATCACCCTGCACCTGGACGGCAAGAAGGCGAAGGTCCCGGGCCACAAGGGCGTGCGCGTCTTCGACGACCACAAGGGTACGTACTGGGACAAGAAGAACCCCACCGCCAGTGCCAAGGTCACGGACACCGGCACCCGGATCAAGATCGTGAAGCAGCCGCGTAGCGGCAAGACGATCACGATCCAGGTGAGTTCTTCCACAAATTAATTTGCATCGTTGCAGGTCAAAACATGATCGGCCGTTGCCCCTCTGGCGGGCGGCGGCCGATCACGTTTAGATGCCCCCTGGACCACGCCTCTCGCGGGGCGGGTCGGACCGACGGACACGGCAAGAAAACACACCCGGGGGTGAGGACCGAACATGGCGGGAGGCGGATTCTCCAGGCAGCCGGACGGCAGCGTGATCGTGGCGCTGACCCTGCCCCGTCCGGGAGGCGGGGGCGGCGCGGCGGCCCCCGGCCGGCCCCGGAGGACGGTCCCCGAACCGCCCCGGCCGGGAAGCGGGCGCCGGCCGGCACCGGCCTCCCCCGAGACGCAGATCGAACGGCACCTGCGGGACTGGTCGGCCGCCGCCGACGCGGTCCGGGTCGTGCGCTCGGCCCGGGACCGCCCCGGCCGTGAGCCGTGGATACGGGTCCTGGTGCACGCCAAGAGCCGCCCCAGGGCGCTCACCCGGCTCCGCAACCTCGGGTTCCGCGCGGTCTACCTCAAGGGCAACGCCGAGCCGCCCACGCCGGAGGAGATCGACGCGGTGCTGCACCACCCCGAGAGGCTGGTCTGGCGGGCCGCCCCGGTCGACGAGGCCGAGCCCTGGCACCCCATCGCCCATCTGCTGGCCGCCTACCGCGCGCCCCACCCGGCTCCCGCCCCGAAGCCCCCGCAGCTCCCCGACGCCCCCGTGCTGCGGCGCGGCGGCTGAGGCGGCGCCTGGCGGTCGCTGACCGCCACGGGAGGCCGGCCGGGTCCGGCCGGGCGCCGGGGAGCCCGGCGTCAGCGCGAGGGGCGCCCCGAGCGGTCTCCTCGACGGTCCCGGGAACGGCCTCGCCGGCGGGCGGGCCGGGTGTGGACGGGCTCAGGCGCGGGAGACGCGGACTCCGGCCTCCTGGAGCTGGTCCAGGGCCTTGGCGACGGTCTCCGGGGAGACCCCGGCTGTGAGGTCCAGCAGCACCTGGGTGTCGAAGCCCTCACGGGCCGCGTCCAGGGCGGTGGCCCGTACGCAGTGGTCGGTGGCCAGGCCGACCACGTCGACCTCGGTCACGTCCCGCTGGCGCAGCCAGTCGGCGAGGCCCACACCGTTCTCGTCCGCGCCCTCGAAGCCGCTGTAAGCGGCGGTGTAGGCGCCCTTGTCGAAGACGGCGTCCACGCCGCCGGAGGCTATGGCCGGGGCGAAGTTGGGGTGGAAGCCCACGCCCTCGGTGCCGGCCACACAGTGCCGGGGCCAGGAGTGGACGTAGTCGGGCTGGTCCGAGAAGTGGTCGCCGGGGTCGACGTGGTGGTCGCGGGTGGCGACCACGTGGGCGTAACCGGCGGTGGCGTCGGCGACCAGGTCCGTGATGGCCGCGGCCACGTCGGCCCCACCCCGGACGGCGAGGCTGCCGCCCTCGCAGAAGTCGTTCTGGACGTCGACGACGATCAGTGCCCGGTGCATGGTGCACACCTTTCGGCTGGGTGGGAGGTGTTCGGTTGGGGCCCGAGCCCCGAGGCTAGACACATCGAGTCTCCGACGGGAGTGTCCGCCCCGCTTCCGGCGGGGGCGATCGTGTGAAGGTCCGCCCCCGGGCGAGGGGGCGGGTCCCGTTTCTCCCGCCCCGCTCCGGGGTCGAGGCCCCTCCCCGGCGGGGCCGGGAGGGGAGCGCGCCGGCCGACTCCGGTGCCCCGGGGGCGAGTCGGCGGTGACCCCGGCCAGCGCGGCGTGGCCCGTACCCGCCCGCCGGCGTTGTCCGGGGTGGGGGAACCCGGTGTGTGCTCATCGGTACACGGTGTCCAACACCGGTTCCCCCCGGGACAGTTGGGTGGCGGACAGGGGCAGGGTCTCCAGGGTGCGCCGGTGGCGGGCGCGCACGGTGTCCAGGGACTCGCGGGCCACCACCTCCCCCTCCCGCACCAGGTCCACCAGCAGGGCGTCCGCCTTGAGTTCCTCGGGCATCGGGCCGGAGCCCACCACCTCGTACTCGGCCACGCCCTCGTCGTTCCCGGGGCGGGCCGCCCACTTGCGGCCCCCCACCGAGACCTTGCCGCCCATCGACTTCTTGGCGACCGGTTCCAGGGGGCCGCCGGGGTCGGAGGCCCGGGCGACCAGCTTGTAGACCATGGAGCAGGTGGGGTGACCGCTGCCGGTGACCAGCTGGGTGCCGACCCCGTAGGCGTCCACCGGGGCGGCGGCCAGGGAGGCGATGGCGTACTCGTCCAGGTCGGAGGTCACCACGATCCGGGTGTCCCGGGCGCCCAGGGAGTCCAGTTGCTGCCGTACCCGGTGGGCCACCAGCAGCAGGTCGCCGGAGTCCACGCGCACCGCGCCGAGTTCGGTCCCGGCGATGTCCACCGCCAGCCGTACCGCCTCGGCCACGTCGTAGGTGTCGACCAGCAGGGTGGTGCCCTTGCCCAGGGAGCGCACCTGGGCGGTGAAGGCGTCCCGTTCGGTGTCGTGGAGCAGGGTGAAGGCGTGCGCGCTGGTGCCGACCGTGGGGATGCCGTAGCGGAAGCCGGCGGCCAGGTTGGAGGTGGAGTCGAAGCCCCCGAGGTACGCCGCCCGGGAGGCGGCCACGGCGGCCAGTTCGTGGGTGCGTCGGGCGCCCATCTCGATCAGGGGTCGGCCGGCGGCGGCCACCGCCATCCGGGAGGCCGCGGCGGCCACGGCCGAGTCGTGGTTGAGGATCGACAGGATCACCGTCTCCAGCACCACGCACTCGGCGAAGCTGCCCTCGACGCGCATGATCGGGGACCCGGGGAAGTACACCTCGCCCTCGGGGTAGCCGAGGATGTCGCCGGTGAAGCGGTAGTGGGCCAGCCAGTCCAGGGTGGGTTCGTCGACCACCCGGTGGTCCCGGAGGAAGTCGAGGATGCCCGGCTCGAACCGGAAGTTCTCCACCGCGTCCAACACCCGTCCGGTGCCGGCCACCACGCCGTAGCGCCGGCCCTCGGGCAGGCGACGGGTGAAGACCTCGAAGACCGAACGGCGTTGGGCGGTTCCGGCCCGGAGTGCCGCCTGGAGCATGGTCAGCTCGTACTGGTCGGTGAAGAGCGCGGTCGAGGGCACGGCGACCGGCAGTCCTAGCTCGGCAGTGTCCATGAGGCCGATGGTACCCCACATCTCGTCAGAGTGACGATATGTGGAGTGGGGGGAATCGCGCCCTCGATTGCGTGATGTGGGCGGGGCGGTGGCAGCATGGGAACCGTGAGTGTCGCCCCCACCGAGATCGAACGCCCCGAAGTCGTCGGCGAGCCGGAAGAGGTCGCCGAGCCGGACGTCCCCTGGGTGACCGTCGTGCACAACGACCCGGTGAATCTCATGAGTTACGTGACCTACGTGTTCCAGAGCTACTTCGGCTACACCAAGGACAAGGCCGAGAAGTTGATGAAGGACGTGCACCACAAGGGCCGCGCCGTCGTCTCCAGCGGAAGCCGCGAGGAGATGGAGCGGGACGTACAGGCCATGCACGGCTACGGCCTGTGGGCGACCCTCCAGCAGGACCGCTGATGGCCGGGTTCTTCGAGGCGACCTCCGACGGCGGCGCCGCCATCGCCCTGGACGAGATCGAGGTCTCCATCCTCCGCAGCCTGCTGGTGCAGCTGCTGGAGCTGATCGGCCCCGGCGAGGAGGAGCCCGAGCAACAGGACGCCGCCGCGCCCTGGCCGCCCTTCACCGAGGGGCCCAGCGACCCGCCCTCCGACCCGGCGCTGGCCCGACTGTTCCCCAACGCCTACGGCGGACCCGGGGTGCCCGAGGACGAGGAGGTCCTGCGGGCCTCCGCCGAGTTCCGCCGGTACACCGAGCCCGAGCTGCGGACCCGCAAGCGCGAGGACGGGCTCGCGGCGGTGCGCGCCCTGGACGCCGCCGGGGTGGCCCGGGACGGCGGGGTGGTGCTCACCCTCAAGCCGGAGGAGTCCCGTCGCTGGCTGGGCGCGCTGAACGACCTCAGGCTGGCGCTCGGCACCCGGCTGGAGGTCTCCGACGAGGACGACGGCGGAGCCCTGTACCGGCTGCCGGACTCCGACCCGCGCAAGCCGATGGTGATGGCCTACCTGTGGCTGGGCGGACTCCAGGAGTCCCTGGTGGAGACCCTCACCCCGTAGGCCCCGCTCCGACCCGACCCGGCCACGGCCCTCGACCCCCGCTCGGCCGGCCGGGGGTTTTCCCAGCTCAGCTGACCCAACGCGGACCCCCCTCGCCTTGTGCGGCCCCGGTGGCGGTTCCAGCATCGGGGCCACACGAGGCGAGGGGCCCCCGGACAGCGACCGGTGGCCGGACGGGACGAGGAGGGCACGCGGATGACCACGGAACGGGTCACGGCTTCCCGGGAGCCGGACGACGGTGGCGGGGCCGAGCCGTCCGAGGAGGGGTACCAGCGGGCGCTGGGCAGTCGTCACGTACAGATGATCGCCATCGGGGGCGCCATCGGCGTGGGCCTGTTCATGGGCGCCGGCGCCAACATCGCCAAGGCCGGGCCCAGCATCATCGTGATGTACGCGCTGGCCGGCGTGGTCGTCTTCCTCATCATGCGCGCCCTCGGCGAACTCCTGCTCTACCGGCCGGTGTCGGGCAGCTTCGCCGAGTACGCCCGCGAGTTCCTGGGCCCCTTCTACGGCTTCGCCACCGGCTGGACCTACTGGCTGATGTGGGTGGTGACCGGCATGGCCGAGCTGACCGCCGCCGCCATCTACGTCCACTTCTGGTTCCCCGCGATCCCGCAGTGGCTGAGCGCCCTGGTGTTCCTGCTGACCCTGTTCGGGGTCAACCTGATCTCGGTACGGATCTTCGGCGAGGTCGAGTTCTGGTTCTCGATGATCAAGGTCACCGCCATCATCGGCATGATCGTGATCGGCCTGGGCGTACTCACCCTCGGCTTCTCCGAGGCCGGTGACACCGCCACCACCAGCAACCTGTGGATCCACGGCGGGGTATTCCCGCACGGCGTCGGCTCCAGCCTGATGACCCTCCAGGGCGTGATGTTCGCCTACCTCGCCGTGGAACTGGTGGGCGTCACCGCCGGGGAGAGCGAGAACCCCGAGAAGACCCTCCCCAAGGCCATCAACACCCTGCCCTGGCGCATCATCACCTTCTACGTGGGGGCGCTGACCGTCATCCTCTGCGTGGTGGAGTGGACCGAGTTCGGCGAGGGGGTCAGCCCCTTCGTCAAGGCCTTCGCCGTCATCGGCATCCCCCTGGGCGCCTCCGTCGTCAACTTCGTGGTGCTCACCGCCGCGCTCTCCTCCTGCAACTCCGGCATGTACTCCACCGGCCGGATGCTGCGCGACCTGTCCACCCGGGGCGAGGCCCCCGCCTTCCTGGGCCGGCTCAACTCCCGCCGCGCCCCGGCCCCCGGCATCGCGCTGTCCGTGCTGTGCATGGGCGTCGGGGTGGTGCTCAACTACCTGGTGCCGGAGAAGGCGTTCGGCTACGTGACCTCGGTCGCCACCGTCGCCTGCATCTGGACCTGGTCGGTGATCCTGGTCTGCCACATCCGCTACCGGCGCGAGGTGACGGCCGGCCGCCTGCCCCGCTCCTCCTTCCCGGCCCCCGGAGGCGCGACCCTGAGCTGGGTGGCGCTGGCCTTCCTGGGCATGGTGGTGGTGCTGGTCGCCCTGGACGCCGACGCCCGGGTCTCCCTCTACGTGGGCGCGCTGTGGGCGGTGGCCCTGGCGGCCGGCTGGACGGTGCTCGGGGGCCGTACCCCGAGGGCGGGCGCGGGGCTGGACGCCTCCACCGGGGAACGGGTACGCCGGCTCCCCGGGTAGGGCGGCCCCGGGTGTCCACCAGCTGTCTCGGTGGGTGGACCAGTGGGTGCCCGACACGGCGGCGGGCTGTCTATTGTGGCCGCCATGCTGACCCTCACCCGTGAGCTGCGTGACCGCATCCTCGCCCACGCCCGGGCCGACCACCCCGACGAGGCCTGCGGGGTGGTGGCCGGCCCCGCCGGCACCGACCGGCCCGAGCGGTTCGTCCCCATGCTGAACGCCGCCCGCTCGCCCACGTTCTACGAGTTCGACTCCACCGACCTGTTGAAGCTGTACCGGGAGATGGACGACCGGGACGAGGAACCGGTGGTGATCTACCACTCCCACACCGCCACCGAGGCCTACCCCTCCCGCACCGACATCACCTACGCCAACGAGCCCCACGCCCACTACGTGCTGGTCTCCACCGCCGAGTGCGGCAACGAGGAAGGGCCGTACTCCTTCCGCTCGTACCGCATCGTGGAAGGCGAGATCACCGAGGAGGAGGTCCACATCGTGGAGCGTTACGAGGAGTGAGACCCCCACGTCCGCATGTCGAAATCCCGCTCTGGTCAGCCTCCCGGGAATCGCTACGATGACCGCATGGTTGTCCACGACGTGAACGCACAGCGGAGCGGGCCGGGCGCGAAGCCCGGTGCCGCGACGGGACGTGGAACGTCGACGACACCCCACGACACCCTCCACCCCTCCACCGGGCTGCTCGGCGCCTTCGGCGGTGGTGTGGAGCGACGGCACGTGGACCTGTGCCGATCCAGCAGCGCGATCTGTTCCACGGCATCCCGCCGCGTCTGAACCCGGCATCCGCGCGCCGGCGCCCGCCCCTCACCGGGGACGTCGGCCGCGCCCCAACGCCCCGCCCGATCCGCACCCCCTTTTCCCGAAGCCCCGGAGCAACCGGAGAACCTGGAGTCCCCATGGCCATCGAGGTCCGTATCCCGACCATCCTGCGCACCTACACCGACGGAGAGAAGGCGGTCAGCGGCAGCGGCTCCAACCTCGGCGAACTCTTCGCCGACCTGGAGAGCCGGCACACCGGAATCCGTGAACGGCTGGTCGACGGCGGCGAGTTGCGCCGCTTCGTCAACGTCTACCTCAACGACGAGGACGTACGGTTCCTGGACGGGATCTCCACCGAGCTGAGCGACGGTGACAGCGTCACCATCCTGCCGGCCGTCGCCGGAGGAAGCCCCCGGGCCGACTGATGCGCTACGACTCGCCGACCGCCGCGGTGGGCAACACCCCCCTGGTGCGCCTGCCGAGGCTTTCCCCGGCCGAGAACGTACGGATCTGGGCCAAGCTGGAGGACCGCAACCCCACCGGCTCGATCAAGGACCGCCCGGCGCTCCACATGATCGAACAGGCCGAGAAGGACGGCAGGTTGACCCCCGGCAGCACGGTGCTGGAGCCCACCTCCGGCAACACCGGGATCTCCCTGGCGATGGCCGCCCGGCTCAAGGGGTACCGCATCGTCTGCGTCATGCCGGAGAACACCAGCGCGGAACGGCGGGAGCTGCTCGCCATGTGGGGGGCCGAGATCGTCCCCTCGCCGGCCGCCGGCGGCTCCAACACCGCCGTACGGGTCGCCAAGGAGCTGGCCGAGGAGCACCCGGACTGGGTGATGCTCTACCAGTACGGCAACCCCGACAACGCCGGCGCGCACTACGCCGGCACCGGCCCCGAGATCCTCGCCGACCTGCCCTCGGTCACCCACTTCGTGGCCGGCCTGGGCACCACCGGCACCCTGATGGGAGCCGGACGCTTCCTGCGGGAACGGGTGCCCGGCATCCAGATCGTGGCCGCCGAACCCCGTTACGACGACCTGGTGTACGGGTTGCGCAACCTGGACGAGGGCTTCGTACCCGAGCTGTACGACGAGTCGGTGCTGACCTCGCGGTTCTCGGTGGGCTCCAGCGACGCGGTGGCCCGTACCCGTGAACTGCTGCACCAGGAGGGCCTGTTCGCCGGGGTCTCCACCGGGGCCGCCCTGCACGCCGCCCTCGGGGTGGGACGCCGGGCGGTGAAGGCCGGGCAGGAGGCGGACATCGTCTTCGTGGTCGCCGACGGCGGCTGGAAGTACCTGTCCACCGGCATCTACACCGCGCCGTCCACCGAGGCGGCGGTGGAGGCCCTCCAGGGCCAGTTGTGGGCCTGAGCCGTACCGGACGACGTCACGGTGGTGGGGGTGACCCGGGGAAACGGGTCACCCCCACCGTGTGCTCCCCGGCCACCTGGGGGAGCGGGGTCAGCTGTTGGCCAGCTTCTTCAACTGGGCGACCTTGCCGTTGAGCTTGTTGCGGTCGGTGTTGCCGGAGATGCCGTTCACCTTGCCCGAGTCGGTGTACTGCCAGACCCGCCAGGTGGAGAAGCCGCCCGGCAGGCTGGGGCCGCTGTTGTTCCAGTGGGCCACCCACAGTGGGGCCTTGCCCTTCAGCCCCGACCAGCCGCCGGTGCACTGGTTCCACCACGCGGGGTTGGTGTAGACGACCAGGGCCCGGCCGGTCTGCTTGCGGTAGGTGCTGTGGAAACTCTTGATCCACTTGCGCATGGCGGAGGCGGACTTGCCGTAGCAGGTGGCGCCGCCGGGATTGGCCTCGATGTCCAACACCCCTGGCAGGGTGCGGGAGTTCTTGCTCCAGTGCCCGCCGTTCTTGGCGAAGAACTTCGCCTGCTGGGCTCCGCTGGACGAGTTCGGGCGGGCGAAGTGGTACGCGCCCCGGTACAGGCCGGCCTTGTGGGACTTCTTGTAGTTGCCGGCGAACCGGGAGTCCCGGTAGTCCGATCCCTCGGTCGCCTTGATCCAGGCGAACCGGATGCCGGCCTTGCGCACCTTCGACCAGGTGATGGAGCCCTGCCAGTGCGAGACGTCCACCCCCTGCACCCCGCCCGAACTGCCGGCCGCGTGCACCCCGCCGCCGCCGGCGGCCGGTCGGGCCGCGTCCTGGCTGATGCCCATGTAGCCGGGACCGTCCTGGGGCGGATCGGCAGGGGACCCCTGGGAGGCGTAGCCGGTGGCGCCGGCGGCCAGGGTGAGACAGGCGCCCAGCACACCGGCGGACACCAGTCGACGACGGCGGGGGGAGGGGGCTCGACGTGGGGACAAGGCGCGCTCCTGAAGGCTGGCCGGACGGGTGGCATGGACCGTTGCCCGGCACCCGGTGCGCGCGGACGGCGACCGCCGGCCCCCTCACGGGTGACCGTGGCCGGGCGGCGTCCTGTCTATCCGGCCCCTACCGGCCCGTAAAGCACCGTCAGCCAAGCCCGAAGGCCCCGGAATCCGGCGAGGGCACCCCGCCAGGACGGCAACGCCCCACGTCAGCCCAGGAGTTCGGCCACCACCGGAGCCAGCGCCCGGAACGCCTGCCCCCGGTGGCTGATGGCGTTCTTCTTCTCCGCTGACAGCTCCGCGCAGGTACGGCTCTCCCCGTCGGGCTGGAGGATCGGGTCGTACCCGAACCCTCCCTCGCCGGCCGGCTCGTGGCGCAACGTGCCCCGCAGCCGCCCCTCCACCACCCGTTCGGTGCCGTTGGGCAGGGCCAGGGCGGCGGCACAGGCGAAGTGCGCGGTGCGGTGCGGGGCGTCGATGTCCGACAACTGCGCCAGCAGCAACCAGAGGTTGGCCTCGTCGTCGCCGTGCCGTCCGGCCCAGCGGGCCGAGAAGATGCCCGGCGCCCCGCCCAGCACGTCCACGCACAGCCCCGAGTCGTCGGCCACCGCCGGATGCCCGGTGGCGTTGGCCAGCGTACGGGCCTTGAGAAGCGCGTTCTCGGCGAAGGTCACCCCGGTCTCCCGTACGTCGGGAACCTCGGGGTAGGCGTCGGCACCCACCAGTTCCAGGGCGAGCCCCGAGTCGCTGAGCACCGCGCGCAGCTCGGTCAGCTTGTGGGCGTTACGGGTGGCGAGGATCAGACGGGTCATGGCGCGATTATCGCCGCCCCCTCGCCGAACCCGGACCGCGGGGTCAACCGGAACAGGTGTCGCTGATCCGCTCGGAGGCGTTCTGGATCGACTTGTCGGACGGGGTACGTCCGGCCTCGATGTCCTCGCGGGCGTCCTTGAGGCCCTGCTCCAGGTCGTCGATCGCCTTGCCCAGACCGTCCTCGTCGGTGTTCCGGTCGAGCTTCTCCAGGTTGCGCTCCACCCGGTCCAGGGCCTCCCGCGCCTGTTCGGGACTGTCCGTGGCGTCCGCCAGCGCCTGACCCAGGTCGTCCACGCTCTCGGCCAGGGTCACCCCGGTCCGCGCGCAGTCCAGTGCCTTGTTCACGTCACAGGCGGTCAGCCCCGGCACCGCCAGTGCCAGGGTCAACGCCAGGGTGGTGGCCGTCATGGTGCGCCGCACAGGTTCCTCCCGGATCCGATCAGCGTGGGCGGGCACGCCCCCTCGACGGAAGGGACGCCCCACGGGGTGGCGTCCGTTGCCGTGCGGGGGCGCCTTGGCCGGATCATGGCCGTACGTGGCCGAGGGGGAACCGTGCCGGCGGCCCCGGCCGTGACGCGGTGTCAGGCCGGGGCCGGGCGGACTGTGCGGGTGTCGGGCTGTCGGCTACGTCGGGCTACTGCCCCAGGGCCTGGCGCTGGGCGCCGTCCAACTGGGCGCAGCCCTTGGTGGCCAGGTCCAGCAGTCCGTCCAGTTCGGCCCGGGAGAAGGGCTCACCCTCGGCGGTGCCCTGCACCTCGACGAAGCGCCCGTCCCCGGTGCAGACCACGTTCATGTCGGTCTCGGCGCGGACGTCCTCCTCGTACCGCAGGTCCAGCATCGGCACCATGTCGACGATGCCCACGCTCACCGCGGAGACGGTTCCGGTCAGCGGCTGGGACTTGGCGCGGATCAGCTTCCGCTCCTGCCCGTGCCGTACCGCGTCGGCCAGGGCCACGTAGGCGCCGGTGATCGCGGCGGTACGGGTGCCGCCGTCGGCCTGGAGCACGTCGCAGTCCAGGACCACGGTGTTCTCACCCAGGGCCTTGAAGTCCACCACCGCGCGCAGGGAGCGGCCGATCAGCCGGGAGATCTCGTGGGTGCGCCCGCCGATCTTGCCGCGCACCGACTCCCGGTCCCCCCGGGTGTTGGTGGCCCGGGGCAGCATCGCGTACTCGGCGGTGACCCAGCCCTGGCCGCTGCCCTTGCGCCAGCGGGGCACCCCCTCGGTGAGGCTGGCGGTGCACAGCACTCTGGTGTCACCGAAGGAGACGAGCACCGAACCCTCGGCGTGCTTGCTCCAGTCACGTTCCAGGGTGACGGGGCGGAGCTGGTCGGCCGTACGGCCGTCGATACGAGACATGGGGCCGAAGCCTAGTCCCCCTCGGGGGCTCGGCCCGCCTCCCGGTACGACGGTCGGGGCCGCCGGGGTGGTGCGGCGTCAGAGCATCCGCTCGATCTCCTCCGCCAGCGGGTCGGCGCCGTCGCCGATCACCACCTGGACCGCCGACCCCATCCGCACCACCCCGTGCGCGCCGGCCGCCCGCAGGGTCGCCTCGTCCACCAGGGCCGCGTCCTTCACCTCGGTACGGATGCGGGTGATGCACCCCTCGACGTCCATCAGGTTGTCGACTCCACCCAGCCCGGCGACGATCTTCCGCGCCCGGTCGGCATGACTGGCCATCTGCTCCTCCAGCTGTGGGAGTACGTCACCTCACGCGCGGTGACAGGCGTGATCCAAGGCGACCGTGGTGGGCGCCCGACCAGAATCGCACGCCCGCGCCCCGGGCGGCAGGGCGCCCGAGCGGGCGCCTCCGCTACAGCTGGTGGCTCGCCCCGGCGGCGGCCAGCTCCACCGGCCCCGAGTACACCGCCTTGGCGTCCCGCAGGTTGACACCGCCGTCCGTCCACGGGGGGATGTGGGTCAGCAGCAGCGCCCCGACCCCGGCCCGCTCCGCGCACTCGCCGGCCTGCCGGCCGTTGAGGTGCAGCTCGGGGATGTCCTCCTTGCCGTGGGTGAACGACGCCTCGCACAGGAACAGGTCGCAGCCCTCGGCGAGGGCGTCCAGCTCGGGGCAGGGGCCGGTGTCCCCGGAGTAGCACAGGGTCCTGCCGGTGGCCCGTTCCCGTACCCGGAACGCGTAGGACTCCACCGGGTGGGCCACCTGGTTGGTGCTGACGTCGAAGGGGCCCAGCCGGAAGTGCTGGGCGCCGGTCAGGGTGCGGAACTCGAAGACCTCGGCCATGGCCTCGGGGGTGGTGTCCCCGTGGGCCACCGCCAGGCGCCGGTCGGTGTCGGCCGGCCCGTAGACGGGCATCGGGGCGCAGCGTCCGCCGTCGAAGCGGAAGTAGCGGGTGACGAAGTAGGCGCACATGTCGACGCAGTGGTCACCGTGCAGGTGGCTGAGGGCGATGGCGTCCAGGTCGTACAGTCCGCAGTGTCGCTGGAGCGCCCCGAGGGCGCCGTTGCCCATGTCCAGCAGCAGCCGGTAGCCGTCCGCCTCGATCAGGTAGCTCGAACAGGCCGACTCCACGGAGGGGAAGGTGCCAGAGCAGCCGACGACGGTGAGCTTCATGGAGCGGTGACCTCCGTTGGCCTGCCGGGGATGGGACGCCTGGAACCGGGGATCTTTCGAGCGTAAGCCGCCCTGACGGGGGTGAGCCTCGGAGAGCCTCCGTTGTGGGCGGAATCACCAAGGGTGAGCGTCGGACGGAGGAGCGTCAGAACAGCGGTACGGATCACGGGCGGATCCCGGGCCGGGGACCTGAACAGCGAGATGTGTTGGGTCGAGATAGGCGTCACTTGGTCTGGATGTCTGTCACCCAGCGGCAACTCACGTCGTTGCGTCAGCCATTGGAGCCCTCCGAGTACAGACAGAAGGGATGACCGGCCGGGTCGAGCAACACCCTGACGTTGTCCTGTGGCTGGTGATCGGCCTCCCGGGCGCCGAGTTCGAGCGCGTGCGCCACGGCGGTCGGCAGATCTGTCACCTCGAAGTCGAGGTGCATCGTGATCCGCTGGGCGTCCTGCTGGGCGGGCCAGACCGGAGGCACGTACCCGGCCGAGAACTGGAATGTGATGTAGGCCACGCCCTCCGACGGTGCGATTGTCGCCCCGTCAGGTTCTTGCTTGGCGATCTCCCAGCCCAGTAGTTCCGAGTAGAAGCGTGCAAGCGCATGCGGATCCGACGCTTCGAGCACCACGCCCCACCAGTCGTGTCTCGACATGCGAGGAGTGTTGGGCTCGTGGCTGGGGCGTCCGCGCATGTCGTCGAGTCCTCCAGGGGTGCGTTGCTACCTGTGCAGAGCGAAACTGCTCACCGGCCCATGCTGGCCGACTCTGGTTTTCTGCGTGTGCATGCGTACAGAGGACCAGCAGACCCGCCCCGGCGGAAAACAAGATCGAAGTTGGTGGCAGCCAGCATGAAAATGCGAGGTAGTGACAACAAGAACGACCAACCGGTGACAGTTATCGTGACCAAGGTTGGTCAGGACCCCCCGTCGGCCGCTGAGCCGAGTGACAGCTATCTCGATCAATCACACGAGAAGGCCCACCACCCGGAGGTGATGGGCCTCTGCCACGTGCGGCGGAAGGGATTCGAACCCTCAAGCCCTGTCACGGGCCACAGATCCTAAGTCTGCTGCGTCGCCGTTGCGCCACCGCCGCATACGCCGGCCATCCTAACGGGCCGGCGATCAGGGGGCGCAAGCGTCGTCCGGGGCGTTGACGGTCGCCCCGGGAGGGCTCAGACCCCCAAGTCCCGTAGCAGCTTGGCGACATGGCCGGTGGCCTTGACGTTGTACAGGGCCCGCTCGACCCGTCCCTCCTCGTCCACCACCACCGTGGACCGGATCACCCCGGTGACGACCTTGCCGTACAGCTTCTTCTCGCCGAAGGCGCCGTAGGCCTCCAGCACCTTCTTCTCCGGGTCGCCGACCAGGGTCACCTTCAGCGACTCCTGCTCGCGGAACTTCGCCAGCTTCTCCGGCTTGTCGGGGGAGACCCCGATGACGTCGTAGCCGGCGTCCGCGAGGAGTTGGAGGTTGTCGGTGAAGTCGCAGGCCTGCTTGGTGCATCCGGGGGTGAGCGCGGCGGGGTAGAAGTAGACGATGACCTTGCGGCCCTTGTGGTCCGCGAGGGAGACGGGGGTGCCGTCCGCGTCGGGAAGGGTGAACTCCGGTGCGGTGTCGCCCGGCTGAAGTCGCTCGCTCATCGGCTGCTCCTCGAAAGTCCCCTCGGGGGCGGTGGCCACCCGATCCGTACGGTGCCGAGCGTATCCAGCCCCACCCGCCCGGGGGTGCCGTGGGGCGCTCGGGGTGGCTAGCTGACAGACTGTGGGACCAGACAGAGGGCCGCCCCCGTGGGGTGACCAGGACTACGGCGACGGAGGCAGTGCGGTGTCGGAAGGCAGGACGCCCGCGAGCATCGAGGCGGACATCATCCGCAAGCGGCAGGAACTGGCCGTGGTGTTGGACGAGATCGCGGTACGGGTACACCCCAAGACCATCCTCCAGGACGCCAAGGACAAGGCGTCCGCCGGCGTGGACCGCACCCTGGGCCGGGTGCGCTCCCAGGTGGTCGCCGAGGACGGCTCGCCCCGGATGAGCAGGGTGGTGCCGATCGCGCTGGTCACCGTGGTGGTCGTCGGCGGTGTGGTGCTGGCCCGGCGCCGGCGCTGAGCACGGGGCCCGCACCGCCCGGGCCCCGGACCACCGGGGACGGGCGCGGGGCGGGCCCGGGACTGAGATACGGTCGATCCGTGAGTTCAGATACGCCGTCCCCCGCGCACGACAAGCTCCCCATTCGGATGCTGCACGACCGGGTGCTGGTCCGCACCGACATCCCCGAGGGTGAGCGCCGCTCCTCGGGCGGCATCGTGATCCCGGCCACCGCCGCCGTCGGCAAGCGGCTGGACTGGGCCGAGGTGGTGGCCGTGGGGCAGAACGTACGTACCGTCGAGCCGGGTGACCGGGTGCTGTACGACCCGGAGGACCGCGCCGAGGTGGAGGTGCGCGGCGTGGACTACGTGCTGATGCGTGAACGGGACCTGCACGCGGTGGCGGCCGAACGGCTCCAGGGCTCCGAGGACTCCACCGGCCTCTACCTGTGACCCCACGGGCGGTGTCGCCCGCCCTCCCGGAGCCGCTCCGGCCCCCGGGTCAGTGACCCGAGGTGAGCTTGAGGCCCACCACCGCCACCAGCAGCAGACCCACGAAGAACAGCCGACCGGCGGTCACCGGCTCACCCAGCGCCACCATGCCCACCAGCGCCGCGCCGCCCGCCCCGATGCCCACCCACACCGCGTAGGCGGTGCCGATCGGCAGGGTGCGCACCGCGTGCGCCAGCAGCAACATGCTGGCGGCGAAACCCGCCACCGTGAACACACTGGGCCACAGCCGGGTGAACCCGTGGGTGAACTTCAGCCCGATCGCCCAGGTCACCTCAAGCAACCCGGCCAGCACCAACCAGAACCACGCCATGATCCGCGCCTCCCGTGACGACTACGACAACTCCGTGGCTGCGTCGTCTTGTCAGGTCCCGGTACGGCGCGTCTCGTCGGGGCCAACCGGTCGTACGCCGGTGACCCCTCGACCGTAGCAACCCGGACGACCCGGTGGGCGGGTACCGCCGGCGGGCGTTCACCCCCGGTGACCGGGCCTTGCGGCACCGTCCCGGTGCGCGGCCCCCGGCGCCCGCTCGCCGGGCCAACGGCACCGTTTCCAGGGCGGGTTGGGGCACGGGGGTACGGCCTACGGGGAGCCGTACCGGTCCGGGCACCCCCGGTGACCCGGACCTCGTGGGGCCGGTGCCGGGGCGGCCGGCCCTCTGGGCGTTTCCGTGGACGAGTGACGCGCGCCCCTCGGGGCCCGCGCGCCGAGCGGGGCTGTCCGAGGGGGGGGAGGGCGTGCCGTGTGGATCTCGGGAGGCCGGCGAGGGCGTCCCGGCGCGGCACGCCGGGTGCCGTGAGGCGGGGCACGGCGGAGGCGGAGTCCGGTGCGGCGCGTCGGCGACCCCGACCGCCACAGCGGCGACGTGCCTCGCGGCGCTCCGGCCCTAGTCGCCTCGGCGGACGCCCGGGCCCTCGATCAGGCCTCCGTTGGTGTTGCCCTCCACGCCGCCGTCCTGCCCCTGGCTGTCGCCGCCGTTGTCGCCTCCCCCCACCAGGCCGCCGTTGGTGGGCAGGTCGGGGGTGCTGGGCTCGTTGGTGGGCGGGGTCGACGGCGGGGGAACCGTCGGGTCGTTGGAGGTGGGCGGGCCACCGGTCTCCGGCGGAGGCTGGCTGGGGTCCTCCCCGGGCGGGGGCGAGGCCGAGTTGGGGGGCGGGCTGGCGCTGGGGTCCCCGGGGTTGGTGCCGCTCTTGAGGTCGAACTCCTTGACCGGCTTGCCGCGCAGGGCGGCGGCCGTGTAGTCGCCCCAGATCTCGGCCGGGAAGCCGCCGCCGTTGACGCGGGGCAGGCCGGCCGCGCCGTAGAGCGGCTTGTGCTGCCCGGACTTGGGGTCCTGTCCCATCACCGAGACCACGGTGGCGAGTTCGGGGGTGTACCCGGCGAACCAGGCCGCCCGGTCCTCCTCCGCCGTACCGGTCTTGCCCGCCGCCGGCCGGCCGGCGGCCTGGGCGGCCGTACCGGTGCCGCCCTGGACCACGCTGCGCAGGATGGCCGTGGTGGCGTCGGCGGCGCCCCGGTCCACCGCGCGTTTGGTCTCGGCCCGGGGCACCCGGACCACCTCGCCGCCCCGGGTGATCTTCTGCACCAGGCTGTAGTCCGGGTGTTCGCCGTGGTTGGCGAGGGTGGCGTAGGCCTTGGCCATGTCCAGGGTGGAGGCGGTGGCCACACCGAGGGCGAGCGAGCCGTCCGCCGGCATGTTGGGGGTGTTCTTGGGGACGCCCAGGGAGATGGCGGTGTCCTTGACCTTCTGCGGGCCCACGTCCACGCCCATCTGCGCGAAGACCGAGTTCACCGACTTGTCCATGGCGGTGGTCACCGGGATGGGGCCGTACGAGCGGTGGTCCTCGTTCTCCGGGGCGTATCCGGTGCCCCGTCCGTCGTTGACCACCTCCCGCTTGTTGGTGCCGTCGTAGACCGTGTTGGCGTTGATGGCCTGGCCGTCCTGGGTGGAGGACTTGTTCTCCACGGCCGAGGTGAAGATGAACGGCTTGAAGGTGGAGCCGACCTGGTAGTCCCGTCGGGTGGCGTTGTTGACGTACTGCTTGGTGTAGTCGATGCCGCCGTACATCGCGACGACCTTGCCGCTCTTGGGGTCGATGGAGGTGCCGCCGGCGCGGACGTAGCGGTCGACCTTCCGGTCCTTGCTGAGCTTGTCCATCAGCCGCTTGTCCACCGCCTTCTCCAGTGCCTTCTGCTTGCTGGGCTGAAGGGTGGTGGTGATGCGGAACCCGCCTCGGGCCAGTCGCCGTTCGTCGATGATGTCGTTGGTGAACAGGTGGTTCTTGATGGCCTCCACCAGGTAGCCGCGCTGCCCGGACAACCCGGTCGAGGGCTTGGCCTCCTGGGGGACGGGGAACTTCGCCTTCTTCCGGGCGCTCTCGCTGAGCCAGCCCTCCTTGACCATGCCGTCCAGCACGTAGTGCCAGCGCGCCTCGGCCCGCTTGCGGTTCTCCGGGTGGGCGCTGATGTCGTACGCGTTGGGGGAGTTGACCAGCGCGGCCAGGTAGGCGCCCTGGGCGGCCGTCAGGTCCTCGGCGTCCTTGCCGTAGTACGCCTGGGCGGCGGACTGGATGCCGTAGGCGTTGCGGCCGAAGTAGCTGGTGTTGAGGTACCCCTCCAGGATCTCGTTCTTGCTCACCTCCCGGTCCAGCTTGATGGCGATGAAGAACTCCTTGCCCTTGCGGGTCAGGGTCTGGTCCTGGTCGAGGTAGTAGTTCTTCACGTACTGCTGGGTGATGGTGGAGCCGGACTGCTTGCCGCCGCCGGTCACCATGTTCCAGCCGGCCCGGAGCATCGCCTTGAGGTCGATGGCTGACTCGTTGTGGAAGTCACGGTCCTCGGCGGCCAGCACCGCGTGCTGCACCTTCCTGGGCACCTGGGCCAGCTTGACGCTCTCCCGGTTCACCTCGCCGTCCCGGGCGAGCTGGCTTCCGTCGGAGTAGAGGTAGACGTTGCTCTCGGCGGCGGCGCCGGAGTTCGGTGGCGGGATCTCGACCAGGAGGTACCCGGTCACGAAACCGCCGGTGATCACCAGCGCGAGCAGCATGAACGCGCCCAGCACCATGCGCCAGGTGGGCACCGCGCGGCGCCAGCCGGCCCGCGTGGGCGCGGCGTCCGGGGCCCCGGGGGCCTCGGTGGTCTCGCCCTCGTCCGCCGGTTCGGCGGAGCCGTTCGGCTCGTTGGTCATCTCTGCTCAGGACTCCTCGTCCGCCAGGGGCTTCCATGGCAAAAAGCCCATTGCCACCCAAAGTGCCACAGTTCGCTGTCGCCACGGCCACTCCGGCACCGCCGTTGCGGTCACCTCAGGCCCACGTGCGGAGAACGGTCCTCCGCCGAACGCGGGCCGGACCACGGACGCTTCTCACCCCATCTGATGAACAATTCGGTGGCTCGCAAGGTTCCCGGTGGCTAAGCTCCCGCTCTTGTGTCTGCAACGGAAGTGTCACCATCCAAGACGGGCCGGGCACCCGAAAGGATGCGCGGATTCGGTCTCTATTCCATATCCGCGCTCTATGTGACCGTCGTCGTCACGACCTTCCGCAGATACTCCACCTACCGGGTGGCCACCCTCGCCGGTCTCTTCACCAACTGCGCCTTCGGTTTCGTCTTCGCGTACACCTACATCGCCCTGTGGGACGAGAAGCCCCACCTGGGCGGCTACGAGATGTCCGAGGCGCTCACCTTCGTCTGGGTCGGGCAGTCCATCATCGCGGTGGCCGCCCTGCTCGGCGGCGGCTTCCAGGACGACCTGGTCGAACGGGTACGGGACGGGGACATCGCGGTCGACCTCTTCCGGCCGGTCGACCTCCAACTGTGGTGGCTCGCGGTCGACGTGGGGCGGGCCGCCTTCCAGCTGATGGCCCGGGGCGTGGTGCCGCTGCTGTTCGGGTCGCTGGTCTTCCCCCTGGCCCTGCCCACCTCACCGGTCACCTGGACGCTGTTCCTGCTGTCCACCTGGCTAGGCGTCACCGTCAGCTTCGGCATCCGCTACCTGCTGGCCCTCGCCTCCTTCTGGCTGCTGGACGGGGCCGGCGTGAACCTGCTGGGGATGCTGCTGAGCGTACTGCTGTCCGGGCTGGTCCTGCCCCTGCACGTCTTCCCCGGCCAACTGGCCTCGGTGGTGGGCTGGTTGCCCTGGGCGGCCACCTTCCAGCTGCCCGCCGACGTACTCCTGGAGCGCTACCAGGGTGCCGGACTGGCCGGACTGTTCACCCTCCAACTGCTGTGGGCCCTGGCCCTGTTGGGCGTCGGACGGCTGGTCCAGTCACTGGCCGCCCGCAAGGTGGTGGTCCAGGGTGGCTGACGGGCGGACCCTGGCGGACACCGACCGGTGGCTGCCGCACGCGCTGGTGACCTACCTGCGCATCGTCGCCATGTGGATACGGTCCTCGCTCGCCTACCGGACCTCGTTCGTGATCATGACCGTGGGCAGCCTGCTGGTCACCGCCCTGGACTTCCTGACCATCGCCTTCATGTTCGTCCACATCGACCGCCTCGGTGGCTTCACGCTGGCCGAGATCGCCCTGCTGTACGGAACGGCCAGCACCAGCATGGGCCTGGCCGACCTCGCCCTGGGCTCCTTCGAGCGGATCGGCACCAGGATCCGCGACGGCAGCCTGGACGTGATGCTGGTCCGCCCCGCCTCGGTGCTGGCCCAGGCCGCCGCCGACCGGTTCGCGCTGCGCCGGGTCGGGCGGGTGCTCCAGGGGCTGGCCCTGCTCGGCTGGGGAGCCGTCCACGTCGAGGTGACCTGGACCGTCGGCAGGCTGCTGTGGCTGCCGGTGACGGTGGTCGCGGGCTCGGTCATCTTCGGGGCGGTCTTTGTCCTGGGTGGCGCCTTCCAGTTCTGGGCCAGGGACGCCAGGGAGGTGCAGTCCGCGTTCACCTACGGCGGCCAGACCATGTTGCAGTACCCGCCCACCGTGTTCGCGCGGGAGCTGGTGCGGGGCGTGACCTTCCTCGTACCGCTGGCCTTCGTCAACTGGATCCCCGCGATGTACCTGCTGGGGCGCCCGGAGCCGATCGGACTGCCGGGGTGGGCGGCCTTCGTCTCGCCCCTGGTGGCCCTGGCCTTCTTCCTGTTGGCCTGGCTGGCGTGGCGCACCGGCCTCCGCGGATACCAGAGCACCGGAAGCTGAGGAGATCGAGGGATGACCGCGTCGGACACCGAGGCCCCAGGCCTCACCGCGCCCACCGGGGAGAGCCACTGCATCGAACTGGAGGGGCTGACCAAGGTCTTCCGGGTACGCCGCAGGGCGGGCAGGCTGCGTCGGGAACTGCACCAGGTACGCGCCGTGGACGGCATCAGCTTCGTCGTCCACCGGGGCGAGATGGTGGGGTTCATCGGCCCCAACGGGGCGGGGAAGTCCACCACGGTCAAGATGCTCACCGGCATCCTCACCCCCACCGCCGGCCGGCTGCGGGTGGCCGGCATCGACCCCGGCAGGGACCGCACCCGGCTGACCCGACGGGTCGGGGTGGTGTTCGGCCAGCGCACCACCCTGTGGTGGGACCTGCCGCTGAGGGACTCCTACGCCCTGGTGCGGCACATCTACCGGGTGCCCCGCGAACGCTTCCGCGAGAACCTGGACCGCTGCGTCGAACTCCTCGACCTGGGCGGGCTGTTGGACACCCCGGTGCGCCAGCTGTCCCTGGGGCAGCGGATGCGCGGCGACATCGCCGCCGCCCTGCTCCACGACCCCGAGGTGCTCTACCTGGACGAACCCACCATCGGCCTGGACGTGGTCAGCAAGGCCAGGGTGCGCCGGTTCCTGCGGGAGCTGAACGCCGAGCGCGGCACCACGGTGCTGCTGACCACCCACGACCTCAGCGACATCGAGCAGCTGTGCCAGCGGGTGATGGTGATCGACCACGGCCGGCTGATGTACGACGGCGCCCTGTCCGGCCTGCACCAGGTCGGCAGCAGTGAACGCACCCTGGTGGTCGACCTGGAACGGGAGCTGCCCCCGATCCGTGACCTCCCCGGCGCCCGTACGGTGCGGGTGGAGGGGCCCCGCCAGTGGCTGGCCTTCCCGGCCGACGCCAGTGCGGCGCCCCTGGTGGCCCGGATCGCCGCCGACTACCCGCTGGTCGACCTGTCGGTGCGGGAGCCGGACATCGAGCAGGTGATCGCCCAGCTCTACGGCGGTTCCTGAACCGCCCCTCAGCGGCATCCCGGCACCGCCCGGAAGCCGGGGAACCGGCGGCCAAGCGGTGCCGACCGACTCAGAGCTTGGCCTGGGTGGAGCCCTTCAGCAGCCTGAGGTCCAGTGCCTGGGCCATCGCCTGGTACCCGTTGTCGCTGGGGTGCAGGTGGTCCCCCGAGTCGTACGCGGCCCGCAGCCGGTCCGGCTGGGCCGGGTCACGGAGTGCGGCGTCGAAGTCGACCACCGCGTCGAAGATCTTGCCGTTGCGGATCCGCTCGTTGACCTGCTGGCGTACCGCGTCCAACTGCGGCTGGTAGCCACGGTGGCCGCCGAAGGGGGTCAGTGTGCCCCCGACCACCCGCAGCCCCTTGGCGTGCGCCCGGTCCACCAGCTTCCGCAGTCCGGCCACGATCTGCTCGGGGTCCCGCTGCCGGGGCAGCTTGATGATGTCGTTGAGGCCCAGCTCGATGACGACGGCTCGGACCCCGGACTGGGACAGCGCGTCCCGTTCGGCCCGCCGCAGTGCGCTGGGGCCGTTGTTGGGGGAGAAGCGGCTGCCGTCCACCAGCACCCGGTTACCGCTGATGCCTCCGTTGAGCACGCTGTACCGGGGGGCGGCACGCTCGGTGCGCAGCCGCTCGGCCAGGAAGTCGGTCCAGCGCCGGTTGGCGCCCGGGCTGGAGCTGATCCCGTCGGTGATGGAGTCGCCCAGTACGGCCACCGCGCCCTGGGTCTCCTGGCTCCACACGTCCACCGCCGTCAGGTAGCGCCAGTAGGGGCTGGGCTGGGTGAAGGAGGTGCCGGCGACCTGCTCGGTCTGGTCACCCCGTGCCACGTAGCTGGTCTGCCGGGCGTAGGGGTGGTAGGTGACCGGGCCGGAGGGGGTCGGGGAGTAGGTGGTGACCAACAGGTCCGCCGCGTGCGGAACGTTGAGCCGTACCCCGTCGCTGACCGCCTGAGCGCCCGGCGGGATGGTCACCGACCGGCGGTTGTCGAAGGTGAGCCGGCGCATACTGCCGCTGGCCACCGTCGGGTTGCTGGGCGCGGCGGCCAGCGCCACGCTGGCGTGGCTGATGGTCAGCGGCCGGGTGCCGTAGAGGTTGGACAGGGTGATCCGGGCGGCGGTGCCGCCGACCGAGGTGTGCACCACGTTGCGGATCGACATGTTGGCCAGCCCCCGCTCGGAGCGCGGCTCGGCGGCCACGGCGGGCGCGGACCAGGTTCCTATCCACTTGCCGGAGGAGGCCGGTTGGGCGTTGCCCTGGTCGCCGCTCGGCAGCGCCGAGTCCAGGGCGCCGCTCTCGCCGCGCAGGCCGATGAAGATCGCGGTGGAGATAAGGACCACCAGGGCCGCGACGCCGGCAAGCAGGGCATAACCCATGTTTCTGGTCATGCTCGGTGTGTCTCCTCGGGCAGGTGGCGGAGCCCGAGGCTCCGAACTGGTCATCGAGTGCCATGGTCCCATGGGGTTCGGACAGGCTCGTACGCCTGGGACCGAGGCCGGGCCGACGTCGTTGTCTCCCGAACAGTCTGACGCCGCGACAGCGTGGGACGTTGCCGCCGTAACCGCCTTGGAACAATGGGCCCCGGTAGGGGAGATGAACATTTCGGAAGGAGCGGGTGAAAGGTGGACGAGCGTCGAGGCGGGCGGACTGTGAGGCTGGCCACGTGACCAGGGTCACGGGGGTGGCAGGACGCCCGAATCCGGGAAAACTGGGCTCTTTCACGGAGGTTGACCGCCAGAAGATGCGTGGGGTGCGCCGGATGAAGGCCACCGCCACCGGGATGCTGCTGACGGTCGCCGTGATCTACGTCCTGGCGAAGTGGGCCGAGTCCGCCGGGGCCGGCGGCTGGAGCGGTTACGTGGCCGCAGCCGCCGAGGCGGGCATGGTGGGCGCCCTCGCCGACTGGTTCGCGGTCACGGCGCTGTTCCGCCACCCGCTGGGCCTGCCCATCCCGCACACCGCGATCATCCCCCGTAAGAAGGACCAGTTCGGCCGCTCCCTCGGCGACTTCGTGGGGCAGAACTTCCTGTCCGAGGACGTGGTGCGGACCCGACTGCGGGCGGTGGGCCTCGGCGGGCGGCTGGGCAACTGGCTGGCCCGCCCGGAACATGTGGACCGGGTCACCAGTGAGTTGTCCACCGCCCTGCGCGGCGCCCTGACCGTACTGCGGGACTCCGACGTCCAGGCCGTGGTGGGGGAGGCGATCACCCGTCGGGCCGACGCCAAGGAGATCGCCCCGGGCCTCGGCTCACTGCTGGAACGGCTGGTCGCGGATGGCGGCCACCGCCGGGTGGTGGACCTGGTGTGCACCCGCGCCGCCCAGTGGTTGGAGGAGCACAGCGACTCGGTGATGGACGCGGTCACCGGCGGGGCTCCGGGCTGGACGCCACGGTTCGTGGACCGCAGGATCGGCGACCGGGTCTACCGCGAACTGCTCCGTTTCGTCACGGAGATGAGGGACATGCCGGACCACCCGGCCCGTGGCGCCATCGACCGCTTCCTGACGGACTTCGCCCACGACCTCCAGCACGACCCGGAGACCCGGGAGCGGGTGGAGCGGCTCAAGAGCGAGGTCCTGGCCCGACCCGAGGTACAGGAGCTGATCGCCTCCGCCTGGGGTTCGGTACGGGCCATGGTGGTGGCCGCCGCCGAGGACGAGCGCAGCGAACTGCGGCTGCGGGCCCGCGCCTCCCTGCTGTCCCTCGGGACCCGGATGTCCTCCGACGGCTCCCTGCAGAACAAGGTGGACGGCTGGGCCGAGGGCGCCGCCGCCCATGTGGTCACCACCTACCAGAAGGAGATCACCGGTCTGATCACGGACACCGTCGCCAGTTGGGACGCCGAGCAGACCTCCCGCAAGATCGAGGCCAACATCGGCCGTGACCTGCAGTTCATCCGCATCAACGGCACCGTGGTCGGCGCCCTGGCCGGGGTCACCATCCACGCGCTGACCCATCTGCTGGGCGGCTGACCCCGGGAACCCGCGCCGGGGCCGGTCCGTTGAGGTCCACAGGCGGGTCCCGTCGGCGGACCCGGAGTGAGCGAGGGGGTGGCGTGGACCGGTCGTACGGACCGCCGTCGGGCGGCGCCCCACGCCTGCTCCCGGTGTTCGCGGTGCTGTTGTCCTGGCTGACGCCGCTGCTGGAGCTGCCCACCGGCATGGACGGGGCGGTCACCGTGGCCGCCTCGGTGGCCGCGCTGCTGCTGTGCGGTCCCGCACTGCTCGCGCCCCGGGTGGCGCGGGCGCCGGTGCCCGGGCTGATCCGCACCACCATCCGGGACCGCGCACTGCGTACGGCCTTCCTCCCGCAGCGTGACCCGGACGCCTCCGGCCGTCCACGCCCCCGAGCGCCGGGGCGCCTCCAGGGACGGTCACCACACCGGTCGGGTGGGCTCGGACCCCTCCGGCTGGCCGCCTGGCCTTCGCCGGCGCTCTGAGCCGCGCCCCGCTGGCGTTGGCGCGAGAGCCGCCGTTGCCCGTAGGCCGGTGCCCCAACCCCTGGGCCGCGCCCCTCCGTCGAGGTTTCCGCGTCCGGCTTCCGAGGGTGGTGGCCGTCTCACCGAACCACGTTCCGTCCGGTTCGACTGAGACCCCTGGAGAGTTCCCATGTCCACCGTCGCCTCGCTGGTGGCGTCCCTTTCCGATGCCCTGGCCCCGTTGTTCGGCGCCTCCGCCACGGCCGCCGCCATCGTGCTGTCCACCCTGCTGGTCCGTCTCGCCCTCCATCCGCTGGCCCGGTCGGCGGTGCGGGGGCAGCGGGCGAGCGCCGAAGTCGCCCCCCGGTACGCGGAGTTGCAGCGCCGTCATCGTGACGACCCGGAACGGCTGCGGCGGGAGGCGCAGAAGCTGTACGCGGAGAGCGGCTCCTCACCGTTCGCCGGCTGCCTGCCCACCCTGATCCAGATGCCGGTGTTCGGGGTGATGTACCACCTGTTCGTCACCGACCAGGACCTGCTGCGAGAGACCCTGTGGGGTGCCCCGCTGGGGGGACGGTTCGCCCAGGCGTGGAGTCAGGACGGGCCGCTGCACGGCCAGGGGCTGGTGTACCTGGGCCTGTTCGCGGTGCTGGCCTCGGTGGCCTGCTGGAACTTCCTCCGGGCGAGGCGGCAGGCGTCCGCCCGGGAGCGGGCCGGCACCCCGGTGGCGACCGGCTCGCCCACGGCGGGGCTGGGCCGGTGGTTGCCGCTGCTGTCCTTCGGCACCCTGGTCAGCGCGGCGGTGCTGCCCCTGGCGGCCGGCCTCTACCTGGTCACCACCACGACCTGGACGGCGGTGGAACGGGCCGCGCTGAGGGCCGGTGAGCCGGTGTGAGGGCTCAGGGAGGGCGGCCGACACCCCTGGCCGCTCCATGGGGGCCGGGGCTCGCCGGCCCTCGCCCCCCACGGACGGGTGAGCCGTGTGCGAGCCCCCACCCCGACGGGAGTACGGGGCGTCGGCCGCCCCGGTCTCAGGAGCAGGGGTTGCAGCCGCCCCAGCCCGGGTCCCAGTTCGCGTGCTGTTCGCCCGCCTGCGTGGTGGTGCTCTCGGAGGCGGGGACCTCGGCCGTGGCGGCCAGCGCCGGTCCGGCGCTCAGGGCGACCGCGGCGACGGCCACCGTGAGAACGGAGGCGAATCTCGGGTTCATCTGTCACTCCTCGGCAGAAGGCTGTCGTGGTGCGGCGAGGATCCTCACAGCGGCGCCACGTTAGGTCAATGGTCGATCAACTCTGCGTAGCGGCAGGGTATTTCGCCATCTGTTCTGACAAAGAGGTTCTTCTCAAGTGGATTCGCGTCATCCGTTCGTCGCGCCTTCGAGTGACGTCGTACCTCCGGGGAGAGGGAGGTGCCCACGGGGGAGGGGCGGTTATCGGTCGGTTAATTGGCCGGAAGGAGGGGGCGTGGTGACAGATGGTGATCGCACCCCGGCTCGCCGTCGCCTCAGGGGGCGGGCGTGTGGAAAGGGTCCTGTTCGGTGAGCAGCTTGTCGATCCGTGCCCGGTCGACGCGGCTGGTGACCTCCTCGACCTCCTGCCGGTCCCGGACGCACTTGGCCAGGGTGAAGGCGGAGGAGACGACGAACAGCAGGCCGATCGCCAGGAACCCGCGCTCCCACGGGCCGACGGGCAGCTTCACGATGCCCACGACCAGAGCGGTGAGGGAGAGTCCGAAGGCGATGGCGGACTGGAGGAAGAAGGCGGCCGTGGTGGGCCGTTGGACGGAGTCGGTAGCCATGGTCACACCCTGTCGGCGTGGCGGGCGCCGGACATGAGTACGGGTACCTACCACGTACAGGTTGTCCTACTCGTCTCGATCGGGTGCCGGCCACCACTGGCGTGCGCGAGCCCTCGGGGGAGGTGGCATCCTGCCTGGGTGAACAGTGAGACGAGTGTTGAGCGCCCGACGGGTGAGGAAGCGACCCTCCAAGTGCCCCCGGATCACTTCCGGTTGGGCCCGGGGGCGTTCTTCCGTGACCCCGACTTCGGGCTCTCGATGATCGCTCAGGGCCGGTCCATGGTGCTGGTCCAGGACGGTGAACCGCTGGCCGTGGTCCGCCCGGTGACCGAGGCGGAGCGCTCGTACTACGCCGTGCTGGCGGAGCGTTCCGAGCGGCTGACCGCGCTGTCCCAGGAGGTGCTGGAGTCCCTCGCCGACCGGCTGCCCGAGGCCCGCCTCGGACAACTCCGCAAGCGCCACTTCGTGGGCGAGTGGGAGGAGTTGGTCGCCGAGCTGGCGGACACCCTGCGCGCCGAACGCCCCCGGGTCACCGCCGAGGAGCGCGAGCGGGTGGCCGAACTGCTGCGGCTGGGGGACTTCCTGGGCCGGGTGGACGCCGCGAACCGCGCGGAGACCGTCCAGGCCCTGCGTACGGCCACGGAACAGGTCGCCCCACCCCGTGAGCCGGTCGCCGCCGAAGGACAGCCCGAGAACTCCTAGGACACGCCCCTCGGATCACGGCGTTGTCCCGCCCACGCGGCCACGCGCCCTCCTCGGGTGGGTGGCTTGGCTCGCCCGTGGGTGGCTGGGGCGGCGGGAAGGCCGGGGGAGCCTGGGCTGACCGACGCGGCTCAGCACGGAGCCGCGTCGGGACATCCCTCGGATCACCGAGGGGCTCGCAAGTTCCGCACGCCCCGGTTAGCCCCCCGCGAAGGCCCCGACGGCCTCTCCGACCTCTCTGGTCGGGGCTCGGCGCGGGCCACCGGCCCAACCTCCCGCCCCTGCCGGGGAGTTGGGGGACGAGTTCCGTGGAGCCCGATCCCGGGTCACCCGGACGGAACGGGCGCCTCCCGCCCTCGTCCGGGCCGATGGCCGGTGACCCCCTCCGGTTGGTTGCCGCCGGCCTCCGGTGCGCCGACCGGAGAGTGACCGGTCACCCTCACCTCACTCGTTCGGCACGGCCGGTGCGTCGGTGCCGGGCAGGGGCACGGTGCGTCCTTCGTGGGCGGACAGTCGGCCCGCCTCCAGCACCTCCAGTGCCCGCGCGGCCTCCGCCGCCGTGACCGGGGGCGGGTCGCCCTGCCGCAGCGCCCGGGCGACGGCCTCGTAGTACGCCGGGTAGGCACCCGGTACGGAGGGGACGGCCCGGGTGTCCTCCAGGTCCCCCAACGTCCCGTACGCCTCCGGGTCCTCCTCGCCCCATGGCCGGCCCTCCCCCGGTCGGTCGCCGGCCCGCAAGCGCGCTTCCTGAGGGTCCAGCCCGTACTTCACGAAGGCGCCCGAACTGCCCAACACCCGGAAGCGTGGGCCCAGTTGGGCCGCCGTGGCGCTCATCCACAGGTGGGAGACGACACCCGAGGCATGGGTCAGCGCCAGGAAGGTGTCGTCGTCGGCGGTCGCCCCCGGGCGCAGCACCCGGGACTCGGCGTACACCGAGGTGACCGGCCCGAACAGGGCCAGGGCCTGGTCGACCAGGTGGCTGCCCAGGTCGTACAGCAGGCCACCGATCTCGGCCGGGTCGCCCGACTCCCGCCAACCGCCCTTGGGCCTGGGCCGCCAGCGTTCGAAACGGGACTCGAAGCGCCACACCGTGCCCAGCGCTCCCTGTTCCAGCAGACCGCGCAGGGTCAGCAGGTCGCTGTCCCAGCGCCGGTTCTGAAAGACCGACAGCAGCAGCCCGCGTTTCCGTGCCTCCGCGTCCAGCTCCCACGCCTCCCGGGCGGTGCCCGCCAGCGGCTTGTCCACCACCACCGGCACTCCGGCCGCGAGCGCGGCGTGGGCCAGCGACACATGGGTGCGGTTGGGGCTGGCGATCACCACCAGGTCCAACGCGCCCGGATCGGCCAGCAGTTGGTCCGCGTCGGCCACCACCCGGAGGTTCTCGCCGTGGGCCGAGCGCGCCTGGCGGGCCCGTTCCTCGTTCGCGGTCACCACGGCGGCCAGCCGTAGGTCGGGGCAGCTGTCGATCAGTGGAGCGTGGAAGACGGAACCGGCCAGCCCGTAGCCGATCAGCCCGACGCGCAGCGGAGAGGAGGAGTGGGGGTGGGTCATGGGCTCACTCTGGCAACCACGGTGCGGCACCGCAAGCCGCCCCCTCTCCATCGCGCCTCTGTGACCAGCGGTTTTGCCCCGTACCCGGGAGAGGGCGCCCGCTTCTGGGGGACGGCCCGCCCGATCGCTGCCCGAACGGTCCGTCCAGGCCGGCCGGACCTGGCCGGAGGCGGGAACGCCGCTAGGCTGAAACGGCGGGCCGGGCCGCCGGCCGAAGTGACGCGAGCGGGTAGGAGTCCTCAGGTGGCAGAGCGCAAGCCGATCGAGTCCTGGCTGACCGACATGGACGGGGTCCTGATGCACGAGGGCGTCCCGATTCCGGGCGCCGACGCCTTCCTGGACCGGTTGAAGGCCTCCGCCAAGCCCTTCCTGGTGCTCACCAACAACTCCATCTACACCCCGCGCGACCTGCACGCCAGGCTGTCCCGCATCGGGTTGGAGGTGCCGATCGACAACATCTGGACCTCCGCGCTGGCCACCGCCAAGTTCCTGGACGACCAGCGTCCGGGCGGCACCGCCTACGTGATCGGAGAGGCCGGACTGACCACGGCCCTGCACGACATCGGCTACGTCCTGTCCGACACCGAACCGGACTACGTGGTCCTGGGCGAGACCCGTACCTACAGCTTCGAGGCCCTCACCCGTGCCATCAGGCTGATCAACGACGGGGCCCGCTTCATCGCCACCAACCCCGACGAGACCGGCCCCTCCACCGAGGGCGCGCTGCCGGCGACCGGCTCGGTGGCCGCCCTGATCACCAAGGCCACCGGTCAGGAGCCGTACTTCGTGGGCAAGCCCAACCCCCTGATGATGCGCGCCGGACTCAACGCCCTCGGCGCGCACTCGGAGACCAGCGCCATGATCGGGGACCGGATGGACACCGACGTACTGGCGGGGCTGGAGGCCGGTATGGAGACCTTCCTGGTGCTCACCGGGGTCACCCGTCCCGAGGAGGTCGAGCGTCACCCCTTCCGGCCCTCCCGGGTGGTCGACTCCATCGCCGACCTGGTGGACCTGATCTGAGTCCGGCTCCGGCGGGCGGACGCGCTGGGTGACGGAACGCCTTCGGTGGGTGGTGAACGTCGGGGTGCCGGTTCGCTTCCACCGTTGTTGAGCTGGGAACTTCCGGGGCGGCGGTAGTTATCCACAGGGCTCGACGGGTGTCTGGCCGGGTGTGCCACGATGGGCCGACAGTAACGGGGGCCGGGCGAGCCGGCCGACTCCGCGAGAACACGTTCGCGTCCAAGGGGGAGTGGATGTACGACGATCACGGCGGGCACCGGCGCCGAGTCGGTACGCGACTGGGGGCCGTGGCCTGCCTGTTGGCCCTGGTCGGACTGCTCACGGGCTGCTTCTCCTCCTCGGACGACGGGGACGACAAGAAGGCCGAGCGCACCCCCCAGAGCAAGGCGCCGTACTGGGTCAACCCCGAGGGCAAGGCGGCCCAGCAGGTCGACCAGCTGCGGGCGGACGGGGAGAAGGACAAGGCGGCCGTCCTGGAGCGGATCTCCAGCCAGCCGGTTGCCGAGTGGGTCGGGGTGGAGGACCCCGAGGGACAGACCAAGGGCTTCACCGAGGCCGCCACGAAGGCGAACCGCTCGGCCCTCCTGGTGCTGTACAACCTGCCGCACCGGGACTGCGGCCAGTACTCCAAGGGCGGCGCCGGAGGGGGCGACGAGTACCGCGCCTGGGTGGACAAGGTCGTGCGGGGGATAGGTGACCGGTCGGCCACGGTCATCGTCGAACCCGACGCGCTGCCCCACCTGTTGGAGGAGGGGTGCACCCCCCAGCAGTTCCACGAGGAGCGGTACGCCCTGCTGAAGGAGACCGTCGGCAAGCTCAAGAAGCTGCCCAAGGTGAAGGTCTACCTCGACGCCGGCAACCCCGACTGGGTGCGGGACGCCGGTGGGCTGGTGGAACCGCTGAACCGGGCGGGCATAGCCGAGGCGGACGGGTTCGCGCTGAACGTCTCCAACTACCAGACGACCAAGGACAACATCGCCTACGGCAAGAAGCTCTCCTCCATGGTGGGTGGAAAGCCCTTCGTCATCGACACCAGCCGCAACGGCAACGGACCGGTGCCGGGAGCCAAGCACGAGGAGACCTGGTGCAACCCGCCCGGACGGGCACTGGGCGAGCGGCCCACCACCAAGACCGCCGACCCCAAGGTGGACGCCTACCTGTGGATCAAGCGCCCCGGTGAGTCCGACGGTCCCTGCAAGGGCGGCCCCAAGGCCGGTGAGTGGTGGACCAAGTACGCCCTGGAGCTGGCCAAGAACGCCAAGCACTGACCTGGAGTACGGCTGACGTGGACGGGGGCTCCCTCCCCGGCGCCGGTCCGCGCAAGTGAGGGCGTGCCCCACTCGCGTACGACGGTCAGGTGGGGCGCTGTTCCGGTCCTCGCGACGGATGCCCGGAGCAGGTGACGGCACCGCCACGGCAGCTCGTACGGACACTCACCGGGGAGGTCACGGACGGCCCGGCCCGGGGTGTTCGGATTGGCGCCAGGATGCCGTCCGCCCGCGCGGCCCGGGGCCGGCCCACCCACGGGACCGCTCCGGGCGGTGGGGCCCTCCGGCAGCCCCGAGCGGCCGTACCCCCGCACCGGCCGGGCCCGGGCGTACGGCGTGGGCCACGGGAGCCCGGGGCGAGCCGTGGCCCGTCACAGAGGGGGTCAGGCCCCGTGTCGGCATCGACCACCCGGACCGCCACGGCAGGTCGCGGGGCCCGTGCGGAGGGCAACCACATCGGCCCGACTCCCGGGTGGGGTGGGCCGGTTGTACCCCGGCACCCACCCCACCCGGACACTCAGAGCGTCAGGGCGACTCGGTGGTGGTCGGTACCGCCTTGGCCGTCGGCGACACCGGCACCTTCACCCAGGTCGCTTCGGAGGGCAGCCCGTCCTTGTCCACGGCGTTCACCATGTACCAGCCCGGGGGGACCAGCGAGGGGTCCTTGGGGAGGGTCACGGAGACCCCGTCGGCGGTGCGGCGGAAGTCCAGGGCGATGGACCGCTGCTCGATGTTGGTGACGTGGGTGAACGAGCCCGGGCGGATCAGCCGCATCTTCTTGATCCGGGCGGCGTCCTTGCTCTGGAACCGGGCGGTGCCCCCCAGCCGTACGGTCTGGCCCTTGCCGTCACCCCGGGAGTCCAGCAACTGCGGCCGGTCGCCGTCCTGGTGGAGGTACGGCGGGGTGTAGAGGTCGATCTGCTGCTGGAACTCGCCGGGCTTGGTGTTGTCCTTGTCGGAGAACAGCGAGTCGGAGCCGAAGGTCATCACCCGGCCGTCCGGCAGCAGCAGTCCGCCGGAGTGGTAGTTGCGGCCCACCAGCGGGTCGGCGGCGGACTTCACGTCGTTGGACTTCGGGTCGTAGATCTCCGCCTTGAGGATGTTGCTGGCGCTGCGTCCCCGGTAGTCGCCGGAGCCGTTGGTGGTCAGCACGGTGTCGTCCGGCAGGATCACGCTGCTGGGGTAGCGGGCCTTCTCGTACAGGTCGGGCCCGTCCCGGAAGCGGGGGTTGTCGTCCCGCAGGTTGACCAGCCGGCGCTTGGCGGTCGACTTGGCGTCCTCGCCCACGCCGCCACCGCCGACGACCATGTACTTCTGGTCCTGCGCGGGGGGCAGCGGCACCGTCATGGAGGTCTCCAGGACGTCCGGGTCGCTCATCCCCGGGATCTTGCGGAACCTGTTGGTGGCGATGTCCCACAGCCCGGGGGCGCGGCCCTTGTCGGCGGGGCCGTAGCCGGCGTTGGAGCCGCTGTAGAAGATCCGGTTGTTCTCGGTGAGGAACAGCGCCGGGTAGGTGGGGAAGAAGCGGGTCCGGGGCAGGAAGCTCCACTTCTTGGTACGGGGGTCGTAGATCTCGTTCTTGCCCGGGACCACCTGGCCGATCTCGTCCAGGCCGGAGACCGACAGCACCTTGCCGTCCTCCAGCGTGGTCAGGGTCGGGTACCAGCGGGCCTCGTCCATCGGGTCGACGGTGATGTACCGCTCGGCGACCGGGTCGAACTCGAAGGTGTCCTTGATGCCCTGGAAGTCCTTCTTGTCGAAGGACAGCTTCTGCGCGACCCCGTAGATGTTGCGGCGGTCGGCGCCCTTCAGACCCGAGATCGCGTAGTTGTCCTCGGTGCCGGTCTGGTAGCGCTTGCCCTCCTTGACGGCCTCCACGTAGACGCGCTTCTGGGTGGCGGTGACCGTCACCTCCCCGGTGACCGGGTCGGCCTTCTTCTTGGCGCGCGGTACCAGCAACGAGTCCTGGGAGACGAAGGTCTTGCCGTTCTTCTTGCCGGTGAACCTGGTGCCGGCGGGCAGGGTCTTGGCACGGTCCGGGTTCTCGTTGCTGACGATCATCAGGCCGCCGGCCTTCTTCACGTCACCGCCCAGCTTCTCGTACCGCTGGGTGCCGCCGGCCACCAGCAGCTTGCCGTCGGGGAGTTGGGTGTGGCCGGCGCAGAACAGGTCCTTCGGGGTGGGGATGTTCTTGAAGGTGTTCTTCTCCGGGTCCCACAGCACCGTGCGGAAGGTCTTGGCGTCGAACATCTTGGCGTCGTTGCCGGAACCGGCGACCAGCAGCACCTTGCCGGTGTGCAACAGGGCGGCGTGGATGGTGTTGATCCGGTACTTCTCGGGGACGTCCACCACCTTCCAGTGGCCGTGCTTCGCCTTGTACTCGGGACGGTTGATCTTGTAGTCGTGGTACTGGTTCGACGCGAAGGTGTAGAGCGCCGGTCCGTTGAAGCCGGCCAACACCAGAACCGCCGCGGCGCCTATGGACAGACGGCGTACGCGGCGGCTGGGGTGAAACTTCATCTGGAGCGTCCCTCAAGAGTGAACTGGACTGTCTGTTCGGTGCTGTGGGGCGGCTGACCGCCGTACGGGGGCGGGGGCGAGCCCCCGGTGTCCTGCCCCGGCGGCGCCGAACCCCCGACCGGCTGTCCGGCCTCCTGGCCCCCCTGGCCCTCGCGCTTACGGCGCTTCTTCTCCTGCCGCACCATGTAGCGCCAGCCGATGATGGGGGCGGCGGTGATCAGCATGGCCAGTCCGGCCCAGGTGAGCATCGCGGGGTGGTCGTGGCCCAGGTAGAACGAGCCCACGAAGGAGCCGCCGAAGATCACCAGGAAGAACAGGTGCACCCGGAAGGTGCCGAACAGTGTGTCGGGGCTGGCCGAGTCGCCCTTGGGGGTCACCACGAACCGGCTCTTGCGCCGCAGCACCGCGTCGAACAGTGAACGTGCGTAGATGGGCGCGGACATGGCCGACATCAGCATCCCGGCCAGGCCGCCGGAGCCCTCGGGCTCGTGCGGGGAGACGTTGTGCCGGCGGTTCCAGACGTACAGCCCCACCTGGAGGGCGGAGGCGTTGCCGTAGAGCATCATCCACACGGTGGGGTCGATCTGCACACCCGAGGCGCCGAGCCCCAGGAACAGGGCGCAACTGAGCGCGGCCAGGATCCAGTTGAGGGCGGAGATCGGGTAGAAGATCACCATCAGCGTGTAGTTGAACAGCTTCCCCGGGGGGAGGGTGAACGGCGCCTTCCAGAACTGCTTGAGGATGGTCTCGTAGGTGCCGCGCGACCACCGCAGCTGCTGGGTGAAGAAGTCCGTCCAGGCGTTGGGCCCCTCACCGACGGCCAGCACGTCCGGGGTGTAGACCGAGCGCCACTTGCGCCCGGTCTCCGGGTTGCGGGCGCGGTGCATCTCGAAACCGGTGGCCATGTCCTCGGTGATGGAGTCGTACAGCCCGCCGATCTGCTTGAGCGCCCTGATCCGTACGGCGTTGCTGGTGCCCACGAACATCGGGGCGCCGTACCGGTTGCCGGCCCGCTGGATCAGCGCGTGGAACAGGAACTGCTGGCTCTCGGCCGACTTGGTCACGTAGTTGTCGTAGTTGCCGTAGACCTGCGGGCCGATGACGAAGCCGACGTCCGGGTCGCGGAAGTAACCGAGCATCCGCTCCAGGTAGTTGGGCAGCGGCACGTGGTCGGTGTCCACCGAGGCGAAGAAGTCGTAGTTGTCGCCGTGTGCCTCAAGCCAGGCGTTGTAGTTGCCGTGCTTGGTCTTGGCCCGGTGGGCGCCCTTCTTCTGGTTCCACTTGGCGACCCCCTTGCGGCTGAAGTGGTGGACGCCGAGCCGGGCGCACACCTCCTTCACCGCCGGGTCGTCGCCCTCGTCCAGCAGCCAGACGTGCAACGGGCCCCGGTGACGGATCCTGACCGCCGCCTCCAGGGTCTTGGTGACCATCTCCAGCGGTTCCTTGCCGGGTACGAAGGAGGTCAGGAAGGCCACTCGCGTACCGGACTCGGGAACGACGGGTATGGGATCGCGTGCGACCAGGGTGGCGTGGGCGTTGGAGAACACGTTCATGGTGCGGAACAGCTCGATCAGGCCGATCGACACCAGCATCACGATGTCCAGCTTCAACACCAGGTCCGAGGCCGAACCGTCGCGCTCGGTCCAGTGCTGGGGCTGCATCAGCCAGAACAGCAGCACCGCCGACAGCACCGGGGCCAGGCACAGCAGTATGGCCGCGCGGAAGCGGTGGTGCTCCTCGGCCAACAGGCTGCGGTAGCGCACCCGGTAGGGCTTGTCGGGGTCGGGCTGGGTGAGTGGTCCGGCCAGGCGGCTGTAGTGCTCGTAGTCGTAGCGCGGCGGGGCCTTGCGGGGCCAGCGGGCCGCCCTCGGCTGGACGCCGGACCTCCCGGCGCGGGGTGACTGGCGGGGCACGCGCAGCTGTTGGGTCCGCGTGGGATCCGTCGCGGGGTCGCGTCCCGGATCGCTCGATGACGAGGTCATGAGTCCTTCCCCCCGCACACCACGCGCGGTATCCGCTCGTCGGGGCCCGTGTCTGGCCGATGACACGGGCGTGGCCCCAAGGCCACCAAACAGTTACGACACAAGTAGGCCGATCCACGGTTCCCGAGGGCCCCGTGGGTTATCTCACCGTCCCCGTGCCGTGCTCTGTCGCCCCCACCTCGACGAGCACGACCGGCAGCTTAGGCTCTCGCCCTCGGTGCGCGGGTGGGATCGCTCGGCTTTGGCTGAGTGGGCCCATGTGTGGAAACAGTGTGCATAGCGTAGGTCGGTTACGCACCACCCCGTCCTGGAGCGGGCCGTTGACCACCGGGTTCGCGCCCGGCCGGGGAGCCGGGGCGCGGCGAACCCGTCCTGATGGGAACGGGTACCGGGGCCCTCGGCGGGTGGCGGTGGCCTCCGGGAACTCCGAACCCCCCGCCCCCTCACCCCGGTTGGGTGGTACGGGCCGGCCGGGCCGTCGCCCTGGTCCTCTACGCGCTGGTGTGCCGCGCCGGGGTACGTGTACCGGGTACGGGCCCGTGCCGCCCGCCCGGTGGCCGGAACATGACGCGGTGACCGGGACAGGGGCGGCCGGAACAGGAGAGGGCCCCGGACCTGTTCAGGTCCGGGGCCGGTACGCCGGGCCACTGGGGCCGCTGTCGGGTCCGCCAGCGGCCCGGCGGCTCCTCGGCCGGCCCGACCTTCCCCGTAAGGCGTCAGGGGGAGGTCGGCCGTGGGGGGTTGGCCGGGAGCGGGCGGGTCGAGGGGCCGGGGAGGGGCCGGACGAATCCGGCCCCTCCCCTCTACGAGGTCGTCACAGCTCCACGTCGGCGCAGCTGTAGAAGGCGTTGGCGGTGTCCTCGATGTTCCAGACGCCCAGGACCAGATGGCGGCCGGACTTACCCTCGGGGATGGTGCCCTCGGTGCTCCAGTCGTTCGGCGGCTGTTGGCCGTCCAGCGACTCGGTGAGGAAGGGCTCCGGCTCCAGGTCGTCGCGGGTCAGCGGCTGGCTGGGGTCGTAGCCGTCCTTGGTGATGTAGTAGCGGAAGTCGGTCGTGGAGTGGGCGGCGGTGATGTTCCACCGGAAGGTGAAGTTGCCGCCGGCCTCCAGCTGGGTGGTCGGCCAGTCGCCGCCCCGGGGGTCGTCCAGTTCGGCGAAGCCCTCGTTGCCGGCCGAGCAGATGGAGCCGTCGGCCGGACCCGCCTCGGGGAAGCCCTTGGGGCCCTCGACGCTCTGGGGCTCCCACTGGATGGCCCCGCAGTCGGTGGCGGTGCCGTTGGCGCAGTGGGCCTGCCGGCTGGTCGGGGCGTCGCTGTAGCCGTGGCCCTGGGCGCTGCCGGAGGTGATGAACAGGGCGGTGCCGCCCAGGCAGAGGCCGATCGCCGCGGTGAGGATCTTGTTGCGCATCTTGCTCCTCGGTGTGGGGAGGGGAAAGCGTGCGGTCTAGACCAACGGTGAATGTAGTCAGTGGAACTGGTCATGTCCAGACCAATGCACGACCGAACTGTGCCCGTCTGGGCCCGCCTTGCCGAAAGGTCCCGCCCCCCTTGGCTCTCGTGGCGCCACGCGGGGGATCGCGGGGTGAGGTCGGTGAACCCTCCATGCGGTATCAATCCGGGCGTAACCCCAGAAAGGGCATGGAATGAGTAAGTCCGCCATGGCCGCGGAAATCCGCGACGCCGTCACCCCCCGCGCCTTCGCCCTCGTGGTCGGCGTGCTCCTCCTCCAACTCGGCTTCCTGCTCTCCTACATCGGCGCCTTCCACCACCCCACCCCCCACCGCCTCCCCCTCGCGGTCGCCGGCTCCCCCCAGGTCAGCGAGCAACTCGCCCAACGGCTGGACGCCCTTCCCGGGCAACCGGCCAAGGCGGTCACCGTCGCCGACGCCGACGCCGCCCGTACCCGCCTCCTCCACCGCGAGGTCGACGCCGCCTACCTGCCCGGCGACGGCGGAGGGCGTGACACCCTGCTGGTCGCCTCCGCCGCCGGCGGCCCCGTCACCGAAGCCGCCCAACGCCTCGGCCGCCAACTCGCCGAACAGCGCGGGCGCTCCCTCGACGTCCGCGACATCGCCCCCGCCGACCCCCAGGACCGTGGCAGCCTCACCGCCTTCTACCTCGCCATCGGATGGATGATCGGCGGCTACCTCGCCGCCGCCGCCCTCGGGGTCGCCGCCGGAGCCCAACCCGCCAGCCCGCGCCGCGCCGGCTTCCGGCTCGCCGCCCTGGTCCTCTACGCGCTGGTGTCCGGCGTCGGCGGAGCCCTGATCGTGGGCCCGGTGCTCGGGGCGCTGGGCGGCCACTTCCTCGCCCTCGCCGCCCTCGGGGCGCTGGTCGTCTTCGGTGCCGGAGCGGCCACGCTCGCCCTCCAGGCCCTGTTCGGAACCGTCGGGGTGGGGCTGGCCGTACTGGTCTTCGTGGTGCTGGGCAACCCCAGTGCGGGCGGCGCCTACCAGGCGCCCCTGCTCCCCGGGTTCTGGGCGGCCATCGGCCCGTGGCTGCCACCCGGGGCCACCACCAGCGCGGTACGGCACCTGGTCTACTTCGACGGCAACGCCCTCGGGCGGCCCCTGCTCACCCTCGCCCTCTGGGCCGTGGCCGGCGTCGCGATCAGTCTGGTCGCCTCCGCCCGGCACCCCATCAACCCCGACCTCAGCCTGCCCACCCGGTTCCGTCCCGGCGGGGAGTCACGCCGGTCCGACCACTGATCCCCGGGGCTTCCGCCACCTTTCCGGGCGCACGTCAAGGGCCCCCCGCCAGTGCGAGGGGCCCTCGGTGTCGCGTACGCCGCCAGGGACTCGAACCCCGGACCCGCTGATTAAGAGTCAGCTGCTCTAACCAACTGAGCTAGCGGCGCCCGTCCGCCGTTTCCGGCTGACGAGGGAAGATACTACCCGCTCCAGAGGGGTGCTCCCGACCACCCCGGGAGGGGGTGCTCCTGGGCGTGCGGGAGAGGCTCAGATGGACAGCGAGAGCATCACCGGGGCGGCCTGGCGTCGCAGCGCCTCCGCCGTCGGGCGCAGCCGGTGGGCCTCGCCGATGGGTAGCGACAGCGCGAGGCTGCCGATCGCCGATCCGGCGGTCACCGGGACCGCGGCGCACACCGTGCCGACCGCGTACTCCTGGAGGTCGAGCATCGGGGCCGAGACCGGGTGGCCGTCCAGGGCGCCCAGCAGCACCCGCTCGTTGGTGATCGTCCGCGAGGTCAGCCGCGCGGTGCGGTGCCGGGAGAGGTGGTCCCGCCGTCCGTCCTCGTCCAGTTGCTCCAGCAGGCACTTGCCGGCCGCCGTGGCGTGCATGGCGGAGCGGAAGTCGAACCACTCGTGTACGGCGGGGGCCTGCGGGGAGTCCACGCAGTGGGTCACCTCCGCCTCGCCGTCGGTGTACCGGCTGAGGTAGACGGCAGCCCGCAGCGAGTCCCGCAGCCCCGCCAGCGCCCGGCGCAGCTGCTCCCGCAGGGCGTGCTCGCGGTCACCGCCGGAGGACAGCAGCATCAACGACTCGCCCACCGCGTACACCTCGGGCTCGACCTGTCGCAGGTAGCCCTCGCGGCGGAGCATCAGCAGCAGGTGGGCGAGGTGGCCGGGCGGCAGGTCGATCGCACGTCTGAGGTCCTGGTGCGAGATGCCGCTCGGATGACGTGAGACGCGTTCCAGTATCCGCAGGGCGTACTGGGCGGAGTGGAACGGCGCCATGGGGTGCGCTCCCGAACGCGACGGCTCCCCACTGTCGCTCGGTAGAGCCACGGGTTCCCCCTCGGAGGTCGTGACCGTCTGCGTGTGGCCGGATGGGCGACCGGGGCTGATCAACCACCGGGTCCGCCGCCACCATAGCGCCAACCCCCTTGCCGGTGACCGGAGTTATCGCTACCGGCATATGCCCACCAGGGGGTCGCGCCAAGCGCGACGCGGCCCCTGCCACCCGTTCTCGCGGCTACGGGCGGCAGGGGCCGAGGGCCTGACCGCGTACCGACGGACCCGGCCGAAGATGGCTCAGAGTCGGTCGTCACACGGCTCGGAATCGTTCACAGCACGGCGCTCAGGAACTCCCTGGTGCGCTGGTTCTCCGGGTCGCTGAAGATCTTCTCCGGCGCACCGGACTCGATGACCCGGCCCTTGTCGAACATCAACACGTCGTCCGAGATGTCCCGCGCGAAGTTCATCTCGTGCGTGACGCACAACATGGTGATGTCGGTGGTGTGGGCGATGTCCCGCAGCACGTCCAGCACCCCGGCCACCAGCTCCGGGTCCAGGGCCGAGGTGACCTCGTCCAGCAGCATCACCTTGGGACGCATCGCCAGGGCGCGGGCGATCGCCACCCGCTGCTGCTGACCACCGGACAGCTGGCTGGGGTACTTGTCGGCGTGCTCGGTCAGCCCGACCTGCTCCAGCAGCTCGCGGGCCCGCTGCTCCGCCTCGTCCTTGGGCATCCCCAGTACGTGGACCGGGGCCTCGGTGACGTTGCGCAGCACCCTCATGTTGGGGAACAGGTTGAACTGCTGGAACACCATGCCGATGTTCTTGCGCACCTCGCGGGTGTGCCGCTCGCTGGCCGGGACCAGCTTGCCGTTCTTCTGCTCGTGGGTGAGGTACTGCCCGTCCACCTGGATGGTGCCCTCGTCGGCCTTCAGCAGCGTCATCAGCAGCCGGAGGATCGTGGTCTTGCCGGACCCCGAGGGTCCGATCAGGGTCACGTGCTTGCCGGGGGCCACGGTGAAGTCGAGATCGTCCAGCACCACGTTGCTGCCGAATCTCTTGGTGACCTTGTCGAAGCGGATCAACTCCTGCTGGCTACCGGCCGGGTTGGTCGCTTCCGGGGTTTCGTTTGTGGTGTTCTCACTGCTGGACAAGACGACGCTCCAGGAATCGAATCAGGACGGAAGCCGGGTAGGCGATGAGGATGAAGGCGACGCCGACCAGGGTGATCGCCTCGGTGGTGAAGGTCTCGTTGCTGAACGCCTGAGCCTCACCCAGCATGTCGAACGCACCGATCGTCGCGATCATCGGCGAGTCCTTCAGCATGGCCACCACGTAGTTACCGAGCGCGGGAACCACCCGTCGGATGGCCTGCGGCAGGATCACCGAGGTCCAGGTACGGGTCTTCGACAGGCTCAGGGCCGTGGCCGCCTCCCACTGGCCGACCGGCACACCGTTGATCCCGGCCCGGTAGACCTCCGCGGTGTAGGTCGAATAGTGCAGACCCAGTGCCAGGATTCCGGTGGTCAGCGGAGACATCGACGGGCCCCACTCGGGGACCACGTAGAAGAAGAAGAACAGCTGAACCAGCAGCGGGGTGTTACGGATGAACTCCGTGATCCCGGTCACGGGCCAGTTGATCCACTTGTTGTTGGACCGCTGGGCGATGGCCCACACCAGACCCAGCGTGAAGGCCATCAGCGAGCCGAGCAGCAGCGCCTGGAGGGTGACGAGAACGCCGTCCCAGAAGCGCGGCATAAACTCGTCGATTACATGCCAATCCCAGTTCATCAGATGCCTCCAGCGCTTTGCGTCGCGGCCTGGGAGCCCTCACCGCCGTTGAGCTTGCGGCTGAGGAACCCCTTCTTCTCCGGTGCCTGGCCGATGCCGGCACGGGCGTGCCGCTCCAGCACCCGCATTCCACGGGTGAGGACGAAGGCGAGGATGAAGTACAGGACGAGCAGCAGGGAGTAGACCGGGGCGCTCTCGTTGCTGCCCAGTCGGACCAGGTTCGCCGCGTAGGTCATGTCGGTCACCGTGATCACGGAGACCAGCGCGGTGCCCTTGAGCAGCTCGATCAGCAGGTTGTTGAACGGTGGGATCATCTCCGGCCAGGCCTGCGGGATCTCGATGCGACGCAGCCGCTGCGCCTTGGTGAAGCTGAGGGCGATGCCCGCCTCCTTCTGCTCGGTCGGTACGGCGGCCAGCGCGCCGCGTACGACCTCCGAGCCGTAGGCGCCGTAGGTCAGACCGAGTGCGGAGACACCGGCCCACATCGGCACCAGCTGCCAGCCCAGCAGGAGGGGGACGGCGAAGAACATCCAGAACATCAGCACCAGGGCCGAGGTCCCTCGGAAGATCTCGAAGTACGCGCCGGAGAGAAAACGGACGATCCACAGGTTGGACGTCCGCAGAACGCCGATCACGAAGGCCACGAGGGCGGCGAGGGCCGAGCTGTAGATGGTGACCTGGATGGTGATCCAGATACCAGGTAGGAAGTGTTCGTAGAACATCCCTGAAGTCATCATCAGCAAAGCTCCTTCGCGGTCTTGTCAGTCATCTCCCGCATACTGAAGCCAAAGGGCCTGACGATCTCCAGGAGTTCCTTGTAGTTGTTCTCCTTGAGGCGGAGGATCTCCTTGTTGAATTCATCTCGGAAGTTCTTCTCGGAAGTACGGAAAGCGAATCCTCCGGCGCCGTAGGCGGGTTTTCCGCCCATGGTCGGCTGAAACGCGGGAGTGGCCTCGCACTTCGCGGACTTGGAGACCACGCCCTGGACCGTGACGTTGGTTCCCGCGAAAGCGTGCACACGTCCCTGCGCCACCGCTTCCAGGCCGGCGACCTGGTCCGGGAGGATCAGCACGTTGTCGATACCGGCGTCCTTGGCGTAATCGATCTCGGCGTACGCCTTACCGCTGGCCAGCTTGAGGTTCTTCTTCTTGATGTCCGCGTAGGTCTTGATCCCGTGTGGATTCCCCTTCCGAACGATGAAGGAGTCCAACATGATGTAGTCGGGATCGGCGAAGAGAACCTGCGCACAGCGGGTGGGGTTGATGTACATCCCCGCCGAGACGATGTCGAACGCACCGGCCTTGAGGCCCGGGATCAGCGCACCGAACTCCACCGGAACGGCCTTGACCTGGTCCACCCCGAGGCGCTTGAAGACCACCTTCGCGATCTCCGGCGCCTCGCCGGTGGCCTGCCCTTCCTTGTCCACGTAACCGAACGGAGGCTCGCTCGCGATGCCGATCCGTACGCTGCCCTGGTCTCGCAGTTTCTCCAGCAGATCACCCCCTTCCACCGTCGAGTCGGTCGGTACCCGACTACAGCCCGCGGCACCCAGTGCGCCGAGAGCGCCCAAGGAAGCCAAACCTCCGAGCATTGCTCGACGGCCGATTCCTCTGCCTGTCTCTTTGTTCCCTTGTGGTGGAGCCATGCGCGCGCAGCTACCCAAACTCTTCGAAGGTATGCCGATCGTTTCCAGTCCTTGACGTGACCGGCGGCTTGCCTTGATTTTCCGTGAAGACGCAGGTGGGGGAGATTGTCGTCGAATGCGGTCGCCTGTCGGGAACGCCGATGTCGGGATGTCCTCCTCTGGGGCCTTCCGTGCACCCCGGGTGACTTCCCGTCGCTAATGCGGTGATGGTGTCCCGCTGATGTCCTGACGCTGGTCAACGAGCGGGCCTCGGGATGTTCGCGCTCTCGGTGGTGGTCAGCCGGAAGGGAGTGGTCCGTTACCGCCGTACATCTCGCTCCCGCCGGCAGGTAACGAAGAGGTGTCATGGGGGCCGGGAGATCCGGGAGATATTGCCAGCGGAATTGTGCTTACCGTTTGTGCCGGTTCTGATGCGGGCTCACTCTTCCAGGATGGCCGCCCCCGTGGGTCCGGGCCACCGGTGCCCCGTGGTGGGCGCCGGATCCGGCGCGCCGGCTCGATGTCCGGGTGCCGCTCCGCGTGACGGGGCCCGGCTTGGGCACTATGGGCGTACCGCCGCGAGAGCCGCGACGGCCCGGATCGAGATAGGGGAGGCATGATGGCGGACCGTTTCCTTGAGGTGTCCCTGGACAAGCGTGGGGTGAGCTGCACCGCAAAGCTTCTGGACGACCGGGCGCCCCTCACCTGTGAGGCCGTGTGGAACGCGTTGCCGCTCGGCGGAGACGTTTACCACGCCAAGTACGCCCGTAACGAGATCTACGCCCTCATCCCCCCGTTCGCCCCCGAGGAGCCTCCCCTGGAGAACCCCACCATCACCCCGATCCCGGGGGACCTCTGCTACTTCACCTTCACCCAGACCCAGCTGGCCACCAACAGCTACGGCTACGAGGCCGCCGCCGAGCAGCACGGCACCCAGGCCGCCCACGCCGGCCGCACCACCGTCGTCGACCTGGCGCTGTTCTACGAGCGGAACAACCTGCTGATCAACGGGGACGCCGGCTGGGTGCCGGGCATCGTGTGGGGCAGCGTCGTGGACGGCCTGGACCGGATGGCCGAGGCCTGTCAGGACCTGTGGCGCAGCGGTGCCGTGGGGGAGACCCTCAACTTCCGGCGGGCGTAGCCGAACCCGCTTCCGCTCCGGCTCCCCACACCCGGGCCGGGGCGGGAATGTCGGCCACCCCCGCCTCGTAGAGCGACTGGGCCGCCCGCAGCACCAGGGGATCCCCGTGCCGGGCGGCCACCAACTGCACCCCGATCGGCAGCCCCCGCGCGTCCACCCCACAGGGAACGGTGGCGGCGGGCTGCTGGGTCATGTTGAACGGGTAGGTGAACGGGGTCCACCCGGTCCACCGCTGGTACGGGGAGCCGGCGGGCACCTCCACCCCCAGCTCGAAGGCCGTACCCGGCATGGTCGGGGTCACCAGCAGGTCGTACCGCTGGTGGAACAGGCCCATCTGGCGGCCCAGCGCCATCCTCACGTCCATGGCGGCCAGGTAGTCCAGCGCGCTGTAGGCCGCGCCGCGCTCCACGATCTCCCGCAGCCCCGGGTCCATCCGGGCCCGACGCTCCTCGTCGAAGGACTGGGTGACCCGCGCCGCCCCCGCGAACCACAGCACGTGGAAGGCCTCCACCGGATCGGTGAACCCCGGGTCGGCCTCCTCGACCAGGGCGCCCGCCTCGGCCAGCCGGTCCACCGCCGACCGCACCGCCCGGGCCACCTCGGGGTCGACCGGGTGGTCGAACAGGGTGGGCGCGTAGGCCACCCGCAGCCCCCGCACGCCCCGGTCCAACTCGGAGCGGAACGAGCCTTCGGGCGGGGCCAGTTGGGACCAGTCGCGGGGGTCGGGCCGGGTGATCACGTCCATCAGCAGCGCCGCGTCCCCGACCGTACGGGTCATCGGGCCCACGTGGGCCAGGGTGCCGAAGGCGCTGGCCGGGTAGATGGGCACCCGGCCGTAGGTGGGCTTCAGGGCGAAGATGCCGCAGAAGGAGCCGGGGATGCGTACCGAACCCCCGCCGTCGGTGCCCAGGGTCAGCGGGCCGGCTCCGGTCGCCACCGCCGCCGCGCCACCCCCGCTGGACCCCCCGGCGGTGCGGGTCGGGTCGTAGGGGTTGCCGGTTGCCCCGTGCCGGGGACTGTCGGTGACCCCCTTCCAGCCGAACTCGGGGGTGGTGGTCTTGCCCAGCAGGACCGCGCCCTGCTCCCGCAGCCGCTGTACCGCGGGGGAGTCCTCCTCCCAGGGGCCCGGGTCGTCCACTCCCCAGGAGCCCTTCACGGTGGGGCCGCCCTTCTGGAGCAGGATGTCCTTCACCGTCGCCGGCACCCCGTCCACCGCTCCGGTGGGTTCCCCGCGCCGCCAGCGCTCCTCGGAGGCCCGCGCCTGTTCCAGGGCGGCCTCCTCGTCCAGCCGTACGAAGGCGTTCAACGCCGGCTGGATCGCCCGGGCGCGGTCCAGGGTCGCCCGGGTCACCTCCACCGGGGACAGCTGCCGGCTGGAGTAGGCCGCGATCAGCTGGGTGGCGGTGCGCGAGGTCAGTTCGGTCATGCTCTCTCCCGGTTCGGCGGGCGGATGGGGTGAGGGGGTGGTGGGCGCCAGGTGGTGCGGGGTGAGGCGCGGGTGAACGTCGGCCCTGCCCGTCGGCCCGCCGCCCGACCCGGGGGTCAGGGGGCGGGCCGACGGGCCTGAAGGGGCGGGGGCTGGCTCAGCCCGATCCGGTGGGGACGTATCCCAGGCTCTTGTCGACCACGTTGAACAGGGGCTCGTCGGCGACCCAGCGGTCGAAGTTGTCGCAGAACTGGTCCGCGAGGTCGTTCCGCCAGCCCACCGTGTCCCCGCTCATGTGGGGGGAGATCAGCAGGTTGGGCACGTCCCACAGCCGGCTGTCCGAGGGGAGGGGTTCCTGCGCGAAGACGTCCAGCGCCGCTCCGGCCAGCCGGTGGGCCAGCAGGGCGTCCATCAGGTCGTCCTCCACCACGTGCTGGCCACGCCCCACGTTGATGAAGTGCGCGTCCGGCCTCATCAGCCCGAACGCCCGGTGGTCGAACAGTCCCACCGACTCCTCGGTCAGCGGGGCCACGCACACCACCCAGTCAGCCTCGGGCAGTAGCCCGGGCAACGACCCGATCGCCCGGACGGTGTCGAACTCCGGGTCACCGGGCCGTTCGGTCCGCCCGACCAGGGTCACGGTGACACCCAGTGCCTTGAGGGTCCGGCCAATTGCCCGACCAATGGGACCAGAACCGACAACAACCGCCCTGGTGCCTCCGAGCCTAAATGTCTCTCGGTGTCGCCAGCGCCTTTGGCGTTGCAATTCCCAGGTGCCACGAAAGTCCTTTGCGAGGGCCAGTACAAGCCCTGCTACATATTCGGCGATGGGCTGATCGAATACCCCCCGGGCATTTGTGACGACGGTCTCAGACGCCGCCAGTTCGGGGCTGCTCAGGAGGCGGTCCACGCCGGCGCTGGCGGTGTGGACCCAGCGGGGTCGGGCACCCGGGCCGGGCCAGGCGTCGCGTACCGCGTCGGACAGAAAGTTCCAGACCAGCAGCACGTCGGCGGTGGGCAGCCGCTCGGCGAGAGCGGCCTCGTCCACGTACGCCACCTGGGCGCGGCCGGTCAGCCGATCGAGGCGCGGGCGGGGGTCGTCGTCCAGAACGAGAACGCGGGGCTCAGACATAGGCAGGAAACCATTCCGAAACGAGAGCTGGGCACGATGTGACCTAACCCTGGATCACCCTCGGAAACTGAGGATTGACCACGGTAGGGATCGGAAACTACCTTCGTCAACAAAGGCATCTGTCCCGGCGTTCCGGTTGCTCACCGGCTTTCCTCAGTCTTCAGCCTTTCCCAGGCCCTGGGCCTCCCTTCTTATCTTTAGGGGCTCCAATGGATGTCTCGTTCCTCGGTGGACCTCAGCCGCAGCGCGGGGTCGGCATCGTGGCTCCCTTCGACTTCGCGCTCGACCGCGAGCTGTGGAGATGGGTGCCCGATGACGTGTCACTCCACCTGACACGCACCCCTTTCGTGCCGGTCGAGGTCAGTCTGGACCTCGCCCGGCTCGTCAGCGAACACGAGACGCTGCGTGGCGCGGTGCAGGCCCTGAGCGCGGTGGCGCCCGAGGTCGTCGCGTACGCCTGCACCTCCGGCAGCTTCGTCGGCGGAGGCGCGGGTGAGAGAGGGATGAGCGCGGCCATGGAACAGGCCGGCGACGCCCCGGCGCTGACCACCTCCGGGGCGCTGTTGGAGGCGTTGGAGGAGGTCGGGGCCCGCAGGATCGCCCTGGTCACCCCGTACACCAAGTCGGTGACCGACTCCCTGGAGGACTTCCTGGCCGAGGGCGGCATCTCGGTCACCGGACGCAGCTACCTCGGGCTGACCCGCCACATCTGGCGGGTGCCGTACCGGGACGTGGTGGACATGGCACGGATGGCGGTGGTGGACGCGCCCGACGCGCTGTTCATCAGCTGCACCAACCTGCCGACCTACGACGTGATCCCGCAGCTGGAGGCCGAGCTGCGGATGCCGGTGCTCTCGGCGAACCAGGTCACCATGTGGGCCGCCCTCCGCCGGGTGGACAAGCAGGCCGTCGGCCCCTACCAGGCGCTGCTGGACCCGGCGGCCCGCACCGGCCCGGCGGGGATGCCGGCCATGCCGCCGTCGCCCCAGCTGATGGCCGAGTCCGAGGGGTACACGGCCAGCGAACCGTTCACCCCCAGCGAGCAGTTGGGGCGGCAGTCGCCGGCCGGCCCCGGGCAACCCCGCTCGGAGGTCGAGCCGGAGGCGGCGCTGGCCGGATCGGCCCCCGCGGCCCCGGAGAGCGAGCCGACCGACGGCCACGAGGCCCCCGGGCACCCCGACGACCCGGGCGGTCAGCCACCCCGCTGACCCCTGCCCCGCACTACCGGGCAACAGGGTCGAAACCGCGCAGAATGGCAGGGTGCTCCGGGTCGGTGACGACCCCGGGGCACCCTCCGGGCGCGGGGAAGCCCCCAAGCGATCCCGCGCCCACCCACGCACACCCCACCAGGAACAGGAGATCCCTTGATGGCGCCTTCGTCAGCTCCCGCGGTCGGTTTCCTCTACCCCGGCTACTCCGCGGAGGACGACTATCCCCGGCTGGAGGGCATCCTCGCCGACGCCGGCGCGCGGGTACGACTGCCGCTGGTGCACACCGACATCGGCGAGGACGCCCACCGGGTGGACGCCCTGCTGGAGATGGGGTCCGCGCGACGACTGGCCGACCGGGTCGAGGAGGTCAAGCGCCACGACGTCCAGGCCGTGGTGTGGTCCTGCACCAGCGCCAGCTTCGTCTTCGGCTGGGAGGGCGCCAAGGAGCAGGTACGGGAACTCTCCGCCACCGCCGAGCTACCCGCCTCCAGCACCTCCTTCGCCTTCGCCCACGCCGTACAGGCCCTGGGAGCGGAACGGGTGGCCATCGCCGCCACCTACCCCGAGGACGTGGCGGCGCTGTTCACCTCCTTCCTCAAGGCGGCCGGATCGGAGGTGGTGTCCATGCGCGGCAGCGGCATCATCACCGCCGCCGAGGTCGGCACCTGGGGCCGCGAGGAGGTGCTGGCCCTGGCCCGGGGCGGCGACCACCCCGAGGCACAGGCCGTCCTGCTGCCGGACACCGCCCTGCACAGCGCGGCCTGGATCCCGGACCTGGAACGGGAGTTGGGCAAGCCGGTGCTCACCGCCAACCAGGTCACCGTCTGGGAGGGGCTGCGGCTGCTGGGGCAGCCGGTCGACTGCCCCGCCCTGGGAGCCCTGTTCACCCGCTGACCCGCTGACCCGCGACCGGGGTCGGGCGCCCGTGTCCGCCCCCGGTCGCGGCGTACGTCGGGCCGGGGAGCGGGAAGAAGCCGCCGCCGTGCCGTGTTGACCGGACGGATCGAGAACACCGGGGCCGGCTCGGGCACGGGCGGGCCCCGGACAGCGGGAGGCGGAGGAACGATGACCCCACAGCAGCCGACGGAGCGGCACGGCGAACGGTCCGAGGGCGGACTCTTCGCCCCACCGCCGGGCCGGGCCCCGGTACCGCTGTCGGTGTTGGACCTGGTCACCGTCGGGGCGGGCCACACCGCCAGGGACGCCCTGACCACCGCCGTACGGATCGCCCGGCTCACCGAGGCCCGGGGGTACCAGCGGTACTGGGTGGCCGAACACCACTCCATGCCCGGGGTGGCCAGCTCGTCCCCGGCCGTGATCCTCTCCCACCTCGCCGCCCACACCGACCGCATCCGGCTCGGTTCGGGCGGGGTGATGCTGCCCAACCACGCCCCCCTGGTCATCGCCGAGCAGTTCGGCACCCTGGAGGCGCTCGCCCCGGGTCGGGTGGACCTGGGGCTGGGCCGAGCCCCCGGCACCGACGGGGCCACCGCCGCCGCGCTGCGCCGCGAGGACCGGCTGAGGGAGGGGGCCGACGAGTTCCCCCAGCAACTGGCCGAACTGGTGCGGTTCCTGGACGACAGCTTCCCCTCCGGTCACCGGTACGCCGGCATCCACGCGGTGCCCGGGCCGGTGCAGGGCTCGGCCCCCGGCGGGGTGCAGTCGGCGGACCGGCCGGCCGTGTGGCTGCTGGGCTCCTCCGGGTTCAGCGCCCAACTGGCCGGCACCCTGGGGCTGCCCTTCGCGTTCGCCCACCACTTCTCCCCGCACAACACCCTGCCGGCCCTGGAGCTGTACCGCCGGTCCTTCCGCCCCTCCGAGGCGTTGGACCGCCCGTACGCCCTGATCGGGGTGGCGGCACTGGCCACCGACGACGAGAAGGAGGCCTACCGCCAGTGTCTGGCCGGCGCGCTGTCGATGCTGCTGCTCCGCCGGGGGCGGCCGGGTCTGGTGCCCACCCCCGAGGAGGCGGAGGCCTACTTCGACCCGGCCGGTGGGCGGGCCACCGAGCAGGAGCGCGACTTCGTCGACGACCGGATGGCCCAGGTGCTGCACGGGGGCGCCGAGCAGGTACGCGAGGAGCTGGACGCCCTGGTGGGGCGCACCGGGGCGCAGGAGCTGATGATCACCGCCAACGCCCACACCCCCTCGGTACGCCTACGTTCGTACGAACTCCTCGCGGACGCCTACCAGTTGCCCGGTTCAGCGGGGTGAACCGAGGTGCGCGTCCAGGGCCTCGGCCGGCATGGGCCGGGCGAAGTGCCAGCCCTGCCCGGTGTCACAGCCGATGTCCCGTAGCCGCTCGGCCTGCTCCAACCCCTCCACGCCCTCGGCGGTGACGGTCAGACCCAGCTGGTGGGCCAGCCCCACCAGGGTGGTGACGATGGTCTCGTCCGCCGGGTTCACGTGGTGGGTGGCCCGGAAGCCGCCGACGAAGGTGCCGTCCAGTTTCAGGGTGCTGACCGGTAGCCGACTGAGGTAGGCGAGGTTGGAGTAGCCGGTGCCGAAGTCGTCGATGGCGATGCTCACCCCCATGTCCGACAGTTCCTGGAGGGTCTGGAGAGGCTGGCCCGCCGAGCCCATCACCGCCGACTCGGTCAGCTCCAGCTGGAGCAGCTCGGGCGGGAGTTGGGTGTCCTCCAGCACCCGGGCCACGTCAGCCACCAGGTCCGAGTCCCACACCTGCCGCGCCGCGAGGTTGACGCTGACGAACAGGGGAGCCCCCGGGCGGCGCCACAGCAGTTCCCGCGCCTGACGGCAGGCGGTGGACAGGACCCAGCGGCCCAGCGGAACGATGGCGCCGCTCTCCTCGGCGAGCCCGATGAACTGTCCCGGGCCCAACATGCCGAAGTGCGGGTGCCGCCAGCGGACCAGGGCCTCCAGCCCGACGGTGTGCTGCCGGCGGAGGTCCACGATGGGCTGGTACTCCAGCGTGAACTCGCCCCGTTCCACGGCCGGCCGCAGGTTGCTGGACAGCGCCTGGCGGGTCATCCGGTGGGCGTTGCGCTCCGGGTCGAACAGGGTCCAGCGGGCTTTGCCGTCCACCTTCGCCCAGTACAGCGTGGTGTCTGCGGCCTGCACCAGCCCGGTGGCGGTGGTGCCCTCGGTGGGCCGCTCCACCACCCCGATACTGGCCGACACCGCCAACCGCTGGCCGGCCAGGTCGAAGGGCCGCTGGAGTTCGGCCAGTACGGCCTGGGCCAGCCCGACCAGTTCCGGGGTGCCCCGGGACGCCTCCACCAGCAGCGCGAACTCGTCGCCGCCCAGCCGGGCCACCAGGTGTTCGGCGCCCCCGGCGAGCTGGCCGGTGCTGGCGGCGACCCGGTGCAGCCGGTCACCGACGGCGGTGAGCAACTGGTCGCCGACCCGGTAGCCGAGGGTCTCGTTGATGGCCGTGAACCCGTCCAGGTCCAGGTGGCACAGGCCGATGCGCCCGGTGGCGGACTCGGCGAGGGCGGCGGAGAGCCGCTCGAAGAACAGGGCGCGGTTGGGGAGCTTGGTGACCGGGTCGTGCATCTGCAGGTGCCGCAGCCGCTGCTGGAACTCCCGCCGCTCGCTGATGTCCAGCACCGTCAGCAGCGCCTCGGACCCGCGCCGGGTGGGGGTGACGGTGATCTCGGCCCACAGCGGGTGGCCGTCGGCGTGCTTGAGCCTGCGGGTACAGGTCATCCGCTCGGTGTGGCCGCGCAGCACCTCCTCGTAGGTGGTGCGGGAGCGGCCGTCGAGATGGAGGCCGGCGACCTCGGCGATACGGGCCGCCGCCAGCCGCTCGGGGGTGCTGCCCAGCAGGGTGCCCAGCGCCTGGTTGGCGACCAGCACCCGGCCCCGCCGGTCCAGCACGGCCATGGCCAGGGGGGCGGCGTGGAAGGCGGTGCGGTGGTCGACGTCGGTGGGGTGGTGCGGGCGTTCCGTGGGGGGTGGGGCTTGGAGGGTCGGCCGGCGCGTGCCTCCGGCGTCCTTGTCCGGGCCTTCCAGGGGTGTGTTCACCGATCGCTCCCGGGGTGGACTGGTGCGGTGCGGATCGCCGGGAGCGATCTTCGGGGAGCCGCCCCACAGGGGATCCACGCTGTTGGGACCTCGTGGTCCCCAGGGCCGTGCGAGAGGCGCGACCAGCGCCATCCTGACCGACACGGCCGACGCTCCCCGCACCGGCAGGCGGGCCGGAACGGGACTGATCGTTCTTGCCCGAAGGGGCTCGCCGGAATGACCGCTTACGACCGTGAACCGGCCCCCACCAGGACCGCCGCCGGTACTCAAGCGGTCTAAGGGAAGAGGAAAAAACCCCCGTACCCGGTCATTCTGAGAGGGCTCTCGTACCCGGACCCGTGAGGTGCCCGTGGCCGACCCGCACATACCCGAGGGGGAGCACGCCCCGGAACGCTGGCGGCGGCTGCTGGCCGTGGTCACCGCTCTCACCGCCTGGACCGCGATGTCACTGTTCGCCGGCCCGGCCGAGGCGGCCACCCCCTCCGCTCCCTGCGCGCCGCCCCGTACCGACGCCCACCACTCCGAGGGCGTCAGCGACTGGAACGAGGACTACGTCCGCCCGGTGGGCCGGCTGAACGCGGTGATGGTGTTCCTCTCCTTCCCCGACGCCCAGCCCTCCCTCAGCCCCCGCCGGCTGCTGCGCGACCACTTCCCGGCGACCTCCGACTTCTTCTCCCGCGCCTCCTACGGCCGGTTCGACCTGCGCGTCCACCCGGTGCGCCACTGGCTGCGTATGCCCAACGACTCGGTCGAGTACGGCATACGGCGCGACTGGGACCCCCAGTCGCGGGCTCTCTACCTCAGCGACGCCCTGGAGGCCGCCGACCCCTCGGTCGACTTCAGCCGCTACGACGTGGTCTACCTGGTCGCCGACCCCGACGCCCCCGGCGTCGACTCCGACGCCACCAAAGTGGTCAACTTCGACCAGCCGGTCGCCGTCGACGGGACCAGACTCCGTCGGGTGGTGACCGTCTTCGAGGAGCACCCACCGGACCTGAACGTGCTGGCCCACGAGACCGGCCACATCTTCGACCTCCCCGACCTGTACCACCAGCCGGAGCGCGCCGACGGCGACTGGGACCGTCACGTGGGTGACTGGGACCTGATGGGCAGCCAGTTCGGGATGGCCCCGGACCCCTTCGGCTGGCACAAGTGGAAACTCGGCTGGCTCGACCGGGACCAGGTGGACTGCGTACCGCAGGACTCCGGCTCCAGCCTGCACCTGTTGCGCCCGCTGGCCGAACCGAGGGAGGCCGACCGTCTCACCGGCCCCCGCCCCAGGCCGGTACGGGACACCCGGCTGGTGGTGGTCCGCACCGGGCCCGAGCGGGCGCTCGCCCTGGAGGCGAGGGAGCGTCGCGGCAACGACGAGACGCTGTGCCGGCCCGGGGTGTTGGTGTACGAGGTGCGCGCGGACATCGCTTCCGCCCAGGGGCCGGTCAAGGTCGTCGACGGTCACCCGGGCCGGGGGGCCTGCGGGCGGGAGTCGGTCTACCCCCCGCTGGCCGACGCCCCGCTGAGGTCGGGGGAGAGCCGGGTGCTGGAGGACCAGGGGGTCGAGGTGCGGGTCGGCGACCGGCTGGACTCCGGGGGCTGGGCGGTACGGGTCGTCCGGGAGCCGAACCCCGGTCGGTGACGGTCGGCCCGACAGGGTGCGGCCACACGTCGAAGGGCTCCCCGCGCGAAGCGGGGAGCCCTTCGGTGTCGTGTACGCCGCCAGGGACTCGAACCCCGGACCCGCTGATTAAGAGTCAGCTGCTCTAACCAACTGAGCTAGCGGCGCCTGTTGACGTCGTAGAGCCTAGCATCACCTTCACGGCGCGCGAAAACCGGTTTCTCCACCCCCTGTGACCTGCCCGGACGGCCCTCGGAGCAACGCCCACAGCACCGCCTCGGCGCCCGGTAACCACGGCTTCCTCACGTCGGGCGCGACCAGCCAACGGCATCCCTCTCGACCTCGGGCGTAGGGCGAGGGCACGGTCACCGCGTCCCCCAGTCCGTGGCAGAGCAGACCCGGCGCGGCCGGGGTCCCACCCCCCAGCGGTCGGTCGGTGTCACCCCGGTCGCGGGAACACCGCCCGGACCACTCCTCCCAGTCCAGCAGGGTGGGCAGCCGGTCCGCCGTACCTCTGCGGACGAACAGCAGCAGGCGTCCGCGATGGGTGGCCACCGGGCCGCTGCCCGGGCCGGACCGCCACAGTCGCTCCAGCAGGCGTCGTCCCAGCAGGGGCGAGGCACTGAGTACGTCGAAGATCCGGCCGCACGGCAGGGTGACGGGCCGGCTCGGCCGTGCCGACCAGAGGGCCAGCGCACTGCGGGGGAGACCGGAGGCCGAGGCCAGCCACCGGGTGCCGTCGGGGGTGACCAGCGCGCTGGAGTGCTCGGGCGCCGCCGGCTCGGCGGGGTCGGGGGTGGCGGCGAGGTGGAGGGGCGAGTGCGCGGAAGGTGTCGTTGTCATAGGCCACAGGTCTACCTCCCGCCGTACCTCCCGATGCGGTGATTGGGGAAAACCCGGACAAGGCGACATGGGGTGCGTTACCTTGCGCCACGTTCCGCTCGCTCTCCGTGCTGCCGTCCTCGCGTGCGGCGGTACGGGGCGCTACGGGAGAGCCCGTGGTCGGGTCAGTGGCCGAGGAGTGGGTCCCGACGGACGAGGGGCCGGGCGCGGCGGCGGAGTCCGGGTACGCCTGGGTGACGGGGTGCCCTCGCCCTGGGGTGTGTCGTTCCGATCACCGCGAGGCTCGCGTGCGGTGTCACCGAGCGTGCCGCACCTCGCCGCGTCGACTCCTCCTCCGCCCTGCTGAGTCCCAGGGCCCACGACACCAGAACGCGCTCCCTGATCTCCCAAGATCCAAACGACACACCCTAGGTGTCCGGGTCGTCCAGCAACTGCCGTCCGAACTCGATCATCTTGCGGGCGTAGTCCTCGGTCCAGTCCGCCTGGTCCGCGATGGCGGCCTCCGGCAGCCGGTCGAAGCGGCGGGGGTCGGCCAGCTGCGCCGCGGCCATCGCCTGGAACTCCATCGCGCGGTCGGCCGCGGCCCGGAAGGCGAGCGCCAGCTCGGTGGAACGGCTGAGCAACTCCCGGGGGTCCTCCACCGACTCCAGGTCGAAGAAGTGCTCCGACTCGGGCGCCGGCTCCCTCGGCTCGAAGATCAGTGGGGCGGGCCGCCGGTGGCGGGGCACCCCACCGGAGGGGTTGGGAGCCGAATGCGGCTCGGGCATCTTGCTACCTCCAGCGGTCGTGGGCCACTGCCCATTGTCACGCCCCTGTCCAGCCCGACCCTCGAACCGGACACGGCGGGTGTTCACCAGGGGACACGGTGCTCACGCAGCAGTTCGAGCACCGCCTGATGCGCCTCCCAACCGTCCGGGAACTTCACCCGTACCCCCAGCTGTACGGGTTCGGTGGAAGGATGCTCGTCCAGCAGTTCGGCCACACCCGCCCGACACACCACCACACAGCACTGCCGGTGTCGGGAGGCCAGCACGCACAGCCGCCCCGTCTCCAGGTGGAAGGCGCTGGCGTCCGGCCGGCCGGAGAGCGGGTGCAACATCACGGTCACCTCGAACTCCCGCCCCTGCAACCGGTTGGCGGTGTCCACGGTGACCCCCTCGACGCCTCGCCGGCTCAGCTGGGCCCGTACCGCCGAGGCCTGGTCGCGGTGCGCGGTGCCCACCGCGACCCGGGAGGGGGTCAACGGTGCGGCCGGCTCGCCCCGTTCGTCGCTGGTCCTGGCCTCGCGGGACAGCAGTCGGCGCACCACCTCGGCCACCGCCGCCACCGCCTCGGGGTCGGTACGGGGGGTGTGGGCGGCGGGCAGTTCCAGCAGCCCCCAACCGGAGTCGGCGGCCTCGTCCAGGACCCGGTCCACCGGGCCGCCGTCACCACGGTCGCCGAACACCAGTGAGCGGTCCCCCGGGGCGGTGCCCGCGCGGAAGGGGGTGAAGGGGTAGAAGGCGCGGGAGACCAGGGGGGCCGCGCTGGCCGGGAGCCGCCAGGACACCGGCAGCCGGTGCTGGGGCAACTCGGGGTTGTGGGCGAGCAGGGTGGACACCGCGCTGGCGGCCGGGTCGTAGGTCAGGCCGGCCCACTGTTCGGCGCCGACCTGGCTGAAGGGGTCCAACTGTCCGGGGTCGCCCACGAACAGGGCCCGCTCGAAGAGTCCGGCGACCGCGAGCAGCCCGTCGGAGCGCATCTGGTACGCCTCGTCCACGATGGCGTGCGGCCAGGGGTCCACGCCCTTCACCCAGGCCCACTTGGCGGCGGTGGCCAACACCACGCCCACCCCGGACAGTTCGCCGATCTGCTTCCCCCGGCGGACCTGCGGGTAGTCCTCGATGGCCGGGTCGTACGAACCGGGCTCCGCGCTGTGCAACCGGCCCAGCGGCAGGTCGGGCCGCTTCTCCGCGAGCCTGCGCACCAGGTCGTCCACCTGGGCGTTGGTCTGCGCGACCACCATCAACGGGCGGCCGGCGTCGGCGAGTTCCAGGGCGGCGTTCACCACCAGGGTGGACTTGCCGGCCCCGGGAGGGGAGTCGACCACCACTCCACGGCCGGGCCCGCGCAGGGTGTCCCGCAGGATCGCCCGGGTGGCGCGGGCCGCGGCACTGGCCGGGTCGATCTCCTCCGGGCCGGGGGGAAGGCCGGCCCGTTCGGACGTCGTGGCCGTTCCGGTGCTCGCGCTCATCGCCGCTCCTCCTCCTGGGACGGGACCTGCCGCACGGTGAGCGGGCCGGGGTCGGAGTCGGGCAGGGGGTCGGGGGGTTCGGCGCCCTGGTCGGGTGGCCCTCCGTGGGTCCACGGGGTGTCCTCGGGCTCCGGCAGCTCGGGGCCGGAGCGCACCGAGTGCTCGAACAGGGTCCAACAGGACCACTCGCCCTCGACGGGCACCGACCCCTCGGACGGTTCCCGGGAGCGGCCCATGCCGTTGACCAGGCGCAGCGTCCACATCCCCGGCCGGGGGCAGTCCACCCACTCGGCGGTCTGGCTCCTACCGTCCGGCAACTTCCGGTACACCCGGGCCCCGGGTGCCAGATGGGGCTGGTCCTGACTGTCGAGGGTGACCAGGGGGCGGGGGCGGTTGGACTCGGAGTACGCCATCTCCACGGCCACCACCTCCCCGGCGAAGGCCTCGCCCACCAGTCGCCGGCCGGCCATCACCAGCGGGTCGTCCAACGCCTCCTGCGCTTCGAGCTGGCCCAGGGCCGACTCCCGTCCGGCGAGCTTGCGGGCGGCGGTGACCGCGTCGTCCCGCCGGGGCTGGGGCGGTTCGCCGGAGCGGACCCGGTCCCGGTGCGAGGTGTACGACCAGCGGTCCCGCTTCCAGCGTTCCTCCGCGTGCGCCGCCTCCGGCAGCGCGCGCAGCAGGTCCACCGCGTGCCACACCGCGTCCCAGGTGGGCCGCAGTTGGGAGCCCAGCAGTTCGCGTACCGCCGCCTCCTCGCGGGCCAGGGCGGTACGGGCCCGTTGGGCGCTGTCGGGGTCCTCGGCCCGGCGTACCGCGGCACGGGCCGCGTCGCACCGGTCGATGGCCGGGGCGAGCAGCCGGTTGTCGAAGGCCGGATCGGTGGCCGGCCCCGCCGGTGGCCGCAGCAACTGCCCCCGCTCGTCGCGGGCCAGCTCCACGGCCCGGGCCGTCTCGGCGCCGCTGGCCCCGGCCAGGTCGCCCGCCCAGGTCGGGTCGATCCAGGACAGCAGCACGCCCAGGTGCTGGTCCTCCAGACCGCTCTGGCCGGTCGCCCAGTGCCGGCCGAGCAGTTCGGTCACCGACAGCAGCAGGGAGGAACCGGGCACCCGGGCCCGCTCGGCGTAGTGGGTCAGCCATCTGCCCAGCAGGGGCACCTGGGCGGGCGCCGGATAGGGCTGGTCCGGGTCCTGCTCGGCGGTACGGCGGAAGCGGGTGGCCCGGCCCAGCAGCCGTACGAACTCCACCCCGGGGGCGTTCGGCACCAGCAACTGCGGGGCGTCGGCGCACAGTTCGACCTCGACGGTGACCCGCTTGCCGGTCTCCGGGTCGATCTCCCGGCGTTCCTCGTACTCGCAGTGGTCCAGCCCGGACTCCAGCACCGGCAGCATCGCCTCGGCCAGCTCCGTGAAGAACTGGGCCCGCAGGTCCTGGTCCCGTGGCTGGGGCACCGTCAGCAGTCGGGGGGCGTCCCGGTCGGTGCCCACCAGGGCGGCCAGCGGGACCCCGGCCTCACCGGCCGCCGCCAACGGCACCAGCACCAGGGGGCGTTCGGACAGGTGGCGGTGGCGCACCAGTGCCCGGGCGGTGGCCCGGCCGGTGGTGAACGCCTCCATCCGGGCCAGCGAGTCCATCAGCGTCATCGGGCGCCCTCCGGGACCAGGCCCAGGTCCCGCGCCTCGCGCATCGCCTCGTCCCGCAGCCGCGCGGCCCGGCGCAGCTGCTCGGCGGTGGGGTCACCGGGCCGGTCCTCGGAGCCGCACCGTGCCACCTGGTCGACCGTGCGCAGTCCGCCCAGCTCGCCGCGCACCCCACGGCCCAGCACGGTCACCTCGCCGGTGGCGCGGGCGGACTCGCGGCAGTGGAAGGCGAGTTCACAGCTGGCCAGGCACTCCGGGGCGTACGCGGCGGGCACCGCGCCGACCGACTGTCGCAGTGCCTCGGGGTCCTCGCACTCCGGGTCGAGGGTGACCCCCTCGGGCAGCGCCCGGGCGATCTCCTCCAGCCGGGTCAGCCGGGCCAACTGCCGCCGGGTGGTGGCCAGTTGGCGGCGTACGTCGATCAGGGCGGCGGTCGGGGTGTGGCCGAAGTCCCGGGGGCACACCAGCAGCGCCCGTTCGCACACGGTCTCCGGGGAGGGGGCGAGCTGGCGCAGGGCCAGGGCGTACACCGCGGCCTGCCGGGCGGCGGCCCCGACCTTGGAGGGTTCGGCCGAACCGTCCAGGATGGGGAAGGACTTGATCTCGATCACGGTCCAGCGGCCGTCCGGGTGCACCGCCAGGGCGTCCGGCTCCAGGTGGACCGTGGAGTCGGCCACGGCGAGTTCCAGCAGCGGGTGGTCCAGCAGCGACCAGCCGCCGCGCGCGGTGGCCTCGCGCAGGGCGTGCGCGGTCCGCGCCACCCGGGCCGCCGGGTCGGGGCCGGTCGGATGGCTGGTGGTCAGCTCGTCCGGCCCGGCAGGGGCCCGCTCGCCGGTCCGCTCGGCCAGCAGCCGCACCAGCGAGGCGCCCTCCTCGGCCTTGGCCCGTGCCTCGAAGGTGTGACCCCGGGCGAAGGCGAACTGTGACTGCCCGAACACCGCCGGGGCGCCCAGCCGTTGGGCCAGGGCGCCCTTGTCGACCCCGGCCCCGTCCAGCAGGGCGCGTCTGCGGCAGCCGGGGTTGGCCGCGAGGGCGGCGAGCGCCCGGGCGTCCAGGGGGCGTGGCGGCCGGGGGCCGCGCAGCTCAGCGAGCCGCTGACCCAGCGGTGGCCGCCGGGGACCGGCTGCCTGTCGGGTCGAGGGGATCGAGGTCGGACTGGCCGACCCGTCCCGGTGGTGACTGGTCATCTGCTGTGCCCTCGCGGGAGATTGCGTGATGCGCGGCAGTCTGACACCGCTCACTGACAATCGCCGATTCCGGCCCGCGCGGCCCGGGAAGGGAGGCGGCCAGCGGAGTGGCGGCGCCCCGTGGCTCGCGGCGGGTCCGTACCGCCTCGCGCGCCCGGTCGGTGAGCGCCAGTACGGGGCGCAGCGACCACAGGCCCAGGCCCATCACGGCGGCTCCGGCGAGCGCGTCCAGGAAGTAGTGGTTGGCGGTGCCGAGCACCACGAAGGTGATGAGCAGGGGGTAGGTGACCGCCAGGGTCCGGGCCCACCAGGTGCGGGAGCCCAGCCAGCACAGCACCACGGCGCACCACACCGCCCAGCCGACGTGCAGGCTGGGCATCGCGGCGTACTGGTTGGTCATCTCGCCCATGCCCTCGGGGGCGCTGGCCTCCGCGCCCCACCAGCCGTGGTCGGCGTACTGGGCCATGGTGTCCACGAACCCGAACTCCCCGGACAGCAGCCGGGGCGGGCAGGTGGGCAGCAGGCTGTAGCACAGCAGGCTGACCAGGGTGGAGGTCATCAGCCAGGTGCGGACCGCCCGGTAGTGCTCGGCCCGGCGCCGGAAGACCCAGACGAGGACGGCGGGGGTGACCACGTAGTGCAGGGCGGCGTAGACGAAGTCCGAGGGGACGCCCAGCCAGCCGTGTTCGGTCAGCAGCCGGTTGAGGGGGCGTTCCAGGTCGAGGTGGAGGGTCTCCTCCGCGCGCAGGAACATCAGCCCGTGGTCCACCGCCGTACCGACGTCGCCGCGTGCCCACAGCCGGCCCAGGGAGTAGAGCAGGTAGACCACCGCGATCAACGGCAGTTCCGTCCACCACCGCGGCGGACGAGCCGTGGGTATCCGGCTGAGGCTCATGGCGAAGCGTTCCCCGTTTCTCGTCGAGTGCCCGGCCCCGGGCGTGGTGTCCGTCCATCCGCTGGCCTCAGGGTGTACGGCGGGAGTCTTCCTCCTAGACGCCCGTGGCGTCGGTCAGGTTGATTCGCCCGCCGGTGATGTACAGCTCTGGGAGGGAGCGGCCGTACCGACCGACGGCCGAAGGTGACCTACCAGGAACGAGGTGCGCGGCGATGGCCGAACGGGTGCTGTTGGTACGACACGGGGAGACCGCCTGGTCGCGGCTGGGCCGCCACACCGGACGCACCGACGTGGAACTCACCGAGGAGGGGCGGCGCATGGCGCGGGTGCTCGGCGCCCGGCTCGCCGGCGAACCCTGGGAGCTGCTGCCGGGGGCTCAGGTGCGCAGCAGCCCGATGTCCCGGGCCTGGGAGACCTGTGAACTGGTCGGCCTCGGCGAACGCGCCGAACGCTGGGACCTGTTGCGCGAGTGGGACTACGGGGCCTACGAGGGCCTGACCGCCGAGGAGGTCCAGCAACGGTTCGACCCCTCCGGGGAACGCTCCTGGACCCTGTGGCAGGACGGCCCCGAGGGCGGTGAGAGCGTGGTCGACCTGGCCCGGCGTGCCGACCTGGTGCTGGAGTGGGTACGCCAACAGCCCGGGGACGTGGTGCTGTTCGCCCACGGGCACCTGCTGCGGATGCTGGGCACCCGCTGGCTGGACCAGCCCCCCACCTTCGGCGGGCACCTGCGCCTGTCACCGGCCTCGCTGTCGGTGCTCAGCTGGGCCCACGGGCTGCCGGTGTGGGAGCGCTGGAACGACACCGGTCACCTCGACTGAGCCGGCCCCTCAGGCCGTACGCTGCCGCAACCGCCGCAGGAACCGCCGTACTTCGGGCTGCCCACGGTGCTGGTCCAGCCGGTGGGCGGCGACCCGCAGCATCCCCCTGATGCGGGTGGACCGCACCTCGCCCAGCAGCCCCAGCACGCGGTTGCCCTCCGCCGCCGCCTCATCCGCCACCCCGGCCCCGGCCAGGTCGCCGGCCAACTCGGCGGTGAACAGGGCGGTGTTCCGTACGAAGTGGGGGTCCTGGAGGTCGACGGCCTTCCTGGCGTGCTCGGCGGCCCGTCCCCACTCGGTGAGGGCCGACCAGCACTGGGCCTCCAGCCCGTGCAGTTCGGCCGCCCCGAAGAAGGTCATCCACTCCGGGTCGGCCTCTCCGGGGCCCCGCTCGAAGTGGTGGTGGGCCCGGTTCAGGGCCTCCTGGCAGGCGCCACGGTCCCCGAGTCCGGCCCAGCCACCGGCCTCCCGCAGCGTCAGCAGGGACAGCAGCCGGGGGGAGCCCAGCGAGCGGGCCGCCTGCTGCCCGGCCTGGGCGGCCCGCACCGACTCGCGGTGGCGTCCGGCGTCCCGGGCCAGGAAGGCGGCGTTGCAGAAGGCGTGGGCCTCCAGCCCGCCGTCGCCGGCCAGCCGCGCGGTGGCCAGGGCCTCGGCGTAGTGCGAGCGCGCGTCGTCCAGTCGGCCCGAGTCGTGGGCCAACCACCCCACGGAGATGGCCAGTTCGCCGGCACCGTGGTGCAGCCGGCGGGAGACCTCGGCGTTGGGTGAGCCGGTGTCCAGCAGGTGGTAGGCGGCCCGCAGGGAGTCGCCGGCGCGCTGGTAGAGGCCGTCGGCGCCGTGGCGGTCGTCCAGCAGCCGGATCTGCCGCACCGCGCGTTCCACCGCCGCGGCCTCGCCGCCACCGGCCTTGTGCACCCCCTCGGAGAGGACACCGAGCGACCCGGGGGTTCCGGCCTGCTCGGGGCCCGATGCCGCGTGCGCGGGTGCCTCACCGAGGGGCAGGGCCGCGAGGGCGGGGGCGCCGGTCATAAACGCGCGACGTCGCACGTCGCTCTCCTCGTCGATCGGGTACGGGCCAGGGGTGGGTGGGACTTCGATGGCGTACGTCGGTGAGGGCGGGGGATCACCCCCGTACACCCGGGCCGGCGAGGGGGAGGCCCTGCGGCGTCCCCGTACGGTCTGCCGTGGGGCGAACCCCAGATCGGCCAGCGTGCGGCCGGGGAACATGTGGAGGAACACCCGCTCGTACGCGTAGTTGGGGCAGCGGATCTCCCCGGACTCCACCCGCCCGATGTACCGGGCGTCGCAGGAGACCTGTTCGCCGATCTCCCGGGCCGCGCGTCGGACCGCCGCCGCGAACTCGCGGGGCGAGAGCCGGCCGCGCAACTCCCGGAAGGCCGTGTTGGGTTGACGGTCGGGCCCATGGCGCGGACCCGGTGACGTGGACGGTGACGACGCCATGGCCGGGACGGTACCGGCTCTGAGAGACGCGTCACGCCGGATTTGGTGAGAAACGGGATATCCCGCTCGGCATCCGCCATGAACTGCCACCCGTTGTGGCGTTCTCACGCCGTAGCCGTTGACAGTCTCACGCGTTGGACTGTTCACACGACGGCGGAGGAGTGCCCCATGCTGCATACCGGCCTCAACCACGAACGGGGTGGCGACCGGAGCCCCCGGCGCCCCGAACCGCGCAACCAGCACAGCGCGTCCGTGGCCCCGAAGGCGCCGCCCGGTGAGGCCGGCGACCTGGTGACCGTTCCCGCGCGTCTGGGTCTGGAGGCGGTGGACGTGCTCCGCCTGGAACAGCGGGTGGGCCCGGTGCTCCACGACCGCGCCGGGGACACCCTCGGCTTCCTGGTCCCCACCGGTACGGCCGAGGAGTGGGAACTGCCCAGCAGCGCCTGCATCGCGGTCGCCACCCGCCCCGGCCACTGCCCCAGCACACCGCCCGTGGTCGGGACCGCCTGGCTGATCCCCCCGGACGAGGAGCTGCCGGAGGCCACCGACCCCGGACTGCTGCGCTGGGCGCTGGACCGGGCGGCCCGCACCATCGACGCCATGGACCGTTGCCGCTGACGACGGGCTGACCCCGGTGGGCGGGCCCGCGTCCGCGCGCACGGGACCTCGCGGGATACTGCCCGGGTGGCGAAGCGAGGCAGGAACCGAACCCCCCGGCGACCGGACGAACCGGCCGGGTCCGCTTCCCGCCGCCCCCGCGAGCGGACCGAACTGAGCGCCCCGGTGGACGGCGGACTCGCCACCCTGTGGCCCGACCCGGAGCGCCCCCGGGCCTGGACCCTGTCGCTGGACGGCGCCCCCCAGTCCCACGTGGACCTGGACGACCCCGGGTACCTAGACTTCTCCTACCAGCGGCGGTTGGGCCACGTCATCGACCTCGCCGCCCCCGCCGGGGCGCCACTGACGGTGCTGCACCTCGGGGGCGGCGCGCTCACCCTGGCCCGCTACGTGGCCGCCACCCGCCCCCGCTCCGTCCAGCAGGTGCTGGAACGGGACGTCGCCCTCACCGAACGGGTACGCCAGTGGCTGCCCCCGCGCCCGGAGTGGCGGATACGGGTCCGGGGCGTCGACGCCCGCGAGGGACTGGCCCGCTACCCGGACGGCTGGGCGGACCTGGTGATCGCCGACGTCTTCCGGGGCGCCCGTACCCCCGCGCACCTGACCAGCGTCGAGTTCCTGGGCGCGGTACGCAGGGTGCTGAAGCCCGAGGGTTGGTACGCCGCCAACCTCACCGACGGCCCCCCGTTGGACTTCCTCCGGGGCCAACTGGCCACCGCCACCGAGTGGTTCGGCTCCCTGTGCGCGACGGCCGACCCCGAGGTGTGGCGCCGCCGCCGGTTCGGCAACGTCGTCCTGCTCGCCGGCCAGGGGGAGTTGCCGGTGGCCGCGCTGAGGCGCCGGGCCTCCGCCGACCCCGCGTCCGGGCGGGTACTCGCCGGACGGGAACTGGACGAACTCGCCGCCGGGGCCCGGACGGTCACCGACACGAGCGCGGTGCCCTCGCCCGCCCCGCCCCCCGGCACCTTCGACTGAGCGGTCACCGCTCGACCCGGTAGATCTGCGGTGGGGCGCCGTTTCCCCAGGTGCAGTGCACCGAGGAGGTGTTGCTGGCGTCGGAGAAGCTGACCTGTATCCCGTTGGGGCTCTCCCAGACCGTGACGTCGTAGCCGGCGTTGGGGGTGGCCGAGACCAGGTCGGCCTCGTTGTCGCGCACTTCGAAGACGGCCCGCCCACCGGTGGTCGCCACACTGCGGATGGTGCCCCGCTCCGGCTGCTTGGTCGGCGTGGTGGACTGCGACGGCGGGGGAGAGGAGGTCTTCGGCGGTGTGCTGGAGGGCCGGGTGCTGGACGGGCGGGCCGGCGGACTGCTGCGGGAGACGGTCGGCGGCGGTGGGGGCTTGGGCCGGTGGGTGGAGGAGGCCTGCGGCTTGGGCGAGGGAGGGGGAGTGCTCTCCTCGTCGATCACCGGAAGGGTGCGGGGGAAGTCGTAGACCGTCTCGGACAGGACCCGGTGCACCCCGAACCAGGACACGGTGACGGCGCAGCTGGTCGCCGACAACCACGCGCCGAGGTGCACCAGTCGTCGTCGCATAGAGCACCTCACTGCCGAAAACCAGGGTCCATGTCGTACGGTTCGCCGCATGGCAAGTGTGCTGGTGGTCGAGGACGACCCATTCGTGCGCTCAGCACTCATACGTCATCTCACCGAAGCCGACCACACGGTACGCAGTGTCGGTACGGCTTTGGAAGCTCTCCGGGAGGTCGCCCAGGTCGGATTCGACGTGGTCATCCTCGACTTGGGTCTGCCCGATCTGGACGGCGCGGAGGCGTTGAAGATGCTCAGGGGCGTCACCGACGTGCCCGTGATAGTCGCCACCGCCCGGGACGACGAGGCCGAGATCGTACGGCTGTTGAACGACGGCGCCGACGACTATCTGGTCAAACCCTTCTCCGTACAGCACCTGTCGGCCCGGATGGCCGCCGTCCTCCGACGCGCCCGCTCCGGCAGCGGCTCCGGCGACGAGGACCACGTACGCCGGGTCGGCGGCCTCGCCATCGACCCCCTGCGCCGGGTCGCGACCCTGGACGGCGCCGCCCTGGACCTCACCCGCCGCGAGTTCGACCTGCTGGCCTTCCTCGCCGAGCGGCCCGGAGTGGTGGTACCCCGACGGGACCTGCTCGCCGAGGTGTGGCGGCAGTCCTACGGCGACGACCAGACCATCGACGTCCACCTCTCCTGGCTGCGGCGCAAGCTGGGGGAGACGGCCGCCAAGCCCCGCTACCTGCACACCCTGCGTGGGGTGGGTGTGAAGCTGGAACCACCGCGATGAGATGGGCGCTGGTCAAGGTCTGCCTGGCCGTCACGGCGATGGTGGTGGTCGCCTTCGCGATCCCCCTCGCCCTGGTGGTCAAGGAGATGGCCCGGGACCGCGCCATGTCGAACGCGGAACGCAAGGCCGCGGCCATCGGACCCGCCCTCGCGATCACCACCGACCGCGACGCCCTGCGTCGAGCGGTCGCCACCGCCCACTCCGGCGACGACGGCCGGCTGGCCGTCCACGTACCCGCCGCCCCCTCCCAGCGGGAGGGGGCCGAACGTTCCGGTGACAGTCGAGAGGGTGCCGGACAGCGGGGCGAGGGGGCCACCGAGGCCCGGCCGGCGGTGCACATCGGCCGCAGCCGGGTGTCCTCCGCCGAACTACGGACCGCCTCCAAGCTGGGGCGCTCCTCGCTCACCAAGGTGCCCGGCGGCTACGCCCTGCTCCAGCCCACCGTGGTCGACGACTCCCGCACGGCCGTGGTGGAGGTCTACGTACCCGACGGTGACATCACCAAGGGCGTGGCCATCTCCTGGGCCGTACTCGCCGGGGTCGGCATCTCCCTGATGCTCGGCTCCATGGCCATAGCCGACCGGCTGGGCACCCGCCTGGTCACCCCGGCCAAGCGGCTGGCCTCGGCCGCCCACGACCTGGGCGAGGGCGACCTGGACGTACGGGTGGAGGAGGAGGGGCCGGCCGAACTGCGGTCGGCTGCCGTGGCGTTCAACTCCATGGCCGATCAGGTGGTCCAACTGCTGGCCAACGAACGGGAGTTGGCGGCCGACCTGTCGCACCGGCTACGTACCCCGCTGACCGTGCTCCGACTGAACGCGGCGTCCCTGGGCGACGGGGACGACGCGGTGCAGACCCGGGAGGTGGTGGCCCAGCTGGAACGCGAGGTGGACCGCATCATCCGTACCGCCCGGGAACAGCGGGCCCCCAGCCAGCAGGTGGCCGGCGCCCAGTGCGACGCCGCCGAGGTGATCCGCGAACGCATGGAGTTCTGGTCCGCCCTGGCCGAGGACGAGGGGCGTGAGGCGCGGCTGGCCGGCTGCCACCGCCCGGTACGGGTACCGGTCTCCCGGGGGGACCTGGTGGCCGCCATGGACGCCATGCTGGGCAACGTCTTCCGGCACACCCCCGAGGGCACCGCCTTCTCGGTGGACGTCCACCACACCGGGGTCACCAGCAACTCGGTGATCATCCTGGTCTCGGACGCCGGCCCCGGCATCGCCGACCCGGACACCGCCCTGCGGCGCGGCCACGGCGACGGCGGGCCCGGTTCGACCGGGCTGGGGCTGGACATCGTCCGCAGGGTCGCCGAGTCCACCGGGGGCGACGTACGGATCGGCCGCTCGGTGCTGGGCGGCAGCGAGGTGCGGATGTGGCTGAACCTCAACCGCAAGCCCCCCTCCGGCCGGGGCGACCGGCGCGGCAACCCCCGGCGTCACGGCCGCGGCTGAGCCTGGCGGGGCGGGGACCGTCCGCCCGACGAGGCCTTCGGAAACCCCCAGGACCTCGGGTAAGGTACGTACCTGATTCCCCGGAGCGGAGGCCCGCCCGGCCGTCACCGACGGCCCTGACGGCACCTTCCCGAAGGCGGTGAAGGAACGTCGCCCCGCCTCTCATCTGCGGAGATTCCGAAGGGCTAGGGGGTTTGGCCGGCCGGACACCGCCGTTGCGGACGCCCGTCCCTAACGCCCCTTGATGGCTTCCTTAAGAGAGCTTTAAGAACCGTCTCACCTGTCGACTCGGCCTGTTTTCCGGGTGCGACTAGCGAGTAACGTACGACGCGTTAACCCCCCACGGGAGTGGCTCTGTTCCCTGGAGCCGTCCGATCACGGCATGTCATGCCGCACCTGCCGGGGTGTCCGGACCCCCGGCACCGCGGGGCGCAGCGGATTTTTCCCCCCACGCGCTGCGCCCCGCCCCTTTCTTCTTCGCCTTCTTCCCCGCGCCCCTCACCGGGGCGCTTCTCTTTCCCCGGGCCTGGCTCGGCCCTCCGCTGCCCGTCGCCCGAGGGGACGGGTGGGAGGCTCCTGTGCCGGGTTCGCCGCCGGCTCGCGATCTCCTGGTCCCGTACGGGGCCGCCTCCCGAGGTGGCCGGCCGTCGGGGCGGGAGGCAAGTCGCCGTTCTCGCCGGGAAGTTGGCGCCCCTGGTGGGCCGAAGGTGGACGCACACGCGAGGAGGCCCGCTCCCCAACCGGGGAACGGGCCTCCTCGTCAAGGGTGAGTAACGGGACTTGAACCCGCGACATCCTGGACCACAACCAGGTGCTCTACCATCTGAGCTATACCCACCACGGTCCGGCGCTCTCCGCGTCGGCCTCCATGAGTGTACAGGGTTCCGGGAGTGGATCGCGCACCGGTTTTCCCCTCGCTCCGCTGGCCCGGACGCCGCCTTCCCGTCGGTCCGGCTCCCCGCTTGCCGGACGGCTTCCCGGGCGGTCGTCGGCTCCGACGGGGCCGCTCAGTCGGAGGGAAGCACGTGGCGGGCGGCGAGACGCTTGGCGGTGTCCGAGTCCGGCCCGGGTTGGGCCACGAAGACCGCCTCCCGGTAGTAGCGCAGCTCGGCGATGGACTCCCGGATGTCCGCCAGCGCCCGGTGGTTGCCGTTCTTCTTGGGGCTGTTGAAGTACGCCCGGGGGTACCAGCGTCGGGCCAGTTCCTTGATCGAGGACACGTCCACGATGCGGTAGTGGAGGTGCGACTCCAGCTCCACCATGTCGCGGGCGAGGAAACCCCGGTCGGTGCCCACCGAGTTGCCGCACAACGGGGCCTTGCCGGCCTCGGGAGCCTGCTCCCGTACGTAGGACAGCACCTGCCGCTCGGCCTCGGCCAGGGTGACGCCCTGGTCCAGGACGTCCAGCAGCCCCGACCGGGTGTGCATCTCGCGCACCACCTCGGGCATCGACTCCAGTGCCTCGGCCGGGGGGCGGATCACCACGTCCACCCCCTCGCCGAGCACGTTCAACTCCGAGTCCGTGACCAGTGCGGCCACTTCGATGAGCGCGTCGTTGGACAGCGAGAGGCCGGTCATCTCGCAGTCGATCCACACCATGCGATCGTTCATGCGCTCACCCTACGTCGGCTACCTGCCCCCACGACCCCGCTGAACAGGCAGTCGCGGAGCGTAGGCGTCCGACTCCGGCTTCCCTGGTTCCGCGCCACGCCGGGTGGCCATCGCTAACGCCGGTCGGCCGTTGCTGAGGTTCTCGCCCCGGGTCTCCCCACGTGGTTCGGGCACTCTGCCCTCCTCGTCGCCGGAGTCGGTGCGCCGGGCCCGGTACGCGGCCCGGTAGGCGGCAGGGGAGGCTCCCAACTGGCGGCGGAAGTGGCCGCGCAGGGCCACCGGGGACCGGAAGCCGCAGCGTCCGGCCACCTCGTCGACCGAGTAGTCGGAGGTCTCCAGCAGCCGTTGGGCCTGTAGCACCCGCTGGGTGATCAGCCACTGCAGGGGCGCGCTGCCGGTGAGCGAGCGGAAACGGCGGTCGAAGGTGCGGCGGCTCATGTAGGCGCGAGCGGCGAGCGTCTCGACGTCGAACTGCTCGTGGAGGTGCTCCAGGGCCCAGGCGACCACTTCGGCCAACGGGTCGGAGCTGATCTCCTCCGGTAAAGAGCGGTCCAGGTGTCGTGGATGGCCGGCGTCGCCCGCGCTGCCGCGCCGAGGCGGCACCACCAGCCGTCGGGCGAGGGCCCCTGCCGCCTCCGCGCCGTGGTCGGTGTGGACCACGTGGAGGCACAGGTCGATGCCCGCGGCCGTACCCGCCGAGGTGAGTATGTCCCCGTCGTCCACGAACAGTTCGCGGGGGTCGACGTGGACGGCCGGGTACCGCTTCGCCAGCGTCGGCGCGTACATCCAGTGGGTGGTGGCTGGTCTGCCGTCCAACAGCCCGGCCGCGGCCAGCACGAAGGCCCCGGTGCACAGTCCGATGATCCGGGCACCCTCCTCGTGCGCCTGGCGCAGCGAGGCCAGCACCGCCGGAGGCGGTGGCTGGGTGATCGAGCGCCACGCGGGGACCACCACGGTGCCGGCGCGGTTGAGCGCCTCCAGGCCGTAGGGGGCGGTCAGTTCGAGGCCGCCGGTGGTGCGCAGAGGGCCGTCCTCGCCCGCGCACACCAACAGCCGATAGCGGGGGACGCCGGCGTCCTGCCGGTCGATTCCGAAGACAGAGAGTGGGATCGAACTCTCGAATATGGGTCCTCCGCTGAAGAGCAACACCGCCACGATCTCTCGGCGCCGGCGCGCGGCCAGCCTGCGGGTCGGCGCCGGGCCGCTCGTGGAGTCCTGGCTCATTGGACCTAAGCCCCCCTCAGTCGTCGCGTTCTTCTAGGGCCTGCACTAACTCCCCCGCGGCGATAGCCAAGATCGAATCTACTGCGTCGGATGAGGTGGGCAAGACAAGTTCACCACCCGACGCTAAGTCGACATGACAACTTGGCGTAAAGCGTTCGATCACAAAGGGTTTCATTCCCGAGGTGGGTTGGGAAGTGCGCATCCCCTGCTCGGCTCGTGGTCAGGGGGCGCACGGGGGTATTTCCTCCCTTATGCCATCGGGGCCCGATGACGCTCTGACCTCCTTATCAACCGCCTTTCAGCCGCGTGAAGTTGGCCGAAAAACAGGGGAGTCGGCCGTGCGATCCAGTCATCTCCCGGGTCTTTGCGCCGTCACGTGCCACCAGTGCATCGAGTGTGCGCCCGTTGCGCCTCCCCTGCTGTGGCCAGTCCCACTCCGGCGGCCGTCCACCGGGACCCCCTCAGGGGGCGTAGCCGCCACCGTGGTGGACGTGCGGATCGGGCCACGGCCGGCCTCCGGGCGCCTGCTCGGTGACCCCGGTCCGCGCTCCGCCCCGAGCGGGGTCACTGACGGTGGCCGGACCCGTACGCACGGCACCGTCGTGCGGGCCGGCGTCCGGGAGCGGCCCGCTGACCTCGGGGCGTCGGTCGGCGGTGACCGCGACCCCTCGCGGGCGTGTGGTGCCGGTTCCCCTTGGGGGAGCGCCTCCGAGGGGCTCTCCGGGGGCCTGTCGGGGGCCGGGAGCCGGGGTCGTGGTGCCGCACCGCTCCGTGGCGGTTACACGATGTCTGGGCAAGGGGGGAGTACCCGCTTACCCTTGGGGTAGGGCATGAGGCAGCCCACAGCGGCCGAACCATCGAGAAGAACGCCGACGTGTCCCCTCATTCCCCATGAAGTCCATCCAGCTCCTCCCGTGAGAGGCTCACCTTCGCCGAGAACGCCATGGCTGGTCACGAGATCCCCGAACCGACAGACCGCGAGCAGGCGGCAGACGACCTGCTGGTTCCCGAAGCGGACGCGGAGTCGAGTGCGTCCTGTGATCCGGCGTTCAGGCACGGCGTGGTCGTGGGGTTCGACGGTTCCACCTCCAGCGAACGCGCCCTGGCGTACGCGATCGGGGTGGCCCGGCGTACCGGCTCGGGGCTGATCATCGTCCACGTCGCCAACCGGCTGCCCACCACGGTGTGGGCGGGCTGCGAGCCCCCGGTCTTCGTGGAGATGCCCGACCACCGCACCGAGGTGCTGGGGCTGGAGCTGGCCTGTGCCGAGCACCTGGCCGAGGTGCCCTGGATCCTGGTGGAGCGGGGCGGCGACATCTGTCACGAGCTGGAGGAGGTCGGCCGGGAGTACGAGGCCGACGCGATCGTGGTCGGCTCCACCCACGGACTGGTGGGGCGCATGTTCGGATCCGTGGCCGGGCGGCTCGCCAGACGGGCGCAGCGCCCGGTCATCGTCATTCCCTGACCCCGGCCCTGATTCCGGTCCTGGCCTCCTGACCGCCGGGTCTTCCCATGGGTGGCGGGGTGGTGTGGCCAACTCCCGGGCGCCGGCGGGGAGTTCCCGTTGGGAAAGTGTCGACCTGGAGACAAAACTACCCGCACGTAGAGGTGGTTAGGGCGCTCCGGCGGGGCATATACGAAGACAAGCGAGCCGCTCCCGGGAGGTGACGGTCCCGGTCAGGCGGCACTTCGCCGGCGTGGTGGGCGACGCCGGCACAAGGGGAGGCGATCCCCCGTGCGGTTGGTGGCCCGCACGGGGGATCGCCCACTTCCGGGGCCGCCCACGGTGTTCGCAACTGCGCCGGCGGCCCCTCTCGTTCCCTCACTCCACGGTGACCGACTTGGCGAGGTTGCGGGGCTTGTCGATGTCCCGGCCGAGCAGGGTGGCCACGTGGTAGGCCAGCAGCTGGAGCGGGATGCCCATCAGGATCGGGTCCAGCTCCACCTCGTTGCGGGGGACCACCACGGTGTGGTCGGCGCGGTCCTGCTCCTGGTGGGCGACGGCCAGGATGCGGCCGGACCGTGCCTTGATCTCCTCCAGGGTGGCCCGGTTCTTCTCCAGCAGGTCGTCGTCCGGCACGATCGCCACCGTCGGGGTGGCCGGCTCGATCAGGGCGAGGGGGCCGTGCTTCAGCTCCGAGGCCGGGTAGGCCTCGGCGTGGATGTAGGAGATCTCCTTGAGCTTGAGCGAGGCCTCCAGCGCGATGGGGTAGCCCCGGACGCGCCCCACGAACATCATGCTGCGCGACTCGGCGTAGGCGGCGGCCAGTTCACGGATCCGGTCCTCGCCGCGCAGGACCTCGGCGATCTGCTCCGGCAGCTTGCGCAGACCCTCGATGATCCGCCGGCCGTCGGCCACCGACAGGTCGCGGATGCGGCCCAGGTGCAGCGCCAGCAGGGCGAAGGCCACGGCGGTGTTGGTGAAGCACTTGGTGGAGACCACGCACACCTCGGGGCCGGCGTGGACGTACACCCCGCCGTCGGTCTCCCGGGCGATGGCGCTGCCCACCACGTTGACCACGCCCAGCACCCGGGCGCCCTTGCGCTTCAGCTCCTGCACGGCGGCGAGGGTGTCGTAGGTCTCGCCGGACTGGCTGACCGCGACGTAGAGGGTGTCGGGGTCCACCACCGGGTTGCGGTAGCGGAACTCGCTGGCGGGTTCGGCGTCGGCCGGTACCCGGGCGAGCTGCTCGATCAGCTGGGCCCCGATCAGGCCGGTGTGGTACGCGGAGCCGCAGCCGAGGATCTTCACCCGGCGGAAGCCCCGGGCCTCCCGGGCGTCCAGGTTGAGCCCGTCCAGCCGCACGGTGGAGAAGCGGTCGTCGATACGGCCGCGCAGCACCCGGTCCACCGCGTCGGCCTGCTCGTGCATCTCCTTGTGCATGTAGGTGTCGTGGCCGCCCATGTCGTAGGACTCGGCCTCCCACTCCACGGTGGTGGGGGAGGCGGTGGTCCGGGAGCCCTCGGTGGTGTACGTGCGGTAGTCGTCGGCCTTGAGGGTGGCCATCTCGCCGTCGTCCAGGGTCACCACCTGGCGGGTGTGGGAGACCAGGGCGGCCACGTCCGAGGCCACGAACATCTCCCGCTCCCCGATGCCCAGCACCACCGGGGAACCGTTGCGCGCGACCACGATGCGGTCCGGGAAGTCGGCGTGGAGCACCGCGATGCCGTAGGTGCCCTCGATCAGCCGCAGGGCCTCGCGTACCCGCTCCTCCAGGGTCTCGGCCTGGGCGCGGCCGATGAGGTGGGCGAGCACCTCGGTGTCGGTCTCGGAGGTGAACTCCACCCCGTCGGCCAGCAGTTTGGCCCGCAGTTCGTCGGCGTTGTCGATGATGCCGTTGTGCACCAGGGCCACCCGGCCCTCGGCGTCCTGGTGGGGGTGGGCGTTGTCGTCGCCGGGGGCGCCGTGGGTGGCCCAGCGGGTGTGGGCGATGCCGGTGGTGCCGGCGAAGCGCTTGGGTACCCGCTCCTGGAGGTCCCGCACCCGGCCCTTGGCCTTCACGACCCGCAGACCGTTGCCGGACCGTGGCTGGATGGCCAGCCCGGCGGAGTCGTAGCCCCGGTACTCCAGGCGCTGGAGCCCTTCGAGGAGGAGGGGGGCCACGTCTCGCTTGCCGATGTATCCGACGATCCCGCACATGGTGGGTGTCTCCGTTCTGTGGTGCTGGTCCGGGCTGTTGGTGGTGATGCTGGGGGAGTGGACGGCGCGTCGCCCAGGCGACACGACGGCGATACGACAGCGACATGGGGGCGACATGGGGGCGAGCCGTGTGGTGTGTGGGTCAGCCGTAGATGATCCGGCGGACCTGACGCGGCGACAGGGCCGGTGGGGCGACCGCGCGGTGGGGGAGTTCCTCCAGGATCCGTTCGTAGATCGCGGGGTTGGTGAGTCCCTGGCCCCGCAGTTCCCGGTGGCGTCGGCGGACGAACTCCTCGGTGCTCTCGTCGAAGTACGCCAGCACGTCCATCACCACCCGGGCGGCTTCCCCCCTGCCCAGGGGCGTGGAGCGGACCAGGTGCTCGACCAGGTCCTCGTGCGGGGGTACGCGGCGACGGCTCACTCGTAGATAGTGGACGGCGGCGAGAGGCACCGCAAGAAATCTGCCCGAATTCGGGCAGAATCCCGGCAGAAGGGAGGGGGAGGCGAGGCCTCTCCCGTGGACCCGTTGAGGAAGATTGGTCTACACCCCTTGACCCGCCATCGGCCTCCCCGTCTCATAGGTGGGCGTCGAACCGCACGTGAAGCGCCCATCGAAGGGGAACGTCCGTGAGACCTCGTGCCCGAACCAGACGCACCCGCGCGGCCGTACCCAGGCTGCTCGGCTCCCTGCTGCTGATCGCCACCGCCGGCGCGGTCGCCGTCAGCCCCGCCACCGCCCAGCCCCGGCCGGCCAAGGAGCCCACCGCCCTGGACCAGATCATCCCGGCCCCCACGTCGGCCAAGCCGAAGGGCGAGCCGTTCACCCTGAACCGCTCCAGCCACATCCAGGTGTCCATCGAGGCCCACGACGTCGGCGAGAAGCTGGCCCAACTGCTGCGCCCCTCCACCGGGTTCAAGCTGCCGGTCACCAGCGACGGACACAACCGCGACACCGGCAAGCACATCCGCCTGGTCCTGGACGAGGACGGGGCGAAGACCAAGGGGCTCGGCAAGGAGGGCTACCGGCTCACCTCGTCCCCCGAGGAACTGACCATCACCGCGCCCAAGGTGGCCGGTCTGTTCTACGGCACCCAGACCCTGCGCCAGCTGTTGCCGGCCTCCGTGGAGTCCCGCGAGGAGCAGACCGGACCCTGGCAGGTGGCGGGCGGCACCATCACCGACAGCCCCCGCTACGAGTACCGCAGCGCCATGCTGGACGTGTCCCGCCACTTCCTGAGCGTCAACCAGGTCAAGCGCTACATCGACCACATGGCGCTCTACAAGTTCAACAAGCTGCACCTTCACCTGTCCGACGACCAGGGCTGGCGTATCGCCATCGACTCGTGGCCCCGGCTGACCGAGTACGGCGGCAGCACCCAGGTCGGCGGTGGCGAGGGCGGTCACTACACCAAGGACCAGTACCGCGAACTGCTGAAGTACGCCGCCGAACGGCAGTTGGAGGTCGTCCCGGAGATCGACATGCCGGGCCACACCAACGCCGCGCTGGCCTCCTACGCCGAACTCAACTGTGACGGCAAGGCGCCCCCGCTCTACACCGGCATCGAGGTCGGGTTCAGCTCGCTGTGCGTGGACAAGGACGTCACCTACGACTTCGTGGACGACGTGGTGCGGGAGATCGCCGAGCTGACCCCCGGCAAGTACCTGCACATCGGCGGCGACGAGGCACACGCCACCGAGCACGAGGACTACGTCGCCTTCATGGACAAGGCCCAGGCCACGGTCGCCAAGTACGGCAAGACCGTGGTGGGTTGGCACCAGCTGACCGGCGCCAAGCCCGCCAAGGGCGCGGTCGCGCAGTACTGGGGCACCGAGGCCAACGAGAAGGAGGTCATCGACGCCGCCAAGAAGGGCACCAAGCTGCTGCTGTCCCCGGCCAACCGCGTCTACCTGGACATGAAGTACGACGAGTCCACCCCGATCGGTCTGAGCTGGGCCGGCTACGTGGACACCGAGCAGTCCTACAGCTGGGAGCCGGGCAGCTTCCTCAAGGGCGCCCCGGCCGACTCCGTGATCGGTGTCGAGGCCCCCATGTGGACGGAGACCATCTCCACCAACGCCCACATGGACCTGATGGCCTTCCCCCGCCTCCCCGGAGCCGCCGAACTCGGCTGGTCCGCCAAGAAGGCGCTGGGCTGGGACGGTTACAAGCAGAGGCTGGCCGCCCAGGGCCCCCGCTGGGACGCCCTCGGCATCGGCTACCACCCCGCCTCCGAGGTTCCCTGGCCCGACAGGTGACCCACCCCGTCGGTCCGGCCCGGTGACCCGCCCGGGCCGGACCGACGGTCGTGTACGGGCCCCGTCCACCGGACGGGGCCTGTCGCGGTACGTCCCGTCGTCCGGTGACCGGTGCGGGCGGCCCGTGTCCCGGGCGGCACCCTCGGACCGGCCACTCCCCGGGGCGTTGGCGGGACCGTACGAGCCGGAGCCCGGACGGCCGGCGCGGGGGTCGGTTGGTGCCGCGACCCCCTGGGCCCCGTCCCGGGGTACGACGGGGCTCGCCCTCGGGCCTCGGCGCTCACCGTCGTCGCGTGTGCCCACCCCGCCGCGCGGTCGCCTGCCGCGACCCGGAGGGGTACCTGTGGCCCCGACCACCAGGGGCCCGCGGTCGCCCTCGGGCGCCCACCGGGGTGAACCTGGCGCGTGGGGTGGCCGGGCAACTCCCGCCGCCCGCACGGTGGTTCGCGGTGTCCGGGGTGGGCGAACCGGCGGTCAGCGGTGCGACTCCCGGGCGGAACGGCCCTCGGCCAGGGCGCTGACCACGGTGGCGAGCAGGGTCACCGCGACCCCGCCGAGGATCGCGGTCGAGGGACCCGCCCGGTCCAGGGCCAGGGCGGACAGGGAGGCCGTCAGGCTGTACCCCACACCCCCGACCGCGTACATCACCGAGTAGGCGGCGGCATGGGTGTGGCCGGGCAGTTGCTCCCGGAGGCTGAGGTTGCGGGTGATCATCGCCCCGGACTGGAAGACGCCGGCCAGCAGGAGCCCCAGGGCGATGCCCGGTACCCCCGGCAGGACGGTGATCAGGCTGAGGCACCCCGCGGTGAGGAGCAGGAACACCAGGCTCTGGGCACGGGGCGAACCGGGCCAGGAGCGGAGCCCGTAACAGAACGCTCCGGCCGCGCTGACCAGGGCGAAGGCGGCGAGCAGCGGTCCGGCCCAGCCCACCGGGACCTGGCGCTCCTCCAGGAGGGCGGGGAGTACGAGTTCGGCGGTGGCGAGCATCGCCATGGCCGCCGCGCTGGTGAGGTAGACGGGCCAGCCGGACAGCAGGGCCCGGCCCACCGCAGGCGGCGAGGACGCGGTGGGCGGGGATTCTCCGGGCTCCGGCAGCCGGGCGAGCCCGAAGGCGGCCACCACCGCCAGGACGCCGGCCAGCACCAGCGGGGCACCGGGGTGGAGTTGCAGCGCCAGGACCACCACCAGTCCCGGGGTGGTCGCCCAGACGACCTGGGTCAGGGTGGCCTCGACACTCAGCGCGCGGGGTACCGCCTCCTCGGCGACCAGCCGGGTCAGCAGCGCGCGGGTGCCCCCGGGGCAGGCGGCGGGAGCCGCTCCGGCGAGGAAGGCGAGGGCGACCAGTACCGGGGCGGGGGCGGAGCCGGCCAGGGGCAGGGCACCGAAGCAGACCGCCCCGGCCACCAGTCCGACCGCCAGTTGGCGCCGCGCCCGGCCACGGACCAGCCGGGCCCCGAGCAGGGGCGCCCCCACCACCTCGCCCACCACATACGCGGAGGCCAGACCGGCGCCCAGGGTGTAGCCGCCGGGGCTCTGCCGGCTCAGGAACACCAGCGCCAGCGGAGCCATGGCCACCGGGGCCTTGCTGGCGAGGGCGACCAGTGCCCACAGCATCAGGTCACGGGTCATCAGGTCCCGGTAGCGGGACGGAGGTACGGGCAAGTCGCTCAGCCTCTCGCACGGCGGAGGGGAGGGCCCGCCCGCCTCGGACGTACCCCTTCCCGGACGTACCCGCTGGGTGTACCCGGGGCGTCGCGCGCTGACGCGTGGAGCCGTACGCGGGGGCCTCCGGGCGCCCGGCAGGGGGAGACCCGGGTCTGCTCTGCGGGAGGCCGGCGTCGTCCCGGTGCGCGGCCCTCCGGCCCTCCGTGGGTGGGGACTTGGGCCAGAGGTGGACGGTCCACGCCGGCTGACGGGTCGGGCGGGGGCGGGCGGACCGGAGGGATGATCGTGGGGTGAGCGGGCTGAGTGGGGTGCGGGGCCGGCACCCCCGGACCGTGGGGCAGCCCCCGTTACGGGGCCTCCCGGGGAGCCGTGCCGTGGGGCGTCGACGTCACCGTGCGGTGCCCCGGAGGGCTCCGGGAGCCCTGGGCGGTGGTCGGGGTAACCCCGAGAGGGCCCAGGCGAATGTCCGGCTCCCCGGGGGCGGGGCACCCGGGCCGGGGAACCGAATCGGGGGGCACCGGGAGGCGGGCCTGCCCTGCGCCCCACCGGCCGCCGTATGTCGGACCTGTTCAGCCCGGGGCCGCGGGTCCAAGTAGCCCTGCCCGGCGGGGTGTTGCTGGCCCTTGGGCCGCGCACTCTGGCTTACCTGGGTGCCCCACCGGCCGCCCACCGGCCGCCGTATGTCGGGCCCGTTCAGCCCGGGGTCGCGGGTCCAAGTAGCCCTGCCCGGCGAGGCGTTGCCGGACCGTGGTCCGGGCAGACCGGGGGAGCCGCCCACGCGGGGCGGCCCACCGGGTGCCCGACTGCCCACGGGTGCCGGGCGCCGGCGGACCGTACCGTGCGCGTCGGCGGGCTGATCGACGACCCGCCCGACGGGCGGGGGCCCGCGCTCGCCCTCGACGGACCGGCTGGGCCCCCGCCTACCGGGTGGACGCCGGTGGTTACAGGCCCAACTCGCGGGCGATCAGCATCCGCTGGACCTCGCTGGTGCCCTCGCCGATCTCCAGGATCTTGGAGTCCCGCCACATCCGGGCGACCGGGTACTCGTTCATGAAGCCGTAGCCGCCGTGGATCTGGGTGGCCTCGCGGGCGTTGGTGACCGCGATCTCCGAGGAGTACAGCTTGGCCATCGCGGCCTGCTTCTTGAACGGTTCGCCGGCCAGCAGGCGCGAGGCGGCGTCGTACCAGGCGAGCCGGGCGGTGTGGGCCCGCATCTCCATGTCGGCCAGCTTGAAGGAGATGGCCTGGTTGGCGCCGATGGGCTTGCCGAAGGCCTCCCGTTCCTTGGCGTACCGCACCGACTCGTCCACACAGCCCTGGGCCAGACCGGTGGCCAGCGCGGAGATGGCGATCCGGCCCTCGTCCAGGATGCGCAGGAACTGGGCGTAGCCCCGGCCCTCCTCACCGACCAGGTTGGCCAGCGGCACCCGTACGTCGGAGAAGGACAGCTCGCGGGTGTCCGAGGCGTTCCAGCCGACCTTGGAGTAGGGGGCGGCGACCGTGAAGCCGGGGGTGCCGGAGGGCACCAGGATGGAGGAGATGCGCGGCCGGCCGTCGGGCTTGCGGCCGGTGACTGCGGTGACCGTGACCAGGCCGGTGATGTCGGTGCCGGAGTTGGTGATGAAGCACTTGGTGCCGTTGATCACCCACTCGTCGCCGTCCCGCACCGCGGTGGTACGGGTGCCGCCGGCGTCCGAACCGCACTCCGGCTCGGTCAGCCCGAAGGCGCCCAGCATCTCGCCGCTGCACAGCTTGGGCAGCCACTCGTCGCGCTGCTCGTCGGTGCCGAACAGGTAGATCGGCATGGCGCCCAGGGACACCCCGGCCTCCAGGGTGATGGCCACCGAGGAGTCCACCCGGGCCAGCTCCTCCAGGGCGATGCCCAGGGCCAGGTAGTCACCGCCCATGCCGCCGTACTCCTCGGGGAACGGTAGCCCGAACAGGCCCATCCGGCCCATCTCGCGGACGATCTCGTAGGGGAACTCGTGCCGCTCGTAGTAGTCGCCGATCTTGGGGGCCACCACGTCGCGGGCGAACTCCTCGACGGTCTTGCGCAGTTCCTGGTGTTCGGGGGTCAGACGGTGGTCAATGGCCATGGTTCTCAGGCTCCTTGTGGGATCGCCGGGATGTCGGTCGCGCCGGACGGGGCCGGTCCGCCGGTTGGCGCTGACGGGCTCAGCCGAGGGCGCGGACCGTGCGGGAGGGACTGGGGCGGCCCAGACGCTCGGCCATCCACCGACTGGTGGCGGCCAGCTTGTCCAGGTCGACGCCGGTGTCGATACCGAGGCCGCGCAGCATCCACACCAGGTCCTCGGTGGCCAGGTTGCCGGTGGCGCTCTTGGCGTACGGGCAGCCACCCAGGCCGCCGGCCGAGGCGTCCACGGTGGTGACCCCGTGCTGGAGGGCGGCCAGGGTGTTGGCGAGCGCCTGCCCGTAGGTGTCGTGGAAGTGCACGGCCAGCAGCTCGTCGGGCACCCCGGCCTCGTTCAGCAGCCGCAGCAGCCGGACGACCTGGCCCGGGGTGGCCACCCCGATGGTGTCGCCCAGGCTCAACTGGTCGCAGCCCATGTCCACCAGCGCCCGGCACACCCGCACCACCTGCTCGGCGGGCACCGGGCCCTCCCAGGGGTCGCCGAAGCACATGGAGACGTAGCCGCGCACCCACTGGCCCTCGGACTTGGCCCGCCGCAACACCGGCTCGAACATGGCCAGGGACTCGTCGACCGTACGGTTCAGGTTGGCCTTGGCGAAGGACTCGGTGGCCGAGGCGAACACCGCCACGTGCCGGCACCCGTGGGCCAACGCCCGCTCGGCGCCCCGGGAGTTGGGCACCAGCACCGGCCGGGGCAACTCGTCCGGCAGGTCCGCCAGCAGGGGCACCAGCTCCTCGGCGTCGGCCAGCTGGGGCACCCACCGGGGGTGTACGAAGCTGGTGACCTCGACCGCGTCCCGCAGCCCCGCTTCGTACAGGCGGTGCACGAACTCGGCCTTCACCTCGACCGGTACGATGCCCTTCTCGTTCTGTAGTCCGTCCCGGGGGCCGACCTCGTAGATCCGCACCCGCGACGGCAGGCCCTCGGCCGGCACCGTCATCGGCAGTCCGTCAGCCATCGCTCGCCGCCTCCTCGCCGTGCGGGTCCACCACGGCCAGCACCTGGTCCATGGCGACGGTGCTGCCCGGACGTACGTCCAGCTCGATCACGGTGCCGTCGTGGGGCGCGGCGATGACGTGCTCCATCTTCATGGCCTCCACCACCACCAGGCTCTGGCCGGCGGTCACCTCGTCCCCCACGGCGGCCTTGACCACCGTGACCGTTCCCGGCATGGGGGCGGTCAGGGCGTCCGCGCCGTGCGCGCCGTGCGCGCCACGCAGCACCGCCTCCACCGGGTCGTGGTCGCCCAGCCTCCAGCTGTCGCCGCCCTGCCCCAGCCAGTCGCCGGCGTGGGCGAACCGTTCGGTGACCCCGTCCCAGCACAGCAGGACCTCGTCGTCCCGGTCGGCCACCACATGGGCAGGTACCGGACCGCCGTCCCCAACGGCCACCTCGGTGTCGGTGCCCCGGCCCCGCACCCGGACGGTCACCGGCTGGCCGCCGGGTGCCTTCAACGGGTAGGCCGTCCAGGCCGGTTCGCCCCCCAACCGGAAGCCCGAGGGCAGGTCGAAGGGGTCGGTCCAGCCCCGGTCGGTCCCGGGCTCCAGCGCGGAGTGCCGCAGCAGCGCGGCCGTGGCCCACACCCGCTCGGGCACCTCCTCCGACACCAGCGCGGCGGCCTCCCGGTCCACCAGCCCGGTGTCCAGCTCGCCGCTGACCACCTGGGGGTGGGCCAGCAGCCGGCGCAGGAACCCGGTGTTGGTGTCCAGGCCCAGTACGGTCAGCTCGCCCAGGGCGGCGCGCAGCCGGCGCAGGGCGGCGGCCCGGTCGGGGCCGTAGGCGATGACCTTGGCCAGCATGGGGTCGTAGGTGGTGCCCACCTCGGAGCCGGCGCTCCAGCCGGCGTCGGTGCGTACCCCCTCGGGTTCGCGGAGGGCCAGCACCCGGCCGGCCGACGGGAGGAAGTCCACCCGGTCCCCGGTGACCCGGGCGGTCTCGGCGCAGATACGGGCCTCGACCGCGTGCCCCTCCAGGCGGATGTCCGTCTGCGCGAACGGGAGCCGGGCGCCGGCGGCCACCCGTAGCTGCCACTCCACCAGGTCCAGCCCGGTGACGAGTTCGGTGACCGGGTGCTCGACCTGGAGGCGGGTGTTCATCTCCATGAAGTAGTGCGGGATGTCGCCGTCGCCACCGGGGACGATGAACTCCACGGTGCCGGCGCCGACGTAGCCGCAGGAGCGGGCGGCCTGTACGGCGGCCTCGCCCATGGCGGCCCGGGTGGCCTCGTCCAGCAGCGGGCTGGGCGCCTCCTCCACGATCTTCTGGTGCCGGCGCTGGAGGGAGCACTCCCGCTCGCCCAGGTGCAGCACGGTGCCGTGGCCGTCCGCCAGCACCTGGACCTCGATGTGGCGGGGCTGGTCGATCCAGCGCTCCACCAGCAGGGTGTCGTCGCCGAAGGAACTCAGCGCCTCCCGTCGGGCGGCGGCGATCTCCTCCTCCAGCAGCGTCTCGTCGCGCACCAGCCGCATCCCCTTGCCGCCGCCCCCGGCGGAGGGCTTCAGCAGCACGGGGGTGCCGATCTCCCGTGCGGAGGCGGCCAGTTGGGCGTCGTCCAGTCCGCTGCCCGAGGAGCCGGGCACCACCGGCACCCCGGCGGCCCGTACGGTCTCCTTGGCGCGGATCTTGTCGCCCATCAGCTCGATGGCCTCGGCCGAGGGGCCGACGAAGGCCAGCCCGGCCTCGACGCAGGCGCGGGCGAAGGCGGCGTTCTCGGCGAGGAAGCCGTAACCGGGGTGGACGGCCTGGGCGCCGGTGCGGCGGGCCGCGTCCAGGAGCCGGGGTACGGAGAGGTAGCTCTCCGAGGCGGCGGCCGGCCCCAGCCGTACGGCGGTGTCGGCCTCGCGCACATGGCGGGCGTCGCGGTCGGCGTCGCTGTAGACCGCCACCGAGCGGATGCCCAGCTCGCGGAGGGTACGGATGACGCGTACCGCGATCTCGCCCCGGTTGGCCACCAGGACCGTGTCGAACAGGTTGCCGTCGGACATCGTCACGGGTGGTCCCTCACATCCGAAAGACGCCGAAGCCCGGCGTGGTGGCAGGCGAACTGGTGGCGGGCAGGGGCGCGTTGGCGCAGGCGGTGAGCGCCAGGCCCAGCACCGTACGGGTCTGGGCCGGGTCGATGACCCCGTCGTCCCACAGCCGGGCGGTGGCGTAGTAGGCGTTGCCCTGGGTCTCGTACTGCTCGCGCACCGGGGCGCGGAACGCCTCCTCGTCCTCGGCGCTCCACTCCTCGCCCCGGGCCTCCAACTGGTCCCGCTTGACGGTGGCGAGCACCGAGGCGGCCTGTTCCCCGCCCATCACGGAGATCTTGGCGTTGGGCCACATCCACAGGAAGCGGGGGGAGTAGGCCCGGCCGCACATGGAGTAGTTGCCGGCGCCGTACGAGCCGCCGATCACCACGGTCAGCTTGGGGACCCGGGCGCAGGCGACGGCGGTGACCATCTTGGCCCCGTGCTTGGCGATGCCGCCGGCCTCGTAGTCCCGGCCCACCATGAAGCCGGAGATGTTCTGGAGGAACAGCAGCGGGATGCCGCGCTGGTCGCACAGTTCGATGAAGTGGGCGCCCTTCTGGGCGGACTCGGAGAACAGGATGCCGTTGTTGGCGACGATCCCGACCGGGTGGCCGTGGACGTGGGCGAAGCCGGTGACCAGGGTGGTGCCGTACTCGGCCTTGAACTCCTGGAAACGGGAGCCGTCCACCACGCGGGCGATGACCTCCCGTACGTCGTAGGGGGTGCGGGAGTCGACCGGCACCACCTCGTACAGCTCGGCCGGGTCGTGCGCCGGCTCCTCGGTCGGCCGCACCGCCCAGGGCAGCGGGCCGCGCTCGGGCAGGGTGGCGACGATGTTCCGCACGATCCGCAGGGCGTGGGCGTCGTCCTCGGCCAGGTGGTCGGTGACCCCGGAGGTGCGGGAGTGCACCTCGCCGCCGCCCAGCTCCTCGGCGGTCACCACCTCACCGGTGGCCGCCTTCACCAGCGGGGGGCCGCCCAGGAAGATGGTGCCCTGCTCCCGGACGATCACCGCCTCGTCGCTCATCGCCGGTACGTAGGCGCCGCCGGCGGTGCAGGATCCCATCACCGCGGCGATCTGGGGGATGCCGGCGCCCGACATCCGCGCCTGGTTGTAGAAGATCCGCCCGAAGTGCTCGCGGTCCGGGAACACCTCGTCCTGCATGGGCAGGAAGGCGCCGCCGGAGTCGACCAGGTAGACGCAGGGCAGGCGGTTCTCCAGGGCGATCTCCTGGGCCCGCAGGTGCTTCTTCACCGTCATCGGGTAGTAGGTGCCGCCCTTGACGGTGGCGTCGTTGGCGATGACCAGCACCTCCCGTCCGCTGACCCGGCCGATGCCGGCGATCACCCCGGCCGAGGGCGCCGATCCGCCGTACATCCCCTCGGCGGCCAGCGGGGCCACCTCCAGGAAGGGCGAACCGGGGTCCAGCAGGGTGTCCACCCGGTCGCGGGGCAGCAGCTTGCCGCGTGCGGTGTGCCGCTCGCGGGCGCGGGTGCCGCCGCCGAGGCGGGCGGTGGCCAGTCGCTCGCGCAACTCGGCCGCCAGCTCCCGGTGGGCGGTGGCGTTGGTCCGGCTGGCCTCGGACGCCGGATCGGCGGCGCTGCTCAGCGTCGGTGCCTGCTCCATCGCGGTACGAGCCTCTCGATGAGTGCCTGGAGGGGGCCGCCACGCCGCTGGGCCCGCGGTCGCGACGGTGCGTTAATGCACGTTAACGTATGTCCGTCAGGTTAACGGCTACTAACGGCCCTGTCTAGGATGAGCCCATGAGTACCGCTGCGCCCACCCGACGCGAGCAGATCCTGCGTGAAGCCGCCCGCCTCTTCGCCGAACGCGGCTTCCACGGGGTGGGGGTCGACGAGATCGGGGCGGCCGTCGGCATCAGCGGCCCCGGGCTCTACCGGCACTTCGCCGGCAAGGACGCCATGCTCTCCGAACTGCTGGTCGGCATCAGCGAACGCCTTCACGAGGGCGGGTGCCAGCGGCTGGCCGAGTCGGAGGAGGCTCAGCTCGCCCCCGAGGCCACCCTCGACGCGCTGATCCGGGGGCACATCGAGTTCGCCCTCGACGACCGCGCGCTGATCACCCTGCACGACCGGGAGCTGGACCGGCTGCGTCCGGCCGACCGCCGGCGGGTGCGGCAACTCCAGCGCCAGTACGTCGAGTTGTGGGTGCAGGTGGTCCGCGCGGTGTACCCCCGGCTACCGGAGCTGGAGGCCCGGGTGGCGGTCCACTCGGTGTTCGGGCTGCTGAACTCCACCCCCCACCTCAGTGGCCGTCCCGCCCGTCCGGGGCGGGACACCACCGCCGCGCTGCTCCACCGGCTGGCCCGGGGCGCCTTCGCCGCCGCCACCCCCTGAGCCCCGGGGCCCTCGGGGTGTGCCCCGGGTGCGCGATCCCCCGCCCGGACGGATCATCGACGGGTGCCCCCGTGAGCCCCGCCCTGGACAGGGTGGGGGTCGGTGGGTAGCTTGCCCCTCAGGGGTGAGCAAGCGCTTAGCTACCGCCCGGCCCACCGGTGAGCGAGGGAGGCGTACGGATGCGTCGCACCGTATTCAACGAGGACCACGAGGCGTTCCGTCAGACCATCCGGGAGTTCGTCAACGAGCGGGTCGTCCCCTTCTATCCCCAGTGGATGGAGCAGGGGTACGTACCGCGCGAGCTGTACAAGCAGCTGGGTGAGCTGGGGATCTTCGGCATCGAGGTGCCCGAGGAGTACGGCGGGGCCGGCGAGAGCAGCTTCAAGTTCAACGCGGTGATCACCGAGGAGTGCGCCCGCGCCGGGGTCAGCTTCGGCGGCTCCAGCGTGCACACCGCCCTCTGCCTGCCGTACATCCTCAAGTACGCCACCGAGGAGCAGAAGCGGCGCTGGCTGCCGCACTTCGTCTCCGGCGAGCTGATGACCGCGATCGCCATGACCGAGCCCGGCACCGGTTCCGACCTCGCCGGCATGAAGACCACCGCCAGGCTCTCCGAGGACGGCCGCCACTACGTCCTCAACGGCGCCAAGACCTTCATCACCGGCGGGGTACAGGCCGACCGCGTCCTGGTCTGCTGCCGCACCTCACCGCCCACCCCCGAGGACCGGCGCGGAGGCATCTCCATCCTGGTCGTCGACACCCGCAGCGAGGGCTACGCGGTGGGCCGCAGCCTCGACAAGCTGGGCCTGAAGGCCTCCGACACCGCCGAACTGTCCTTCACCGACGTCCGCGTCCCGGTCGAGGACCTGCTCGGCGAGGAGGGCCGGGGCTTCGAGTACCTCACCCACAACCTGCCCCAGGAACGCCTGGGCATCGCCCTGGGGGCCACCGCCCAGGCCGCCGCCGCGGTGCGCTTCGCCCAGGAGTACGTCCGCCAGCGCACCGTGTTCGGCCGGGAGGTTGCCTCCTTCCAGAACACCAAGTTCGTACTGGCCGACTGCAAGGCCGACGTGGACGCCATGCAGGCGGTGTCCGACCGGGCCCTGGAGGCCCTGGACGCCGGGGAGCTGACCCCCGCCGACGCCGCCTCCGCCAAGCTGTTCACCACCGAGACGGCCGCCCGTGTCATCGACAAGTGCCTCCAGTTGCACGGGGGTTACGGCTACATGACCGAGTACCCCATCTCCCGCCTGTACGCGGACACCCGCGTCACCCGCATCTACGGTGGGACCAGCGAGGTGATGCGCTCCATCATCGCCAAGTCCATGGGCCTGTGACCAGGTCAGCCAGGCCGACCCCCACTGACGAGAAGCTCATGAGCGAAGCACTGCGGTCCCTGTTGGACCTGCTGGACCTGGAACGGATCGAGCAGGACATCTTCCGGGGCGTCAGCCGCACCTCCCTGGTGCCCCGCGTCTTCGGCGGCCAGGTCGCCGCCCAGGCGCTGGTGGCGGCGTGCCGCACGGTGCCCGAGGGGCGACTGCCGCACTCCCTGCACTCGTACTTCCTGCGCCCCGGGGACCCCGGAGCGCCCATCGTCTACTCCGTCGACCGCATCCGGGACGGCCAGTCCTTCACCACCCGCCGGGTCGTCGCTGTCCAGCACGGACAACCGATCTTCCACCTCTCGGCCTCCTACCAGCGCTTCGAGGAGGGCCTGGAACACCAGGAACCGATGCCCGAGGTGCCCGACCCCGAGACCCTGCCCACCCCCGAGGAGGTCCTCGACCGGTACGCGGGGGTGTTCGCCGACCCCTCGGTGCCCCAACGGCTGCTGGAGGCCAGGGAGGCCATCGACCTGCGCTACGTGGCGGAGCCGCCCTTCGGCAGGGTCGGCCGCCCCGGGGACCCCCGTTCCCAGGTGTGGTTCCGCACCAGCGGCAAGGTCCAGGGGGAGCGGGACGACCCGGTCACCCACATCTGCCTGGCCACCTACGTCTCCGACATGACCCTGCTGGACTCGGTGCTGTTGGCCCACGGCCGGGGCGGCTGGGCCGTGGGGGACGTGGTCGGGGCCAGCCTGGACCACGCCATGTGGTTCCACCGCCCGTTCCGAGCCGACGAGTGGCTGCTGTACGACCAGAACAGCCCCACCGCGCAGGGCGGCCGGGGGCTGGCCTCGGGCCGGATCTTCACCCGGGACGGCCAGCTGGCGGTGTCGGTGATCCAGGAGGGCGTGGTCCGCGTCCCGAGGGACTGAGCACGCCCCCGGAGCACGTGCACCGAGGTCGCCCTCGGCTCAGTCCTCGTCGCCCAACAGGCCGGCCGCGTCCAGCAGATAGGCGGTCATCGGTTCGTAGAAGCGCGGATCGGCCACGTGGTCGTCCAGCGGGATCGCCACCCGCAGGGTGCCCTCCGACTCGGCGAGGAACAGCGCCGGGTCGTTGCAGTCCGCGTACCCCACGGCGGCCACCCCCCACTGCGCCGCCGCGCCCGCCCAGCCGTGGTCGGCCACCACCAGGTCCGGCAGCGGCTCCCCGGACCGCTCCAGGGCGGAGAGGATGGCGTTCATCGGGGCGGGGGAGTGGGTGTGCCACAGTGACGCCCCCCTCTCGTACACCGCGACCCCGTTGAACTGCGCCACCAGCCCCTCGTCCGCGATCAGACCCAGCGGCACCCGCACCACCTCGCAGCCGGCCCCGCGCAGCGCCGCCGCCGTCGCGCCGTGCAGGTCCAACAACGCCCCCGGGTGGCCGGTCGCCACCAGCACCCGACCTCGTGACTTGGCCACCTTCCGCAACTCCGCCGCCGCGCGTTCCAGCGCCCCGACCGTCAACTCCGGGTCGATGGTGTCCTGTCCGCCCCGGTGGTCCGGGTCGTCGTTCACCCCACAGCGTTCGGCCATCTCCGACAGCACGTCCTGCTCGTCCGCCCAGCGGTCACCGAACTCCAGGCCGAACCAGTAGTGGCGGTCCCCGTTGGCGAGTTGGCGGAAGTGGGCCAGGTTGTTCTCCCGGGGAGTGGCCACGTCGCCCGCGATACGGGTGCGCACCAGGTGGTCGACCAACTCGGAGCGGCTGGGTGCCGGAGGCAGCGGCAGAGGCAGAGGCATGTCGCCCATTGTGACCCGTGGGGGCGGGATCCGGGCGGGCGGTCCGACAAGCCGGGCGGGGCGTTCCGCTACGGGCCGCGTCAGCGACGGGCGCGCCACCTCGGCCCTCGGAAGGCCGGCCGGCCCTGCGGTGGCACGGGTGTGACCGGGTGGCGTACCGGCTCGATCGGAGTCCGGGACCCCGACGGAAGGCCGACCCGTGTGAGCCCTCCGCCGTTCTGGCCGACCCCCTGGACCGAGGTGGCTTGTCCGTTCGAGTCCGGCCACGGACGAGGGGCGGGGTGTGGCTGAGGAAACTCGAAGGGGGTTTGAAGGGGCTTCATCGTGGTCGGTGCCCGGACGGAGTTTCCGGGCGGCGAGGGGACGGGGTCCCGTAGGACGGGCCGGTTCCGTTTCGGTCGACGTCTCCCGGCCGGTGCCGGGACAGGGGGAGGGCGATCGTGCGTGCGGGGTGCGGTGGGCCGAGGGGGCGCTCTGACCTCCGGTGAACGGGCGGAGACGCTTCGTGGTTGGCGGATCGTGTCCTGTTGTCGGCGCCCGGTAAACGGGGGCGACTTCTCCGGTGCCTCGCCGAGTTGACCATGGTCGCCGTCCCTGCGTGCCGCCTGTCCACGCGGCGCGGTCATGCAGTGCCAACTCCCGGGAGTGAGCACTTGGTTGGGGGTGCCAAATCCGACAAGGCCGTAATGCCGGACTCGCTGAAGGTTGGTTTTCGGCCATTCTTCGGGGCTTGTTGCTGTGGTCGATTTGCGCGCATTGCGACCTCGTTATCCTTTCGTGGCCTACGGGTTCTTCTGTTGCCGCAGGTCAGGGTGATTTCCCTGTGAGTGGGGCGGCTATCAAAACGTTACGTAACGCAGTACGCGCTCTACGTATCGTTACTGGTTTTGTGCGGTCGATGTGCATCCTGCGAAGGTTCTCGGCAGAATTCAGTTCCCGCACAGCGGGAGTGAGGCGTTGAAAACCGGACGGCAAGGACTGGCCCTGTGGGGGGTGCTGGTCCAGGGCTGGCCCCGTGGGGGGTGCTGGTCCAACAACAGCCACCGATGGCGCCCGCTGAACGGCCCCGGGAGAGAGCGTGCCTCGCCGGGGCCGTTTCTTTTGTGTCCGGCGCCTTCTCGCCCGGCACGTCGATCTTCACGATCTTCACTTTGCCTTCACCCTTTCCGGTGGTGCCCCGCGCCTCCGTCACCGTGCCGTTCTGCGCCGTACCCCGCCGCGCTCCGCTCCGTGGAAGCCGGGCGGGACCCGGCTTCTCGCCGTACCCGGCCGGACCGGACGCGGCCCCTCAGCGCCCGCCGGTGACGCTCCGGGGGGTTATCCACAGGCCTGGCAGCCTGTCGTTGCCTAGGTCTACGGTCCGAGGAGACCTGGTCCGCAGGTCCGTTCTCACGCCGATTCGCCGCCTTCGGGATGAGAGCACCCCCATTCCTGCGTTGCACCTGCGGCACCACTGGAAGATCCACGGGACGGGACGACCGAAGGGCAGAGAGTGACGGGGCAGGACAAGGGACGGGAAGCGCCCGGCTGGGCGCGGAGACTGACCGGCGAATGTCTGCGGTACCGCAGGAACGTGGCGCTGGCGCTGGGCGCCTCGCTGCTGGGCATGGGTCTGATGGCCCTGGTCCCACTGATCACCAAGGTGGTGATCGACGACGTGGTGGTGGGCGGCCATGGCGGTCTGGAGCTGTGGATCACCCTGCTGATGCTCACCGCGGTGGTCATCTACGGCTTGACCTACCTGCGGCGGTACTACGGCGGCAAGCTCGCCATGGACGTCCAACACGACCTGCGCACGGGGATGTTCGACACCATCACACGGCTGGACGGGCGCAGACAGGACGAGCTGTCCACCGGCCAGGTCGTGGGCCGCGCCACCAGTGACCTCCAGCTGATCCAGTCGCTGCTGTTCATGGCTCCGATGATGATCGGGAACATCCTGCTGTTCCTGGTCTCGCTGGTGGTCATGCTCACCTTGTCGCCCCTGCTCACCCTGGTCGCGCTGGCGGTGGCGCCCGCACTGTGGTTCATCGCCGGCCGGAGCCGCACCCGGCTCTTTCCCGCCACCTGGTACGCCCAGGGGCAGGCGGGCGCCGTGGCCGGCGTGGTGGACGGGTCCGTCAGCGGGGTCCGGGTGGTCAAGGGCTTCGGCCAGGAGGGCCAGGAGACCGACAAGGTCCGGGAGGTCAGCCGGCGGCTGTTCGCCGCCCGGCTGCGCACCGTACGGCTCAACTCGCTCTACACCCCCGCGCTCCAGGCGGTGCCCGCCCTGGGACAGGTCGCCATGCTGGCCTTCGGCGGCTGGATGGCCACCCGGGGCGAGATCACCCTCGGCACCTTCGTGGCCTTCTCCACCTACCTGGCCCAACTGGTCGGCCCGGTGCGGATGTTGACCATGATGCTGACCGTGGGCCAGCAGGCCCGGGCCGGCGTGGAGCGGGTGTACGAACTCATCGACGCCGAACCGGCGATCGAGGAGGCCCCCGACGCCCACGACCTGCCGGTGGACGCCCCGGCCACGGTGGAGTTCGACCGGGTCAGCTTCTCCTACGACCATCAGCGCCCGGTGGTGGACGAACTGAGCCTGCGGATCGAGCCGGGGGAGACCCTGGCCGTGGTCGGCACCTCGGGCAGTGGCAAGTCCACCCTGGCCATGCTGCTGCCCCGGTTCTACGACGTGGACTCGGGAGCGGTCCGGGTGGGGGGTCACGACGTCCGCGAGCTGACGCAGACCTCCCTGCGGTCGGCCATCGGCCTGGTCCCCGAGGACAGCTTCCTGTTCTCCGACACCATCCGCGCCAACATCGCCTTCGGCCACCCCACGGCCTCGGACGCCGCCGTACGGCAGGCCGCCCGTGCCGCACAGGCGGAGGAGTTCGTCCTCGCCCTGCCCCAGGGGTACGACACCGAGGTCGGCGAGCAGGGCCTGACCCTCTCCGGGGGACAACGCCAGCGCATCGCACTGGCCCGGGCGATGCTGGCCGGCTCCGGGGGCGAGGGGCCCCGGCTGCTGGTGCTCGACGACGCCACCTCGGCCGTCGACGCCCAGGTGGAGCAGCGCATCCACCAGGCGCTGGGCGAGGTGATGGCCGGCCGCACCACCCTGCTGATCGCCCACCGCCAGTCGACCCTGGCGCTGGCCGACCGGATCGCGGTGCTGGACGAGGGGCGGCTGGTGGACCAGGGCACCGACGCCGAACTGCGGGAACGATGTCCCCTCTACCGCCAGCTCCTCAGCGAACCGGACGCCTCCGACGAACTGACCGGCCCCGAAGACGAGTTGACCACCCAGGGCACGGACGCGGAGAACGGCGTCACCCCGGACCTGTGGGTCCGCGAGAACGCCCGACAGGACGGCGAGGGCGGCACGGACGACAAGCTCCCGGGCGGGGGAGCCGGCCCCACCCCCCGGAGCTTCGCCGGCGCCCTCGCCGGAGCGCCCGCCACTCCCGAACTGCTCGCCAGGGTGGACGCCCTGCCACCGGCCACCGACACCCCCGATGTCGACGAGGACCAGGCGGTCCGCGCCGAGGAGAGCTACGGGCTGCGCCAGTTGCTCCGGGGCTTCCGCGCCCCCCTGGCGCTGAGCCTGGCCCTGGTGGTGGTGGACGCGGTCTCCGGGCTGCTGCTGCCGGTGCTCATCCGCCACGGCATCGACGAAGGGGTCCAGCAGGTCTCCCTCGGCGCCGTCTGGGTGGCCGCCGGACTCTCCCTGCTGGTCGTACTGGTCCAGTGGGCAGCCCAGATCGGAGAGACCCGAGCCATCGGGCGGACCGGTGAGCGGGTGCTGTACTCGCTGCGGATGAAGATCTTCGCCCAGCTCCAGCGGCTCGGACTCGACTACTACGAGCGGCAGTTGACGGGCAAGATCATGACCCGGATGACCACCGACGTGGACGCGCTCGCCACCTTCCTCCAGACCGGACTGGTGCAGGCCGTCGTCTCCCTGCTGACCTTCGTCGGCATCATGGTCGCCCTGGTGGTGCTGGACGCCGGGTTGGCCCTGGTGGTCCTGACCACCCTGCCACCCCTGCTGGTCGGCACGGTGATCTTCCGCCGGCAGAGCCTCAAGGTCTACGAACTGGCGCGGGAGCACGTCAGCGCCGTGAACGCCGACCTCCAGGAGGGCGTCGCCGGCCTCCGCGTCATCCAGGCCTTCGGCCGAGCGCCCAGCTCCCGTACGCGTTTCGCCGAGAGCAGTGACCGGTACCGCCAGGCCCGGATCAAGGGGCAGTGGCTGATCTCGATCTACTTCCCCTTCGTCCAGTTGCTGGCCTCACTGGCCACCGCCGGGGTGCTGGTGGTCGGTGCCCAGCGGGTGGAGGGCGGTTCGCTGACGGCGGGTGCCCTGGTCGCCTACCTCATCTACATCGAGCTGTTCTTCGCCCCGGTCCAGCAGCTCTCCCAGGTCTTCGACGGGTACCAGCAGGCCACCGTCTCGCTGGGCAGGGTGAAGGAACTGCTCACCGAGCGCACCAGCACGCCTCCGTCCGCCGACCCCGAACCGGTACGGAGCCTGCGGGGCGAGGTCACCCTGCGGGACGTGCACTTCCGCTACGCCTCCCTGGACGGGGAGAAGCGCGAGGTGGAGGCGCTGACCGCCGTCGACCTGACCATCCCCGCCGGACAGACCGTGGCCTTCGTGGGGGAGACCGGGGCCGGGAAGTCCACCCTGGTGAAACTGGTCGCCCGGTACTACGACCCCAGTGCGGGCGCGGTGTTGGTCGACGGCGTCGACCTGCGGCGGATGGACCTGGCCGCATACCGCCAGCGACTCGGCGTGGTGCCCCAGGAGCCGTTCCTGTTCCCGGGCACCGTGCGGGACGCCATCGCCTACGGCCGACCGGACGCCACCGACGCCGAGGTGGAGGCGGCTGCCCGGGCGGTGGGCGCCCACCGGATGATCGCCTCCCTCTCCGGCGGCTACCTCCACACGGTGGCCGAGCGGGGCCGCAACCTCTCGGCCGGACAACGGCAGTTGGTGGCCCTGGCCCGGGCCGAGCTGGTCGACCCGGACGTCCTGTTGCTGGACGAGGCCACCGCCGCCCTTGACCTGGCCACCGAGTCCCTGGTGAACCAGGCCACCGACCGTCTGGCCGGCCGGCGCACCACCCTGGTGGTCGCCCACCGGCTCACCACCGCCGCTCGGGCGGACCGGGTGGTGGTCCTGGACCACGGACGGGTGGTGGAGGACGGCACCCACGAGCAGTTGCTCTGTGCCGACGGACGGTACGCCGAACTGTGGCGCACCTTCGTGGGGGAGGAGCAGCCGGCCGCCGTGCCCAGTCGGTGAGCGACGGTGTTCGAGGGTGTGGGGTGGGGCCGCCCAGGGCGGCCCCACCCCGGCGGCCACCACGGTCGCCGTTCAGTCGGTGCAGAGGCTCAGCAGGTGGTCGTCGAGCGACCGTGACCGTGCGGTGGGTGGCAGGGGTTCGCCCGGGGCGTACCAGTGGGTGTCGGCGATCTCCTCGTGGGGGGTGAACTCCCGTATCGCCTCCGACGTCAGCGTGGCGGTGTACAGCGCCCCGTACAACAGGCTGCCGGTTCGGACCCGGTGTGTCCGTGCGTATCCGACGAAGCGCAGGTCCCCGGTGGCAAGGCCTTGCCCGGTCTCCTCGTACAACTCCCGCACGGCGGCCCGCCGTTCGCTCTCCCCCTCCTCGATGCCACCTCCGGGCAGCTCCCAGCAGCCTCGCGCCCGCACGTGCACCATCAGCGCCCGACCCCGGTGCCAGAGGGCCACCAGGGCGAAGCCCGTCGGGGCGTCGGGAAAGGAGGTCCCCTCGGGTACGGGGTGGAAGGAGAGGAGGTCGATGTGGTGGGGGTCCTCAGCCAGTGGTTCGGACGGTGACATGCGCCGACCCTAGAGCACCTGGTGCGGGCCACCCGAGGTTCGTCGCCCGCTCTGCCGGGCCGCCGTCCTCGAACCACCCTGCCCCGTCCTCGCGGTGACCGGCCGTCGGCCCGGGCCGCCCTCCACCGCCCGAACCCACGTCCACGTCCGTCCATCGGAGCGCACCCACGACTCCCGTAATCCGTCCACCGGCCCTCCCTGACCGAGGCCGAACACCCGCCTCCACGGCGGGCGTTCGGCCCCCGCCGTAAGCGGTGGCACCGTCAGCACGGAGGCGGACCCGGACGAACGGTGACCTCGGCCCGGACCCAACCGTGGGAGCACCGGGAGAGGGGACAGCCCCGCGCCGTGGGTGGCGTCCGGTCAACCTCGGGGTGCGTGAACGGAGGTGGCCGGAGCGTCTCCAGCCCGTTCCCCCCGAACCCCTCGGACAACCCGAAGGCCGGTGCTGAGGCCTCCGGTTGGGGGAGTGCGCCGCCCCCTCCCGAACAGGGCGAAGGCGGAGGGCGCGAGGTGTGCGGGGCGTGTGGACCTTAAGGGGACCTGGTGTCGGGGGTTAAGGGAGCCCTGACGCTGGGCCATCGGCCGGAGCACACCCGGTCGTTATCGATCGGGTCTGGTCTGGGCTGGTCGCTGACGTATAGGTTCGCGGCGACCATTGTGAGAATTTCCGGGAGGGCCTCCATGAGCAAGGCGCTCAGATGGCTGCTGTCCCTGGTGGTGCTTGTGGGCGCCATCGGAGTCGGCAGTGTGCCGGTCGGAGCCGCTACAGCGGACAAGTCCGGTAGCACCGACATCAAGGACCGTCTCCTCTCCATCAAGGGGATGAGTCTGGTCGAGGAGAAGCCGGTCGACGGGTACCGCTTCTTCATCCTCAACTACAAGCAGCCCGTGGACCACCGGCACCCCAAGGCCGGCAGCTTCAAGCAGCGGCTCTCGATCCTGCACAAGGACGTCAACCGTCCCAACGTGTTCTTCACCTCCGGGTACGGCCTCAACGAGGAGCCCCGGCGTAGTGAGCCCACGCAGATGATCGACGGTAACCAGGTCTCCATGGAGTACCGGTTCTTCACGCCCTCCCGGCCCGAACCGGCCGACTGGAGCAAGCTGGACATCTGGCAGGCCGCCAGCGACCAGCACCGTCTGTTCAAGGCCCTGAACAAGGTCTACAACAAGCGCTGGATCTCGACCGGTGGCAGCAAGGGCGGCATGACCGCCACCTACTACCGCCGCCACTACCCCAGGGACATGGACGGCACCGTCGCCTACGTGGCGCCGAACGACGTCGACAACGACGAGGACTCGCGCTACGACGAGTTCTTCGAGAACGTCGGCACCAAGGAGTGCCGCGACGCCCTGACCACCGTCACCCGCGAGGCGCTGTCCCGCAGGGACACCCTGGTCCCGATGTACAAGAAGTGGGCCAAGGAAGAGGGCTACACCTTCAAGCTCATCGGTAACGCCGACAAGGCCTGGGAGATCGTGGTCCTGGACCTGGCCTGGGGCTTCTGGCAGTACCACCTGGAAGAGGAGTGCGCGGACGTACCCGCCAAGGACGTCTCCGACAAGGACCTGTACGAGTACGTCGACACCATCTCCGGCCTGGACGCGGGAACCGACCAGGGCATGGAGTACTACACGCCGTACTACTACCAGGCGGGCACCGAACTGGGCGCTCCCACCCTGGTCCACGACGACGTCAAGGACCTGCTGAAGTACCCCGGGCTGGGTTCGCCCCGACTGTTCGTGCCCCGGGACATCCCGATGAAGTTCAAGCCCAAGGCCATGCGTGACATCGACCGGTGGGTCAAGCACAGGTCCCGCCAGATGATGTTCGTCAACGGCGAGAACGACCCCTGGGGTGCCGAGCCCTTCGAGGTCGGCAAGGGCAGCAAGGACAGCCACGTGTTCGTCGCCCCCGGGCAGAACCACGGCGCCGGCATCGCCACCCTGGACTCCGACGACCGGGTCGCGGCCACCCGCGCCCTGATGAAGTGGGCCGACGTGGACGTCAGCAGCCGTGCCGACGGTTCCGCGCCCAAGCGTCTGACCAGCTACAACGCCAAGCTGGACCAGCCGGACAAGAAGGAGCGGATGCTCCGCCCCTGATCGCGACCTGACCGTCGCCATCCGGTACCCGGAAGTCCGTCGCCCGTGCCCGCCTCCCCACCAGGGGGCGGGCACGGGTGTTTCTCCCTCCACTCCAAGGCGGCACCACGACGGCCCCATGGGGGACGTCCCGACGCGGCTCCGCACCGGGCCCGCGGATCAGCCCACACTCTCCTGGCCCTTCCCGCCGCCTCAGCCACCCACGAGCGAGCCGAGCCACCCACCCGAAGAGGGCCGCGTGGCCGCGTGAGCGGGACAACGCCGCCCCACGGGCGGGAAGGAGCCGGCCCCTCCCGGTGCCCCGGAGGGTCAGGCGGAGGAGGCCAGCAGGCGCAGCAGGTGGTCCCGCACCTCGGGCAACCCCTCGGCCAGCGGCGGCACCTCGGGGAACCAGCGCGCCTCGTACTCCCAGCACAGCCAGCCGTCCCAGTCCAGCCGGGTGAGCAGCTCCAGCACCTCACCCAGCGGCAGGACACCCCTCCCCGGGCGCAGCGGGGTGAGGTCCTCGGCCGAGGCCACGTCCTTCACCTGTACGTAGTCCAGGTAGGGGGCCAGCCACCGCAGACTGGTCTCCGGCTGCTCCCCGCCCCGCCAGGTGTGCAGTACGTCCCACAGCGCGCCCACCGAGGGGTGCCCCACCCGGGACAGCACCCTCGCCGCGTCCGCCCCGGTGCGGTGCGAGTCGTGGGTCTCCCACAGCAGCCGCACCCCGTACCGCGAGGCCAGCGGGGCGACCTGGGTCAGCCGGCGGACCGCCGCCTCGTCGCCGCCCTCGGGATCCTCCGCGTCACCGCCGGGGAAGACACGAACCCGGTCGACGCCCAGATCGTGGGCCAGCTCCAGCAGCCGGTCCAGCTCCTCCACCACCGGGCCGTCGTCACCCGGCGCGGCCACCCTGGCGTACCCGGCGAGGGCCAGGGGCCGCACCCCGGAGTCGGCGAACTCCTCGACCACGTCCCGGCGTTGGGCCGGCCCCAGGTCGAGGTTGACCGGCTCCTCGGGGTGGACCCGCAGTTCCACGCCGTGGAACCGGTGGTCACGGGCCAGCTGGAGGACCTCGGGCAACGGGGTACCGGGGACGCCCAGGGTGGAGAAGGCGAGTCGCATGGTGCCCAGACCACCAGAGACCCGCACCGTCGGCAAGCGGGCCGGCCGTCGGACCCCGCCTCGCGAGGACCGGCCCGGTGTCCGTACCGGGGCGACTGGGCGACCCGGCCGCTGACCGGCCGGGGAGGGCCCCGCGTCCCGGCGAGGGCGCCCCTGACGGAGGCGTTCACGGAGTGGAAGACAGCGAACGAAGACAGCGACTGAGGATTTCTCGGTCTTCGGTGCAACCTTCCGGCGGGGTTCGTAGTCCTTAGGTGTGGGTCGGACACCTCCGCCCGGGGGTGGGTGTAGGAGGTGTCTCCGGCTCACGGGGGTAGGAGGGGGACTGGTAGGGCCCGGTCGGGGGGGATCGGGCCCCACCAACCCCCCCTGAACGTAACGGGGTTGGCCTGTCAGGGCCTCCCGTACGGCCGGTCGGGGAAGGTCGAGGGTGAGGTCGGGGCCGGTCCTAGAACGGCACCCCGCAGCGCAGCGCCACGTTGGCGTACGGACGGGCCTCGCCGGTCCGCACCACCAGCCGGGCTCCGCTGACCCAGTCCCGTTTGAACTCCTCATGGGACACCAGGGACAACTGGTCTCCGGGGAAGCGGGCGTCCAGCAGGGCGGTGACCTCGGGATTGCGCCCGCGTACCTCCTCGGCCGCGACCGCGCCCTCCACCTCCAGCTCCTCCAGCAGCCCCTCCAGCACCTCGGCGAAGGACGGCACGCCCGCCCGGAACGCCAGGTCCACCACGAAGGGGCCGGGCGGGATGGGGAGCCCCACGTCACAGACCACCACGTGGTCGGTGTGGCCCAACTGGGCCAGCGCGCCGGCCAGATGGCGGTTGAGGATGCCGTGCTTCTTCATGCCGTCGCCTCCGGTCCACGGGAGTTCGCCTGGTCACGCAGGGCCTCCACCTCGTCTGACGTGGGAAAGGACTGCTGTGCGCCCTCGCGGGTCACCGAGACCGCCCCCACCACGGTGGCGAAGCGCACTCCGGTCTCCAGGTCCTCGCCGAGCGCCAGCCGCCAGGCCAGCGCCCCGGTGAAGGAGTCGCCCGCCCCGGTGGTGTCCACCGGACGTACGGCCACTCCGGGCACCTTCCGTCCCTCACGGTCGGCGGGGGACACCCAGGCGCCCTCGGCGCCCAGGGTGATCACCACCTCGCGGGGGCCCAACTCCCGCAGGGCGGCGGCCTGTTCGGCGGGGGAGCGGTCGCCGTCGGCGTCCAACAGGACGCTCGCCTCGTGCTCGTTGAGCACCAGTACGTCGCACAGTTCGAGCAGGTCGGGAGGCAACTGCTCCACCGGGGAGGGGTTGAGCACCACTCGGGCGCCATGGGCGCGGGCGGTACGGGCCGCCGCGACCACCGTCGCTCCGGGAACCTCCAGCTGGAGGCAGACCACCCCGACCCCGGCGAACAGCCCTTCCCGGGCGGCCACGTCCTCCTCGGTCAACCGTCCGTTGGCACCGGGCGAGACCACGATGCTGTTGTCGCCCGAGGGGTCCACGGTGATCAGTGCCACCCCGGTGGGGGCGGAGGGGTCGGTGAGCACCCCGGCGGGATCGACTCCGGCCCGGCGCTGGCTGTCGAGGAGGAACCGCCCGTGCTCGTCGTCGCCGACCCGGGCCAGCAACGCGGTCCGGGCGCCCAGTCGGGCGGCGGCGACGGCCTGGTTGGCGCCCTTGCCACCGGGATAGGTGCGCAGGTCACCGCCCTGCACGGTCTCGCCGGCTCGGGGGCGGCGCTTGACGTCGATCACCAGGTCGGCGTTGGCCGAGCCGACGACCAGCAGTTCGTGGGACTCCATCCACTGTCCTTTCCGGGCACGGCGCGCGACGGTTCCCCGATACCCGGGGTACCGGCCCGTCGACCGTCCAGGTGACGCGTCCGGGGACGGTCACGGCTTCCAGGGTGGCGTGCGGGAGCACCGGGGGCGGGGCCGAAGTGCCCGGGGCCGCCGGGGGACGGCCGCCGCGATGGGGCGACCGTCTCCCCCGGCTGGGCCGGAGTTCAGCGGGGTCGGGAGACCGTCAGCTGAACTGTGCCACGTTCTTCTTGGTGACGACCTTGACCGGCACCTTGATCTGCTCGTCCACGTCCTCCTCGTCGAGGATGCGGACGGCGTTGCGTACGGCCATCTTGCCCAGCTCGGCGGGCTGTTGGGCGATGGTGGCGGACATGGTGCCCTTCTTGACCGCCTTCACCCCGTCCTCGTTGCCGTCGAAGCCGACGACCTTGACGGCCTTGCCGGCCTTGGAGCCGAGGGCCTTGATGGCGCCGAGGGCCATCTCGTCGTTCTCCGCGAACACGCCCTTGACGTTGGGGTGGGACTGCAGCATGTTCTGCATCACGTCGAGTCCCTTGTCACGGTTGAACTCGGCGGTCTGCTTCGCGACGACCTTGATGTTCTTGTACTTCTTGATGCCCTCGGTGAACCCCTGACCGCGCTCGCGGGAGGCGGAGGTGCCGGCCTGGCCGCGCAGCACCACGATCTCGCCCTCCTCGCCCAGCTGCTTGGCGAGGCTGTCGGCGGCCATCTTGCCGCCCTCGACGTTGTCCGAGGCGACGGTGGTGCTGATCTTGGCCTTGTTGATGGTGCGGTCGACCGCCACCACCGGAATGTCCGCGTTGGCCGCCGCCTTGGCCGACGGGGCGAGGGCGTTGTCGTCCACCGGGTTGGCGATGATCGCCTTCATGCCCTTGGTGGTGAAGCTCTGCAGCTGGTCCGACTGCGTGTTGGCGTCGTCCCGGGCGTCCTGGACGCTGAGCGAGATGTCGTGGTTCTTGGCCTCCTCCAGCGCCCCCTCCTTCATCTGGACGAAGAACGGGTTGTTCAGGGTGGACAGGGAGAGTCCGACCTTGGACTTGCCGGAGTCTCCACCGTCGGAGTCCGAACCGGTGCCACAGGCTGTGGACACCAGGGCCAGCGTGCCGGCGACCGCTATAGCGGACGCCATCCTTCTCTTGCTCATACTTGCTTCCTCGCGGTGCGGATTACGGGGGTTTGCGAGCATTGAAGTCTCAGGAGGAACGGTTCTGACACCCTGAGATCATGCACGGCGACGAAGTGTATCGATCAATACGGCGAGCGCGATAACGATTCCGATAACGACCTGCTGCCAGAAGATCGACACATCGAGGAGATTCAGCCCGTTTCGCACCACGGCCAGCACCAGGGCGCCGATCAGGGTGCCGGAGGCCTTGCCCACCCCACCGGCCAGGCTCGCGCCACCGATCACCACCGCGGCGATGGCGTCCAGTTCGTACCCGACGGCGGCGTTGGGAGCGGCCGTCACCAGCTTGGAGGCCAGCACCACACCGGCCACGGCGGCGAAGCCTCCGCACAGCGCGTAGGTCACGAGCTTCTGGCGCTTGACCCGGATACCGGACAGGCGGGCGGCCTCCTCGTTGCCGCCGATGGCGAACATCGAGCGCCCGCTGTAGGTGCGGTTCAGCACCAGGGTGGCCAGCGCGGCCATCACGATCATCACCAGGACCTGGGCGGGGAACCAGTCGCCGATGTTCTCGCCGATCTTGCCCATCGAGTCCGGCAGGGAGATCGGGGTGCCGTCGGACACCACCATGGCCAGACCCCGGGCGATGGACAGCATCGCCAGGGTGGCGATGAACGGCGGCAGCTTTCCGTACGCCACCAGCACACCGTTCACCAGACCGCAGGCGATGCCGGTGCCCAGCCCCATCAACACCGACAGCCACAGCGGCAGTCCGGCCTTGTCCGCCGACCAGGCCAGCACCACCGCCGAGAGGGCGGCCACCGAACCGACCGACAGGTCGATGCCGGCCGAGACGATGACGAAGGTCACGCCCAGGGCCAGGATCGCGGTGATCGCCGCCTGCTGGGCCACGTTCAGCAGGTTGTCCGTGGTGAAGAAGTTCGGCGACATCACGGACATGCACAGCACCAGCAACAGCAGCCCGGTGAGCGCCGGGTTGTCCCGGAGCACGTGGCCCACCGCGGGCGGCACCAGCTCCGAGGGCTTCTTACGTCCGCCGCCACCCGTCTTCGGTGGTCCGCTCTGGATATCAGTGGCCACGGAGTTCCTCCACGCCCTCGGTGTTCGTGATCTTGTCAGTGGACGCGTTCTGGACCGCGAGCGCCATCACGGCGTCCTGGGTCGCTGATCCAGCCGCGAGTTCGCCGGTGATCCGGCCCTGGGACATCACCAGGATCCGGTCGCTCATGCCCAGCACCTCCGGGAGGTCGCTGGAGATCATCAGCACCGCCCGGCCGGAGGCGGTCAGTTCGTTGATCAGGTGGTAGATCTCCACCTTGGCGCCGACGTCGACCCCACGGGTCGGTTCGTCCAGCACCAGCACCTGGCTGTTGGCCAACAGCCACTTGCCGATGACGATCTTCTGCTGGTTGCCGCCGGACAGGGTGCGGACCTTCTGGTCGATCCTGGCCATGCGCACGCCCAGTCGCTGGGCGATGTTCCGGGCCGCCTTGCGCTGCGACCCCCGGTCGACCCAGCCGGCACGGGTGGCCGACCGCAGGGTCACCAGGCCGAGGTTCTCCTCCGCCGAGGCGTCCAGCAGCAGCCCCTGCGACTTGCGGTCCTCCGGTACGAGTCCGATGCCGGCGTCCATCGCCGCGTTGACGTTGCCGGGGGTGAGGCGTCGTCCGCCGACCTCGACCGTGCCCTGGTCGTAGCGGTCGGCGCCGAACACCGCGCGGGCCACCTCGGTACGGCCGGCGCCCACCAGTCCGGCGAGGCTGACCACCTCGCCGGGGCGCACCTGGAAGCTGACGTTCTCGAAGTGACCGCGCCGGGTGAGCCCCCGGACGCTGAGCAGCGGGGTGTCGGACACCGGGCCGGCGGACACCTGGAGGCGGGGGAACTGCTGCTCGATGCTGCGGCCCACCATCAGCCGCACCAGCTCGTCCCGGTCGGTGTGCGCCGGCACCTGGCCGACGCTGCGCCCGTCCCGCAGCACGGTGACGCGGTCGCCGAGCACGGCGACCTCCTCCAGCTTGTGGGTGATGAAGACGATCCCCACGCCCTGGGCGCGCAGTGCCCGCACGATGGTGAAGAGTTTCTCCACCTCCTCGGAGGTGAGGACGGCGGTGGGCTCGTCCATGATCAGCACCCGCGCCTGGAGGCTGAGCGCCTTGGCGATCTCCACCATCTGCAGATGGGCCACGCCCAGGCCGCGCAGTTTGGCGTCGGGGGAGACCGACAGCCCGACTCGGCGCAGCAGTTGCTGTGCGTCCTGGTTCATCCGGCGTCGGTTGACCAGGCCGAAGTTGCGGGGCTGGCGTCCGAGGAAGATGTTCTCGGCCACCGTCAGGTCGGGCACCAGGTTGAACTCCTGGTGGATGGTGGCGATGCCGAGACGTTCGGCGGTCTGGGCGTCCTTGAAGCGGACCGGCTTCCCGTCCACCAACACCCGTCCCTGGTCCGGCTGTTGGGCGCCGGAGAGGGTCTTGATCAGGGTGCTCTTGCCGGCGCCGTTCTCACCGAGGAGCACGTGCACCTCTCCCGGCCGTACGCCGAAGGTGACGCCGTCGAGCGCGACCACGCCCGGGAAGGACTTGGTCAGACCCTCGGTGCTCAGGATCTCCGGGGGTGACTTGTCGAAGGGGGTCAACAACTGCTCCGTTTCTCACTCGCCGCAGGAGCGGCGGATCACGAGGCTGGCGGGAAGGGTGACCGAGTCCGCCGCACGGCCCTCGATGAGGTCGACCAGGGCGCGTACGGTCCGGTGGCCCAGTTCGTCGGTGCGCTGGGCGATGGCGGTGATCGGCGGGTCGGTGTGGAGGAACCAGGGGATGTCGTCGAACGCGGCCAGCCCCACGTCCTCGGGCACCCGCAGTCCACGGGCCCGGATCTCGTCCATGGCGCCCAGTGCCATCAGGTTGTCGGTGGCGAAGATGACCTGGGGTGGCTTCGGCAGGTCGAGGAAGCGGGCGGTGGCCGCCTGCCCGCTGGCCGCCTGGAAGTCGCCCTTGCCCACGTACTCCGGGGGCATGGACAGGCCCGAGTCGCCGACCGCCTCCAGGAAGGCGCTGATGCGCTCGTTGCCGGTGGTGGTGGTCTCCGGGCCGGCGATGACCGCCAGCCGGCGGTGGCCCAACTCGTACAGGTGGCGCACCAGTTGACGTACCGCCTGGCGGCCGTCGGTGTGCACCACCGGTACGTCGAGGTGCGGGATCCAGCGGTCCACGAACACCAGCGGGGTCTTGCTGGCCGCCAGGTCCGTCAGGATGCTGGAGTCGTCCTCGGTCGGGCTGACCAGTAGTCCGTCGATGCGGCGTTCCAGCAGGTTGCTGATGTGGTGGGCCTGGAGGGAGGGCTGTTCGTCGGCGTTGCCGATGATGACGCTGTAACCATGGGCCCGTGCCTCGTCCTCGACCGCGCGGGCCAGTTCGGTGAAGAAGGGGTTCATCACGTCGCTGACCACCAGGCCCAGGGTGCGGGTCTGATGGGTACGCAGGGAGCGGGCCACGGCGTTGGGGCGGTACCCCAACTCCTCGATGGCGTTGAGCACTCGGGCCCGGGTGTCGGGGCGCACCGCCGGATGGTCGTTCAGCACCCGGGAAACGGTCGCCACCGAGACCTCGGCTCTGGAGGCAACGTCTTTGATGCTCGCCATCGGTCGGGGTTCCCTGGAGCGGCGTGGTAACGATTACATCGACGATTAGTAGAGGATGCCGGCCGAACACACAAGCGGCCGATGCGTGATCGTGACGGAAATCAGGAACCTCGTACGGAACGTGTTCCCCCGCTGTCACAGAGCTACCAGGGGTCGACGTCGGGCGCGGAGCCCCCGCCCCGGCCGTGCGCCGCTGTCCGAGACGGCGGCTACCTTCGTCCCATGTCCGCACACCCCGCGACACACCCCGCGACGCTGGAAGGCGTCCTGGAGCGCATCACCTACAGCAACGAGGAGAACGGCTACACGGTCGCCAGGGTCGACGCCGGGTCAGGATCCGAACTCCTCACCGTGGTGGGCTCGTTGCTGGGGGCCCAGGTCGGCGAGTCGCTGCGCATGTCGGGCCGGTGGAGCTCCCACCCGCAGTACGGCCGGCAGTTCACCGTGGAGAACTACACCACCGTGCTGCCCGCCACCGTCCAGGGCATCCGCCGCTACCTGGGCTCCGGGCTGATCAAGGGCATCGGCCCGCGTACCGCCGAACGCATCGTGGAGCACTTCGGCCTGGACACCCTGGACGTGATCGAGGAGGACGCCGGGCGGCTGATCGAGGTCCCGGGCCTGGGCCCCAAGCGCACCGAGAAGATCGCCGCCGCCTGGGAGGAGCAGAAGGCCATCAAGGAGGTGATGGTCTTCCTCCAGGGGGTGGACGTCTCCACCTCCATCGCCGTGCGGATCTACAAGAAGTACGGCGACTCCTCCATCTCCGTGGTGAGGAACCAGCCCTACCGGCTGGCCTCGGACGTGTGGGGCATCGGCTTCCTCACCGCCGACCGCATCGCCCAGGCCGTGGGTATCCCCCACGACAGCCCGGAGCGGGTGATGGCCGGACTGCAGTACGCCCTGTCCCAGGCCACCGACCAGGGCCACTGCTACCTCCCGGACGAACGGCTGATCGCGGACGCGGTGAAGCTGCTCCAGGTGGAGACCGGACTGGTCATCGAGTGCCTGGCCCAGCTCGCCGAGGACGAGGAGGGGGTGGTCCGCGAACGGCTGCCCGGGGGACGGCTGTTGGGGGCCGACGGAAGGACCGGACCGGGCGAGGGCGAGGAGCGGGAGACGGTCACCGCCATCTACCTCCCGCCCTTCCACCGTGCCGAGTGCGCCCTGGCCGGACAGTTGCTGCGGCTGCTGCACGCCGAGGAGGACCGGCTGTCGGCCTTCGCCGACGTGGACTGGGAGGTGGCCCTCGGCTGGCTGGCCCGGGTCACCGGCGCCGAACTGGCCAGCGAGCAGCGTGAGGCGGTACGCCAGGCGCTGACCGAACGGGTCTCGGTGCTCACCGGTGGGCCGGGCTGCGGCAAGTCCTTCACCGTGCGGTCGGTGGTGGAGCTGGCCCGGGCCAAGCGGGCGCGGGTGGTGCTGGCCGCCCCCACGGGCCGGGCCGCCAAGCGGCTGTCCGAGCTGACCGGGGTGGAGGCGTCCACGGTGCACCGGCTGCTGGAGCTGAAGCCCGGAGGGGACGCGGCGTACGACCGGGACAACCCCCTCAAGGCCGACCTGGTGGTGGTGGACGAGGCCTCGATGCTGGACCTGCTGCTGGCCAACAAGCTGATCAAGGCCGTACCCCCGGGCGCCCACCTGCTGCTGGTCGGGGACGTGGACCAGCTGCCCTCGGTGGGGGCCGGGGAGGTGCTGCGGGACCTGCTCGACGAGGGCGGCCCCATCCCCCGGGTGCGGCTGACCCGTATCTTCCGGCAGGCCCAGCAGTCCGGGGTGGTCACCAACGCGCACCGGATCAACTCCGGTACGCCGCCGATCACCCAGGGGTTGCCGGACTTCTTCCTGTTCGCGGAGGACGACACCGAGACGGCCGGCCGGCTGACCGTCGAGGTGGTGGCTCAGCGCATCCCCGCCCGGTTCGGCCTGGACCCGCGCCGTGACGTGCAGGTGCTGGCACCGATGCACCGGGGCCCGGCCGGGGCCGGCACCCTGAACGGGCTGTTGCAGCAGGCGCTGACCCCGCCACGGGAGGGGCTGGCGGAGAAGCGGTTCGGCGGGCGGGTCTTCCGGGTCGGCGACAAGGTCACCCAGATCCGCAACAACTACGAGAAGGGCGCCAACGGGGTCTTCAACGGCACCGTCGGGGTGGTCACCTCGCTGCACTCCGAGGACCAGCGGCTGACCGTGCTCACCGACGAGGACGAGGAGGTCTCGTACGACTTCGACGAATTGGACGAGCTGGCCCACGCCTACGCGGTCACCATCCACCGCTCCCAGGGCAGCGAGTACCCGGCGGTGGTGGTCCCGGTGACCACCGGGGCCTGGATGATGCTGCAACGGAACCTGCTGTACACGGCGGTGACGCGGGCGAAGAAGCTGGTGGTCCTGGTCGGCTCGCGCCGGGCGCTGGGGCAGGCGGTGCGTACGGTCTCCGCCGGCCGGCGCTGCACCGCGCTGGACCACCGACTGCGGACGGCCGCCCCCTGACGAGGGGCATCGGGGGCCGTCGGGCTGGTTCGCCGGGTGCCCGAACCGTATTCGGTGCTCCCTCCGACTTGGGTCACCGACAGGTGTGGGAGCAGAATGAGAGGGGCACTCCGTGCCGTGAGAACGTCCAATGTCCGACCCCGAGTGCACAGCGGGACGCCTTATGGGGGACAGTGGACTGAGTCAGGGCACCTCAAAGTAGAGGCACTACGTCGGTGAGGGATGACGTGAGCGAGCACCGCGCAACTGAGAGCGAAGTAGTACTGCGGTACGGAGACGGCGAGTTCGCCTACCCGGTGGTGGAGAGCACGGTCGGTGACCAGGGCTTCGACATCGGAAAGCTCCGCGCCCAGACCGGTCTGGTGACCCTGGACTCGGGATACGGCAACACCGCGGCGTACAAGTCGGCGATCACCTATCTGGACGGCGAGCGCGGAATCCTGCGCTATCGCGGCTACCCCATCGAGCAGCTGGCCGAGCGCGGCACCTTCCTGGAGACCGCCTACCTGCTGATCAACGGCGAGCTGCCCACCGTGGACGAGCTGGCCGGGTTCCAGAACGAGATCACCCAGCACACCCTGCTGCACGAGGACGTCAAGCGGTTCTACGACGGGTTCCCCCGGGACGCCCATCCGATGGCCATGCTGTCCTCCGTGGTGAGCGCGCTGTCCACCTTCTACCAGGACAGCCACAACCCCTTCGACGAGCAGCAGCGGCACATCTCCACCATCCGGCTGCTCGCCAAGCTGCCGACCATCGCCGCCTACGCCTACAAGAAGGCCATCGGCCACCCGGTGGTCTACCCCCGCAACGACCTCGGTTACGTCGAGAACTTCCTGCGGATGACCTTCTCCGTGCCGGCCGCCGAGTACGACCTGGACCCGGTGGTGGTCAGCGCCCTCGACAAGCTGCTGATACTGCACGCCGACCACGAGCAGAACTGTTCCACCTCCACCGTCCGGCTGGTCGGCTCCTCGCAGGCCAACATGTTCGCCTCGATCTCGGCCGGCATCAACGCGCTGTGGGGCCCGCTGCACGGCGGCGCCAACCAGTCCGTGCTGGAGATGCTGGAGGTCATCCAGGCCAGCGGCGGCGACGTCGACTCCTTCATCCGCAAGGTGAAGAACAAGGAGGACGGCGTCAAGCTGATGGGCTTCGGCCACCGGGTCTACAAGAACTTCGACCCCCGGGCGAAGATCATCAAGTCCGCCGCCCACGACGTGCTCTCCGCCCTCGGCAAGAGTGACGAGCTGCTGGACATCGCCCTGCGGCTGGAGGAGCGCGCGCTCAGCGACGACTACTTCGTGGAGCGCAAGCTCTACCCCAACGTCGACTTCTACACCGGCCTGATCTACCGGGCGATGGGCTTCCCGACCAGCATGTTCACCGTGCTGTTCGCCCTCGGCCGGCTGCCCGGCTGGATCGCCCAGTGGCACGAGATGATCAAGGAGCCCGGCTCCCGCATCGGTCGCCCCCGTCAGATCTACACCGGTGTGGTCGAGCGCGACTACGTCCCGGTCGAGTCCCGCTGACCCACCGCGTCACGCCGGGGAGCGCCTCCCGCTTGGGGGGCGCTTATCTCGTACTGACAGCCATCGGGGACAATGGACACCGAACCAGGCGAAGTGGGAGAGCATCCGCCCGTGTGGGAGAGACGCAGATCACACGGATGGGGGGTAACCCTTCGGGGGTCCCGCCAGTCTTAGAGGGTGGCGGTGGCAACCCGGCGGATGTCCACGCCCTTGCTGACCCGTAGCACGGGAAGCTTTGAGCGGCCTCTCACCGCGTGGTCAGTGAAACGCCCGGAAGGATCCCGTGGGGGGAGTCTGACCGGGAGAGAAAGCGCCCCGAGAGCGAGCCCGTGGGGGGACTCGCGCGGGGCGCTTTCGGTTTTCCCCAGGCCCGGACCTTTTCGCGGGACCTCGTCCGTCGGCTCCTCACCGTCCGTGGAGGAACCGGCCCACGCGTCGCCCGTGACGGCCGGCTGCTCGTCTCCGGTTGACCCCCGGGTACGTGCCGGTGGGCAGGCCCGGGCGCCGGGACCGGGAGGCCGGCGAGGGCCCTGCCAGACTGGCGCGATGCCCTGGACGCTCACCACGGATCTGGCCGCCTTCGTCGAACGGGCCCTGCCCCCGCTGCGCGCCCGCCCCGAGCGGAACACCCTGATGCTGTCGGTCGCCGCCACCCTCGCCCGCCGTGGAGCCACCGCCTACGGGCCCCACCCGCCCCGTTACGGGTGGTGGCAGGGCGCCGACGGCGGGATCGAGGGGGCGCTGCTGTGGACCCCGCCCCACCCCGTACAGCTCTCCCCGATGCCGGGGGAGGCCGCCCGGCGCCTGCCGGAGTCGTTGGCCCCGCACCGGCCGACCCAGTTGCACGGTGACCGGGAGGCGGTCGGGCCCTGGCTGGCCGCCCGCCCCGGGGCCGCGGTGGTGGAGGAGCAACGGCTGTACCGGCTGGGCCGGTTGACCCCGCCCCGTCCGCTGCCCCGGGGCAGGGCCCGTACCGCCACCGCCGAGGACCGGTCGTTGCTGGTCGACTGGTGCGTACGGTTCTCCGGCGAACTGGGCCAGACCACCTCGGGGGCCGAGGCGCTCGTCGACGACCGCCTGTCGTACCAGGGGTTCACCCTCTGGCAGGTGGACGGTGAACCGGTGGCGATGGCCGGGGCCAAGCCACCGATCGCCCGGGTGACCTGTGTGGCCCCGGTCTACACCCCGCCGCCCCACCGCCGACGCGGGTACGCGGCGGCGGTCACGGCGGCCGTCTCCGGGGCGGCCCTGGGGGCCGGCCCGGTGGTGCTGTTCGCGGACGCCGCGAACCGGACCTCCACCGCCTTGTACGAGCGCCTCGGCTACCGGCCGCTCGCGGAACTGGTGCGGGTCCGCCTCTGAACGGGCGCCGGAGGAGGTGCCGTTCGGATCACCGGGAGCTCGCGTGCTCCGGGCGCCGCCTCCTGGCGCGCGGGACCGGAGCACGCTCACCGGTCTCCCGGGATCCGAACGGCGCGCCCTAGCGGAAGCGGCGCAGACGGAGGCTGTTGGTGACCACGAAGACCGAGGAGAAGGCCATCGCGGCACCGGCGATCATCGGATTGAGCAGCCCGGCCACGGCCAGCGGGATGGCGGCGACGTTGTAGCCGAAGGCCCAGAACAGGTTGCCCTTGATGGTGCTGAGGGTGCGACGGGAGAGCCGGATGGCGTCGGCGGCCACCCGCAGGTCACCGCGTACCAGGGTCAGGTCGCTGGCCTCCATCGCCGCGTGGGTGCCGGTGCCCATGGCCAGCCCCAGGTCGGCACCGGCCAGCGCGGCGGCGTCGTTGACCCCGTCGCCGACCATGGCCACCCGGCGGCCCTGGGCCCGCAGGCGTTCCACCTCGGCCACCTTGTCCTCCGGCAGCACCTCGGCGATCACGTCCTCGGGGGTGATGCCCACCGACCGGGCGACGGACTCGGCCACCGCCCGACTGTCGCCGGTCAGCAGCACCGGCCGCAGCCCCAACTCCCGCAGGGAACGGACCGCTTCGGCGCTGTGCTCCTTCACGGTGTCCGCCACGGTCAGCAGCCCGCGTACCTCCTCGTCCCAGGCGACCAGTACGGCGGTCTGCCCCTCGGCCTGGGCGCGCTCCAGCGGTTCACGCAGCTCCTCGGGGACCGGCGCCTCCATCAGGGAGGGCCGGCCGACCAACACCCGGCGCCCGGAGAAGGTGCCCCGGACTCCGAGTCCGGCCAGGTTGCCGAACTCCTCGGGCACGGGGAGCGGTTGACCCTCCAGCCGCTGGCGGGCGCCCTCGGCCACGGCCCGGGCGATGGGGTGTTCGGAGGAGGCCTCCAGGGCGCCGGCCCAGCGCAGCAGTTCCTCCTCGGACACACCCGGGACCGGCCGCACCTGGCTCAGGGACATGACCCCGGTGGTGACCGTGCCGGTCTTGTCCAGCAGTACCGTGTCCACCCGCTCGGTGGACTCCAGCACCTCCGGCCCCCGGATCAGGATGCCCAGCTGGGCGCCGCGTCCGGTGCCCACCATCAGGGCGGTCGGGGTGGCCAGCCCCAGGGCGCAGGGGCAGGCGATGATCAGTACCGCGACCGCCGCGGTGAACGCCGCCGTCACCGAGCCGTCCAGCAGCAGCCAGCCGGCCAGCGTGCCCAGGGCGATCAGCAGCACGACCGGTACGAAGACGGCGGAGATCCGGTCGGCGAGCCGCTGGGCGGCGGCCTTGCCGTGCTGGGCGTCCTCCACCAGCCGCGCCATGCGGGCGAGTTGGGTCTCGGCGCCGACCCGGGTGGCCCGTACCAGCAGCCGGCCGGAGGTGTTGACGGTCGCCCCGGTCACGGTGTCGCCGGGGCCGACGTCCACCGGCACCGACTCCCCGGTGAGCATGGAGACGTCCACCGCCGAGGTGCCCTCGACCACTTCGCCGTCGGTGGCGATCTGCTCCCCGGGGCGTACGACCAGTTCGTCGCCCACGGCGACCTGTCCGACCGGCACCCGGATCTCGGTGCCACCGGCGCCCCGTACGGTCGCCTCCTTGGCGCCCAGTTCCATCAGGGCGCGCAGCGCGGAGCCGGCGCGGCGCTTGGCGCGGTCCTCCAGCATCCGGCCCAGCAGGATCAGGGTGGTGACCCCGGCTGCCACCTCCAGGTACAGCGCCTCGCTCCCGTCGGTGCCGCCCCGCCAGGGGGTGAGGTCGAAGGGGTGGGTCATCCCGGGCATCCCCGCGTGCCCGAAGAACAGCGCCCACACCGACCAGCCGAACGCGGCGAGCGTCCCGACGGACACCAGGGTGTCCATGGTGGCCGCGCCGTGGCGGGCGTTGACCCAGGCGGCACGGTGGAAGGGCGCGGCACCCCAGACGACGACCGGGGCGGCCAGAGTCAGCGACAGCCACTGCCAGTTGGTGAACTGCCAGGCCGGGACCATGGCCATGGCGATCACCGGCAGGGAGAGGACCAGGGAGATCCAGAACCGTTCCCACAGCTCGCCGCGCGGGTTCTCCTCGGTCGAGGGGCCCTCCGGGGCGTCCGGCTCGTCCGACACCGCGCGGTGGGGGGTGGCCGCGTATCCGGTCTTCTCCACGGTGCTGATGAGGGTGGGTACGTCGACCTCGGCCCCGTGCCGGACCCTGGCCTGTCCGGTGGCGAAGTTGACGGTGGCGGTGACGCCTTCGAGCTTGTTGAGGCCGCGCTCCACCCGGGCGGCACAGGAGCCGCAGGTCATACCGGTGATGTCCAGTTCCACCTGGGACTCCGGTGGCGCGGGCGGGCTGCTGGTGGTGGTCATCTCGGGCTCCTGGGGTGCGCCGACCGGTGGCCGGCCTGGGCTGGTGGGGGCACCCGGTGCGTCCTCGGCCGCCGTCCTCGACGCGGGGGAGGCCGGGTGGTGGACGGGTGTGGGCTGAGGGGTCACGGGTGCTCCCACTGGCTGACGGTCTCGCTCCGTCCAGGGTCGGACGGTGCCTTCCGCCGAGGTCAACGTTATACCCCTAGGGGGTATTCCCGCAGCCTTGGTGACGCCTCGGGCCGATGTCCGTGTCGGTGCCCCTCGGAGGGTGCCGCCGCGGGTCACCGGGAGGCGTGACGCGGCCACCGCCCCTCAGCGGCCCGTGCCCTCGGGAGGTTCCTGCTCCAGCACCCTGATCAGGGTCAACAGGGCGCTGTTCAGGGGGACTTGGAGGCCGTGGCGGGCGGCGGCCCGTACCACCGGCCCGGTGATGTGCTCGTGTTCCATCGGGCGGCCGGCCAACCGGTCGTAGAGCATCGAGGTGCCGCCCTCGGGCGGGTTCTCCGCGTAACGGGCGAGGGTGCGCCCCACGTCCTCCTCGGTCAGGCCCACCCCCTCCGCCTGTCCGACGGCCACCGCCTCGCGGAGCACCGCCCCGGCCAGCTCGGCCATCTCCGGTTGCCGGAAGACCCCCATCCGTCTGCCCAGCAGGGCGGTGAGCGGGTTGGCGGCCAGATTGGTCAACAGCTTGCGCCAGGCGGCCAGATCGAAGTCCTCCACCGCGTCCACCCGTACCCCGGTGTCGGCCCACAGCCGGGAGAAGGCCTCGGCGGCCGGGGAGTACGCGGGCACCAGCACCTGGTTCCCCGCGTGGTGGACCACCCGGCCCGGGGCGAGGCTCTCCACCGCCGCGTACACCAGTGCCGGCAGGATCTCGGTGCCCTCCGGGGTCAGCGGACGCAGCCGCTCCAGGTGGTCCACCCCGTTCTGGGCGGCGGCCACGACGGTGCCGGGCCCGGTCAGTGCCCCGAGCCAGCCGGCCGCGCCCCGGGTGTGGTGCGCCTTGGTGGTGAGCACCACCCAGTCCACCGGGCCGTCGAGGTCCTCGGGCCGTTCGACCACGGACACCGACCGGGGCTCCAGCGGCCCCTGACCGGTGTCCACGCGCAGGGACTCCGGGACGCTCCGTACGCACAGGGTGGTGTCGATCCCGGCCCGGTCCGCCAGTACGGCCAGCCAGGTGCCGATCGAGCCCGCGCCGATCACCGCGAGACGGGTGGTGTCACTGGTGGGTGAGGTGGCCATGCCCCGAGCCTACGGTCACCCCCGGTGCCGCCCGGTCCCCGCCGGTCAGCGGCGCCCACGGTGGCCGGGGCGTCGGCTGACCCACTCCCTGATGGTGTCCGCGAACCAGTACGGCTTGCCGCTCTCCACCAGGTCCGGTGTGGGCAGCAGTCCGTTCTTGCGGTAGGAGCGCACGGTGTCCGGCTGGACCTGGATGTGCGCGGCGATCTCCTTGTAGGACCAGAGGTGGCGGTCGGCCATGCTGGGGCACCTTCCACTGGGGGTCGTGCTGGTGCCCTCAGCCTGTGTCCGTGGGGCGACCCACAGTGAGGAATGCGGAGGCCTGTAGATCACCTGTGACAGGAGACGGGTGTAACGGTGACCTTTCGGTGCGCGGTGGTGAGGACCCGAACTTCCGTGCCCCGGCCCGGACTTGGTCAGGCTCCGCAGCTGCGCAGGAAGCGTCGGGTACGGGTGGCGATCGGCAGCGGGGCCTCGGGGTCGCAGGGGTACATGTCCTGCTCCACGATGGCGAACAGCTCCACGCCCAGCCCCTGCGCGGCCACCAGCACCGGCTCCAACTCCGGTACCCCGCCCGGCGGTTCACACATCACGCCCCGGGCCACCGCCGGCCCGAACGGCAACTCCTCGCGCACCACCTCGGCCAGCACCCCGGGGTCGACCTGCTTCAGGTGCAGGTAGCCCAGCCGCTCCCCGTAGGTCTCGATCAGCCGGAGGCTGTCCCCGCCGCAGTACGCGTAGTGGCCGGTGTCCAGGCAGAGGTGCACCAGCCCCGGATCCGTGGCGTCCAGGAAGCGGGTGACGCTCTCCTCCCCGTCGATGTGGGTGTCCGCGTGCGGGTGCACCGCGATCCGCAGCCCGTACTCGTCCCCCACCCGGCGTGCCAACCACTCCATGCCGGAGGTGAGGTGGCCGAACTGCTCGGCGGTCAGCCGGGGGGACTCGATCAGCCGGGCCGTCCGGTCGTCCCGCCAGAACGCCGGGATGACCACCAGGTGCTCCGCCCCCGTGGCACGGGTCAACCCGGCCACCCGGGAGACGTGTTCCCAGGTCTCCTCCCACACCGACGGTCCACGGTGGAGCGCGGTGAACACGGTGCCCGCCGACACCCGCAGCCCCCGGCGCCCGGTCTCCTCCCGCAACCGGTCGGCGTCCACCGGCAGATAGCCGTACGGGCCCAGCTCGATCCACTCGTAGCCCGCCCGCGCGACCTCGTCGAGGAACCGTCGCCACGGAACCTGGAGCGGATCCTCGGGGAACCAGACCCCCCACGAGTCGGGGGCCGAGCCCACCCGCAGGCGGTCCAGGGCAGACGTCGATTGGCTGCTCATCCACCGAGCCTCCCCGGGGGCTTCGGGGGGTGTCAAGGACGTCGTGGGCCGTCGAACCCCCGGTCAGGGCCCGTCCCCACCGCCGGGACCCACTGGCTTCCGGGGCGCGGAGGCGCGTGCGCAGTCCGGGAGGCGTGGTCGCCGGGCACCGACGAGTCCGCGCCGAGGGGCCTCCGGGAGCCGCCGCGTCCAGTAGCGTCCACCTTTCCAGCACCCGATCGGAAAGGGAGCCCATGTCCCAGCCGTCGAGCGCCTACGACCTGATCACCATGGGCCGGATCGGGGTGGACCTCTACCCCCGGCAGACCGGGGTGCCGCTGCCCCAGGTGGAGACCTTCGCCAAGTTCCTCGGGGGCACCGCCACCAACGTGGCGGTGGCCGCCGCCCGGTTGGGCCGGCGCGCGGCCCTGATCAGCCGGGTGGGCGCCGACCCCTTCGGCGAGTACTGCCGGCAGGCGCTCGCGGACTTCGGGGTCGACCCCCGGTGGGTGACCGAGGTGCCCGCGTACCCCACTCCGGTCACCTTCTGCGAGGTGTTCCCCCCGGACCACTTCCCCCTCTACTTCTACCGCCAGCCCAAGGCCCCCGACCTGGAGATCCACCCCGGCGAACTGGACGTCGACGCCCTGCAGTCGGCCCGCATCCTGTGGACCACCGGCACCGGACTGTGTATGGAGCCCAGCCGTACGGCCACCCTCGCCGCCCTGGCGGTCCGCGCCCGGTCCGGGCCGACCGTGCTGGACATGGACTGGCGCCCGATGTTCTGGCCCGAGGAGCGCCCCGCCGAGGCGGCCCGCCCCTACTACCGGCAGGCCCTGGAACACGTGACGGTGGCCGTCGGCAACCTGGAGGAGTGCGAGGTCGCCACCGGCCTGGACGACCCCTGGGAGTGCGCCCGCGCGCTGCTGGACGCCGGGGTGGAACTGGCCGTGGTCAAGCAGGGGCCCGAGGGGGTGCTGGCGATGCGCCGTGACGGCGAACACGTCCGGGTGCCCCCGCACCCGGTGGAGGTCGTCAACGGGCTGGGCGCCGGCGACGCCTTCGGCGGGGCGCTGTGCCACGGGCTGCTGGAGGGCTGGGGACTGGAGTACCTGATGGCCTACGCCAACGCCGCCGGTGCCCTGGTCGCCTCCCGACTGGCCTGCTCCTCGGCCATGCCCACCGCCGACGAGGTGGCGGCGCTGCTCGCGGAGGACGGCTGAACCGCCCGGCCTCGCGGGGGAGTTGGGGCGCGGCGAAGATCCGTTTCCGGCGGGGCCGTTTCGGGCAAGGGGGATCAACGGCCCGTACCGGGGTGGATGCCAGGCGCCACGGCCACCTCGGTGGCATCGTCGAGCACACACCACCCGTGGCGGGAGGGAGCACCATGACGACGCGGCCAGTCCACACCCACCACCTTCCGGCGGGCAGCGCCTCCCGGGGCCCCTACGCGCTGGACGTCGACCCCACCGTGGCCGGCTGGGGCTACTCCTCCCTGCGGGTGCTGGAACTGCCCGCCGGCGGCGCGCTGGAGTGGGCCACCGGGGAGAGCGAGTGGATCGTGCTCCCGCTGGCCGGTGGCTGCGAGGTCGGCAGTGACGACGGCCAGACCCGGGCCGAGTTCACCCTCCACGGCCGGCCCGGCGTGTTCGAGGCGGTCACCGACTTCGCCTACCTGCCCCGGGACGCCCGGGCCCACCTGGCCAGCCCGTCCGGTGGCCGGTTCGCCCTCGCCGGCGCCCGCTGCGTACGCCGACTGCCGGCCCGTTACGGTCCGGCCGACGCGGTACCGGTGGAACTGCGCGGCAGGGGCACCGCCTCCCGCCAGGTCAACAACTTCGCCGCCGCCGGGGTCTTCGAGTGCGACCGGCTGATCGCCGTGGAGGTGCTCACCCCCGGCGGCAACTGGTCCTCCTACCCCCCGCACAAGCACGACCACCACGTGCCCGGCGAGGAGAGCGAGTTGGAGGAGATCTACTACTTCGAGGTCGCCCCCCACCGTGGCGCCTCGGGCGACACCCCCGGCGTCGCCTACCAACGGGTCAGCCCCTCCGGGCACGGCCGGGACACCGACGTGCTGGCCGAGGTGCGGCAGGGGGACGCGGTGCTGATCCCCGACGGCTGGCACGGCCCGTCCATCGCCGCACCGGGCCACCCTCTGTACTACCTGAACGTCATGGCTGGACCGGGCGCGGAACGGGAATGGCGTATCCGGGACCACCCGGACCACGCCTGGATCAGGGACGACTGGCGCGACCAACCCCTGGACGAGCGGCTTCCCCTCTACACGGCACCGGACCGACAGCGACCGGAGGAGACAGGATGAGCCAAGGCACCGTACGGCTCACCGTGGCGCAGGCCCTGGTGCGGTTCCTCGCCGCCCAGCACACCGAACGGGACGGCGTACGACGCCGGTTGGTGGGCGCCTGCTGGGGCATCTTCGGCCACGGCAACGTCGCGGGACTCGGCCAGGCACTGCTGGAGTACCGCGAGCTGATGCCCTACCTCCAGGGCCGCAACGAGCAGGCCATGGTGCACGCCGCCGTGGGGTACGCCCGCCACTCCCACCGGCTGCGCGCCCAGGCGGTCACCACCTCCATCGGCCCCGGCGCCACCAACCTGGTCACCGGAGCCGCCCTGGCCAGCGTCAACCGCCTCCCGGTGCTCCTGCTCCCCGGTGACACCTTCGCCACCCGGGTCGCCGACCCGGTGCTCCAGCAACTGGAGGTGCCCCAGTCCGGGGATGTCTCGGTCAACGACGCGCTGCGCCCGGTCTCCCGCTACTTCGACCGGATCACCCGCCCCGAGGCCCTGATCCCCGCCGCCCTCCAGGCCGTACGGGTCCTCACCGACCCGGCCGACACCGGCGCCGTCACCCTGGCCCTGCCGCAGGACGTGCAGGCCGAGGCGTACGACTGGCCCGAGGAGTTCTGGGCCCCCCGGGTGTGGCCGGTACGCCGCCCCGCCCCCGACCCCGAGTCCCTCGCCGAGGCCGTCGAGCTGATCCGACGGTCCCGGCGCCCCCTGCTGATCGCCGGGGGAGGGGTGCGGTACAGCGAGGCCGAGGCCGCCCTCGCCGAGTTCGCCTCGGCCACCGGCGTACCGGTCGCCAGCACCCAGTCCGGCAAGGGCTCCCTCCGCCACGACCACCCCCAGGACCTCGGCGGAGTCGGTCACACCGGCACCGAGGTCGCGGACCGGATGGCCCGCGAGGCCGACCTGGTGATCGGGGTGGGCACCCGGTACACCGACTTCACCACCGCCTCCCACACCCTGTTCGCCCACCCCGAGGTGCGGTTCGTCAACCTCAACCTCGCCGGCCACGACGCCCACAAGCTCAGCGGCCTGGCCCTGCGGGCCGACGCCCGGGCCGGGCTGGCCGCCCTCACCGAGGCCCTCGCCGGCTGGCGGCTCGACCCCGAGCGGGTCGCCGACTACCAGCGCGGCAAGGCCGGTTGGGAGGAGCGGGTCACCCGGGCCTACGCCGCGCCCGACCCGGACGCCCACCCCACCCAGACCCAGGTGCTGGGCGCCCTGGACCAGGTGGTGGGGGACCGGGACGTGCTCGTCAACGCCGCCGGCTCGCTCCCCGGAGACCTCCACAAGCTGTGGCGGACCCGGGACCGCGACCAGTACCACGTGGAGTACGGCTACTCCTGCATGGGCTACGAGATCCCCGCCGCTCTCGGGGTGCTGCACGCCCAGCCCGACGCCACGGTGTGGGCCCTGGTGGGCGACGGCACCTACCTGATGATGCCCACCGAGATCGTCACCGCCGTACAACAGGGCCTGCCACTGAAACTGGTGCTGCTACAGAACCACGGCTACGCCTCCATCGGCGGCCTGTCCCGACTTACCGGGGCCGAGGGCTACGGCACCGCCTACCGCCGACCCACCACGGACGGCCTCCTGGACGGCGCCCCCCTGCCCGTCGACCTCGCGACCAACGCCGCCTCCCTGGGCATGGAGGTGCTGCGCCCCGGCACGGTCGCCGAACTGGTCGAGGCCCTCCGGGTCGCCCGTGCGGCCACCGGCCCGGTCTGCGTCCACGTGGAGACCGTCGCCCCGGGCGAGGGCGCCCCTGACCAGGGCACACCCCCCGAGGCCCAGGCATGGTGGGACGTGGTGGTGGCCGAGACCTCCGAGCGGTCGGCCACCCGGGCCGCCCGCCAGGAGTACGAACGGCATCTGGCCGACCGACGGCACCATCTGTGAACATCCGAGCAGACCGGCCCGCACCCCGGACCCGTACCCACCACGAAAGGCCCGCACCATGAAGACCCTCGGTCACTGGATCGACGGCAAGGCCGTCGACGGCACCTCTGGACGCTTCGGCCCGGTCTACGACCCGGCCACCGGAGCCCAGCCCACCCAGGTCGCCCTCGCCTCGACCGAGGAGGTGGACCAGGCGGTGGCGTCGGCCCGGGAGGCCTACCTCGGCTGGCGGCACAGCTCGCTGGCCCGACGTACCTCCGTGCTGTTCCGGTACCGCGAACTGCTGGACGCCCGACGGGACGAGCTGGCCGCGCTGATCACCGCCGAGCACGGCAAGGTGCACTCCGACGCCCTGGGCGAGGTCGCCCGCGGGCTGGAGGTGGTGGAACTGGCCTGCGGCATCCCCGAGCAGCTGAAGGGCGAACTGTCCACCCAGGTCTCCACCCAGGTCGACGTGGCCTCGCTACGGCAGCCGGTGGGCGTGGTCGCTGGGATCACCCCGTTCAACTTCCCCGGCATGGTGCCGCTGTGGATGTTCCCCCTCGCCATCGCCTGCGGCAACAGCTTCGTGCTCAAGCCCAGCGAGAAGGACCCCTCCGCCGCGTACTTCGTGGCCCAGATCGCCACCGAGGCCGGCCTGCCCCAGGGCGTGCTGAACGTGGTCAACGGTGACCGGGTCGCCGTCGACCGCCTGTTGGAGCACCCCGACGTGGACGCCGTCTCCTTCGTCGGCTCCACCCCCATCGCCCGCCATGTGCAGAGCCGGGCGGTGGAGCACGGCAAGCGGGTCCAGGCCCTGGGCGGAGCCAAGAACCACATGCTGGTGCTCCCCGACGCCGACCTGGACTACGCCGCCGACAACGCGGTCAACGCCGCCTACGGCAGCGCCGGCGAACGGTGCATGGCGGTGTCCGTGGTGGTCGCCGTCGGCGACAGCGCCGACCCCCTGGTGGAGAAGATCGCCGAACGGGCCCGCACCCTGCGCATCGGCCCCGGCACCGACTCCGAGTCCCAGATGGGCCCGCTGATCACCCGCGAGCACCGGGACAAGGTCGCCTCCTACGTCCCGGGCGCGGCGGCCCAGGGCGCCGAGGTGGTGGTGGACGGCACCGGATACTCCGTGGACGGCCACCCCGACGGCTTCTTCCTCGGCGTCTCCCTGCTGGACCGGGTCACCCCCGACATGGACGCCTACCGCGACGAGATCTTCGGCCCGGTCCTGTGCGTGGTCCGTGCGGAGACCTACGAGGAGGCCATCGAGCTGGTCAACAGCTCCCGCTGGGGCAATGGCACCGCCATCTTCACCCGGGACGGCGGAGCTGCCCGACGGTTCCAACTGGAGGTCGAGGCCGGCATGGTGGGCGTGAACGTGCCCATCCCGGTCCCGGTCGGCTACCACTCCTTCGGTGGCTGGAAGGACTCCCTCTTCGGCGACCTGCACATCTACGGCACCGACGGAGTGCGGTTCTACACCCGGGGCAAGGTCGTCACCACCCGCTGGCCCGACCCGGCCAAGGAGGGGCGTCGCGGCCTCAACCTCGGTTTCCCCCAGCACGACTGACCCCCGGCCAGGTCAGCCGCCCGGCCCTGGTCGGGCGGCTGATCCGGGGCGCGGCACCGGCGGGGGCGCCGTGACCGTACGCACCGTGGCTCGTGTCGGCGTCCCGCCGCCGTGGCTGTCGCTGCTGCTGCTGCCGCTGTCGCTGATGCTCTGCGCGCCGCGCCCTCCCGCTCCCGCACCGTGACCGGGGTGTTCCCCGGGGGCCGGCGACCTCGCGTGCGTTCGGTCGCCCCCCGACCCGGGGCGTGCCGTTCGGACCACCAGGGGTGGGCGTGCTCCCGGCGCGGTACCTCCCGCGCTGTCGCCGTGGTGGCCGGGTCGCCGATGCGCCGTAGCCGGCTCCTCCGCTCGCGCTGTCCCACGGCGCGGGTACCCGAACGCGCTCACCGGCTACCAGGGTCCACACGAGCCGCCCCGGGCGGAGCGGACCCTGCGGTCCACGGCCATGGTTCGCCCCACCCCATCCCGTTCGTCCGTATTCTCCTGTGGCATGAACGGCGACAGGAGACCAGGCGTGTCCTGGCACCCGTGGCGTCCTTGGGCCCGGGCCCTGTGGACCACCGCCCGCTCCGGGCTGGTCGTCGAACGCACCTCGCTCCGGCCCCTGGCCGCCCTGCGCGGTGCGCTCGGCGTCGCCCTGGTACTGGGCCTCGCGCTGCGGTTCGGCTCCACCGACCTCGCCGTCTCCTCCGCGTTCGGCGCCTTCGCCGCCGGGGGCGCCACCTTCCACCAGAGCTGGCGCCCCCGACCCCTGCTCGCCCTGGCCTCCACCGTCACCGTCTCCCTGGCCACCTTCGTCGGCTACCTGTGCGCCGCCCACGTACCCCTGTTCCTGCTGCTGATCGCCCTGTGCTCCCTGGTCGCTGGCATGGCCTGGGCGATCGGACCGGTCTCCGGGGTGATCGGATCGTTCACCGTGGCGATCATGCTGATCGTGGTGCACTTCCCCACCACGGTGGCCGGCGCCCTGTTCCACGCCGGACTGATCGCGGCCGGGGGACTGGTGCAGGTACTGCTGGCCACCGTCTTCCCCGACCGGCCCTGGGGGCAGCGCCGCGAGGTGATGGCGGACGCCCTGGCCGCCGTGGCCGACTACGCCCGCCGACTGCGCTACGACCCGATGGCCCCCTTCGACCCGGAACCGCTGCTCCAGGCCCACGGCGCGGCCGGTGTGACCCCGCGCCAGGCCCGGCGGCTGCCCCGGCGCCTTCCGGGTTTCCGCACCATGGCCGAACGCTTCCGCCCGGTACTGGCCTCCCTCGCCGACCCGGTGGTGGGCGGCGCCCCGATGGAGGGGCCGGAACGCGCCCGGGTGCGCGAACTGCTGGAGGCGGCCGGCACCGTACTGGACGCCACCGCCCGGGGCATCCGCCGGGACACCCCGATCCGGTTGCCCGGACGGGCACTTGAGGTGCTGCGGGTGCCCGAGGAGGGGCCGGTGCTCAACGGCCCCGCGTACCGGGCGGCGATGCGACTGATCGAACTGACCGAGGCCACGGTGGCCGCCGCCCACGAACCGGTACGGGTCAGCGACCTGAACCTGCCGGACCGGGCCGTCCACCGCCCCCCACTGTGGGAGATGGCCCCGGTGGCCCTGCGCGCGGTCCGGTCCGAACTCCACCCGGACTCCCCGGTGACACGGCACGCGGTACGGCTGGCCCTGGTGGTGCCCGGCGCCCTGCTGCTCGGCCGGGCCCTGCCCACCGGGCACGGCTACTGGATGGCCCTGACCGTACTGATGGTGCTGCGCCCCGGCTTCGCCGAGACCTACGAACGGGGCGTGGCCCGCTTCGTCGGCACCCTGCTCGGGGTCACCCTGGCCGGGCTGGTCCTGGCACTCGCCCACCCCGGCGCGGTCGGCTGCGCCGGGCTGGCGGTGCTCTGCGCCGGCCTCAACTACCTGCTGAAGGCCACCGGTTACGCCCTCGCCTCGTTCACCATCGGCGGCTACGTGGTCTTCCTACTGGGCATCGCCGGCTCGGACTGGGACCAGACGGTGCCCGAACGGATCGCCCTGACCGCCTGCGGCGGTGTCCTGGCGATGCTGAGCTACCTCCTCTACCCCGCCTGGGAGACACCCCGACTGCGCGACCTGCTGGCGGACTGGCTGGCCGCCGACGGACGGTACGCGGTGGCCGTACTCCAGCACTACGCCCTCCCCACCGACGAGTCCGCCGAGGCGGTGCGCGAGGCACTGCTGGAGTTGCGGCAGGCCCGCCAGGAGTGGGAGCAGGCGGTCGAGCGGGCCAACGCCGAACCGGTACGCCACCGGGGGCTCTCCCAGCGACTGACCACCGAGGCCCAGTCCGCCCTGGTCACCCTGGGCCGGGTGACCATGCTGCTGGAGGCCCACCTGCCGCAGGACGACACGGCGCCGCCCAGCGTGGACGAGCTGGAGTTCGCCACCGTGCTGGCCGAGGCCCTGGCCCGGGCGGCACCCGCCGTCCGCGACGGCCGCCCCCTGGACTGGTCCACGGTGCACCACTCCCTCGACGACTGGCGGGACCGCGCCGGGAGCCCGGCGCCGGTGGCCCTGCGCACCGCCGAGTTGCTGGCCTCGGGGCTGGACGAACTGGCCGCCGCCCTGGCACCGGTGTCGGAGTCATCCGGCTGAGGGAACCGCCGCCCGCGTTCCCCGCGCGTTGTCACGGCGGTGCCTACCAGCCCGGCCCCCGGGGCCGTATCGTCCGTCCCCGATGACATCGACCGACCCCACCTCCGGCGGGCGCCGCCGCCGTACCGCACGCTGGCTGGCGCCGCTGCTCGCGCTGGTGGTCATCGGCGTGCTGCTGGTGACCAGCCGACCGGACGGCGAGCGGGACCGCGCCTGCACCCCGCCCCGGCCCACCGGCTGGGTCCAGGACGCCCGGATGACCTCGGAGTTCAGCCGCTACGGCAACGACAACCTGAGGTTCGACGACTGGACCGGAGGGGACGGCACCCGCTCGGTACGGCTCCCGGACGGCCGGACGCTGTGGCTGTCGGCGGACACCTTCCTGGACCGGGTGTACGAGGGCGGACGCCGGGTGCCCTCCCCGAAGTGGGTGCGCAACTCGGTGCTGGTGATGAACCCCTCCGGCACCCTGGAACGCACCCTGGTCGAGGGGGACGCGCAGAACCCCCGGCCGCTGTTCGCCAGCGGGTTCTCCCCGGAGGGCAGGGAACTGTGGCGGTGGCCGGTGCAGGCGGTGGTGGAGCCGCGTACCCCCGGCTCCCCGGACAAGGTGGTGCGGGTGCTGCTGTGGCAGCGGGAGCAGGGAACGGCCCCCTGGATCTTCGGGGTGCCCCGCCTCAGCGAGGTCGCCACCCTGTCGCTGCCGGACCTGAAGCTCCAGGACATCAGGCCGCTTCACCGCCCCTCCGACAACACCCCCTTCGACCGGCGGGTGCTGTACGGCACCTCGGCCGTCCAACAGGGGGAGTGGACCTACGTGTTCGGCGCGGACGAGGGCAGCGTCGACGGCAAGGCCTCCCGCGCCCACGTGGCCCGGGTGCCGCGCGGACAGCTGGCGGCCTCCTCCGCCTGGCGGTACTGGGACGGGAAGGAGTGGCAGGGGAACCCCACCCGCTCCCGCGCCATCCTGGTCGGCCGCACCGCACAACGCGGAGCCACCGGCACCTACTCGGTGGTCCGGGCCAAGGACGGCTGGCTGCTGCTGACCATGGACGCCGGAGCCCCCGACGGCGGCGGGATGGACACCCTCACCTCCTACTCCTCCTGTTCGCCCACCGGCCCCTGGTCCGGCCCGGTCAAGGTCGCCAAACCGCCCCTGCCTCCGGGGGGCGCGCGGGCCGGGGCGGTGCCGTACAACCCGCAGGCGCACCCGGAGTTCACCGACGACCGGGGACGACTGCTGGTGAGCTACGACGTCAACGTGCTGGGCTCGACGGAGGGCATCCACCGGGACGTCAACCTCTACCGGCCCCGCTTCCTCCGGCTCGACGTGCGCTGACCCCTCCCTCACGGACGGCCTCCCACCGCCTGGGACGGCCGCCCAGGTCAAGAGCACGTCAAGGCCACCCCACCTCGGCCCACAGCTCTGGGCACTCCCTTACGCTGTGCCGACCGACGAAGCGAGAGGCGGGGGCGTGAGGCATCAGCCCGTACCGAACAGCTACCTCGACGGCTACCCGGAGCTGCTCGCCGAGGTCTCCCACACCGGACGGCTGCCCCGCCGCGACGAGTTGGAGTCGCTGCGCATGTTGGGCGAGCGCGCCGCCGAGGAGGGACACGGCCTACGGGAACTGATCAGCCTCTACGTCAGCGCCACCCGGGGACTGTGGAGTTCGCTGCCCGGGGTCGCCCGCTCCGCCGGAGCGGCCGAGCGCGGACGGACCGGGGACGCGGTACTGGCCGTACTGGACGCGGCGGTGAACGCCCTGGGGGAGGGGCACGAACGGGCCCAGCGAATGGCCCTGCGCCAGGAGGAGGCCGAACGTCGGGAGTTCGTCGACGACCTGCTGCACGGCCGCAGTGACCTGGGCCGACTCAGCGAGCGCGCCCAGCAGTTCGGGCTGCGGCTCGCCCAGTCCCACCAGGTGGCCGTGGCCGTGGGGGACGAGGACTACGTCGACACCCACCCGCTGGTGCGCCGGGTGGAACGGGACCTGGCCGGCCGGTTCGGCGAGGCCCACCACGCCATGGTCGCCACCAAGGACGGCCGGCTGGTCTGCATCGCCGCCACCGGGGACGCGCCACTGCTGGAGGCGTTCGGCAAACTCGCCGAACGCTCCGGGCCCGACTACCAGGGCGCCCGCAGGGTGGCCGTCGGCCGGGACCACTCGGGGCCGGGCGGAGTGGTGCGCAGCTACGAGGAGGCCCGGGGCGCGCTGGAGTTGGCGGAGGGCCTGGGCCTGGAGGGCACCCACTTCAGCGCCGAGAAACTGATGGTGTTCCCGGTGCTGCTCCGGGACCGGGGAGCGATCGCCGACCTGGTCACCACCGTGCTGGGGCCGCTGACCCAGGCCCGGGGCGGCGCCGACCCGCTGTTGGAGACGCTGGCGGTCTACTCCGAGTCCGGCTACGTCAACGCCGAGGCCGCCCGACGGCTCGGCATCAGCGTACGGACCCTGTCCTACCGGTTGGAGCGCATCCGTACGCTCACCGGCTACAGCCCCAGCGACTCCCTGCACCGCTACACCCTGGAGACCGCCACCATGGGCGCCCGGCTGCTGGGGTGGCCCGCGCGGGAGCTGTGAGCGACGGCCGGCCGCCTCGACGGTCCGGCCCTCCTTCCGTACCGAACTCCCCACCGGCCCCTGTCCCGTGGCGGGTCGCCACCGGTTCCCGACCGAACCGGACACGGGGCGGGGGTCGAGACTTCCGGGTTCCGGCAATGTGCTCGACGGTCATCCACTGTCATCCTGTGGTCACGCCACGGCGGGGCCCACAGGCGACGGGGACGGGGCTCCTCCCCTGTGAGAGGCGCCGGCGGTCGAGCGACCGCTGTGCGCCCACCAGGGGGTGAGGTGCCCGCGCCGGCCCGCCGTGAGCGTCCACGGTCCGGGGTCCTCCCTGGAAACCGAGGTGGCGCCCGTCGATGCCCCCCACGGGGGTGGGGACATCGACGGGCGCTTCCCGCTGTCGCCGCCCTCGGTCGCCGCCCTCCGCGGGCGCCCGGTACGAGGACGTTCAGACCGCCACCGGTCCGCGCCGTACGGGGAGTTCCCGGTGCCCCGGCGGTGGCCCGACCCGGCGGTGGGGGAGCGGGTGGCCGGCTCCCTGGTTGCCGGGTTCCTGAGTTGGGTGCTGAGGGCAACCGGGCCGGGACCTCAGCCCCGACCCGGCAAGGCCCCGCCTCAGCCCAGGGTCAGCTTCTGCCCGGGCAGGATCACGTTGGCGTCGCTCAGCACCGAGGAGTTGCGCGCGTAGAGCTGCTTCCAGGTGGTGTCGTTGGCCTGGGCGATGGAGCTGAGGGTGTCGCCGGACCGCACGGTGTAGGTCTTGCCGGAGGCGCCCTTGCCCTGCGACGAGGCCGACGGGGACTTCTGGGACTGCTGCCGGGTGGACGACTCGGACGACGGCTTGCTGTCGCTGGTGCCGCCCTGGGGGCTGACGTCGGCGGAGGGGCCGCCGGCGGTCAGGCCGCCCGCGCCGGCGCAGGCCCAGGCGCCCGGACCCTGGAGCTTCAACAGCCGCTCGGCGGTGGCGATCTGCTGCTCCTTGGTGGCCAGGTCGGCCCGGGAGGCGTACTTGGTGCCGCCGGCCGCGGCCCAGCTGGACTGGGAGAACTGCAGACCGCCGTAGTAGCCGTTGCCGGTGTTGATGGACCAGTTGCCGCCGGACTCGCACTGGGCGACCTTGTCCCAGGTGTCCACGGAAGCGGCCTGCGCGCCGGTGGCGCTCAGCATCGGGGCGGCGATCGCGACGCCGGCGACGCCGGCCAGGGTGGCTATCCGGGCGACACGGGCGCGGTTGCCGTCACGTCCCTTGCTGGTGAACATGCTGTCTCCTCACCGATGCCTACGAGGTGAGCTGTCGGGTTCGGGCTGTGAGTCGCCCGGCCCGTCCGGCGAACCGGTACGGGCTTCACCCCTAGCCCTCGGGGGCCTTCCGGGCAGCACTGAGCTGCGACGGACGGCTCCGTCGGGCACCTACCGTGGGTCCCCCGCTCCTGCCGTGGTTGTTGCTTGAGGTGATCGAGGGGCCGTCGACAGGATTCGGCATAGCGGCCCTCGATGCCCGCGATCCGCGGACGGTGGCGACCGTAAGCACAGCGGTGCCGGCAGGCCAAAACCGGGCAGTGGGTGCCACTGTGGTCGATGAGGCCCATGGGGTGTGCTCTACCGCTCTTTGTGCAGGCCAGCATGTATGTGGCCGCATCGGACAGTTGGTGTGAGACGGATCAAGCGGAGAGAAGGGTCACAGGCTCGGGGTCCCGTTTCGGGGCCCTGTGGGGGTGTCGAACTGCCGGCCATGCGACGGAAAAAGCCTCACTACTGACCAAAAAGGTCGAAAGGGTTGGCGTCCTGGGACGCGAAAGGGGTGGTGCCCTCCCTCGGGAGGACACCACCCCTCGCGGACCCCGATCAGACCAGGTTGGCGGTCAGGGTGATCGTGGTGCCGGAAAGCGCCTGGCTCACCGGGCAGTTCGCCTTGGCGCCCTCAGCCGCCTTGGCGAAGGCCTCGGCGTCCAGCCCGGGCACCTCCGCCTCCACGGTCAGGTGGATGCCGGTGATTCCGGTCCCCGGCTCGAAGGTGACGTCGGCCTTGGTGTTCACCCGGGTGGGCGGAGTGCCCGCGCCGGCCAGGCCGTGGGAGAGGGCCATGGAGAAGCAGCTGGAGTGCGCGGCGGCGATGAGTTCCTCGGGGCTGGTCCGCCCGTTGGGCTCCTCCGCGCGGGACGGCCAGGTCACCGGCTGCTCGCCGATGCCCGAGGAGTCGAAGGTGACGGCCCCCGACCCCTCCAGCAGGTTGCCCTCCCAGACGGTGTGGGCGCTACGTGTGGTGGCCACGGTGGTACCTCTCTTCACTTGGTTCGCTCGCCGCACTGCGACGGTTGGACACCCCTATGCCAACACACTTCACGTACCCGGTGCCGACCGCACGCTGACGGACCCTCATCGTCACCCACCGGGCGCCCTGTCCCACCCGGCTGAGACTGACTACCGTGTCCCCGGGACATCGGAAGGGGTGGCAGTGGAGGAACTGGCGACGCTGGCGGCGGAGGGTGCGAGCGCCCTGGTCGCGTTGATGGTGACCGACTCCTGGGAGCGGGTGAAGGGGCGGGTCGCCGCCTTCCTGAGCCGGGGCCGGCAGGAGGACGCGGGCAGCGCGGAGGAGGAACTCGACCTGTCGCAGGGCGAGTTGGTGAACGCCCGGGACGAGGGTGACGAGGAGGCGGCCGACGACCTCCAGGCCACCTGGCGCAGTCGGCTCCGTCGGGTGCTGCGCGAGGACCCGGCCGCCGCCGACGAACTGCGCGCCCTGCTGGAGGAGGTGCGCCCCCAACTGCCCGCCCAGGACAACTCCCAGGTGCACAACAGCGTCGGGGTGGTCCACTCGGGAGCGCAGGTGTACCAGGGGCGGGACTTCTCCCACCTCACCATCCGCCCCCCGGGCGTCTGACCGCCTCCGGCCCCGACGCTCCGACCGGGAGCACCGGGGCCGACCGCCGGGCTGGGCGTCCTGGGACGCTCAGCCTCGGGACAGGGTCACCGGGAGGGCGGTCACGCTGTTGCTGACCACCGAGGGCAGGTGGGTCAACTCCTGGTCCCCCACCGCCAGTCGCAGGTCCGGGAAGCGGGCGAACAGCGCCGGCACGGCCACCGCCGCCTCCAGTCGGGCCAGCCCGGAACCGATGCAGAAGTGCGGCCCGTACCCGAAGGTGAGGTGACGGGTCTGCTCGCGCGTCAGGTCGAACTCGTCGGCCCGCTCTCCGTGTTGGCGGGGGTCGCGTCCGGCCGCGATGTACGAGGCCAGCAGCGCGTCTCCCTTGCGGATGGTCACGTCCTCCAGCGGGATGTCCTCGATCGCGAACCGCATCGGGAAGTGGGCCACCGAGGCGTCCCAGCGCAGGGTCTCCTCCACCGCCGCCGTCCACGGGTACTGACCGGAGGTCAGCAGCTTCAACTGGTCCGGGTGGGCCAGCAGGGCGCGGATGGTGTTGGTGATCAGGTTGAGGGTGGTGCTGTGCCCGGCCACCAGCATCAGGATCAGGGTGCCGATCAGCTCCTGCTCGTTCAGCCGGTCGCCCTGGTCGGTGGCCGCGATCAGTCCGCTGGTCAGGTCGTCGGCGGGGTGGGCGCGCTTCTCCGCGATCAGCTCGGTCAGCAGGGCGTGCATCCGCTTGCGGGTCTGCACCCCCTCCTCGGCCGGGGTGGTGGAGGAGGTGAGGCTCTTCGAGAGGCCGTGGAAGTCGTCGTAGCGCTCCTCGGGGATGCCCAGGAGCTGGCCGATCACCCCCATCGGCAGCGGGTAGGCGAAGTGCTCGCGTACGTCCACCACTTCGCCGGCCGGGAAGGTCGCCAGCCGGTCCAGCAGCCGATGGGTGGTCTCCTCGATGCCCGGGCGCATCGCGTCCACCCGACGGGGGGTGAACGCCTGGCTGACCAGGGTGCGCAGACGCCGGTGGTCCTGCCCGTCGGCGGTGGTCATGCCGACGTTGGTGACGAAGTCCAGCAGCGGCCAGCCCTCGGGGACGGTGCCGTCGTGCAACTCGCGCCAGTGGCGGGCGTCCTTGCCCACCCGGTTGTCGGCCAGCAGGTCCTGGAGCAGCTGGTGCCGGGTGACGACCCAGGTGGAGACCCCGCCGGGCAGCATCACCTGGACCGCGTCCCCCCTCTCCCGCAGCATCGCGACCTCACCATGCAGGTCGGAGCCGGTCACGTCGAGGTGGTACTCCGGGGACTCGGGGGCCGTGGTCATGTGCGGGCTCCAAAGCTTGACGGCTGCGAAGGGGTGAAGTTCACGGGAAGTGAGTAGAGGGCACGGGACCACGGTGAGGTGCGGTACGTCAATGACTCGGGGTCGACCGCGATCTGCATGTCGGGCAGGCGGTTGATGAGTGTGCTGACCGCGGTGTGGGCGATGACCCGTGCCGGGTTGCGGGCCGGGCAGGTGTGTGGACCGGCCCCGAAGGACACGTGCGAACGGTTGCCGGTGATCGGCCGGCCGCTGGCCGGAAGGACCGCCGGGTCCTGGTTGGCGGCGGCCAGCCCCAGGATGAGCGCGTCCCCGGCCTGGATGAAGCGGCCCCCCAGGTACAGGTCCTGGAGCGCGTAACGGCCGGGGAAGTTCTGCACCGGGGTGTCCCGCCACAGCACCTCGTCCAACGCGGCGTCCACGGTGAGGCGTCCACCGCTGAGGTGGGAGCGGAAACCGCTGTCGAGCATCAGCAACCGGGCGGCGTTGGCGGTCCAGTTGGCCGCCGGGCCGGTGCCGGCCACGATGATCACCATGATGTGGTGCAGCACCTCCTCCGGGCTGAGGCCCGAGGGGTGGGCCAGCAGCCAGGAGGGCAGGTCGTCACCGGGACGCTGGGCCCGCTGCTGCAACAGCTCGGTGAACATCTGCTGGAGCTTCTGGTTGGCCTCCTTCGCGCCCTCACCACTGTCCGCCAACGCCCGTACGGCGGTGATCAGTTCGGGCGCCTGCTCGTCCGACAGCCCCAACAGACGGGTGACCACCCACAGGGGGAGCCGGGCCGCGAAGTCGATCATCAGGTCGGCGTGACCCTGCGGGGCCACCCGGTCGATCAGCTGGTCGGCGATGTCGGTCACCAGCCGGCGCAGGTCGTGCAGGTTGATCATGGCCAGGGAGTCGGTGACCGCGCGGGAGAACCGGGCGTGCACCGGGCCGTCGGTGAACAGCAGCGTCGGTCGGTACGCCATCATCGGGGCCAGGGGGGAGTCCGGGCGCAGCCGCCCGTCCTGCACCGCCCGCCAGTGCCGGGGGTCGTGGGAGAACACCGTCTCGTTGCGGGTGACTTCCAGCACCTCGCGGTACCCCAGCACCAGCCAGGCCGGTATCCCCGGTTCCAGTTCCACCGGCGCCACCGAGCCGTGTTCCTCACGCAGTCGCCGGTACAGCGACGGGGTGTCTCCGGCCAGGATGTCGCCGTACAGCGGGGTCAGCCCGGACCCCCCGTTGTGGGCGGGGCACTCGGGCGGGGGGCCGGTCGTCTCCGGGGAACTCACGCGGGCACCTCCTGAGCTGCGGTGTAGAGGTAGTTGACCAGGGCGATCAGGGCGTGCGCGCTGGAGGTACGGTCCCGGGCGTCACAGACCACCACCGGGGTCTGCGGCAGCAGGTCCAGCGCCGAACGCAGCAGCTCCACGTCGTACGCCGGTGCGCCGGGGAAGGAGTTGATGGCCACCGCGAACGGTACGTCCAGGTCCTCCAGGTACCCCAGCACGTCGAAGCTCTCCTCCAGCCGGCGGGTGTCCACCAGCGCCAGCGCGCCCAGCGCCCCGTGCACCAGGTGCCGCCACATCGGGAAGAACCGTTGCTGCCCGGGGGTGCCGAACAGGTACATCACCCGCTGGGAGTTGAGGGTGAGCCGTCCGAAGTCCATGGCCACCGTGGTGGTGGTCTTGGTGGCGTCGACGTGGTCCACACCGGTGCCGGCCTCGGTCATCAGCTCCTCGGTGCGAACCGGCTCGATCTCGCTGAGCGAGGTGATCAGCGTCGTCTTGCCGACCCCGAGCGGCCCGGCGATCACGATCTTGACGGCCTGACGCACCGAGGAGGGCAGATAACCGTCGTCATAGTCGGTGGAGTCCATCGAGAACTTCCTTCAGAAGGTCGGGGTCGGTACGTGCGTGGCGGGGGACGGGTGGACGGGCACGCAACAGACCGCTGTCGATCAGGTCCGCCAGCAACACCCGCACGATCGTCAGGGGCTGGCCCATCCGGGCGGCGACCTCCGCCACCGACAGCAACCGACGGCAGATATGGAGGATCTTCTGACACTCCGGGCTCAGCCCCGGCGGAGGGCTCACCTCGGTGGCCAGCACCAGGGTCTCCACGGCCAGGGTGTTGCGCGAGGGCTCCACCCGGCCACCAGTGATCACATAGGGGCGCACCGGCCCCACTCCGGCGGGGTCGCTCATGGCCTCGGCGTGCCAGCCCGGTCCGCCCGTACCGGAGAGGTCAGATGGTCACCGATCCGCACGATCAGGTGCTGCATCTCCCGGGCGACCAGGCCGGCGTCCACCTGGTCGCTGGTGGCCACCGCCAGGGCGGCGCCCACTCCGGCGGTCACCAGGAACAGGAAACCGCCGTGGAACTCCACCATCAGCTGCCGGGGCGCGTTACCCCCTCCGGTGAGCTGGTGGGCGACCTCGAAGCCCAGTGACTGGAGGCCGGAACAGGCCGCGGCCAGCCGGTCCGCGTCGTCCTGCGACAGGTCGGGGGAGGAACCGATGCACAGCCCGTCCCGGGAAAGCACCAGGGCGTGCCGGACATCCGGCACCCGCAGGATGTCGGCCAGCAGCCAGTCGCATTGTGGTGTGCTCATCGGTCACGGTCCTCGCTGTGGTCGTGGTGGGCCCGGGACGCCTCGTCGCGTCCCTGTCGGGTACCGGCCTGGAGACTGCTCATGAAGGCGGCGGCGTCCCCCGGCGTGCGCTCCGCCCGGCGGCCGTTCTCCGCCGCCACCGGGTCGAACAGGGACGGGCCCGAGGGGCCCGCCGAGGGCGCCCCCTCCCCGCCTCCGCGACGGCTACGGCGCTGGGGCAGCCCCCGGGGCACGCCCAGCCGCATGGTGCCGCCGTCCACCTCGGACTCCCGCCGTGGCGGGGCGTCCTGGGGAACGGCGTCCTGCGGGGCGCGTCGGGTCTCCCGCTGCGGCAGCCCCGACGGGTTGGTGGGCGGGGAGCCGTAGTCGGGCGAGGGCTGATTCGAGGGGGCGTCGGCCCAGGAGTGTTCCTCCACTGGCTGCCGTTCCGGTTGTGGGGCCGGCGCGGCCGGAGGCACGGTCGGCTCGATGGTCGGGGGTTGGGCCGCTGCTCTGGGAGCCTGCGGGCTGGCCATCGCCTGGGGCGTGGCGGGACGCACCGCGATCTCGGCCAGCAGGGGGGTGGGCACCAGGACCACGGCGCGGACACCGCCGTAGGCCGAGGTGGCCAGGGAGACGGAGAAGTTGTAGCGCCGGCCCAGCCGTCCGACGGCCGCCAGTCCCAGCTGGGGGCCGGAGCCCATGGCGGTGACGTCCGCGCCGCCGGCGTCCAACATGGCCTGGGTCTCGGCGAGTTGGGCGGCCGACATGCCGACGCCGCCGTCCTCGATCTCGATCACCACACCGCTGTGCACCGGGCGCAGGCTGACCACCACGGCGACGGTCGGCGGGGAGTAGCGGGTGGCGTTGTCCAGCAGTTCGGCCACCGCGTGGATCAGTGCCTCCACCACCGGGGCCTGTACCGCGAACTCCCCGGAGTCCTGCACCTGGATCCGCTGGTACTCCACGATGCGGGACTGGGCGCCGCGCACCACGTCCAGCAACGAGGTCGCCGACGGCCACTGCCGGCCGGGCAGTTCGCCGCAGAGGATCGCCATGGTCTGCGCCACGCGGGCGAGTTGGGCCGCGGAGTGGTCCGCGCGCATCAGCCCGGCCATCAGCGAGGGGTCCTCGGTGGCGTACTCCAACTCGTCGAGTCCGGCCTGCTGGGCCCGCGCCATCACCTGGATCTGGTCGGCCATCACCAGGAACGCGGCACGGGCGGAGGCCTCCGCCGCCTGGGCCTTGTCGACCTCGGCACGTACGTTCTCCACCCCGGAGGCCAGCCGCGCGTTCTCCTCCTGGGCGGCTGACAACTGCTGACGCAGGCCGCGTACTTCCTCGGATCTCGCTTCTTCGCGTGCCGACGCCGCTTTTCGCGCCTTCGTCAGTGGTACCGCCATCGCGGCTCCGGTGGCCCCGGCCGCGGCCACCGCCGCCAGCGCGATCTCCAGTATCGGCATCTGTCTCAATTCCTCTGTTGCGCGGACGAGCCCCGGGGTCGCCTGCCTGGGTTCCGCTCGGGTGGAGCACCGTCGCACCGGCCCGAGCCGTGGTTGCTCTGCCCCGGCTTCGACTCGGACATCAGAGCAACAGAGAGCAAGCGTTGCCAAGCATCGAAGGAAAATGGGCGCAGTTCCATCACGCCGGAATCCTGATATATCACCACCCTGAAAAAACCGAAAGGGCGGTTCCGGAAGTCGCCCCCTTCCACGTCCCCGGTCGACCCGTCGTTCGGGGACGGACCTCGGTAGGCCGCATCACGTGGCAGAGCCTAGGCTGACAAAGGTCACCGCGACCGGTTCCGGTCGTCTCGGAAGGTGGGAGGCACCGTGGTGGATGGCAGGGGCGACCCGCGCCCGTACGACATCGTCCTGTTCGGCGCGACCGGGTTCGTCGGCGAACTGACCGCTCGTTACCTCGTCCAGCACGCGCCCAGAGACTGCCGTTTCGCCTTCGCCGGGCGCGACCTCGCCAAGCTGGAGAAGCTCCGCGAACGGCTCGCCCCGACAGCCGGTGACCGTGGCGAGATTCCGCTGGTGCGCGCGGACGTCGGCGAACCGGCCACCCTCCGTGACCTGGCTCGGCGGACCCGGGTCCTGGCCACCACGGTGGGCCCGTACATCCGCTACGGCTCCGCCCTGGTCGCCGCCTGCGTCGAGGAGGGCACCGACTATCTGGACCTCACCGGTGAACCCGAGTTCGTCGACCTGATGTACCTGCGGCACCACGCCCACGCCCAAGAGACCGGGGCCCGACTGGTGCACGCCTGCGGCTTCGACTCCGTACCCCACGATCTGGGTGTCCTCTACACCGTCCAGCACCTGCCCGAAGGGGTGCCGCTGCGGATCTCCGGCCATGTCCGGTCCAACGCCATGATCTCCGGCGGCACCCTCTCCAGCGCCCTGATCGGCTTCTCCCGGGCCTCGCGCACCCTGCGCACCGCCAAGGAGCGGCGGCGCGTGGAGCCGCGTCCGGCCGACCGCGCGGTGCACCTGCCGAAGGACGGGGTCCGCCGCTGCCGGGAGTTGGGCACCTGGGCGGTGCCGCTGCCCACCATCGACCCGCAGGTCATCGGACGGTCCGCCGCCGCGCTCGAACGTTACGGTCCCGACTTCACCTACCAGCACTTCGCCGCCGTACGACACCTGCCCGTCGCGCTGGGGGGCATCGCCGGAGTCGGCGCGGTGTTCGCGCTGGCCCAACACCCCACCACCCGGCGCCTGGTGTCGCGCCGGCTCGCCCCCGGAGAGGGGCCGGACGAGAGCCGTCGGGAACGGAGTTGGTTCTCCGTACGGTTCATCGGCCACGGCGACGGACGCCGGGTCATCACCGAGGTGGCCGGCGGCGACCCCGGATACGACGAGACCGCCAAGATCCTCGCCGAGTCGGCCCTCTGTCTGGCCTTCGACGAACTGCCCGAGACGGCCGGACAGGTCACCTCCGCGCAGGCCATGGGCAACCCGCTCATCGAGCGGCTGCAACAGGCGGGCCTCACCTTCCAGGTCCTGGACAGCACCGGCGACTGACCGGTCCACCTCCTCGTCCAGGGCCCCGGGCACCCACGGGGCTCCTCCGTCGGGCCGGTGGGGGCGGGCGGGTGGGCGAACCCGTCGAACCGTGCAGGCGGGGGAGGCTGTCCCCACCGTGCGGTGGACCGGGTGCGTCACCGCGTCCGATTGACGGTGCGCGGGGGTGGCCGAACCGCTGGGCGACGTACCGACGCCGTGGAGGCGGCACCGGGTACTACCGCTCGCCCCGTGACCGCGGTGCCATGGGTGCCCGCCGCGTCCCGCCGCTGAGCGGTGGGACGGCGACCCCCGGTCGCCGGACGAGCGGAACCGGCTGGGCCGCGACCTCCTCGCGGGTGCACGAGCGACCTGCTGTGGCTGGCCCTGGCGGGCAGCTTGCCGACACGGCTGGTCCTCTGCGACCGGTCCCGCCCCGGCTTGCCGTCGACGTCGCCGGGACCGTGCATGGTCCACCGCACCCGCATCTGGACGTGGCCACCGGCTGACTCCCGCGCGTCGGCGACGGGCGCCGGGGAGGGGGCGGAGGCCGGGTTGGCCCCTCTGCCACCGGGCGCCGTCTCGACCGGCGGGAGGGCCAGGCCGCCCGGTGATCGCCTGCCGGTGGGTGTGGTCGACCACGTCGCCGGCGGCGGACACCCCGGGAACGTTGGTGCGCCGATCCGGGCGGACCGGTCGCGGCGGGTTGAGCCGTCCCACCATCCGGCCCCCGCCCGTGGTCCGCGTGTCAGGTGCGGCCCCTCGCAGGTCGGGGCGCGGACCGCATCCCGACCGTGCCGAAAGGGCTCGGAACCACTGGGACGGGACCGGCCTCGGCCACGACCGCTCGTCGGCGGGACCAACAACGTTCACCGGCGGGGGCCTTCCCGTCGCGTCATACCCTGGCCGGTGCCGCTGTCGACCGTCCGGCCGGCACGACCGACTCGGGGAGAGCCGATGCGCAAGGCACTGATCGTCGCCGGATACTGCTGTGTCTGGCTGTTCCTCGGGCAGGAGGTGGTGGACGCCTTCGTACACCCCACTCCCTGGAAGCTGGGCATGGCCCTGCTGGTCCTGGCCGTGCTGCTGATCTTCGGCAGCATCGTGCGCCCCCGGAAGGGGGAGCGACACGAGGCGGTGGAGGTCGACCCTCCGGTGCGGGAGCGCTGGAAGGCGCTCAACAGTCCCGCTGACAAGACGCCCAGCCACGGCACCCACCAGTACGCCCAGACCTACGCCATCGACATCGTCAGCGCCCCCGAGGGGGCCTCGGGAACCACCTTCGGCTGGTGGCCCCTGACGCGCCCCAACCGGGAGTTCCCCGCGTTCGGCCAACCCCTGCTGGCCGTGGGAGACGGTGAGGTGGTGAGGGTGAGCGACTGGCGTCGGGACCACCTCAGCCGTACCTCCTGGCCGGCCCTGATCTATCTGGTGTTCGAGGGGGTCATCCGCAGCCTGGGGGGCGCGGGTTGGGTGATCGGCAACCATGTGATCGTCCGGCTCGACACCGGCGTCTACGCGCTCTACGCCCATCTGCACAAGAGGTCGGCCCAGGTGCGGAAGGGGGATCGGGTCGTCGCCGGTCAGACTCTGGCCCTGTGCGGCAACTCCGGGAACTCCACCGAGCCCCACCTGCACTTCCAGCTGATGGACCACTTCGACCCCGAACTCGCCAAGGGGATCCCCTTCTCCTGGCGCGGGGTCGGGGTGCCGGCCACCGGGGAGGCCTTCGAGGTGCCCTCGCTCCCCAAAGCGGGCTGACCCCACCGACGGTCGCGAACGTGTGGCGGGCGCCCCGCGCCCCGCTGCGGCTGGTCCTGGTGCGCGGCTGCCGGACTCGACGGACAGCCCTCCGCGCCCCGTCGTTCGGCCCGTCACCCACCTCGTCACCGAGCACGTCCAGGGTCTCCCTCCGCGAGCCGTATCCGCGTCGGGGCGTGGCCCCAGGGCCTGGGTGCCGTCCGGGCTTTCGGGGGTGACTCGGCGGTGCTGCCCTGAGGCGGTGTCGGGAGCCGACGGGACCGCGAAGGCTGGTTGTCGGATGCCCGGGGTCCCCGTGGGGGAGGAGCCCGCGTGGGTTTCCGGGGAGAAGGGCCGGGGGCGGGCGTACCCAACCGGGGATACCGGCGGGTAGCCAGCGGCCGGGGGCTTGGGCACACTACCGGCATGAACACCGAGTCGAAGGCCACCGGCCCCGCCACCACCTCGGTCGGCAGGCTGATCCAGTCCGCGGTCTACCGGGACGGGGTCTACGGTCACCGACGCTCGGTACCCGTCCTCCCCTCCGCGCTGGAGACGGCGGCGAGTCGGACCGCCAGTCGGGACGCCTGGGAGTACGTGCACGGTTCGGCCGGTTCGGAGAGCACCGCCGAGGCCAACCGGGCCGCGTTCGACCGCTGGCAGATCGTCCCTCGGATGCTCCGGGACGTGGAGCGACGTGACCTGCGCACCGAACTGTGGGGGCAGACCCTGCCCAACCCTCTGCTGATCGCCCCGGTCGGGGTCCTGGAGATGGTCCACCCGGAGGGCGACCTCGCGGTGGCCCGAGCCGCCCGGGCTCTGGGGGTGCCCATGACGGTCTCCACCCAGGCCTCCCACCCCATGGAGCGGATCGCCGCCACCCTGGACGGGGCGCCGTGGTTCTACCAGTTGTACTGGAGCCGGGACGACGAGGTGGTGGCCAGCATGGTGTCCCGAGCCGAGCGAGCCGGGGCCTCCGCCTTGGTCGTCACCCTGGACACCCATGTGCTGGGCTGGCGGACCCGCGACCTGGACCGGGCCTTCCTGCCGTTCGCCCAGGGCATGGGCATCGCCCAGTACACCTCTGACCCGGCCTTCCGGCAGCTGGTGAACAGGAAGGTGGCCGGCAAGGGTTCCTCGCGACAGGAGCAGCCCCGCCCCACCCTGGCGGCCGTCCGCTCCCTGCTGTCCATCGCGCGGCGTCACCCCGGGGGCACCCTGGCCAACCTCCGCTCTCCCTACCCCCGTGCGGCGGTGGAGACGTTCCTGGAGGTCTTCTCGCGCTCCACCCTCACCTGGGAGGACCTGGCCTGGCTGCGGGAGCGGACCCAACTGCCCATCGTGGTCAAGGGAGTTCAGCACCTGGACGACGCCGCCCGTGCTCTTGACCAGGGTGTCGACGGCATCTGGGTGTCCAACCACGGTGGCCGTCAGGTGGACGGCGCGCTGGGTTCCCTCAGGGCGCTGCCCGGCGTGGTGGGGCGGGTGTCCGGTGCCGTACCCGTGGTGTTCGACAGCGGGGTCCGAGGCGGCGCCGACGTGTTCAAGGCGCTGGCGCTGGGCGCCACCGCGGTCGGGGTGGGGCGACCCTATGTCTACGGTCTGACCCTGGCCGGCGAACAGGGCGTGCGCGAGGTGCTGGAGCATCTGGCCGCCGAACTGGACATCACCATGGCGCTGGCCGGAGCCCGCCAACCGTCCGAGGTGACCGAGGAGTTGCTGCACCCGGAGGAGCCCTAGCGGGCCCGGTCCCCTTACCGGGCCGCCCGGCCCGCCGGAGCTGTCCGAGCGGTGCCGTGAGGTCGGCGCGGACCGGGCGCCGGACCACCGGCGGACCCGCGTCAGGAGGGTGAGCCACCCGGCCCGACGGCCCCCGGGCTCCGGCCCCCGCGCCGGGCGGGACGCCACAGCCGAACACCGGGACCGTTCGTGGTGTCCGAGGCACGACGCGGGCCCTGTGAGGCGGGGTTGGGCGGGGCTACTCTCACCCCGCTCGTGGTTCCCGTTCGCCGTGCCCCCTCCCGGAGAGGTTTCAGAATGAGTGACTCCGAACTCGGAAGCGCCGTGCGTCCCCATCTGAGGGACGAGAAGGTCAGGTTGGCCGTCTCCTGCTACCTGGGCGCGGGGCTCTCCCGCGCCGTGCTGGCGGTCACCGACCGGCGGGTGCTGATGGTGCGCAGCGCCTACTGGTCGATACGGGACAAGGGGCTGCTGTGGGCGGACCCTCTGGAGGAGGTGGCGCTCTCCGAACTGCCTCGGGAACTGCGGGCGAAGGGCGCCTACACCGGCAACACCTATCTGCGGTTGCGCCGGGCCGACGGCAGCACGGTGAAGGTCAACCCCCGGGCCGGCTTCGCGGGCGACCACGACCAGACCCGACGGAACGTGGCGCAGCTCTACCGGTTGGTCGAGGGGCGCTTCTGAGCGTGGCGTCGGCCCGCGCCGCCGCCTCGCGACCGGCCCCACCGGACCCCTCGGTGGGGCCTTTCCCCTCGTGCCGGAATCGGGCGAACGGTGCTCAACTCCCTTGCTGAGCAGGGCAGTTGGCGTTCTGCTCCACGGATGGCTGAAACTTGCCCAAAGGTTGACGGCACGGGGTCTGATACCGGAGGTCGGTTCACTCGGACACACGGGCTGGCCTCTCGTCCCGGGCCACACCGGCTGTGCGGCCTCCTACCCCGCTAACGTCCGGGGGCCCGGATCCGTGAGGTCGTCCTCCGTGGCGGTAAGTTGGCGAAGATCTCTTCCGTTCAGGAACGGGTCATGCTTACATCGCCGGGCCGCCTCGTATGTGCCAAATGAACCGTCAGAATCGGTCAAGAAGTGAGGGAGATGGTCAGGAGACCGTGCACCCGCATCGCAAGACACGAGGTAACCGCTCTAGCATCAGGGATAGCTCAGGGTGCTCTGATCAAGTCCGCCCTGCACAATGGCCATCGACCATGGCCACCTATGACCACACCTTTTGTACGTCAGGTAGTTCCGTGTCACTTACGTCCTGGATACGCCCACCCTGGGGGACCAACAGTTGAGGATCTCCCGCCGTCTGGGCCTCCTCGTCGCCATTCCGCTCCTGGTGGCCCTCGCCTTCGCGGCCCGCGCGCTCACGCCCTCGACCAGCCAGGCGATTCAAGCGAATCGACTGAAAACCATGGTCGAAGTCGCCGCTACCTCCAGCGATCTGACCTACCAGCTGCAACGCGAACGCACCGCCGCTGCCTCGTTCCTCACCTCCAAGGAGAGTGAGGCCGGCCTTCAGAGGTACTCGAAGGCCACCGACCGCAGCATCGCCAAGTACCGCGAACAGCGTGATCGCCTCGACTCGGTGCCCAGCGCCACCGAGAGTTCCCTGCAGAGCATCGACCGGGGTCTGGACAACCTGGCCTCGCTCCGGGCGCAGGTACTCTCCGGCCGCACCCCACTGTCGTCGATGGCCTTCGGGTACCGGATTCTCATCGCCGACCTGATCGCCTACCGCGAGGGCATCGCCCAGGCGGAGGGTGTGGAGACCGAGGTCGCCGACCAGATCCACGGTGCCGCCTCCCTGGTGGAGGCCAGCGAACACCTCGGCCAGCAGCAGGTGATCGTCATCCGGGGTATCGCCGACGGCGGTCTGGCCCCGGCGGCCCGACGCGCCTTCGACGCCACCAGCCTCGGCTACACCAACGCCGTCGAAGCCATCGACACCCGAGGCTTCACCAAGTGGCGCACCTGGATGGACGAGAGCCTGTCCGGCACCAAGGAGTTGCAGGCCCAGGGGCTGGAGGACGACGTCGAGCGCAGCTCGAACGACTCCAAGCTCCCGGTCAGCCACGGGGAGTGGCGCAAGGCCACCTCCGACCGTCTGAGCCTGCTGCACTCGGTGCAGAAGCGGGTCGACGACGACGTGCTGAACACGGTGGACGACCGTCGTACCACCCTCATCTGGTGGGCCGTCATCGAGCTGACCCTGGTGCTGGTCACCCTGATCGGCACCGTGGTGGTCGCCAACCGGCTGGGCCGTTCCATGATCCGCCAGCTGAGGCGGCTGCGGAACACCGCGCACGAGGTGGCCCACGAGCGGTTGCCGGACGTGGTCTCCACCCTGTCCGAGCCCGGTGCGATGAGTGGTTCGTCCCCCGAGGAGATCGCCAAGGGGGCCGGTAACCCGGTCGAGACCGAGGGCCGGGACGACGAGATCGCCGAGGTGGGTGAGGCGTTCAACTCCGTCCACCACGCCGCCGTACGACTCGCCGCCGAACAGGCCGTCTCCCACGAGCGGTTCGCCGAGACCCTGGTCGGTGTCGCCCGCCGTGGCGCCCAGCTGACCAGGGTGATGACCTCGGAGCTGAACTCCGTTCAGCGTGAGGAGCTGGACCCGGAGCGGATGCAGGTCCTGTTCGCCCTGGACCACCTGGCCATCCGCATGGACCGCAACGCCAAGAGCCTGCTGGTGCTGGGTGGTTACGGCCAGGGACGGGTGCGTACCACCGGGGCGCCCTGCACCTCGGTGATCTACGCCGGCGCCCAGCAGATCGAGCAGTACGAGCGGGTCAGCCTCGGCCACGTGGAACCCAGCCTGGGCATAGCCGCCCGGGTGGTGGACGACCTGGCCCACCTGCTGGCCGAACTCATGGACAACGCCACCCGGTACTCACCCCCCGGCAAGGAGATCGGTGTCGCGGCCTGGCGCCTGTGGGACCGCGCCGTGGTGCAGATCGTGGACGAGGGCGTGGGCATACCGCCCGACAAGCGCGCCGAACTCAACGCCGAACTCGCCACCCCCCAGGCCGACGTGGGAGCCGTGCGCTCCATGGGTCTGCAGGTGGTGGCCCGGCTGGCGGCCCGGCACGACATGACGGTGGAACTCCGGGCCTCCGAGGGACCCGGCACCATCGCCGAGGTCAGCCTCCCGCCCACCGCCGTCATCGACGTGTCGGAAGGTGACGTACCGGAGAGCTTCGCCGGCGCTTCGGCCGCCACCGCGTCCCCGGCCCGGCCTCCGCGTACCGAACCGGGCCCCGTTCCCGCCCCCCGGGCGCCGGTGGCCCCCCCGGTCAGGGAGACCCCGCAGGACCGGGTTCCGCGTCCGGCGCCGCCCGCGCCCGTGCCGCCCCCCGCTCCGGCTCCGGTGCGGCAGCGGGAGCACCGGCCCTCCGGCGACATCGCCTCCCCACCGTCCTCCTCGGTGCCCAGCCCGGCACCCGCCCCGGAACACCGTGAGCAGTTGGCGGGTAACGAGGGCACCAGCCGGGTCGCCGGAGTGAGCAAGGCCGGCCTCCCGGTGAGACGTCGGCCGGGGACAGAGGGTGGCGGAGAGAGTGGAGCCCACGGCCCCAGCCCGGCTTCCACGTCACGTCCTCCGGCGCGCCCGAAGAAGGCGCCGGCCCACCGGGACTCGCGCCAGGTGTCCGACGTGCTGGCGGCCTACGCCCAGGGCATCAACCGGAGCCACCGCAACCGCGCCGGATCGGCCGACAGCTCCCGCAACCCCAAGACGTCCTCGGCCTCGAACGACGACAGCTAACGGAGAAACGTCATGACCTCGCCTGCCTCCACCACCTCGACCGAACTGGGCTGGCTGCTCGACGACTTCGCCCGCCGTGTACCGGAGGTCACCCATGTGGTGGCCGTTTCGGTGGACGGGCTGGCCCTGGCCTTCACAGGGCTGGGCAAGGACGAGGCCGACCGGCTGGCGGCGATCTCCTCGGGCATCGTCAGCTTGTTCTCCGGTGCCGCCCAGTTGCTGCGGACCGACCCGGTGGAGCACAGCCTCACCGCCATGGACGGCGGCTACCTGTTCTCGATGGCGGTCTCCAGCGGCGCGTCCCTGGTGGTGGCGACCACCAGGGACGCCGACATCGGTGAGGTCAGCTACATGATGGCCGAGCTGATCAACCAGGTGGGCGAGTCGCTGTCCCCCACGGAGCGGGCCCCCCAGTAGTGGCCCGCCGTACCCCCTTTCTTGTTTGACCTATCCGCGCAGTTGGAGCTTGTTGGTGATGGTGAACCCCCTCAGGGCGCGATGCCGTGCAGGTCGCCGTGTACGTCACGGTGCGACCGCCCTGGCCACCGTTGTTGCGCTGACCGGAGTGGCCGCGTGTAGCGGTGACTCGGGCGGTGAGGACGAGACGGTGAAGATCGGCCTGGTGATCGCTCTCACCGGTCCCTACGCGCAGATCGGCAAGGAGATGAGGGACGGCATACGGCTGTACCTCGACACCCACGGCAAGCGGCTGGGGGGCCGGAAGGTCGAGCTGTCGGTGGCGGACGAGGGGGCGGACGGCAAGCCCGCCGGCCCGGCCGCCCAGAAGCTCATCAAGGAGAAGGGCGTCGACGTCCTGATGGGCCTGGCCAGTGGTGAGGCGCTGGCCGGTGTCGTCCCGGTGGCCAACAAGAACAAGATTCCGTTGGTGGGAGTCGGGGGCCGTATCGAGCTGAAAAACATCGACTACATCTGGCACACCAGCCTGCTGTCCGACCAGCCGGGCGCCTCGCTGGCCCCGTACGTCAAGGACAAGGTCAACGGCCCGGTGTACGCGATCGGCCCGGACTACATCGGCGGCAAGATCGAGGTCGGCGGCTTCACCGACAAGTTCAAGGAGATCGGCGGACAACTCGCCAACCCCGGTGGCAAGGCCAAGTGGGTGCCGTTCCCGCAGACCACCAACTTCACCCCGTACCTCAACGAGATCGCCAAGACCAACGCCCAGGCGGTGTACTGCTTCTTCGGAGGCAAGGCGGCGATCGACTTCGTGAAGTCCTACCGCCGCTCCAGCGCCGCCGACCTCCCGCTGTACGCGCCCGGCTTCCTCACCGAGACCGACGTACTCGGTGCCCAGGGCAAGGACAGCAAGGGCATCAACACGGTGATGAACTACGTGCCCGACCTGGACAACCCGCTGAACCGCAAGTTCGCCGCCGACTGGACGGCCAAGTTCAACTCCTCCCCGGGTAGCTTCGCCATGTACTCCTACGACGGGGCCACCGTGCTGGACCGCGCCATCAAGGCCGCCAGCGACAAGGGCGAGGTCACCTCGGAGACCATCAACAAGGAGATCGGCGGCCTGGGCAAGATCGACAGCCCGCGCGGTCCCTGGGAGATGAACAAGAAGACCCACACCCCGGTCCAGAAGTGGTACCTGCGCCAGGTACGTCAGGACGGCAAGCAGCTGGCCAACGTGACCGTGCAGGGCCTCGCCACCCTGGGGCAGTGAGCCGCAACCGGCTCCGCCCGGCCCGGACCCCCGAACCGTCGAACAGCGACGGGCTGGTGCCGAACCCGACGGTTCGGCACCAGCCCGGAGGCTGACCGGGTCCGGTCAGTCGCGCTTCACCGACAGACCGCCGAAGCCGACCTTCTCGTTGGCCGCCTTCCACCAGGCCGCCAGGTCGTCGGCGTCCATCGACGCCCAGTCCGGGGTGTCGGTCACCTGGGCCGCGCCGAGTCGGCGGCCCACCTCCACCATCGCCGAACCGATGGCCACCCGCCCGGAGTTGTAGGTGTTCAGCAACTCCTCCCAGCTGTCCGCCGCCTTCCAGGCCTCCTCCAGGGCGAGACCGTCCTGGAGCGCCTTGACCGCGCCGCCCCCGGTGTGCGGGCGCGCCACGGTGGCCGCGTCACCGGCCAGCAGCAGCCGGCCGGAGGTGTAGCTGGGCACCTCCATGTCGTAGATCGGCTGGACGAAGGTCTGCTCCTGGGGGGTGCGCTGCACACACTCCGTCCAGTACGGCGGGAAGTGCTCGCTCGCCAGGTCCCGCCCGAACTGGGCCAGTTCGCTGGTGAGGGAACCGGGGGGCACCGAGGTGGGCTCGGAGGGGTCGAGCTGCTTCTCCAGGTGCTCCGGCAGCAGGGTGTAGACCGCCCAGTTGACGCGGTACCCGCCCTCGGGGTGGGGGATGCGGTACATGATGCAGTGCCCGCCGGGGAACACCACGGTCGGCAGGTTGGGCCCGGCCAGGGGGCCCTCGCCACCCGGCGCCAGCTGGGGCAGGTCGGGGGAGACGCCCCGGATGAGGACGTAGCCGGCGTAGGTGGGGCGCAGGTCGGGGAACATCGTGTCGCGCACCACGGAGCGGTAGCCGTCGGCGCCGATCACCAGGTCGAAGTGCTCCTCGCTGCCGTCGGTGAGCTGGAGGGTCACCCCGTCCTGGGGGTCGTCCGCCTGCTTCACCTCGGAGACCGAGACACCGGAGCGGTAGTCCACGGAGTCGGGTACCCGCTTGCGTAGCTCGCTCCACAGCGAGCCCCAGGAGTAGGCCCGGAAGGGCATGGGGTGGACGGCGATCGCCCGACCCAGGTTGTCGTCCCCGTCCCGTACCGTCCATATCCGCTGGTTCATCGGGCACCAGGGCATGGAGTCGTCGACGTAGCCCGCGGATTCCAGCTCGGCGAAGCGGTCCTGGTGGATTCCCAGACCCACCCCGCGTTCTCTCAGTTCACCGCTGGCGCGCTCCAGGACGGTGATCCGCTCCGCTCCGCCCCGGGCCGCCGCAAGGGCGGCCGCGCATCCCGCCACGCTTCCGCCCACCACTGCGACGTTGCCACCGCGCATCAGCATTTCCCCTCTGTAGGTTCCATGGAGCCGTCGACCAGGTCGTACGATCGCGGACCCGTCCGGGACGTGGTCCCGCGTACCGCGACCTGAGGGGTCGGGCGGCTCCGTTGTCGGTTCTTCCGGCCCCTCGCGCCGTACCGCGTCCCGCGACGTGGCGCCAACCCGCTGCCGCGGCGGGGGCGTTGTGCCCGCCGACGCCGCATCAGGGGGCCGCCAGGTTACTGTTTCACGCCGTCACTCTGGGTGGTGGACCGGGTAGGTGAAAGTACCGAGGAGAACCCGAAGACCCGTCATCCCGGGCCGGCGGACGGCCCGGGGGAACCGTGGGGAGGGCGGGTCAGTCGTCGGAACCGTCGGTCGCCGGGGGAGGGAACCCCCCGGTGGCGACCGGGCCCCAACGGGTGGGGGTGACGCGGAGGATCGACTTGTTCTGACGCCTCATCGCCTCGCGATACTCGTCCCAGTCCGGGTGCTCTCCCGCGACGGCGCGGTAGTAGTCCACCAGGGGTTCGGTGGACTCCGGCGAGTCCAGCACCTCGGCCTCCCCGTCCACCTGCACCCAGGGGCCGTCCCACTCGTCGGAGAGCACGATGACGCTGACCGCCGAACTCCGCCTGGCGTTACGGGTCTTGGCCCGCTGGGGATAGGTGGACACCACGATCCGCCCGGCCTCGTCCACCCCACAGGTGACCGGCGACCCCTGGGGCGTACCGTCCCCGCGCCGGGTCAGCAACACCGCCCGGTGTCGGGGGCGGAGGAAGTCGAGCAACTCCTCGCGGGAGACGGACGTGTTGGTGGCGATGGAAGGGCTCATGGGGGGAGCCTAGGGTCTTCGTCCCCGCCCGGTACCGAACCGGACCGTGCCCGTCGCGCCTCGGCTCGGGGCGGCGGGGTTCACGACAGGTCGGTGCTCACGTCAGGTCGGCGGTCGGGGTGTTGACCAGGCTGGGGTGCGGGGGCTCCCCGGACATCCTCAGCAGGCCCCGCAGGCAGCGGAGAAGCAGCGGCCAGTTGCGCGGGTTCTTCTTGTCGACCCCGCCGACCAGCTGTTTGAGCAGGGTGAGGCTGTCGAAGTAGACCCGTTCACAGACCAGCTTCTCCTCGGCGTCGTCCCCGGCCTCGAAGAGGAAGTACGCCGTCATACGGACCCGGAAGCGGCTGCCGGTGGGCGGGATCTGCCCGAGCGGACCCCGGTGGGTGCCCAGCAGCCAGAACTCGACGATCACGGCGTCGTCGCTGTGCCGCAGGGCGATGATCTCGTGGTCCTGGTCGGGGAAGGCCACGCGGGTGTCGTGGTAGTACGCGCGGACCTCGCTGTTCCCGTCGTGGACCGTCATGGTCGGTATCAGCTCGTAGTGCGGGTGCGGGAAGGTCGACAGGACCTGGTCCCAGTCCTGGCGCACCTCGTCGTGGAAGTGGTCCAGCACCAGCTTCTGGCGGGCCACGCGGAGGGCCTCGGTGGTCATCGGCTCTGCCTCGGTTTCCTGGGAGGGGGTCGGGCCACTTCATCGGAAGGAAGGGGCCCAGAACGTACCGGAGTTGATGTGTGGTCGCTGGTTGACCAGCGTGTTCACACCGACATCGTTGACATTCCGTGGACGCGGTGACAAGGGGTGGTCCGGGAAACCGGGGGATCTTCGGGTACGGGCGCCCGGCGGGGCCGGGAGGAGGCCCGGGGCTCGCCCCCTCCAACGGCCGTGGCGCGAGGGGGAGTGGGGTTGACGCCCCGGCGCGGTCCATCGCCGGGGTACGGCGGAGGCGGGCGTCCCCGTGGGTCGCCCGCCTCCTGTGTCGATCGTGCTTCGGGTCGCGCGCCCGCTCAGGCGTGGGCGCCCGCCATGCTGCGGCACATCGAGGCGGCCTTGCGGCAGGCCTCGGCGCAGCGCCGCATCTGCTCGTCGTCCGGCATCGCCATGCAGGCCTCGGCGCACATCTCGCAGGCGCGGGCGCACATGGCGCACATCTCGGTCATCATCGGGGAGCGGCGCATCATCATGTCCGCGCACATGCGGGTCATGCCCGTACAGTCCATCAGCGCCCTCATGACCTGCATCTGCTGGTCGCCGCCACCGCTCATCTGGAGGCAGTAGGTCATGGTCTCCTCGCACATGGTGTGGCACGCCATGCACGCCTCCATGCACTCCTTCATCTCCTTGGTCATCGGAGCCATTCCGTTCTGCATGTGATCCTCTTCCCGTCGAACGTTCGATATATGGGCAATCCGCCCACACGTGGAACATTCAACCGCAGAACCGCATACTTCGCCCGACTCCGGTCGCGTGAGTTCGCCGTACCGAGGGGAGCCGGGAGACGTCGTGCCGCCCCGAAGCCCGGGAGGACACGGGCCAGCCGGCCGGGTGGGCGCCCCGAGGGCCGACCGGGTGCACCCGCCGTACCTGGGGCGGCCGTCGGTCCGACCCCGTCCTGGGGTGCCCCGCCGGGGAGGGGCACCCGGCCGGGACCTCAGCCGGTGATCTCGCGCAGTTCGCGGTACAGGGGGTCGGTGTGCCGGGTGACCCGTTCGTACAGTGCGCCGAGCCGGGTGTAGAGGCGGTGGTGGTCGGGGTCGGGGTCGAACGCGGCCCCGAGGCGCACCATGGCGTCCCGCGCCTCGTCGAAGTCGCGCCACACCCCGGTGCCCACGGCGGCGCACAGGGCGGCGCCCAGTCCGGCCGCGTTGTGGACCTCGGCCCTCCGGGTGGTCACGCCGAAGACGTCGGCGAAGATCCGCATCATCAGGTCCGAGCCGGAGCCGCCCCCGGAGAGCAGTACCCGGTCCCAGTCGGTGTCCAGTTCCCGGGCCATCCGGGTTGCGGTGCCGTGGAGGGTCAGGGCGAGGCCCTCCAGGATCGACCGGTACATGTGGTAGCGGCCCTGCCGGCCGTCGAAGCCCAGGACGGTGCCCTTGCGGTAGGGCGCCTCGGTGGGGGCCAACCAGTCCAGCACGGTCAGCAGGCCGTCGCAGCCGGCCGGTACGGCTGCGGCCTCGGCGTTGAGGTGCTCCTCGACGGTCAGGCCCGCCGCGCGGGCACCGGCGACCGCCTCCTCGCCGAGCAGGTCCCGCATCCAGCTGACGGTCCACATCCCTCGGCGTACCCCGAAGGACTCGTAGAGGTAGGTGCCCGGTACGGAGGCGTAGTTGGTCCAGAAGTCGGTGGCCTCGGGGAGGTCGCGGGGGCCGGTGGTCATCCCGGTGGCGTAGGTGCCCAGGGACACCAGCAGGGTGCCGGGGTCGCGGAGTCCGCAGCCGAGTGCCTCGACGGCCTTGTCGTTGGCGGTGGCCACGACGGGGAGCCCCTCCGGCAGGCCGGTGTGCCGGGCGGCCTCGGGGGTGACGGTGCCGAGGACCTCCCCGGGCTGTACGAGGTCGAAGAGCATCCGTCGGGGCATCCCCGTCCGCCGCCACGGTTCCGGCTCCTCGCTCCACTGCCAACGGTCGGGGTCCAGGGGCCACATGCCCGCGTGGTTGGCGGCGGTGTCCCGGGTCCTGCCGGTGAGCCGGTGCCCGAGGTAGCCGGACGAGGTGGTGATCCAGCGCGCCTCGGGCACCGTGTGCTCGTGGGGGCGAGCCACCCGCTCGTCCATCCAGCTCATGACGGGCCGCGCCAGGGTGCCGTCCTCCCTCAGCAGGGCGCGGCAGAAGCGGATGGCGCACAGTCCCACGCCGGCGATGGCACCCGGGTCGCCGGGGAAGGAGGCCATGGCGGTCCGGGAGGCCGCCCCCACCGAGTCCCACAGGTCGTCGTCGGGGTGCTCGACCACGCCCGGGCGGGGGGTGTGGTATGGGCGCAGGGCCTGGCGCCCCTCGCAGACGGGGCGGCCGTACTCGTCGAAGACGGTCACCTTGGTGCTCTGTGAACCGTTGTCGATGCCGATGAGGTAGCGGCTCATTCTCACTTCCGGGGCGCGGTGGAGTGGAGGGGTCGGTCGGGGGCCGGGTCAGGGTTCGAGGGGGAGGAGGGTGCCCCGGTTCATGATGTCGTGGGGGTCGAACGCCGCCTTGAGGGTGGCGAGCAGGTGGTAGGAGGAGCCGTGTTCCCGCCGGGTCCACGGGGTGCGGTACTTGCCGATGCCGTGGTGGTGGACCATGGAGCCGCCCACCCGGAGGGCCTCCTCGACGATGATCGCGTTCAGGGGCTTGTGGTACTTCTCGATCTCCTCCCGGGGCTCGCAGCGGATGCGGTAGTCGTAGACGAAGTACAGGTTGGTGCCGGTCTGGTAGCTGTGCGAGGAGTGGGCCCCGAGCAGGGTGAGGTCCTCGGCGGCGGGAAACTCGGCGCGGACTCGGGCCATCACCCGGTCGTACAGCTCGACGGTGCGGGACCAGTTCACCGACACCTCGGTGGTGTAACCGAGTTCGGCCCTCTCCACCATGCTCCGCTTCTCCGCCTCGATCCGGTCCGGCCCCCAGTTGAGGTCGGCGAACCAGGTCGCGATCAGGGCGGGGTCGACCGGGTCGTGGGGGTACTCGGCGGCCACCCGACGGATCTCCTCGCTGGTGGCCCGGACGATGCCCGCTGGCCCCTCGACGGCGTAGACGACCACGCAGCGGCCTTGGTGGAAGTGGGCGAAGTGCTGGTGGGCGTCCTCGGGGGAGTAGACCCGTACGACGGCCGGGCGGAAGCCGCCGGTGACCACCTCGCGGATCATGGCGATGCCGGTGGCCATGTCGTCCACCAGGAAGCCGTGGAACTCGGTGTTCTCCGGGGCGTACCGGAAGATCCGCACGGTCACCTCGGTGAGGAAGCACAGCGCCCCCTCGTTGCCGATGACCAGGTGCCGCAGGTCGGGGCCGGCGGCCCGGCGGGGAACGTTCCTGATGCGGGTGACGGTGCCGTCGGGGAACACCGCTTCCAGGCCGACGACCAGGTCCTCGATGCCCCCGTACAGGGTGGACAGTTGGCCGATGGAGCGGGTGGCGACCAGTCCGCCCAGTTGGGCCAGCGGCTTGGACTGGGGCGAGTGCCCGGTGGTGTAACCCCGTTCCCGGAGGGTGTCCTCCAGGACCTGGAGCGGTACCCCGCAGCCGACCGTGGCGCTCATGTCCTCGGTGTCGATCGCGATGATCCGGTCCAGCCCGGAGCCGTCCAGCACCACCGAGTCCTCCACCACCGTCTCCAGTCCGCCCTCGGTGGCGGTACGTCCGGTGCGGGGGACGACGTTGATCCGGTGCTCGTGGGTGAGGGCCAGGGTGCGGGAGACCTCCTCGGTGCTGGTGGCGTTGACGATGGCGGCCGGGAAGGGGCCGTCGTAGATGCCGTGTACGGCGGTGTACTTGCGGAACCGGTCGACGCTGGCCTCGCGGAGCTGGTCGGGGTCGGTGACCACGCGGTCCTCGCCGAGGGACCGCCGGAGCCGGTCGACGATCTCCTCGCGGTTCAGGGGGGAGCGGGACGGGACCATGGCTTCTTCCTTCGTCGGTGGCGTCGGTGGCGTCGGTGGGCGTCGGTGGGTCTCTGCGGGTCTCTACGGGGGAGGGGCGGCGGGGTCAGCGGACCAGGTAGCCCCCGTCGACCGGGAGGACATGACCGTTGACGTAGTCCGAGGCGCGGCTGGCGAGGAACACGGTGGCCCCCATCAGGTCGGCGGGTTCGCCCCAGCGGCCGGCGGGCACGTGCTCCAGCACCCGACGGCTGGCCTCGGGGTCGGAGCGGGTCGTCTCGGTGATCCGGGTGGCGAAGTAACCGGGGGCGAGGGCGTTCACCTGGATGTTGTGCTGGGCGAGTTCGTCGCAGTAGGCCTTGGTGAACCCGGCGAGGGCGTGTTTGGTCGCGGCGTACGCAGGGGACCCCTGGCCGCCCCGGAAGGAGAACAGCGAGGCCACGTTGATGATCTTGCCGGAGCGCCTCGGCACCATGTGCCGCACCGCCTCCCGGCTCAGCTCGAAGGGGGCGGTGAGGTTCACCTCCAGCATCGGGTCCCACCGGGTGCGGTCGAAGTCCTCCGCCGGCGCGATGTGGCAGACCCCGGCGGAGTTCACCAGGATGTCCACCGGACCCAGCGACTCGGCGCAGGCGTTCACCACCTGACGGGGCGTCCCCTCCTCGGTGAGGTCACAGCGCAGGAACTCCATCCGGCGTCCCTCCGCCTCGACCAGTCGCCGGGTGGTGCCGTCGTCCTCGACGGCACTGGCCACCAGCAGGTCGGCGCCGGCTTTCGCCAGGGCCAGTGAGAAGGCCCGGCCCAGCCCGGTGTTGCCTCCGGTGACGATGGCGTTCCGGCCGGCCAGGGAGAAGAAGTCGGTGGAGAACTCGCTGATGTCCATGAGCCCTGCCCGTCGTTTCGGTGGATGTGGGGGCGCTTTCGGCTACGCGTGCTCGGTGGTCGGCGGCGGGGCGGTCGTCGAACCCGCGTGGGGCCGTGCGTACCACGTTGACCTCCTGTTCTCCCGTTACCGGGGCCGACCCGCGAGCGGAACGTGGGCACAAAAAAAGAACAGCAAGTCCCTCACGGTGTGAAGGAGTTACTGTTCTCTGGTCTCTAGTAACCGCCCCGGGTTCTCCCGGGGCCACTATGCGTTTGTGTGGTGGGTCGGCCTTTCCGTTTCCGGTGTGCCGGCTCCTCGTCGGAAGCCACCGGGGCAAACGTAGAGTCGCCGTCCTCGGGGTGTCAATGCCGGTCTCCGGCGTGGCTCACATGGCCCAGACGTCGTGGTTCGAGGAGGCCACCGCGGTGGCCCCGGCCTTGAGAGCGGCGAACACGTCCTGCCGGTCACACACCAGCCCCCCGGCGATCAGCGGGATGTCGATGTCCTCGGTCACCCACCCGATGACCCGGGGCATACAGCCGGGGAGGATCTCCACGCAGTCCGCCCGGGACAGCCGCACCTGCCTGGCGAGGTTGCGGTACGACAGGGAGTCGATCAGGAAGAAGCGGTGCACCGCGAACAGCCCGGCCTCCCGGGCGGCCCGCACCAGGTGTGCCTTGGAGCTGAGGATCCCGGCCGCCCCGGTCCGCTCCCGGACGTAGGTCACCACCACCTCGCGGCTGCCGAAGCCCTCCAGCAGGTCGACGTTGACCAGTACGGTCTTCCCCGCCGTGGTCAGGGTGGCCACCAGTTCGTGCACGTTCATCAGGGAGCCGTACAGGAGGAAGACCACGGAGCACTCCGAGCGCAGTACCGCCCGGAGGTCCTCCTCGTCCTTGACGCTGGCCACGACCGGGTGGGCCTCCAGCACGTCGGACAGGGTGCGGTCCATGGGGGCTCTCCTCGTGACGTGACCCGGACGTGCCCGCGCGGCGGGGCGCCAGCATCGTAGCGGTCCCCGGGGGCGGGGCTGATCAGGGCCGGGACCGTCCGGGGGGGGCGGGGGTGAGACGGCGTCAGGCCCGCTGGGGGGAGGGGTCGTTGGCCGGGCCGAGGGCCACCTGCGGGGCGCCCCGCCGCCACTGGCGCTGCGCGCCGGCGCCGAGGGTGCGGCCCAGGACCGTACCGGCTCCGATGGCCGCCGTGCTGACCAGCGCGGAGACGGCGTACCCGCCGGCCCCGGGGACGCCCAGGCTGTACTGGAGCAGACTGCGGTAGACGTCGGGCCCGGGGAGCAGTGCCCCCGCGATCCCGGGAACGATCATCGCCCGGGCCGGGAAGCGGGCGTAGGGGCTCAGAGCCCCGCCGAAGAGGCCGAGGAAGGTGGCGGCGATGAGGATCGCCATCGGGGTGGGCAGCTCCAGTACGCGGTGCGCGCCCTGGTTGGCCAGCCCTCCCAGTACGCCCGCCGCCACCGCGTAGGGCAGCAACCGTGCCGCGCCCCCCATGAACACCGCGTTGCCCAGGGCTCCGACGGCGGCCGTCACCAGGGTCAGGGCCAGCGGCAGGCCACGGAAGGCGGTGTTGCGTACGTCGTTGTCGGTGTCCAGCAGCAACGCGCTGACGATCACCACACCGCTGACCATCGCGGCCAGGAACATCCCCACCGAGATCACCCGTGCCGCCGCCATGGTGCGGAACCCGGAGATCGCGTCCTCGGCGAGCGAGACCACGGACAGGATGGGCAGCAGGAGCACCATGTTGCCGGCCGCCAGACTGGCGGCCTCCGCGCCGTCGAGTACGTCGACGCGGATCAGCAGCATGGACAGCGTCACCACCACGGCGGTCTGCACCGCGGTGACGTAGAAGCTCGGCAACCCGGTACGGGACAGGAACCAGCCCACCCGGTTCTGGACCACCAGTACGGCCGGGGCCAGCAGGGTCGCCGTCACCGTGCCCGAGGCCAACAGGCACAGCATCGCCGCCAGTACGGCGCCCCCGATCACCGTGGTCCACCACGGCCACACCGACCCGGCTCCGGTGATCCGTGACAACTCGTCCTCGGCGGTGGGCAGTTGGACGCCGTCGACGACGACGCGCCGGACCAGCGCGTGCAGGGCGCTCAACCGCTGGAGGTCACGGCTGTCCTCGGAGCCGGTGACCAGCATCATCACCAGGGGCGGGGTGTCCGGTGGCGCGTACTGCACCTGGATGGAACGCGCGGTGATGTCGACTTCCAGGTGGTCCAGCCCCCAGGAGGCGGTGACCGCGATGACCGCCGACTCGATCGCCCGGGTCTCCGCGCCGGCCTGGAACAGCTGGCGACTCAGCCGGAGGGCGAACCGCAGCATCCGCTGCGCCTCGGACCGGTCGACGGTCCGGGGGCGGGGTGGGACCAGCCCCTCGTACTCGGTGCCGTGGAGCCGGTCCAACAGGGTGGCCTCGTCCTGTTCCAGCCGTCGCAGTCGCTGTTGGCGTGCCCGTTGTCGAGCGACGAAGTGGCTGACGGGGCGGGGGAGGCGCGGCGACATCTCCAGCCTTCCGGGGAGGGGAGGACGGGCTGGCCACACGATATCGATGCGATGCCCTATTTGTTCCGTTCTCCCTCGTCCTCGGGCGGGGGGTTCGCCTCCCCGGGCGGTGCCTGGGCGTCCGTCGTCGCGCGGTCGCCCAGGGGCGCGGTGCGGACGGTGAGGAGGTCCCCGGGCTGGCACCGCAGTACCTCGCACAGCCGGGTGAGGGTGGTGAAGCGTACGGCCTTGGCCCGGCCGTTCTTCAGTACCGACAGGTTGACGTTGCTGACGCCGACCTGGGCGGCGAGTTCGGTCAGGGTCATGCCACGGTCCCGGAGAACCGCGTCGAGGTGGACGACGACGGTGTGGCCTTCGCCTTCTTCGGCTGCCATCAGACGAGCCCTTCGAGGTCCTGCTTCATCCTGGAGCTGGCGTGGATGATCCGCGCGAAGGTGAGCAGTCCCAGGCCGGTGAGTACGGCCAGGTAGGGGGCGTTCCAGGCCTGAAGCCAGGCGTCCGGGGTGAGTGTCGCGTCCTTGGCGAGCGTGGCGAGCAGGGCCGCGTGGGTCAGGGCCGCCACCGCCTGCGCGGCGATGCTGCCGACCAGCAGCCACCAGCCCAGCAGGCGCAACCCGGAGGCGGTGCGGGCGGTGTGCGCACCCTCGCGGGTCGCCTCTTTCAGGAGCCGGTCGAGCAGGTAGAGCGCGCCGAGGTACAGCACCAGCGAGGCCAGCGAGCCGAGACGGTCCCAGGCGATCTGGGTGGCGGAGGGGTCCAGTGCGCAGTAGCGGGGCACGGAGTCGACGTTCGCGCCCGCCTGTGCGGCGAACCCGCTGGGCGTGGAGCCGCTGGTGGCGGTGTGGTCGGTCACGCAGACCGGGCCGTTGCCCCAGCGGCCCCGTACCGCCGTGAGCAGGAAGCCCGTGATGAGTACGGCACCCAGGAGTCGGAGGGTGACCGCCACCACCGTGGCCAGGGGTTCGAGCGGTTTCCGGTTCTGGTTCACGCGGCCGCCCTTTATCGTTTATCGATGCTATCGATAAACGATAAAGGGCGGGGAGAGTCGGGACAACAGGCAACGGGCAGGGGCCCCCGGCCGTCCGGGAAACGAAAGCCTCTGTTGGTGGTGGGAGGGGGGAGGGTCAGCTGATCCCCCGGCAGTGGCCCAAGTGCCCCTCGTACGCGGCGGGTTGAACGACGACGGAGCGCGGCGCCCGCACCGTCGGAGGGGGTGGAGTTCTGGTAGCCCGCACGCTCCTGTGCTCACCGGGGGCCGAGCCCTGCCGGCCGGGGGCCACGCCCCCGAGCTACGTGTGGGTGTCCGTCGTATGAGGGCGGCTCCCGGCAGCGGCTATTCGCGCGCCGCTGCCGGGCAGGGGGTACGGCCTTGATGGTGGGTCAGGAGTCGTCCCCGAGCGCGTCCAGTATCGACGTCGGGGGAACGAAGAAGGTGCTCCCGGTGTGCGGGGTGGAGAAATCCAGCAGACGGTCGTGGAGACCGGGAGGGTCGCCGACGAACATGCGCTCCAGCATCCGCTCGATGACCCATAGATGACGGGAGTAGCCGATGAAGTAGGTGCCGAACTCACGGTGGCCCGGGCTCCCGAACGGCATGTTGTCGCGCAGGATGTCGTGCTCGCCCTCCTCGTCGGTGATGGTGGCGAGTGTCTTGTGGGCCTTCTGCCCCGAGTCCGCGTCGGGCAGCTCGACCCCGTCCATCTTGCGGCGACCGATGATCGCCTCCTGCTGTTCGGTGGTGAGGGTCTCCCAGGCCGTGAGCGAGTGGAGGTACTTCTGCACGACCGCGTAGCTGCCACCGGCGTACGCGGGGTCCTCACTCCCCACGAGGGTGGCGGCGGGAAGCTCGGGGCCGACCGGGTTGGCGGTGCCGTCGACGAAACCCAGCAGGTCGCGGGTGTCGAAGTAGCGGAAGCCGGACACCTCGTCGGCCACTGTCGCCGAGGACCCCAGCGCCTCCAGGACCAGCCGCTCCAGCTCGAAACAGAGGTCCTGCCGGTCGGCTCGGATGTGGAAGAGCAGGTCGCCGGGCGTCGCGATCGCGGTGTGCTTCTCCCCCGCGAACTCTCGGAACGGACGGAGTTCCGCCGGGAGTTCACGGCCCGTCAGTTCCGTCCACACCCGGTGTCCGATCCCGACGGTGCACGAGACCCTCGCCTCCAGGTCCCGGAAACCCACGGTCTTGACGAGTCCGTCCAGGTCGGACAGCACGCCCCGTACGGTGTCCCGCGCCTCCCCACCGTCGGTGAGTACCACGACGAGGAAGACCGCCGACCGGGTCAGTGGGGCGTCGACCCCCTGGGAGGCGAGGGGCAGTTGCCCGTCCACGGCCTCGGTCGAGTCTTCTGGCTGGGTGCTTGGCACGGCGAACCTCCATCGGCGGACAATGGGTGTCACCGTACTGGCCGCTCCCTCCACGGATACCGAGAATCCGGTGCACGGTCACCGCGGCCTCCGCGTCCGGTCCCCGACGCGCGGGGCCGGCGGTCAACGCGGCCGGTTTCGCGGTACGTCATCGAGGCGCCGTCGCAAGCCGTCGGGACGCCCCTGCGGGATCGGGAACCGCGCCATGGCGCGTCCCACCACCCACAAGGGCAGGCCCACACCAGGCTGCGCCGACCGCGCCCAGCGGGACCCGGCCCACCATGGAGCCGGCCGACGTGGCTCCGTGCCCTACCCGGTGTTCACCAAGGGCTGAGCCCCACCGGCCGCGCCCCCGTGACGTCTCCGAGGTCGCGGCGGCCCGGTCGCGGGAGGGGGAGGGTGACGCTGGGGCGGCCCCTGTCGGCGGTGGCGGTGATCGCCACGGCCGGCTGCCAGGGGCTCACCGCCGTGGGAGAGGGCGACCCCTGGTTGACGGGTGCCCTCGGCCTGCCGACCGCCGCCCTCTCGGTGTTGGCCTACCGGAGGGTGGTACGACGGGCCGAGCGCCGGCCCCTCACGGAGAGGACCTCGGGGGTGTGGGTACCGCCCATGGTCCGGGCGCCCTGCCGGGGGTCAGTCCGAGGTCTGCGGGCCGGGGGAGGACCGGGTGCCCGACGTGGCCCAGGAGGAGAGGATGCGCAGCGCGTCGTGTGAGGGGGAGCCCGGCTCGGCGGTCCACACCACGAGTTGCTGTTCCGGGTCGTTCGCGCAGGCGAGGGCGTCCCAGTCGAGGGTGAGGTCACCGGTGACGGGGTGCCGCAGCACCTTGCTGCCCCTGCCGCGCGTGGCGACGTGATGGTCTCCCCACCAGCGGCGGAAATCGTCGTCCCGCAGGGAGAGTTCGCCCACCAGTGCCGCGAGACGGCGGTCCTGGGGATTGTTTCCCGCCTCTCTTCGGAGCATCGCCACACAGGCTCGTGCCGAGTTCTCCCAGTCCACGTGAAGAGCCCTGATGTCGGGGTCGGAGAACATCAGCCAGACGTAGTTCCGGTGCTTTTCCGAAAGGTCGGAGAAATCGGTGAGCAGTACGGCCGCCATGGGGTTCCAGGCGAGAATGTCCATGCGCCGACCGAGAATCATGGCCGGGGTGGTGGTGAGTTCGTCCAGCACGCGCCGCAACTGGGGTTGGACCTTCTGCGTGGCCTGTCGTCGCGGTGTGGTGGCGTCCTTGCCGGCGAGTTCGAACAGGTAGGCGCGTTCCTCGTCGTCCAGGTGCAGCACGCGGGCGAGCGTCGCCAGCACCGACGCGGAGGCCTGCCGTCGCCCCTGCTCGATACGGGTGTAGTAGTCGGTGCTGATGGAGGCGAGCAGCGCCACCTCCTCGCGGCGCAGGCCCTTGACCCGCCGCTTCGCCCCGGTGTCCGGCAGCCCGGCGGCCCGGGGGCTGACCTCGGTCCGGCGGGCCTTGAGGAATTCACCCAGTTCGTTCGCCTTACCGCTCATGGAACAAGTCTGCCAGGAACCGCAACTCGTGTGACGGGGCCAATTCTGTCCCTGGGACAGTGCTGTCCGGGGTGGTAACCGGCCCTGGTCGGGGTGGATGGATCCTGCGAACGTGGAAGACACGGAGGCGCGGAAGGCGTGGAAAACGCGACCGGCGGTGCGCCCCGATATCGGAACCGGTGGCCGCGAACGCTTCGAGGCCGCGCCGGTAATCCGGCGGACAATCCATCGGCCCGTCGAACGTGAATTCCCGACGACACCCTATCCCGACCACTCGTGAAGGAAAGCGTAAGGAAATGAAGACGAACGTCACCTTTCCCAGCAGCGGCATGAACCTGGCCGGTCATCTCTACACCCCCGACGAGCCCACAGGGGGCCCACGCCTCCCCGCCGTCGTGATCGGACATCAGACGACCGGGGTGAAGGAGCAGTCCCCGGCCGTGTACGCGCCCAGGCTCGCGGCGGCCGGCTACCTGGTGCTGACCTTCGACGCCGCCTACCAGGGCGCGAGCGAGGGTGAACCGCGCGGTCTGGAGGACCCGTTCCAGCGTGCCGAGGACTTCCGCAACGCGGTCTCGTACCTGGCGACCCGTCCCGACGTCGACCCCGAGCGCATCGGCGTACTCGGCATCTGCGGTTCCGGCGGCTACGCCCCCTACGCCGCGCAGACCGACCAGCGGATGAAGGCCGTGGCCACCGTCAGCGCCGCCGACGTGACGAGCTTCTTCCGGGACCCCGACCCGGAGGGCTTTGGTGAGCTGGTCGAGCAGGCCGGGCGGGCGCGCAACGAGGAGGCGGCGGGTGGGCCGGTCCGCATGGTTCCGGTGCTGCCCGACTCGGTCGACGACTCCACTCCCGCTCTGACGAGGGAGTTCTTCGAGTACTACCGGACCCCCAGGGCGCAGCACCCCCGTTCCGTGGGGGCGTACGCACTGCGCAGCGTCGACCAGCTGGACCAGTTCGACGCCTACGCCGAGGTCCACAAGATCGCGCCGCGTCCCCTGCTGATGATCGCCGGTTCCGAGGCCGCGACCCTGCCCTACAGCCAGCGGGCGGTCGCGAACGCCGGTCACAGCGCCGAGTTGTTCGTGGTCGACGGGGCCACACACGTCGACCTCTACGACCGGGACGAGGCGGTCAGCCCCGCCGTCACCAAGCTGACCGACTTCTTCGGCAAGTACCTCTGAGGGTGCCCTCGCCGGCACGAACCGTCCGGTCCCGGCGGACGAAGAACCGCCGGGACCGGACGGTCGGCACGGGCGACGACCAGCCAGCGGACCCGGGCGCCCGGCCTGAACCCGCCTGGCTGGACGGACAGTTGGCCGGTCGCCCCGGATGGGAGCCGCGCGGGGTCAGGCGCCCAGGAGGACGGTTCCCAGCGCGATCAGGGCGAGGACCTTGACCGACTCGGTGACCACGTAGACGTGGTGGGTGCGGGAACGCGGCAACGTCTCGCCGGCGAGCACGCGGTCGGAACGGCGGTTGAGGCCGGGCCGTACCACCAACAGCTGTACGGCCAGCACCAACACCGTCACCCCGGTGAGCACCGCGACCAGGACGGAGGCGCCGCCGGCCGCCACCAGCACGATCACGGCGACGGCCAGTACCGCCTCGATCCGGTTCAGCGCCCGGAAGACCAGACGGCCGATGCCCAGTCCGACGGGCACGGTCACCGCCGGGGCGCGGAACTTCAGCGGCGCCTCCAGGAACGAGATCGCCAGGACCATGCCCAGCCACACGAAGGTCAGGGCCGAGGCGGCGGAAGCCAGGGTGGCGTTCACGGTGTCTCTCCGTTCTGGAGCGTGGGAAGGGTGTCGGCCGGGCTACTCCTGGCCCAGCCACAGGTCGGGGCCGAAGACCTCGTAGTGGACGGACCGCGCGGGTACGCCACGGCGGAGGAGGTCGCCCCGTACCGCGCGCATGAACGGCAGCGGGCCGCACAGGTAGGCGGTGAGCCCTTCGGGGAGGTCGAGCGTGGCCAGGTCGGCCCAGCCGGTCGAAGCCTCGGGCGCGAGCTCGCCCGGCTCCTCGTACCAGGTGTGCAGTCGGGCGCTCGGGAGGGCCGCGACAAGGCGGCGTTGCTCGTCCCGGTGGGCGTGGTCGGTGGGGGAGCGGTCGGCGTGGACCACCGTCACCTCCCGGGTGCCGCCCTCGGCGACCAGGTGTTGCAGCATGGCCAGCATCGGCGTGCAGCCGATCCCGGCGGACGCCAGCAGCAACGGCCCCTCTCCCGGGGGGAGTACGAGGTCGCCGAACGGGGCGGAGACGGAGAGCACGTCCCCGACCCGGGCGTGCTCGTGAAGCCGGGAGGAGACCTCGCCCTCCGGTGTCACCTCGCCTCGGACACGCTTGACGGTGATGCGCCACCCCGGCCCGTCGGGGTCCTGGGAGAGGCTGTACTGCCGGATCTGCCGCGCGCCGTCGGGCAGTTCGACCCGGACGCTGACGTACTGGCCCGGGCGGAAGGAGCCGGTGGGCCCGCCGTCACGGCGGCGCAGGGTGAAGGACGCGATGTCCGGGGTCTCCTCGCGTCGTGCGGCGATCTCCATCTCCCGCCAGACATCGCCCTCGGCGACACCGGACTCCTGGTAGAGCCTGGTCTCGATGGCGGTCAGCGCGTTGGCCATCAGCCAGTAGACCTCGTCCCAGGCGGCGACCACCGGTTCGGTGACCGCGTCGCCGAGGACCTCTCCGATGGCGGAGAACAGGTGCCGGTGCACCAGCTTGTACTGCTCGGAGGTGACGCCGAGAGAGGCGTGCTTGTGGGCGATCCGGGCGAGCATCGCGTCCGGCCGGGCGTCGGGCCGTTCCAGCAGCATCCCCGCGAACGCCGCGATCGAGCCCGCCAACGCCTTCTGCTGCTCCCCGTTGGCCTGGTTGCCACGGTTGAACAGGTCGCGCAGCAGCTCGGGGCGATCGTCGAAGAGCTTGTCGTAGAAGAGTTCGGTGATCTCACCTATGGCCGCGCCGACCACGGGAAGGGTGGCGCGTATGACCGGGGTGGACTGCTCGGAGAGCACAGTGACTCCTAAAGTTGCCCATGATCTTCGTATTTGAAGGGACGGGTCGGCCGTGACCGTGCCGCGCGGGTTACGCGGGCTGGCGGCCGACCAGGCTGACCAGGACCGGACCGGTGGGGGAGGCCACCAGATCGGCCACGGTCAGCGGGTCGAGCGTGGCGTAGAAGGCCTCCTGTGCTTCGCGCAGTGCCCCGCGAAGTCGGCACGCCCCCCGCAGGGGGCAGGGCGGGTCGCCGTCACAGGCGACCACCTCGTCCTCGCCCTCCAACTCCCTTACCAGCCAGCCGACTGAGGCGCGCAGGCCGAGGTCGGTCAGTTCCAGCCCGCCGCCACGCCCCCGTCTGGCCTCCAGCACGCCCAGGTGCTGGAGTCGGGTGATCGCCTTCGCCATGTGGGCGTAGGGCACGTCCACGGCCTCCGCCACCTGGCGGGTCGTCCATGGTCCGTCCTGTCCGGCGACCGCGAGGCGCATGACGGCACGCAGCGCCAGGTCGGTGAACTTCGTCAACCGCATGTCAGGACGGTATCAAATGCGCATGTTAGATTCGTATTCACATTGGCCCTGGGCGGTATGGCCTGCGTCACGGCTTCGGCCCCTCCGGTGGACCCCGGCCGAGGTCGACGCGGAACAGCCGCCCAACGAGTCGGACGGTGGCACCCCTTGAGCGACGCCCACGAAGACCCCCTCGCCCCGGCTGACACCACCGACGCCGACGTCCAGGTTCCCCGGGTCGTGTGCGACACCACCTCCCTCACGGAGGACACGTCCACGCCGTCCGGGGCCCTGTGGCGGTTGGCCGAACCGGGGCGGCAACTCGACGCCAACGTCGTCCGCGTCCCTCCCGGCGGCGGCGTCGACGCCCACGTCGAAGGGGACCTCGACGTTCTGCTGCTGGTCGTCGCCGGTGACGGAACCCTGGGTACGGCCGAGGGGGCCCGGTCGCTCACCCCCGGCAGCCTCCTCTGGCTCCCGCGCGGCGCCTCCCGCTCCCTCGTCGCTGGCGGGGAGGGCCTGTGCTACCTCACCGTCCACCGGCGCCGGCCGGGCATGTGGATCCAGTCCCGACCCGACGTACCCGACGCCTAGCGGGTCCGCGAACGGCCTCTGTACGGCTCATATGTACGTCGAGCGTGTAGTTCCGGTCCGCGCCTTTCCTGGCGCTTCCCCTGTTCCCCCGTTCTCCTCGACCCCCGGGTGGAGCGCTCGCAGCGCTGAGCGTGTGCGGTGCGACGGGCTCGCCCTCAGGGGTCGGACGAACCCGTTTCCGGGCTGACTGTCGTGATTCTGGAGCCGGACGGCGAACTCCGGCGGTACGAGGCCGCCTTCGCCTGCGTCGAGGGGGCTCGGATCGCGGTTCGTGGCGGTGACCTGGTCGTATCCGTTCCACCGGGGAGCTGACCTGGTTCGGCCCCGTCATCGGATGCCACGGTTCGCGGAACCCGGTCCGGGCGGAGCGGGCCGCTCGCTGCCCTGCCGGCGGTCCCCGCTATGGCGCCTGGGTGTGCCCGTAGGTCTGCCCCCGGGCGCCTCTCGCCGGCTCCGGGGAGCCTCAGTTCTTCCGGGACACCTCCAGTCCACCGTTTCCGGGGACGGTGACGGAGGTGAAGGGGCCCCCGGGGGCGCGGACATGGGCGAGGTAGTCGGCGTACTGCCGGCGTCCGCTGACCACGTTGTCGCAGACGACGAGTGCGCCGGGACGGAGGACGGGGGTGATGAGTTCGAGGGCGGGCAGTGCCATGGGAATCCAGATGTCGATCAGCGCGAAGTCGATGGGGCCGGATACGTCGCGCAGGGTTTCGCGTAGGTCCCCGGTGAGGATCTCGACATGATCGGACAGCCCGGCGGCGGTGAGGTTGGCCTGGGCGGCGGCGACCTTCGCGGGTTCGTGCTCCGTGCCGAACACCTTCCCCCGCGAGGGGGTGTCGTCCCGATCCGAGGACGTGCTACCGGCTACGAGGTTGTCGCGGACGGCCGCGGCGAGGTAGATCGTGGACAGGCCGTAGGACGTACCGACTTCGATCACGCGGCGAGCGTCGACGGCGCGGCACATCTGGTAGCACAGCGCCGCTTTGTGGGGGTCCAGGGCGACGAGCTTGTCCGCCAGCCACGCCTTGCCTTCGGAGGACTGGGTGATGTCCCACGAACCGCCGCGCAGCCGGTTCACGGCGGCGTGCGCGAGCATCGGCGCGAGCTTGGCTCGGGTCTGGCGTCGGCTGCGAGCGCTGAGTTGGTCGGCCACGGCGCGTGCGCGGTCGTCCAGGGGCGACGGCGCGTACGCGGTGACCTTCGGCGTCCCGTTCATCTGATGCCTCCGGTGTGCGGTCGTGGATCGGCTCGCCGCTGGGGGCGGTTCTCCCGGCGGTGCGGGGTCCTCCGGGGTGAGGCGTACACAGCGGTACGGCGGCGCTCCGGGCGATCTCCGAACTTAGGCTAGCCTAAGTTGCCGGGGCTGTCCGGTGGCTCCCCTGGGGGCGGGCTGTCCTGGATCCACGGTGCGGGCGGCCTGCCGGGGAGGGGCCGCGCTCGCCCTGGCGCCAGGGCCTCGGCGTCCGCTTCCTCGTCCTCGTTGTCGCCGGGCGGTGCCGGAGGCGAGGAGTTCGTGGGGTTCCGCGCCCCCGGGTTGGCCGACGAGGGCCGGGCGGTAGCCGTTCCGCTGTCGGTCGGCGTGTGGTGGCGACCGAGTTCCGTGGGGTGCGTGCGGGGTGCGTGCCCGCGACGACCCGCTGTCGGTGGGAGCCGCCTCGGGCTCCGTTCCCCGTCAGGGGGTGAGGTGCCTCAACAGTCGGCCCGAGAGGGCCTGGCCTGCCGGATATCGTGGACTTGGCGGAGTGTCAGATGTGCCCCCCGGGGCGATTCCGACAGCATCCACAGCAGCCCCCAGGGCTGATAGCTTCTGGCCATGTTCACTCCTTGTGCGTAGAGCAGCCCAACGCCCCGCCTCCGGTGGGGTGTTCGGACGCTCTTTCTCGCGGCGGACGCGCTGCCCGGCCCTGCACCGGCTTCGGGTGTGCTCCCGCCGACACCACTGAGGAGTACCCCGATGCTTTCGCCTGCTCAGGCGCCTTCGTACCGTGCAGTGCTGCGCACGCCGTTCGCGCGGCGCACCTTCCTGCTGTCGCTCGTGGGCCGGTTGTCCTACGGCACCGTCTTCTTGCCCATCACACTCGCCGTCACTTCCAGCACCGGGTCCTACGCCCAAGCCGGGGTCGTCATGGCGGTGTTCGGGCTGACCAACTCGATGCTGGCACCACTGCGCGCCGGGCTCATCGACAGGCACGGCCCGGCTCGCCTGCTGCTGCCCATGGGCGTCGCCTACGCGCTGCTGGCCGCGTTGGCTGCCGCCACCTGGTCGCGCGACACCCCCGGGTGGCTGCTCATTCCGCTCTCCGCCGCGGCGGGCGCGTGCGCCCCGCCGCTCGGCCCGGTGATGCGCACGGTCTGGAGCGGCCTGCTGCCCGACTCCCGGATGCTTCAGCGTGCCTACAGCCTGGACACCGTCTGCGAGGAACTGCTGTATGTGACGGGGCCGATGATCGTCGGGCTCCTCGTCGTGGTGGCCGACCCGCCGCTCGGTATCGCCGTCAGCGCGGCCCTGGTCCTGGTCGGCACCCTCGCCTTCGTCTGTGCACCTCCCGTACGCGCCGCGCGCGGAGCCCCCGAAGCGCCTCCGTCGGCCGAGCCAGCGCCCGGCCGCCGCGCCTGGCGCCTGCGCCTGCCCCTGGCGCAGAGCCTGCCGGGCGGGCCGCTGTGTGTGTCGGCCGGGCTGGGCTTGGTTCTGGGCGCGCTCAGCCTGTTCGTGGTCGCCTTCGCGGAGCGGTACGGCCGGGTCTCCTCGGTCGCCTGGATCGAGGCGGCGCTCGCCGTCGGCAGCGTGGTGGGCGGCCTGGCGTACGGGAGCCGCACGTGGCGCGCCTCGTCCCGCACCCGGCTTTCGGTGCTGGCCGTGGCACTCGCCGCCGCACTGGCCTTCGCGGGAGTCTCATCCACTGTGGTTGTGCTGGCAGCGATCGTGGCCGTCTGCGGGCTGCTGGTCGCCCCGACCCTGACGACCTCTTACCTGCTGGCCGACGAGATGGCCACCGACCGGAACCGCACCCGCGTCGGCACCTGGGTCAACACCGCCTTCAACTTGGGCAACTCAGCCGGTGCCGCCTCCGCGGGCCTGCTCGTGGGAGTTCTGCCGCTGCCTGCCTGCTTCGCTCTGGCGGCCGTCCCGTTGCTGCTCTCCGCTCTCACCCCACGAACCTCCCGCACGGCCGAGGAGCCCGCCGACGCGGCCACGAAGGCTCCGACGAAGACGGAGACCGAGCGGGGAGAGACCGACCGGGAAGAGACCGACGCCGACCCACACCACGGTTCGGCGGGCTGACCCGAAGGCCGGGCTCGTCCGCGACAAGGGCCCCTGGACCGGCATCGACGACGTCGAAGCCGCCGTCGCCGAGTACGTCGACCGGTCCAGGCGGCGACGCCTCCGCAGCGAGCTCGGCCACGTCACCCCAGCCGAACGCGAGACCGCCCCCCCGTCACACCACCACAACCGCCCCTTCAGCGGCACCCGTCCAGACGCGCCGCCTCGCGGGCCACGTGCGCTGCTGCCCTCCCGAGCAGATCCGGGAGGAAATCGGCGGCGCACTCCTGGTGCACGTAGTGCGAGTGCGACACGAGGTCGCTCCAGCTGAGTGGATGAGTGAGAGGACGCGGTAACCGACCCGGACCAGTGTCCAAGGTCCGTCCCCACGCTCGCATGTGTCGCTGGCGACGGCGGGTGTGAAGTCGAGCGAAAAAGCCACAAGAGCAGCCTGGCCGTCGGGCAGCCACAGACGAAGGGCCCCACGGGCAACCGTGGATGCTGTACGTGCCCCCGGCAGGACTCGAACCTGCGACCAAGCGCTTAGAAGGCGCCTGCTCTATCCGCTGAGCTACGGGGGCTGGCCCGTGGCGACGGCGCCGACCGGTTCACCATGACCATGGCGTGGTCAAGGATAGGGGCCGCTGACGGTCGCTCTGGTTGCTTCACCTCCGGGACGCCATGTGGAGGTTCCGTGAAGCGTCACGATAATCGCAGGCGGGTGCCGTTCGCGCACTGCTTTTCCCGATGGAGGGTGGGCATGTTGCGTAGTCGTTATGACTCCCCGGAGGTGAGGGTGGCCGCCTGGGTGGCGATAGGTCGACTGCCTCGCGGATGGGGTTGATTTCCGCGGAATAGTGGCGAATGAGCTTCAATATTCTGGAGAAATTGGGCATTCTTCGCATGTGGCGATCTTGGAAGAACGGCCCCAACTCCTGGACGCGCTGGGCGAGCTACGCGAGTGCGTGGCCGCCGCGCGTTTTCCCTTGCCGCTTCCCGGAGTTGAACGGATCCGACGGTCCCGTGACGAGCTGCTCGACAGGCTGGACGACCATCTGATCCCCAGGTTGCGTGACCCTGACGCACCGTTGCTCGCGGTGTTCGGGGGCTCCACCGGCGCCGGGAAGTCGACGTTGATCAACTCCCTGGCCGGGCGAAGAGTGAGTGAGGCGGGCGTACTTCGCCCCACCACGCGCACCCCGGTCCTGGTCTGTCACCCACAGGACCGGCCCTGGTTCATGGGGCAGCGGGTGCTTCCCCGGCTGGGGCGGGTGTGGATGCCCCGCCAGGAGGGCGGCGGGCCGTCAGATCCGCCAAGTGGCGCTTCCTGGGAGGCCGGACAGGAACTGACCACCGGTCAGTCGGAGTGGGACAGCCCGGCCCTGCGGGTGGAGACCGAGAGTGCGCTGACGCCCGGGCTCGCACTGCTGGACGCCCCCGACATCGACTCCCTGGTCGCCCGCAACCGCGACCTGGCCGCCGAACTGATCTGTGCCGCCGACGTCTGGGTACTGGTCACCACCGCCTCCCGTTACGCGGACGCGGTGCCGTGGCAGTTGCTGAACGCCGCCCGGGAGTACGACGCGACCCTGGCGACCGTGCTGGACCGGGTACCCCACCAGATCGCGGCCGAGGTCTCCCGCCGTTTCGGCGGGATGCTGGACGACAACGGTCTGGCCGACGTACCCCGGTTCACCATCCCCGAACTTCCTGAGTCGGCCGGAGGGTCGGGCCTGTTGCCCCACTCCACCATCGCGGCGCTGCGTGAGTGGTTGGACCACCGGGCCCAGGACCCGGCGGCCCGGGCGGTGGCGGCGGAACGCACCCTGCGGGGCGCCCTCGCCGCGTTGCCGGCCCGTACCGCTGAACTGGCCAACGCGGTGGCCGCCCAGCACGCGACCGCCCTGCGGCTGACCCGGGCGGTGGACGAGGCCTTCGAGTCGGCCGAGGCGCGGGTCTGGGAGCGGATCGACCGGGGCGAACTGCTGGCGGGGGAGGTGCTGACACGCTGGCTGGGACAGCCGCAGGACAGCACCAGCGAGGAGTTGCTGGACGCTCTCACCGACACCCTGCACTCGTTGTTGTTGGGGGCGGTGGCCGCGACCGAGGAACGGCTGACCCGGGTGATGAGCGAGCAGCCGGGTACGGCCGCCGCCCTGGCCGCGCCGGAACCGGACGAGGGCCAGCACCCCACCGCCCCGGCGACGTTGGTGGCCGGCGCCCCTCCACCCTCGGACGCCCTGGACCTCGACCCCGACCTGTCGGAACGGGTGGCGCTGGTCGTCCGAAGGTGGCGGCGCTGTCTGGACGAGGTGGTGGAGGAGGAGACCCGCACGGTCGGTATCGGATCGGTGGTGGACCTCGATCGGGTCGCGGCGCTCCTCGCGGTCGACCTGCTGGCCGGTGAGCGGGCTTCGAGGGAGGCGCGTGTTCGGCTACTGGCACTGGTGGGTGGCGATTGTGTGGAGCGGCTGACCGAGCGGGGGTTGGGCTCGTTGGAGAGGTGTGTGAGCCAGGTGCTGTGGCGTGAACAGGACCGCTGGCTCGCACCGGTGGAGGAGCTCAGTGTCGGGCCGGAGCCGCAGGTGCAGTTGGTCGCGGCGATGTCCTCGGTGCGTAGGGCGTCGTCGCCGCAGGTGGGGCGGGCGCTGGGGAGCGCCCTGACGGAGGGGGACCGGGGGGCGTCCTTGGCGCAGCAGTTGTCCTACAGGGAGAGGTGAGCGTGGTGTCGTCAGCGCGGACTGACGCGGAGTCATCAGTTGTCGAGGCGGGAACCGCGAGATTCTGGGGCTCCGCTCCCTCGGAGGCCGAGGAGGAGCGGGGCACGGATGAGCGCCCCGCTGAACTGGCGGCACCCCGATCCCCTGACCGACCTCGAAGCGAGGGAGCCGAGGAACTGGCGGAGGACTCCTCTGGGGCGGAACGCTTCTGGGACGACGGACTGATCGCCCGGAGGGCCGCGACCAGCGCGGAGGCCGACGGGCGCACCGTGGAGGGGCGCCCCTCGCGAGTGGTGCGCAGTAGGGCGGTGGACGCGGACACCGCAGAACCGGTGCCAAGCGGCGCCCCGGACGAGGAGCGGCCAGCCGGACCGCGCCAGGACGGACCGGAGCCTGAAGCGGCGGTACGGGAGGAGTCGGAGACGGCGTCGACTGATGCGGTCGACGTGATGGAGGAGGCCGCGCCCCCTTCGGCGACCGCCACCATCGAGGCTCCGCTGAGGCCGAGCGAGGAGCCCTCGGAACCGCTGGAGGGGGTGCCGGGTGAGGAGGGGTTGGCCCAACGCCTGCGCGCCCTGCGGGAGTTGGTGATCCGCTCCCGGGGTCGGGTGGACGAGGAGTCGTTGGTGGACGCCGTACGTCTGCTGTCGGAGACCGGTGATCGGCGGACGATCTCGCGTACGTTCACCACCGTGGCGCTCGCGGGCGCTACCGGAAGTGGGAAGTCCGCGCTGTTCAACGCCCTGGCCGGCGGTGAGATCTCCGAGTCGGGGGTCGCCCGCCCCACCACCAGGGAACCGCTGGCCTGCACCTGGGTCGGACCTCATGCCGAGGGCGCCGAACGGGTGCTGGACCGACTGGCCGTCGGGGCCCGTTCCCGCCGTTGGATGCGGGACCCCGAGCTGAACGGACTGGTGCTGATCGACCTGCCGGACCACGACTCCACCGTCGAGGTGCACCGGCAGCAGGTCGACCGGTTGCTCAGCCTGGTGGACGCCGTGGTGTGGGTGGTCGACCCGGAGAAGTACGCGGACGCCGCGCTGCACGAGCGCTATCTGCGCCCGCTGGCCGGCTACTCCGAGGTCACCGTGGTGGTCCTCAACCAGTCGGACCGTCTGCCCGGTGACGCCCGGGAGATGGTCCTCGACGACCTGCGACGGCTGCTGGACGAGGACGGCGTCGCGCTCGGTGAGCACGGCGAGCCGGGCGCCCAGGTCCTCGCCACCAGCGCGGTCACCGGCGCGGGGGTGCCCGAACTGCGGGAGAACCTGGTCGAGTTGGTACGGGACCGGCACGCCGCGAGCCGTCGCCTCGCCGCTGACTTGGACCAGGTCGTCGAGGGGCTGCGGCCCTACTACGTCACCGAGGCGGAGGCGCCCGCAGGTCTTACCGAGGAGGCGTACGAGGAGTTCGACGACCGCCTGGCCGCCTCGGTGGGCGCGGTCGCCGAGGGAGAGGCGGCCGAACGCCTGTGGCGACGGCAGGCCCGGCATGCCTGTGCCACACCGTGGAGCCGGATGGTCCGCCGGCGCCGTGCGAAGGCCGTGGCCCGGACCCGTACCGAGGAGGAACGTGAGACGCGGACGCCGTCGGGGGAGGCCTCCGCGGACCCCCTGTGGACCGCCCGACCGGTGCTCGCCGAGGCGGTGCGCTCCCTGACCCAGCAGGCGTCCGACGGCCTGCCCCCGAACTGGGCGCGCAGCGTGCGGGACGCCGCCTGGCGGGGGGCCGACGGCTTGCCCGAGGCGCTGGACACCACGGTCGCCCCCGCTCGCCGGACCTCGGCCGGGGCGGCGGAAGAGGAACCGGTGACCCCACGGCCGCGCTGGTGGACGGTGGTCCGGTGCACACAGTCGCTGCTGGTCGGCCTGCTGGGCCTCGGTGCCGTGTGGGGCGTCGCCGTCGTACTCGGGCTGCTGCCCGGGCCGTTGTGGGCAGCGGCGGCGGTGTGCGGTGGCGCGCTGGTGGCCGGTCCGCTCCTGGCCTGGGGCACGGGCCTCGCGGCTCGGGGGCCGGCACGGGCGTACGGCCTGGAACGGGAGAAACAGTTGCGGCGACTGGCGGCGGGCTGCGGTCGGCTGAGGGTGCTGGAACCGGTGGCCGCGGAGTGGGCCCGCTACGAGGAGGTCCGGGAACGCTACCTGGTGGCGACGGGCGTGGACGCCTCCTGAGGCCACGCCCCGGGGCAACTGTGAGGCCGGTGTGTCGAGGTCGGGGGCGACACCTGGAGGCAGCGGCGATCCCTCACGGGGGAGACCTCCCTCTCGTCCCGGTCGCCGTCCTCCGGTACCCGGCCTCGACCAGGGCGGGACCGTCCGTACGCGGTGCGCGCCCGGGCAGGGGGCACGGGCTCCCGGGGCCACGGGGCCGTGAGCGGCGGATGCGTGCGCGTGGCCGTGGGGGAGGGCGGGCGAACAGAGGTGCGAGGAGGTCATGACCGCTCGGTGCCCGACCGATCGGGAGCGAATCCCGGAGGGGGCCCGTCTCGCTCGTAAGGGTGGACCGGTTATCCACAACCGGCGAGTTATCCACCGAAAACCCGGTTGCTCAGCGCGTTCGTTCCCGCTCCTCAACGATGGGCGTTCCTCCGGTCGGTCACGGCCGGGAGGAGCGCCCATCGTCGTGGAGACAGGACCGGTTCGCCGGCCAGAGGGAGACCAGAGATGAACGAGACCCAGGTGACCATCACGGGAAACGTCGCCACCTCCGTGGAGTACCGCAACTCCGCCTCCGGGGCGCCCATGGCGCGCTTCCGGCTGGCGTCCACCATCCGTCGCTTCGACCGGGGGCGAGGCTCCTGGGCGGACGCGTACACCAACTTCTACACCGTGCTGGCCTGGCGTTCCCTGGCCAGCAACCTGACGTCCTCGATCACGCTGGGCGAACCGGTCATCGTTATCGGCCAGTTGAAGGTGGTCGAGAAGGACGTGGACGGCAAGAGGTTCATCTCGGCGGACATCATGGCCAGTTCCGTGGGCCACGACCTCAACCGGGGCACCTCGGCCTTCGCCCGCATCGTCCAGGCCCACCAGAACGTGCTGGGCGAACCGGGCAACGGCTTCGCCGGCACCCCTGACATGGACCAACTGGTTCCGAGTCAGTGAGGCAGGGTGATCGTCCCGGTCTGTCGGAGTCCGGGTAACGATTGCGAGTCGGAACGTGTGGGCCTTGCGGAATCCGGGCAGCGCGGCCCACCTCACTTCTTAGGATCCCGTGGTTACTGCACGGGTCTCGAAGTTCTGCTGGCCGACCTCCTCGCCGTTGAGCCGTCAAGTGGTCGTTGCCCAGAAGGGAAACCATGACTTCCGTACGTCGACGCGCCACCGCACGCCTGACCGCCGGCTTACTGTCAGCGGGGCTGCTGGTGGCCGTCACCGGTGCCGAGGCCCGGGCGCAACAGGGCGCGAGCCCCGACCTGGAGGGTGCCACGGCGACCCTCCAGGGGCTGAAGCTGTACGACCAGGCGGTGATCAAGACCAGGGACGGCAGCCAGAAGACCGGTGCCGGCCTGTTCGAGATGGCCGTCGAAGGCGGCGGCACCCTGCAGACCTACGGCGTCGACCCGCTCAACTCCTCCCAGGAGCAGGCGCGTTACCAGGAGAGCGCCTGGAAGGAGTCCACGCTCCACAACAACCGGAACAGCGGCAGGATCCGCTGGGTGCTCCAGCACTCCTACCCCCACGTCAACGACCTGACGAAGCTGGCCAGGAAGGCGGGCGCCCGGCAGTTGACCAAGCGCACGGCGGCGGCCGGGACCCAGGTGGCCATCTGGCGCCTGGCCGACCGGACCAGCGTGCGGGCGGTCAACCCCTCGGCGCAGAAGCTCGCCGACCACCTGGTGCGCACCGCGAAGCGGTTGCCCGAGCCCCGGGCGTCGCTGAGCGTCAGCTCCACCGAGGTCGCCGGACGGAGTGGGGACCGCGTGGGGCCGATCACCGTGCGGACCAGCGCCTCCAGGGTCACCGTGAGCCCCGCCGTGGACGCCGCCTCCCTCGGGGTGAAGCTGGTCGACCGCGAGGGCGAGGAGGTCACCTCCGCCCGTGACGGAAGCCGGTTGTACTTCCAGCTGCCCAAGGACGCCGAGCCCGGGGCCAGTTCACTCACCGTCGAGGCCTCCACCAAGGTCCCGGTCGGACGGGTCCTCACCGGGCTGGGGGAGAACGCCAAGACACAGCCCCAGGTGCTCGCCGGCTCCAGCCAGTCCACCGTCGCCGCGACCAGCACCGTCAACTGGGCGGAGGGCGGGGCCATACCCGCGGTGACCGCACGGAAGAACTGCTCCAAGCGGGGCGTGGACGTCCATGTGGACAACCGGGGGGACCGGCCCTTCGTCTTCGAGCTGGACCAGGGCCAGCACCGGGTCGACGCCTCGAAGACCGAGACGGTCACCGTGCCGGTGCGGGAGGACCAGGCGTACCGCATCGCGATAGCGACCCCCTCGGGAGGCAAGCGCGTCTTCAGCGGCGTGCTCGACTGCGAGAACGTCGGCGCTCCGGTGGAACAGGCAGCGGGGCTGACCACCCAGACCGGCCCGGCCACGGTGGGCGGCGGTCAGGAGCCCGGCACCACGGACCTGGCGGAGACCGGGGCCAACAACAACACCATGCTGATAGCCGGGGTGGCCGTCGCCTTCATCGTGGTGGGCGGACTCGCCGTGCTGATGGTGCGGGTACGCAAGCCCGAGGAGTCCGAGGAGGAGGCCGGTCAGGCGGTCGCCCCCGAGGCGGACGCTGACGGTTCGACCGAGGGGACCGGGCCCGAGGTGGGCCGTGACGTGACGGCGGCCGGTGAGAAGGTCGGTTCCCGGGCCACCGGGGCGGAGGGCGCCACGGAAAGCGGCGAGGCTCCGCGATCAGCTGCCGCCCGACCAGGAACGGAAGGCGACGAGGACGGCACCGGGACCACGGGTGCCGGTGAGGGACGTGAGGCTCCGGGGGACGAGAAGTAGCCCCCACACCACCCTCGGTGGCCGAGGTGCGTCGGCCGTATCCCGCGCATTTCGGTCCCGGCCCGTGTGTGCGGCAAGATGGGTCCATCTGCCCACTTCCAGAATGCCGGACGGTTTCCCTTGGCTGAGTTCATTTACACCATGCGCAAGACGCGCAAGGCGCACGGCGACAAGGTCATCCTCGACGATGTCACCCTGAGCTTTCTTCCGGGCGCGAAGATCGGTGTCGTGGGCCCCAACGGCGCCGGCAAGTCGACGGTGTTGAAGATCATGGCGGGGCTGGAGCAGCCCTCCAACGGAGACGCCCAGCTCTCGCCGGGGTACACGGTCGGCATCCTGCTCCAGGAGCCGCCGCTGGACGAGTCCAAGACGGTGTTGCAGAACGTCGAGGACGGTGTCGCCGAGACCAAGTCCAAGCTCGACCGGTTCAACGAGATCGCCGAGGAGATGGCGACCAACTACACCGACGAGCTGATGGAGGAGATGGGCAAGCTCCAGGAGTTCCTGGACCACTCCAACGCCTGGGACCTGGACGCCCAGTTGGAACAGGCGATGGACGCCCTGGGCTGCCCGCCCGGCGACTGGCAGGTGACCAACCTCTCCGGCGGTGAGAAGCGCCGGGTGGCCCTGTGCAAGCTGCTGCTGGAGCAGCCCGACCTGCTGCTGCTGGACGAGCCCACCAACCACCTGGACGCGGAGTCCGTGCAGTGGCTGGAGCAGCACCTCGCCAAGTACCCGGGCACCGTCGTGGCGATCACCCACGACCGGTACTTCCTGGACAACGTGGCGGAGTGGATCCTGGAGCTGGACCGTGGCCGGGCCATCGGGTACGAGGGCAACTACTCCACGTACCTGGAGAAGAAGCAGGCCCGACTGAAGGTCGAGGGGCAGAAGGACGCCAAGCGGGCCAAGCGCCTCAAGGAGGAGTTGGAGTGGGTCCGCTCCAACGCCAAGGGCCGTCAGACCAAGTCCAAGTCCCGACTGGCCCGTTACGAGGAGATGGCGGCGGAGGCGGAGAAGACCCGGAAGCTGGACTTCGAGGAGATCCAGATCCCGCCGGGGCCGCGCCTGGGCAACATGGTCGTGGAGGTGGAACACCTCAGCAAGGCGTTCGGCGACAAGGTGCTGATCGACGACCTGTCGTTCACCCTGCCGCGCAACGGCATCGTCGGCGTCATCGGCCCCAACGGCGCCGGCAAGACCACGCTGTTCAAGATGCTCCAGGGTCTGGAGGAGCCGGACTCCGGCAAGATCCGGGTCGGCGACACCGTCAAGATCTCCTACGTCGACCAGTCCCGCGCCAACATCGACCCCAAGAAGACCCTGTGGGCCGTGGTCTCCGACGAGCTGGACTACATCAACGTGGGCCAGGTCGAGATGCCCTCCCGCGCCTATGTGAGCGCCTTCGGCTTCAAGGGCCCGGACCAGCAGAAGCCGGCCGGCGTGCTCTCCGGCGGTGAGCGCAACCGCCTCAACCTGGCGCTCACCCTCAAGCAGGGCGGCAACCTGCTGCTGCTGGACGAGCCCACCAACGACCTGGACGTGGAGACGCTCTCCTCGCTGGAGAACGCCCTGCTCGACTTCCCGGGCTGCGCCGTGGTGGTCTCCCACGACCGGTGGTTCCTGGACCGCATCGCCACCCACATCCTCGCCTACGAGGGTGAGAGCAAGTGGTTCTGGTTCGAGGGCAACTTCGAGTCGTACGAGAAGAACAAGATCGAACGACTCGGGGCCGAGGCCGCCCGTCCGCACCGTGCCACCTACAAGAAGCTGACCCGGAGCTGACCGTGCGGCACCAGTACCAGTGTGCCGTGCGGTGGTCGGACATGGACGTCTTCGGCCACGTCAACAACGTGGTCTTCCTCCGGTACCTGGAGGAGGCGAGGATCGACCTGCTGTTCCGGCTGGCGAGGCAGGAGTACCCCGGGAGCTTCGCGGGCGGGTCCGTGGTCGCCCGGCACGAGATCGACTACCTCAAGCCCCTGGTACACGGCCACAGGCCGGTCACCGTGGAGACCTGGGTCACCAAGATCCGGTTCGCCTCGGCGATCCTCGCCTACGAGGTCAAGGACGAGCGGCTCACCTACGTACGGGCGTCCACGGTGATCGTTCCCTACGACCTCGACCGGAGTCAGCCCCGCCGGCTCACCCAGGAGGAGACCTCCTTCCTGGAGCGTTACCTGGACGACCGCAGCGAGGGGACACTGACGCCATGACGATGCTTCGGACGGCATCGGCCCTGCACTTCCAGGACCCGGGGGAGGCCGGCGACCTCGCCGCCTTCCTCGGGCGCCTGCTGCGCTGGGACCGGGCCGCCGGAGTACGTCTGTGCGCCGAGGCCGGAGTGGTCGCGGTCTTCGCCCAACCCGCCCGGTTCGAGGTGCTGGCCGTACGCAGCGCCCGACTGCGGGGCGAGCCGAGCCTGGACCGCACCGTCTCCGCCGGCGAACTGCTGGAGGGCATCGACCAGCGCCAGGAGTCCGCCACCCTGCCCGAACCGGTCACCGGCCCGGCCTGGGCGGGCGTACTGCCCCCACGCCAGGGCTGGGGCCCGGTGGCTCGGCTGCCCTACGCCACCGTGCGGGACAGCGCGGCGCGACTGGTGGCCGAATTCCGTACCCGCAGCCAGCCGTTGGGAGGTGACCGGAAAGCGCTGGACGCCCTGGCCGACGAGCTGTGGAGCCGGGTGCTGCCGGACACCGAGCTACCACTTCGCGCGGTGCACGCGGCCTACGCCCTGGGCTTCCTCCGCGAGCCCGACGCCGCGCTCCCGCCCCAGCGGACCGAGGTCAGCCTGCTGTCCGCCGGGCCCTGGCTGCGACTGCGGACGCTCTACGGAGCGGTGCTGTGGCGCAGGCCCGGCACGGCGAGAGGCCTGAGCGTCACCCCGGTGTGAGCGCCGTCGGCCGCCGTGCCTTTCACGTGGCCTTCCGGGGTTCCGCCCGGGCGTACGGCGACATGGACTTCGATGACACCGACCCGGGGCCATCTGCGACCATGGGGGAGTGATGGAGATTCGGCGAGGCAGCCCGCAGGAGCAGACCTTCTACGAACAGGTCGGCGGCGAGGAGACCTTCCGGCGACTGGTGCGCCGCTTCTACGAGGGCGTCGCCGACGACCCGGTGCTCCGGCCGATGTATCCAGAGGAGGACCTCGGTCCCGCCGAGGAGCGTCTGGTGCTGTTCCTGATGCAGTACTGGGGCGGCCCCCGTACCTACAGCGACCAGCGTGGACATCCCCGACTGCGGATGCGGCACGCCCCCTTCAAGGTCGACCGAGCGGCGCACGACGCCTGGCTGCACCACATGCGGGAAGCCGTCGACAGCGTGGAGTTGGACCCCGAGCACGAGCGGCAGCTGTGGGACTACCTCGTCTACGCGGCAGCCTCCATGGTCAACTCCCCGGACTGACCGCCCGGTTGCCCTCGCGGCGGCACGGGTCGGGACACCGCGCGCCCCGGACCGGGCGCTGGTCCACGGTCACCGGTACGGGGCGGTACTCCGGCCCCCGCCGGTGGGCTGACGTGACCGGCCGGTTCCCCTTCGCACCGGGGCCGGTCGGGCAGCACAGTGGAGGCATGGGCCCCGAGGAGTTGGCACGGACGCTCCAGGCCGAGGGAGCACTGAGTGACCCGGCCTGGCGGGAGGCGTTCGCCCGGGTACCCCGTGAACTGTTCGTCCCCTGCTACCACGTGGCGACCGCCTCCGGCTACGAACGCCGCTGGCGGTACCACCCCGACCCCCTGGAGCGACAGCGATGGCGGGCGGGCGTCTACCAGGACGTACCCCTGGCCACCCGCCTCCTGGACGGCGAACTGGTCTCCTCCAGCAGCCAGCCGTCCCTGATGGCGCACATGCTCCACGCTCTCCGGGTGACCGGGGAGAGCCGGGTGCTGGAGATCGGCACCGGCCCCGGCTACAACGCCGCGCTGCTGAGCCACCGGTTGGGTGAGGAGCGGGTGGTCACCGTCGACCTCTGTCCAGAGATCACCGCCGCCGCCCGCACCCACCTCGCCGAGGCCGGCTACCACCCCCGGGTGGTCACCGCCGACGGTGCTCGGGGATGCCCCGAACACGCCCCGTACGACCGGGTGATCGCCACCTGCGGCCTGGACCGGGTGCCTCCCGCCTGGCCCGCCCAGTGCGTGCCGGGTGCCCGCATCCTGGCACCGGTGGCCAACGGACTGCTGGCCCTCAGCGTCGACGACCGGGGCGGGGCACAGGGCACCTTCCTGTCCACGCCCGCCTTCTTCGTACCGTTGCGCGGCGGCACCCCGCGCGGCCCGGCGCCGGACCTGTCGGAGCTGCCCCGTGGAGCCGCTTCCGAGGACAGCCTGCTGTTCCTGCTGACGCTGACGGCCGGTCGCTTGCCCGTCGGCGCCGCGTACCGACTGTGGCGGGACCAGGGCCGACCGGTACGGGAGCGCTACGGGATCACGGTGCGGGGGGACCGGCAGTGGGCCTGGCTCGACGACCCCGAGGGCCCCTGGGCGTGGCCGTTGCCGGGGAGCGGGGGCAACGACGGGTAGCCCCGGGCACCTGACCACGAGGTGGGTGGGAAGCGGCGGTCAACACCACGGGCGCGGCCCCGGCCGGTGCCCCAACCGTCCGCGCCCTGGGGGAGGTTCAGCCGCTCTGGGCCGGCACCCACAGCACGGTGCCCCGGACCTCGCGGGGTCCGGGGCACCGGCTCGACGACGGACGCGCTCAGGCGCGACGGAGGGTGATGGTGGTCCAGGCACCCACGTGCACCCGGTCGCCGTCCTGAAGCGGTATCGGCACGAACGGCTGGATCGGGTCCTCGCCGCCGTTCAACGTGGTGCCGTTGGTGGAGTCCTGGTCCACCACGGACCAGCTACCGTCCGGCTGTTGCACCAGGATCGCGTGCTTGTGGGAGACCCCCGGGTCCTCGGGCGTACGCCCCAGGTCGATGTCCGGGGCCTCACCGGTGGACTGCCGCCGCCGGCCGATGGTGATCTGCTGGCCGACCAGGGGGAGTTCCTGCTCCGGGGAGTACGCGGGGAGGTTGAGCGCCGCCGCCTCGGGGCCGCTGCGGCCCATCATCGAGGTGAAGTACTCGCGGTCCGGGGCGATCACCGCCACCCAGCTGCCGTGCTGTTGACCGGGCTGGTGCCCCTGGTGGCCCTGGTGCCCCTGAGGAGCGTGGCCGCCCTGCGGGCCGCCCGCCCCGTTCGGCGGCGACAGCGGCCAGTCGTTCTGCCCCGGCTGGTTCTGCTGACCGAACAGACCCGGCTGCTGGACCTCGGGGCCCGGCTGCCCCGGCTGGTTGAGCAGCCCGGGCTGGTAGCCCATGTTGCCCCCGCCCTGGGGTTGGCCGCCCGGTCCGGGCTGCTGTCCTCCGGGGCCGCCGGGCTGGGCGTAGGCCTGCTGCGGGTGACGCATGGGGTCGTGCTGCTGGCCCTGTCCCGGGCCCTCCTGCTGCTGGCCGGGGAAACCGGGGTGACCCTGCTGACCGTGCTGGCCGGGGAAGCCCGGGTGACCTTGCTGGCCCGGGTGACCCTGCTGTTGTCCGGGGAAACCCTGCTGGCTCGGACCCGCCTGGCCGGGGCCTCCGCCGGGGTGCCCCGGGAAGGGGGGCTGGCCCTGGGGTCCGCCACCGCCCTGGGGGAAGCCGGACGGGCCGCCACCCTGTGGCGGGGCGGCGGTGGTCGGGGTGTTGGTGAGGAAGTTGAAGCGGCAGGCCTCACAGAACGGTGCCTGTGCCTCCCGGGGGGTGCCGCACTGGGGGCAGAGTTCCCCCTGGGGCGCGTGCCCCGGGTTGGGGTAGCCGTAGCCGCCGGGAGCGCCGTGACCCTGCTGCTGGCCGGGGTGGCCGGGGAACCCCGAGCCGGGCGGGCCGTGCTGTTGCTGTCCACCGGGCTGCCCCGGGTACCCGTAGCCACCCTGAGGTGGGGGCGGTGGTGCGCTCGCGGCGCTCAGCCCGGCCGAGGCGGACATGCGATGTCCGCACACCTCACACCAGTCATCGGCCGCCGACTGGTGGCCGTTCGGGCAAGTCGGCATCTCGGTGCCTCCCCCTCGTCCTGCTACTTCTTGACGCGAACGGTCTTGGTGGACCGCGTTTCCAGGGTCATCTCGTCTGCCTCGGCGACCTTGGCTTTCAGCCGAACAGTACCGGTAGCGGCGTCTACCACGTCTACCACCTTCGAGAGGAGTCTGGCCGTCTCATTGTTGCCCGATGCGGCTGCCAGTTGTACAGCCCGCCCGAGCTTGGCGGTGGCTCCCGACTCGTCACCCGACTTGCGAAGCTCCAGGCCCTGTTGGATGACCCGGGCCAACTCGGCCTGCCCGGTGTAGTGGGCGACCTGGGGGTTGATCGCGGTGGAGGCCATCATGTCGTTGGTCCATACCGCTCTCATCAGGGCGTGGGCGAGCGTCTCCGGGGGACCGCCCGGGCTGGGGAGCACCAGCGAGGCCCGGGCCGCCAGCATCTCCTGGCCCACTCCGGCCGCCGGCACCCTCACACACACGTGGTAGTCACGGGACTCGTCACCCCAGGACCCGGTGGGGTAGTCACCGGCCCGGGCGTTGACGTCAACCCGGCGGGGAGTGAGGTTTTCCACCCTCGGCGCGACCTGCTTGACGAACTGCACCTCGGCCCCCTGGGGGGTCCACAGTCGCAGCGCCACATCGGCCACGCCCTTGCCCATGGCCTGCCGCATCATCGTGGTGAAGTCGGCGGTCAGGCCGCCCGGATCGGCCACGATGTCGGCGGACCCCAGCAGGGCGGAGGCGATCTGGGTGACCTCCTTCACCTCCCAGTCCGTCCCCACGCCCCGGGCGTCACAGGTGAACCGCCCCGCGCAGTGGTCCAGGGCGGCCCGCAGGTCGGCCGGTGCCTCGTGCTCGTTGCGGCCGTCGGTGAGCAGGATGCCGTGACGGATGGTGGCCCCGGAGTGGTCCAGCAGGTCGGCGGCCAGCCGGAGCCAGGTGCCGATGGCGGTGCCCCCGCCGGCGGTGAGGTGCCCCAGCGCCCACTGGGCCTCCTCGCGGGTACGGGGGGAGGCGATGGCCAGTCGGCCGTTGCCCGGGTAGATCTCCACCGCCTTGTGGGTGCCGGCGACCACGGCGAACCCCACTCCGTCCCGTACGGTCTGGATCGCCGCACCGGTCGCGGCGCGGGCATTCGCCAGTTTGGTCGGCGGGTAGTCCATGGACCCCGAGGTGTCGACCATGATCACCACGCCGGCCTCGGGCTGCTGGGGGTCGGCGATCCGGGGGTCCGTGGAACCGGCCAGGAGCACCCGCCCGGTGGTGCCGCCGCCGGTGGCGGTCACCGTGATGATGGCGTGCACCTCCCGGCCGCCCTCGGGGAGGTACTCGTTCTGGTAGACGTCCACCGAGAACCGAGGGGCACTCGCCTTGGCGAAGTTGGCCATGCTGTTCCGCTCCTGATGTACGCGGAGGGTGTTCCGCTCCTGATGTACGCGGGCCTGGACATGTCCGACCCGGGGGTCGAGGCTCACGGACGCTCCCCCGCGCCCTCGGGGAGGACGAACGGAAGCACCGCGACGGTGACGTTGTCGTGCCCCCCGCCGTCCAGGGCGTAGCCCACCAGACGACGGGCCGCGCGCAGGGGGGCGACTCCGGCGTCCTCGGGCACGGCGGCGGCCATGTCGTCCGCGGACTCGGCGTAGTTCCACAGCCCGTCGGTGCACACGATCACCACCCCGGGCCGGTCCGGCTTGAAGGAGGCGGTGTGGGGCTCCACCTCGTAGGCGTCCGCTCCCAGCCAGCCGGTGATGGCGTGCGCCCGGGGGTCGGAGTAGGCGTCGGCCTCGGTCATCAGCCCGGCCCCCACCATGTGGGCCGCCCAGGAGTCGTCCTCGGTCAGCCGGGCCGGTCGGGCCGAACGGTCCTGGGGCACCCAGTAGGCCCGGCTGTCGCCGACCCAGCCGACGGTCAGGATCCCCTCGACGATCACGGCGCTGACGATGGTGCACGCCGGCGCGTTCTGTTCGGTCGGATCGCCTTCCCGGGCAAGGGAGTTGACCGCCTCGGAGGCCGCCATCACCGCGTCGTGCATCGCGGTCTGGGGGTGGCCGCCGGCCGGGATGGCCTCGGCCATCAGCGAGCGGGCGGCCCGGGCCGCGACCTCGGACGCCTCGTCGGGGCGGGTGGCCGAGGACACCCCGTCGCACACCACGGCGATCAGTGCCTCACCACCACCGGGCATGGGGGTGACCGAGACGTCGAAGGAGTCCTCGTTGCGGTGGTGCCGCAGCCCCCGGTCGCTGGCCGCCGCCAGTCCCCTCAACTCCTGTTCCACGTGGTCGCGTTCCTTGGGCTGGGCGTGACCGCAGTGTTCGCAGTAGCCGTCGGGGTCGATGGCGCCGCGTCCGCAGGCGACACAGGACCCGGCGGCGAAGGTGGCCGCGCGGGGTGGCTCCGGGGCGGCCGGCGTCCGCTCACCGGCCTCGTCGGGCCGGCTCGGCCCACCGGGTTCGGGCGCGCGCTCGGGTTCGGCGGGCTCCTGGGCGGATGCCCGCCGGCCACGGCTACCTCGGGGGTCGGCGCCCATGTTGATGGTCTCCTCCGCCGGCCAGTCCTCCTCGTACTCCTCGCCGGAACGTCGGGGGCCGGGCGGCTGGTCCGGCGCGGCGGACGCGGAGGTCGGGTCACCCTCAGCGTCCACCCCGGTCGGGCGCGCGGTCAACGGCGACGCCGGGCCCGAGGGCGTGCCGGTGGGTTCCCGGTTCCAGGCGGGTGCCTGGACGGGGGAGGCGTGACCTCGGGTTTCCGGTGGGGCGTGCCCGCTCAGGGGCAGCCCCCCGATCGGCACGGTGGGGTGGTCCTGGGTCCACAGGGTGGTCGCCTGAAGGTCCGCGCCGCAGCCGCCGCAGAACAGGTCCTCCTCCTCCAACGGCTCGGCGCACCGGGGGCACCCGGACAACGGAAACTGCGACATGCTCACACCCACGTCCTGGGGCGGAAACGGTTGGCCCGCTCCACCAACTGAATACGTTCACTGCCCGACTGCGCGAGCCGGGCCAGCCTGCGGTACGAGGTCTCCAGCCCTCGGCGCAGCCCTTCCTCGGTCAACGGATGTCCCAGGAGGGTGTTCGGTTCCCGGTTGCCCGAACCCTGACCGGACTGTTGTTCCCCGTGCCGTCCGGCCAGCAGCCAGTCCAGGGCGCAGCCCAGTACCTCGGTGGTCAGCTCCTCGCGGCGCTGGGAGTCCAGGGTGTCCGATCCGAGCCGTTCGACCTGTTGGGCCGCCGCGCGCAGGTCCGCGAGCAGGGGCTCGGTGGGGGAGCGCCGGAACAGCCGGGCCCGTACCGAGGCGACCCTGGCGGTGGTGTGGTGGCTGGAACTCTCCGGTACGGACTGGAGGACCCGTACCGCGCCCTCGCGGTCCTGGATCGCCAGCCGGACCCGGGCCAGCCCGAAGGCGGCGCTGACGAAGGAGGGGTCGGTGGTCCACACCAGGCGGTAGTACTCGGAGGCGTTGTCCAGCTGCCCCAGCGCCTCGGCGCAGACGCCGAGGGCCAGCTTGGGGGTCGGTTCGCCGGGGAACGCGTCGTAGACCGCCTCGAAGGAGTGGGCGGCGGTCTCCATGTCCTCGAAGACCAGCGAGGCCAGCGCGCGGTACCAGATCACCCGCCAGTCGTCGGTGTGCCACCACTCCAGTTCCCGCAGCCGGGAGGCGACCACCTGCTGGATCGTCGGGCTGCCGGGGGAGGGCGAGGCGGTGCCGTCCCGGAACAGTTCCAGGCGGGCGCGCAGTTCCCGCAGCCGCCGCTCCACCGAGTCACCGGGCGCCGCCTCCAGGGCGGTGAGCAGGTCCTCGGGGGCGGAGGCCATCAGTCCGGCCAGGAACCCGGCGTTGGCGTCGGAGGTGTCCACCCGGGGCACCGGCAGCGCGAGGGCGGCGGCCACCACGTCCAGGGGCAGCAGCCGGGGGTCGGGCCCGGCGACCAGGGAGGGGGCGGCACCGTCGGGTCGGCCGCCGGTCAGGGCGCCGGACTCCCCGGTGGCCTGCCGGGGTACGGAGCCCTGGCCGAGGGCGGGCGCCGGGGAACCGCCGGTGGTGCCGGGCGTGGTGGCCCCGCCCCCCGCGACGGAGGCGTACGCGGGGGCCCGGCCCTCGGCGCCGAGGTGGTCGGGCTGGCCGTGGGGGGTACGGGGTGCCGGGGGCGCCGGGGGTGCGGCCTGGCCCAGCACGGCGGCGGGCTGTTCGGCGGCGGAGGGCTTGCGGCGCCGCAGCAGCCCGCCGCCCCGGGGGGCGGTGTCACGGGCCCCCAGGGCGGAGGGGTCGCCGTTGTGGGCGGTGAGCAACTGGGCGCCCACCACCTTGGGTTCGGCGCCGAACAGGGTTGACAGGGCCGGTCGGGGCCGACCGGTGTCCAGGGCGACCACCTCGCGCAGTACCCCGGTCAGTTGCTCGGCCATCTCCTCGGCGGTGGCGAACCGGCGCAGCGGGTCGGGGTCGGTGGCGCGGACCAGGAAGCGGTAGAAGGACTCGTACCGCTGGAAGACCTCGATCCGTTCCGGGTCCGGGAGGGACTCCGCGAACACGTTGGTGTAGCCCTGGAAGTCGAAGGTGAGCACGGCCAGGGTGCGGGCCACGGTGTAGAGGTCGGAGGCGACCGAGGGGCCCAGTTCCGGGACCTCGGGTGCCTGGTAGCCCACCGTTCCGTAGATGGCCGACTCGTGGTCGTCCATCCGCCGGACCGCGCCCATGTCGATCAGCTTCAGCTGGTCGTGCTGCTGGATGGCGTTGTCCACCTTGAAGTCGCAGTACAGCAGGTTGCGGCTGTGCAGGTGGGCCAGCGCCTCCAGGGCCTCGATGCCGTAGGCGCACGCCTGGTCCACCGGCAGCGGGTCACGTCTGCCGTCCGGCGTACGGCGGGAGTTGGCGATCTGCTTCAACGAACGCCCGCCGACGTACTCCATCACTATGTAGCCGTCGAGGCTGCCGGTGCGCTGGTCGAGGTGCTCCACGAAGTTGTAGATCCGCACGATGTTGGAGTGCTCGATCTCGGCCAGGAACCTCCGCTCGGAGACGGCCGCCTCCACCGCGTCCTTGTCCCCGGTGTCCAGCAGGCCCTTGAGGACCACCCAGCGGTCGGCCACCGCGCGGTCGACGGCGAGGTAGATCCACCCCAGGCCACCGTGCGCCAGGCAGCCGGCCACCTCGTACTGCCCGTGCACCAGGTCACCGGGGTTCAGCTTCGGTACGAAGGAGTAGGGGTGCCCGCACTTGGTGCAGAACCCCTCGCTGCGGCCGGGGCGGCTGCCGCGTGCCCGTCCGACCTGCGCCTGGCAGTCGCTGTTGCCGCAGTACCGTTTGCGCTCGGGCACCTCGGGGTCGGCCAGCACCACCGTGGCGGGGTCGGCGCGGGGCACGTCGGGCACCGTCACCAGTCCGGCGCCCAGACGGCTGCGGGGCGTGGAGGAGGTGGTGGTGCGGGAGCTGCGCACCGACACCGAACGGGCCGAGGAGGGGCCGGTCAGCCGCCCGGAGACCGAACGGCTGGAGGTCTGGGAGGAGCGGGACGATCGGGAGGACCGGGCGGACCGCGCGGAGCGGGAGGGGCTGGAGGAACGCGAGGCCGACGAGGAGCGGGAGGAGGACTCCTCCTGCGGGGCCGCCGCCATTCTGCGCGAGGTGATCCCGGTGGGCATCGACCCCACCATGCCGTCGGCCGACACCACGGGGGCGAGCCCGCAGGTGTCGCAGTACATCTCGCCGCCGCCCATGTCCTCGTACGCACCCGTGCAGGTGGGCCGCTGACAGGACTGGCCAGCCATCCGGTTGGCCACGTCGCTCATGCCATCCCCTTACGGTCGGCCGGGGAGTCACCCCGTTGCTGTTCCAGGGCCTCCACCGCTGCCCGTTGGTACTGAAGCACGGCGTCCTCCGCCATGCGCAGGTCACAGGGCGCGCTCCACAACAGCCGGCGCGCCTGGTCGTAACGCTCGGCGAGTAAGGGCTCCCGTGCCACGCCGTGGCGGTCCACCTTCGCGCGGTAGGCGTCCAGCCGCCCGCGCAGTTCGGCTCGTACCGCCAACGGGGCGGTCACCTCCGACAGTTGGGCCCGGGCCCGGTGCAGCTCGTCCTCGGCGCGCTGCTCCAGGCTCTCCAGCAGCGGTGACAGCCGGTGCCAGCGGGCCTGCCGACGGTGCTCGGCCGCCTGCGCCCACTGCTCCTGGAGCAGGGTGGGCGGTCCGCTGACCGCCGGCACCTCGCAGGCGGCGATCTTGGCCAGCACCTCGCCCCGCGCGTTGCGGGCCTCGGCCAGGGTGCGGTCGGTACGGGACAGCAGGTCGCGCAGCCGCAGCAGTCGTTCCTCGGCGTCCTGGCGTACCCCCAGCACCGCCTCCACCTCGCGCCGGACCTCCTCCAGCGCGCGGGCCGCGCGGTCGTAGCGCTCGGTGTCCGGCCGGCCGCCCCCCGGGGCCGAACTGCCGCTTCCGGCACGCCAGAAGGCCAGCGGGTCGGCGATCACCTCAGCCCGCAGGGTCGTCAACTCCTCGGTGATCTCCACCAGGTCGTCGCCGGCCGGGTGTTCCCCGGGCCGTACGCCCACCGAGCGGGCCAGCTGGTGGGTGCGTTGCAACTCGGCGGACAGCAGGTCTATCCGGGCGGGCAACGCCGACCACACCGAGTCCGCGGCGGCCACCACGTCCAGGGAGCGGGCGTACCAGTCGTTCATCCGCTCGATCAGCTCGCCCAGCGTCATCCGCTCGCTCAGCCGAGGCTGTTCGCCCTCCACCACGCGGGCCTGGCCGGAGACGGCCACGCCGCTGCCGCGCAGCATGTCCGTCAGCTCCTCCAGCGCCTCCCGGCCGGGCCACCGCCGACGTTCACGGATCTCGTGGGCGCGCGCCAGGGCACGGGTGAACACCTCGAAGCAGTGCCACAGGTTGCCGATGGCGTCCTCGGTGCGCTGCCAGCGTTCGGCGGTGACGCCCGTCAGCTCGGCGCCCTCCAGCAGACGGCGACCCGCGTGGTCCTGCAGGGCGAGCAGCGAGGTCTCGACCGCCTCGTGTTCCGCGTCCAGCCGCGCCAGAGCACGGTCCACCTCGTCCCGGCTCATCACCGGTTCGATGGGTCCCGTGGCCCCCATGGTTCACCTCGTTCGTCGACGCCAGTTAGTCGGACCTCCACCCCCGTCCCGCGCCCCGGTCCCGGGAGGGGTGTCAGTCCTTGTACGACGGGGAGGGCGGGGCCGGTTCCTTGAGATCCATCCGTTCGGCGAGCCACTTGTCGTAGCTGGCCCGCCAGTCGCTCTTACTACCCCCTTCGCGGTAGGCCTCAAGCACCTTGTTGACGCGGCGCACCAGGTCCTTGTCCTCCAGGTTCATCGCCACCCCGTACGGCTCCAGGGTCAGCGGGTCGCCGACCAACTCCACCGAGGGGTCCTGGGCGGCCTGTCCGGCGCCCAGCGCGTTGTCGGTGACCACCGCGTCGGCCCGGCCGACCTGGAGGCGGACCAGGCAGTCCAGCTGGTTGTCCACCCGTACCGTACGGAAGCCCAGCGAGTGGTACTTCTGGTCGCTGTCGGTGAGCAGGGTCTCCGCCGAGGAGCCCTTGGCGAAGCACAGCCGCCGTCCGCGCAGGCTGGAGTTCACCCCGGTGATGTCCGAGCCCTTGGGGGCCACCAGTTGCTGGCCGCTCTCGAAGTAGGCGGTGGAGAAAGCCACTTCCTTCAACCGGTCACAGGAGATGGTCATGGTGCGGACCACCATGTCGACCTGGCCCTTCTGGATGGCCTCGACCCGCTTGTTGGTGGGGACCGTCTTGTACACGATCCTGGGGTCCGAGCCCAGCAGGTCCTCGGCGATGGCCCGCACCAGGTCGATGTCGAAGCCCTCGATACGGCCGGTGGCCGGGTTGCGGTACCCCCACAGGTAGCTGTTCTGGTCCACGCCGACGACCAGTTGGTCCTTGTCCTTGATCCGCTCCACGGCCTTGCCCGAGGCGCCGGAGGGCCGCAGGCTGCTGGCCGGGTTGCTGCCGTCCTCGCAGGTCTCCCGCTTGGCCTTGGCCACCTTGCCCACCGCTCCCGGCCGGGCGGCCGGTTCCGCCCGCTCCCGGGACGGGGCCGACCCGTCCCCGTCGTGTCCGGGCAGCGCGGTCAGCGTGCCGGCCGTGGCGACGGCGGCCACCGCCAGGGCGGCTCCGGTCGTCAGCCAGCGGCGTCGTCCGCCGGTCCGTCGGGCGTTCCCGCCGTCCCGTGGCATCTCCCCGCCCCCCTTCATCGGTACTCCGCCAGCCTGCGGCCGACCCCCATCAGCGCGGCCACCGCGCCGGCGGCGGCCAGCACCAGGGTGCCCACCGTGAGCCCGGTCAGCGCGGTACGCCCGGACCGGGCGGCGCCCTCGAACTGTGACTGCTCGTGCTTCACGGCCTCGCGCAGGCTCGCGTTGACCCGGTCGAAGGACTCGGCGGTGCTGTTCTTCGACCCGATGACCATGTCCACGGCCTTGTCGTAGGAGCCGCTGTCGTCCTGCCAGCGGGCCTTGGCGTGCAGGTCCCGCCACTGGGCGGTGGCCCGGGAGGCCGCCCGTACCGGGTCGCGCCCGGCGTCGTCGTCCGCCAGCTTCTCGGCCTTGCGCAGCTGGCCGCCGGCCGAGGTGGTCTTGTCACCGTGGAAGGCGTTGATGCCGCGCTGGTAGCTCTTCTCGTACTCCTCGCCGGCACCACGGGCGACCAGGGTGATGTTCTCGTCGCCCCGGGCGGCCAGCGCGGTGGTCCACGCCTCGTTCAGCGCCCGCAGCGACCGGGCGCCGTGCTCGTCCGACTCCCGCAGCCCGGACCGCGCCAGCCCCTGGCCGACCGACAGCCACAGCACCCCGAGCAGTACGGCGGCCGTGGCCACCACCAGTCCCCGGTTGAACACCCGGTTGGTGAGCCGGTAGTTGCGGCGCTGTGCCCACACCAGCACGCCCAGTGCCAGCAGGCCGAGGGCGGTGCCGGCCCACGGCCAGCTCTCCGCGTCCTGGTAGTCCCGGTCCAGCCGGGCCGACTCCGCCTCGTACAGCCGGTGGGCCGAGGGCAGCAGTTCGGTGCGCATCTCCTCGTTGGCGTACCGCAGGTAGGCACCGCCCAGGGGCAGGCCCTGGCGGTTGTTGGAGCGGGCCGCCTCCACCAGGCCGGTGTACCGGGGCAGGTGCTCGTTGAGCCGGGTCACCTCGCGGCGGGCGGAGGCGGAGCCGCCGGAGTTGCTGGCGGCCTTCGCCAGCAGCCGGGACGCCTGCCGGATGTTGCGTTCGTAGCGCTCCCGTACGGCCGGGGGCTCCTCCCCGCCGGCCAGGAAACCGCTGGCGGCGGTGGTGTCCGCGTCGGCGAGGGAGCGGTAGACGCTGGCCGCGTCCGCGCTCAGGGGCTGGCTGTGGTCGACCACCGCGTCCGTGACCTGGGCCCGTGAGGAGATCTGCCAGCTGGTCACGGCACCGAAGGCGAGGATCAGCGTCGCCAGTACGGCACCGAGCAGCCGGAGGCGCCCGGGTTCGGTGGTGGTGGAGTTCCGCAGCTTCGCGGCCCCCTCGGACCAGGCCGTCGCGGCCACCCGGGTCAGCCGCTCCGAGTCCGGTGGCGCGGGATCCAGGGGGGCGCCCGAGGGCGGCGGCACCGCTGGTGGTGCGGTCGGCTGGGTCACGCTGGAGACCTCCCCCTGAAGCCGTGTTCCGTGGGAATTCTTCGGGTCCTTGTCAAGCTGGCCTGAGCAGTATGGCGGCAAGGTGGTGCCATCACAGTGGGCTTGGCAGGATCTTGTTCCTATCGCGACCTGGCGCCGGGGGGAACGCCTGGGACGTCATGCTGGGGAAACGAATGGTTCCTCGTTCCACGCGAGGGGTGGCCGTCGGGGAGTGAGGTTGACGTCGCCGAGCGTGACCTCGGAACGCCGCGCTCCGGGCCCCGCCGACCCCGCGACCCGGGGCCCTGGTCAGGCACCGGTGATGGCCGGGCCACCACGGTCACCGGGCCCACCCGGGGTCCGGTGACCCCTCTCCCGTACCACGGTCCGGTGCGCCCCCGGGCGCGGTGCCCCCACGGTGGGCACCGGGACCCCTGTTCCTCGCGCCCCCTCCTCCCGGTGCGCGCGAGGAAGAGAGGGCGAGGAAAGAGGCAGGGGGCCTTCGGGGAACCGTCAGGACAGGGACGCGGTGAGGTCCACCTCCACCAACTGTCCGGGGAAGCCGAGTTGGGCCACTCCCAGCAGGGTGCTGGCGGTGGTCAGGGCCGGACCGAGGGCGGAGGCACGGAGACGGTCCCAGGTGGCGCCGAGTACGTCCACGTCCTCGGTGACCACGTAGATCACCGAGCGCACCACGTCCTCGGGGCCGGCGTCCACCGCCCCCAGCGCGGTCATCGAGTTGGCGACGACCTGGTCGATCTGGGCGTTCAGGTCGCCGGCCCCGACCACCCGCTGGGAGAGGTCCACCGGGCACTGTCCGGCCAGGTGGGCGGTTCGTCCGGCCTCCACGACGGTGATGTGGTGGTAGCCGGGGGGTTGGTGGAGTTCGGGTGGGTTGACGCGAGTGATCCTGGTGGTCATGGCAGCACCCTCGGTTCTGCCGGTGCCGGCTGTCCACGGGTTTCCCGGGCCTCCGCCTCCACCGACCCCAAGGCGCCCCGGGGCCGCGCGTGCTGTTGGCGCAGTCTGCGGCACGTCTCGGGGCCGGCGCCCAGCTGGTCCAGGGCCAGCAGACCCGCGCCCAGGACCGGGGCGGCGGTGACCCACACCGGTGTCGCCAGGGGGGCCGAACGCCCCAACAGCTCGGTCAGGGGCTGGTCCAGCTCCGGGTGGCGGGCGGTGAGCACGCTGCCGCCCAGACAGACCGGGGTGGGGGTTCCCAGCAGTTCCAGCCGGGTGAGGGCGACCACGATCATGGAGACCAGTTCCTCGGCCTGGCGCCGCAGCAGGGACCGGGCCACCGGGTCCCCGCGCCGGGCCACCTCGGCCAGCACCGGGGCCAGTTCGTGCCGTCGGCCGGGCGGGATCTCGCCGAAGTGGAGTGCCTCGATCAGGGCGTGCACCGTCGGCAGGTGGAAGTGGGCGGGGAACTCCCGGGCCAGCGCGGTGTCCTCGCCCCGGCCGTCCTCCGCCCGTGCCGCGTGCCACAGTCCCTCCTCGGCCAGTCCCAGGCCGCCGCCCCAGTCCCCGGACAGTCGCCCCAGGGCCGGGAAGCGGGCGGTACGGCCGTCGCGGGCGAGGCCGGCGCAGTTCACTCCGGCCCCGCAGACCACGGCCACCCCTTGTGGAGGCTCGCCCAGGTCGTCCAGGCCGGCCCGCAGGACCGCGAAGGTGTCGTTGGCGACCAGGTTGGTCTCGGCCCAGCCCCGGTCCTCGATGGCCGAGGTCAACTCCCGTTCCTCGCGCGGCAGGTCGACGTTGGCCAGGCAGGCGCTCAGCACCGGGACCCGGGCGGGTGGGTCGGGCAGTCGCCCCAGGGCCTGGCGCACCAGGGACTGGAGCAGGTCGACGGCGGGGCCCACCCCGACCCGGGGCGGCTGGAAGCCGCCACCCCGGGCGGTGGCCAGTACCGAGCCGTCCCCGGCCAGTACGGTCACGTCGGTCTTGCTGTTGCCGGCGTCCACCGCCACGGCCACCGGGCGGGCGGACACGTCGGCCGGTGCCGCGTCCCCGGGGGTCACAGCCACGGCAGGTACTCCCGGTTGTGGGCCAGCAGTTGGTCGGTGAGGGCCTCCGCGCGGTCGTACTGGCCGACCAGGGGGTGGGCGAGCAGGGCGCGGTACACCCGGTTGCGGCCACCGAGGTTCGCCGCGTCCAGGGCGAGGTGCTCGTAGGCGGTGACGTGGCTGATCAGTCCCATGAACACCGGGCTGAGGTCGGGGGCCGGCAGGGGGCGCGGTCCCTGGCGGGTGACGTGGACGGGGGTCTCGATCACCGCGTCGGCGGGGAGTTGGGGGAAGGTGCCCTGGTTGTAGCCGTTGACCACCTGGATGCCCCCGTCGTCGGCGCCCAGCAGGCTGGCCGCCAGGGCCACGGCCGCCTCCGAGTAGAAGGCGCCGCCCCGCTCGGCCAGCAGGGAGGGCTTGGTGACCAGCGACGGGTCCTGGTACATCCTCAGCAACTCGCGTTCCAGCGCGGCCACTTCGGACGCCCGCGAGGGACCCTGCCGCTGCTTCTCGACCACCTCGTCGTGGGCGTAGTAGTAGCGGAGGTACGGGGAGGGCACCACGCCCAGTTCCCGGAGTACCGGTTCGGGCAGCTTGAGCCGCTCGGCGATCTCGGTGCCGTGCCGCTCCAGCAGTGCGGGCAGCAGGTCCTCGCCGGCCGGCCCGCCGTGCCGCGCGTGCAGGGCCCAGCTGAGGTGGTTGAGCCCGTAGTGGTCCAGGTGGACCTTCTCCGGCGGCAGGTCCAGCAGTTCGGCGAAGGTGCGCTGGAGGTGGATGGCCACGTTGCACAGCCCGACCGCGCGGTGCCCGGCCCGCAGCAGGCCCCGGGTGACGATGCCGACCGGGTTGGTGAAGTTGATGATCCAGGCGTCCGGGTTGCTCTCGCGGACCCGCTCGGCGATGTCGAGCACCACCGGTACCGTCCGCAGGGCCTTGGCGAGCCCGCCCGCCCCGGTGGTCTCCTGACCGAGACAGCCGCACTCCAGGGGCCAGGTCTCGTCCTGTTCGCGGGCCTGCTGTCCGCCCACCCGCAGCTGGATGAGTACGGCGTTGGCGCCGTCCACCCCGCGTTCCAGCTCGGAGGTGGTCACCACCTTCGCCGGGTGGCCGCGATGGGCCAGGATGCGTTGGGCGAGGCCGCCCACCGGTTCCAGTCGTTCGGCCGAGGGGTCGATCAACACCAGCTCGGTGAGGGGGAGTCGGTCGCCGAGCCGCGCGAGCCCGTCGACGAGTTCGGGGGTGTAGGTGGAGCCGCCTCCGACCACGGCGATCTTCACGGGGGTTCCTCTCCGTAGGGTCCGTACGGGCTGTGGGGCAGGGGTGGTCAGCGCAGGGTGTCGAACACCTCGTTCCGGGTGGACTCCAGGGCGGACTCCAGTGCCCCGCGCAGCACCGGGGTCTCGGTGATCCACCCGGTGACCAGTTCCGGTCGGGGGACCACCAGGTCCGCGAGTTCCCCCTGAACCAGCTCCCGGAACACCTCTCCGCCGGCCAGGGACAGCCGGCCGCTGAGAACGACCAGCCCCGGGTCGACCACGGTCACCACCGAGGCCAGCCCCACCGCCGTGCCGGCGGCGAACCGTCGCAGCAGCTCCCCGTGGACGCCGGTCCCCCGGGAACGGGAGGCGGCGCGCAGCAGTTCGGCCGCCCCCTCGGCCGGCTCGGACGGCTCGGGGGCGGGCAGGCCCAGTTCCTCGCCGAGGCGGAGCACCGCGTGCGGGCCGGCCAGTTCCTGGAAGCCCCCGCTGCCGTACCTTGCCGCGTGCCGTACCAGTGGGGTGCCCGGCACCGGCAGGAACCCCAGCTCGCCCGCGCCTCCGGTGGCTCCCCGGTGGATGCGGCCCCCCAGGACCAGTGCCGCACCGATACCCCGGTCCAGCCACAGCAGTACGAGGTCCGAACGTCCCCGGGCCGCCCCGACGGTCCGTTCGGCCACCGCGACGAGATTGACGTCGTTGTCGTACTCCAGGGGTACCGGCAGGGCGCGCGCCAGGTCCTCCAGCAACCGGGGCGAGTGCCAGCCGGGCAGGTGGGAGGCGTACCGCAGCCTGCCGGTGCTGGGGTCGAAGGCGCCGGGGGTGCCGATCACCACCCGGTGCAGCTCCTCCGTCCGCAGCCCGGCCTCCCGGGCCGCGGCGCCGAGGGCGCGGGGGACCAGCTCGACGGGCGAACCGGTCCGGGGGGTGGGCAGATGGTGGTGGCCGATGGTCTCGCCGGTGAGGGTGGCCACCGCCGCCCGGATGCCGTCCGTGGTCACGTCCAGGGCGCCGACATGGGCGCTGGCCGGATTGAGGGCGTACAGCTGGGCGTTGGGGCCGGGCCGGCCCTGGCTGGTTCCGGTGGCCAGCACCAGCCCGGCCGCCTCCAGCCGGGCGAGCAGCTGGGAGGCGGTGGGCTTGGACAGTCCGGTCAGTCGGCCGATCCGGGCGCGACTCAACGGCCCCTGTTCCAGCAGGAGTTGGAGGGCGGTGCGGTCGTTCATCGCCCTGAGGACCCTGGGGGTCCCGGGGGGACTGCCGGACATGGGCGCTCCGTGTCTTCCGGTGGTACTTCCAGCGGAGGTGGCAACTGTTAGGAAGGTTTCCTATTGATGTGCGACGACGCTAGGAGCAGCGTCCACGGATGTCAACGGACCACCCGGGGCCGGGAGCTGGAGCGGAGAGATGGTGGGGGAGGACCTGGCGTCCCCAGGGGGCTCCGTCGTCCCTCGCGGGCGAACGGCCTCGGGTGCGGCGGGCGCCCCTGCCGATGGGCCTCGGGACACGGGGAGTGGCGGGTGGCCCCCCGCCCGAGGGGGCGCGGAGGCGTGGGAGGGAAGGCCGCGGGGTGCCTTGGCGGGGGCGGGCTTCGGCCGTGCCACTTCCGCCGGGGCTCTCGTCGGGTTCCCGCCCGGGCCCTCGTGGGTCCTCGTCGGGACCGCGCCTCAGCGGGCGGGCGGGTTGCTGGGAGCGGGCGGCGCGGGGGCGGCGGCCAGGGACGAGGGCGAGCCCACGCCCGAGTCGTCCGGCGTCTCGACCTCCACCGGCTGGGAGTCCACGATCGGGATGCCGGCCTCGTCCAGGGCCAGCTTGATGCGCCAGCGCAACTCCCGCTCCACGTCGACCGCCTTGCCCGGCATGGTCTTGGCGGCGACCCGGATCACCACGGTGTCCAGGGTGACCGAGTCCAGGCCCAGCACCGTCACCGGCTCCCAGAGGGCCTCGTTCCAGGGCTCGTCCTTGGCCAGGTCGACACCGCACTCCTCGATGGTGGAGCGGGCCCGCTCCAGGTCCGCCTGGTAGGGGACCTGTACGTCGACGGCGGCGGTGGCCCAGCCCTGGCTGAGGTTGCCGATCCGCTTCACCTCGCCGTTGCGGACGTACCAGATCTCGCCGTTGTCCCCCCGCAGCTTGGTGACCCGCAGGCCGACCTCGATCACGGTTCCCGAGGCCACCCCGGCGTCGACCACGTCACCCACGCCGTACTGGTCCTCCAGGATCATGAAGACCCCGGACAGGAAGTCGGTCACCAGGTTCCGGGCGCCGAAGCCCAGGGCGACGCCGGCCACTCCGGCGCTGGCCAGCAGGGGGGCGAGGTTGATGTTCAGGACGCCCAGCACCATCAGGGCGGCCGTGCCCAGGATCATGAACGAGGCCACCGAACGCAGCACCGAGCCGATGGCCTCCGAACGCTGCCTTCTCCGTTCGGCGTTGACCAGCATCCCGCCCAGCACCGTGTGGTCCACCGACTGCACGGTGCGGTTCATCCGCGTGATGAAGCGTGAGATCGCCCGACGGACCACGTAGCGCAGCACGGTGGCGATGACGATGATCAACAGGATGCGCAGGCCGGCGTTCAGCCACACGGACCAGTTCTCCCGTATCCAGTCGGCCGCGTTCACGGCTCTTTCCTGGGTCTCACCGAGGGTGGTCTCGTCGCGCGTGGGATCAGAACTGATCAACCAGGACACAACAGCACCTTCCGTACGGGACCTGTCCGCCACGGGCGGAGGCGGACAGCGTCCACCAGCGTAACGGCGGCGGGAGGGCGCAACCGCGGGTAAGTCCCGGTGCTGGCCGGATCAGTGGCCGTCTGTGGCGAAGAACACGACACATGCGTTACCCGGCCGTAGTGGCGTATCCGCCGGCGCAGGGGACACACTGTCCAACAGATCGTCCCGGCGCGAGCCACGCGCCGCCGACGTACAAGGAGGCACCGTGCCGCATGTCCTGGTCCTCAACGCGTCGTACGAGCCGCTCGGTGTCGTACCGCTTCGACGCGCGCTCATCCTCATCCTCAATGACAAGGCCGTCAGCCTTGAGGATTCCGGCGCCCTGATGCACAGCGCGACCCACGTGATACCCGCGCCCAGCGTGGTCCGACTCAAACGCTTCGTGCGGGTGCCCTTTCGGGGCCCCGTACCGCTGACCCGGCGCGCGCTGTTCGCCCGGGACGGCGGTCGCTGCGCCTACTGCGGTGCCGTCGCCACCAGCGTGGACCACGTGATCCCCCGCAGCCGGGGTGGCCAGCACGCCTGGGAGAACGTGGTCGCCGCCTGCCGTCGCTGCAACCACGTCAAGGCCGACCGGCACATCGCCGAACTCGGCTGGCGGCTGCGGCACCAGCCGGCGCCCCCCTCCGGGCTGGCCTGGCGCGTCATCGGGACGGGGCACCGCGATCCGAGGTGGTTGCCCTACCTACGCCCGTACGGCGCCGAAGCGGCCCTGGCCCGGTTCGAAGGCAGACCAGCGAAAGCTACCGCCTGAGAACCGGGCCTCCTGTTTGGGGCCTGTTCGGAACCTGTAGGGCGCCGCCCACGGACCCCGAACGTCGAGGTGGAGGAAGCCGCCCGCCCGGCACCCCCCAGGTGTCGGGCCCGCCCGCTTCCGTACCGCAGCACCAGCACCAGCACCGCGCCCTCGCGCGTGACCTCTCGGGTGTTCCCTCGGACCCTCCCCGAACCGGCAAAGCGCCCTAACCTGGTGAAGGTGAGCGCACCGCACGAGTTGACGATGCTGCGACAGGCCGCCGCCGTCCGGGACGGCGAGCTGGCACCGACCGAGTTGGCGGAGCACTACCTGCGCCGGATCGAGGAGCTGGACCCCCTGCTGGGCGCCTACCTCACGGTGACCGCCGACCGCGCGCTGGACGACGCCCGGCGTGCCGAGGAGCGGCTGGCCCACCTCCGGCCGGGAGAGGCGGCGCCGCCCCTGCTGGGGGTGCCGATGCCGGTGAAGGACCTGGTGCCGGTACCGGGGGTGCGGCACACCCTCGGCTCCGTGGTCTTCGCCCACCAGGTCGCCGAACGCGCCCCCCACACCGTCCGGTTGCTGGACCGCGCCGGCATGGTGCTGCTCGGCAAGAGCAACACCCCCGAGTTCGGCCTGCCGGCGTACACCGAGAGCCGGGTCGGACCGCCGGCCCGCACCCCCTGGGACCCCAGCCGCATCGCGGGCGGCTCCAGCGGCGGGGCCGCCGCCGCGGTGGCGGCCGGACTGGCCCCGGCCGCCCCGGGCAGTGACGGGGGCGGCTCCATCCGTATCCCGGCCAGCTGCTGTGGCCTGGTGGGGCTCAAGCCCAGCCGGGGCCGGGTGTCCACCGCCCCCTTCGCTGACGTGTCTGGCCTCGCGGTGGAGGGCCCCCTCGCCCGTACGGTCCGGGACGCCGCCGCCCTGTTGGACGTGATGGCCCGGCCCGCCCCCGGCGACCCGTACGCCATGCCACCGGCGACCGACAGCTACCTCAGCCACTGCCACCCGCCCCGTCGTCGACTGCGCGTCGGCCGGCTGGCCACACCCGACGTGGCCGGGGTGGAGGTGGACCCCGAGGTGCTGCGGGTGTACGAGGCGACCACCGCGCTGCTGGTGGAGCTGGGGCACGAGGTGGTGGACGTCGCGCAGCCGCTGCGCTCCGGTGACCGGGACGCCTTCACCCCGGTCTGGGCGGTGCTGGCCGCCATGACGCCGGTACCACCCGGGCGGGAGGGGGAGTTGATGCCGCAGACCCGCTGGCTGCGGGACCAGGCGGCGGCCTTCGACGCCCTGGAGTACGCCCGGGCGGTGGCCGCGCTCCAACACGTGGGGCGCCGGCACGCGGAGGCGGTGGAGCCCTGGGACGCCCTGCTCACCCCGACCCTGGCCCAACTGCCCCCGAAGGTGGGGGAGTTGAGGAACGACGAGGACCCGGCGGCGGACTTCGCGGCGCAACTCGCCTTCACCCCCTTCACGGCTCCCTGGAACATGGCGGGACTCCCGGCGGTGTCCCTGCCCCTGGGATGGGCCACCGGCCCGGAGGGTGATCTTCCGGTCGGGATGATGTTCGGCGGCCGGCACGGTTCGGAGGGGCTTCTGCTGTCCCTGGCGACCGAGCTGGAGGAGGCCCGGCCATGGGCCGATCGGCGCCCGCCGGTGTGGTGAGCGAGGTGGCGGCGCTGTGTGGCCGGTGGTCCACACAGCGTTCCGAACGTCGGTCGCGGGAGTGATTCCGCAGGTCAGGGCGGGTGTGCCGGTCCGCTTCCAGGGGTGGGGTTCTGAGGGGCGGTCCCGTAAAATCTGGTGTGGCTACCCGGCCTGAGGCGCTGAGTCTTTCGTCGAGGCGGGGGGTTCGCGGGCAAATCGCCTGCGAATCCGCGTGGTCTGGAGCACGATCCAGGACTTTCCACGTCTGCCGGCGCCCGAACTGGGTAGGGCACGAACCGTCCACTCGACCACGACGAACGGAGGCCCGCCGTGGCCGCGACCGCCGAACTCCTACAGGTGCTCACCGCCGACCAACCCCGGCAGACCAAACCCAGGACCAAGCCGCTTCAGGGCCGCTCCAAACCCGGTCTGGAGGCTTTCCCGGCCCAGCCCGGGGGAGAGCCTCTGGAGTTGGTGGGAGTGTCCGACCCCGACTCCGGGCTGGAGGGCTCCGCGTCCACCGGATACGCGGAGGCACCCCTGACCAGCGAGCCGCCGCTCGCCGATGTCGCCCCCCTGACCAGCGAGACCCCGCTGGCCGCCGAACTGCCGTTGACCAGCGAGCCGACCGGTACCGGCTACGGCACCGAGCCCTCCGACATCTGACCGCACCCACACCCTCGGCGTCGGCTCCGGGCGGGGTTCCCCGGCCGGTCCCGGCTCCGCGAGGCGCGCCCGACGGGAGTGCGCCCCACACCGCGCCCCGGAGGGGAGGGCGGGGTGTGAAGGTGACCCCGACGGCGTGAGGCGACCGGGCGTTCGCTAGGTTGGGCACGTGGCTACCAAGAACTCCCACCGGCAGGCACTGCGAGCCGGCACCCTCAGCGCCGGCACCACCTGGATGTTGCTGCTGTCGTCCCCGGCCTTCGCCGCGCGTGACGACGGTGACGACCCGGGTCCGGGCATCAGCCTGGCCGAGACGCTCGGCCTGTTCGTCGGCCTGCCCCTGCTGGCCTTCGTGGTGATCGCCGGCCTGGTGATGGCCGGCTCGAAGTCGACCCACGACAACGGCTGACCCTCCTCGGCGGCGCCCTGCGGGCGCGTCCCCGGCTGCGCGCGCGGGGTGGTGCTCCGCCGTACCCCCGTCGCACGGCTCAGGGGCAGAACTCCGCCTCCAGCAACCTTTCGGTGTGCCGAGCCCAGTCCCCGTTGACCTGGAACACCGCTCCGTGCACGGCGTCCTGGGTGGTGGCCACCAGAGTGTGGGACCCCAGGATGTCGCCCCGGTGACCCCACACCGTGCGGTCACAGGACAGCCGTAGCGCGAACACCCCCAGTCCGTACCCCTCCGGGTCGGTGGCGGCGGCGTCGAGCATCTGCCGCAGCTGTTCCGGCGGCAGCAGCTCGCCCCCCAGCAGCGCCCGGTAGAACCGCAGCAGGTCCCCGGCGGTGGAGATCATCTCCCCCGAGGCGCCGGCGAGGGTGGGGGAGAGGCGGTCCAGCTCGCGGGTTCCCGGGGCGCCCCCTCCGCCCCTCCGGGAGTACGCGGTGGCGTGCGGAACCGGTACCCCTTCGAGGGCCAGGGGGATGCTGGTGCCCTCCAGTGCCAGCGGGCGCACCACCAGCCGGCGTACCTCCTCGTCCCAGCGGTGTCCGGTGACCCGCTCCACCACCATCCCGGCCAGCAGGTAGTTGGTGTTGGAGTACTCCCGGTCGTTCCCCGGGGCGAACCGTGGGGGCCGGCGCAGCGCCGCATCCACCCACTGCCGGGCGTCGCGGTCCCGCCGGGCCTCCGGCGCCGGGGCCGCCAGCCGGGCCCGGAACTCGGGGGTCCCGGTGAAGTCCGGTATCCCGCTGCCGTGTTGGAGCAGCCGCCGTACCGTGATCCGCCGCCCGTCGTACCCGGGGTGCCGCAGTACGCCGGGGAGCCAGCGCTCCACCGGGTCCTCCAGCCGCAGGCGCCGTTCGGCCACCAGCCGCAGCACGGTCACGGCCACGAAGGTCTTGGTGACCGAGCCGATGCGGAACCGCTCCTGGGGCCGCCTCGGGGTCCGCAGCCCACGGTCGGCCACCCCGGCCTGTCCCCACCACACCCCGTCGCCGTCCTCGACCCGCGCCAACACCCCGGGCAGACCCTGCTGTCGGACCAGCCGCTCCATCGCCTCGCGGGTGGCGGAATGGCCCTGGTCCTGGGCCGTGGAGGAGGTGGCGGAGGTCGCGCCGAGCACGGTGACGACCAGCAGGAACAGGACGGACTTTCGAACGGGCACCCCGGCGACCCTAGGCCGGCCACAGCACCCGGACCAGGTGGGAGGCGCTGCTGCCGGCATCCTTCACGCCATCCCCCCGAGTGCGCCCCTCCCGTGACGTGCGCCCCGCGTCGGGGACCGGAGGTACGGCGGTGGCACGCCGCCCCGGCCGCTGTCCCCCCGCCGCCGGGCGGGCCCGGAGACGGCGGGAGTCAGCGGGACGGCTGCGTGCGAGGATGGCGGGATGAACCACAGAGATCAGAAAGGGACGGGCCGTTGCCTGGCACAAATCTGACCCGCGAGGAGGCGCAGCGGCGGGCTCGGCTGCTCAGCGTCGACTCCTACGAGATCGACCTGGACATCTCCGGCGCGCCCCAGGGCGGGACGTTCCCCTCCCGGACCCTGGTGCGATTCGACGCCGTCGAGGCCGGCTCGACCTTCATCGACCTGATCGCGCCGAGCGTGCGCGAGGTGGTGCTCAACGGGGAGTCCCTGAACGTCGACGAGGTGTTCGCCGACTCCCGCATCGCCCTGGACCCGGTGCGCGAGGGCCGTAACGAACTGCTGGTGGTCGCGGACTGCGCCTACACCAACACCGGTGAGGGACTGCACCGGTTCGTCGACCCGGTCGACCAACAGACCTACCTGTACACCCAGTTCGAGGTGCCGGACGCCCGCCGGGTGTTCGCCAACTTCGAGCAGCCGGACCTCAAGGCCACCTTCCGGTTCACCGTGCGGGCCCCCGAGGGCTGGTCGGTGATCTCCAACTCGCCCACCCCCGAGCCGGAGGGCGACACCTGGAGCTTCGCCCCCACCCCGCGCGTCTCCAGCTACATCACCGCGCTGATCGCCGGGCCGTACCACAGCGTCCACAGCAGCTGGGAGGGCGAGGGGCGCACCGTGCCCCTGGGCATCTACTGCCGTCCCTCGCTGGCGGAGTACCTGGACGCCGAGGCGCTGTTCGACGTCACCCGCAAGGGGTTCGACTACTTCCAGGAGAAGTTCGACTTCGCCTACCCCTTCGAGAAGTACGACCAGCTGTTCGTCCCCGAGTTCAACGCCGGCGCCATGGAGAACGCCGGCGCGGTGACCATCCGGGACCAGTACGTCTTCCGCTCCAAGGTCACCGACGCCGCCTACGAGGCCCGCGCCGAGACGGTGCTGCACGAGCTGGCGCACATGTGGTTCGGCGACCTGGTCACCATGGAGTGGTGGAACGACCTGTGGCTGAACGAGTCCTTCGCCACCTACACCAGCGTGCTCGCCCTCGCTGACGCCCCGGGACTGTGGCCGGGCGCCTGGCAGTCGTTCGCCAACCAGATGAAGACCTGGGCGTACCGACAGGACCAGCTGCCCTCCACCCACCCGATCGTGGCCGAGATCCGCGACCTGGACGACGTGCTGGTCAACTTCGACGGCATCACCTACGCCAAGGGCGCCTCGGTCCTCAAGCAACTGGTCGCCTACGTCGGCCAGGACGAGTTCTTCCGTGGCGTGGCCGCCTACTTCAAGCGGCACGCCTGGGGCAACACCCGGCTTGAGGACCTGCTCACCGCCCTGGAGGAGACCTCCGGCCGGGACCTGAAGACCTGGTCCAAGGCCTGGTTGGAGACCGCCGGGATCAACATCCTGCGCCCCGAGATCGAGGCCGACGACGAGGGCCGCGTCACCTCGTTCGCGGTGCGCCAGGAAGCGCCCGACCTGCCCGAGGGCGCCCAGGGCGAGTCCGTGCTGCGCCCGCACCGCATCGCCATCGGCTCGTACTCCTTCGACCAGCGCGGCTGGCTGCGGCGTACCGACCGGGTCGAGCTGGACGTGGACGGCGACCTGACCGAGGTGCCCCAACTGGTCGGCGCCCAGCGGCCGGACGTGATCCTGCTCAACGACGACGACCTCACCTACGCCAAGGTGCGGCTCGACGAGCGGTCGCTCCACCACGTCATCAGCTCCATCGAGATGTTCGAGGACTCCCTGGCCCGGGCCCTGTGCTGGACCTCCGCCTGGGACATGACCCGCGACGGCGAGATGGCCGCCCGGGACTTCCTCAAGCTGGTGCTGTCGGGTATCGGCACCGAGTCCGACATCGGCGTCGTCCAGTCGCTGCACCGCCAGGTGAAGCTGGCCCTCGACCTGTACGCCGCCCCCGAGTGGCGGCAGGAGGGGCTGGCCCGCTGGTCGGAGGCCGCCCTGGACCACCTGAAGGCGGCCAAGCCGGGCAGCGACCACCAGCTCGCCTGGGCCCGTGCCTTCGCCGCGACCGCTCGGGGCGAGGAGCAACTGAACCTGCTCAGCGCCCTGTTGGACGGTTCCCAGAGCATCGAGGGGCTGACCGTCGACACCGAGCTGCGCTGGGCGTTCCTGGAGCGGCTGGCCGCCACCGGCCGGGTGGACGAGCCGGAGATCGCGGCCGAACTGGGCCGGGACGCCACCGCCGCCGGTGAGCGTCACGCGGCGTCGGCGAGGGCGGCCCGCCCCACCGCCGAGGCGAAGGCCCAGGCGTGGGAGTCGCTCACCGGCGCGGCCGAGGACAGCGCCAAGGCCCTGCCCAACGCGCTGGTGGAGGCCACGGTCGCCGGTTTCGTCCAGACCGACCAGCGCGAACTGCTGACGGACTACACCGGCCGGTACTTCGAGGTGATCAGCAAGGTGTGGGACAGCTGGGGCCACGACATGGCCCAGCAGGTCGTCGTCGGCCTGTACCCCACCCTCCAGGTGGAACAGGCCACCCTGGACGCCACCGACGCCTGGCTGGAGCGGCACCAGCCGCCGGCCGGGCTGCGGCGCCTGCTGACGGAGAACCGTTCCGGGGTGCAGCGGGCGCTGCGCGCCCAGGCGGCCGACGCCGCCAAGGGCTGACGCCGAGCCTCAGGTCCACCGGGGGCCGGCGACCGGACACGTTCCGGTCGCCGGCCCCCGGCCGGTTTCGCTCGACCCGCCCGCTCAGTCGGGCAGTTGGTCGTGACGGCGAGCCCTGAGCGCCCTGGCCAGGTCGTCCCGGGCCTCCAGCACCAGCCGGCGGAGCGCCGGCGCCGAGTCGGGGTGGTCCGCCAGCCAGCCGTCGGTGGCGTCCAGCGTCTCCTGGTCCACCTGGTACGAGGGGAACAGCCCCCGCACGATCGACATGCCGATCTGGATGGAGCGGCGGTTCCAGCAGTCCTCGATCACCTCGAAGTAGCGGGAGGTGTACGGGGCGGTCAGCGCGCGCTGGCTGTCCTGGTGGAAGCCGTCGATGGTGGCCTCCACCAGCGCGTTGGACAACGCGTCGTCCTCCACGACCGCCCGCCAGCACTCGGCCTTGACGTCCGGGTCCGGGCGCGAGGCCAGGCAGCGCACCTGGTGCCGCTGGCCCGAGGCGGTGTCGTCCCGGCGCAGCTCGGCGGCCAGCTCCTCACGGCCCACCCGCCCGTGCGCGGCCAGGGGTTCCAGGATCCGCCAGCGCAGTTCCTGGTCGACCTCCAGCCCGTCGATGCGGGCCCGCCCCTCCAGCAGGCCGGACAGCAGTTGCAGGTCGTGTTCCTCGCTGGCCATCGACACGAAGAACCGTGCCCAGGCGAGCTGGTGCCCGCTGCCGGGCTCGGCCTGCCGTAGCTGGCTCAGCCCGAGTTCGGCCAGCGCCCGCTGGGTCTCCGCGCGTCCGGGGGGAGCGGTGTAGAGGGTCAGGGCGGTACGGGCCCAGGCGTGCAGCATCTGGAGCACGCCGATGTCCGACTCGGAGCCGGAGAACCGGATCACCAGGTCGGTGAAGTCCCGGGCGGGCAGCAGTCCGTCGCGGGTGAGGTTCCACAGCGCGGACCAGCACAGGGCCCGGGCGAGGTGGTCGGTCAGCCCGTCGAGGTGCTGGCGCAGGGTGGCCAGCGAGGCCTCGTCGAAGCGGATCTTGCAGTAGGTCAGGTCCTCGTCGTTGACCAGGACCAGGTCCGGGCGGGGCTGGCCCGCCAGCTCCTCGACCACGGTACGGGTGCCGACCACGTCCACCTCGGCCCGGGCGTAGCGCTCCAGTTCGCCGGAGACCCCGTCACGCCGGTACAGCCCGACCGCGACCCGGTGCGGGCGCAGGGTGGTGTGGGCCTCGGCGAACTCGGCCGGCTGGTGGGCCGGGGGGCTCGCCTCCTGGGCGACGGCCAGCTCCACCACCCGGCCCTCGGAGTCGTAGGCGACCTGCGGGGTGAGGGAGTTGACGCCGGAGGTCTGGAGCCAGGCCCGGCTCCAGGTCCGCATGTCCCGACCGGAGGTCTCCTCCAGTACGGTCAGCAGGTCCTCAAGCCGGGTGTTGCCCCAGGCGTGCCGCTTGAAGTAGCGCCGGGCGCCCTCCAGGAACGCCTCCTGGCCGACGTAGGCGACCAGTTGCTTGAGGACCGCGGCGCCCTTGGCGTAGGTGATGCCGTCGAAGTTGAGCTTGGCGTCCTCCAGGTCGTGGATGTCGGCGGTGACCGGGTGGGTGGAGGGCATCTGGTCCGCGCGGTAGGCCCAGGACTTGCGGTTGTTGGCGAAGGTGATCCACGCGTCGTCGAAGCGGGTGGCCTCCACGGTGGCGAAGGCGCCCATGAAGTCGGCGAAGGACTCCTTGAGCCACAGGTCGTCCCACCACTCCATGGTGACCAGGTCGCCGAACCACATGTGGGCCATCTCGTGCAGGATGACGTTGGCCCGGCTCTCGTAGGCCGCGTCGGTGACCTTGCCCCGGAAGACGAACTCCTCGCGGAAGGTGACACAGCCGGGGTTCTCCATGGCGCCGAGGTTGTACTCGGGCACGAAGACCTGGTCGTACTTGCCGAAGGGGTACGGGTAGTCGAACCGGTCGTGGAAGAAGTCCAGGCCCTGCTTGGTGATGAGGAAGACGTCCTCGGGGTCGAAGTGCTTGGCCAGCCCCCTGCGGCACAACGCGCCCAGCGGCACCCGCAGTTCGGCGCCGTCCGGCAGGGTGCGGCGGTACTCGTCGGTGACCTGGTGGTACGGGCCGGCGATCACCGCGGTGATGTAGGTGGAGATCGGCTCGGAACGGGCGAACCGCCAGGTGGCGGCGGCCCCGCCGTCCCGTGGGGTCGGCTCGCCCAGCTGGGCGCCGTTGCTCAGTACGGTCCACTCGGCCGGCGCGGTCACCTGGAAGTCGAAGGGCGCCTTGAGGTCCGGCTGCTCGAAGTTGGCGAACACCCGCCGGGCGTCGGCCGGTTCGTACTGGGTGTAGAGGTAGGTCTCGCCGTCCTCGGGGTCCAGGAAGTGGTGCAGCCCCTCCCCGGTGCGGCTGTAGGCACAGGCGGCGTCCACCACCAGTACGTTCTCCCCCCGCAGCCCGGGGAGGGAGATCCGGGTGCCGTCGAAGACCCGGTCGACGTTCAGGGACTCGCCGTTGAGGGTGACCGAGTGGACGTGGGGGGCGAGCAGGTCCGCGAAGCTGGACGCCCCCTCGCGGGCGCAGCGGAAGCGGATGGTGGTGGTGGAGCGGAAGGTGCGGGGACCGTTCGCGGGTGGCGGGGCCACCGCGGACCGCAGGTCCAGAGCGACCTCGTACCCGGTCACCTCCAGCAGTGCGGCCCGCTCCCGGGCCTCCTCACGGGTCAGGTTCTCTCCCGGCACGGGTGACTCCCTTGTCTTCGTGATCTTGCTCAGGCTTCGGTCCCACGAGGGGGCTCCGGCGCCCCGACCGCCGTCCAGGATGACATGTGGGCCCGGACGTGTGACCGGTGGGAATGATCGCCCGCGCCCGCGAGTTGGAGGGGGAGGTGATCTGACTCACGAGGAGCGTTTGTCGTGTCTGAACAGTCCGAGAAGACCCCCGCCGACTTCTGGTTCGACCCCGTCTGCCCCTGGGCGTGGATGACCTCCCGCTGGATGCTGGAGGTGGAGAAGCAGCGCCCGGTGCGGGTGCGGTGGCACGTGATGAGCCTGGCGGTGCTGAACGAGAACAACGAGGAGATGCCCGAGCGCTACCGCGAGCTGATGGCCCGGGCCTGGGGCCCGGTCCGGGTGGCCATCGCGGTGGAGCGGCACCACGGGGCGGAGGCCCTGGGCCGCTACTACACCGCCGTCGGCACCCGGATCCACAACGAGGGCGAGAAGGACTTCGCGGAGGCCGTGCGCGGCGCCCTCGCCGAGCTGGACCTGCCCGCCGAGCTGGCGGACGCGGCCGAGTCCACCGACTACGACGAGGAACTGCGGGCCTCCCACTCCTCCGGCATCGACCTGGTGGGCCAGGACGTGGGCACCCCGGTGATCGCCGTACCCGGCGCGGACGGGAAGCAGGTCGCCTTCTTCGGCCCGGTGGTCACCCCCATCCCCCGGGGTGAGGAGGCCGCCCGCCTCTGGGACGGCACCCTGCTGGTCGCCTCCACGCCCGGCTTCTACGAGTTGAAGCGCAGCCGCGACGCCGAGCCGCAGTTCGACTGAGCCGGGAAACCCTGAGGAACCCGAGCGAAACGGGAAGCGGCTCCCCGGGTGTCCCCCGTCCGCCGTGGGGGCGGGCGGAGACCCGGGGAGCCGCTCTCCTGCCGTGGTCGGCCACCACCGCTCAGGGCGGGGGGCCGGCCGGGGACCGTGAGGTCAGGGGGCCAGGAGCAGTTCGTTGCTGCGCTGCTTGGCCGCGGTGTAACGGGCGGCCACGTCCTGCCAGTTGACGACGCCCCACATGGCGTCGACGAAGTCCACCTTCTGGTTGCGGTACTGCAGGTAGAAGGCGTGCTCCCAGGCGTCGAAGACCAGGATCGGGATGGAGCCCTGGCCGACGTTGCCCTGGTGGTCGTACACCTGGTTCACGATCAGCCGCCCGGTGACCGGCTCGAAGGCCAGCACGCCCCAGCCGGAGCCCTGGGTGGTGGCGGCGGCCTTGGACAGCTGCGCCTTGAAGCGGGCGAAGGAGCCGAAGGACTCGGCGATGGCGTCGGCCAGCTCGCCGGTACCGTCCTTCTCCAGCGGCTCGCCACCACCGTCACCGGTCATGTTGTGCCAGTAGATGCTGTGCAGGATGTGGCCGGAGAGGTGGAACGCGAGGTTCTTCTCCAGGCCGTTGATCGCGCCCCACTGGTCCTTGTCGCGGGCTTCCGCGAGCTGTTCCAGGGTGTCGTTGGCGCCCTTGACGTAGGCCGCGTGGTGCTTGTCGTGGTGCAGCTCGATGATCTCGCCGCTGATGACCGGCTCCAGCGAGGCGTAGTCGTACGGGAGCTCGGGGAGGGAGTAAATCGCCATCTTTGAATGCATCGCCCTTCGACGTTTGCCGCATTCTTGCTGGTGGTTGACCTCTTGACGAGGCCGACTTGGTGCGAAGTATTCGCACTCAGACGGTATCAGTCTGAAGGTCGAAAACCGTTGGGCGGCCCGTGCGCTGGCACCTCCACCACCGACACGGCGTCAGCCGACGCTCCGTCGGAAGCGGTGGTACGACTGGCCGGAACCGATCCCCCGGCTGACGTCCCGTCGGGAACCGCCCCCCTCCCCGTACGCCACCGGCCCATCCGGGGGGAGGTGCCGCCGTCCACCGGCGACCGAGGTGGCTCGGGGTGGCGTCCAGGGCGTGTGGACGCCGCATAGACTCGGCCCATGCGCGTGTACCTCGGCTCCGATCATGCCGGCTACGAACTCAAGAACCATCTGGTCGAGTGGCTGAAGGGGGCAGGCCACGAGCCCATCGACTGCGGCCCCCACATCTACGACGCCCAGGACGACTACCCCCCCTTCTGCCTCCGGGCGGCCGAGCGCACCGTCTCCGACGGCGAGGCCTTCGGCGTGGTCATCGGGGGCTCCGGTAACGGCGAGGCCATCGCGGCCAACAAGGTGCGCGGAGTACGCGCGGCACTGGCCTGGAGCGAGGAGACCGCGACCCTGGCCCGGGAGCACAACAACGCCAACGTGCTGAGCATCGGCGCCCGGATGCACCCCACCGAGGACGCGGTGCGGTTCCTGGAGGTCTTCCTGGACACCGCCTTCACCGGTGACGAACGCCATGTGCGCCGCATCGACATGCTCTCCGGCTACGAGATGGCCGGCACCATGCCGCCCATCCCCGAACACCACCCGCACCGCGACTGACCGGCCCAGCGAACCGGCCCCACCCAGCGAAGGAATCCGTCCGCCATGCCCGAGGGACACACGATCCACCGGCTCGCCCAGGACATCGGTGAGCGCTTCGGTGGGTGGCCGGTGCGCACCAGCAGTCCCCAGGGCCGTTTCACCGAGTCGGCCGCACGGCTGGACGGGCGGCCCCTGGTGGAGACCGACGCCCACGGCAAGCACCTCTTCCTGGGGTTCGCCGGTCCTGCCAGCGCCGGTGACCTGGACTGGGTGCACATCCACCTCGGTCTGTACGGCACCCTGCGCTTCGGTACCGGACGACCGCCGGCACCCACCGGCCAGATACGGCTGCGGATGGTCGGCGGCGCCGACCCCGACCAGCCGCCCGCCCACCACGCCGACCTGCGCGGGCCCACCCGCTGCGAGGTGCTCACCGACAAGGAGAAGGCCGGGGTCGGTGACCGGCTGGGCCCCGACCCGCTGCGCGCGGACGCCGACCCCGACCGCGCCTGGTCCCGCATCAGCCGCAGTCGGGTGTCGGTGGCCGCGCTGTTGCTGGACCAGAAGGTGGTCGCCGGGGTCGGCAACGTCTACCGGGCCGAGGTCCTCTTTCGCCACGGCATCGACCCCTACCGCCCGGGACGTGAGCTGACCCGGCGGGAGTGGGAGGAGGTGTGGGCCGACCTGTGCGCGCTGATGCGCCAGGGGGTGCGGGACAACCGCATCGACACCGTACGGCCCGAGCACACCCCGGAGGCGATGTCCCGGGCGCCCCGGGTCGACGACCACGGGGGAGAGGTGTACGTCTACCGCCGTGCCCGTCAGCCCTGCCACGTCTGCGGGGCGGAGGTGCGTACCGCCGACCTGGCGGCCCGCAACCTGTTCTGGTGCCCCGACTGCCAACGTCGCTGAGCGCCCAGGACCGAACAACCGTCGGGACGTTGGAGAGTGGGAGCGAGTACGGCGCCCCCGAGCGGCATCCGACGGCACCCTCTCGGACTCGATACCGCAACGGGAATCGACGTGCCACCGAACGGTGGATAAGGTCCGAAGCCATGTGGGTAGGTCGGGCGGGGTCCGCTCTGCGGACGACACGGATGCGGGGGCGCAAGGCGCTCCACCGGGTCCGCGTCACCGTGCGCCGATCCGCCGTCGACTACTTCCGGGGTGGCGGTTCCGACTGGGCGGCCCTCACGGTCCTGCTGCTGACCATCCCCGCGCTCTCCTACGCCACCACCCGCAACCCCCTGATCTTCGCGCCCGAGGCGCTGGTGCTGCCCATCGTGGCCGGCGGGCTGCTGCTGCGTCCGGCCAGCCTGGTCGCCCTGTACACCGTGGCGGCCAGTGCCCTGATGGTCGAGGCGTGGGTGCTCGGCCCCTACACCGACGGCGCCGGACGGGTAACTCCCGGAACCATCCTGGTCGTTGCCGCGGTGGGCCTGTCCGGGCTGCTGATCGCCCAGTTCCGCAGCCGGGTCGGGGTGCCGTGGCGACGCGGCGGCACCATGCTGTTCGACCTCAGGGAACGCATCCGGGTACAGAGCAAACTCCCACCCCTGCCCAGGGGTTGGCACCGTGAGATGTCGCTCCGGCCGGCGGGCGGCCAGTCCTTCTCGGGCGACTTCGTGGTGGCCGCCCGTACCGGCCCCGCCCGGGAGCGGCTGGAGATCGTGCTCACCGACGTGTCCGGCAAGGGCATGGACGCCGCCTCGCGCGCCCTGCTGTTGTCCGGGGCCTTCGGGGGGCTGCTGGGCTCGTTGCCGCCCAGGGAGTTCCTGCCCGCGGCCAACGGCTACCTGCTCCGTCAGGAGTGGCAGGAGGGGTTCGCCACCTCCGTCCACCTCGTACTGGACCTGAACACCGGAAACTACGAGCTGTACTCGGCCGGACACGTACCGGTCATGCAGCTGAACAGCAACACCGGCCGCTGGGAGGAGAAGGCCCCCGAGGGGCCCCTGCTGGGCGTCTACGACGGGGCCGAGTTCGAACCCCTCAAGGGCACCCTCGGCCGGGGTGACGTACTGATGCTGTTCACCGACGGTCTGGTGGAGACCGCTGACCGGGATCTGAGCGAGGGCATCGACCGGCTGGTCGGGGAGGCCGACCACTACGTCTCCTCCGGGTTCGCCGGCGCCGCCTGGCACCTGATCGAGGCGGTGGCCCGGGACGTCAACGACGACCGTGCCCTGCTGTTGCTCACCCGCTCCTGAGCCGGCTGCCCCGCCGCCCCCCTCCCCGACGGCTCCGTCCGTCCAGCCTCCGCTGACGGGTGCCCGGCCCACGGGGGCCCGAGCCGGGCGGGGACGGAACCGGCCCGTGACAGCCGTGTGGCCCGGAGAGCGAACTCTCCGGGCCACGAACGGGTCGGTCCTCAGTGGGTGCGCGCGGACGGGCGAGGGTCAGCGACCCGCCTTGGCGCGTTCCTTCGCCAGCTGGGCGGCGTCCCGCTTGAACGCCCACTCCATCTTGGGCTCCATGACGAAACGGAAGGCCCGTTGTACCGGAGTGGTGCACAGCGCCGTGATCACCGAAGCGGCGATCAGGGTGACCGCTATGGCACCCATCGGGGTGTGCACCCAGGCCACGTCGTACCAGTCCCAGAAGCGGGAGCCCTTGGCCAGGAAGCCGTGCAGCAGGTAGCCGTAGAGCGTGCCGGCCCCCAGCAGGGTGAACCACATGTGTCGGCGGGGCACCCAGGCGAGGAAGCAGGCCACCAGCACCATGGAGCAACCGAACAGGGCCACCGTCATGATGCCGCCGGTCCACCAGGGGGCACCCAGCTCCTGGGCGCTGTCCCTGCGGTAGAACCAGGCGGCGGTCATCCGAGGAGCCGCCCAGTAGGCGAACAGCATGGCCACGGCGAAGACCGGCAGCGACAGCCAGCGGGCCCGCCACGTCTGGACCAGCTTGAAGTGCTCCGGCTTGAGGAACAGCCCGACCACGAAGAACGGCATGAACTGCAGGACCCGCTGGAGGTCCAGGTCGTCACCGATGTCCTCGGACACCGAGGCCAGTACGGCGATGGCCAGGGCCAGCGGGATCGGCCAGCGGACCATCTTCCACACCGGGGTGGTCAGCCGCCAGATGAACAGGGCGGCCAGGAACCAGGTGAGGTACCAGGGGTCCAGCAGCGACACCGGGTAGCCCGGGTCGTCGTTGGCCCAGCGTTTGAAGAGGGTGTAGGCGACCTCGAAGACCACGTACGGCACCGCGATGCCCGTGATCAGCCGCTTGATCTGGTGCGGCTTGCCCTCGAAGCTGCGTGAGAAGTAGCCGGAGATCAGAATGAACGCCGGCATATGGAAGGTGTAAACGACGAAGTAGAGAGCTGAGGCGGCCCTGGACTCGTCGCGCAGCGGCTCCCAGGCATGGCCCAGGGCAACCAGCACGATCGCCAGATACTTGGCGTTATCGAAGAAGGCGTCGCGCTGTTTGCCGTCCTTCGTCTTGCCGGACCGCCGTCCCCTTCGTTGGGCCGTCGCGTCGGACGCCTCCCGCGGAGCTTCCTCGTCCTGCGCGGGCGGAAGGGGGGCTCGCTCATAACCGGCGTGCAACATCTGCCGCACCATAGCGTTGAACCCCGTTGCTCGTAAATTCTTCGCTGTCGTCGGTTCGACTACCCCGGGCGGCACCCGCCATGCCTTCGGCAAACGCCTTGGCCCGTGTGCAACTGCCCACGTACCGCCGCTGGTTATGGTGCCCTGACAGGGATTCTGCGGGCAAAGTGCCTGTTCCGCATCCCCAGGTCCACCAATCGGGCAGCAGGTCTACGAAGTGCTTTCGCGAATTCACCCAGAGTGATCAGTGGTGGTCGGGGCGGCATAGGTCGGAATTGTCGGCCGTCCGGGCGTCGGATGTGATGTTCGCCTTCTCCCGCTTTGTGGCTCGCGCGGGCACCGCGAAACGCCCATCAGGCCCTGCGCGGGCGTTAGTTGGTGGCACGATGGTGGAACGATGGTGGTGGTTCCGGGGAGTTGGCGCATGAGCCCGGGGCCAGGAGTTTGTCGACCGAGGGTGTGATCAGTTGTGGCCATCTCGATCTCAGCGGTGGTTCTGTTGGCGGTCGTCCTCGTCGTGATGGTCCGCGGCGGAGCGATCAAGCCCGGGCCGGCCGCGGTCGCGGTGCTGTTCGGCTTCTTCCTGGCGTCCACGGGCATGGCCCCGACCATCAACAACTTCCTCAACTCGGTCGCCGAGACCATCAACAACATCCGCTTCTGACGCGCGGCCGACCCGCCGCCCACCACCCCTACGGCCAACTCGGCGGTCGGGGACCCTGGTTGACCGTTCTCCGTCCGCGCTCGGCGCCTGGTGGGCGGTCGGCCCCTCTTTCTGCGTTTGGTTTGGACGCCCAAGCCAAAAAGCTCAGGACCCGTGCCTGAGCACGGGTCCTGAGCGTGAACGGAGCGGGCGACGGGAATCGAACCCGCGTAGCTGGTTTGGAAGACCAGGGCTCTACCATTGAGCTACGCCCGCTTGTGGCCCCGGATCGGGATGACGATCACCGCGGCACGGACTGCATCGTACGGCATGTACGCTACGTCTCGCACCGACGGGGTGTGGCGCAGCTTGGTAGCGCGTCCGCTTTGGGAGCGGAAGGTCGTCGGTTCGAATCCGGCCACCCCGACCACGTAGTATGACAACGCGCGTGCCTGTGTCGTGTCCGCTTGAGTACGAGTCGCATACGGGGCGCCCCCTCTTTTGAACCCTTTGCAGCCAGCCCCAAGGAGATCGACCGTGAAGAGCGCCGTGGAGAACCTGGACCCGACTCGGGTTCGGCTCACTGTGGAGGTGCCCTTCGAGGAGCTGAAGGAAAGCCTCGACGCGGCGTACAAGAAGATCAACCAGCAGGTCACGGTGCCTGGCTTCCGCAAGGGCAAGATCCCGGCTCGGGTGATCGACCAGCGCTTCGGCCGGGGTGCCGTGCTGGAGGAGGCCGTCAACGACGCGCTGCCCAGGCTCTACCAGAGCGCCGTCGAGGAGGGTGAGCTGAGCCCGCTCGGTCAGCCCGAGGTGGACATCACCGAGCTGAAGGACAACGAGCTGCTCTCCTTCACCGCCGAGGTGGACGTGCGGCCGGCGCTGGAGATCCCGGACTACTCCGGTATCGAGGTGACCGTCGACGCGGTCGAGGTCACCGACGAGAACGTCGACGAGGCCGTGACCCAGCTCCGTGAGCGCTTCGCCACCACCACCGTCGTGGAGCGGGCCGCCGCCGAGGGCGACGTGGTGAAGATCGACCTTGAGGCCAAGGTCGACGGCGAGGTCCTGGAGGACGGTGTCGCCAAGGGCTTCGACTACACCATCGGTTCCGGCGACCTGCTGGACGGCATCGACGAGGCCGTCACCGGCCTGGAGGCCGGCGCCAGCACCACCTTCACCTCCGAGCTGAAGGGCGGCTCCGCCGCCGGTAAGGAGGCGGAGATCAAGGTGGACGTGATCAGCGTCTCCGCCCGCGAACTGCCCGAGCTGGACGACGACTTCGCCCAGCAGGCCAGCGAGTTCGACACCATCGAGGAGCTGCGCCAGGACAGCCGCAAGCGGCTGGAGCAGTCCAAGAAGTACGAGCAGGCCACCGCCGCCCAGGAGAAGGTGCTGGACGCGCTGATCGAGCTGGTCGAGGTCCCCGTCCCGCAGAAGCTGCTGAACGACGAGATCGAGACCCGCAAGCACAACCTGGTGAACCACCAGCTGGCCCAGATGGGCATGGACCTGGCCACCTACCTCAGCCTCCAGGAGAAGTCCGAGGAGGACTTCGACAACGAGCTGAGGGAGCAGGCGGAGCGGGGCATCAAGACCCAGTTCGTCCTGGACGAGCTGGTCAAGGAGGAGAAGCTCAACGTCAGCCAGGAAGAGCTGACCGAGCACCTCGTCCGTCGTGCCCAGTCCTCCGGCATGAGCCCGGACCAGTTCGCCCAGGCCGTGGTGGAGAGCAACCAGGTGCCGATGCTGGTCGGCGAGGTCTCCCGGGGCAAGGCCCTGGCCACCGTGGTGGAGAAGGCCAAGGTCACCGACTCCAACGGTGAGGTCGTCGACCTGGAGGACGACGAGGACACCGAGGACGCCGAGGTCGTGGAAGCCTCCTCGGACGACTCCGCGACGGAGGAGGCCGACAAGGCCGAGTCCGCCGACAAGGGCGACAAGAAGGCCGAGAGCGCCGACAACTGAGCCGGCTGACAGGGGGAGTTCGGCCTCGGGCTGACGGCTCCGGGGCCACCCGGAACTCCCTAGTTCCGTTCGGATTCGCCGAGGGCCCGTGTGTGGACGCACGCGGGCCCTCGGCCTTTCTCCGCCGGCTCCTCGTCGGCCTTCGGCACGGGGTGACCGGCCCGGTCGGAGCCCCTGCGCTGAAAGCGAACAGTACGGGCTCCGTTGGCCGGTTCCATGCCGCTGGTGTGGGGGACCGGAAGGACCCAGGTTGCCGGATTCGGGGTCCTCGTACTCCATGGCGGACGGCTCCCGTGCTCTGTGCGGAGGCCTCTGACCAGGGGATACGTTGCCCTTCCCGGCGATCTTCCCGGGGGTGGGCCACCGAGGGTGAGCGGGCCCGGTGTGGAGGGTCCGGCAACGACATCGAGCCCCCGCCCGGTCCACGCGACCCCGGCCACCCTGGCGTACCGTCTCCTGATCGGCCGTTCACGTTCCGGGGCCTAGGACCGGGGCTCGGGCGGTGTACTGAACTCTGCATCTGCCCCACTCGTGAGGCGCGACCCTGGCTACCGATCGGATCGCGTCCCGCCAAGGGGGGCCCACTCCGGGGGTCGGGCAAGGTACCGTCGGAGTGCACGTACCTCGGTTCGTCGAGGCTCGACGGATCCCAGGCGAAGGGGAAGCACCTCGTGGCACGCATCGGTGATGGCGGCGATCTGCTCAAGTGCTCGTTCTGCGGTAAGAGCCAGAAGCAGGTGAAGAAGCTCATCGCGGGTCCCGGCGTCTACATCTGTGACGAGTGCATTGACCTGTGCAATGAGATCATCGAGGAGGAGCTGGCCGAGTCCTCCGAGGTGCGCTGGGACGACCTTCCCAAGCCCCGGGAGATCTACGAGTTCCTGGAGAGCTACGTCGTCGGCCAGGAAGCCGCCAAGAAGGCGCTCTCGGTGGCCGTCTACAACCACTACAAGCGGGTCCAGGCCGGCGAGAACGGCGGCCCGCAGGGGCGGGACGACGCCATCGAGCTGGCCAAGTCCAACATCCTCCTGCTGGGCCCCACCGGTTCCGGCAAGACGCTGCTGGCCCAGACCCTCGCCCGGATGCTCAACGTCCCCTTCGCCATCGCCGACGCCACGGCCCTCACCGAGGCCGGGTACGTCGGCGAGGACGTGGAGAACATCCTGCTGAAGCTGATCCAGGCCGCTGACTACGACGTCAAGAAGGCCGAGACCGGCATCATCTACATCGACGAGATCGACAAGGTCGCTCGTAAGAGTGAGAACCCCTCGATCACCCGGGACGTCTCCGGGGAGGGCGTGCAGCAGGCGCTGTTGAAGATCCTGGAGGGCACCACCGCCTCGGTGCCACCGCAGGGCGGGCGCAAGCACCCGCACCAGGAGTTCATCCAGATCGACACCACCAACGTGCTGTTCATCGTGGGCGGTGCCTTCGCGGGTCTGGAGAAGATCATCGAGTCCCGCGCGGGCGCCAAGGGCATCGGCTTCGGCGCCAACATCCGCTCCAAGCGGGAGATCGAGGCCAGCAACCAGTTCGAGGAGGTCATGCCGGAGGACCTGGTGAAGTTCGGGATGATCCCGGAGTTCATCGGCCGCCTCCCGGTGATCACCTCGGTGCGCAACCTCGACCGTGAGGCGCTGCTGCAGATCCTGATGGAGCCGCGCAACGCCCTGGTGAAGCAGTACCAACGACTCTTCGAACTCGACGGTGTGGAACTGGACTTCGACCGGCCGGCCCTGGAGGCCATCGCCGACCAGGCCATCCTCCGTGGCACCGGGGCCCGAGGGCTGCGGGCCATCATGGAGGAGGTCCTCCAGTCCGTGATGTACGAGGTGCCCTCACGCAAGGACGTGGAGCGCGTGGTCATCACCGAGGAGGCCGTCCACTCCAACGTCAACCCCACCCTGGTGCCGCGCAACCGCGGCGACGACCACAGGCGGCACGAGAAGAGCGCCTGAGCGCTCCGAGGTGCCCGGGTGGGCCGCGAAGTGCCCACCCCGCTACCGGAGTTCGGCGCACCGCCGAGGAGTACGACGAGGGGCCAGCCGCACCGGCCGGCCCCTCGATCCGTGTCCGGGTCCCTCAGCGGGCGACCCGTATCTCCCGACGTAGTTCGGTGGCCTTCCGCGCGCCCTCGGCCAGCGAGGGCCCCGGGGAGCCGGCCGGGGTCTCCGCCACGTACAGCACCGCGTTGAGGGTGTGGGCGTCTCCCCACACGCACACCGGCATCGCCTCGTCCCGGCTGGCCGAGGTGGAGCTGCGCATCAGCTGGCACTTCATCACGCCGTCACCCAGCCCGGCCGGGTGCTGTGGTTCGGGACGGTCCACCATGGGCGTTCGGCCGCCCGCGTTCTCGTTGAGCTTGGCGAAGTAGAGGTCCACGGCGGAGTCGGGGTCGGCCACCCGCCCCCAGTAGCCGTTGACGACCACGGCCCTGCGGTCACCTTCGGCGGCCGGCTCGGTGAGGGCCACCGTCTCGGTGTCGTCCCCCGTGCCGCCGTCTGTGCTGCCGTCCGTGTCACCCTCCGGGCCGTCCTCCTCGGGGGCCGTCCCGTCCGGGGGTACGCGGAGCGCGGCGTTGGCGTAGGTGCCCTCGATCTGGTGGGAGTCCCGCACACCGAGCAACGGGCCCTCCTCCTCGGGCAGGTGGAGCCGGCTGTTCTCGTTCTTCACGTCCTTCCGGGTGAACTCGCTCAGCACCCGGGACTTGAGGACCAGCTTGTACCGTTCGGCGCCGGCCACCCGCTCCCGCCGACTCCCGTCCCCGTCACCGCCGTTGCCCTCCTCGTCGCCCGCGCCCACGACCAGCAGTGCGGCCACCAGGACGCCGGCCAGCCCCAGGACCCCGAGGGCCACCGCGAGGCCCCGACCCCGACCGCCCCGGCCCGGCGGGGGAGGGCCGGGCTGACCGTAGGGGCCGGGTGGGTAGCCACCGCCGCCGGGGGCCTGGCCGTACGGCGGGGGGCCGTAGGAGGGCTGGGCGTAGGGGTTGGGCTGGGCCGGTGGCGGGTGGCCGTAGGGCCCCGGCTGCTGTCCGTACGGGCCCGGTGGCGGCTGCTGAAAGCTCATGGTCCTGAATCCCCTCCTGTGCGGGAACCTGCTGCCCGCGTACCCCATCCTCCCCAAGAGGGTGCCCGCCCGTCCTCGGTGCGGTGAAACCGGTTCGAGTGCGCCGTACCGCCGCCCGTACACTGAGCGCCGTGACCGAGAACACTCAGCAGAGCCCGGCCTCCCGACAGGCCGCGCCATCGAACGGCAACCCCTCCGCACTACCGACTCAGTACGCACCGGCTGAGGTAGAGGGGCGGCTGTACGAGCGCTGGGTAGAACGGGGCTACTTCGAGGCCGATCCCAAGAGCCCCAAGGACCCGTACATCATCGTCATCCCGCCCCCGAACGTCACCGGAAGCCTGCACCTGGGGCACGCCTTCGAGCACACGCTCATCGACGCGCTGACCCGGCGCAAGCGGATGCAGGGGTACGAGACCCTCTGGCAGCCCGGCATGGACCACGCCGGCATCGCCACCCAGAACGTGGTCGAGCGCGAGCTGGGCAAGGAGGGCAAGTCCCGGCACGACCTGGGCCGGGAGGCCTTCGTCGAGCGGGTCTGGGAGTGGAAGGCCGAGTCCGGCGGGCAGATCCTCGGACAGATGCGGCGGCTGGGCGACGGAGTCGCCTGGTCCCGCGAGCGGTTCACCATGGACGAGGGGCTCTCCCGCGCCGTCCAGACCATCTTCAAGCGGCTCTACGAGGACGAGCTGATCTACCGCGCCGAGCGGATCATCAACTGGTGCCCCCGCTGCCTCACCGCGATCTCCGACATCGAGGTCGAGTACACCGAGCAGGACGGCGAGTTGGTGTCCATCCGCTACGGCGAGGGTGACGCCTCCATCGTGGTCGCCACCACCCGGGCGGAGACCATGCTCGGCGACACCGCGATCGCGGTGCACCCCGAGGACGAACGCTACGCCCACCTGGTGGGCACCGAGATCGAGTTGCCGCTCACCGGCCGCCGTATCCCGGTGGTGGCCGACGCCCACGTGGACCCCGAGTTCGGCACCGGCGCGGTCAAGGTCACCCCGGCCCACGACCCCAACGACTTCGAGATCGGTCAGCGCCACGGCCTGCCCAACCTCACGGTGATGGACGAGCACGCGGTGATCACCGCCCCCGGCCCCTTCGAGGGGCAGGACCGGTTGGAGGCGCGCTCGGCCGTGGTCGGCGCGCTGCGGGCCGAGGGCCGGGTGGTGGCCGAGAAGCGGCCCTACGCCCACTCCGTCGGTCGCTGTTCGCGCTGCAAGACCACCATCGAGCCCCGGCTGTCCCTGCAGTGGTGGGTGAAGGTCGGACCGCTGGCCGAGGCCGCCGGCGACGCGGTGCGCGACGGGCGGGTGGCCATCCACCCCAAGGAGATGGAGTCCCGGTACTTCGGCTGGGTCGACAACCTCCACGACTGGTGCATCTCCCGCCAGCTGTGGTGGGGGCACCGCATCCCCGTCTGGTACGGCCCGGCGGGCGAGGTGGTGTGCGTCGGCCCCGACGAGGAGCCACCCAGCGGCGAGGGCTGGCGGCAGGACGAGGACGTCCTGGACACCTGGTTCTCCTCCGGCCTGTGGCCCTTCTCCACACTCGGCTGGCCCGACCGGACCGAGAGCCTGGAGCGGTTCTATCCGAACTCGGTCCTGGTCACCGGATACGACATCCTCTTCTTCTGGGTCGCCAGGATGATGATGTTCGGGCTGTACGCGATGGACGGCACCCCGCCGTTCCACACCATCGCCCTGCACGGCATGGTGCGCGACCAGTTCGGCAAGAAGATGTCCAAGTCCTTCGGCAACGCGGTCAACCCGCTGGACTGGATGGACTCCTACGGGTCGGACGCCCTGCGCTTCACCCTCGCCCGGGGCGCCAACCCCGGGGTGGACGTCCCGATCGGCGAGGACTGGGTCCAGGCGTCCCGTAACTTCGCCAACAAGGTCTGGAACGCCACCCGGTTCGCCCTGATGAACGGGGCGACCGTGGAGGGCCCGCTGCCCGACACCGGGGAGCTGTCCGCCACCGACCGCTGGATCCTGTCCCGGCTGAACTCGGTGGTGGCCGAGGTCGACGCCCACTACGAGGACTACCAGTTCGCCAAACTCAGCGACGCCCTCTTCCACTTCGCCTGGGACGAGGTGTTCGACTGGTACGTGGAACTGTCCAAGACCACCTTCCAGCGCGGCGGCCGTCCGGCCGAGGTGTCCCGCCGGGTGCTGGGAGAGGTCCTGGACACCACCCTGCGGCTGCTGCACCCGGTGATCCCCTTCGTCACCGAGACCCTGTGGACCCACCTGACCGGGGGCGAGTCCCTGGTGATCGCGGACTGGCCGGAGGACACCGGTTTCCGTGACCCCGCCGCCGAGGCCGAACTGGCCCTGCTGCGCCAGGTGATCACCGAGGTCCGACGGTTCCGTGCTGACCAGGGGCTCCAGCCCGGCCAGCGGGTTCCCGCCCGGATCGTGGTCGACCGGGACGCCGAACAGGGCCTTCCCCTGGACGCCCACGAGGAGGCCATGCGGTCCCTGCTGCGCCTGGAGCCCGAGGGCGAGAGCTTCAGCGCCACCGCCTCGCTGCCCATCGCTGGCGTCGAGGTGGCCCTGGACCTGTCCGGCGCCATCGACTTCGCGGCCGAACGCAAGCGCCTCACCAAGGACCTGGCGGCGGCCGAGAAGGAGCTGAAGCAGACCTCGGCCAAGCTCGGCAACGAGGGCTTCCTGGCCAAGGCTCCCGAACAGGTGGTGGAGAAGATCCGGGACCGCCAGGCCGTGGCGGAGGCCGAGATCGCCCGCATCAGGGACCAGTTGGAGCGTCTGCCCGAGGGCTGAGCCCCTCCGGGCGTCCACGCCCGGCCGCGACAGCGGCAACACCGCCCGCCCCGGGGTCGCGGAACCCCGGGGCGGCGCGCTGGGCGTCCCGGTACCCCACGACTCCGGGAGCCCGCTTCGGGCGGGACCCGGGGCCGAGGGTGCGGTGGCACTCCGTAGACTGGGCAGGGTGAGCGACAGCCCCCACTCCGATGTCCCAGACCCGGACTCCTTCGAGGAGATCGTCGGCGCCGAGGCCGACCGAGACCCCGATCTGGCGGTGATCGAGGCGGGGAGCCGAACCCTCCGCGCCCAGGCCGGTCCACCGCCCTCCGACCTGCTGCCCGGCCGGCCGACCGACCCCGAGCTGGACCGCGAGCTGCGGCAGGTCGAGGCCGAGCTGATGAGCCGCTGGCCGGAGACCAAGCTGGACCCCTCCCTGGTGCGCATCCAGGCGCTGATGGAGGTGCTGGGGGACCCGCAGCGGGCGTATCCGTCGATCCACATCACCGGCACCAACGGCAAGACCAGCACGGCCCGGATGATCGAGGCGCTGCTGTCGGCCTTCGAGCTGCGCACCGGCCGCTACACCAGCCCGCACGTGGAGATCGTCACCGAGCGCGTCAGCGTGGACGGGGCGCCCGTCTCGGTCGAGCGGTTCCTGGAGACCTACCGAGACATCAGGCCGTACCTGGAGATGGTGGACGCCTCCCAGGAGCACCGGCTGTCCTTCTTCGAGGTGCTGACCGGCATGGCCTACGCCGCCTTCGCCGACGCCCCGGTGGACGTGGCCGTGGTCGAGGTCGGCATGGGGGGCACCTGGGACGCCACCAACGTGATCGACGCCGGCGTCGCCGTGGTGACCCCCATCGACCTGGACCACACCGCGCGCCTGGGCGACACTCCCGGCGCCATCGCCCGGGAGAAGTCCGGCATCGTCAAGCAGGACGCCACCGTCGTGCTGGCCCAGCAGCCGGTCGAGGCGGCCTCGGTGGTGTTGAAGCGGGCGGTCGAGGTGGACGCCACGGTGGCCCGCGAGGGCATGGAGTTCGGGGTGGCCTCCCGCGAGGTGGCCGTGGGCGGACAGCTGTTGACGCTGCGCGGTCTGGGCGGGGAGTACGAGAACGTCTTCCTGCCGATGCACGGCGCCCACATGGCGCACAACGCGGCGGTGGCGCTGGCCGCGGTCGAGGCCTTCTTCGGCGTCGGTGCGGAGTCCTCGCGTTCCCTGGACGTGGACGTGGTCCGCACCGCCTTCGCCTCGGTCTCCTCGCCGGGCCGACTGGAACTGGTGCGGTCCAGCCCCCCGGTGCTGCTGGACGCCGCGCACAACCCCGCCGGGGCGCGGGCGACCGCCGAGGCGGTGACCGAGGCGTTCGGCTTCAGCCGGCTGGTCGGGGTGGTGGGCCCCAGCGGTGACAAGGACGTACGGGGGCTGCTGGAGGCCTTCGAGCCGATCCTCGCCGAGCTGGTGGTCACCCGTAACTCCACCACCCGGGCCATGGACGTGGACGAGCTGGCGGGGGTCGCGGTGGAGGTCTTCGGGGAGGAACGGGTGCGCGTCGAGCCCCGGTTGGACGACGCGGTGGAGGCCGCGATCACCCTGGCCGAGGAGGAGGACGAGTACGCGGGCGCGGGAGTGCTGGTCACCGGGTCGGTGATCACCGTGGGCGAGGCGCGACTGCTGCTCGGGGGGCGGCGCTAGATGCGGACCCTGTGCGCCTCCACCCTGATCGGGGAGTTCTTCGTCATCGGCTTCGCCGGCCTGGTGGCCATGCGGACCAGCGAACTGTCCACGGGCACCATCTGGACGGTCAGCGGTGTGGCCATGGCCCTGTGCGTACTGCTGTGCGGGGTGCTCTCCCGTCCGGGGGCGGTGCCCCTGGGGTGGGCGCTCCAGGTCGGGTTGGTGGCCAGCGGTCTGATCGTGCCCACCATGTTCTTCCTGGGCGCCTGCTTCGCGGGACTGTGGTGGGCATCGCTGCACTACGGGCGGCGGATCGACGAGGCCAAGGCACGTGCCGGGGCCGAGCCTGACACTGCGTGAGAGAGGTGTCGCGGTTCCGTGTAGCCTCGTGCACGCGATTTCCCCGTTACTAGGAGCACCCATGAGTCAGCGCACCTTGGTCCTGCTGAAGCCCGACGCCGTACGGCGCGGTCTCGTCGGCGAGATCATCGGCCGTCTGGAGAGCAAGGCCGACTGGCGTATCACGGCTCTGGAGCTGCGGACCCTGGAGAAGGCGACCCTGGAGCAGCACTACGCGGAGCACGTCGGCAAGGCGTTCTATCCGCCGCTGTTGGATTTCATGCTCTCCGGTCCCTCGATCGTGATGGTGGTCGAGGGTGAGCGGGTGATCGAGGGAGTGCGTACGCTGGCCGGTCCCACGGACCCGATCGCCGCCGCTCCCGGCTCGATCCGCGGGGACTTCGGCACCATCGTTCGGGAGAACCTGATCCACGCCTCGGACTCCGAGGAGTCCGCGGAACGAGAGATGAAGATCTTCTTTCCCGGGTTGGTCTGAGACCCACGTTCGCACGGAAATTCCGGGTAAAGGTCCCGTGGGGCCCATGTCCCACTTCCGATGAGAATTTTCTGATGCGCCGTCAGGGCTGACGCGGTCATGACCTGCGATGTTCTGGAGATCCTTAAGGGATACCGGGCATAGCGGCAGTCTTTCGGGGGAACGCGTCACTCGGACACGACGTCACCACTAGTGGGGACGGTCGGCGTTCCGCAGAAAATGACGGACGAGCCCTCGCTACGCGCTTCCGAGATCGCGTCTACGATGGAACCTTCACGTTCGTGATCCGGCGCCGACGAAAGCTCGTGCCGTCCTTTCCCACCACATCGCTCCAGTTGGAAGGCCAGACGTATCCATATGGCGAACAACATGTCGTTCATCGGCCGCGATATGGCTGTCGACCTCGGGACCGCCAACACGCTGGTGTACGTCAGAGGTCGCGGGATCGTCCTCAACGAGCCGTCCGTCGTCGCCATCAACACCAACACCGGGGGCATCCTCGCGGTGGGTGCCGAGGCGAAGAAGATGATCGGCCGGACCCCCGGCAACATCGTGGCGGTGCGTCCCCTGAAGGACGGCGTGATCGCGGACTTCGAGATCACCGAGCGGATGCTCCGCTACTTCATCCTCAAGGTCCACAAGCGCAGGTACCTGGCCCGCCCCCGGGTGGTCGTCTGCGTCCCGTCCGGCATCACCGGAGTGGAGCGCCGCGCCGTCATCGAGGCGTCCAGCCAGGCCGGCGCCCGGCAGGTGCACATCATCGAGGAGCCGATGGCCGCGGCGATCGGCTCGGGCCTGCCGGTCCACGAGGCCACCGGCAACATGGTGGTGGACATCGGCGGCGGCACCACCGAGGTCGCGGTGATCTCCCTGGGCGGCATCGTCACGGCGCAGTCCATCCGGGTCGCCGGGGACGAGTTGGACAACGCGATCATCCAGCACATCAAGAAGGAGTACAGCCTCCTGCTGGGGGAGCGCTCCGCCGAGAGCATCAAGATCACCATCGGCTCGGCGCACACCATGGAGAAGGACGAGCACACCGAGATCCGTGGTCGTGACCTGGTCACCGGCCTGCCCAAGACGGTGGTCATCAGTGCCGCCGAGGTGCGCAAGGCCATCGAGGAGCCGGTCAACTCCATTGTGGACGCGGTCAAGACGACCCTCGACAAGTGCCCGCCCGAGCTGTCCGGGGACGTCATGGACCGGGGCATCGTGCTCACCGGCGGCGGCGCCCTGCTGCGCGGCCTGGACGAGCGGTTGCGGCACGAGACGGGAATGCCGATCCACATCGCCGAGGACCCGCTGGACTCGGTGGCCCTGGGCTCGGGCAAGTGCGTCGAGGAGTTCGAGGCCCTGCAGCAGGTGCTGGACGCCCAGCCGCGTAGGTGATCCCCTCCGTGTCGGCTGCCCGGTTCCTCCGGTGAGCGACGCGGACGGCCCCGTGACGGAGGCCGCCGGCGGTCCCCTCAGGGGGATCGCCACCAACAGAGAGAAACGGTCCGACAAGGGAAGGCACGGCCGTCGCACGTGAGGGACTCCAAGGAAAGCCGGCTGTTGCTCGTTCTGCTGATCGTCATCGCGTTCGCGCTGATCACGGTGGACATCAGAGGGGGCGAGCAATCCCCACTGGACGGTGCCAGGCGCACCACGGCCTCGGTCTTCGGGCCGGTGGAGAGCACCGTGGCCCACGCGGTCAACCCGGTGGGCAACGCCATCGGCGCGGTGCGGGACTCCGGCAAGCGGCACGACCGCATCGCCAGACTGGAGAAGGAGAACTCCCAGCTTCGGCAGAAGCTCGGTTCCTCGGACCGTAACCGCTCGCGGGCCAGGCAGTTGGACAAGCTGCTGAAGAGCGCGGGTGCGGGGGGTTACGAGATCAAGGGCGCCGAGGTGGTCGGGATCGGAGCGGCACAGGGCTTCTCCTGGACGATCACCATCGACGCCGGCCGCAAGGACGGCCTCGCCCGGGACATGACCGTGCTCAACGGTGACGGCCTGGTGGGCCGGGTCACCACGGTCGGCCCGCGTACCGCCACGGTGCTGCTGGCCAACGACCCGGACTTCACGGTCGGCACCCGGATGGAGAACTCCGACGAGTTGGGGTTCACCACCGGAGCCGGGGACAACGCGCTCAGCCTGCAACTGCTCAACGGCAAGGCCAAGGTGAAGAAGGGCGACCGGCTGGTGACCTTCGGGTCCCGCGCCAACCGCCCCTTCGTGCCCGGCGTACCGGTGGGCGAGGTCACCAAGGTGGAACGCCAGGCCGGAGCCCTGACCCGTACGGTCAACGTCCGCCCCTACGCGACCTTCAGCAAGCTGGACGTGGTGGGTGTGGTGGTCGTACCGCCCAAGAGGGACCCCCGGGACGGGGTGTTGCCGCCCAAGCCCGAGAAGAAGAAGCCCAAGCCAACCCCGACGGTCACCGTGACGGCCACTCCCTCGGGGAACCCAGGAGCTGACACCGATGCCCCTTAACCGGACACTGCTGACCATCCCCCTGGTGGTGGTCGCCCTCGTGGTGCAGGTCAGTGTGCTGGCTCGGCTCCAACTTCCGGGCGCCGCACCGGACCTGCTGCTGCTGACCGTGCTCGCCCTGGCGCTGGTCTACGGACACGTGGCGGGCGCCCTGACCGGGTTCGGCGCCGGACTCCTGGCCGACCTGGCCCCGCCGGCCGACCACGCGGTGGGGCGGTACGCCCTGGTGCTGTGCGTGGTGGGGTACGCGGCCGGGCTCACCAAGCGCGACCAGGGCCAGCGTTCGGCGACGGTGCCCATGCTGGTGGTCGCCGCCGGGGCGATCTCCTCCACCCTGCTGTACGCGGGGGTGGGCGCCCTGGTCGGGGACACCGCCGCACGCCAGGTGGGGCTGGGCGGCCTGCTGTTGTCGGCCACCCTCTACGACCTGCTGCTCGCCCCCTTCACGGTTCCCTGGATCATGGCGCTGGCCCGGCGCACCGAGCGGGATCCGCTGGGCACCGAGGCTTCCGGGGGCAGCCGGGACAACGCCTACGGCTGGCTCAGCGGGGGCACCGGGATGAAGCTCGGCAGGAGCACCGGCGAGGGCAAGCTGGTGAGCGTCGGGGGAAGTCGGGGCGGCCTGCTGGGCCGGGGCAGGGACAAGGTCGGCAAGATCAAGGGGGTCAAGCGGCTATGAGGAACCGGCGACCGCTCGGCCAGGGGCCGGCGACTGGGGGACTGGCGTGACGAACATCCCGGAGACCGGCAGCACCGCCCGGGTCACCATCCGGCTGGTGGCCATCCAGATCCTGGTGTTCTCTCTGCTGCTCACCCTCGGCGGCCGGCTCTGGTACCTCCAGATCCGCAACGGCGACGAGTACCAGAAGGAAGCCGCCGGCAACCACGTGCAGCAGGTGGTCCAACCGGCCGTGCGAGGCTCGGTGCTGGACGCCCGTGGCGTGCCCATCGCGGACAACGAGACCCGGCTGGTGGTGTCCGCCAGCCGCACCGAACTGATGAAGATGAAGGACAGCGGCAAGGCGGTGCTGAACCGCCTGGCCGAGGTCCTGGACATGAAGCCCGAGGACGTACGGGCCAAGGTCCGGCTGTGTGACGCCAAGACGCCCAAGCCCTGCTGGAACGGCTCGCCCTACCAGCCGATCCCGGTCACCGACGAGGCCACCACCCAGCAGGCCCTCCAGATCCGGGAGCGTGCCGAGGAGTTCCCCGGCATCACCGCCGAGCCCACCGCCGTGCGGCGCTACCCCGCCCCGTACGGCGCGCAGACCTCCCAGGTGCTGGGCTACCTGTCTCCGGTCACCGACGAGGAGATCGAGAAGGCCAAGGACACTTCCTCCCCGTTCCTGCCCTCGGACATGGTGGGCCGTTCCGGTCTGGAGCGTTCCTACGACAGCCAGCTGCGCGGAAACGCCGGGGTCACCCGGTACGAGGTCGACAACCTCGGCCGGGTCATGGGTCGGGCCAAGAGCGACCGCGCGAAGCCGGGTTCCCACCTGGTGACCAGCGTGGACTCCCGGGTGCAGGCGGTGGCCGAGAAGCAGCTGCACCAGGCGATGGTCGAGGCCCGCAAGCAGCACGACCGCAACACCGGCCGCAACTACGAGGCGGACGCCGGCGCGGTCGTGGTGATGGAGGCCAAGACCGGCCGGGTGGTGGCGATGGCCTCCAACCCGGAGTACGACCCCAACGCCTGGGTGGGCGGCATCTCACCGGCCGACTACAAGAAGCTGACCGGCAAGGCCTCCAACTACCCGCTGCTGAACCGCGCGATCCAGGGCCAGGCGGCTCCCGGTTCGATCTTCAAGGTCATCCCGACCACCGCGGCCGTCAACGCCGGCTACAACTTCAACGGCAACTACCAGTGCTCCTCCTCGTACAACGTCGGGGGCCAGGTCTTCAAGAACTTCGAGTCCGAGGACCACGGCTCCATCAACCTGGGTCGGGCGCTGGAGGTCTCCTGCGACACCGTCTTCTACGACCTGGCGTACAAGGAGTGGAAGAAGGACGGCGGCAACAAGCCGAAGAAGAAGACCAAGGACTGGTTCTACAAGACGGCGCACCAGTTCGGCCTCGGCAAGGAGACCGGGGTCGACCTGCCGAACGAGGTCAGCGGCCGGGTGCCGGACCGCCAGTGGAAGAAGGACTACTGGAAGGCCAACAAGGACGTCTGGTGCAAGCAGGGCAAGAACGACGACAGCTACGCCGCCAAGATCGCCAAGGAGAACTGCGTCTCCGGCATGAAGATGCGTGCCGGTGACAGCATCAACTACTCCATCGGGCAGGGCGACACCCTGGTCACCCCGATCCAGATGGCCACCATCTACAGCGCGATCAGCAACGGCGGGACGCTCTACGACCCGGCCATAGGGAAGGCGATCGTCAGCTCGGACGGCAAGAAGGTCAAGAACCTCAAGCCGCAGTCCCACGGCAAGCTGCCCCTGAAGAAGAACACGGTCCAGCAGATCGACGGGGCGCTGGAGGGTGTGGCCACCCGGGGTACGGCCGCCTGGCGGTTCGGTGACGCGGGCTGGCCGCAGAAGAAGATCCCGATGCACGCCAAGACCGGTACGGCCGAGGTCGCCGGGAAGCAGACCACCTCCTGGTTCGCCACGTACACCAAGGAGTACTCGATCGTGATGACCATCTCCCAGGGTGGTACGGGATCGGGGGCCTCCGGGCCGGCGGTGCGCAAGATCTACGACGCGCTGTACGGGGTGGACAAGAAGGGCGGCATCGACAGCAAGAAGGCGCTGCTGCCCAAGCCCGAGGCGAAACTCCCCAAGATCGCGAAGGACGGCGAGATCCGCGCCCAGCACGACGGCGACCCCTTCAAGGGCGCCAAGAAGCGCAAGAACAACGACGCAGCGGCGCGCAGAGGCGGCGACGAGTGAGCACCCACTCCTACACCTTCGGCCCCAAGGGGGCGGACCAGTCGGCCTGGCGCAAGCTGACCGCCAGGGACTCGGTGGTGCGCAGGCTCGACTGGATACTGGTACTGGCCCCGATCGCCCTCGCCTTCGTCGGTGCCCTGCTCGTCTGGTCCGCCACCCGTAACCGCACCGAGCTGAACCAGGGCGACCCGTACTACTTCCTGATGCGGCACCTGCTCAGCCTGGTGGTGGGCCTCGCCCTCATGGGCGGCACCATCTGGTTGGGGCACCGCAGGCTGCGGGGAGCGGTGCCCCTGCTGTACGGACTGTCGGTGTTGCTGGCCCTGCTGGTGCTCACGCCCCTGGGTGCGACCATCAACGGGCAGCGCGCCTGGATCCAGTTGGGCGGGGGCTTCTCCCTCCAGCCGGCCGAGTTCATCAAGATCACGGTCATCCTCGGAATGGCGATGCTGTTGGCCGCCCGGGTGGACGCCGGCGACCGGGAGTTCCCCGACCACCGCACGGTGGTCCAGGCGTTGGGGCTGGCCGCGGTGCCCATCGCGGTGATCATGCTGATGCCCGACCTGGGATCGGTGATGGTCCTGGTGGTGATCGTGCTCGGGGTGCTGCTGGCCTCCGGCGCGTCCAACCGCTGGGTCATCGGCCTGGTCGGCGCCGGCGTGGCCGGTTCCCTGGCCGTCTGGCAGCTGGGCCTGCTGGACGACTACCAGATCGCCCGCTTCGCCGCCTTCGCCAACCCCGCCCTGGACCCCTCGGGCGTCGGCTACAACACCAACCAGGCGCGTATCGCCATCGGTTCGGGCGGGCTCACCGGCAAGGGTCTGTTTGAGGGCACCCAGACCACCGGGCAGTTCGTCCCCGAGCAGCAGACCGACTTCGTCTTCACCGTGGCCGGTGAGGAGTTGGGCTTCGTCGGTGGCGCGCTGATCCTGGTGCTGCTGGGCGTGTGCCTGTGGCGGGCGTGCGCCATCGCCAGGGACACCGGCGACCTGTACGGGACCGTGGTGGCCGCCGGTGTGATCGCCTGGTTCGCCTTCCAGTCCTTCGAGAACATCGGCATGACCTTGGGCATCATGCCGGTCGCCGGCCTTCCCCTGCCCTTCGTCTCCTACGGCGGCACCTCGATGTTCGCCTCCTGGATCGCCATCGGACTGCTCCAGTCGATCCGGGTGCAGAGACCGATGTCCGCCTAGCGTTCCGTCGCGCGCCGTCGGGGCCGGTGCCACGCGCACCGGTCACCGACGAGGCCGGAAACCCCTCCGAGCATGGCCGACGAACACCGTTGCGGCCGGACCGCACCACCAGTACGTTCCCGACATGACGGATGTGGTGCGGGAGATCGAGCGGAAGTACGAGGCGGGCGACGGGCCCCTGCCCGACCTCCTGGTGCCCGGCGTCGACCGGGTCGCCAAGCGCGGCACCGTGGAACTGGACGCCACCTACTACGACACCCCCGACCAACGGCTCGCCCGGGACGGCATCACCCTGCGCCGCCGCACCGGAGGGGGCGACGCCGGCTGGCACCTGAAACTCCCGGTGGCCGACGCCGGAGGTGAGACGGCACGGGACGAGATCGCCGAGCCGCTGTCCGAGGAGATCCCCGACACCCTGCTGGCCCTTGCCCGTTCCCGCGTCCGGGACCGGCGACCCCTGCCCCTGATGCGGCTGCGCTCCACCCGCACCGTGCGGGAACTGCTGGACGCCCGGGGGCAGAGGCTGGCCGAGGTGGCCGTCGACCGGGTACTGGCCAGCCGCCCCGACGGGTCACGGGCCACCGAGTGGACCGAGATCGAGGTCGAGTTGGGTGCCGGTGACCTCTCGCTGCTGGACGCCGTGGAGGAGCGCCTGAACCGGGCGGGCGTCTCCCGTAGTGCGGGGAGCAGCAAGCTGGCCCGGGCCCTGGAGGAGACCGGTACGGCGCTGCCGCGCCCACCGGAGCCCGTCCGGCCGGCGCCCGAGGACCCGGCGGCGCGCCACGTGCTGTGGTACGCCCGCGCCCAGGTCCGTGCCCTGGTCGCTCTGGACCCGGACGCCCGACGGGACCTGCCGGACGCGGTGCACCGGATGAGGGTGGCCACCCGACGGCTGCGCAGCTGTCTGCGGACGCACCGTGGGGTGCTGCGCCGGTCGGTGACCGACCCGTTGGGCGCCGAACTGCGGTGGCTGGCCGCCGAGTTGGGGGTGGACCGGGACGCGGAGGTGCTGCACCAGCGGCTCGCCGAGCGGCTGGAGGAGGTGCCCGCGCCGCTGGTGTGGGGACCGGTGCCCCGACGGCTGGCGCGCTACTCCCAGGACCGGCGCGGTGGTTCACGTCAGCGGCTGTCGGGCGTCCTGGGGGGCGAGCGCTACCTGCGGCTGCTGGACGGGCTGGACCACCTGCTGGACGAGCCGCCGTTGAACGAGCCGGACGCCGGGCGTCCCGGACGTCAGGTGATGGCCGAGGCGGTGGCGGCCGAGGGGGAGCGGCTGGCGGTCCGGGTCGGTGAGGCGCTGGCCGCCGAGCCCGGGGAGGGGCGGGACCTCGCCCTCCACGAGGCGAGGAAGGCCGCCAAGAGGGCGCGGTACGCGGCGGAGTCGGCGCGTCCCGCGCTGGGCGGAGCGGCCAAGCGGTTCGCCGCCCGGATGGCCCGGCTCCAGGAGCTGCTGGGCGACCACCAGGACAGCGTGATGGCCAGGGCCGCCCTGCGGGAGATCGCCCAGATCGCGGGGGAGGCGGGTGAACACACCTTCACCTACGGGCTGTTGTGGGAGCGGGAGCGCCTGGTGGCCGAGGGGAGGGAGGCGGAGTTGCCCGGGCTGTGGCGTACCACCCCGCTGGAGGTGGAGGGCGCTTCCCGCTGAGGCGCCTCGTGGGTGGCGTTACGCTGGATGGTCACTCCTGTCCCACAGGCGCCAGCGCATCCGCTTCCCAGAGGACTTCACCCATGCCCATCGAGTCGGTCTTCCCTCGCCTGGAAGCCCTCCTCCCGCACGTCCAGAAGCCGATCCAGTACGTCGGTGGTGAGTTGAACAGCACCGTCAAGGACTGGGACGCCACCGACGTCCGCTGGGCCCTGATGTACCCGGACGCCTACGAGGTGGGGCTCCCCAACCAGGGCGTGATGATCCTCTACGAGGTGCTCAACGAACGCGAGGGGGTCCTCGCGGAGCGCACCTACAGCGTCTGGCCGGACCTGGAGAAGCTGATGCGCGAGCATCAGGTGCCGCAGTTCACGGTGGACGCGCACCGGCCGGTGGGCGCCTTCGACGTGCTGGGCGTCTCCTTCGCCACCGAGCTGGGATACACCAACCTGCTCACCGCGCTGGACCTTTCCGGGATTCCGCTGGAGGCTCGGGACCGTACCGAGGACCACCCGGTGGTGCTCGCCGGCGGCCACGCGGCGTTCAACCCCGAGCCCATCGCCGACTACATCGACTGCGCGGTCATCGGTGACGGCGAACAGGCGGTGCTGGAGATCAGCGAGATCATCCGGGCCTGGAAGGGGGAGGGCCGTCCCGGAGGACGTGAGGAGCTGCTGTTCCGCCTGGCGCGGACCGGCTCGGTCTACGTACCCCGTTTCTACGACGTGGAGTACCTGCCCGACGGCCGCATCTCCCGTGTGGTGCCCAACCGTTCCGGGGTGCCCTGGCGGGTGTCCAAGCACACCGTGATGGACCTCGACGAGTGGCCCTACCCCAAGCAGCCGTTGGTGCCGTTGGCGGAGACGGTGCACGAGCGGATGTCGGTGGAGATCTTCCGTGGCTGCACCCGTGGTTGCCGGTTCTGCCAGGCCGGCATGATCACCCGGCCGGTGCGGGAGCGGAGCATCACCGGCATCGGCGAGATGGTCGACAAGGGCCTGAAGAACACCGGCTTCGAGGAGGTCGGCCTGCTGTCGCTGTCCTCCGCCGACCACTCCGAGATCGGTGACGTCGCCAAGGGGTTGGCCGACCGGTACGAGGAGGACAAGATCGGACTCTCCCTGCCGTCCACCCGGGTCGATGCCTTCAACATCGACCTGGCCAACGAGCTGACCCGCAACGGTCGCCGTTCCGGGCTGACCTTCGCCCCGGAGGGCGGCAGCGAACGCATCCGCAAGGTCATCAACAAGATGGTCTCGGAGGAGGACCTGATCCGCACCGTGGCCACCGCCTACGGCAACGGCTGGCGCCAGGTGAAGCTGTACTTCATGTGCGGGCTGCCCACCGAGACCGACGAGGACGTGCTGCAGATCGCGGACATGGCGATCAACGTGATCGCCAAGGGGCGGGAGGTCTCCCGCTCCAACGACATCCGCTGCACGGTCTCCATCGGCGGGTTCGTGCCCAAGCCGCACACCCCCTTCCAGTGGGCGCCCCAACTGAGCCCGGAGGACACCGACGCCCGACTCGCCAAGCTGCGGGACAAGATCCGTGGCGACAAGAAGCACGGGCGTTCCATCGGCTTCCGCTACCACGACGGCAAGCCCGGCATCGTCGAGGGACTGCTGTCCCGGGGAGACCGCCGGGTCGGCGCGGTGATCCGTGAGGTCTACGAGCAGGGCGGTCGGTTCGACGGCTGGCGGGAGTACTTCAGCTACGACCTGTGGATGGCCGCCGCCGAGAAGGCGCTGCCGCAGTACGGCGTGGACGTCGACTGGTACACCACCCGGGAGCGCGGCTACGAGGAGGTCCTCCCCTGGGACCACCTGGACTCCGGCCTCGACAAGGACTGGCTCTGGGAGGACTGGCAGGACGCGCTGGAGGAGGTGGAGGTGCCCGACTGCCGCTGGGACCCCTGCTTCGACTGCGGGGTGTGTCCTCAGATGGACACCGAGATCCAGATCGGTCCGACGGGGAAGAAGCTGCTTCCGCTGTCGGTGGTCAACAAGTAGCGGCACTCCGCTTCCAGCCGTACCTTCATTGCCGTTCGACGCCGTTCGACTGCGGGGTGTGTCCTCAGATGGACACCGAGATCCAGATCGGTCCGACCGGGAAGAAGCTCCTGCCCTTGAGCGTGGTCAACAAGTAGAGGCTATCCGCTGTGTTCGAGCCCCCCGCCCCTCGCGGGGTCGGGGGGCTCGCGCGTTGCCCCCGGCGCATAATCGGGCGGTACGGGGGGAGTCGTACCGCGGCGGCGCGCGGGCCCCGACCGGGGTGGTCCGGCGGGGGCGGCGCGCTGGTGCGGCGGTTGATCCCGAGGACTGGAGTCATGCCCGAACTCATCACCCCCAGCGAGGAGTTGCGCGGTTCCTTCCTGGAGGCGGTCGAGGAACTGAGAGCCGAGGGGCTTCTGCGACAGACCCGTTCGGCCTTCGCCGCCGAGATCCGCCACTGGGGCGCCCTGCTGGGTTCCCGTGAGGGCTTCGCGCGCTACCTGAACTGGGTACGGCAGCAGTCCCAGCCCGCCGAGGCGGACGCCCCGGTACCGTTCACCACCCTGTGGTGGGCGGAGGGCGCCACCTTCCTCGGACGGCTGACGATCCGACACCGGCTGGACGAGGAACTCCTGCACTACGGCGGGCACATCGGCTACATGGTGCGGCCGACCTCCCGCCAGCGGGGGCACGCCACCGGGATGCTGCGGGCCAGCCTGGTCCGCGCCCGCGAACTGGGCCTCGGCCGGGTGCTGGTCACCTGCGACGAGGACAACGTGCCCTCCCGCAAGGTCATCGAGGCCTGCGGCGGCGTCTTCGAGGACCAGCGCCAGGAGAAGTTGCGCTACTGGATCGAAACAGGCTGAACCAATTCCCGACCCCGACGGTCCCTGTCGGTATGAACGGTTACTCACCTCGTCACGCGGCGGCCTCCCCGGCCAGGCCACACGGCGAGGATCTCGACCCTTCGCACGCCGAACAGCCCACCCCGGCCGAGGGCGCGCTCGCCGTCGCCATCCGGGTCCCGGTACGGGTGGTGGTGTTGCTGCTGGTGGTACCGGTGCGACTGCTCTGGGACGCGCTCCGGGTCGCCGGCCACGCACTGGACCGCGCCCTGTGGCGCCCGGTACGACGGGCCCTCGGCTGGGCCTGGAGCACCCTGCTGGTGCTGCCCCTGGTCGCCCTGGGGCGGGGGTTGGTGTGGTTGTGGCGTTGGGTTGTGGTGGTGCCGGTGGGTTGGGTGGTGTGGGGGGTGTGTGTGCCGTTGGGTCGGGGTGTGTTTGGCGTGTTGTGTGGGGTGGGTCGGGGTGTGGTGCCGGTGGTGCGGGGTGTGTGGTGGGTGGTGTGTTGGCCGTTCGTGGCGTTGTGGCGTGGGGTGCTGTGCCCCCTGGGCCGGGGCCTGCGGGTACTCGGCCGGGAACTGCTCGACGCCCTCGGTCACGCCTGGCGGGTGGCCGGACTGGTGTCCCGAGCGGTGTACCGGTTCCTCGGCTGGCTGGCGCGTGGACTGTTCGTCCTCCCCGCCCGGTGGGTCTACCGCCATGTGGCCACCCCGCTCGGCCACCTCGTCCGGGACCTGCTGTGGCGTCCGGCCGCGCGTGGTGCCCGTGCCGTGGGTCGGGCGGTCGCCGCCGGCTTCGCCTCCGCCGGCGCGGCCACCCGGGCGGTGATGGCTCCGGTACGTCAGGCACTGTGGGAGGCGCGGGCCTCGCTGCGCCGGACCAGGGCCGAGGTGGGACGCGCGGTGTTCGGTTCTCCCGGTGCCCACGGCGCCCCCGACCGTAAGGGTGGCCGTCCTCCGAGGTGAGGGGCCGCCGGGGAAGCGCGGCTGGCGGACGACGGCACGCTTCCCCGGGACCCGGCGGGGTGCGCGTACCCTGGGCTGCAGGATCACCCCGAGCGACGTACTGACGCGCCAGGGGCTTCCGCCCCCTTCCATCGCCGGTGGGCGGGACGGCCGAGAGCCTCCCACCCCGTTTCGAGGAGAAGAACCACTGGGCAAGCGACAGCCCGAAGGCCCGGCTCCCGCACCCGCGGTGCAGCGTGTACGCCTTCGCTACACCAAGCGTGGCCGCCTCCGATTCACCAGCCACCGTGACTTCCAGCGCGCCTTCGAGAGGGCGTTGCGCAGAGCCGGGGTGCCGATGGCGTACTCGGCGGGGTTCACGCCACATCCCAAGGTCTCCTACGCCAACGCCGCGCCCACCGGTACCGGGAGCGAGGCCGAGTACCTGGAGATCGCCCTCGCCGAACGACGTGACCCCGAGGTGCTGCGCGCGCTGCTGGACGAGTCCCTTCCGACGGGCCTGGACATCGTCGACGCGGTCGAGGCCCACGGGTCCGACTTCGCCGACCGACTGGAGGCCTCCGCCTGGGAACTGCGGCTCGACGGGGTCACCCCCGAGGAGGCCGCCAGCGCGGTGGAGCGCTTCCTGGCCGCCGAAACGGTGGAGGTCAGCCGCCAGACCAAGAAGGGTCTCCGCAGCTTCGACGCGCGCGCCGCCGTGGTCTCCCTGCGGGTGGTGCCCCCGGAGGAGGCGGTCGCTCCGCTCCCGTCCGGGAGTCTGGAAAGCGCCGCCTTCACGCGGGCGACCGAATCAAGCCAGCGCGCCTGTGCGATACTGCGCCTGGTGGTACGGCACCTGACACCTGCCGTACGACCCGACGACGTCCTGTCCGGCCTACGAGCCACGGCCGACCTGGCGCCGCCGGTCCCCGCAGCGGCGACCAGGCTGGCGCAGGGGCCGCTAGACCGTACGGCCGCCACGGTGACCGACCCGTTCGCGCACGACCGCGATGCTGCCCAGAGCGCCTCACCCATGGCTGCCGGGCAACCGTCCGCGGCGGCGGTGAGCGGGTGAACCCCGGTGGTTTTGGGGGATGGTCCCGGGTAGGTCACGGCCTGACGGACCGCCGTTGAAGCGCCGCCGCCGAAGTTCCCGGAAGCCACCCGGGTTCGGAAGCCAGGCCGGCGTACCGACCAGCAGACTTTCGCCGTAGCCGGCCAGGGTGGCACGGAACCGGCGAGCGACATTCGACAGCTCCCGTGCGGCGCCCGCGCCCCGGAGTGTGGACCGCGCCGTCGCGCGAGCCACGACCGGACATCGGCGCGGCGCCCGGGAGCGTGACGGGAGAACCAGCCCGAATGCAGGAAGTGAACGAATCCGCGGCAGCGGAGGACAACAGCAAGCAGGAGAGTCGGACCGAGGCACCGGCGCACGACGCCTCGGGTTCCAGCCCCAGCGACACCCTTCCCCCCCGCCGCCGGCGCCGCGCCGCCTCCCGGCCCGCCGGCCCGCCCAGCGGGACCCCCGAGCAGGACGCCGCCGTGGTGGAGCCGGCGGTCAGAAAGGAGTCCCCACGGTCCTCCTCCCCGGTCGAGGTGGGGGAGTCGTCGGTCTCCTCGGGCGAGGGCGCCCCGGCCGGGCGTACCCGCCGCCGGGCCACACGGCGGGTGTCGGCACCGACCGGTTCCCCCAGCGGGACCGCTGAGACGGACCCGACCGCGAGCCAGGAACCGGCACCCGCACCGGAGGCCCGCCAGGCCGAGCGAGCCCGGACCGCCGAGACCACCGAGGACGCGGAGCCCCGCAAGACCACCCGCGCCCGCCGTCGCACCCGGGCCAAGGCCGTCGAGCCGGAGCAGCCCCAGACGGAGGAGCGGGCCGAGGCCCAGCCGTCCGAGGAGAAGCCGGCCAGGGAGCAGCGCGGCAGGCGCTCGGTCCGGGCCCGGGCCAAGGAGCCGGAGCCCACCCCGGAGGCCGACGAGAAGGCCGACGAGAAGGCCGACGAGAAGGCTGACGGCAACACCGACCGGAACGCCGACGGCAACGCAGCGCAGAACGGTGAGCCTCCCACCGAGGAGGCCAGCGCCAGCCGGGTGCGGCTGGCGTCCCGCCGCGAGCCACGGTTCGCCGCCCCCACCGCCGACGCCCAGCCGGCCGGGGGACAGCGCCCCAAGCGGCTTCCGACCGCCACCACCTTCCAGGCCCCGGTGTTCACCGAGCCGATGTTCCAGACCCCGCAGACGGCGGCGGTCGCCGTCGAGGCGGAGCGCGAGGAGGACGACTCCACCGACGAGGCCGAGGACCAGTTCCAGGACCAGGCCGAGGAGACCCCGGACGACCGGGGGCCCGCGCGTCGCCGGCGTCGTCGCCGCCGTGGCGGGGACGCCGACCAGAAGGGCGGCGCCTCGGGTACGGACGAGGAGCAGCGGCACCACGAGGCGGACGACCAGTCCGACCAGGGCGACGACTCCGACGGCGAGGACGACGACGAGTCGGGCGAGCGGCCCGCGCGTCGCCGTCGCCGGGGTGGCCGGCGCCGTCGCCGGGGCGAGGACGCCGAGGCCTCGGACGACCAGGACGGCCCGGAGGACTCGGAGCACTCCGAAGGCTCCGGGAAGTCCCGGAAGAAGGCCGAGTCGGACGACGACCGGGCCGCGGCCAAGGACGACGAGGAGGACGACGAGGACCAGGAGGCGTCCGAGAAGGGCGGTTCCTCGGGAGGCTCCTCCAGCAGCTCTCGCCGTCGCCGGCGCCGCCGTCGGCGCGGGGGCGACTCCGGGGAGCAGAACCTGGAGCCGGGTTCGGACGACCCCGAGCGTACGGTCGTCAAGGTTCGCGAGCCGCGCAAGCGCAAGGAGTCCGAGCCCTCGGACGAGGTGCAGTCGATCAAGGGCTCGACCCGGTTGGAGGCGAAGAAGCAGCGCCGGCGTGAGGGGCGCGAGCAGGGCCGCCGACGGGTGCCGATCATCACCGAGGCCGAGTTCCTGGCGCGCCGTGAGGCCGTCAAGCGGGAGATGGTGGTGCGCCAGAACGGCGACCGCACCCAGATCGGCATCCTTGAGGACGACGTGCTGGTCGAGCACTTCGTCAACAAGGAGCAGTCCACCTCGTACGTCGGCAACGTCTACCTGGGCAAGGTGCAGAACGTGCTGCCGTCCATGGAGGCGGCGTTCGTCGACATCGGCAAGGGCCGCAACGCCGTCCTGTACGCGGGCGAGGTCAACTTCGAGGCGCTGGGCATGTCCAACGGGCCCCGGCGCATCGAGAGCGCGCTGAAGTCCGGGCAGTCGGTGCTGGTCCAGGTCACCAAGGACCCCATCGGCCACAAGGGCGCCCGCCTCACCAGCCAGGTCTCCCTGCCCGGCCGGTACCTGGTCTACGTCCCCGAGGGCTCGATGACCGGGATCAGCCGTAAGCTGCCGGACACCGAGCGCGCCCGGTTGAAGCAGATCCTCAAGCAGGTCGTCCCGGAGAACGCCGGGGTGATCGTGCGTACCGCCGCCGAGGGTGCCAGCGAGGACGAACTGGCCCGCGACGTGCAGCGGCTCCAGGCGCAGTGGGAGGAGATCAAGAAGAAGTCCAAGAGCGGCAACGCCCCCACCCTGCTCTACGGGGAGCCGGACATGACCGTCCGGGTCGTGCGGGACATCTTCAACGAGGACTTCTCCAAGGTCATCGTCAGCGGCGACAAGGCCTGGGAGACCATCCACGGCTACGTCCAGCACGTCGCCCCCGACCTGGTGGACCGGCTCCAGAAGTGGACCTCGGACGTGGACGTGTTCGCCACGTACCGCATCGACGAGCAGTTGCTGAAGGCCCTGGACCGCAAGGTCTGGCTGCCCAGCGGCGGTTCGCTGGTGATCGACCGCACCGAGGCGATGGTGGTGGTCGACGTCAACACCGGCAAGTTCACCGGGCAGGGCGGAAACCTGGAGGAGACCGTCACCCGCAACAACCTGGAGGCGGCCGAGGAGATCGTCCGCCAGCTCCGGCTGCGGGACCTGGGCGGCATCATCGTGATCGACTTCATCGACATGGTGCTGGAGTCCAACCGCGACCTGGTGCTGCGCCGGTTGTTGGAGTGCCTGGGCCGGGACCGGACCAAGCACCAGGTGGCCGAGGTGACCTCGCTGGGTCTGGTGCAGATGACCCGCAAGCGGGTCGGCCAGGGCCTCCTGGAGTCGTTCTCCGAGCAGTGCGTGCACTGCAACGGTCGCGGGGTGCTGGTGCACATGGAGCAGCCCAGCGCCAACGGCAACCAGAGCGGCAACGGCGGCGGCAAGCGCGGCAAGAAGAAGGGCAAGGGCTCGCAGCGCAACGGCCAGCAGGAGCAGGCCGAGCAGACTCCCGACAGCCCCAGGTCCGACGAGCCGGAGGAGACCCCGGCCGAGGTGGAGCGGGCGGCCGAGCCCGAGCCCGCCCAGCCGGCGGCCTCCACCGGCCAGCCCGTGGAGTTCGAGCCCGACGACGAGCTGTTCAGCTCGGTCGCCGAGGCGGAGGCCACGGTACGACCCGGGCGGGGACGTTCGCGTCGTCGGGTGAGTCGGAAGGTGTCGGCTCCGGCTGGTTCTCCGGTGGATTCGGGTGAGGGTGCGGTGACGGTGGTGGCGTCGGAGGCTTCGGCGCCTGTGGAGCCGGTGGTCGAGCCTGAGCCCGAGCCGGTCGCCTCGGCTCCCGCGCCGGCCCGCTCCCGTCGTCGGGTGAGTCGGAAGGTGTCGGCTCCGGCTGGTTCTCCGGTGGATTCGGGTGAGGGTGCGGTGACGGTGGTGGCGTCGGAGGCTTCGGCGCCTGTGGAGCCGGTGGCCGAGCCTGAGCCCGAGCCGGTCGCCTCGGCTCCCGCGCCGGCCCGCTCCCGTCGTCGGGCCAGCCGGGGGGTGTCGGCTCCGGCCGGTTCTCCCGAGGGCACCGACCAGGCGGCGGCCACCGTGGTGCTGCCCAGCTCCGATGGTACGGGGACGGAGGACGCCCAGCCGGCCGAGGCCGAGGAGGCGCCGGCCAAGAAGACGACCCGCAAGCGGGTCAGGAAGGCCGCCGCGGAGAAGCCGGAGACGGCGGAAGCCAAGGACGAGAAGCCGGAGCAGGCCGAGGGGTCCGCGAAGGCCGCGAAGGCTGAGAAGCCGGCGAAGGCCACCGCGAAGAAGACGGCCACCAAGAAGGCCGCGGCCAAGAAGACGGCGGCGAAGAAGACCACCGCCAAGAAGGCCTCGGCCGAGAAGCCGGCCCCCACCGAGGGGGCGTCGGAGGACGCGCCGGCGGGCTCCGTCGACGCGGTACCGGCCGACGCCGCGACCGCCGAGGACTGAGGACGAACAGGAGGTGACCCCGCCCCTTTCACGGGCCGGGGTCACCTCCTCGTCGAGGCCGAACCGGTCGGTTTGACCAGCGCTGACGGTCCCCGTAACCTTGGCCGCTGGCGTGTCAGTTGAGGTACGCCCGCTCCTGAGCAACTCCCTTCCGCCCCGTCGGAAGAGGCCGCTCGATCCTTCGCCGGACAGTCGTGGGGTTTCCCCGCGCCGGGCGGCTGGCATCAGGAGCTTCGCATCGAGATGAGAGAGAGTTCCGCGTGTACGCGATCGTGCGCACCGGCGGACGCCAGCAGAAGGTGTCTGTGGGCGACGTCATTGAGGTTGACCGGATTGCCACCAGCAAGGTGGGCGACAGCGTGGAGCTCTCCACCTTGTTGCTCGTCGACGGTGAAGCGGTCACCAGTGACCCCTGGGTTCTGGCCGGTGTGAAGGTTCATGCCGAAGTGGTGGACCACCACAAGGGCACCAAGATCGACATCGTGAAGTACAAGAACAAGACGGGTTACCGCAAGCGGATCGGTCACCGTCAGCTGCACACCGCGCTGAAGATCACCGGAATCGACGCTCCGGCGAAGAAGTAAGGGACTGGGAGAAAATGGCACACAAGAAGGGCGCTTCGTCCACTCGGAACGGCCGCGACTCCAACGCGCAGTACCTGGGCGTCAAGCGGTTCGGTGGCCAGCTCGTCAACGCCGGCGAGATCCTGGTCCGTCAGCGTGGCACCCACTTCCACCCCGGTGTGGGCGTGGGCCGTGGCAGCGACGACACGCTGTTCGCGCTGGACGCCGGTGCCGTGCAGTTCGGTACCCGTCGTGGCCGCAAGGTCGTCAACATCGTCCCGGCCGGCGAGTAAGCACCGGGTCGACCCAGCACATCCGAGGGCGGACCGCCTTTGTCCCGTCACGGGACAGGCGTCCGCCCTCGTCGCATTTCCACCGAGCCGGTGGCCCGGAAGGTGGGCCGCCGCTCAGATCGAGCCGGGAGGCACCCTGATGACCACCTTCGTGGACCGCGTCGCGCTACGTCTGGCCGCGGGCAACGGAGGTCACGGCTGTGCCTCCGTGTTCCGGGAGAAGTTCCGCCCCCTGGGCGGGCCGGACGGAGGCAACGGCGGTCGGGGCGGTGACGTGGTGCTGGTCGTGGACCAGTCGGTGACCACGTTGCTGGAGTACCACCACAGCCCCCACCGCAAGGCCAGCAACGGTCGCCCCGGCGAGGGCGACCACCGGGCCGGCGCCCATGGCAAGGACCTGGTGCTGCTGGTACCGGACGGCACCGTGGTCCTGGACTCGGCTGGCGAGGTGCTGGCCGACCTGGTGGGTGAGGGCACCACCTTCGTCGCCGCCCGGGGCGGACGCGGGGGGCTGGGCAACGCGGCCCTGGCCTCTCCCCGGCGCAAGGCCCCGGGCTTCGCCCTGCTGGGGGAACCCGGCGAGGCGCGGGACGTGGTGCTGGAGCTGAAGACGGTCGCCGACGTGGCCCTGGTGGGGTACCCGAGCGCGGGTAAGTCCTCGTTGATCTCGGTGCTGTCGGCCGCGAAACCCAAGATCGCCGACTATCCCTTCACCACGCTGGTGCCCAACCTCGGTGTGGTGACGGCCGGTTCGACCGTCTACACCATGGCCGACGTTCCGGGGCTGATCCCCGGTGCCAGTGACGGGCGCGGCCTGGGGCTGGAGTTCCTGCGCCACGTGGAGCGCTGCTCGGTGCTGGTGCACGTACTGGACTGCGCCACCCTGGAGTCGGACCGCGACCCGGTGAGCGACCTGGACGTGATCGAGGCCGAACTGGCTCAGTACGGCGGCCTGGAGGACCGGCCCCGTGTGGTGGTGCTGAACAAGGTCGACATCCCCGACGGCAAGGACCTGGCCGACATCATCCGCCCGGACCTGGAGGCGCGGGGGTACCAGGTGTTCGAGGTCTCGGCGGTGTCGAGGCTGGGCCTGAAGGAACTGTCGTACGCGCTGGCCGCCATCGTGGGCCGGGCCCGGGCCGAGCGGCCCCAGCAGGAGGCGACCCGGGTGGTGATCCGCCCCAAGGCGGTGGACGAGACCGGGTTCACGGTCACCCGCGAGGAGGACGGCTTCTTCCGGGTGCGTGGCGACAAGCCCGAACTGTGGGTGCGCCAGACCGACTTCAACAACGACGAGGCCGTCGGCTACCTGGCCGACCGGCTCAACCGGCTCGGTGTGGAGGAGCAGTTGATGAAGTCCGGGGCGCGTGCCGGTGACGGTGTGGCCATCGGCCCCGAGGACAACGCGGTGGTCTTCGACTGGGAGCCCACGGTCGCGGCGGGGGCCGAGATGCTGGGCCGGCGCGGGGAGGACCACCGTATGGAGGCGCTGCGTCCGGCGGTGCAACGGCGCCGGGAGCGGGAGGCCCAACGGGACGAGGTTTCCCGGGAGTACCGGGACTTCAACCCCTTCTCCTGAGCCGTACGGGCCCGGGTCCCGTGGGGCCGGGGCCCTTCCTGGGCGTTCCTTCGAGACCTTCGTGCCGCCTCCCGGACGTCGACGCCGGTGTCACGCCCGGGGAGCCGAGGGGCGTCCTCGCGCGCGTACGAGTCCCCCAGGACCCCTACACCAAGGCCCTGTTGGTCGCCGTACCGGTGGTCGACCCCGAGGAGGGGGCGGCGCCTCGACGGGCCCGGGAGCACCACCGTGGGCTGGTGTTCCCCGGACCGTGACCTGACGTACGGGTGGGGCCCGGACGGTCTCACCGTCCGGGCCCCACCCGTACTCTCCGGTCCTCCGCGCCGCGTCAGGCGGTCACGGTGTCGGCGTTGCCGCCTGGGGGCTCCACCTCGGCGCTCTCGTCCAGGGCGGCCTCGCGGGCGCCCGCCTCCTCGGCGTCCAACTCCAGGTCCTGGGGGCTGAAGACCTCCGACTCCCGCGCCTCGGTGCGGGCCCGGCGGGCGTCGGCCTGCGCGTTGAGGTTCAGCACCGCCTGGTTGAACCGGGCCAGTGACGGCGGGTCGGAGGGGCCCAGCAGGTGCACCTTCAACGTGGCCCGCTCCCCGGCCAGGGTGTCCTTCGCCGGGTCACGTACCGACTCCAGCAGGGTGGGCACCTCGCCGGCCGAGGGGCTCAGGATGGTGGCCGCCCGCACAGTGGGGAACCCGGCCCTGAAGTCCGCCTCGCTCAGCCCGCTGGTGTTGGCCACCGCGTACGGCTTCTCGCTGCTGAGGTAGTCGGACACCACGCTGGAGACGTCGCTGATCAGCAGGTCCGCCTGGTTGAAGCAGGCGTAGATGCCCGGCCGGGCGCTGGTGATGATCTGGTGCTCCCACTCCGGGAAGGACGCCCAGTACGCGTGTTCCCAGGCCGAGGTCGCCTCCTCGACGGCCGCCGCCCGTCCCTCCTCGGGACGGCCCTGGTGCAGCATCTTCTCCGCCTCGTCCGCGCTGGCCCGGAAGTCGGTGCTGGTCAGACGGTCCAACTCGGCGGTACGGCGGATCAGTTCGGCCTGTGCCTCGGCGCCCGGACGGGAGCCGCCGCGCTCGGTGTTGGCCTGGGTGATCAGCTCCTGGATGCGCTGGTTGGCGGCACCGGCGCGGGGGTCCACCGAACCGGTCATCGGGTGCGGCTTGTACAGCAGCCGCACCTTGGGGTCGGCCAGCAGTTGGCGCACGATGTTCTCGCCGGCCAGTATCACCGAGGTGTTCCCCGGGTCGTTGGTCCAGCCCTCCCAGGTCGGCGCGTAGAGCACGGTGGTGTACCCGTCCGGGGCCGGTGGACCGGCGTACGGCTGGATCGGCGCCAGCTGCGGACGGCCGACCTCCACCACGTCCTTGTCCTCCACCCCGATGTCCGCCAGCTGGTAGCGCTCCCGCGCCGCCGGTCCGGCCACCCACACCTCGTCGTACGCCTTGGCGTAGGGGTTGCAGCTGGAGAGCTTGTCGCTCTCGCCGTGGTTGATGAAGGCGTGCTTGATCGAGGGGATCCGCAGGACCTGGGAGGTCTTGCCGGAGTTCGCCGGGTGCAGCAGCGTCTTGAGCGTGGAGTGCTCCAGGTGCATCAGGTGCGCGACCTTGGGGATGCAGACGATGGGCACGTCGGTCGCCTCGATCTTCTGCACCATGAAGCGTTCCCGCAGCACGATGATCGGCTGTCCGTCCAGCCGCTCCAGTGTGGAGAGCCACATGTTGGCCTGGTACGCCGAGGTGGTGCCGCCGGAGAAGTACATGCCGACCGTCGGCCGGTAGTCCGTCAGCCAGCGGTCCAGCCACTCCAGCGCCCGCCGCTCGTTGGCCAGCCGCTTCCTGGGCAGCAGCCAGGTCCCCAGCCAGGCGGCGCTGCCCAGGGACAGCAGCAGGGTCACCGCCAGGCCCACGATCGCCCAGGTGCGGTCCGAGGTCGCCGCGGTCAGCAGCAGCCCGGCGGTGGACGGCAGCATGAAGCGCAGCAGGCGCCGGCTCGGCTGGCGCAGCAACAGCCGGGGCGGTGCGGCGGACAGGCTTAGACCCGAGGTGTCGATGTTGCGGGTGATGATCGGCAGGGTGCGGCTGCGACGGATGAGCACTGCCGCCGCCTGGCACGCGAAGTGGGCGGCGTAGCAGCCCAGCAGCAGCGGCACCACGCCCATCTCCTCGACCGGCTCGACCTCGGGGAGGCGCACCAGGCCGACGACGATCAGCATGTCCCGCAGCAGTTGGCGGGTCACCACGTCGAAACGGACCTTGCCCAACAGTGACAGCAGTCCGGGCTGCCGATGTGCCAGATACAGGTCGAGGGCGATGCCGGCGGCCGAGGCGATCACGAAGAGGGTCACGTGCGGACGCAGGGCACCGGCGAGTTGGGCGGTGTAGAACACCAGCAACGCGAGCAGTGCCAAGAGTTGCACGACGCGTCGTCGGGAGATTCCGGCAAAGGGCACGGTCTGGGCTCCTGGCAGGAGTCGATCGGATGGGGAGGCGACCAGTGATTGTCGGGCACCGGTCGGGTTGACCACTGACCGTATGCCGGTGGCCGCCCCAGTGACAATCTTCGATGGTATAAGACGTCACAGAACGTCGAACACGGCGCGAACCGCAGCGTGGATCACAGCGCGAACCGCGGCGCGAATCACAGCGCGGTCCCGGTTACGACGCTCGGCGCCCGTCCGGTCCCGTACGCCCCGGCCCCGCCCGTGCCGTCCAGCCGTCCACGGGGCGGAACCGCGTCCCGTCCGTCCGGGCCGCTGGCGTAGATTGCGGACGTATCGATCGGTCGCGAGGCGCGGGGACGGCAGAGCACGGTGGCGGAGCACACAGCGGACGGACGTCGGGACGACCGGGACCGGGCGGTCAGGCAGGACGTGGTCCAGGCCCGACGCGTCGTGGTGAAGATCGGGTCCTCCTCCCTGACCACCGCCTCCGGGGGCCTGGACGCCGACCGGGTCGACGCCCTGGTGGACGCGCTCGCCCCCCACGAGGGCCGGGAGATCGTCCTCGTCTCCTCCGGGGCCATCGCCGCGGGGCTGGCCCCCCTCGGCCTGGAGCGCCGGCCCAGGGACCTGGCCCGCCAGCAGGCCGCCGCCAGTGTGGGCCAGGGGCTGCTGGTCGCCCGGTACACCGCCTCCTTCGCCCGGTACGGCCGACGGGTCGGCCAGGTGCTGCTCACCAGCGACGACACCAGCCGCCGCGCCCACTACCGCAACGCCTACCGCACCCTGGAACAGCTCCTGTCCATGGGCGCCCTGCCGATCGTCAACGAGAACGACACGGTCGCCACCGACGAGATCCGCTTCGGCGACAACGACCGGCTCGCCGCCCTGGTCGCCCACCTCATCCGCGCCGACCTGCTGGTGCTGCTCTCCGACGTGGACGGCCTCTACGACGGCGACCCCAGCAGCCCCGGCACCACCCGCATCAGCGAGGTCAACGGACCGCGTGACCTGGAGGGGGTGTCCCTCGGCAGCAGCGGCTCAGGGGTGGGCACCGGCGGGATGGTCACCAAGGTCGAGGCCGCCCGGATCGCCGCGGCGGCTGGCATCCCCGTGGTGCTGACCTCCGCCACCCGGGCCTCCGACGCCCTGTTCGGCCGCCCCACCGGCACCCACTTCCACCCCACCGGCCGGCGCTCCCGGGGCCGGCAGCTGTGGCTGGCCCACGCCTCCACCCCGACCGGGTCGCTGACCCTGGACGACGGCGCGGTACGAGCGGTCCGGGAACGCCGCAGTTCGTTGCTGCCGGCCGGCATCGCCGGCCTGGACGGCGACTTCTCCGCCGGCGATCCGATCGAGCTGCGGGACCTGAACGGGCACGCCTTCGCCCGGGGGCTCGTCAACTTCGACGCCCGGGAGATCCCCCGTTTGATTGGCCGCTCCACCCGCGAGCTGGCCCGCGAGCTGGGACCGGCCTACGAACGCGAGGTCGTGCACCGCGATGATCTGGTGTTGCTGCACCACTGACGCCCCGGGGGCGTCCCCCGGCAGTCCCCAAGAGCCGCCCGCCCAGGGGCCGTTGGGGCCCTTTCGGCACCCCACCGAGGGGGTGGCTTCGCCAAAACGGCCACATGGAGGCCGATCGGCTGGTCAACTCTTCACTGGGCCGCAGAGCCCAGTGACCGTACCGACCACGGAGGCCACCAGTGAGACGACTGACCAGCGTCGACCTCGGGCATCCTCACCGCGACCAGGGGCAGCCCCCCGGCGCCGCTCGGGCCCAGGACGACCAGCCGCCGCGACAGCGACAGCGCACCAGGATGTGGCACGTCACCCTCAGTCTGGCGGGGGAGGAGGCGCCCCTGCGCGAGGTGCGACGCGCCCTGGAGAAACTGGCCCACGACCATCCCTTTCTCCTGGCCAGCCGTTACGCCCACGACCGGGCCGAGATCCGGTACTGGGAGGAGGCCCGCGACCTGCACGACGCGGCGGCCGTGGCCCTGCGCCTGTGGGGCGAACACCGGGAGACCGCCAGCCTGCCGCCCTGGGAGATCGTCGGTCTGGAGGTCGTGGGCCAGGAGACGTACCACCAGCGGCTGGCCGAGGGCTACGGTCCACCGCCGACCTCCGCCCTGGGCGTCCACCCGTTCTGAGCCGGTGCCCCGCGCGTGCCACCGGCCGTCGAGCCGTCCGGTGGCTGGTCAGGGCGTCTCCTTCACCCTGTTGACGCCCTAGGCTGCCGTCATGAGCGCATCCTCGAACTCGCCCGTACGGGAGACCGCCCGTAGCGCCCGCCAGGCCGCCGCCGAGCTGGCCCCGCTGCCGCGCACCAGCAGGGACGCGGCACTGTTGGGCATGGCGGACGCCCTCCAGAGCCGTGCCGGGGAGATCCTGGCGGCCAACGCCGAGGACGTGACCGCCGCGAGGGAGGCCGGGACCCCGGAGGGTGTCGTCGACCGGTTGACGCTCACCACCGAGCGGATCGCCGGCATCGCCTCCGACGTACGGGACGTGGTGGCCCTGCCCGACCCGCTGGGCGAGGTGGTACGGGGCTCGACCCTGGCCAACGGCCTGGAACTGCGCCAGGTCAGGGTGCCGCTCGGAGTGGTCGGCATCATCTACGAGGCCCGCCCCAACGTCACCGTGGACGCCGCCGCCCTCTGCCTGAAGTCCGGTAACGCGACCCTGCTGCGCGGCTCCTCCTCGGCGTACGCCTCCAACACCGTGCTGGTGGAGGTGCTGCGCGACGCCCTGGAGCGGGCCGGCCTGCCCCGGGACGCGGTCTGCCTGGTCCCCGGACGGGACCGGGAGAGCGTCGGCGAACTGATGAGGGCCCGTGGCCTGGTCGACGTGCTCATCCCCCGGGGCGGAGCCGAACTGATCCGCACCGTGGTCGAGGGGTCCACGGTGCCGGTGATCGAGACCGGGGTGGGCAACTGCCACGTGTACGTGGACGCCGCCGCTGACCCCGAGCAGGCGCTGTCCATCCTGGTCAACTCCAAGGCGCAGCGCCCCAGCGTCTGCAACGCGGCGGAGACGGTGCTGGTGCACCAGGACATCGCCGAGGACTTCCTGCCCCGCGCCCTGGCCGCCCTGACCGGGGCGGGGGTCACGGTGCACGGCGACCCGCACTGGCAGAAGCTGGGGGGCGAGGTGGTGCCGGCCACCGAGGAGGACTGGGGGACCGAGTACCTCTCCCTGGACATCGCCGCCGCCGTGGTGCCCGACCTGGACGCCGCCGTGGCCCACATCCGGCGCTGGAGTTCGGGCCACACCGAGGCCATCGTCACCCGGGACACCCGGGCCGCGCGGCGGTTCCAGTCCCTGGTGGACTCCACGGCCGTGATGGTCAACGCCTCCACCCGGTTCACCGACGGCAGCCAGTTCGGTTTCGGCGCCGAGATCGGCATCTCCACCCAGAAGCTGCACGCCCGGGGCCCCATGGGGCTGCCCGAGCTGACCTCGACCAAGTACCTGGTCACCGGAGACGGCCAGGTCCGTCCGTAGCGGGGCGCCGGCCCGGTCCTGACCCGAACGGCCCGAGGTGGCCGAACGGGCTGACCTGGCCGAACAACCCCGTGCGGAAAGGGAGTTGGCGGCATAGCGGAGGGAATCCCCGCGCGGACTGCCTAAGGGGCCCACATCGGACTACTCTGGACTGGTGCCTGACGAGTTGGCGGGCCAGCCGTTCGAGGACGGTGAGGAGCCCGAGGAGCGCATCCGAAGGGCGGCGGACGATTTCGCCGTCCCCTTCGACGAGGACTTCGTGCGTGCGGCGACCTTCCACGAGCCGACCGCCGAGGAGCGGGTTCGCGCGGCTGCCCAGGCACGCGTCGAAGCCGAGTTCCTCGACGGCCACCGTGGACAGTTCGCCGGGCCGGCGAGGGAGTTGAGGCCCGCCCGGGTCACCCCGGAGGACCCGGAGTACGACTACGGCGCCTTCGACGACGGCGCCGAGCGCCCCTACCGGGGTCACGGCCGCTGGCACCGTCCGGTCGCCTGGGTGCTGACCGTGGTGATGGGCATCGGAGTGGTCGCCCTGGCCTTCGCCTCGGTCTACCGGGGCGCCGCCGGACAGCGGGGCACCCCCAGCCCTCCGCCGGCCACCGCCAACGTGGACTCCGGCCACCCCGCCCCCGGTGCGCCACCCGGGCGGGAGGAGTTCGCCGACCCCTCCACCTCCGCCGTACCCCTGGACCGCTGAGGGCGTCGGGCGACCCGGTGGCCGGCCCCTGGTCGGACGGCGGGCTGGCGGGCCAACGGACCTCGCGGTAGCGGAGGTTGGGCCTCCGCCGGTGGTGGGGGCCGTCCAGTCTTTCCACTTCTCCGACAGGATGCGACGCTGGGAGCATGGCCACAGGTGGGGACCCACCCGAGGGGAGGCGCTCGGGAGGCGACGACGAGTACCGCTCCGTCGTCTTCGACGAGTCGTTCGTCGAGGCCGCCCGACTCCAGGAGTACTCCGCGCAGGAACGGCTGCGGGAGGACTCCCGGCCGGTGCGGGACCGGCGCCCCTGGTCCTCCCTGGCCCGTTCGCCACGACAGGGCATCGTGATGGTGCTGCTGATCATGGTCGCCTTCGGCACCGCCATCTACCTGGGCGTACGCAGCCCCTACACCCCGCCCGAACGGCGGGCGGAACCCATGCGCAGCACCGTGATACCTCTGGCCCCCAAGGGCGCGGTCCCCGGCTCCAACCCCCGCGACCTGTTCCGCCACAGCCCCGCCGCCCACTACCGCAGCGGTGCCGCCGGGGTGGCCCTGCCCCGCCCCCGGCCCACCGAGAACTTCTCGCAGACCCAGGTGCTCTCCGCCCTCGCCCTGGCCAAGGAGTACGTGGTGGAGTCCTCCATGGACCAGCGGGTGCTGAACGGCAGGGCCGCCGCACCGGTACGCCGGTTGCTGGACCCCGACCAGCGGCGCCAGTTCGACACCAGCCTGCGGCGCCCCTCCGGTGACGGCCGGCACGCCGCCACCGGCTGGCTGGTCCGCTTCGACCCGTCCACCACCCGCCTCGCCGATCCGGCGGTACGGGTGCGCGGCACCCTCTTCGTGCGGGAGGGCAACCAGGGCACCCTGGAGGTCACGGCCGACCACGTGCTGGTCTACGCGGTGCAACCCGCGACCGGCCAGGAGGGCAAGGGAACCGCGCGGGTGGTCGACCGGGACGGCGACGACAAGCCGGACGCCTCCCTGTTCACCGTGCGGCGTGAGATCCGTATGCAGTTCACCCGCGACGACCTGCGGGACCGGCACCTCAACGTCCGGCAGACCGCCGTACGGGCCGGCCCCATGGCCTGCTCCACCGACCCCAGCGGGGTGATGCGCCCGCTGCTGGCCGGACAGCGCGCGAAGGACGACCGGTCCGCCGGCACCGACCCCTTCGACCGCGACCCCCACCACGGCTCGCTGTGCGGGGTGATGGCGGACAGCGCCCAGCCCCACCCCCGGCACTGAGCCGAGCGCGAAGAAGGCCGAGGAGGGCCGGAGGGGCACCGGGTACGGAAACGACAGGTGCCCCGGGCTCCAGGCCCGGGGCACCGACGGTCAGGCCGGGGTCGGCTCAGCGGCTGTCGCCGTCGCCGGACTCCGAGGAGCCGTCCGACCCCTCGGAGGGGGACTCGCCGCCCTTGCTCTGCGAGTTCTGGGAGTTCTGGGAGTTCTGGGAGGCGCCGGCTCCGGTGAACTTGTCGCGCAGCTTCCCGCCGAGGTCGTTGGCCCCGCCCGCGACGTCGCGGATCAGCCCCATCAGGGGGTCCTTGCTGCTCTTGACGGACTCGGTGTAGTGGCTGGCGGACTCCTTGATGGAGTCGCTCAGCGAGGTGTCCTTGTCCTCGCTGCGGCGCGGGTAGTGGCCGTCCATGATCCGCTGGTAGTCGCGGCTGGTGGACCACTTGCGCAGTTCGGAGGCCCGTACGGCGGCGAAGGGGTGGCTGCGCGGCAGGACGTTCATGATCTTGAGGACCGAGTCGCGGAGGTCGCCGTTGGCCTTCTCGTACTCCTCGGCCTGCTTGATGAACGACTCGATGTTCATCTGGTGCAGGTGGTTGCCACCGGCCAGCTTCATCATGGTCCGCAGCGCCGCGTCGGGGTCCTGGCCCACCAGGAGGCCGGCCCGGTCGGCGGACAGTTCGGACTTGCGGAACCACTCGCGCAGGGCGGTGATGATCGCCGTGATCGCCAGGTTGCCCAGCGGGATCCAGGCGACCTTGACCGCGACGTTGGTGAGGAACAGCAGGATGGTCCGGTAGACGGCGTGCCCGGAGAGCGCGTGCCCGACCTCGTGGCCGACGACGAAGCGCGTCTCCTCCTCGTCCAGCAGCTCCACCAGGCCCGTGGTGAGCACGATGATCGGCTCGTCCATGCCCACGCACATGGCGTTGGGGTTCGGGTCCTGGGTGACGTAGATCGGCGGGACCTTCTCCACGTCCAGGATGTCGCAGGCGTCCTTGAGCATGTCGTGCAGGTGGGCGAACTGTTCCTCGCTGACCCGGACCGAGTCGGCCAGGAACAGCAGGCGCAGGCTGCGTTCCCGCAGCAGACCGCTGAGGGCCTTGAAGACGGTGTCGAAACCGGTGAGCTTGCGCAGCGCCACCAGGGCGGAACGGTCGGCGGGGTGCTCGTAGGCCCGGGAACTGATCCCCGGGAAGCGGCGACGGTCGCGGCCCGGCAGCCGTCGCGCGTTGGTTTCGTCAGTCATGTGAGCCCCCCAGCGGGTTGTGAAGTCACCCGTCATTCCTTGGCCTGTACTCCGCCCCACACTAACCGCCGGGTGCCTTAAGCGGTCTGTGGATGTCGCCTTACGATGTGCCTGTTGCCAAGCTGAGAACTCCTACACCGGATGGACACGCCGACGATGACGCTCGCCAGCACCGCCCATGACGCCCTGCTTGTTCTCGCCTCCGGTGGCGAGGGCGGCGAGCACGGAAGTGAGGGCTCCGCCATCTCTCCGTTCCTGACCGGCGGTGGGGCGTTCTTCGCCCTGCTGTTCCTGTTGTGGATCACCACCCGGTTCAACCGCGACCGCTGATCGAGGTCTCGATCCGTTCGACTTGGGGCTAAGGTCGGCGTGCATGGGAGACGACATAGCGGCGGAGCCCGACGCCAGGCGTCGGCTCGGCGTGATGGGCGGGACCTTCGACCCGATCCATCACGGCCACCTGGTCGCCGCCAGCGAGGTCGCGGCACGGTTCCACCTCGACGAGGTGATCTTCGTGCCGACCGGGCAGCCCTGGCAGAAGAGTCACCAGCGGGTGTCACCGGCTGAGGACCGCTATCTGATGACGGTGATCGCCACCGCCTCCAACCCTCAGTTCTCCGTCAGCCGGATCGACATCGACCGTCCGGGCACCACCTACACCATCGACACCCTCCGCGAACTGCACGAGGAGCATGTCGACGCCGAACTGTTCTTCATCACCGGGGCCGACGCCCTCTCGCAGATCCTGGGGTGGCGGGACGCCGACGAACTGTTCTCCCTGGCCCACTTCATCGGCGTCACCCGTCCCGGTCACGCCCTGTCCAACCCGGGGCTGCCGGACGGCGGGGTCTCGCTGATCGAGGTCCCCGCCCTGGCGATCTCCTCCACGGACTGCCGGGCTCGGGTCGAACGGGGCGATCCGGTCTGGTACCTGGTGCCGGACGGCGTGGTGAGGTACATCAGCAAGCGGAGGCTCTATCGAGAGGGGGAGGAACCCCGATCGTGAACAACCGCCAAGGGGACGGCTACGGCCACCACTACGACCCGTACGGTCAGCAACAGCCCCAGGTGATCGGCTACGACGAACTGGGGCAGCCGATCTACGCCTCCACCCAGCAACCACCCCAAGGCCAGCAACCCGGCTACGACCCGTACGACCCCTATGGCACCCAGGCCGGGCAGTACTACACGCCCCAGGCCGACCCCTACGCCCCGACCGGCTACCAGGACCCGTACGCCCAGCCCGACCCGTACCAGACCTACGGCGGCTATCCCGGCTACGACCAGGGCACCGGCCAGCAACCGCCGGTCACGGATTTCGGAACTGGGCAGCAGCCTCCGGTGTCGGATTTCGGGACTGGTCAGCAGCCCCCTGTTGCGGATTTCGGCACGGGTCAGCAACCGCCGGTCACGGATTTCGGAACTGGGCAGCAACCTCCGGTCGCGGACTTTGGAACTGGTCAGCAGCCCCCTGTTGCGGATTTCGGGACTGGTCAGCAACCTCCGGTTACGGACTTCGGTACGGGTCAGCAGCCCCCCGTCACGGATTTCGGTACCGGTCAGCAGCCTCCGGTCTACGGAGGGCAGGGGCCCTCGGGCGGTGGTGCGGGGCGTGGGGCGAACGGGCCCTCCGCCACGGATCCCGGCTACCAGACCGAGCAGTTCGCCTTCGTCGAGGAGCCCGACGACAACTCCGAAGACGTCATCGACTGGCTGAAGTTCTCCGAGAGCCGTACCGAACGGAGGGAGGAGGCCAAGCGGCGGGGGCGCAACCGTGGCATAGCCCTACTGGTGGTGCTCGCCCTGGTCCTGGCCGGTGGTGTCGGTTACCTCTGGTACGCCGGCAAGCTCCCCGGTGTCGATGCACCGGGCGCCAAGGCCGGACCGGCGGCCGGGCAGAAGCGGGACGTCATCGTCGTCCACCTCCGACCCACCAACGACGCCCCCAGCTCCACACTGCTGTTGGTCGACAACGCCAGTACCGAGAAGGGCAACACCCTGCTGCTGCCCAACTCCCTGGCCCTCGCCTCCGAGGACGGGGACCCCACCACGTTGGGCAAGGCGGTCGAGGAGGACAGCGCCGCACCGACCAGGGACAGCCTCAGCCAGCTGCTGGGCGCCAAGATCAAGGGCACCTGGCGGCTGGACACCCCGTACCTGGAGAACCTCGTGGAGTCGGTCGGCGGGGTGACCCTCACCGCCGACGTCACCGTTCCCGGAGACAAGAAGGGTGACCGGCCGCTGGTGAAGAAGGGCGCCAACCAGGACCTGGACGGAAGGGCGGCGGTCGCCTACTCGACCCACCGCGCCGAGGGCGAACGCCAGTCCGCGCAACTGGACCGCTGGGGACAGGTCATGCAGGCGGTGTTCAAGAAGTTCACCAGCGACGCCAAGTCGGCCACCCGCACCGTGGAGGCCCTGGGCCAGGTCCCCGACCCCTCCCTGGACCAGTCCCAACTGGGCGCCTCCCTGGCCTCCCTGGCCGCCCACGCCAAGTCCGGCGACTACCGCACCCAGCTCCTGCCCGTGCAGGGCAACGGCACCCTCAGCGAACGTACCGGCGACGGGGTGGTGAAGGAGGTGCTCGGCGGCACGGTGAAGAACACCGACCCCGACGCGGCGCCCACCATCCGGGTCAGGAACTCCAGCGGGGACTCGAAGGCGGACGAGGCGGCCCAGGTCGCCCTGGTCAACGGCGGCTTCTCGGTAACCGACGGTGGCAGGGGCAAGGGCGTCCAGGCCCGTTCCCAGGTGCTGTACTCCAAGAAGGACCAGGCGGACCGCGCCAAGGAGATCGCCAGGACCCTGGACCTGCCGGACGGCTCCGTCAAGCGCTCCACCGACGCCGGTTCGGCCGACGTGCTGGTGGTGCTCGGCCGCGACTACGAGGGGTGAGCCGGCCCCGCCCCCGAGGTGAACCCACGGGGGCGGGGCGCGCTCTTCGGTACCGGCTTTCGTGGGACCGGCCACCCTCACCGGCGTGAGACCCTGGAACGCGTGTGTGACCGACCGCTCCTCTACCGAAAGCACTGCCTGTGACCGCCACCGACCGCTCACTGGAGCTGATCAATGTCGCCGCCCAGGCGGCGGCTGACAAGCTCGCCCACGACATCGTCGCTTACGACGTCAGCGAGGTACTGGTCCTCACCGACGCCTTCCTCCTGGCTTCCGCGCCCAACGACCGGCAGGTCAAGGCGATCGTGGAGGGGGTCGAGGAGCAGCTGCTGAAAGAGCTGGGAGCCAAGCCCACCCGTAGGGAGGGCGAGCGCGACGGCCGCTGGGTGCTTCTCGACTACGTGGACGTGGTGGTCCACGTCCAACACAGCGAGGAGCGGGTGTTCTACGCTCTGGAGCGGCTCTGGAAGGACTGCCCGCAGCTTGACCTGCCGGAAGACGCCAAGGCGACCCAGGGACGAGCGGCCGAGGCGGGTGGCGACGGCGCTCTGGACGGAGAGTTCAACTGAACGGGAAGCAACACGCACGCGGCCGTAGGGTCGTGCTCTGGCGGCACGGACAGACCGCCTGGAACCTGGAACGCCGCTTCCAGGGCAACACGGACATCCCTCTCACCGAGGGGGGAGTGGCCCAGGCTCGCCGTGCGGCGAGGCTGCTCGCGGCACTCCGCCCCGACGCGATCATCGCCTCCGACCTCCAGCGGGCCCGGGACACCGCGTCCGAACTGGCGACCCTCGCCGACCTGGAGGTCAGCCACTACGAGGCGCTGCGGGAGACCTACGCCGGCGTCTGGCAGGGGCTCACCCACGAGGAGATCGTCGAACAGTACGGAGAGCAGTACTCCGCCTGGAAGCGGGGGGAGCCGGTGCGTCGAGGTGGTGGCGAGCTGGAGACCGAGGTCGCTGAGCGGGCGGCGCCCGTGGTGGAGGCGGCGGCGGACAAGCTCGTCGACGACGGGATCCTGGTCGTGGTCAGCCACGGCGGCACCATCCGCACCACCATCGGTCGGCTCCTCGGTCTGGAACCCCGCTCCTGGGAGGCCCTGGGCGGATTGTCCAACTGCTGTTGGTCCGTGCTGGGCGAAGGCGCCCGAGGGTGGCGACTGCTGGAGCACAACGCGGGCACCCTGCCCGAGCCGGTACTGGGCGACGACGACTGACCCTCCGAGGGGCTCCGGTTCGGCTCCCGGGCGAGGGTCGGGGCGCTCGCCGCTACGGTTCCGCCGGGGCGGCGCAACGGATTTCCCAGCCGGCCACTGTTCCGGGTAAGCTCTGACTCGTTCGCCGGCCGCAAGGCCCGGTGACGGGGCTATAGCTCAGTTGGTAGAGCGCTTGCATGGCATGCAAGAGGTCAGGAGTTCAATTCTCCTTAGCTCCACACAGTTCCACGGTTCCATGCTCAGATCCCGTCCTCCCTGAGGGCGGGATCTTCTCGTTTTCCCGGAACGGAAGCCGCCAGGGCCGGAGTTCCGGTGCACCAGCGGTGCGTGGTGTGCCTCACCGAGGTGACTCGGGTACTGCTGCGCGCGCTTCGGGCATGGCAGAATCGACGCGGTCGAGAGGGGTGGGGCCTGACGGAGGGGCTGCGATATGTCGGGGACGGTCCTCGCTGAGGACGCCGAGCACCCTGTGTTGTCGTACCCGCCCTGGGCGCACCTCGACTGTCCTGCCTGCGGATCGTCGAACGTCGCCCAGGTGCTGGGCGACAATGGAGGGGTTTCCTACGTGTGCACGGCCTGTGGCCACACCTGGAGTTGATGTCGGATGGGTGCGCACAGCCGGAAGTGCGACTGGTGTACCGGCGGTACTCCGATCGTCCGCGACATGGAACCTCCCAATCCCGCCTACCAGTACTGGTGCGAGGAGTGCGCCCGGGCGCTGATCATAAAGGGCGACCCGATCGAGACCTATCGTGAGCTGGACGGCGAACCGATCTACGGACGGCTACTGGACGAGCACTGCGCGTTGAAGCGGTTCTACTCCTTCGCCAGCGCCTGACAGTGTCTGCCAGCGCTAACGGCGCCTTCCGGGCGGCCGTGGAGTCGTGACCGAGTGGGCGCGTGGGCCACGGGACGCGGATTTGGCGTGAGGTGGCTGGTGCCGTGTAAGGTAGGCGCAGCCGACGCGGGAGATCGCGCGGAAGGCTTACTCGGGGCTATAGCTCAGTTGGTAGAGCGCTTGCATGGCATGCAAGAGGTCAGGAGTTCAATTCTCCTTAGCTCCACAGTTCAGGGCGGGTCGTCATGATGGCGGCCCGCTTCTGCGTTCCCTGCCCACGGATGCGCTCGGGGCAGCCCAACAGCTGTTCGCCAGGCGCCGGTTGGCGGGTGCCGAGGTGGGCCCGGCCTGGTGTCCGCGTTCCCTGTCCCCGCCGGCCGGTATGCGGTCGGACCGGGGGAGGCCTTGCGGTACCCTGACCCTATGCGTGCCGTGTCCCTTCTGCTTAGCGGGCCGCGCTGAGTAGCTCCGGCTGCCGCTGATCGTGCGGCCGGAATCAGCGCGGCGTCCCCTCCTGTGCGAGGGGATTTTTCATTTCCGCGACGGCTCAGACGACCGATGGAGCTTTGAGAACGATGAGTGAGACCACTCCCGCCGAGGCCACGGCCCCCCATCGCTACACGGCGGCACTGGCCGCCGACATCGAGGCACGCTGGCAGGACTCCTGGGAGAAGAACGGGGTCTACGAGGCGCCCAACCCGCCGCCCAGCAAGGCGAGTTCGCACGACTCCCTGGCCGGCGACAGCGAGGTGGTCGCCCGGCCGAAGAAGTTCATCATGGACATGTTTCCCTACCCCTCGGGCGCCGGCCTGCACGTGGGACACCCTCTGGGGTACATCGCCACCGACGTCGTCGCCCGCTACCACCGGATGACCGGCCACAACGTCCTGCACACCCTGGGGTTCGACGCCTTCGGCCTGCCCGCCGAGCAGTACGCAGTGCAGACCGGCACCCACCCCCGGGTGTCGACCGAGGCCAACATCGAGAACATGTCCGCGCAGCTGCGCCGCCTGGGCCTGGGGCACGACCAGCGTCGTTCCTTCAAGACCATCGACCCGGACTACTACAAGTGGACCCAGTGGATCTTCCTGCAGATCTTCAACTCCTGGTATGACCCCGAGGTCGACAGCGCCCGGCCCATCGAGGAACTGCGCCGTCAGTTCTCCTCCGGTGAGCGGCCCACTCCCGAGGGGTGGAGGGAGTGGGGCCAGCTGAGCGCGTTGGAGCAGGCCGACCTGCTGGGCGAGTACCGCCTGGCGTACGCCTCCGACGCTCCGGTCAACTGGTGCCCCGGGCTGGGTACGGTCCTGGCGAACGAGGAGGTCACCGCCGACGGCCGCTCCGAGCGGGGCAACTACCCGGTGTTCAAGGCCAAGTTGCGGCAGTGGAACATGCGGATCACCGCCTACGCCGACCGGCTGCTGAAGGACCTGGACCAGGTGGACTGGCCCGAGGCGATCAAGCTGCAGCAGCGGAACTGGATCGGCCGAAGTGAGGGCGCCCGGGTCGACTTCCCGGTGGGCGACGCCAGGATCACCGTGTTCACCACCCGACAGGACACCCTGTTCGGGGCGACCTACATGGTGCTGGCCCCCGAGCACGAGTTGGTCGACTCGCTGGTCGTCGACGCCTGGCCCGAGGGCACCCGAGAGGCCTGGACCGGCGGCTACGACACCCCTCGGGCGGCCGTGGACGCCTACCGTGCCGAGGCCGCCAGCAAGTCCGACGTGGAGCGGCAGGCCGACGCCAAGGTGAAGACGGGCGTCTTCACCGGCGCCTACGCCACCAACCCGGTGAGCGGCGAGCGGGTACCGGTCTTCATCGCGGACTACGTGCTGATGGGGTACGGCACCGGCGCCATCATGGCCGTTCCGGCACACGACAGCCGTGACTTCGAGTTCGCCCGGGCCTTCGAGCTGCCGATGCGCTGTGTCGTCGAGCCCGAGGATGACCGGGGCACCGACCCGAGCACCTGGGAAGAGGCCTTCAACTCGTATGACGCCAAGGTCGTCAACTCCTCCCACGGCTCGCTGTCGCTGGACGGTCTGACGGTCACCGAGGCGAAGGAACACGTCAACCAGTGGCTGACCGAGCAGGGCATCGGTGAGGGCACGGTCAACTTCCGGCTGCGGGACTGGCTGTTCAGCCGCCAGCGCTACTGGGGTGAGCCCTTCCCCATCGTCTACGACGAGGAGGGCGTGGCCCACGCGCTGCCCGAGTCGATGCTGCCTCTGGAACTGCCCGAGGTCGACGACTACTCCCCTCGTACCTTCGCCCCCGACGACGCTTCCGCTTCCCCCGAGACGCCTCTGTCGCGCAACGAGGAGTGGGTGGACGTCGAGCTGGACCTGGGCGACGGTCGCGGGGTGCGCCGCTACAGGCGGGAGACCAACACCATGCCCAACTGGGCTGGCTCCTGCTGGTACGAGCTGCGCTACCTGGACCCCCACAACCCGGACATGCTGGTCGACCCGGAGATCGACCGGTACTGGATGGCGCCCCGCGAAGGGCTGCCCGCCGGTGGCGTCGACCTGTATGTGGGCGGCGCCGAACACGCGGTGTTGCACCTGCTGTACGCCCGGTTCTGGTCCAAGGTCCTGTACGACCTGGGGCACGTCTCCTCGCCCGAGCCGTTCCACAAGCTGTTCAACCAGGGAATGATCCAGGCCTATGTCTACCGCGACAGCCGGGGCATCGCGGTGCCCGCCGCGGAGGTCGAGGAGCGGGACGGGGAGTACTACTACCAGGGCGAGCGGGTCTCCCGACTGCTGGGCAAGATGGGCAAGTCGCTGAAGAACGCGGTGACGCCGAACGAGATCTGCGACGAGTACGGCGCCGACACCCTGCGCCTGTACGAGATGGCGATGGGCCCCCTGGAGGTCTCCCGCCCCTGGGACACCCGTGCGGTGGTGGGGCAGTTCCGGCTGCTGCAACGGCTGTGGCGCAACGTCATCGACGAGGCCACCGGTGCCGTGACCGTGGTGGACGCCGAGCCGGACGAGGAGACGTTGCGCGCGCTGCACAAGGCGATCGACGGCGTGCGTCAGGACCTGGACAACATGCGTTTCAACACCGCGATCGCCAAGGTGACGGAGTTGAACAACCATGTGACCAAGCTGAGCGAGGTACCGCGCTCGGTCGCGGAGGCCATGGTGCTGCTGATCGCCCCGTTGGCGCCGCATGTGGCTGAGGAACTGTGGCACCGCCTGGGGCACGACGACACGGTTGTTCACCATGAGTTCCCCCAGGCGGACCCTCGGTACGTGGTCGACGAGACCGTGACCTGTGTGGTGCAGGTCAAGGGCAAGGTCAGGGCCCGTCTGGAGGTGCCGCCCTCGATCGAGGAGGCGGACCTGGAACGCCAGGCCCTGGCGGACCCCGGCGTGGTGAAGGCCCTGGGGGACGCGGCGATCCGCAAGGTCATCGTGCGTGCTCCCAAGCTGGTCAACATCGTTCCTGGCTGATCCGTTCCACGTGGGGTTGGGTCGTGCCGGACGGGCACGGCCCAACCGCTGGTCGGCGTCGAGGGATTGGAAGTCGGGCACCCTGGTCGGCTTCCGCTCGCTGGGGCGTCCCCTACGGGACGGATGCGGGCAGTCTCGGGGCTGATCAAGGCCTCACGTCCCTCTCGCTGGGTTTACCGTGTAGGAAGCGACCGATCGTCATCCCGAGCGAGATGCGGAGCACCTATGGACGTTGTTCTCGGTGTGATGGCTCTCTTTTTCGTGGTCTGCCTGAGCCTGGGAATCCTGGTGACGGTGAAGGCGGTACGCGCCGTCAAGAGCGGGGTGGAGCGTGCGGGTGTCCAGGTACGCCGCTCCGTGGACGAGGCGGCCCTGAGGGCCAAGGCCACTCGCCCCGACATCGTGGGCGACGTGGTGCGTACCCGCTTGGAACTGCGCAGGTCCATCGACGGCACACGGCGGGAGTTGGAGGCGAGGGTCGCCACCGACTCCTCCCTGTCCGAATCGCTGAGCCTGCTGGACCAGCTCCACGACCACGCTCGTCAACTCGACCGTGAACTGGGCCTGTTGGAAGCTGAGCCGGACTCCCGTCGAGTCCGGGTGGCCCTTCCGCAACTGCGTGAGCGCGTGGACATCGTGCGGGAATCGGCGGACTCGCTTCGGCACGCCGCACAGGACCGTGCCCGGCGCTTCGACGAGGAGGGGCTGGCCGCGCTGCGGCAGCAGATCTCCGTGGAAGCGGGGGCACTTCGTTCCTGGTCGGATGACCAGGAACCCCTGGCCGCAGCGGAACCGTCGAAGGAACGAGAGTCCGAACCCTCTTCCGGCCGTGCCATGGGCTCTGATCCGAAGCGGGCTCTCGGCCGTGACCAGGCCGACCGTACGGAAGGGACAGGCTTGAACTTCTCCAAGGACTGGCCTTCCCAGAGTGCCTAGCGCGATGTGTCACAGAGGTGATCTCGTTGCCCTCGTGCCTGGCTTCCCCCTTTGCCCAGCACAACCACACCTTCATGAGTCCCTCGCTTCGCGGGGGCGTGCTGCTGGATACGGCTGCTGAGAGATAACCTCCTGCTCATGTCCCGCCATGTCGCGATCGTCACGGATTCCACGGCCTATCTGCCTACGGAGATCCTGGAATGGCACCACATCACCGTGGTGCCGTTGACCGTGGTGATGGGGAGACAGGCTCTTGAGGAGGGGACCCAGATCTCCGTCCTGTCGCTCTCCGACGCTCTGCGCCGGCGGGCCGCCGTGACCACCTCCCGCCCCAGCCCGGCGAGCTTCACGGAGGCCTACCGCAAGGTCGCCGCCAACGGCGCCAAGGCAATCGTCTCGCTTCACCTGTCCGCCGAGATCTCCGGCACCTACGACGCCGCCGTGCTGGCCGGCAAGACGGCTCCCGTGCCGGTTCGGGTGGTGGACACCGGAATGGTCGCCATGGCTCTGGGGTTCAGCGCCATCTCGGCAGCCGAGCGGGCGGCTCGGGGAGGCAGCCTCCAGGAGACCGTCGACGCTGCGGAGAAACGGGCTCGGCACACCTCCACCTACTTCTGTGTGGACACCCTGGACTACCTGCGGCGTGGTGGTCGTATCGGTGCCGCCCAGGCCTTGCTGGGCTCGGCCCTCGCGGTCAAGCCGATCCTGGAACTCTCCGAGGGGCGCATCGAGATGCTGGAGAAGGTCAGGACCTCCTCCAGGGCCATCGCCCGGCTGGAGGAGATCGTGGTGGAGCGCGCGGGTGCCCGGGAAGTGGACATCGCCGTACACCATCTGGCCGCTCCTGAGCGTGCCGAGGAACTCGCGGAGCGGCTGCGCGGCCGTGTGCCCTATGTGCGGGACCTGCACGTCAGCGAGGTCGGTGCGGTCATCGGCGCGCATACCGGTCCTGGGCTGCTGGGTGCGGTGGTGGCCCTGCGCTGAGTCCCAGTTCGCCCCGAACAGCACGGCCAGCATCGCCAGGACAGCCGCCGCCCCAGTCGTGACAGGTCGTCTGGCGTACAGGTGGAGGCCGGCAACGCCGGTACGGAGGTGAGGGGCGGGAGCGAGAGCGCTACGGGCACGAGGCATGGGCGTATCCCTGAAGAGTGGGCTGCTGGCGCCGGCCAGGAGGCGGAGAGCGCCGAGGCCGCGAGTGAGTGGGTGACGAGGCGAGTGCCGACGAGTCGATGGTGCACACGTTCACCGGCTGACGAACCTCGGGGACGGTTTGTTACCACTGTCGAGTGGTTCGGTTATCCACAACCGGCTGGTTATCCACAGAAATCAACGCCGGTCAGCGGCTGCCCGGCGTCCTCAATAGCTTCGCGCCATGGCCAGCACCCGACGCCCCTCAGCCCCGAGCCACCGACGTCCCAACCCCGCCCGAAACCGTCCCCGTTCGCGCCCCGCCCGCCTCCGTGACCGCGCGCGGCGTACCACCGTGCGAACCCACCCGGCTCCTGCCGACGCGACCACCACCGCTCTACGGGAACGTGCCGCCCAACTCCTCGCCCCCACACAGACGTTGCCGTCCACGGACCTGCCCTGGTCCGACGAGCAGGACCGCCACTCCCAGCGGGCAAGTTCAGCCCGACTCACGGCGCACCCCGACGCTGGTCCAGCGGAATCCCACCGGACGACGTTCCGGCCCCCACGAGTCGGGCAACGGGAGGAGGCACCCTCCAACTCCTCAACGCTGACCCGTGACCAGGCCATCGCCGCTGCCCGAACGGCACTGCGGCAACGCCGGGCACGGATCGAGGCGGAGGCCAACTCGCCCTCGAACACAGTGGAGTTGCCCGTGGCGGCAGCTACCGCCTCACCCACCACACCGCCCGCCGTCGGCTCACCCACCATCCGTCAGCAGGCCACTCCCGGCCCCGACCCCACGCCTCGCCTTCCGGGCTCCACCAGACCCCGAGTGGGCACCGAGGACACCGCGACGAGCCCCACCGCACCATCACGCAGCCCGGAGGGCTCCTCCGCACCACCCGGTACGGCCAGGAGGCTGGTCCACTGGGCTCGGCTGCGGTGCGGGGTGGAGCCCCGCACACTGATCGCGCTGGCACTGGTGCTGTTGCTCCTGCTGGCCTTCGCCGGTTACCGCTTCTGGTCAGGCGGACCCGAGCCCGTCTCCGCACCCTCGGCGGCACCCACACCAGCTCCCACCAGTGGCGCGGACCCGCTGGTCACCTCGGGAGCCTCGCCCCACTCCTCGGCGCCGCAGGGCGGAGCCCGACGCGTGGTCGTGGACGTCTCGGGAAAGGTGCGACGGCCCGGTATCCACCGGCTGCCTGCCGGGTCCCGGGTGGAGGACGCCCTCAAGGCCGCGGGCGGCGTGCGCTCGGGCACCGACACCAAGGGGCTGAACAGGGCCCGGTTGCTCGTCGACGGCGAACAGATCGTGGTCGGCTCCGCGCAACAACCCACCGGAGCTGGCCCTGAGCCGGGGGCGGGCCCCGCCCAGTCCGGCGCACCGGTCAGCCTCAGTAGTGCCACCACCGAGCAGCTGGAAACCCTGCCCGGAGTGGGGCCGGTGCTTGCCCAGAAGATCGTGGACTTCCGCAACGAGCACGGCGGCTTCACTTCGGTCGACCAACTGCGGGAGGTCAGCGGCATCGGTGACCGCCGCTTCGACGAACTCCAGCCCCGGGTCACGCCATGAGGACGACCTCGACTTCTCACGACCACGGCCACGACCACCCGGAACGTGGGCCCGGCAGGGTTGCTGAGCCCGAAAGCCCGGAACGCCACCCCACACGGAGGCTGTTGGACCTGAGGCTCGTGGTGCCCGCGCTTGCCGCCTGGTTCGCGGCCGGGGTGGGGCTGGCCGCTCCCCGGGGGATGGTCACGGCGGCCGTCGTGGTGTCGACCGCGCTCGCGTTGCTGCTGTTCTGTTCCTCGTCCTCCGGGCTGGGCGCCCGCGCACGTCCCCCCGAGGAACCCGGGAGTGGGGGAGGAGGTCGCGGACTTCCGCCCCGGGCAAGACTGGCACTGGCGATGACACTGCTGTGCGCCGCCGCCTCGGGGACCTCCGCCCTTTTCCACGCGGCGGACCTCCATCGTGGTCCGCTGCCCGAGCTGGCCGAACAACGTCAGCGAACCGTCGTCGAGGTCACCGTCACCAAGGACCCCCGACTGGCCCGAACTTCGGACAGTGGCAGAGCGCCCACCGTGGTGATCCCGGCTGAGGCCCGACAGGTCACCCAGCTCGACGGCTCCCGGACCCGGGTGCGAAACCCCGTACTGCTGCTGGTCCGACTCCCCGGTCCACAGGAGAAGCGATACGACTCCACTGCCCAACTCCGGCGTGCGTGGCTGGGGCTGCTGCCCTCCACCGCGGTGCGGGTGACCGGCAGGGCGGTGCCTCCCACCCCTTCAGAAGGCCAGGTCACCTTCGGCGGTCGGGACCTGGCCGCCCTCGTCACCGTGGACGCTACGGACCCACCGGAGAAGGTGGGGGAGCCCAGCACGATGCAGAGGTTCGCCGGAGGGCTGCGGGCCGGACTGCGAAAGGCCAGTGACGCACTGCCCGGCGACGCACGGGCCCTGTTGCCCGGGCTGGTGGTGGGCGACACCTCACGTATCCCGGCCGATCTGGACCAGGCGTTCCGTACCACCGACATGACGCACTTGTTGGCGGTCAGCGGCTCCAACCTCGGGGTCGTCCTCATCCTGTTAACGGGACCACCAGGTATGGCCGTCCGTGCCGAACGGCGAGGAGTGGCCGCACGGTTGGGGCTGTCGCTGCGGACCACGGCCTTGCTGGGCGCTCTGCTGACGCTGGCCTTCGTGGTGATCTGTCGCCCGGACCCCAGTGTGCTGAGGGCAGCCGCGTGCGGGTTGATCACCATCCTGGCCATCGGTACCGGAAGACGGCGGTCACTGATGCCGGCCCTGGCCGCCGCCGTGCTGCTGCTCCTCCTCTGGAACCCCTGGTTGGCGACGGACTTCGGCTTTCTGCTGTCCGTGTTGGCGACCGGTTCGCTGCTGACCATCGCGCCGGGCTGGAGCGCCGCGCTACAGCGGAGGGGAGTCCCCGCACGGTTCGCGGAGGCGCTGGCCGCCGCCGGTGCCGCACAGGCGGTGTGCGCCCCGGTGATCGCCGTGTTGGCCGCCCACATCTCCCTGGTGGCGGTGCCCTGCAACCTGCTGGCGGAGTTCCTGGTCGCACCGGCAACCGTTCTGGGCTTCGCCGCTCTCGCGACACATCCACTCTCCGCCCCTCTGGGGGCGGGCGTCGCCTGGCTGGCGGGCTGGCCCACCCTGGGGCTGGCCCGGGTGGCTCGTACGGGAGCCGACCTGCCGGGTGCGGTGGTCAGCTGGCCGGGTGGCTGGAGTGGTGGGTTGGCGCTGGCGGTGCTGGTGCCCGGGATGTTGTTGCTGTTCCGGCCACTGTTGCGGCTCCGCTGGTTCTGCGCGTTGCTCGTGGTCGGGCTGCTGGTCGCCGTACTGAGACCGGCCCCGTTGACGTCCACCCTCACGGGCTGGCCCCCGAGGGGGTGGCGGGTGGCGATGTGTGACGTCGGCCAGGGGGACGCCCTCGCGGTGAACGCCGGGAAGGGCAGGGCACTGGTGGTGGACGCCGGGCCGGAACCCGGACTCGTGGACCGGTGCCTCCGCACGCTGGGCGTGCACACGGTGCCCCTGCTGGTGCTCACCCACTTTCACGCCGACCACGTGGGAGGGCTCGACGGGGTGCTCCGTGACCGTTCGGTGGGGGCGATCCAGACCACCGAGCTGGCCGAACCACCCAGCCAGGCTCGGATGGTCCGGGAGTCGGCCCGACGAGCCGGAGTACCGGTGCACACGGCCGTACGCGGTGAACGCAGGCAGCTGGGGCCCCTGTCCTGGGAGGTGTTGTGGCCACCCGCGAAAGAGGCAGCCACTGGCGGGGCGCCGGCGGGGGCTGGCCGTTCCGAGGAGGGGGAGGGCTCCGAGGCCAATGACGCCAGCGTGACTCTGCTGGTCCGAGCGGGCGGACTGAGCGCGCTGTTCACCGGTGACCTGGAGCCCAGGGCCCAGAGCAGCCTGTTGGAGGCCCACCCCTCTCTGGACCGCGTCGACGTCCTCAAGGTCGCCCACCATGGGTCGCCGCGCCAACACTGGCCGTTGCTGGCCCGGTTGAGCCCTCGGGTGGCCCTGGTGTCGGTGGGCGCGGACAACGGGTACGGGCACCCCGCCCCGCGCCTGGTGGAGGCCCTGCACGGGCTGGGCACCTTGGTGCTCCGTACGGACCGCGACGGTGCCCTGGCCGTCACGGACGACGGGTCGGCCTACCGCTCAGCCGGAAGACGCCGACGCGAGCGCCGACCCCTCAGTCGTACTCCAGCCACCCCTCGTGGGCCTCGGCCAGCTTCTGGAGCAACTCCGTCTGCTGGACGGCGTTCTCGTCCTCGATCACCACCAGCCACTGGGCGTCCTCGGCATCGTCCTCACCCGCCAGGGCCTCGCGCACCACCTGGGGCTCCATGGGGAGAGCGAGGCGGTCGACCAGTTCCTCGGCCAACTCCTCGGCCGCGTCCCGGTCGGGCAGTACCAGAATCCGTCGTACGTCAGACACGGACCCATTCTGCGACAGCCGGACCTGTCAGTGGGGCGTGGGATGCTGTGCGGTGATGGCCAGGAAGACAACCACCGACGACCCGCTCGCTCCGGTCACCCTCGCGGTGGGCCCCGAGGAGCTGTTGCAGGACCGCGCCGTGCAGCAGGTGGTCGCCGCCGCGCGTGCGGCCGACCCTGACACGGACGTGCGCCAGCTCGCACCCGGTGAGCTGCAACCGGGCACCCTCGCCGAGTTGACCACTCCCTCCCTGTTCGCTGAACGCAAGGTGGTGGTGGTGCGAGGTGCCCAGGACCTGGGCGCCGACACGGTCAAGGACGTGAAGGCGTATCTCGGTGCGCCGGCCGAGGAGATCACCCTCGTGTTGATCCACCTCGGCGGTAACAAGGGGAAGGGGCTGTTGGACGCCGCCCGCAAGGCGGGGGCGCGCGAGGTCGCGTGCGCGAAGCTGACCAAGCCGGCGGACCGGGTCGCCTTCGTGCGTCACGAGTTCCGTACGGCGGGGAGGTCCGCGACGCCGGAGGCCTGTCAGGCCCTGGTGGACGCGATCGGCAGTGACCTCCGCGAACTGGCTTCGGCCAGTGCCCAGCTGGCATCGGACATCGAGGGGGTGGTCGACGAGGCGGAGGTCGCGCGGTACTACACCGGGCGCGCGGAGACCTCCAGCTTCACGGTCGCCGACCGGGCGGTGGAGGGGCGTACGGCTGACGCCCTGGAGGCCCTGCGGTGGGCACTGTCCACCGGGGTGGCTCCGGTGCTGGTCACCAGCGCACTGGCCCAGGGAGTGAGGTCGGTGGCCAAGTTGGCCTCCGCGCCCCGGGGGATGCGACCGGGTGACCTGGCGCGCGAGTTGGGGATGCCACCGTGGAAGATCGACCGGGTGCGGCAGCAGATGCGTGGTTGGTCGGCGGCGGGAGTGTCACAGGCTCTGCGGGCGGTCGCCGAGGCGGACGCGGCGGTCAAGGGGGCCGGCGCCGATCCCGAGTTCGCCCTGGAGAAGGCGGTGGTCACCATCGCCAGCGCGGCCCGTTCGCGATGACGAGATGAGAGACCGGTAGGAGCCGGGGCCCACGCCGGTGCTTGGGTACGGCCCGGGCTGGCCCGCACAGGGGTGTACGGCCGCCTCTTGAGCGGTCACCGTGGACGCTCCAACGGCTCTGGCCGGACGCCCACCTCGTTCTGGCTGGGCCGTGACCACGGAGGGCACGAGCCTCGGGCCGCCCCGCTTCTCTGGTGCGCGGGTACCAGGGGCACTCGGGACCACCCCTCTCCGTATGACGCCGGGCAGGGGAGAGAGGCTCAACCCGCTGGTGCTGGGCGAGAGTTGGAGGTCCGGGGAGAGGGGCCGACGTTCCCGACCCGTGGTGGGTCCTGTGCGATGAGAAGGCACCGTGGGTGCACGGGAGGCGATCGGGGGATGCCTCGGTGTCGGGCAGCGACGGCACACACGGTTGCCGTCGCGTCGTACCCGCGGGGGGTTCTCAACGGTGGGGGAAGCCGCCCGACGTGGCCTGGGGCCTGCGTTGCCCTGGGCCGGCACGCGGTCTGACGTGGGTGTGGCTGGCCGATGACGCGAGGGATTCGGCCCAGAGCCGGGGCCGCTCAGGCCGGCGCGAGCCAGCCCGCTTTCCCGGCTGAACGCCATCCGCCGGAGGACGGCGTCTCCACACCGGGCGGCACCGTCACGGAACTGCCGAGGGCGGACGTGAACGGGGCCTCCACCACGCCCCGTTGGCCCGGCCGTCGGGGTGGCCGGGGACTCAGACGTCGCCGCGACCGGGGTCACGTCGGTTGTTGCCGTCGTTGGGCTTCTTGAGGTTCTTCAACGACTCCCGGGCATCCGACTTGAGCATCTCCACCAGCGTGTCCTTGGCGGGGTGCCCCGCCTCCTCGCTGCTCCTGCTGGAGTACGAGCTCCAGTCGAGCACCTGGACCACCCAGCCCTCGCGCACGGCGACCGTGGCCCAGCGCAGTCCGTTCTTGTCGTCCTCCTGGGTCACCACGAAGGCCTCGTCACCGAGCCCGGTGGTCCGCGTCACCGTGTAGTTGATGTCCCCGTATCCCCGGTCGGAGTAGGAGTTCCACTCGTCGGCGAACTCCTCGGTCGGGTCGGACTTCTTGTGCCAGGACATGGTCACGGTCAACTGGGTCGTGGAGTAGCCGCTGGACTGTTGGGAGTTGGGGGTGAGGCGCTTGACGCAGGCGCTCTGGTCGAGGTTGTCCCCCTCGAAGGCGTAGCCCTGGTAGGAGTTGTCGCTCGGGGACTCGACCTTGTAGTGGTCGTCGGTGGAGGTGAGTTCGGCCGCTTCGCAGGGGTCGGAGTAGTAGTGGTTCCCGGCGAGGTCGGCGGAGTCGTCGTCACCCGGGAGCACGCCGGTGGCGAACAGCCCGCCCGCCCACACGACCGAGGCGCCGACCGCTCCCAGCACGGCCCACAGCCAACCCTTGCCGCCTCCCTGCCCCCCGGTGCCGGGCGAGCTTGCCGAAGGACCGCTGCCGTAGGGGGAGTTGGGGTAACCAGGCGACTGTGAATACGGGTTGGGGGACCCGGTGGCGGGCTGCTGGTACGGATTGTGCTGGGAGTAGGGGTTGGGCTGGCTACCTGGGGTCGACATGTCATGACGCTACCGCGCTCATGACAACTGCGGAGCGGTGGTGTCGGTGAATTCCCCGCCCGCTTCGAGGGGCTGGCCACCAGGGACAGCACAGTGCCCCGGAAGCTGCCTTCCGGGGCACTCACACAGTGCTGTGGCGAACAACACGATCTGTTACGGCTCCCCGTGGGGACGGGATCTGCGCCGTTTTTCGCTGGTCGCCTCGCGGTCGAGGTAGAGGGCTCGAACGTCCTCTCGTGGGCCCCGGCCCGGTGTGGGCCGTGGGGACGGAGAGGGTGCGTCGGCGACCTGTGGTGCGGGGGTGGAGCGAGGCGTCCAAGAGGTCCGCTCGCCCCGGGGCGCACCGCCCGGTGGGTCAGCCCTGGAGGGAGTGGACCTTGCGGGCGATGGCGGACTTCTTGTTGGCCGCGTTGTTCTTGTGCAGCACGCCCTTGCTGGCGGCCTTGTCCAGCTTGCGGGAGGCCTCGCGCGCCGCGACGGTGGCCTTCTCGGCGTCGCCGGCGGCCACGGCCTCACGGACACGGCGGATAGCGGTCTTGAGCTCCGACTTGACCGCCTTGTTGCGCTGGCGGGCCTTCTCGTTCGTCTTGATCCGCTTGATCTGGGACTTGATGTTCGCCACGAAAAAGAGCCTTTGCGGGGTCGATGATGTGCGTTGGCTGGCCCCGGTCGATCCCGTACGGACTGCGCGTGATGGCTGGTCCCCTGGGAATGTGTCCGGCGGCCGGTCGCCTCGGCGTGCGAGCACGCGAGACACGGTGGGCCAGACTAGCAGCAGGGTCCGTGCCCCTCCCAATCGGTGGGGAGGCTCCCGGTCATGGGACGATAGGCGGCGACCCCTATGTACGAGTGCCTTCAGTGACAGGACCCCGCGTGCCCGCGATCCCTTCGAACGCGCCGGAGCCGAGCCAGACCGATCCGGCCGTGATCCGTAACTTCTGCATCATCGCTCACATCGACCACGGCAAGTCGACCCTGGCGGACCGGATGCTCCAGCTCACCGGTGTGGTGGAGCAGCGGCAGATGCGCGCCCAGTACCTCGACCGCATGGACATCGAGCGTGAGCGCGGCATCACCATCAAGTCCCAGGCGGTGCGGATGCCGTGGGCGTCCTCACCGAAGGAGGGTGAGAGCCAGGGCACGGCGCACATCCTCAACATGATCGACACCCCCGGGCACGTGGACTTCACCTACGAGGTCTCCCGTTCGCTGGCCGCCTGTGAGGGCTGCGTCCTGCTGGTGGACGCCGCCCAGGGCATCGAGGCGCAGACCCTCGCCAACCTGTACCTGGCGATGGAGCACGAGCTGGTCATCATCCCGGTGCTCAACAAGATCGACCTGCCGGCGGCCCAACCCGAGAAGTTCGCGGCGGAGTTGGCGCACCTCATCGGCTGTGAACCCTCGGACGTCCTGCGGGTCTCGGCCAAGACCGGTGAGGGGGTCGAGGAGTTGCTGGACGAGGTGGTGCGCCAGGTGCCCCCGCCGGTGGGGGTGAAGGACGCCCCCGCCCGCGCGATGATCTTCGACTCGGTCTACGACGCCTACCGTGGCGTGGTCACCTACGTGAAGGTGGTCGACGGTCAGCTCTCCAAGCGAGAGCGGATCCGCATGATGTCCACCGGCGCCACCCACGAGTTGCTGGAGATCGGCACCAACTCCCCGGAGATGACCCCCTCCCAGGGACTGGCGGTGGGCGAGGTCGGCTACCTGATCACCGGCGTGAAGGACGTGCGGCAGTCCAAGGTGGGTGACACGGTCACCCAGCAGCACAAGGGTGCCGAGGAGCCGCTGGGCGGCTACAAGGACCCCAAGCCGATGGTGTTCTCCGGCCTGTACCCCCTCGACGGCTCCGACTACCCGGAGCTGCGGGACGCCCTGGACAAGCTGCGGCTGAACGACGCGGCGCTGGTCTACGAGCCGGAGACCTCGGCCGCCCTGGGCTTCGGCTTCCGGGTGGGCTTCCTGGGGCTGTTGCACCTGGAGGTCATCCGGGAGCGGCTGGAGCGCGAGTTCGGCCTCGACCTGATCGCCACGGCGCCGAACGTGATCTACCGGGTGGAGATGGAGGACAAGACCGAGCACACGGTCACCAACCCGAGCGAGTTCCCCACCGGCAAGATCGACGTCGTCCACGAGCCGGTGGTGCGGGCCACGCTGATCGCCCCCAGCGAGTTCATCGGCGCGATCATGGAGCTGTGCCAGTCGCGCCGGGGCAACCTGCTGGGAATGGACTACCTCTCCGAGGAGCGGGTGGAACTCCGCTACACCCTGCCGCTCGCCGAGATCGTCTTCGACTTCTTCGACGCCCTGAAGTCCAAGACCCGTGGCTACGCCTCGCTGGACTACGAGACGACCGGCGAGCAGGTCGCCGACCTGGTCAAGGTCGACATCCTGCTGCACGGGGACAAGGTGGACGCCTTCTCCGCGATCGTGCACAAGGACAAGGCGTACAGCTACGGCGTACGGATGGCCACCAAACTCCGGGAGCTGATTCCCCGGCAGCAGTTCGAGGTGCCGATCCAGGCGGCCATCGGTTCCCGGGTCATCGCCCGGGAGACGGTTCGCGCGATCCGTAAGGACGTGTTGGCCAAGTGTTACGGCGGAGATATCTCCCGAAAGCGGAAGCTGCTGGAGAAGCAGAAGGAGGGGAAGAAGCGAATGAAGGTCGTGGGCCGGGTCGAGGTGCCGCAGGACGCCTTTATCGCCGCGCTTTCCACCGACTCCGACGGGGACTCCGGCAAGGCCAAGAAGTAGATTCCCCACGGTGGTCGGGGCGACGGGTCCGGTTGTCGGGTGGGGGCTCCCCACGTGCGACGGCACCCCGTCCCACCACCGCCCGTACCCCTTTCCGGTGCCTCTTCACGGTGGTTCCGGTCGGGGTCGGAGTGGGGCCTGCCGATAGGTGCCGACGGGGACGCGTCAAGGTTTATGACTTCGTGACGCGGTCGTGATTTCCGTGATTTCCGCGCTCTCGGAGTTCCCCCGAAGATCCGGTGGGCGCCGGTGTCGAGGGTGGTCCGGGCGGAACCTGAGGGGAACCCCGCGAGTGTGTGGATCGTTTTCCTGGAACCTTCCTCGGGAAGTGAGCGCTGGAGCACTTACGTACGGGCCACTCGGGCTCTACTCTGACCTCGTTCGATAGTTACTCGTCAGTCACCCTGCCGCTAGCGTGGGCCCGGAGGATGTCGTGAGCGACGCACAATCCCTGATCGAGAACCGTCCGCCCTCCGTGGCGACGCTCTTCCTGGAGCGGGTGGAGGCCACCCCGGAGAGGGAGGCGTACCGCTACCCCGTGCCGCCCGCATCCGGTGACGGGCCCGACGAGTGGCGCTCCTACAACTGGAGCGAGGCCGCGGAGAGGGTGTTCCGCATCGCGGCCGGGCTGATCGCCCTCGGGGTGCGGTCGGAGGAGCGGGTGGCCCTGGCCTCCAGCACCCGCGTCGACTGGATCCTGTGCGACCTGGGCGTGCTGTGCGCCGGGGCGGCGACCACCACGGTCTACCCCAGCACCAAGGAGGAGGAGACGGCGTACATCCTCGCCGACTCCGACAGCCGGGTGCTGATCGCCGAGGACGCCTCCCAGCTGGAGAAGGTACGGGCCCGGCGGGCCGAACTCCCCGACCTGGCCCACGTGGTGGTGATCGAGGAGGCCGACGCGACTCCGGCCGAGGGTGACCCGGACGGTTGGGTGCTCTCCCTCGACGAGCTGATCCGTCGAGGTGCCGAGCGGCTCAAGGAGAAGCCCGAGTGTGTGAAGGAGGCCGTCGCCGCGCTGCGCGCGGACCAGTTGGCCACCCTGATCTACACCTCCGGCACCACCGGTCGCCCCAAGGGCGTGCGTCTGCCGCACGACTGCTGGTCGTACATGGCCAAGGCGATCAAGCAGACCAGCCTGGTGACCGAGGACGACCTGCAGTACCTGTGGCTGCCGCTGGCCCACGTGTTCGGCAAGGTGCTGATCGCCGGGCAGATTGAGGTGGGGCACAGTACGGCGGTGGACGGCCGTATCGACAAGATCATCGAGAACCTCCCGGTGGTCCGCCCGACCTACATGGCCGCCGTGCCCCGGATCTTCGAGAAGGTCTACAACGGGGTGGCCGCCAAGGCGCGGGACGGCGGCGCCGCGAAGTACAAGATCTTCCTCTGGGCGGCCGGGGTGGCCCGGGAGTACGCCAAGGTCAGCCAGGACAACTTCCGCCGCACCGGCGTCCATTCGGTGCCGGTGGGGCTGCGCGCCAAGCACGCGGTGGCCGACAAGCTGGTGTACGCCAAGCTGCGTGAGGCCTTCGGCGGCCGGCTGCGGGCCTGCGTCTCCGGTTCGGCGGCACTGGCGCCCGACATCGGCTACTTCTTCTCCGGCGCCGGGGTGCACATCCTGGAGGGGTACGGGCTCACCGAGACCTCGGCCGCGAGCTTCGTGAACCCCGGCGAGAGCTACCGCACCGGCACGGTGGGCAAGCCGCTTCCGGGCACCGAGGTGCGGATCGCCGAGGACGGCGAGATCCTGCTGCGCGGCCCCGGCGTGATGCAGGGATACCACGGGCTGGACGAGCAGACCCGGGAGGTGCTGGAGGACGACGGCTGGTTCCACACCGGGGACATCGGCGAACTGTCGGACGACGGCTTCCTGCGGATCACCGACCGCAAGAAGGACCTGATCAAGACCTCCGGCGGCAAGTACATCGCCCCCGCCGAGGTGGAGGGCCAGTTCAAGGCGGTCTGCCCGTACGTCTCCAACATCGTGGTGCACGGCGCCGACCGGAACTTCTGCACCGCGCTGATCGCCCTGGACGAGCCCTCGATCATGAACTGGGCGGAGGAGAACGGCCTCGGTGACCAGCCGTACGCCAAGGTGGTCGCCTCCGACCAGGTCCGGGAGCTGATCGACGGCCATGTGAAGGAACTGAACGAGGGCCTGCAGAGGTGGCAGACCATCAAGAAGTTCCGCATCCTGCCGCGCGACCTGGACGTGGAGCACGGCGACCTCACCCCCAGCCTGAAGCTGAAGCGCCCGGTGGTGGAGCGGGAGTTCGGCTATCTGCTGGACGACATGTACGCCGGTTCCCGCGAGGCGTAGCGCGCTGACGGACCACGTGGGGGGCGTCGCACCGGCTGGGTGGGCGCCCCCCCACACGTGCGGGACGGGGCAACGACACCCGCTTGAGGAGAGCGGTGCTCTGAGGTGGCCCCACCCGACCTGGTCGCTCAGTCGACCAGGTCCCGTACCACGGCGTCGGCCAACAGCCTTCCGCGCAGAGTGAGTTGGGCCCGCCCACGGGTGTGGGCCCCGGCGTCCAGCAGGCCTCGCTCCACCGCCTCGGCGGCTGCCCGCGCCCCCTCGGGGGCCAGCAGGTCCAGGGGGCAGCCCTCGCGCAGCCGCAGTTCCAGCAGGATCCGTTCCACCCGCTGGTCCTCCGCCGTGAGGAGTTCCCGGCCGGCGCCGGGGGAGTGGCCCTGGGACAGGGCCCGGGCGTAGGCGGCCGGGTGCTTGACGTTCCACCAGCGGACCCCGCCCACGTGGCTGTGCGCCCCGGGGCCGGCGCCCCACCAGTCGGCCCCGGTCCAGTACAGCTCGTTGTGCCGGCAGCGGGAGCGGGGGTCGGCGGCCCAGTTGGACACCTCGTACCACTCCAGGCCGGCCCGGCTCAGCGTCTCCTCGGCCTGGAGGTAGCGGTCGGCGTGGACGTCGTCGTCGGTGGGGGGCACCTCCCCGCGACGGATCCGCCGGGCCAGCTGAGTGCCCTCCTCGACGATCAGGGCGTAGGCGGAGACGTGGTCGACGCCGGTCTCCAGCACGGTGTCCAGGCTGGCCTGCCAGTCCTGTTCGGTCTCCCCGGGGGCGCCGTAGATCAGGTCGAGGTTGACGTGGGCGAAGCCCGCCTCCCGTGCCTCGGCCACACAGCGTTCCGGCCGCCCGGGGGTGTGGGTCCGGTCGAGTACGGCCAGTACGTGGCGGCGGGCGGACTGCATCCCGAAGGAGATCCGGTTGAAGCCGGCCTCCCGAAGGCCGGTCAGATAGCGGGGGCCCACCGTCTCGGGGTTGGCCTCGGTGGTGATCTCCACGTCCTCGGCGAAGCCGAACTCACAGCGGATCGCCTCCAGCATCCGGCCCAGGTCCTCGGGGGGCAGCAGGGTGGGGGTACCGCCCCCGACGAACACGGTCTCCACCCGCCTCGGGTCGTCGCCCAGCACCTTGCGGGCCAGCCGGACCTCCTCCACCAGGGTCGCGGCGTAGGTGTCCCGGGAGGCGACCACCGTGCCGTCCCGGTCGCGGAGTTCCTCGGCGGTGTAGGTGTTGAAGTCGCAGTAGCCGCAGCGGGTCACGCAGTACGGGACGTGCAGGTAGAAGGCCAGGGGCCGTCGCGCGGCGTCCACGAGCGCGGAGGCTGGCAGCGAACCGTCGGCGGGCACGGGCTCGCCGTCGGGCAGGGCGGAGGGGGACATGGGCACCATTGTCCGCCATCCCCACCGGGGCCCGTAGCCCGGCCGGACCCCTGGCTCAGGGGCCGTTCGGGCCGCCGACCGTCACATGGTCGATCAGCTGCTCCACCCGCCCCAGCAGCTCCGGTTCCAGGTCACGGAAACTGCGCACCGACCCCAGGATCCGCTTCCAGGCGGCGCCGGTGTTCTCCGGCCAGCCCAGGGCACGGCAGACCCCGGTCTTCCAGTCCTGGCCGCGCGGGACGGTGGGCCAGGAGGCGATGCCCAGCGAGGAGGGTTTCACCGCCTGCCAGATGTCGATGTAGGGGTGGCCGACCACCAGCACGTGGGCGTCGGTGACCTCGGCCGCGATCCGTGACTCCTTGGAGCCGGGCACCAGGTGGTCCACCAGCACGCCCAGCCGGGCCTCGGCGGAGGGGCCGAACTCGGCGACCACGGTGGGCAGGTGGTCCACTCCCTCCAGGTACTCCACGACCACGCCCTCCACCCGCAGGTCGTCGCCCCACACCTTCTCCACCAGCTCGGCGTCGTGCCGCCCCTCCACATAGATCCGTCCGGCCCGGGCCACCCGGGCCGGCGCGTCCGGCACCGCCAGGGAGCCGCTGGCGGTACGGCGGGGGCCGGTCTCCCTCGGCGCCGAAGAGGGGCGGACCAGGGTGACCTCGCGTCCCTCCAGCAGGAATCCGCGCGGTTCCAGGGGGAAGACGCGGTGGGCGCCGAAGCGGTCCTCCAGGGTGACGGTCAACCCCTCGGCGGTCTTCTCGCAGCGGACGACCGCGCCGCAGAAGCCGGTGGTCACCTCCTCCACCACCAGGTCGGGTTCGGCGGGCACCTCGGGCACCGGCCGCCGCTTCTTCCACGGCGGGGTCAGGTCGGGACCGTACTGTCGGCTGCGCATGGGAGGCATTCTCCCCCGAGCCCCACCCACGAGCGCGGCCAACCTCCGGTGGCGGGGCCGGTGTTGGGGGGCGCGGTGCCGGGCCCGGGGGCTCAGTCGCCGAAACGGCCGGCGAGCGTACGCCGCTGCGCGGCCACGAAGGGGGCGTCCACCACCGCGCCGTGGCCCGGTACGTAGCGGGCGTCGGGGCCGCCCAGGGCCAGCAGCCGGTCCAGGGTCCCGGGCCAGCTGGTGCCGTGGGCGTCCGGCCCGGCCTGGGGCTCCCCGGACTCCTCCACCAGGTCGCCGCAGAACACCACCGGGGGGTGCCCGCCCTCGCCCGGCACCAGGACGACGAGGTCGTGGGCGGTGTGCGCCGGCCCCAGGTACGCCAGTACCACCCGGCGGTCACCCAGGGACACGGCCAGTTCCCCCTCGACCGGGAGCGCCGGTGGGGGAGGCGCCGCGCAGGCCTCGGCCGCCAGTCGCGCGTCCAGGCCGTGGCACACCGCGTCCTCCCGCAACCCCTCGGGGTCACCGTGGACGCGGTCCTCCAGACCGGCCGCCCCGTACAGCCGCGCCTCGGGGAAGGCGCCGGCCCCCAGCACGTGGTCGAAGTGCGGGTGGGTGAGCACCAGGTGGGTCACCGGGCACCCGAAGCGCGCCTCCACCTCACGTCGTACGGCCGCGCCCTCGTCCAGGCTGGCACCGGCGTCCACCACCAGCACCCCCTCAGGGCCGGCGACAGCGCCCACGGTGGCGTCCCAGCCGGGCAGCCTCCTGCGGGCCACCCCGGGCGCCAGCTCCTCCCACGCGCTGACCATGTCGGTGACGTTAGCGTCCTGGTCCGGTCACCGCCTAGGGGGTTTCCCCTGGATCGTGTCCGGTCAGCGGGTCGGTCACCGGTGCCGACGGCGCTCCGAGCACCCGCCACGGCGGGTGCTCGGAGAGTCCCGGGGGAGTGGGGGGCGGCACACCCTTGCCTCGGTCACGTACCTCCGCCGTACACTGGGCACGGCGATTTGGCACTCCCCAGCCCAGAGTGCCAACAGTCACCGGAACGTCGGACGGAGGTGCACCTTGCTGAGCGAACGCAGACTCGAGGTGCTGCGCGCCATCGTCCAGGACTACGTGGGCACGGAGGAGCCGGTCGGCTCCAAGGCACTCACCGAGCGGCACAACCTCCAGGTCTCCCCGGCGACCGTGCGCAACGACATGGCGGCCCTGGAGGAGGACGGGTACATCGCCCAGCCCCACACCAGCGCCGGGCGCATCCCGACCGACAAGGGGTACCGCCTCTTCGTCGACAAGCTGGCCGGAGTCAAGCCGCTGTCCTCCGCCGAGCGCCGGGCCATCCAGAACTTCCTGGTGGGCGCGGTCGACCTGGACGACGTGGTGGGCCGTACGGTTCGGCTGCTGGCGCAGCTGACCCGGCAGGTGGCGGTGGTGCAGTACCCGTCGCTGACCCGTTCCACGGTGCGCCACGTGGAGCTGCTGTCGCTGGCCCCGGCCCGGCTGATGCTGGTGCTGATCACCGACACCGGGCGGGTGGAGCAGCGGCTCGTGGACTGCCCGACCCCGCTCGCCGAGGCCACCGTCGCGGACCTGCGGGCCCGGCTCAACAGCTGCGCGGCCGGCCAGCGGTTCACCGACGTTCCCCAGTTGGTGCGCGACCTCCCCGAGGGGTTCGACGCCGAGGACCGGAGCGCGGTCTCGGCCGTGCTGGCGACCCTGCTGGACACCCTGGTCGAGGAGACCGAGGAACGGTTGATGATCGGCGGCACCGCCAACCTCACCCGTTTCGGACAGGACTTCCCGTTGACCATCCGCCCGGTGCTGGAGGCACTGGAGGAGCAGGTGGTCCTGCTGAAGCTGCTGGGGGAGGCCACCGACTCCGGTATGACGGTGCGCATCGGGCATGAGAACGATCACGAGGGGCTCAGTTCCACATCGGTCGTTTCCGTCGGCTACGGTTCGGGCGACGAGGCGGTCGCCAAACTCGGAGTGGTGGGACCGACCAGGATGGACTACCCCGGAACGATGGGAGCGGTACGCGCAGTGGCACGTTACGTCGGACAGATCCTCGCGGAGTCATAAGTGGCGACGGACTACTACGCGGTGCTCGGAGTCGGCCGGGACGCCTCACAGGACGAGATCAAGAAGGCGTTCCGCCGTCTCGCCCGTGAGCTGCACCCGGACGTGAACCCGGACCCCAAGACCCAGGACCGGTTCAAGGAGATCAACACCGCCTACGAGGTGCTCTCCGACCCGCAGAAGAAGCAGGTCTACGACCTGGGCGGGGACCCGGCCGCCGGTGCCGGCGGTGCCGGTTTCGGCGGAGGCTTCGGCAACTTCTCCGACATCATGGACGCCTTCTTCGGAACGGCCTCCCAGCGCGGCCCCCGGTCCCGTACCCGTCGGGGCCAGGACGCCATGATCCGGTTGGACATCGAGCTGGAGGAGGCGGCGTTCGGCACCACCAAGGACATCCAGGTCGACACCGCCATCGTGTGCACCACCTGTTCCGGTGAGGGCGCCGCCCCGGGCACCTCGGCCCAGACCTGCGACATGTGCCGCGGCCGGGGCGAGGTCTCCCAGGTGACCCGCTCCTTCCTGGGCCAGGTCATGACCTCCCGGCCCTGCCCCCAGTGCCAGGGCTTCGGCACCGTGGTGCCCACCCCCTGCCAGGAGTGCGCGGGCGACGGCCGTATCCGGTCCCGTCGGGGGCTGACGGTGAAGATCCCCGCCGGTGTGGACAACGGCACCCGCATCCAGCTCGCCGGCGAGGGCGAGGTGGGCCCCGGAGGCGGCCCGGCCGGTGACCTGTACGTGGAGATCCACGAGGCGCCGCACTCGACCTTCCAGCGGCGTGGGGACGACCTGCACTGCACGGTCACCATCCCGATGACGGCGGCGGCCCTGGGCACCCAGGTGTCCCTGGAGACCCTGGACGGCCGGGAGGACATCGACATCCGTCCGGGCACCCAGTCCGGCCAGTCCATCCCGCTGCACGAGCGCGGTGTGACCCACCTGCGCGGCGGCGGCCGGGGGCAGCTGATCGTGCACGTGGAGGTCACCACCCCCGGCAAGCTGGACGCCGAGCAGGAGGAACTGCTGCGCCGGCTGGCCAAGTTGCGCGGCGAGGAGCGGCCGGTGGGCCAGTTCCAGCCCGGTCAGCAGGGGCTGTTCTCCCGCCTGAAGGACGCCTTCAACGGACGGTGACGGTGAGGGGTCCACATCCGGGCGTACGGGATGTGGACCCTGTGGTGGTCCATCCCCACTTTCCCCACGGACTGGTGACTTCCGCCCCCTCAGCACGGCGCCGTGTCGTCTATACACTCGGGAGCCATGTCGCCACCACTCGCCTCCTTCGCGCAGCTGACGGAACACCCGATCGTCCAGGCGCCGATGGCGGGTGGTGTCTCCACGCCCGCGTTGGTGGCGGCGGTGAGCGAGGCCGGAGGGCTGGGTTCGCTGGCGGCCGGCTACAAGACGCCGGAGGCGATGTACGAGGAGATCCGTGCCGTCCGCAGGCTGACCCGGCGCCCCTTCGGCGTCAACCTCTTCCTGCCGCAGCCGGACAACGCCGACGCTGCGGCCCTGTCGGTCTACCGGGACCAACTGGCCGGCGAGGCCGCCTGGTACGAGACCCGGCTCGGTGACGTCGACCTGGGCACCGACGACGCCTACGACGGCAAGCTGGCCATCCTCTACGCCGACCCGGTACCCCTGGTCTCGTTCACCTTCGGCTGCCCCAGCGCCAACGTACTCAGCCGCTTCCGACGGATGGGCACCCTCACCGTGGTCACCGTGACCACGGTGGCGGAGGCGAGGGCGGCCGAGCAGGCCGGCGCGGACGCGGTGTGCGCCCAGGGGGTGGAGGCCGGTGGCCACCAGTCCAGCCACCGTGACGACCCCCAACAGGACGGCAACAGCGCCCAGTTGGGGCTGCTGACCCTGCTGGGGCGGCTACGGGAGGCGGTGGCGCTGCCCCTGGTGGCGGCCGGTGGGCTGATGACCGGGTCGCAGATCGCCGGGGCGCTGGTGGCCGGCGCCCAGGCCGCCCAGTTGGGCACGGCCTTCCTGGCCTGCCCCGAGTCCGGTGCCTCGCCGTTGCACAAGCGGGCCCTGTCCGACCCGCTCTACACCCACACCGCGCTGACCCGGGCGTTCAGCGGCCGGCCGGCCCGTGGCCTGGTCAACCGCTTCGTACGGGAGCACGGACCGTACGCCCCGGCCGCCTTCCCCCAGGTCCACTACCTCACCGCCGGTCTGCGCAAGGCGGCGGCGCAGGCGGGCGACGCGCAGGGGATGGCCCTGTGGGCGGGGCAGGGGCACCGCCTGGTGCGGGAGATGCCGGCGGCCGAACTGATGGCGACGCTCACCGGTGAGATCTCCCTGGCCCGTGAGCGGTTGGCCGGCTGAACGACCCGTCGGCCTCGGGGGTGTGAGGGCCGGTAGCATCCTGTCATGCCTGGAGAAGCTCAGACCGACTGCCTGTTCTGCAAGATCGTCGCCGGCGAGGTGCCGGCCACCGTGGTGCGGGAGACCGACACCACCCTGGCGTTCAGGGACATCAACCCACAGGCGCCCACCCACGTCCTGGTGATCCCCCGCGCCCACTACCCGGACGCCGCCTCCCTGGCGAACGAGGCGCCCGAGCTGGCCGCCCAGATCCTGAGCGAGGCCGGGGCGGTGGCCGAACAGGAGAAGGTCGCCGTACAGGAGGGCGGGCCCGGCACCGGGTACCGCGTCATCTTCAACACCGGCGCCGGCGCCGGCCAGACGGTCTTCCACGTGCACGCCCACGTGCTGGGTGGCCGTGGCCTCAACTGGCCCCCTGGCTGACGGTCGATGTCCGTACGGGAGTTGGTGGTGCTGGGCACCGCCAGCCAGGTCCCCACCCGCCACCGCAACCACAACGGCTACGTACTGCTGTGGGACGGGGAGGGGCTGCTGTTCGACCCCGGGGAGGGCACCCAGCGGCAGATGCTGCGCGCCCGGGTGGCCGCGCACGACCTCAACCGGCTGTGCGTCACCCACTTCCACGGGGACCACTCGCTGGGCCTGGCCGGGGTGATCCAACGGATCAACCTGGACCGGGTGCCCCACCCGGTCCAGGCCCACTACCCGGCCAGCGGGCAGCGGTACTTCACACGGCTGCGGTACGCCACGGCGTACCGGGAGACCGTGGGCGTCACCGAGCGGCCCGTCCACGAGTCCGGCGTCCTGGAGGCCACCCCCGGCTACACCCTCAGCGCCCGGAAGCTGTCCCATCCGGTGGAGGCCTTCGGCTACCGGCTGGTGGAGCCGGACAGCCGGCGGATGCTGCCCGAGCGGCTGGCCGAGGCCGGTATCCGGGGGCCGGACATCGGCCGCCTCCAGCGCGAGGGACAGGTACGGGGCGTCAGCCTGGAACAGGTCAGCGCCCCCCGGCCGGGACAGCGCTTCGCCTTCGTGATGGACACCCGGCTGTGCCCGGCGGTGTACGAACTCGCCGAGGGCTGCGACCTGTTGGTGATCGAGTCGACCTTCCTGGACGCGGACCTGCGGCTCGCCGAGGACCACGGGCACCTCACCGCCGGACAGGCCGGCCGGGTGGCCGCCGAGTGCGGGGTGCGGCACCTGGTGCTGACCCACTTCAGCCAGCGCTACCAGGACGTCGACCAGCCGGGGGAGGCCAGCCCCTTCGCCCGGCAGGCCCGGGCCGCCGGCTACCGGGGCGAGCTGACCGTGGCCCGGGACCTGGCACGGGTGCCGGTGCCCAAACGGACCTGAGGCCGGGTCAGAAACCCAGCTTGCGCAGCTGCTTGGGGTCCCGCTGCCAGTCCTTGGCCACCTTCACGTGCAGGTCCAGGTAGACCGGGGTGCCCAGCAGGGCCTCGATCTGCTGACGGGACTTCACACCGACCTGCTTCAGCCGCTGCCCCTTGGGCCCGATCACGATGCCCTTCTGGCTCGGCCGCTCGATGAAGACGTTGGCGTGGATGTCCAGCAACGGCTTCTCCGCCGGCCGGTCCGGTCGGGGCAGCATCTCCTCGACCACCACCGCGATGGAGTGCGGCAGCTCGTCCCGTACTCCCTCCAGGGCGGCCTCCCGGATCAGTTCGGCCACCATCACCTGCTCCGGCTCGTCGGTCAGCTCCCCGTCCGGGTAGAGCGGCGGACCCTCCGGCAGCATGGCGGTCAGCAGGTCACGCAGCAGGTCCACCTGCTGGGAGGCCACCGCAGAGACCGGCACCACCTCGGCCCACTCGATGCCCAGCCGCTTGCCCATCTGGTCCACCGCCAGCAGCTGTTCGGCCAGGGCGCGGGAGTCGACCAGGTCGGTCTTGGTCACCACCGCCACTTTGGGGGTCTTCCGCAGCTCCGCCAGCTCCCCGGCGATGAAGCGGTCACCCGGCCCCAGCTTCTGGTCCGCCGGCAGGCAGAAGCCGATGACGTCCACCTCGGACCAGGTGGTGCGCACCACGTCGTTGAGCCGCTCCCCGAGCAGGGTGCGCGGCTTGTGCAGCCCCGGGGTGTCCACCAGGACCAACTGGGCCTCCGGGCGGTGCACGATGCCCCGGATGGTGTGCCGGGTGGTCTGTGGACGGTTGGAGGTGATCGCGACCTTGGTGCCCACCAGGGCGTTGGTGAGCGTGGACTTGCCGGCGTTGGGGCGGCCGACGAAGCTGGCGAAGCCCGAACGGTGCGGACCGTCCAGTTCCGGGGGGACAGCGGGTGCGTTCATGGGCCCCATTCTCCCTGACCCGGACGGATGACCCGGACCACCCACCCGGTAGCCGCCTCAGCCGGCCCGGTACCGGCCCTGGGGTTCGCCGTTCAGCGAGGCCAGCCACACCGGGGTGTCCGGGCCTCCCAGTTCGGCCACCGCCACCAGGTCCTCCGCCACCGGGGCCGGGAGCCTGGTGACCACGGCCGCCGCCTCCAGGGACTCGGCTCCCGAGGCGACCGCCATCACCACCGCCGCGCGCAGCGCGCTGAGGCTCAGCGACTCCAGGGCCACCGTGCTGGCCACGTAGGTGCGACCGGTCCCGTCGCGTACCGCCGCGCCCTCGGCGGCGCCGTTGCGGGCCCGGGCGCTGCGGGCGAGGGTCACCAGCTTGCGGTCCTCGTCGTCCGGCGTCAGCTCAGTCATGCGGCCGAGCATACGGGCCGGCCACCGACGGCCACCGGGCAGCCGTCCGGTACCGGGCGGGGGTCAGGCCGGCTCGGCCCCGGCCTCCGCCTCGGCGGTCTGCCGTACCGGCTCCACCAGCACGGTCACGATCTTGTTCCGGCGCCCACCGGCCGCCTCGGCCGTCAGCCGCAGTCCGACCAGTCCGTCGTCCGCCCCGGCGGTGTCGGAGACGTCCACCGTGGTGCTGGCGCCGGCGATGGGCACCCGGCCCAGCGACTTGGCCAGCAGCCCGCCGACGGTCTCCACGTCCTCGTCGTCCAGCTCCAGGCCGAACAGTTCGCCCAGGTCGCCCAGGTCGAGGCGGGCGGTCACCCGGTAGTCGCCCTCGTCCAGTTCCTCCACCGGGGGCAGCTCGCGGTCGTACTCGTCGGTGATCTCGCCGACGATCTCCTCCAGGATGTCCTCGATGGTGACGATCCCGGCCATGCCGCCGTACTCGTCGATCACCACGGCCACGTGGTTACGGTCGCGCTGCATCTCCCGCAGGAGTTCGCCGGCGTTCTTGGTGTCGGGAACGAAGACCGCGGGCCGCATGGCCGTGGACACCGGCTCGCCCTCCACCTCCCGGCTGATGTGGACCTTGCGGGCCAGGTCCTTGAGGTAAACGATGCCGAGCACGTCGTCCTCGTTCTCCCCGACCACCGGGATACGGGAGAAGCCCGACCGCAGTGCCAGCGTGAGCGCCTGCCGGATGGTCCTGAACCGCTCCACGGTCACCAGGTCGGTACGGGGGACCATCACCTCCCGGGCGAGGGTGTCGCCCAGCTGGAAGACCGAGTGCACCATCCGGCGCTCCTCGTCCTCGATCAGCTGCTCCTGCTCGGCGAGGTCGACCATGGCCCGCAGCTCCGACTCGGAGGCGAACGGGCCCTTGCGGAAGCCCTTGCCGGGGGTGAGGGCGTTGCCCAGCAGGATCAGCAGCTGGGGCAGCGGGCCCAACACCCGGGCCAGGGGCAGGAGTACGTAGGCGGCGGCGGTGGCCGTGTTCAGGGGGTGCTGGCGTCCGATGGTGCGGGGGGAGACCCCGACGGCCACGTAGGACACCAGGACCATCACCGTGATGGCGACGGTGAGCGCCTCCCAGGTGAGGTCGAAGTGGCGCAGGCAGGCGTAGGTGACCAGCACCCCGGCGGCCATCTCGCAGGACACCCGCAGCAGCAACGCCAGGTTGAGGTACCGGGTGGGGTCGGCGGCGACCGCCGCCAGCCGGGAGCTGCCCCGTCGGCCCTGGCGTACCGCCTCCTCGGCGCGGAAGCTGGTGGTGCGGGCCAGGCCCGCCTCGGCACAGGCCGCCAACCACGCCACCACCACCAGGGCGACCGCGTAGGCGATCAGTTCCCCGATCACGAGACCGTGGTGGGTGCCGGGGAGGGGCCCTCCAGGCCCTGCTCCGCGCGCCAGCCCTCGACGATCGCCGCCTGGAGGCCGAACATCTCGGCCTTCTCGGAGGGCTCCTCGTGGTCGTATCCCAACAGGTGCAACACCCCGTGCACGGTGAGCAGGTGCAGTTCCTCGTCCATGGAGTGCTGGGTGGGTGCCGCCGCCCCCTGGCGTTCGGCGACCTCGGGGCAGAGCACGATGTCGCCCAGCAGGCCCTGGGGGGGCTCCTCCTCGTCCTTGCTGGGCGGCCGTAGCTCGTCCATCGGGAAGGACATCACGTCAGTGGGGCCGGGCAGGTCCATCCACTGTCGGTGCAGCTGCTCCATGGCGTCGGCGTCCACCACGATCACGGACAGCTCGGCCAGGGGGTGGATCCGCATACGGTTCAGGGCGTACCGGGCGACGTCCAGCAGCGCCCGTTCGTCGACCGTGCGGCCGGATTCGTTGTTGACCTCGATGGACATGGTGTCGCGTGCTCAGCGCTTTCCGTTCCGTTGCGGCCCGGGGTTCTCGGGTGGAGCCGTGCCGTCGGTGGTCCCGTTGCGGTGGTCGTACTTCTCGTAGGCGTCGACGATACGCCCCACCAGCTTGTGTCGGACCACGTCGGTGCTGGTGAGCCGGGAGAAGTGGACGTCCTCCACGCCCTCCAGGATCGACTGCACCTGGCGCAGTCCGCTCTTGGTGCCCCCGGGCAGGTCGACCTGGGTGACGTCCCCGGTGACCACGATCTTGGAGTCGAACCCCAGCCGGGTGAGGAACATCTTCATCTGCTCGGGATTGGTGTTCTGCGCCTCGTCCAGAATGATGAAGGCGTCGTTGAGCGTCCGGCCGCGCATGTACGCCAGGGGCGCCACCTCGATGGTGCCGGCCGCCATCAGCCGGGGGATGGAGTCCGGGTCCAGCATGTCGTGCAGCGCGTCGTACAGCGGGCGCAGGTAGGGGTCGATCTTCTCGTAGAGCGTGCCGGGCAGGAAGCCCAGCCGCTCTCCGGCCTCCACCGCGGGGCGGGTCAGGAGGATGCGGGTGACCTGCTTGGACTGGAGTGCCTGCACGGCCTTCGCCATGGCCAGGTAGGTCTTGCCGGTGCCGGCCGGTCCGATCCCGAAGACCACGGTGTGCTTGTCGATGGCGTCGACGTAGCGCTTCTGGTTGAGGGTCTTGGGCCGGATGGTGCGGCCACGGTTGGACAGGATGTTCTGGGTGAGCACCTCGGCCGGGTTCGCGCCGTCCTCGCCGTCGTTGCGCAGCATCGCGATGGAGCGCTCGACCGCGTCCTCGGTCATCGGCTGACCGGTGCGCAGGACCAGCATCATCTCGTCGAACAGCCGCTGGACCAGGGCGACTTCGGCGGGCTCCCCGGTGGCGGTGATCTCGTTGCCCCGGACGTGGATGTCGGTACGGGGGAACGCTTCCTCGATCACGCGCAGCAGCGAGTCGCCGGAACCCAGCACCGTGACCATGGGGTGCTTCGGCGGAACGGAGAACCGAGCTGTCGCGGGCTCGGACTGGTGGGTGGTGGTTGTCTGCGTCATGGGCGGCCTCTGGGCCAGCTCATCCCTCTCTGCTGCTCGGACTCCTGGGGTACCCAGAGTACGACGCGCCGGCGGGAAGCTCGCGGGAGTTTCGGCTGGTCTCGGGACCCGTTCCGGGGCTGGCCCCGGGCCTCGGGCCCGCGCGAGGGGTCGAGGGTGACGAGACGGTCACCGTACGTGTCTTCGGGGGTCTCCGCCCGGTCCACCCGTACGGCCGGGGGCTGCCGGGGCTGTCGGCGTTACGGTGCGGGTCGGCGTCGGGCTCAGGAGACGGCGCGGGCGGCGGCCAGCAGCCGTTCGACCTCGGTCGGGGGAAGCTGGAGGGCGGCACCGATCAGGTCCAGGGCCCGCTCCTCGGCCGGCTGGTAGGGGCCGTCGGCCAGGGCGATGTGGGCTCCGCGCAGCAGCAGGTTCTCCCGCCCGGGCAGGGCCAGCTCCTCGGCCAGGGGGGCCAGCGTCTCCCGGAGCTCCGCCTCCACGGCGTGCCCCTCGACGGACTCCGCGTCGAAGGCCGCCAGCAGGGCGATCAGCTGCTCCTCGTCGCACTGCGGGAAGCCGGCGGCGCGTACCGACTCCACGGCGGCGGCGACCGGACTGGAGTCGGTGCTGTCTCCGGCGGCCAGCACCACGAGGGCCACGGTGTGCACCGCGTCCCGCAGCATGGCGCCGAGGCGGGCGGTGGTGGGCCGCTCCAGGGCGTGCTCGTCGAAGTGGTGACGGCAGTCCGCGCACTCGACGACCGGGCCGGTGGTGCCCCGCCGCACCAGGGGCAGGCCCAGCAGGACCGCGCGTCGACTGCCGGTACGGCGGCGGTAGTTGCGGTCACCTCCGCAGTCGGGACAGAAGAACTCGCCGTCGTCGAGGGTGTGCCAGGAGGTACGGACGCCGGCCAGGCGGAACCTGGGTTCCCTACCGGCTCTCCGCTGGTGGAGTCGGTCCACTGTGCACCTCCGTGTGACCTCGGCAACGCTGCCGTCGTGACGGTGATGTTAACCACAGTGGGCGATTCCCGTCAGCACCCCTGGTGGGGCAGGAAGCGGCCCGGCGCGCTCGGGGTGCCGGTCGCCGGTGGGCTGACCGGCAGGGTCCGGGAGCGCGCCGGGCTCTGGCCCGGGACTACCTGCGGGCGCGGTTGACGGCCGAGACGACGGCCTTGATGGAGGCGCGGACGATGTTGGAGTCGATGCCCACCCCCCACAGCACCTGGCCGTCGATGGCGCACTCGATGTACGCGGCGGCCCGGGAGCCGGCGCCCTGGCTCATGGTGTGCTCCACGTAGTCCAGCAGCCGTACGTCGACCTGGATGGCGCTCAACGCGTCGAAGAACGCGGCCAGCGGGCCGTTGCCCCGCCCGCGCAGTTCGGTGTCGGTCCCGTCGACCACCGCCTCCACGGTCAGGGCGTCGGTGCCCTGGTCGGCGGTGGAGTGGTGCACCGAACGCAGCGCGACACGGCCCCAGTTGGCCTGCTGGTCGCTCTCGTTGGGCAGGTACTCGTCGACGAAGACCGACCAGATCTCCTCGGGGGTGATCTCGCCGCCCTTGGCGTCGGAGTGCTCCTGGATGATGCGGGAGAACTCCACCTGCATCCGCCGGGGCAGGTCCAGGTTGTGCTCGCCCTTCAGCACGTAGGCGATACCACCCTTGCCGGACTGGGAGTTGACCCGGATCACCGCCTCGTAGGTGCGGCCCACGTCCTTGGGGTCGATGGGCAGGTAGGGCACCGCCCACTCGATCTCCCCGACCGGCTCGCCCCGTTCGGCCGCCTTGGCCTCCAGCGCGTCGAAGCCCTTCTTGATGGCGTCCTGGTGGGAGCCGGAGAAGGCGGTGTACACCAGGTCACCGACGTAGGGGTGGCGGGGGTGGACCTCCATCTGGTTGCAGTACTCGGCGGTCCGGCGTACCTCGTCGATCTGCGAGAAGTCGATCTGCGGGTCCACGCCCTGGGAGAACAGGTTCATCCCCAGGGTCACCAGGTCGACGTTGCCGGTGCGCTCACCCTGGCCGAACAGGCAGCCCTCGACCCGGTCGGCGCCGGCCATCACGGCCAGCTCGGCGGCGGCCACCGCCGTGCCCCGGTCGTTGTGGGGGTGGGTGGACAGGCACACGAACTCGCGCCGGGACAGGTGGCGGGACATCCACTCGAAACGGTCGGCGTGGGTGGAGGGGGTGGAACGCTCCACGGTGGCCGGCAGGTTGAGGATGATCTCCCGGCCCGGCTCGGGCTGCCACACGTCCATCACCGACTCGCAGACCTCCAGGGCGAAGTCCAGTTCGGTGTCGGTGAAGATCTCGGGGCTGTACTGGTAGCCGAAGACGGTCTCCTCGCCCAGCAGCTTGTCCGCGTACTCCATCACCATCTGGGTGCCGTCCACCGCGATCTGCCGCACCTGGTCACGGGTGCCCCGGAAGACCACCTCGCGGAAGACCGGGGCGGTGGCGTTGTACAGGTGGACCGTGGCTCGGGGAGCGCCCCGCAGGGACTCCACGGTGCGCTCGATCAGCTCCTCGCGGGCCTGGGTCAGCACCGAGATGGTGACGTCCTCGGGGATCGCCCCCTCCTCGATGATGGAGCGGACGAAGTCGAAGTCGGTCTGCCCGGAGGAGGGGAAACCGACCTCGATCTCCTTGTAGCCCATCCTCACCAGCAGGTCGAACATGGTGCGCTTGCGGGCGGGGGACATCGGGTCGATCAGTGCCTGGTTGCCGTCCCGCAGGTCGGTGGACAGCCAGCGGGGCGCCTGGGTGATCCGCTGGTTCGGCCAGGTGCGGTCGGGGATGTCCACCGCCTCGTAACGGCCGTAGCGGTGGACGGGCATCCCGCTGGGGCGCTGCCGTACGGTCGCGGAGGTGATCGGGGTGGAGGCGTGCGGGGAAGTCATGACGCTGGGCTCCTGTGGAGGTCGGTTCCGAGAACGACCGACGGCGGCAACACCGAACTCCGCGGGGAGGGGGTCGGCCTTACTGGGGACCCTCACCGCGGCGGCTAAGGAGGAGCAGTCCGCTTCGCATGATGGTGGCAGCCTAACCGGAGGTCAGGGCACCGGGCAGGCCGTATCACTATGCGGAACGCCACAACAGTTCTCTGTGGGCGGCGCCCGGGGACGACCAGCCGGCCACCTGGGGCGTCAACGGGGACACAGCACCCTTTTTTGTGAATCCCTGAGGCAAGCGGTGACAAGCCCCTCACCCGGTGCCACATTGCGAGGTATGAACCCACACCACGCGCGCCCCGACGTCCCGTGTACCCCACCGCGGTCGCGGCCCCAGCGGCCCGTGCTGTGCTCCATCGTGCCTCCGCATCTGCTGGACCGGCTGGCCCGCCAGGAGGACCCGGAGCTGGCCGACCCCGCCCGGCGCACCCTCGCCCACGACGCCGCGCTGCGCACCCGCCGGCTCCAGGGCGCCCGCGCTCGGGGTGGGCTGGCGCCGACCGGGCGGGTGGCCGGCGACGGTGAGGAGCCGCGCCGCACGGTCCACGACGCCGGGGGAAGCGAGGTGCTGCCCGGGGAGAGGGTGCGCGCCGAGGGGCGGCCACCGGTGGACGACGCCAGTGTGAACCGCGCCTACGCCGGGCTGGGCGCCACCTTCGAGCTGTACCTCGGGGAGTACGCGCGCTACTCCGTGGACGGCGGAGGCCTGCCCCTGGACGCGACGGTGCACTACGGCCAGCGGTACGCCAACGCCTTCTGGGACGGGGAGCGGATGGTCTTCGGCGACGGGGACGGCGAGGTGTTCCGGGACTTCACGCTGCCGGTGGAGGTGATCGGCCACGAACTCACCCACGGGGTCACCCAGTACACCGCCGGACTCCAGTACTCCGGCCAGCCCGGTGCCCTCAACGAGTCGGTCTCCGACGTGTTCGGCTCGCTGATCAAGCAGTACGGCCTGGGGCAGACCGCTTCGGACGCCGACTGGCTGATCGGGCAGGGCCTGTTCACCGAGCGGGTGAACGGCGAGGCGCTGCGTTCCCTGAAGGCCCCGGGCACCGCCTACGACGACCGGACGCTGGGCCGCGACCCCCAGCCGGCCACCATGGCCGACTACGTGGACACCACCGAGGACAACGGCGGGGTCCACATCAACTCCGGCATCCCCAACCACGCGTTCTACCGGCTGGCCCTCGAACTCGGCGGGCACGCCTGGGAGCGCGCCGGACGGATCTGGTACGACACCCTCACCCACGAACAGCTCGCCCCCGACGCGGACTTCGCCCGCTTCGCCCGGCTGACCGTGGCCTCCGCCGAGGCCCGCTACGGCATCGGGGAGGAACGCGAGGCGGTACTCAAGGCATGGTCGGAGGTGGGAGTCACGCCCGCGGACCGGTAGGGGCCCGCACCGGCGGTGACCGGAAGTGAGGGGATCAGGATGCGTATCCGCGTGGTCCGCACCGGAGGCTTCGCCGGCCGGCGTCGGGAGGCCAGCCTGGAGACCGCCGACCGTCCCGACCGCACCGACCTGGAGGAACTGGCACGTGTCTGCGCGGCCGAAGGGCACCGGGCACCGCCCGTCGGGGTGCCCGACGGCTTCTCGTACCGGATCGAGGTGGACGGCCACACCACCTACTGCTCCGACCCCCGGCTGAGCGAGGCGCAGCGCCACCTGGTCACCCGTCTGTTGCGGGAGGGGGCCTGAGGGCGACCGGTCCGCACCGGGCCGGGGCGCCGCTGGTGGAGAACGCCGGTGGAGAATGGGGCCCATGAGTCTGTTCCGCGACGACGGCATCGTGCTGCGCACCCAGAAGCTGGGGGAGGCGGACCGGATCATCACCCTGCTCACCCGGAGCCACGGCAGGGTACGGGCGGTGGCCCGGGGGGTGCGCCGCACCAAGTCCAAGTTCGGTGCCCGGCTGGAGCCCTTCTCCCACGTCGACGTGCAGTTCTTCGCCCGGGGCGCCGAACTGGTCGGCCGGGGGCTGCCGTTGTGCACCCAGACCGAGACCATCGCCCCCTACGGTCGCGGCATCGTCAGCGACTACGACCGCTACACCGCCGGCACCGCCATGCTGGAGACCGCCGAGCGGTTCACCGACCACGAGGGCGAACCCCATGTGCAGCAGTACCTGCTGCTGGTGGGCGGACTGCGCAGCCTCGCCGCCGGGGAGCACGCCCCGGGCCTGGTGCTGGACGCCTTTCTGCTGCGCTCCCTCGCGGTCGGCGGCTACGCCCCCAGCTTCGACGACTGCGCGCGGTGCGGCCTCCCCGGCCCGCACCGCTTCTTCTCGGTGGCCGCCGGCGGCTCGGTGTGCGGTGACTGCCGGATGCCCGGCAGCGTGGTGCCCTCCCCGGAGGCGCTGCGGCTGCTGGGGGCGCTGCTCACCGGCGACTGGGGGCACGCGGACGCGGTCGAGTCCCGCCACGTGCGCGAGGGCAGCGGCCTGGTGTCCGCGTACCTGCACTGGCACCTGGAACGGGGGCTGCGCTCGCTGCGCTTCGTCGCCCGGGGCGACCAGCCCGGGCGTCCCCGGCCCTCCGCTCGTACGGTCGACGGCGGCCAGGCGCACTGACCCGGGCCCCCGCGACCTCCGGGGTTTCCGTGATCCGGGCCGGCGCCCGACAGGGCGGGGCGGGCGTACCCCCGCTGGTCGGCTAGCCTGCCCGGTGCCCCCAACGGGGTACCCCGTTGGGCGACGCCGAGGAGAGTGGAGCGCCCATGGCCCGTCGCGGTACGCGTACGACGCGACGTCGCGAGTACGTCACCCCCGAACCCCACCCCTCGGGGGCCAGACCGCCGTCGATCCCGCCGGAGCTGGTGCCGCGCCATGTGGCGGTGGTGATGGACGGCAACGGGCGGTGGGCCAAGCAGCGGGGACTGCCGCGTACCGAGGGCCACAAGGTGGGCGAGGGCGTGGTGCTCGACGTGCTCAAGGGCTGCCTGGAGATGGGTGTGCGGAACCTGTCGCTGTACGCCTTCTCCACCGAGAACTGGAAGCGCTCCCCGGAGGAGGTGCGCTTCCTGATGAACTTCAACCGCGACGTGATCCGTCGACGCCGGGACGAGATGGACGAGCTGGGCATCCGCATCCGCTGGGTGGGACGGATGCCCAAACTGTGGAAGTCGGTGGTCCGCGAACTCCAGGTCGCCCAGGAGCAGACCCGGGACAACGACGCGATGACCCTCTACTTCTGCGTCAACTACGGTGGCCGCGCGGAGATCGCGGACGCGGCGCGCGCCGTCGCCGAGGCGGTCCGCGCCGGCACCCTGGACCCCTCCAAGGTCGACGAGAAGACCCTGGCCAAGCACCTGTACTACCCGGACATGCCGGACGTGGACCTGTTCGTGCGCCCCTCCGGGGAACAGCGCACCTCCAACTACCTGATCTGGCAGAGCGCCTACGCGGAGATGGTGTTCCAGGACATCCTGTGGCCGGACTTCGACCGCCGTAACCTCTGGGACGCCTGCCTGGAGTACGCCAAGCGGGACCGCCGTTTCGGCGGCACCGACTCCAAGGCCCGCTGAGGCGCGGCCGGGGCGGTGACCCGGGCGGGCCGGTTCACCCCGGCCCGCTCAGCTCTCCTTGGCGCACTCCGCGCAGGTGCCGAAGATCTCGATGGTGTGGGCCACGTCCTGGAACCCGTGCTCCCGGGCGACCGACTCGGCCCACTCCTCGACGGTCGGGCCCTCCACCTCCACCGCCGCCCCGCAGCGCCGGCAGACCAGGTGGTGGTGGTGATCGTCGCTGTGACAGCGGCGGTAGACGGCCTCGCCCTCGTCGGTGCGCAGCACGTCGACCTCACCGGCGTCCGCCAGGGACTGGAGGGTGCGGTACACGGTGGTCAGCCCCACCGAGTCGCCACGGTGTTTGAGCATGTCGTGAAGCTCCTGCGCGCTGCGGAACTCCTCGACCTCGGCCAGCGCGGCGGCGACGGCCGCCCGTTGCCGTGTGGACCGTCCGCGTACCGGGGGACCTGCGGTGACCACCGTTGCCTCCTTCGCTTGGCGCTCCTCGGGCTGGGGCCGCGGTCTCGCCTCGGCCCGCCCGCCGGGTCGGGCCCGTCATTCTGCCAGGCCCGCCGGCCCCCGGGGGTCAGACCCCGGCGCCCTGCGCCGTCGTCTCCAGGGTGCCGGACTCCTCGGCCGTACCGCGTGCCCGCGCACGTCGGCGGGTGAGGGGTACCGCGAGCAGCGACACCAGCAGGAACAGCCCCAGGGCCAGCAGGACGATGGTGGCTCCGGGGGGTACGTCGGCGTAGTAGGAGGTGACCGCGCCGGAGAGGGTGACCAGTACGCCGAAGCCCACCGACAGGGCCAGGGTCGCGGCGAACCCCCGGGTGGCCTGCTGGGCGGCGGCCACCGGGATCACCATCAGCGCGCTCACCAGCAGCAGCCCCACCACCCGCATCGCCACGGTGACGGTGACCGCGGCGGTGACGGCCAGCAGCAGGTTGAGCGCCCGTACCGGCAGGCCGGTGACCCGGGCGAACTCCTCGTCCTGGCAGATCGCGAACAACTGTCGCCGCAGACCCAGGGTGACCGCGAGCACCACCATCGACAACACCACGATGGCGGTGAGGTCGGTGACGGAGACGGTGGTGATGGAGCCGAACAGATAGGTGGTGAGGTTGGCGTTGGAGCCGCCCGGGGCGAGGTTGATGATCAGCACCCCGCCCGCCATGCCGCCGTAGAACAGCATGGCCAGCGCCAGGTCGCCCCGCGCCTTGCCGTACCAGCGGATCAGCTCCATGGCCACCGCGCCCAGCGAGGCGACGACCACCGCCATCCACACCGGGTTGCGGCTGAGCAGGAACCCCAGGGCGACGCCGGTGAGCGCGACGTGTCCGATGCCGTCGCCCATGATCGCCTGCCGCCGCTGGACCAGGTAGATGCCCACGGCGGGGGCGGTGACGCCCACCAGCAGGGCGGCCAGCAGTGCCCGCTGCATGAAGGCGTAGTCCAGGATCTCGATCATGACAACAACCCGCTCTCGATCACCTGGTCCGAGGTGTGCTCTCCGTGCGGGTGGCAGGCGTGGTCGTGCAGGTGCACGGTGCCCTCCACCCGTTCCACCCGGCCGTCCCGCAGCAGTACCGACTGGTCGATCAGTTCGGCCAGCGGTCCCAGTTCGTGGAGCACCAGGAGTACCGACGCTCCCCGGGACACCTGGGCGCGCAGGGCGTCCGCCAGCACCCGTTGGCTGACCAGGTCCACGCCGGCCAACGGCTCGTCCATGATGAGCAGTTCGGGTTCGCCGGCCAGCGCCCGGGCGATCAGCACCCGTTGGTGCTGGCCGCCCGAGAGCGCGTTGACCGAGTCCCCGGCGCGGTCCGCCATGCCGACCAGTTCCAGGGCGCCGTGCACCGCCTGCCGGTCGGCCCGGCGCAGGCGCCCCAGCCGGGTACGGGCCAGTCGCCCCGAGGACACCACCTCCCGTACGGTCGCGGGCACCCCACTGGCGGCGGTGGAACGCTGCGGTACGTACCCGAGGCGCTGCCACTGCCGGAACCGGGCCAACGGGGTACCGAACAGCTCCAGTTCACCCGAGTCGAGGGGTACCTGTCCGACCACCGCACGCACGGTGGTGGACTTGCCGGACCCGTTGGCGCCCAGCAGCGCGGTCACCCCTCCCGCGCCGACGGTCAGGTCCACGCCCCGCAGCACCTGCCGGGTGCCCAGGGTCGCCCTCGCCCCGCGCAGGGCGACGACGGGGGGCGTGACGGGGGGAGCTGTGTCCGCGGGCTCCATAGGTTGTGTCCCTCTCTGTGCCGCTGTACTGCCGTGGGTTCCGCCGGTGGGGTCTGCCGTGCCGAACGCCGAGGTGGGGGCTCAGCCGCCGTTCAGCGCCTTGCGCAGCGCGGTCAGATTCTTCTGCATCACCGAGAAGTAGTCTTCCTTCTTCGGGTTCCGCACACCCTCCAGGGGGTCCAGAACATCGGTCCGCAGGTCGAGGTCCTTGGCCAGGGTCCGGGCGGTGCGGTCGCTCGCGAGGGTCTCGAAGAACACGGTGTTGACCCTGTCCTTCTCCGCCGTGCGGTGCAGTTCCTTCATCCGGGCGGCGCTGGGCTCGGCCTCCGGGCTGATGCCCGAGATCGCCTCCTGGTGGAGACCGTAGCGCTCGGCCAGGTAGCCGAAGGCGGCGTGGGTGGTGATGAAGGTGCTGGTCTTCCGCTTGGTCAGGCCGGACCGGAACTCCTTGTCCAGCTTCTGTAGGCGCTTCACCAGGGCGTCGGTGTTCTTCTGGTAGTCGTCCTCGTGGTCGGGGTCGGACTTGGCCAGCTCCCGTCCCACGCCCTTGGCGACCTCGGCGTACTTGGCGGGGTCCAGCCAGACATGGGGGTCCGGGCCGCCCTCGTCGTCGTGGTCGTGGCCGTGGTCGTCCTCTTCGGACTTCTTCTCCCCGTCGCCGTGGTCCCCGTCCTTCTCGTCCTTGTGCTCGTCGCCGTGGTCGTCGCTGTGCTCGTCGCCGTGGTCGTCCTCGTGCTTGTCGCCCTCGTGTTCCTCGCCGTCGTGGTCGCCGTGGTCGTGACCGTGGACGGAGCTGCCGTGGTCCTCCAGCTTGGTGAAACGGCTGGCCTCGGCGACGTGTTCGGCGCCGGACTGCTGTACCGCCTCGTCCACCGCGGGCTGGATGCCCTTGAGGTAGACGATCAGCCCGGCCTCGCTCAGCTGGCCCGTCTGCTTCGGGCTCAGCTCCAGGTCGTGGGGTTCGGCACCGGGCTTGGTGAGGTTGGTGACCGTGACGTGGTCGCCGCCTATCCGCTCGGCGAGGAAGGCCATCGGGTAGAACGCGGCGGTGACCTTGACCTTCCCGTCACCGGTGCGTCCGTCGTCGTCGGTGGCGCAGCCGGTCAGCCCCGCTGTCGCCAGTCCCAGGGCGCTGGCGAGGGCGAGCGCGGGTATCAGTCGTCTTCCGTCCATCATGGCCGCCATTTTCGGCCAAATGGAAATCATTGTCAAAGAGTGGTTCGGGTCGCCTCTCGACCTCCTCCGGTCGCCACCCCCGCGATCGCGCCGGTTCCCCCTGGGTCGTCGCAGGTCACGGCACCCGGAACCGGAACCCAACCAGCTCTGGCGGCAAGGGGGTTGGAGCTGGTGGCCACCCCGTCGCGCCAGCCCGAGGCGGGGCCCGTAGCCGGGGGCGGACGACGGCCGCCATCCGATTTGATCCGGCCCCCGGATACCTCGGTAATCTGAGGTATTCCGTCGTCGTAAATGAAGAGAGCACCGTGGCCGCCGACAAGATCGACACCATCGTCAGCCTGAGCAAGCGCCGTGGCTTCGTCTACCCCTGCAGTGAGATCTACGGCGGTCAGCGTGCCGCCTGGGACTACGGACCTCTGGGCGTCGAACTGAAGGAGAACATCAAGCGCCAGTGGTGGCGCTCCATGGTCACCTCCCGCGACGACGTCGTCGGACTGGACTCCTCGGTCATCCTGGCCCCGGAGGTCTGGGAGGCCTCCGGCCACGTGGCCACCTTCACCGACCCGTTGACCGAGTGCACCTCCTGCCACAAGCGGTTCCGCGCGGACCACCTGGAGGAGGCCTACGAGGCCAAGCACGGCCGGCCGCCGGCCGCCGGGCTGACCGACGTCAACTGCCCGCACTGCGGCAACAAGGGCGCCTTCACCGAGCCCAAGCAGTTCTCCGGGCTGCTGGCCACCCACCTCGGTCCGACCCAGGACAGCGGCTCGGTGGCGTACCTGCGGCCGGAGACCGCGCAGGGCATCTTCACCAACTTCGCGGCGGTGCAGCAGACTTCGCGGAAGAAGCCGCCCTTCGGCATCGCGCAGATGGGCAAGTCCTTCCGCAACGAGATCACCCCCGGCAACTTCATCTTCCGCACCCGCGAGTTCGAGCAGATGGAGATGGAGTTCTTCGTCAAGCCGGGCGAGGACGAGAAGTGGCACGAGTACTGGATGGAGGAGCGCTGGAACTGGTACCGGGGTCTGGGCCTGCAGGAGGAGAACATCCGCTGGTACGAGCACCCCAGGGAGAAGCTCTCCCACTACTCCAAGCGCACCGCTGACATCGAGTACCGGTTCAACTTCGGTGGCACCGAGTTCTCCGAGCTGGAGGGCGTGGCCAACCGCACCGACTACGACCTCTCCTCGCACTCCAAGGCCTCCGGGCAGGACCTGTCCTACCTGGACCAGGAGGCCGGCGAGCGCTGGGTGCCCTACGTGATCGAGCCGGCGGCCGGCGTCAACCGCGCCATGCTGGCCTTCATGCTGGACGCCTACACCGAGGACGAGGCGCCCAACGCCAAGGGCAAGATGGAGAAGCGCATCGTGATGCGCCTGGACCCCCGTCTCTCCCCGGTGAAGGTGGCGGTGCTGCCGCTGTCCCGCAACCCCCAGCTGTCGCCCAAGGCCAAGGGCATCGCGACCACCCTGCGCCAGCACTGGAACATCGAGTTCGACGACGCCGGAGCCATCGGCCGCCGGTACCGTCGGCAGGACGAGATCGGCACCCCGTTCTGCGTCACCATCGACTTCGACACCCTCGACGACAACGCCGTCACGGTGCGCGAGCGTGACTCGATGAAGCAGGAGCGGGTCTCCCTCGACCAGATCGAGGGCTACCTCGCCAGCCGCCTCCTGGGCTGCTGAGTACGTCACCCCACCGGGGCCCGGTCCGACGCGGAGCGCGCGTCAGACCGGGCCCCGGTCGCGTACCCGGGGAGCACCCGGGCTCAGCCCTCCACCCGGGCCGGCAACCGCGAGGCCAGCAGGGTCATCAGCAGGTTGCCGCACAGTTGCGCGGCCAGCACCGTCAACAGCGCGTCCCGGGCCCCGAGTCGGGGCACCAGGGACAGGAACAGCGAGCCCAGCAGGGCGACCCCCAGGGCCAGGAACGACTGCTGGGCGGTCACCGCCAACCCGCTGCCGGCCCCGGCACGCCCGGCGGGCACCCCCGAGAGCATCAGCCGGAAGTACAGGGGCAGCTGGAGCCCCTGCCCGAGACCCAGCACCACCATTCCCGGGGCCAGCCGCCACGGGTCCAGGTCGGGCCAGCCGCCCAGCACGGTCAGCCCCAGCACCACCAGGCCGGCGCCCTGTACCAGCGCCCCGGCCGTCAGCTCCTCGCGCCGGTCGCTGCGCCGGCCCAGGGCGCCCAGTACGGCGGCCACCACCCGGGGCCCGTACAGCGAGGAGGTGAAGAACGCGGCGCACATCGGGGCGATGGTGATCCCGGAGGCCAACGGGCCCATCGACAGGCCCTGTTGGAGGGCGATCGCGATGACGAACATGAAGCCGCCGAAACCCACGAACATCGGCACCGCCAACGCCAGCCCCCTGCGCAGTACCGGTTCACGCAGCAGGGAGGGCGGCAACAGCGGGCTGCCGCCGTGGAGTTCGGCACGACGTTCCACCCGGTGGAAGGCCCAGCCGGCCAACGGCGCGCACAGCAGCAGCGCCCAGGACCACGCCGGCCAGCCCGCCGCCCGCCCCTCGGTCAGGGGCAGCAGCAGGGCCACCAGGGTCGCGGTGAGCAGCAGGGTGCCCGGCAGGTCGGAGCGGCCGGGGCGGTCCGCCCGGCTGTCGGGCACGCTGCGCCAGGCCAGCAGCAGGGCGCCGGCGGCCACCGGCACGTTGATCAGGAAGATGGAGCGCCAGCCGCTGCCCCACAGGTCGGCGGCCACCAGTACCCCGCCGAGGATCTGCCCCAGCACGCTGGAGACTCCCCCGGTCGCCCCGTACAGCGCCAGCGCCCGACCCCGGCGGGGGCCCTGGGTGGTGGCGTGGATGGTGGCCAGCACCTGCGGCAGCATCAGCGCGGCGGTGGCCCCCTGGGCGACCCGGGCCGCCACCAGCGTCCAGGCGTCCGGGGCGAGCCCGCAGGCCAGGGAGGTCAGCCCGAATCCCGCGGTGCCCCAGAGGAAGAGGCGGCGCCGGCCGAAGGTGTCGCCCAGCCGTCCGCCCAGTACCAGGAGTACGGCGTAGGCCACCCCGTATCCGGCGACCACCATCTCCAGGGTGGAGGCGCTGGCACGCAGGTCCCGTTCGATGGTGGGCAGGGCCACGTTGACCACGAAGAAGTCGATCAGTGGCAGGGCGGCGCCCAGCAGCAGGGTCAGCAGGCCCAGCGGGCGCAGAAGGGTCGGGGGAGGGGCGGTGGGGGTTCGGTCACGAGTCACGGTCACGCCGTCGAGTCTCACTTCGGGCTCAGACGGGTACCAGAGTGTCCTTGTCCTGGTACCAGCGCTACCTGGCACACGGATCCGCGACCCCGCATCCTGGTCCCATGAGCCCACGTCCCGCCATCGCCGGGAGTACCGAGAACGCCGAGCACACTCCTCCCGTCGACTCCTCGGCCCAGACCGACACCGTCGAGGCCGGGGTGCGCCGGCGGGAGCTGGCCGCCTTCCTCCGCAGCCGTCGGGAGCGGATCACCCCGGAACAGGTGGGCCTGCCCCGGGGGCGCCGCCGGCGTACCCCGGGGCTGCGCCGGGAGGAGGTGGCCCAGCTCTCCGCGGTCGGGGTGACCTGGTACACCTGGCTGGAACAGGCCCGGGACATCCACGTGTCCGAACAGGTCCTGGACGCCCTGGCGCGGGCGCTGAAGCTGGACCGCAGCGAGCGCGCCCACCTGTTCGCCCTCGCCGAGCGTGGCGACCCGGTGCCCACCGCCGAGGCCACCGAGATGCCCCGCGCGGTACGGGCCATGGTGCGCCGGCTCTCCCCGTACCCCGCCTGTGTGCAGAACTCCCGTTACGACGTGCTGCACTACAACCCCGTCTACGGGCGGCTGCTGTGCGACATGGACCAGGTGCCCCGGGAGGACCGCAACTGCATCTGGCTGGCCTTCCACCACCCCCAGTGGCGGGAGCGGATCGTCGACTGGGAGGACACGGTCCGGCTGATGGCCGCCAAGTACCGCAGCGCCATGGCCGAGCACCTCACCGATCCCGCGTGGAAGGCGATGTTGGCCCGTCTGGAGGGGTCGGCGGAGTTCCGGCAGCTGTGGGAGCGGCACGAGGTGGTACGCGGGGGCACCCCGCACAAGCACTTCCTCCACCCCGAGGTCGGTACCCTGCGGGTGGAGCACACCTCGATGTGGCTGGCCGACCGGCCGGGAGTGCGACTGGTCACCTACGTCCCGCTGGACGAGGCCAGCGAGGCCGCCCTGACGCGGCTCAACGACCTGGTGGAACAGGGCGGTTGACCCCTCGGGTCGGCCCCCGGTAGCCGCCCCGGGCCGGTTGGGGGCACCCTCGGCGGTCGAGGACAATGGGGGGTCGGCCGCACCGGCCGCCCCCGTAGCCGACTCCCGAGGACCCCGGTATGACCCAGCAGCTGAAGATCGGTCCCCACCTCGTCGATCCCCCGGTGGTGCTGGCACCGATGGCGGGGATCACCAACGCCCCGTTCCGCACCCTGTGCCGGGAGTTCAGCGGTGGCCGGGGGCTGTTCGTCAGCGAGATGATCACCACCCGGGCCCTGGTGGAGCGGAACGAGAAGACCATGCAGCTGGTGCACTTCGACGCCAGCGAGCGGCCCCGCTCCCTCCAGCTGTACGGGGTCGACCCGGAGACCGTCGGCAAGGCCGTCCGCATGATCGCCGAGGAGGACCTGGCCGACCACATCGACCTCAACTTCGGCTGCCCGGTGCCCAAGGTGACCCGCAAGGGCGGTGGTTCGGCCCTCCCGTACAAGCGGCCCCTGCTGCGCGCCATCCTCCGCGAGGCGGTGGCGGGCGCCGGCTCCCGTCCGGTGACCATGAAGATGCGCAAGGGCATCGACGACGACCACCTGACCTACCTGGACGCCGGCCGGATCGCGGTGGAGGAGGGTGTCTCCGCCATCGCCCTGCACGGCCGTACCGCCGCCCAGCACTACGGGGGCACGGCCGACTGGGAGGCCATCGCCCGGCTGCGGGAGGCGGTGCCGGAGATCCCGGTGCTGGGCAACGGCGACATCTGGACCGCCGAGGACGCCCTGCGCATGGTGCGCGCCACCGGCTGTGACGGGGTGGTGGTGGGGCGCGGCTGCCTGGGGCGGCCGTGGCTGTTCGGGGACCTAGTGGCGGCCTTCGACGGCCGGGGGGAGGAGGACTTCCACCGGCCGCGCTTCAAGGAGGTCGCCGAGGTGATGGTGCGCCACGCGCGGCTGCTGGGGGAGTGGCTGGGGGACGAGACGCGCGGGGTCGTGGACTTCCGCAAGCACGTGTCCTGGTACACCAAGGGCTTCGCGGTGGGGTCCGAGGCCCGCCGCCGGCTGTCGGTCGCCTCCTCCCTGGACGAGATGGCCGAGCTGCTGGGCGAGTTGGATCTGGACCAGCCCTGGCCGGTGGGTGCGGACGGTCCCCGTGGGCGGACCTCGGGGCGGCACCGGGTGGTGCTGCCGGAGGGCTGGCTCGACGACCCCCACGACTGCGCGCGGGTGGGCGGCGACGCGGAGCTGGACACCTCGGGGGGCTGAGTTCGCCTGGCACCGGGTGCCGTTCCGGGGGTGGACGACTGTCCGTATCGCGGGACGGGCGTCCGTCGGGGCGCGTGATTCTCGCCACCCTGATCAGGGGTGCGCTCGGATGAGCGCTCACATGTGGGCTCTATATCTCCAAGGAGCGCGCCAGGGCTTTGCGGCGGGCGGCTTCCCTTCTTCGAGTCGCAAAAGCCGGTTCACGGGACACAATGGGATACAGGGCGCGGAATCCCAGGTCTTCGTTTTCAACTCCTGTATTCGATCTTGGAGTTGAAGGTCGGCCATCCCGCTTTCGATCAGTCGGCCGACTGGTGGTTACGTCCATGTGACATGCCAACGTACGTGTCCTCCCGCCTTCGATCTGGGTACGCTCCCCGCCGTCAGGGCCGCCGTCCATGAGGAGCCGAGTCCGGTGCCGGTTCACGCGAAGAACGCAGCAGAAGCAGACGACCAGAAGTTCGTTTACGACTTCACCGAAGGCAACAAGGACCTCAAGGAACTGCTCGGCGGTAAGGGGGCCAACCTCGCCGAGATGACCAATCTCGGTCTCCCGGTGCCACCCGGGTTCACCATCACCACCGAGGCGTGCAAGGTCTACCTCGACTCGGGGACCGAACCGCCGGCCCTCCGCGAGGAGGTCAGCAAGCACCTGACGGCCCTGGAGGCCGCCATGGGCAAGCGCCTCGGACAGCCGGACGACCCCCTGCTGGTCTCGGTACGCTCCGGCGCCAAGTTCTCCATGCCGGGGATGATGGACACCGTCCTCAACATCGGGCTCTCCGACGAGTCGGTCCACGGACTCGCTACGCAGGCCGGAGACGAGCGGTTCGCCTGGGACTCCTACCGCCGCCTGATCCAGATGTTCGGCAAGACCGTGCTGGACGTCGACGGCGAACTCTTCGAGGAGGCCCTGGAGGAGGCCAAGAAGGCCAAGGGCGCCACGACCGACGTGGACCTGCCGGCCGACGAACTCCGGCACCTGGTCGAACAGTTCAAGGGCATCGTCCGGGAGCACACCGGCCGCGACTTCCCCCAGGACCCCCGGGAACAGATGGACCTCGCGGTCCGCGCGGTCTTCGACTCGTGGAACGGCGACCGCGCCAAGCTCTACCGGCGCCAGGAACGCATCCCCCACGACCTGGGCACCGCCGTCAACATCTGCTCCATGGTCTTCGGCAACCTCGGCCCCGACTCCGGCACCGGTGTCGCCTTCACCCGTGACCCGGCCAGCGGCCAGCAGGGCGTGTACGGCGACTACCTGCAGAACGCCCAGGGCGAGGACGTGGTCGCCGGCATCCGCAACACCGTCCCCCTGGCCGAGCTGGAGAAGCTCGACAAGGCGTCGTACGACGACCTGATGCGGATCATGGAAACCCTGGAGACGCACTACAAGGACCTGTGCGACATCGAGTTCACCATCGAGCGCGGCAAGCTGTGGATGCTCCAGACCCGGGTCGGCAAGCGCACCGCGGCTGCCGCCTTCCGTATCGCCACCCAGCTGGTCGACCAGGGGCTGATCGACGAGGCTGAGGCGCTCCAGCGGGTCAACGGCAACCAGCTGGCCCAGCTGATGTTCCCCCGCTTCGACCTGGACGCCCCCACCACCCCGATCGGTTGGGGCATCGCCGCCTCCCCGGGGGCGGCTGTGGGCAAGGCGGTCTTCGACTCGTACACCGCCATCAAGTGGTCCCGTTCCGGGGAACGGGTCATCCTGATCCGTCGTGAGACCAACCCCGACGACCTGGACGGCATGATCGCCGCCGAGGGCATCCTCACCAGCCGGGGCGGCAAGACCTCCCACGCGGCGGTGGTGGCGCGGGGCATGGGCAAGACCTGTGTCTGCGGCGCCGAGGAGCTGGAGGTCGACACCAAGCGCCGGCGGATGACCACCTCCGAGGGCCGGGTCGTCGAGGAGGGCGACGTGGTCTCCATTGACGGCTCCAGCGGCCGGGTCTACCTCGGCGAGGTGCCGGTGGTGCCCTCCCCGGTGGTGGAGTACTTCGAGGGCCGGATGCACGCCGGGGCGGAGGACGCCGACGAGCTGGTGCAGGCGGTGCATCGGATGATGGCGTACGCCGACCGGATGCGCCGGCTGCGGGTGCGGGCCAACGCCGACAACGCCGAGGACGCCGCCCGGGCCCGCCGCTTCGGTGCCCAGGGCATCGGGCTGTGCCGTACCGAGCACATGTTCCTCGGGGAGCGCCGCGAACTGGTGGAGCGGCTCATCCTGGCCGACGCCGACCAGGAGCGCGAGGAGGCCCTCCAGGCCCTGTTGCCGCTCCAGAAGGGCGACTTCGTCGAGCTGTTCGAGGCCATGGACGGCCTGCCGGTGACCGTACGGCTGCTGGACCCCCCGCTGCACGAGTTCCTGCCGGACATCACCGAGCTGTCGGTACGGGTGGCCCTGGCCGAGTCGCGTCGGGACGCCAACGAGAACGACCTGCGGCTGCTCCAGGCGGTGCACCGGTTGCACGAGCAGAACCCGATGCTGGGCCTGCGCGGGGTACGGCTGGGCCTGGTGATCCCGGGACTGTTCACCATGCAGGTGCGCGCCCTCGCCGAGGCGGCGGCGGACCGCACGCTGGCCAAGGGCGACCCCCGCGCGGAGATCATGATCCCGCTGGTGGGCACCGTCCAGGAGCTGGAGATCGTCCGGGACGACGCCGAGCAGGTCATCGCCGAGGTCCAGCGGGAACGCGGAGTGGACCTCAAGCTCGCCCTGGGCACCATGATCGAACTGCCCCGGGCCGCCCTGACGGCCGGTCAGATCGCCGAGTCCGCCGACTTCTTCTCCTTCGGCACCAACGACCTGACCCAGACCGTGTGGGGCTTCAGCCGGGACGACGTGGAGGCCAGCTTCTTCACCGCGTACCTGGAGAAGGGCATCTTCGGGGTCTCGCCCTTCGAGACCATCGACCGCGACGGGGTGGGCTCGCTGGTGCGGAACGCCGCCGAGGCCGGCCGGGCGACCCGGCCCGACCTCAAGCTGGGCGTCTGCGGCGAACACGGGGGCGACCCGGAGTCGGTGCACTTCTTCCACCAGGTCGGGCTGGACTACGTCTCCTGCTCGCCGTTCCGCATCCCGGTGGCCCGACTGGAGGCCGGCCGGGCGGCGGCCGAGGGGACGGACGCCCCCCGCTGACCGACCGGAACCGGACCACCGGAGTCGCCCGCCACCCCCGACCCTCGTCGTGGCGGGCGGCTCCGGCACCCGAAGGGGCGGCGCCTGTGCGGAGGCGCCGCCCCTCGTTCGTACCCCGGCGGTGACCAGGTCCCTGGCCCGTGTGGAGGGGGCACCCCACCACCCGACGGGACCATTTTCCGACGCCCCCTCGACGGGTCGCGCCCGGGAGGAGGGGGTGACCTGGGGCGGGGCCCCACAAGGGGTCGGACGGCCGTACGGGGCGGTGGCACCGGCACCTTGTGGCCGGGTCCGGCCCGTGCGACCGTCTGCCGGTCATCCCCGACACCACCGTGGAGAGCCCCGTGGAACGAAGGACATTCCTCGGCCTGGGAGCGGCCGTTCCGGCCGCCGTCGCCCTGGGCGCCAGCGCCACCTGGGCCGGTACCGGCCCGGCCCACGCCGACCCCGGTCCGGCGGCCGACCTGCTGTGGGCGGCCGACCTGTCGTCGGCGTCGGACTCCTACGAGGCGGGCTTCGGCAACGTCCAGATCCAGTACGAGGACGGTGACATCGAGAACGACGGCCCCGGTATGCCGGTGGTCGAGCACCCCCTCCTGGGCCGTGCCCTGCGGATCTCCCTGGAGGAGAGGCAGACGCGTTACGAGGCGCGGCCCGGTGCCGCCCAGGACTGCGGGGAGGGCGAGGACCTGTACTTCCGGGTGGACTTCGTGCTGCCCCCGGACTTCCCGATCGACCAGGACAACCCGTTCTGCCTCGTCAACCAGATCCACCAGGGCTCCGACAGCGGGTCGCCGCCCGTCGAGTTCGACGTCTTCGACGGCAACCTGTCGGTGCGCGGCGACAGCGACGCCTACGCCGAGCACCTGTGTCCGGTGGCCGTCGACACCGTGTACAGCCTGGTGTACCGGGTCGGGTTCTCGGCCGACCCCGACAGCTCCCTGCTGGAGGTCTGGGTCAACGGCGAGAAGCTGCTCAGCGACTTCCGGCCGCCCTGCGCCACGATGAACGGCGGGAACTCGTACTGGAAGGGCGCCACCATGTACTGCTCCGGGTCGATCCCCCCGCTGACGGTCTTCCAGAACGCCCACCGGGTCGGCACCACCCTGGAGTCGGTGACCGCCTGAACCACCGCCCCTGCTCCACCGGCGGCCGGTCAACGGTCACCGGTGGACCAGGCGCCTCGTACCCGCCCCCTTCCCCCGTACCGCACCGGCCGACCACCGCCCACGGAGACGCCCGCTTATGTGGACGCCGCTCTGAGCGATGGCGACGCTCACCGGCCCGGGGGTTCACTGAGGAGGACGTACCAGGGCGAACACGGTGGGAGCGCACCATGCTGCGGACGCTACAGGGGCTGTCGTTGATGGCGGCCGTACTGACGACGGGACTCAGCGCGGGCCTGTACTACGGGGTGGCCGTCGCCGTGATGCCCGGACTGGCCCAGGGCTCCGACCACGGCTTCGTGGAGGGGATGCGGGGCATCAACAGGGCCATCCTCAACGGGTGGTTCCTGCTGCTGTTCGGCGGCTCCCTGGTGTTCCTCCTCCTCGCGGGCGCCCTCCAACTGGCCGGCCAGCGGCGGGCGGCGCTGCCGTGGATCGTGGCGGCCCTGGTGCTCTACGCGGGCGTACTGCTGATCACCTTCCGGTACCACATCCCGCTGAACGACGCCCTGGAGAAGGGCGGGCTGCCGGAGTCGGCGGACCGGCTCCACGCGGCGCGGGAGGCCTTCGAGGCCGAGTGGACGCGCTGGAACCGGGTGCGCGCGGTCTGCAACACCGCCGCCTTCGCCTCCGCCGCCTGGGCCCTGGTCCGGTTCGGAACCCAGGGCTGAACCGGGCCCGTACGGCACCCGGGCCGGGCCCACGCACCAGCGGAAACCCTCCCGGCATAGCCAGTCCCTATCGGCAACAGTCCCACGATCTCTTGGACCTCTCACCTCCCACGGTCCTACGTTCGACCCATGGCACCGACCACGCGGGCGGCCCCCGAGGCCCCCTCCCCACTGCCCTCCCCGGCCGGCTGGTTCTGGCGGTCCACCCTCGGCAAGAAGGTCGTGATGGCCGTCACCGGCCTGGTGATGCTGGGCTTCCTGGTGACCCACATGCTCAGCAACCTCAAGGTCTTCCTCGGCCCCGAGGACATCAACGGCTACGCCCGCTGGCTGCGGGGGATGGGCGAGCCGGTGCTCCACTCCCACTGGGGGCTGTGGATGGCGCGTGTGGCGCTGCTGGCCTCGGTGGTGCTGCACGCGGTGTGCGCCTACCAGCTCAGCCGGCGTGACCTGCGCGCCAGGCCGGTCCGCTACGCCTCCCGACGGGCCCGGACCAGCTACGCCACCCGCACCATGCGCTGGGGAGGAGTGATCCTCGGCCTCTTCCTGGTCTGGCACATCCTCGACCTGACCACCGGTCACGCCCACCCCGGCGGCTTCCAGGAGCTGCACCCGTACCAGAACATCATCGACACCTTCTCCACCTGGTACGGCAACCTCGTCTACATCACCGCCGTCTGTGCCCTGGGACTGCACGTACGGCACGGCTTCTGGAGCGCCGCGCAGACGCTCGGGGTGGGCAGTGTCGCCCGGGAACGCGCCCTGCGGTTCCTGGCCAACGCCCTGGCCCTGGCCCTGACGGCCGGGTTCGTCGCCGTACCCGTCGGGGTGATGACAGGAGTGGTGAGCTGACATGACTGACTACGCCGACTACGCCACCTACGCCGACTACACGGCCGGCCCCGAACTCGTGGACCGGGCGGCCCCCGACGGACCGGTGGCCGAACGCTGGGACCGCCGGCGCTTCCAGGCCCGACTGGTCAACCCCGCCAACCGCCGCAAGCACACCGTCATCGTGGTGGGCACCGGACTGGCCGGCGCCTCGGCCGGTGCCACCCTGGCCGAACAGGGCTACCGCGTCGTCCAGTTCTGCTACCAGGACTCCCCCCGGCGCGCCCACTCCATCGCCGCCCAGGGCGGCATCAACGCGGCCAAGAACTACCGCAACGACGGGGACTCCATCCAGCGGCTGTTCTACGACACCGTCAAGGGCGGCGACTTCCGCGCCCGGGAGTCCAACGTCCACCGGCTGGCCCAGGTCTCGGTGGAGATCATCGACCAGTGCGTGGCCCAGGGCGTGCCCTTCGCCCGGGAGTACGGCGGACTGCTGGACACCCGCTCCTTCGGCGGGGTGCAGGTGTCCCGCACCTTCTACGCCCGAGGACAGACCGGGCAGCAACTGCTGCTGGGCGCCTACCAGGCGCTGTCCCGACAGATCGCGGCCGGCACGGTACGGATGCACGCCCGCACCGAGATGCTGGACCTGGTCGTGGTGGACGGACGGGCCCGGGGCATCGTGGCCCGGGACCTGGTCAGCGGGCGGATCAGCTGCCACTTCGCGGACGCGGTGGTGCTGGCTACCGGCGGCTACGGCAACGTCTTCTACCTGTCCACCAACGCCATGAACTCCAACGCCACCGCCGTGTGGCGGGCCCATCGCAGGGGCGCCCTCTTCGCCAACCCCTGCTTCACCCAGATCCACCCCACCTGCATCCCCCGTACCGGGGACCACCAGTCCAAGCTGACCCTGATGAGCGAGTCGCTGCGCAACGACGGCCGCATCTGGGTGCCGCGCGAGGCCGGCGACCGCCGACCCCCGGACCAGATCCCCGAGGCCGAACGCGACTACTACCTGGAGCGGATCTACCCCTCCTTCGGCAACCTGGTGCCCCGGGACATCGCCTCCCGGGCGGCCAAGAACGTCTGCGACGAGGGGCGGGGCGTGGGCCCCGGAGGCCAGGGCGTCTACCTGGACTTCGCCGACGCGGTCCAGCGGATGGGCCGGGCCGGGGTGGCCGAGCGGTACGGCAACCTCTTCGACATGTACCAGCGGATCACCGCCGAGGACCCCTACCAGGTACCGATGCGGATCTATCCGGCCGTGCACTACACCATGGGCGGGCTGTGGGTGGACTACGACCTGCACACCACCGTGCCCGGGCTGTTCGCCGTCGGGGAGGCCAACTTCTCCGACCACGGCGCCAACCGCCTCGGCGCCAGCGCCCTGATGCAGGGGCTCGCGGACGGCTACTTCGTGCTGCCGCCCACCCTCGGCGACTACCTCGCCCGCCACCCCGACGCCGAGCCGGTGGACGAGGGGCACCCCGCCGCCCGGGAGGCGGTACGGGAGGTCGAGGAACGCCTGCAGCGGCTGCTGTCGGTGGACGGGGACCGTACCCCCGACTCCTTCCACCGTCAGATCGGCGAACTGATGTGGGACCGCTGTGGCATGGCCCGGAACGAGGAGGGCCTGCGCAAGGCACTGGACCAACTCCCCGCCATCCGCGAGGAGTTCTGGCGCAGGGTGCGGGTGCCCGGCAGCGGCGAGCGGCTCAACCAGTCGCTGGAGAAGGCCAACCGGATCGTCGACTACCTGGAACTGGCCGAGCTGATGTGCCTGGACGCCCTCCACCGCGAGGAGTCCTGCGGCGGCCACTTCCGGGTGGAGTCCCAGACCCCCGACGGCGAGGCCGCCCGCCGCGACGAGGACTTCTCCTACGCGGCGGCCTGGGAGTTCACCGGAACCGGCACCGCCCCGGTGCTCCACCGCGAACCGCTCACCTTCGAGTACGTCCACCCCACCCAGCGGAGTTACGCATGAGGCTCACCCTGCGCGTCTGGCGGCAACCGGACCCCGACAGCCCCGGGGCCATGGCCCGCTACCACCTGGACGACATCGACGAGCACATGTCCTTCCTGGAGATGCTGGACACCCTCAACGAGCGGCTGATCCTCGACGGGGAGGAGCCGGTGGCCTTCGACCACGACTGCCGGGAGGGCATCTGCGGGGCCTGCTCCCTGGTCGTCAACGGACAGGCACACGGCCCGGAACGCACCACCACCTGCCAGCTGCACATGCGGTCCTTCCGGGACGGCGACACCATCGACGTCGAGCCCTGGCGCGCCGGCGCCTTCCCGGTGATCCGGGACCTGGTGGTGGACCGTACCGCCTTCGACCGCATCATCCAGTCCGGCGGCTACGTCAGCGTGCCCACCGGTTCCGCCCCGGACGCCCACGCCACCCCGGTGGCCAAGGCGGACGCCGACCGCGCCTTCGAGCACGCCGAGTGCATCGGGTGCGGCGCCTGTGTGGCGGCCTGCCCCAACGGTTCGGCGATGCTGTTCACCTCGGCCAAGGTCAACCACCTGGGCGCCTTGCCCCAGGGCGGGCCGGAGCGGGAGAGCCGGGTGCTGGACATGGTGGCGACCATGGACGAGGAGGGCTTCGGCGGCTGCACCCTGGCCGGGGAGTGTGCCACCGCCTGCCCCAAGGGCATCCCCCTCCAGTCCATCACCGCCATGAACCGGGAGTGGCTGCGGGCCGGCCGTCGGGGAGGCGCCCGCCGCTCCTCGTAGCCGCGGCTCCGGGGCCGCGCAGCCCCCGGATACGGGGACGGTGCCATGCTGGGCGCATGTACCAGGAACGGCCCTCGACCGTCCCCGGAGCGGTGCTGTGGCGGATCGACCCCGAGCCCGGAGAGGGGACGGGACGGGTGTTGCCGGACGGCTGCATGGACCTGCTCTGGTGGGGCGACCGGCTGGTGGTGGCCGGACCTGACACCGTGGCGCAGCTGACCGGACGGCGGGCCGGCCCGGTGGTGGGGCTGAGGTTCGCCCCGGGCACCGCCCCCGGTGTGCTGGGGGTGCCGGCCCACGAGCTGCGGAACCGACGGGTACCCCTGGAGGACCTGTGGGGCGCCGCCCGGGTACGCCGTTGGGGCGCGACCGCCCCACCGTCCGGCCCCGGGCGGTGGTTGGAGGCGATCGCCTCCAACCACTGGGCCGCACCCGATCCGGCGCTCACCCACGCCGTCCGCCTGCTGGGGGAGGGGGTGGGAGTGGCCGAGTCGGCCGACCGGCTGGGGCTGAGCGCCCGGCAGCTGCGCCGACGGAGCGAGGTGGCGTTCGGGTACGGGCCCAAGACCCTGGCCCGGGTGCTCAGGATGCGACGGGCCCTCCAACTGGGCGAGGCGACAGGGGAGTCGGGCGGCCTGGCCGGGGTGGCGACGGCCGCCGGCTATGCCGACCAGGCCCATATGACCCGGGAGCTGCGTCAGCTCACCGGCCTCACCCCCGGGGACCTGTTCTCCCGCTGAGGCTCCGCCGTGGGCCCGTTCTCCCGACCCGGCCGGGTCACTCCTCGGGCGGGGCCTCGGCCAGCGGGGCGAACAGGTCCACCGCGTTGTCGTCCGGGTCCCGCACCGAGGCGTAGCGCTGGCCCCAGAAGGCGTCCCAGGGGGCGTGCTCACCCAGGTATCCGGCCTCGGTGAGCAGCGCGTAGGTGGCGTCCACCTCGGCCGGGGAGTCGCATAGGAAGGCCAGCGCCCCCGCCGGTCCGCCCTGCGGCGGTACCCAGTCGGGGTCCAGGGTGCGGACCATCTCCACGGTGTCCCAGCCCATGCGCATCCCCCCGGGGAGGACGGCCTCCACATGGGGCTCGGTCTCCGCGCCCGGGGGGAACTCCAGGCCGAGGTGGCGGTAGAAGGTGAGGGAGGCGGCCATGTCACGGGTGACCAGGCCGATCATGTCGAGACGAGGTGTCATGCCCTCACGCTAGGCGGCCCGGGGCACCGCCTCTTGAACGAAACGGCCATGCCCTCTCACGTCCTCCCCCCAGTCCCACGCACTACCCTCCGGCCATGGCCCCTCCCTCCTCCCTCCCCATGTTGCTCGGCGACGAGGAGGTCCGCGCCCACCTGGACGCCCCCACCACCCTGGCGGCGGTCCGTACCGCCCTGCTGGACCACCACCGGGGCCGACTGAACGCCCCGGCCCGGGTCGCGGCCTCCCTCGGTGACGACCGGCTGGTGTTCACCTCGGGCCGAGGCCCGGAACACCTGGGGTTCCGGGCCTACCTCACCACCCCAGACAGCGACCAACTGGTCGCCGTCTGGCACCGGGACGGCACCCTGCGGGCGCTGGTGTACGGGCGGGAGCTGGGACCCCGGCGTACCGGGGCGATCGGTGGGGTCGCCGTCGACGTGCTCGCCCGTCGGGAGGCCAGCCGGCTCGGGGTGGTGGGCGTCGGCCAGCAGGCCTGGACCCAGATCTGGGCCATCGCCTCGGTGCGCCGACTGTCCGAGGTCACCCTGTACGGCCGCCGCCCCGACCGTGCGGCCGACCTCGCCCAACGGGTGCGTGAGCGGCTGGGGTTGACCGTACGGCTGGCCCCCTCCGCCGAGGAGGCGGTACGGGAACAGGACGTGGTGGTCACCGCCACCTCCAGCCGTACCCCGGTCATCGAACCGGACTGGGTGGCGCCGGGCACCCACCTCAACTGCCTGGGCCCCAAGTCGCGGTCGGCCCGGGAGATCCCGGCCACCCTGGTGGAGCGCGCCGACCTGGTGGTGACCGACTCCCTGGCGCAGGCCGCCGAGTCCGGTACCGGTCCCGAGGACGGCCCCCTGTGCGACCCGGCGGCCATGGTCGGGTTGGGCGCGCTGGTGGCCGGCGACCACCCGGGGCGGCGGGCCCCTCGGGAGGTGACCCTGTTCGCCTCGACGGGGTTGGCGGGCACCGAGGTCGCGGTGGCCATGGCGGCGGCGGAACGGGTGGTCGGTCCGGCCGGGGACCAGGGTGGGACGCGTCAAGGCTGATCGCCACGGTGGAAGACTGGGCGCGGAGGGGGCCGCCGTCCCCCGGGGGGTCGGCGGACGGCCTGTCCGGTGCGTGCCCCGAGACCGCCGTACCGCTCCCGTGTACGGGCGGGGCGGGTGGCGGCCGTGAGGATCCGTAAGAACCCGCGAGACCCGCGAGACCCGTGAGAAACACAGGAACAGGAGTGAACGTGACCACTGGAGTGCTGACCGTGGCGGTGACCGTCGACAGCGAGGCTGCCGGGCGGGAGTTGGCCGCCCTGGCGGTCGAGCGGCGACTGGCCGCCTGTGCCCAGGTGTCCTCGCCGATCACCTCCGTCTACCGCTGGGAGGGGCGCGTACACCAGGACCCGGAGTGGCTGGTGACCTTCAAGACCACCGAGGCCCGCTACCCGGAGCTGGAGGGCGCACTGCGCGAGGCCCACAGCTACGACGTACCGGAGATCCTGGCCACCCCGGTGGTCGACGGCAACGACGACTACCTGCGCTGGGTGGCCGAGGAGACCTCGCCGGAGGGCTCCTGAGCGGGGCGGGGCCCAGCGGGCTGAGGCGGCTCAGTGGTCGGCGAGGGCCTCGCTGATCCCGTCCTCCCGTGGCCCCAGGAACGTCGGGTCGGGGCGGAGGGCGGCGTTCGCGGCGGCCTTGACCGCCCCGGGCAGCTCCCGCACCCCGCCGAACACCCAGGTCAGGTCGCGGGGTTCGGGGACCCGCACCCCGTGGGCATCGATCCCGGCCGCCCGGCACAGGCTGGTGGCCCGGGGTACGTGGTAGTCCTGGCTGACCAGCAGGGCGTGCCGCACTCCGAAGATCCGTCGGGCCCGGGCGCAGCTGTCCCAGGTGTCGAAGCCGGCGTGGTCGGCGACCACCCGGGAGGCGGGGACGCCGGCGTCGCGCAGGTAGTCGCGCATCGCGCTCGGCTCGTCGTAGGAGCGGGTGCCGTTGTCCCCGGTCACCAGGATCGCCCGCACCCGGCCCCGCTCGTACAACTCCCGCGCGGTGTCCAGCCGATGGGCCAGGTACGGGGAGGGCTCGCCGTCCCACAGGCCCGCCCCGAACACCACCGCCACCGGGGCGCGGGGCGCCTCGGCGGCGGTGGAGATCCGGTCGTCGGTGGTCAGCCGTACCCAGGTGGCGGGCAGGAGACCGACCGCGCACAGCAGGACCACCGTCTGGAACAGCCGCCGCTGTCCCGGGCGGGTGCGCGGTGGGCGAATCCGCCGCGTCAGACGGTGGACACGTGCGCGGACAGAGGGAGTCACACCTCAGCCGACGTTCCGGCTCCCCGGCCGGTTCCCGCCGGAAGCGGACCGGGGAGTGGCGGCGGGCCCGACCCAGGACGGGCCCGCCGCGTCAACAGCCCCCGGATCAGGGGGTGTTGGCCTTCGCGGCCTTGGAACCGCAGTTGGAGCTGGGGTTGTCGTACGTGGCCTCGTCGATCTGGCCGCCCCACTCCACGCAGTAGCCCGCGCCGTCGACGTAGACCGGGCCGGCGTACTGGGTGTACTCGCCCTCGTCCACGACCCGCTCGCTCGGCTCGTCGGTGAGCGCGCGGACGTACGCCGTCATCTCCACCGGCTCGTCGGTGGTGTTGCGGATGGTGACCACGCAGTTCTTGCCCGTGGCGGAGTTGTAGGTCAGGAACACCGTGCCCTCGTCACCGATGCCAGCCTGGTTGACCACGCTGTAGCCGGTGCCGCACTGGCCGCCGTAGGTGGCCTTGGCCTCCGCGGCGGACGCGGTGGTGGAGGTGGCGAGCAGACCGCCACCAGCGGCCAGCACGGCCGCCGCGCCCAGGGCAAAGGTGCGCTTCATCATAAAGACCTCGTTTTCCGTCGAACGATGACACTTCGGTTCACAGCTGCTTCACGTGGTTTGCGCGCAGCCACAGACGAAGACCCACGACCCCGGCCGGGGGTTGTACGGCGTCTCCGGGACAACCGATGAGGCGTCAGTTTTCGGCCCCGTGTTCGGCCCGTGTTCGGTCCGTGTGGGGCGCCCCCCCCGCAACCCCGACCGCACCCCGGCGAGCCGACGGGGACCCGGCCGGACGCCGGACCACCAGCCGTGTCCGGCCCGCACGCCGGCCCCCGGTGACACCGGCCACGTCCCTCCCCACCGGATAGGACTACTGTCGGCATATGCATGGCGTGTACGACCAGCCCACCACCGGCCCCGGCGAGCGGACTCCCGGCCTCGGCTACGACACCGCGGCCACCGCCCGGTTCGCCCCCGAGCCGGACAAGCGGCACAGCCGCACCGCCTTCCAACGGGACCGGGGCCGGCTGCTGCACTCCGCCGCCCTGCGCCGACTGGCCGGAAAGACCCAGGTGGTCACCCCCGGGTCCAGCGCCCACGACTGGGACGCCAGCCCCCGCACCAGGCTCACCCACTCCCTGGAGTGCGCCCAGGTGGGGCGGGAACTGGGCGCCGCCCTGGGCTGTGACGCCGACCTAGTGGAGGTCGCCTGCCTCTCCCACGACCTGGGGCATCCGCCGTTCGGCCACAACGGCGAGGAGGTGCTGCGCGAGTTCGCCGAGCCCTGCGGGGGCTTCGAGGGCAACGCCCAGTCGCTGCGGCTGCTGTCCCGACTGGAGCCCAAACGCTTCCTCGGCGAGGAGGAGGGCCACCGCAGTGTGGGCCTCAACCTCACCCGCGCCTCCCTGGACGCGGCCACCAAGTACCCCTGGCCACGCGGCGGTCACCCCACCGACCCGCACTCGCCCAAGTTCGGGGTGTACGAGGACGACCTCGACCTTTTCCGCTGGGTGCGCCAGGGCGCCCCGCCCCACCGGCTCTGCTTCGAGGCGCAGGTGATGGACTGGGCCGACGACGTGGCGTACTCGGTGCACGACCTGGAGGACTGCCTGCACGCCGGCCACCTGGACCCCAACCTGCTGCTGGCCGACCCCGAGCGCGACCACGTGCTGCGGCTGGCCGCCAGCCGGTACCTGCCCGGCGGCGAACCGGCCGAGCACGCCGAACTGGCCGAGGTGCTCGACGGACTGCTGGAGATGGAGTGGTGGCCGCACGGCTACGACGGCTCCGCCATGGCGCAGGCCCGGTTGAAGGACGCCACCAGCCAGCTGATCGGACGCTTCTGTGTGGCCGCCGAGACGGCCACCCGCGCCGCCCACGGGGAGTCCGTCCCCCTGACCCGCTACCGGGCCGACCTGGTCGTACCCCGGGGCGCGCGGCTGGAGTGCGCCCTGCTGAAGGCGATGGCCGACCGCTATGTGATGCAGCGCCCGGACCAGGAGCGGTTGCGGGCCGAACAGCGGGTGGTGCTGGGGGAGTTGACCCAGGCCCTGATCGCCCGCGCCCCGGACGGGCTGGACCCGCAGTTCCGCGCCCTGTTCACCGCCGCGGGCGACGACCGGACCCGGCTACGTGTGGTGATCGACCAGATCGCGTCCCTCACCGACGCCTCGGCCCGTACCCTGCACCGCCGGATGACCCACGGCTGAGCACCGCCCACCCCGGGCGGCCGGCAGGAGCCGACAGCGGAAAATCCGCCGCCCCACGGGAGTGGCGTCCCGGTGGGAGGGGCGCGGAGGAGAAGATTGCACCGTGAGGTGGACGGGGGAGCCCTAAGAGAAAGCCGCGACAGACAGCGGGTGTCCCCGGTGCGGGGCGCCTTCGAGGAGGAGACGTGGTCGACGCACACCAGACGTTCGTCATCATCGGCGGTGGGCTGGCCGGGGCGAAAGCAGCCGAGACCCTCCGGGAGGAGGGGTTCACCGGGCGGGTGATACTGATCGGCGACGAGCGCGACCACCCCTACGAGCGGCCTCCCCTGTCCAAGGGCTACCTCACCGGCGACGAGGAACGGGACAGCGTGTTCGTCCACCCCCGTTCCTGGTACGCCGGGCACGACATCGAACTGCACCTCGGCCAGCCCGCCCTGCACCTGGACCGCGCGGCCCAGGCCGTACGGCTGGGTGACGGCACCCTCATCCACTACGACCGGCTGCTGCTGGCCACCGGCGCCGAACCCCGCCGGCTGCGCATCCCCGGCACCGACCTCAACGGGGTGCACCACCTCAGGCGGCTCGCGCACGCCGAGCGGCTGCGCGGCACCCTGAACGCCCTGGGCCGGGACAACGGCCACCTGCTGATCGCTGGCGCCGGCTGGATCGGTCTGGAGGTGGCCGCCGCCGCCCGGGCTCGCGGCGCGGAGGTCACCGTCATCGAGCCCGAACCGACCGCCCTGCACTCCCAGTTGGGCCCCGAGCTGGGCGGACTCTTCACCGAGCTGCACCGGGAGAAGGGGGTGCGCTTCGAGTTCGGGGTACGGCTGACCGAGATCCTCGGGCGGGACGGGCTGGTGCTGGCCGCCCGTACCGACGACGGCGCCGAACACCCCGCGCACGCGGTGCTCGCCGCGATCGGCGCCGCGCCCCGGACCGGACTGGCCGAGGCCGCCGGACTGGAGCTGGCGTCCGGCTCGACCGGCGGGGTCGTGGTGGACGCCGCGCTGCGCACCTCCGACCCGCTCATCCACGCCGCCGGCGACGTCGCGGCGGTGCGCTACCCGGCCGAACAGTTCGCCCCGGACAGCCCGGTGGCCGCCGGCCCGCTGCGGGTCGAGCACTGGGCCAACGCCCTGCACACCGGCCCGGCCGCCGCCCGGGCCATGCTGGGCCAGGAGGTCGCCTTCGACCGGGTGCCGTACTTCTTCTCCGACCAGTACGAGGTCGGGATCGAGTACTCCGGTCACGCCCCGGTCGGCTCCTACGACCAGGTGGTGTGCCGGGGAGACGTCGGCAAGCGGGAGTTCATCGCGTTCTGGCTGCGCCAGGGCCGGGTGCTGGCCGGGCTCAACATGAACGTCTGGGACGTCACCGGCCCCATCCAGGAGCTGGTCCGGTCCGGTACCGAGGTCGAGCCGGACGCCCTGGCCGACCCCCAGGTGCCCCTGGAGTCCCTGGTCTGAGGCCGGTTCGTGGCCGCCGTGTACCACCTCGCCCCGACACGGTCCACACCGGCGGGCCCGGCGGGCTGTCCGGGCCCGCCCGTAGACTGCCACCGTGGCAGGACGGATCCTTGACGAGGATGTGAAGGCGGTACGGGACGCGGTCCCCATCGACGCCGTGGTCTCCGAGTACCTCCAACTCCGCCCCGCCGGGGGCGGCAACCTCAAGGGGCTGTGCCCCTTCCACGACGAGAAGTCCCCCTCCTTCCACGTCAGCCCCAGCAAGGGGCTCTACCACTGCTTCGGCTGCCAGGAGGGCGGGGACACCCTCGACTTCGTCCGCAAGGTCGACCACCTGTCGTTCGCCGAGGCGGTGGAGCGGCTGGCCGGCCAGGCCGGCATCACCCTGCGGTACGAGGAGGGCGGCTACACCCCCGGGCGCCAGCAGGGGGAGCGCATCCGGCTGGTCGAGGCGCACAAGGTGGCCGCCCAGTTCTACCGCGAGCGGATGGAGGAGCCGGAAGCCGAGATCGCCCGCCGGTTCCTGCACGACAGGGGCTTCGACCGGGAGGCCGCCGAACACTTCGCCGTGGGGTACGCCCCCGCCGGCTGGGACCACCTGGTGCGCTTCCTGCGCGGCCGGGGCTTCACCGAGAAGGAGCTGCTCACCTCGGGGCTGGCCCAGGACGGCCGGCGCGGCCCCATCGACCGGTTCCGTGGCCGGCTGATCTGGCCCATCCGGGACATCACCGGCGAGGTCGTCGGCTTCGGTGCCCGCAGGCTGCGGGAGGACGACAACGGCCCGAAGTACCTCAACACCCCCGAGACCCCGCTGTACCACAAGTCCCAGGTGCTGTACGGCATCGACCTGGCCAAGCGGGAGATCGCCAAGTCCGGCCGGGCCGTGGTGGTCGAGGGGTACACCGACGTGATGGCCTGTCACCTCGCCGGACTGACCGGGGCCATCGCCACCTGCGGTACCTCCTTCGGCGAGGGGCACATCAAGATCCTGCGCCGCCTGCTGATGGACAACTCCCGCTCCGAGGTGGTGTTCACCTTCGACGGTGACGCGGCGGGGCAGAAGGCCGCGCTGCGCGCCTTCGAGGACGACCAGAAGTTCGCCGCCCGCACCACCATCGCCATCACTCCCGAGGGCATGGACCCCTGCGACCTGCGGCTGGCCCGGGGGGACGAGGCGGTGCGGGAACTGGTCGAGGGGCGGGCCCCGTTGTTCGACTTCGCCATCCGCTCGGTGGTCCGCCAGCACAACCTGGACACCGCCGAAGGGCGCTCGGCCGCCCTGGAGGAGGCGGCGCCCATCGTCGCCCGTATCAAGGACTCGGCCATCCAGCACGAGTACGCGGTACGCCTGGCCGGCCAACTCGGCATCCTGGACACCCAGTTCGTGGTCCGACGGGTGGGCCAGCTGGCCCGCTGGGCCAAGCAGCGGTCCACCGCCCCGGCCCGTTCCGGCGGGGACCGGGTGGCACCGCCACAGGGGGTGGCCCGCCCGGCGCCCGGCGCCCACGGGCCGGCGCTGCACCTGCGCAACAAGGCCCAGCTGACCGAGCGTGAGCTGCTCAAACTCGCCCTGCAGCACCCGCAGTTGGTGGCCCCGGCCTTCGACGCCTACCTCCCCGACGAGTTCACCGCCCCGCCCTACGCCCAGGTGCGCCGGGCCATCGAGGAGGCCGGCGGGGTGGAGGCCGCCGACCGGGACTACCTGGACCGGGTGCGCGAGGCCGCCCCGGACGACACGGTGCGGTCGCTGATCACCGAGCTGGCCGTGGAGTCCCCCCGGCTCCGGCGCCAGGTGGACGAGACCTACGCGGGGATGCAACTGGTCGCCGTCCGACGGGCGGCGGTCAACGAACGCATCCGGGAACTGGAGGGCTCCGCGCTACGGCTGGAGTCCGAGGGCGGCGACTCCACGGAGCTGCGCCGGGAGATCTGGGCCCTCCAGCGGTACGGCACCGGGCTGGCCGAGCGCGGCGCCGAGGCGCTCTGAGCTCCACCGACGTGCCCGGGCGGGCTTCCTGACCGCCCGTTGTGGGAGAACTCGTGAGGAAAAACTGCCCGCAGGCCCCTCGTGGCCGGACCGTCTCTTATCGCACACTGGGCTGCGGCACCTGATCCCGCACGGGGCTCGTCGAGCCCTTCCGGGGCCCGGGGCCATCGATCACCAGCACCGCCCGGGACGGTACGGACTTCCCGTGACCGCCCCTGTCTCGCATGTCGCCCCCCACCCCGGCAGCGATCACCTGGAGGTCGCCCCCCGTGCAGTCCCAGACCCTGATCAGTGACGCGCATAGATCCCCTCTGACCTCGTCTCCCTCCCCCCGGGAACGGCAGGCCAGGGTTCCCGGACAACCCCCCGCCCGTACCGGTCGGCCCACCCGTGTGGAGACCGCCGCGACCAGTGGGGCGCCCGCCCACGGGCCGGGGGGTGACCTGTTCCGGCAGTACCTGCGCGAGATCGGCCGTATCCCGCTGCTGACCGCCGAGGAGGAGGTCGACCTCGCCCGCCGGGTGGAGGCGGGACTGTTCGCCGAGGAGAAGCTGCGCACCTCCACCGCCCTGGACCCCCGACTCGCCTGGGACCTCGACCGGTTGGTGGTGCAGGGCCGGATGGCCAAGCGCCGGCTGATCGAGTCCAACCTCAGGCTGGTGGTCTCGGTGGCCAAGCGCTACGTGGGCCGGGGACTGACCATGCTGGACCTGGTGCAGGAGGGCAACCTCGGACTGATCCGGGCGGTGGAGAAGTTCGACTACGCTCGGGGCTTCAAGTTCTCCACCTACGCGACCTGGTGGATACGGCAGGCGATGTCCCGCGCCCTCGCCGACCAGGGCCGCACCATCCGGGTGCCGGTGCACGTGGTCGAACTGATCAACCGGGTCGTCCGGGTACAGCGCCGGATGCTCCAGGAACGCGGGGTGGAGCCTTCCCACCAGGAGGTCGCCGAGCAGCTGGACCTCACCCCGGAGCGGGTCGTCGAGGTGTTACGGCTCGCCCAGGACCCCATCTCCCTCCAGACCCCCGTGGGGGAGGAGGAAGACCTCAACTTCGGTGACCTGATCGAGGACAGCGACATGCCGGCCCCGGTGGAGACCGCCGCGTTCCTGCTGCTGCGCCAGCACCTGGGCGCCGTGCTGTCCACCCTGGGGGACCGGGAACGCCAGGTGGTAGCCCTGCGGTACGGACTGGAGGACGGCCGGGCCCGCACCCTGGAGGAGATCGGCCAACTCTTCGGCGTGACCCGCGAACGTATCCGGCAGATCGAGTCCAAGACGCTCAGCAAGCTCCGCAGCCACGCCCACGCCAACCAGCTGCGCGGCTACCTGGACTGATCGCCCGCCCAGCCCGTCGGCTCACCGGCCGGTTCCGCGCTCGGCTGCCCCGCCGAGGGCAGCGGGTGCCCCTCGAAGGCGCCCGGATGCTCCTGCTCGCGGACGGTCACGAACTGCTGTCTGACCGCCTGGCCGACGGCCAACTCCTCCTGCGGCTCGTGGAGTTGGTACGTCGGCTCCGGCCAGTGCGGCGGCTCCTGCGATCCGGCGAGCGCCCAGGCGGCCTGCCGAGCCGCGCCCAGCGCGGTGTAGTCGCTCGGCTCGGGCACCACCACCGGCACCCCCCACAACGCGGGGGCCAGCTTGTGCAGCACCGGCAACTGCGGACCCAGCAGGAACACCCGACGGATCGCCACCCCCCGACCCCGCAACAGGTCCAGGGCGTCGGCCAGCCCGCAGAGCATCCCCTCCACGGCGGCCCGCGCCAGGTGTTCCGGGCGCATACTCTCCCGCCGCAACCCGTGCAACGACCCGGCGGTGTGCGGGAGTTCGGGGGTGCGCTCACCCTCCAGATACGGCAACAGCACCAGACCGTAGGCGCCCGGAGTGGACTCCAGGGCCAGCCGGGACAGGCCCTCCAGGTCGGTGCCCAGCATCTCGGCCGCGCCCCGCAGCACCCGCATCGCGTTGAGGGTGCGCACCACCGGCAGGTGGCGTCCGGTGGCGTCGGCGTACGAGGAGATGGTGCCGGTGGGGTCGACCAACGGCTCGTGGTGCACCGAGAACACCGAACCCGAGGCGCCCAGGGACACCACCGCGTCACCGACGCCGACGCCCAGTCCGAAGGCGGCGGCCATGGTCTCGCCGGTGCCGGCCGAGATCAGCAGGCCCTCGGGGGTGCGCCCGGCCGGTTCGGCCGGCCCCAACACCCGGGGCAGGGAAGCCGGGTGACCGAGCGCCACCTCCACCAGGTCCGGGCGGTACTCCCCGGTGACGGCGGACCAGTAGCCGCTGCCCGAGGCGTCTCCCCGGTCGGTCGCCCGCTGGTCCGGCCGCCCCAGCAACTGCCAGGACAGCCAGTCGTGGGGCTGGAGCACCTCGGCCACCCGCCCGGCGGCCTCCGGTTCGGTGCGGGCCAGCCAGCGCAGCTTGGTCACCGGATGGGTGGGGCGGGGCACCGTGCCGACCGCCTCCGTCCACGCCTGCCGGCCACCCAGCAGGTCCACCAGTTCGGCGGCGGCGGTCTGCATGGCGCGGTCGTGGCCCAACAGGGCGTTGCGCACCGGGAGTCCGGCTCCGTCCAGGGGCACCAGCCCCGGCTGCGCGGCGACTCCGATGGCCTGTACCTCGGACAGCAGCCCACCCTCGGCGGCCTCGCCCAGGGACAGCAGCCAGGACTGCGGGTCGTCCCGCTGCTCCGGGTGGGCCGCGTAGCCCTGCCGCAGCACCTCGCCCCGGTCGGTGTCGCAGACGACCAGGCGGGTGTACTCGCTGGAACTGTCCAGACCGGCGACGATCCCCATCGCGCGATGCCTCCGCATCCCTCGGTGAACGGTGAGTGGGCAGCCGGGAGCTGGTTCGGCACCGTAAGCACCGATCATCCCCCGTCCGTGCCTGGATCCTACGCGGCGTCGGGGCGCCGACTCCGGGGGCGTCCCCCGTCCGGGGAGGTCGGCGTGGCCCCGTTCGATCCGGGGCGACCTCACGAGGGTCGGCGGCCGGCTCCGGGCCGGGTCAACCGAAGGATTCACCCCGGCTGTTGGGGACGTTCCGTTCGTTTTCCCCCGTCTCCCCTTGAACACGTTCGATTTTCTGGGCAGGCTTTCCCGGACCACACTTCATCTGGGTGGCGCGAATCCATCGCTCCGCCCACGAGAGAGGAAGCCCCCACATGACGATTCCTCGTATAGCCCGCCGTGGTTGGCGCACCCCCATCGCCCTTCTGGGCGGCGCCACCATGATCGCCCTCTGCGCGCAGGTGCCGGCTTCGGCCACCGTCGACGAGCGAGCCACGACGACCACCGTCAGCCCGTACGACGACGACTACTACAAGGACGCCATCGGCAAGACCGGTGACGAGCTGAAGACCGCCCTCAACGGCATCATCAGCAACAACGAGCAGCTCAGCTACGACGAGGTCTGGGACGCGCTGAAGGTCACCGACGAGGACCCGGACAACTCCTCCAACGTGATCGAGCTGTACAGCGGCGAGTCGGTGTCCAAGGACAACAACGGCGGCGGTTCGGGCCAGTGGAACCGCGAGCACGTCTGGGCCAAGTCGCACGGTGACTTCGGTACCGCCACCGGACCGGGCACCGACGTCCACCACCTGCGTCCCGCCGACGTGACGGTGAACAGCACCCGTGGCAACAAGGACTTCGACGAGGGCGGCGAGGAGGTCGAGGGAGCCCCGGGCAACTACACCGACAACGACTCCTTCGAGCCCCGCGACGAGGTCAAGGGCGACGTTGCCCGGATGATCCTCTACATGGCCGTGCGCTACGAGGGCAACGACTCCTACCCCGACCTTGAGCCCAACGACGAGGTCGAGAACGGCAAGAACCCCCTGCACGGCCGGCTGTCGGTCCTGAAGGAGTGGAACGAGGCCGACCCGCCCAGCGACTTCGAGAAGAACCGCAACGAGGTCATCTTCGAGCAGTTCCAGAAGAACCGGAACCCGTTCATCGACCACCCGGAGTGGGTGGCCGACATCTGGAAGTGACGCACCGGCGCTAGTCGGTCGAGGGGCCCGAGACCCCGACCGCTACGCGCGTCACCCGTGGCCGGCCATCCCCCGGGGTGGCCGGCCACAGGCCTGTCCGCGCCCGGCCCGTACGGGGTTCGGGCCGGGCGCGGGACCCCCGGTGCCGACGCCCCGGCTCAGGCCCTGAGCCGGGGAGCGACCGGCCCTCAGGCTTCGGCCGTGCCGGAGCCGTACGCCAGGGAACGCAGCTGGTCCAGCAACTCCCCGTAACCGGCGGAGGGTTCGAGCTCCCCGGCGCGGGCCAGCGCCTGGAACATCAGGGCCACCCCCACCGCGCCCGGGTCGGGGTGCCCCACGGCCCGGTCACCGACGTAGGAGGCCCGGCCCCGGCGGGCGCGCAGCCGGGCGGTGTCCAGGGCGGCGCTCCAGGAGGCCGCCGCGACCTCGGCGAAGGGGGCGCTCCCCTCCAGGGCGTCCCGGGCCGGTACCAGCGCGTCCACCAGTGTGCGGTCGCCGACCTCGGCCTCCCCGACCCGTTGTACGGCGGCCAGCCCCTCACGTACCCCACGGGCCCACGCCCCCGGGCCGGAGTCCTCGGCCAGGGCGCGGCCGAGCTCCTGGAAGATCAGCCCCAGCAGGGGCCCGCTGGTGCCGCCCACCTCGTCGAGGAAGACGCCGGCCGCGACCGTCACCGGAGGGGTGTCGGGCTGTTCGGCGAGCGCGGCGACGACCCGGTCCAGGCCCTCGCGCAGGTTGTCGCCGAAGTCCCCGTCGCCGGACAGCTGGTCGAGTCGGGTGAGGACCTCGTGGGCCTGGTGGGCCGCCTCGGCGTAGGCGAGCAGGAAGCGCCGCTGGTCGGGGGTGGTGGAGGTCATCGGATCGTCTCCGTGCTGGGGAAGGCGGGCGTGAGTGCCTCCTGGTGCCACCAGGAGGACCATTCGGGGCGGGAGGCGGTGAGGGTCAGGGAGAAGCCGCTCATGTCCAGGGCGGGGACGAAGGTCCCCACCAGCCGGCCGGCCACCCGTACGCCCCGCGCGGTGAGGATCGCGGACACCCGCTGGTGGATCGTGTACAGCTCCAGCAGGGTGGTGGAGCCCAGCCCGTTGACCAGCAGCAGCACCTGGTCGGTGTCGGGCGGCAGGGACGTGAGCACCTGTCGGGTCATCCGGTCGGTCAGCTCCTCGAAGGAGGGGCGCTCCACGGTGGTGGCGGCCCGTTCCCCGTGGATGCCCACGCCGTACTCGATCCGGTCCTCCTCCAGGGAGAAGGCCTCCCCGCCCTGGGTGGGCGAGGTCTGGGCCCGGGCGGCCACCGCCACGCTGCGCGAGTGGGCCACCAACTCCGCGCCGGTCCCGGCGAGTTCGTCCAGCCCCATCCCGGAGTCGGCGGCGGCCCCGAGCAGCTTCTCCACCAGTACGGTCGCCCCGGTGCCGCGCCGGCCGGTCGCGGTCTCCTCGCTCTCGGTGGCCAGGTCGTCGTCCACCAGCACCCGGCGTACCGGGATGCCGTCGGCCCGCAGGCGTTCGGCGGCGATGCCGAAGTTGATGCGGTCCCCGGTGTAGTTCTTCACCACGTGCAGCACGCCCTCGGGGCCGGCCACGGCCCGACTGGCCTCGTACACCTGCCGGTTGTGCGGGGAGGCGAAGATCCGGCCGGGTACGGCGGCGTCCAACATGCCGCGCCCCACGAAGCCGGCGTGCATCGGCTCGTGCCCGGACCCGCCCCCGGACACCAGGGCGGTACGGCGTCCGGGGTGGGGCTGGCGGGCGGTGACGAACAGCGGTTCCTCGTGGAGCCGCACCAGCCGTGGGTGGGCGTCGGCGAACCCGCGCAGTGCGGGCGGCACCGGGTCGCCGTCGGGGAGGAAGAGGCGGTTCACGGTGTGGGAGTCCCTTCGGTGGCGGTCGGTCGGGTGTCCGCTCCGGTGGTGGCCGGCCCTTCGAGGACGGGTGCCTCCCCGGCGCCGAGCCTGCTGGTGGCGCCGGCCGACAGCACGGCCACGCCGACGCAGTACGCGATCAGCCAGCTCCAGTGGCCGCCGGCCGCCGACAGCAGGGCGGTACCGATCAGGGGCGACAGGCCGCCACCGAGGGTGGCGCCGACCTGCTGGGTGACCGACAGGCCGGTGTAGCGGACGTTCACCGGATACAGGTTGGAGAACAACGCGCCCTGTGCCCCGTACATCGCCGCGTGTCCGACGCCCAGGCCCAGTGACATGCCCAGGACGTAGGCCCAGAAGTGTCCGGTCTCCACCAGCAGGAAGAAGGGCACCGCCAGTACGGCCTGGAAGAGGGCGCCGGCGATGTAGACCCGCCGTCGGCCGACACGGTCCGACAGGGCGCCGAACAGGGGCAGCGTCAGGCACTCGACGGCGCAGGCGACGAGGACGGCCAGCAGTACCGGGCCCTTGTCGCGGTCGAGTTCGGTGGTGACGTAGGTGATGGCCACCACGTAGTAGATGTTGAACAGTCCGCTCTCGGCCAGCTTGGCGATGATCGAGGCGACCACGGTGCCCGGCTGCCGGGTGAGCACCTCGCGCACCGGCAGGCTCTGCACCTCCCGCTGTTCCCGCATCCGCACGAACTCGGGGCTCTCGGTGATGTGCAGTCGGATGTAGACGCCCACCCCGATGAGCAGGATGCTGGCGAGGAACGGCAGCCGCCAGGCCCACGCGTCGTAGGAGCCGGCCGGCAGGGTGCTGTCGAGCGCGCTGACCAGGGCGACCGGGAGCAGTACGCCGGCGGGGGTGCCGATGTGGACCAGCGAGGTGTAGAGGCCCTGCCGTTGTCGGGGGCTGTACTCCAGCGCCATCAGTACGCCTCCGCCGTACTCGCCGCCCATGCCCAGCCCCTGGAGCACCCGGATCAGCACCAGCAGGATCGGGGCGGCGACGCCGATGCTGTCGTAGGAGGGCAGCAGGCCGATGGCGAAGGTGCCCAGACCCATCATCAGCATGGTGACGATCAGTACGTTCTTGCGGCCCAGCCGGTCGCCGTAGTGGCCGAAGAGGACGCCGCCCAGGGGGCGGGCGACGTAGCCGACGAAGTAGGTGGCGAAGGCCGCGAGGGTGCCGACCAGGGGTGAGGCGTCGGGGAAGAAGACGTCGTCGAAGACCAGGGCGGCGGTGGTCGCGTAGAGGGTGAAGTCGTAGTACTCGACCGTGGTGCCGAGGGCGCTGGCCGTGACGACCTTGCGTAGTGACGCCCGACGTCTGGTCGGGGCGGTGGCGGAAGAGGACATCTGTCACTCCGTTGTGGGTGGCGGCTCGTGGGGCTCGGTGGTGATGCGCCGGCTCCCGGATCAGCGTGGACCGTGGAGCCCGTCGGATCGGTGAGCGGTCTCGCCCGCGTGGGGGCGGTGGGGTCGCGATCCGCGGTGGCGGCTCGGAACCACGTGTTAGCATCTGATGTATCAGACATTACATACGCACTCTCGGTGCGGCAATACGCGGGAGGAACTCGTGCAGGAGATCCAGCTCGGCGGGATGATCTCGACCGTGGTCACGCCGTTCGACCAGAACGACGAGGTCGACCTCGACCTGCTCCGCAAGGAGGTCGCCTACCTCCTCGACCAGGGCGTCACCGCCATCTGCGCCTGCGGCAGCACCGGAGAGGGGCACACCCTGTCCCTGGAGGAGAGCGCGGCCATCTGCCGCACCGTCGTCGAGGAGGTGGCCGGGCGGGTGCCGGTCATCGGCGGCGTCATCCAGAACTCCACCGCCCAGGCCCGGCGTTACTCCCTCGCCCTCAAGGAAGCCGGCGTCGACGCCCTCCAGGTCACCCCGGTCCACTACGTGTTCGCGCCCTCGGCCGAGGAGACCGTCGCCCACTATCGGGAGATCGGCGAGGCCACCGACCTGCCGATCGTCCTCTACAACGTCGTGCCCTGGGCCCTGGTCGGCGTCGACACCATCGAACGGCTGCGGGAGGTCCCGCAGGTGGTGGCCGTCAAGCAGTCCGGCGGGGACATCCACCTGCTGGTCGACCTGCTGCACCGGGTACGGGACCGCTTCACCATCCTCGCCGCCCTCGACGACCTGCACTACCCGGCCTTCGTCATGGGCGCCCACGGAGCACTGGCCGCCATCCCGACGGTCACCCCCCGGCTGAGCGTCGAACTGTGGGACGCGGTCCAACAGGGCGACCACTCAAGGGCGTTGGAGCTGCACGAACGGATACTGACCGTCTGGCGGGCCATCGACGCGCCCAACCTCCCGGCCACCATCAAGGCCGCCCTGGAACTCCAGGGACGTCCCGCCGGCCTGCCCCGCCGACCCTTCGCCCCGGCCACCGAGTCGGAACGGTCCCGGATCCGTACCGCGCTCCGGGCGGCTAACCTGATCGACTGAGTGCGCGGTGTGACTTCCCCAGGGAGAGGCGTTCATGACCACCACCTCTGTCGGCGGCCAGGGGCGCCCACCCCTGGTCGTGGAGTCGATCTCCAACCAGCTCTACAGCCTCCTGTGCGAGCGCATCACCACCGGGGTGTACGCGCCCGGTTCACGGCTGGACCCCCAGGCCATCGCGGCCGAGTTCGGGGTGTCCCGCACCCCCGTCCGCGACACCCTGGTACGCCTCGAACACGACCGGCTGGTCGAGACCCGGCCCCGGTCGGGCACCTTCGTCACCCGCCCCACCCGCCAGGACGTCCACGAGGTCTGCCAGCTCCGCAAGGGCCTGGAGTGGCTCGCCACCGGGGTGGCCGCCGAGGCCATGCCGCTGGAGCAGATCGCCGACCTCAGGGACGAGGCGGTGGCCGCCCTGGAGGCGTCCGAACAGGGCGACTACGAACCGTTCTTCGCCAGCGATACCCGCATCCACCGGGAGATCGTCGCCGCCACCGGCAACAGCCGGCTGGTGTCCACCCGCAACTCCGTCGAACCCTTCGTCTACTGGCTGCGCGTCCTCGGCGCCACCGGCCAGCACCGGCTCGCCGGCTCCACCCGACGCCACCTGGAGATCCTGGACGCCATGGCCGACCGCGACGTGGTGGCGGCCCAGGAGGCCGCCGCCGTCCACCTGGACGAGGTCGAGGAGTGGACCCTCGCCGACATGGCCTCCCACGCGATCGTCACCTGACCCCCGGGCCCCGACCCACCGGTGCGGCCCCGCCGTTCCGGTGGGTCAGGCGCCCCGCATCCGACCTCCCGCGCGGTTCCCGCACGCCCTTCCGCGCGGCCACCACCCGTACCCGCAGTGAGGTGTCACCCATGCCCACCGCCGATCCCTCCACCGGCTCCCCGCTCGAACCCACCCCGAACGCGACCCTCGCCGCCGCCCACTCCGCGGCCCGACCCGCCCGCCGCGCCTCCACCGCCGACCGCGCCGGCTGGCTACGAGCCCTCGCCACCGCCCTGGACGGCGCGGCCGACACCCTCGTACCGCTGGCCCAGCGGGAGACGCGACTGCCGGAACCGCGCCTGCGGGGCGAGTTGAGCCGCACGACCTTCCAGGCGCGACTGCTGGCCGACCGGTTGGAGGCCGGCGCCCTGGACGACGCCCGGATCGACCACGCCGACCCCGACTGGCCGATGGGCGCCCGGCCGGACATCCGACGGACCCTGGTGCCGATCGGCCCGGTACTGGTCTTCGCCGCCAGCAACTTCCCCTTCGCCTTCAGCGTGGCCGGCGGGGACACGGTCAGCGCCCTCGCCGCCGGCTGCCCCGTGGTCGTCAAGGCCCACCCCGGTCACCCCGAACTGTCCCGCCGTACCGCCGAGTTGGTGGCCGAAGCCCTCGCCGGGGCCGGCGCCCCGGACGGGCTGCTCGGACTGATCGAGGGGGAGGAGGCCGGGGCGCTCGCCGTACAGGACCCCCGGATCCGCGCGGTGGGCTTCACCGGCTCCACCCGGGGCGGGAGCTTCCTGCACCACCTCGCGGCCAGCCGCCCGGACCCCATCCCCTTCTACGGCGAACTGGGCTCCACCAACCCGGTGGTCGTCACCCCGGCCGGATGGGCCGAGCGCGCCGAGGAGATCGCCGAGGGCTTCGCCGGCTCGTACACCCTCGGCTCCGGCCAGTTCTGCACCCAGCCCGGTGTGGTGTTCGTCCCCGACGCCGACGCCTTCCTCGCCGCCGTACCCGACCGGGCGACCGGCCCGATGCTGAACGCGCGCATCGAGGACGGCTACCGCGAGACGCTCGACTCCCTGGCCGGCCACCCCGGCGTCCAGGTCGCGGTACGCCGTACCGGAGAGGCCGGCACCCCGGACACGGTCCTGCTGCGCACCAGTGCCGAGGCGGTGATCAAGGACCCGACCCTGCTGAGCACCGAGGTGTTCGGTCCGGCCTCCCTGGTCGTGGAGTACGGCGACCTGGCCGAGGTCACCGAGGCGCTGGACGGCCTCCAGGGCTCCCTGACCGGAACCGTGCAGGGCGGCGCCGACCTCGACCGGGACGGGGCTCGTCTGGTCGAGTTGCTGGCCGAACGTGTCGGCCGGGTGCTGTGGAACGACTGGCCCACCGGGGTCACGGTCAGCGACGCCCAGCAGCACGGCGGACCCTGGCCGGCCTCCACCGCGCCCACCACCACCTCGGTGGGTACCGCCGCCGTACGGCGCTTCCAGCGTCCGGTCGCCTACCAGAACGTCCCCGCCCCGGCCCTTCCCGTCGAACTGAGGGAGTGAGGGGTCCTCACCGCTCCCGGCAGGGGGCCAGCAGCCGGCGGGCGGACTCGGCGGCCAGCTCCGCCGCCCGGGGCAACAGTCCCGCCTCGTCCAGCAGCCCGCGCCGCACCAGGGCCAGCGGCAGGTCCACCACGGCCAGCCGCAGGCGCTCCAGGGCGAGGTCGGGTGACTCACCCGACCTGTGGAGCCGCTGTGCCAGTGCCCCCAGCAGGGCGCCGACCTCGACGTTGCCGTCACGGAGTCGCCTGAGGTCGGTGTCCGCCCAGTGCCCGCTGTCGAAGTCCGTCGGCCGGTACAGCAACACCCGGGCCCGCTCCGGGTGTTGACGGCTCCAGTCCACCACGTACCGGGCGGTGTCGACCGCCGCCTCCAACGAGGGGTGGGCCCGCAGACTCCGGGCGCACCCCTCCTGGAAGCCCTCCACCGCGCGGAGCCACACCCCCGCCAGCAGTGCCGGACGGCCGGTGAAGCGGTGGTAGAGGGAACCGCTGGGGGCACCGGTCTCCCGGGCCAGCGCGGCCATGGTCACCGCGTTCGGCCCACCCCGGGCCGCCAGTGAGACGGCCGCGTCAAGGAGCGCTTCGGTGGTGAAAAGGGCGGGTCTGGGCATGGGGCGGAGGATATGCCTCCCCGGTTCCGGGGAGGTTTCCCCGCCCGGGAGAACCAGGGAGGCGGCCTTGATCCGGGTGTCCGTCCCCGGGTGGCCCCGCCGCGTGTTCCGTACCGGCGCGGGGGAGGGCCGGGCCGGACGGGGGAGTCGGGGAAGGCGCCGGACATACGACGGGGGCACCACCGTACGAGTGGCGCCCCCGACCTGAGGAGAGGTCAACTCCCTCTGAGAAGAGGGGAGTTGGTGGGGCGGGTGGGACTCGAACCCACGGCCGACGGATTATGAGTCCGTTGCTCTAACCGGCTGAGCTACCGCCCCGGTTACGGCGCGCCACACAGGTGCGGCGCGCCGTCTGCCGCAGCATAGCCGCTCATCAGATCGACTGCCCGCGCGGGTGCCGATCTTCAAGGGCAAGGACTCACGGGGAAGCCGGCTGGTTCCCGGTTTGCGGGCGTCCTGGGTGAACAGAAGGGGGATAGGGCCAGACGGGCTGCGGACGCGAAGAAGGGCCCCATCTGGTGGGGCCCTTCTCCAAGATCCGCTCCCCCGACTGGATTCGAACCAGTAACCTGCCGGTTAACAGCCGGCTGCTCTGCCGATTGAGCTACAGGGGACCGCTCCGCTCGGACTCGCCGACCCGGTGATCCGGGGGCGCGCCCTCGCCGCGGGCAATACATTAGCGCATGGCAGCGGCAGGCTGAAATCGGTTAGCGGTCCGCACGGACCTTAGGAAAGGTGGAGCCATGCGCTACCGGCTGACGTTCACCCTCGGGGTGGCTGTGGGATACGTCCTGGGCACCCGCGCGGGACGGGAACGTTACGACAAACTGCGTGCCGGCGCGCAACGGGTCGCACAGAACCCCGCCGTCCGTAACGCCGCCGAGTCGGCGGCCCAGACCGGGCGGCAGGCGGCGTCGAAGGCGGTGGACAGCGTCACCGACCGGGTCGGTCACCGGATGCCGGCCGCCGTGCACGACAGGGTGCAGGCGTTCCGTCACCGCAGGGGCGAGCCCCTGGAGGACGACTGGGGGACCAGCAACACCTGAGCGGGTCCCACCAGCGGGGGCGCGGCCGTCCGGGAGTGATCCCGAACGCCCGCGCCCCCGAGTGCTGTCGGCCCCCGTCAGACGGCGCCGGGGGTGTGGCCCTCGGGGAGGAACAGCACCGAGTTCACGTAGCGGGGGTGGGGGGCGAGCGTACGGCGCAGCAGACCGTGTTCGGCGACGTGGCTGGTGCGCCGTTGGTGTGCCCCGAGGTCGAAGCCCGACAGCGGGACCCAGTGGTTCCGGGGCAGGACCCAGCCGGCGTAGCCGAGGTCGTCGAGGTAGGAGACGACCGGGGCCACGGGTTGGATGCGCTCCTCCAACTCGATGAACAGCGCCGGCCTCTCCCGTACCAGGGTGTCCTTGCCTCCGCGCAGTACGGGCAGTTCACTGCCGTCCACGTCGATCTTGATCAGGGTGACCTCGGACAGCGCCAGCTCGTCCAGGGTGAGCGCCGGGACCTCCAGGGTGGCGCGGTGCAGCCCGCCCCGGCGTACCAGCGAGGACACCCCCCGGTCACCGCGCCCGCCCTCCGGCAGCCACAGGGTGGCACGGCCCGAGTGGTCGGTGGCGGCGGCCTGGAGCACCTCGACGTGTGCAGGGGTGGAGCGGCGCAGCTGCTCCGCCAGGTGGGGAACCGGTTCGACGGTCACCACCCGGTCGGCGCGCGGGGCCAGCCGACGGGTCCACGGGCCGTACCAGCCACCGATGTCGACGACGGTGCCGCCCCGGGGGCAGAAGTCCGCCAGCCGGGCCAGCTCCGGTTCGAACCGGGGGTAGAGGGCGGTGGTGGCCCTGGCGACCAGACCGCCCGGCAGGTGGGGGCCGATCCGTGCGGCGAGGGTCATGAGGAGCCCTCCGTGTGGGTACCGCCCTGGGGCGTCCGCTCCAGGCGGGGCAGCAGCTTGGCGTGCTCCTCCTCGGACAGCTGCTCCCCGGAGGAGGGCAGCAGCTGGGGTATGCCGTCCACCACCGGGTAACTGCGGCGCAGCCGGGGGTTGTAGAGGACCTCCTCCGGCAGCAGCAACACCAGGGGCCCCTTGTCCAGGGGGCAGGCCAGGATGCGCAGCAGGGGGTCACCGGGCTCCAGGGTGCGCTGGGCCGAGGACTGGGGGCTGTCAGCGGTCATGGTGGCGTCCTTCCGGTGTGTGCTGGCGCGTGGGGTGGACGGTCGCGGAGACGGTGCGGCCCAGTGGCGCGTCGGGTTTGCGGGGGCGGACCGGCGGGGCGGCGGTCCTGTCGTCCGACGTCCCGGTCGTGGCTCCGCCGGTGGTCGGGCCCGCCGGGGTGGCGGTGGCCTCGGTGCCCTCCTCCGCGGTGGCGAGGCCCTCGGGGTCCTCGGGGTCCGGCTCGTGCCGGGGCAGGGCCAGCAGCACGGTCACCGCCATCGCGGCGCCGCCCAGCCGGAGGGCGAGTCGGAACGGTTCGTGGGGGAGCGGTTCGGAGAAGGCGACGGTTCCGGTGATGACCGTGAACAGGAAGGTGACGGTGGTGCACACCGGTACCAGCAGGGAGGCCCGACAGCGTTGCAGCGCGGTCTGGGAGAGCACCAGCCCCGAGGAACCGGTGCACAGCAGCAGGTACGGGTAGGGGGAGGACAGCAGCGAGGACAGCGTGCCGCCCAGGTCGTCCAGGTGCAGCAGCCCCGCCACTCCCTTGATGGCCAGTGAGCTGACGCCGTACAGGAAGCCCACTGACACCCCGTAGGGCACCCCGCTGCTGGGGAGGCGGTGGCGGCGGCGGTCCCGTCGGGAGGCGGTCAGGAACATCAGGATGCCGACCGCCAGCGAGGGCAGGCACAGCGCCAGCAGGATGGGGGCGGGGGCGATCCGGCTGATGGACTCGGTGCTCTGGTGCAGGGAGAAGACGATCATCAGCAGGGCGCCCAGGATGGCGACCATGCTCTGCCGCTCCCGTCCGCTGGGCTTCTCGCCCAGGAAGACCGGTGACATCAGCAGCAGCATCACCAGTCCGGTGACGAACAGCCCCTGGGCCGCGATCAGCGGCAGGGTGCGGTAGACGATCAGCTGGGCGGCGAAGCCGATGCCCAGGGAGGCCGCGCCCACGATCCACAGGGGACTGCGGAGCAGGGCCAGCAGCACCTGTGCGGGCCGGGCCGCCGACAGCGGGGGCAGCTTCCCCAGGGCACGTTTCTCGATCACGAACCCCGCGCTGAAGAAGAGGTTGGCCAGCAGGGCCGCGATCACGCCCCAGACCATCAGGACCGCCTGGCGTGGACGAGCAGGATCGAGGCGAGTGAGGGGGTGTGACAGGCGAGCCGGTCCAGCGGCCGGAAGGGGCGGGGCACGTCGTGGTACGGGGCCCCGGTGATCCGTACGATCTCGAAGCCGCTGGCCGGCAGCATCGAGCGCAGCGCGCGGGCGGTGTACAGGCGGAGGTGGCCGACCACCTGGCTGCCCGGGCGTCCGTGGATGCCGCGCAGGCTCACCTCGGAGAACACCGGCTGGATGCCGGCGAGGATCAGGCCGCGGTTGTACCAGGCGGCCAGGTTGGGGGTGGACAGCAGCAGGTGGCCGCCCGGGCGCAGCACCCGGTGCAGTTCGTCCAACGCCGAGTCGGGGTCCACCAGGTGCTCGATCACCTCGCTGAACAGCGCCGCGTCCGCGCAGCCGTCGGTGAACGGCAGGCCGGGGGCGGTGAGTTCGCCCCGTACCGGCGTCAGGTGGCGCGAGGCCCGGCGCAGGGCGTCCTGGGACCAGTCGACGCCGACGATCCGGTGCCGGTCCAGGATCCGGGAGGCGGTGGCGGCGGCGCTGCCGTCCCCGCAGCCGATGTCCAGAACGGTGCCCGGGGTGTCCCCCAGGGCACGGGCCAGGATGGTGGCCTGCCGGCGTGACCGGTCCGGGCCGGAGGCGACCGGGGTGGCCGGGTCCTCGTACAGGTCACGCAGTCCGCCGCTCTCGCCCGGGGTGGTGGAGGTCATCGAGACCTCCGGGGAGTGAGGGGGGACCCGTACCGCACTGCTGGGACCGTCACAGGTCACCCTCCTGGTGTGAGGTGGCGGCCAGGGACCGGGCGAACTCCGAAGCCAGGCGTTCACCGGCCTCATCGTCCAACCGGGCACGGGACCAGCGCAACGCCACCTGGACCCGCCCCCCGACGGACACGGTGGTGACCGACAGTCCCCGGGGCCGGCGCGCGGGGGCGGAGATCCACACCGCTCCGGTACGGCCGGCGTCGCCGAAGTCCATGGGGTAGGGCACCCGTCCGATGTTGCTCAGCAGGGTGGTCGAGGACCAGGCTCCGGCCGCCCGGCGCAGGGCGCGCACCCCGATCCGGCGCAGCCCCACCGGCAGCAGCGGCGAGGTCAACAGGGCGCCGCTGAGGCCCAGTTGGGGGCGGTTGACGGACTTCAGGGCGCGGGTGCGGGCGGCGGTGGCGTGCAGCATCCGCACCACCGCCTGGTGGTCCGGGCCCTCGGGGGCGGTGAGGGCCTGGTACAGCTCCCGCTCCTCGGGGTGGAAGGTCACCTCCACCAGCCGGGTGCCGTTGCCGATGGGCATCTCCGTGCCCCGGGTCCGGTCGTCCACCGGCATGGTGATCCGCACCGGGCGCGCCGGCGCCCGGTGCTCACGGTTCCAGCGCATCGCGGTGACACAGGTGGCCACCAGCAACTGGTCGTTGACCGTGTAGCGGGCCTCGCCCCCGGTGTCCCTCGGCGGCCGGGAGGGCACCGGTAGCTGGACCAGCAGCATCCCGTTGCCGTTCACCCCGGGGGTGTGGGCGTCGGGAGCGATCCGGGCCGGGCGGGCCCAGGTACGACCGGCCGCCGGTGGCTGCCGGGGTACCGCGTCGCTGGGCGGGCGTACCGGGGCGGGCGCGGGGGAGTTGTCGGCGCCCCCGTAGACCTCGGCGGTGGTGGCCAGCAGCCGCAGGCAGGCCGGCCCGTCCAGGGCGGTGTGGTTGACGCTCACCACCAGCACCCAGGCACCCCGGTGTTCGACCACCTCGATCCGCAGCGGTGGGGAGGCGTCCAGGGAGGGGCACTCGGACACCGACCTGGCGCGGGCGTCCTCCAGGGTGCCGCCGGGGTAGGACACCGCCTCCCGGTCGGCGCCCTCGGTCAGCTCCCAGCGGTAGTGGGGGCCCCACCAGCTGGTGGGCGCCTCCCGTACCAGGGCCCGGGAGTGCCGCCGCAGTGCCTCGTCCACCGCCGCCCGGAGGCGTTCGGGGTCCGGGCGGCGCGGCAGGTGGATCTCGATGTGGACGGTGTCGGGCTCCCGCTCGTCCAGGCAGTGCCGGCTGATCTCGTCCACGGTCGGGAACGGGACCCGCCCCACGGTGCCGCGCCGGGTGGGCGCGGCCCGTGGTGTCGGCTCCGGTCCGGTCATGCTGCCGGTGCCGTCGTGCGGAGAGGTCACGAGGTGCCCTTCCCGTCCGGCGGCTTGTGCCGCCCGGAACGTCGCTGCGGCAGCCGCTTGGTGCCCCGGTCCTCGTCGGCCGGCGCCCCTGGCGGGGGCGCGGTGGGGGTACGGGTCCCCAGCGGCGGGGTGGCGGACACCACGGGCCCGGCGGACGGCCGGCGGTGGAACTCCTCCGGCGGCGGGCCGTACGGCAGGGGCTCGGTCGGTGGCTCCTCGGGCCGCTTCCTGGTGGGCACCGTGACCAGGGCGGCAGCCAGGGCCAGCAGGGCCAGGGCCTGCGCGGCGGTGCCGAAGGCGCCCGCGTCCTCGGTGATGCCGTCCCGGGCCCCGAAGGCGGCCAGCACGCCCGCACCGACCATGCCGGCCAGCGCGATCGGTCCGAGCACCCGGGGGAACGCCCAGGCCACCAGGGCCAGTACGGGCACCACCAGGGCGTAGGGCCCGGACACCAGGGCCACCACCAGGGTCAGCGCCAGGGCGCCGAGGACCCAGCCGGGGGCCGGGGTCGGACGTTCGCCCTCACCCAGGGGGGTGCCGTTGTTCCGGCGGAACAGGGCCAGCGCACCGAGGGCGACCAGGCCCAACAGCCCGACGATCAGCGACAGTTGGTACCAGATGGTGGGTTGGTACTCCAGCTTCACGGTGCCGCTGGAGCCCTCCGGGACGAAGAACCCCTGCTGCCAGCCGTCCATCCGTACCGACTTCAGCTCCTTGCCGTCCAGGGTGGCCTTCCAGCCCTTGTTGTAGTTCTGGTGGGTCACCAGGTACGAGGCCTCGCCGTTGCCGACCTCCACCGTGCGGTCGTCGCCGCTCCAGTCGGTGGCCTCCGCCGAGCGGGAGGCGGTCGGGGTGGCCAACTGGCCACGGCTGAGCGAGATGTCGGTGAAGGTCAGCGGCCCACGGTCGCCGGCCTCCACGGTGTGCCGCCCCGAGTCGAGTTCCAGGGTGCCGTTCCTGGCCTCGCCGGCGCACAACTCCACGTCCACCGCCCGGCGTTCGGTCAGGTCACGGACCTTCCCGGACACCTTGGTGGAGTGCAGGGTGCCGTCCACGGACACCGCCGGACCCTTGCCACAGGGCAGGTCGAACTCCAGGTCGGGGCTGGGCGCCTTGACCCGGAACTCGTCCAGTGCCGGCAGGTACACCTCCTTCAGACCGACCGGCAGCTGCATGTCGCTGCCGGCGACCGGGTTGTGCACGGTCATCGTCTTGGTCTTGGTGATGGTGATGTCCAGCTGGTCCGTCTCCATCGGGTCGAACCGGACCCAGCCGTTCTCGTCCACGGCCGTGGTGGTGGCGCCGTCCGGGGAACTGAGCCGGACCTCGGTCGGACGGGTGGAGACACCGCCGGAGGCGGCCAGCACCAGCTTGTCGATCTCCTTCTTCTCCGGCCACTTCAGGTGGATGGTCGGCTTGTCGCCGGCGATCCAGGCCGAGGACAGGTCGCCGTCCACCAGGTTGCGGGGGCTCAGCGACAGACCGGTGGTCTCGGTGGAGTCGGCCGTGGCCGTGATCCGGTCACGGGAGCCGGGCGCCACCTCGTCCAGCAGCTCGTCCAGCTCCGGTCCGGGCACCGGGATGGCCTGGCCCTTGACGCGGTACTCGCCGGAGCCGGTGGTGTGGAAGCTGCGGTGCAGTCCGACCTCGGCCGAGACGGGCGACAGACCGCCCGGGTCACCGGCCCGGTGCAGGGAGACCAGCTCCCGCGAGGCCTGGCTCTTGGCCGAGTCCTCCGGCAGCCGCAGTACCCGGGTCACCAGGGTGTCCGGCAGGGAGATCTCCTTGAAGCCGGCACCGGACAGGCCCGACCGGGGGGTCTGGGCGCCGGTGATGGTCAGCTTCAGCCAACTCGCCCTGCCCTGCGGGGCCTTGATCCGCTGGACGGAGCCGTCGGTGCGCAGGTTGCTCTCGGCGCTGCCCCGGTCGGTCTCCAGCCGCACCGAGGTGGGCGCCGCCCGGGTGCCGCTGCCGGGCAGCGGGGTCACCAGCAGGGAGCGGGGGATCTCGGTGGGCTTGGTGAACGCCACCCGGATCCACTGGCCGACCGGCTTGCCGGCCGAGCCCTCCGCCCAGGCGGTGTCGGGGTTGCCGTCGAAGGCGCCCACCGGCTCGTACTGCGGCATGTGGAACAGCCAGTTGCCGCTGCTGGAGGAGGTCACCGACTTGGCACCGCGCAGCCGGGAGGTGGTCTGGTGGTCGACTCCCTCGGCGGGCAGGATCTGCTTCGGCTCCTCCCCGGCGTTCTGCACGCTGTCGGGGTGGTTCCGTTCCTTGGGCCCGTAGGTGTACGAGGTGTTGTTGTTGACCAGCCCGAAGCGGGTGTCGGCCCGGCGCAGTCCGTCGGCGTTCGCCTGGACCGCCGGCTTGTCGACGCCCGGGTGCTCGTCACCGGTCAGCACGGTGGGCCGGCCACGGAAGCCGGGGTCGGAGGCGAGTCGCAGCAGCGACTCGGGCCCGCCGCTGACCTGGGTCAGCTCGGAGGCCGGCTGCAACTCCACGTTCCGCGGCTTCTTGGCGTAGGCGGAGGAGGTGGGGACGTAGATGTCCACCGCCTTCTGCCGGGGGTAGAAACCGGCGATCTCCACCGGGGTGTTGGCGGGGATACGGCCGCCGGTGAGGGTCGGGCCGAAGCTCTTGACCTTCTTGTAGCCGGACAGCTCCAGGGTCCGCTTCACCGTCTGCGGGGGCACGTAGCCGATCTGGTCCGGGTCCAGGTCGTTGCGGACCACCACGTGGTGCAGGCCCGCGCGCTCCAGGAACGGCGCCAGTCCGGGCACCTGTCCACCGCTCATCAGGGCCTGCTCCACCGCGTCGGTGGCCCGGCGGGAACCGGGGGTGCCGAAGGGCACGTAGTCCCGCTGCGCCCAGGGCGACTTGGCCAGCACGTCCAGGGGCTGGTCGATCGGCTTGCCCCAGGTGTACTGCCCGTGCGCGGTGGCCGGGGTGACGTAGGCGCGGGTGTGCGGCGCCTCGTCTTCCAGCCAGTTCGCGGTCTGCTTCCAGTGCTCGGGCAGCTTCTTGAAGGCGCCGGGCTGGAGGATGTCGCCGTTCACGTAGGGCAGCGCCAGGCCGGGGATCACCAGCAGCGCGGCCACCGCCGGCAGCCAGCGCGCGCCCCGGACCCGTACCGAGGAGCGGCCCAGGACCGCCAGCAGGTGCGCCAGGCCCAGGCAGAGGGCGAGGGCCAGTCCGGGCTGGAACTTGTAGATGTTGCGGAACGGCTTGAGGGTGCCGTTCAACAGGTCCTGCACCGGCCCGGAGAGGGGGCCGCCCAGCGAACCGGCGTACCCGGCCAGGGTGATGCCCACCACGCACAGCACGGTCAGCATCAGCCAGCGGCGCTCGGGCAGGTCACGTCGGGCCAGCCCGGCCAGGCCCAGGGCGGCGGCGACCGCCCCGCCCAGGATGGTCAGGGCACCGGCGGCCACCGCCCAGCCGGCGGGCAGCCAGGGCTCACCGAAGTTGAGGTAGGCGGTCCAGTTGCCGGCGCCGCGCAGCAGTTCGGTCGCGGCCATGGTGCCGGTGGTGGTGTCCGCCTGCTCCACGTACGGCATGAAGTCCTCGCCGTAGCCGCCGAGCAGCAGCAGGGGGCCCACCCACCACAGGGTGGCCAGCAGCACTCCGGGGATCCACCAGGCCAGCAGCGCCTTGCGGCGACGGCCGGTACGGGTGAGGAGGTAGAGCCCGATCGGCATCAGCGACGCGAGGGTGGACGCGGCGTTGACCCCGCCCATGAAGGGGATCAGCAGCGCGGAACGGGCGGCGGCCACCCGGGGGGTGAGGGTGGTCGAGGTGAGCGGCAGCAGCACCCACGGCAGCAGCGCGCCGGGCAGGGCGGCGGCCGAGGTGGAGCCGACCACGATGGTGAAGGTGGGCCACAGCGCGTAGCTGGCGGCGGCCAGCGCGCGGCTGCCCCGGCCACCGAAGCCCAGGCGCTCGGCCAGCCGGAGGGCGCCCCAGAAGGCGGCGGCGATGACCAGCGACATCCACAGCCGCTCGGCGAGCCAGGTGGGTATCTGGAGCAGGTCGGTCAGCGCGTAGTACGGCAGCATCGGGAAGGCGTAGCCGATGTACTGGTCGGCGATACCGCCGAACCCGGCCCGGTCGTGCCACAGTTCGCCGAGGTCGGCCAGGAACTTCCAGGGGTCGGTGGCCACTCCCAGCTTGGTCTCGAAGGTCATCTTGCCCGGCGACTTGGCCAGGAAGGCGACGAAGACCGCGGCCCAGAACCCCAGCAGCCACTTACGGCTGAGGGGCCGCTCTGCGGGAGCGGGGTCGGGAGCTGGGGCCGGCGCCTGGGGAGGCGCCTGCACGATCGTGGTCATCAGTGGCACCGCCGGAGAATGAGAAGGAGGTTCCAGGTGGCGATCTCCCGCAGACCTGGGACGCGGGTGATGGCGCTGGTGAGAAAGGGCCAGTACCGGGAGCGGGCGGTGACGATCTCGACGTCCTCACGCACGCGCACCTGGCGAAGGGTGGTTCCGATGTGAACGGCGAAGAGGTTCTCGCCGAGGGTGTGCTTGGCCTGCCGGCCGGTGCGCCGTTGGTACCGGGCCCTCGCCCGGTCGGCGCCGAGGTAGTGCCAGGGGGCGGTCTCGTGACCACCCCAGGGCGAGTACCAGTTGGTGAAGGAGACGTACAGCAGCCCACCGGGCTTGGTCACCCGCACCATCTCGGACAGGAAGGTCTGGGGGTCCGCCACGTGCTCCAGCACGTTGGAGGAGAAACAGACGTCGGCCACCCCGTCCGCCACCGGCAGCAGGTAGCCGTCGGCCAGCACCGCCCCCTCGACCGGGCGTCCCGCGGCGGTCAACTCGCGGGTGTCCGGCTCGAAGAGGAAGCTGTGGGCGCCCTGCCGGCGGAACTCGCGGGTGAAGTGGCCGCTGCCACCGCCGACGTCGACGATGGTGGAGCCCTCCAGTGGGACGTACCGCCGCAGTTGGGAGGCCGCGTCCTCGGCCAAGAGCCGGTAACAGGACTCCGGGTCGGACTGCTCGTTCATGAAGGCGCGGAAGAGCGTCAGCGATCTTCGCAGCGAGGGGTCCTTCAACGCCTTGGTCACGGCCGCCGTCCCTGGGACCATCTGCGCCGGCCCCGGGTCACCCGGGACCTCGGGTGCCCGGCCGCGACGCCGGCCGGCCGGAGGGAGCCCGCGCGCTGGCCGTGACCGTACGCCTCGATGGCCACCTCGCGGAAGGTGTGGACGGTGCGCGACCACTGGAAGCGGGCGGCCCGCTGGCGGGCCGCGGCCCCCAGGTGCTCCCGCCGCTCCTCGGACAGCGCCAGCGCGCACCAGTGGGCGGCGAAGGAACTCTCACCCCGGGCCAGCAGTCCGGTGACTCCGTCCTCTATGGAGTCGCGGAGCCCGGGTATGTCGAAGCCGATGGCGGGGGTGCCGCGTATGGCGGCCTCGGTGACGACCAGACCCCAGCCCTCCACCATCGAGGGATGCAGCAGCATCCAGGACTCGCACAGCAGGCGGTGCTTCTCCTCCTCGCTGACGTGTCCGGTGAATACCACGCCGGGGCCGGCCATGGCCTCCAGCCGTCGGCGTTCGGGACCCTCACCGATGATCACCAGACGGCCGCCGGTGACCGGGCGTACCCGCTCCCACAGGCGCAGCAGCAGGTCGATCCGCTTGTACTCCACCAGCCGCCCCATGGCCAGGAACATCGGTTCCGGTGACCGGGGGAGGAGGGTGGGCGGCTCCTCCACCCCGTTGTGGACGATGCGGATGTCCTCCTCGGGCACCCCTATGCCACGCATCGCCTCGGCGGTCGAACCGGAGACGGCCACCTTGAGGTTGGAGCGGTGGTTGCGGGCCAGCGCCCAGTGCTCCAGGCGGCGTCCCATGCGGGCGGCCGGCCCCGGGTAGCGCACCCCCCACAGGTCGGTGTGCACGTGGTTGACGAAGCACAGGGTCGGGCCGTGGTGCCACAGCGGTGCCAGGTACGGCATCCCGTTGCAGACCTCCACCAGCAGGTCGCAGGCGCCGACCTCCCGGCGGAAGGTCCTCGGGGCGCGCAGGAAGTGCTCGGCGTCACCGCCGGCGGACACCACCCGGTAGTCGCGGTCGGCCGCGGGGCCACCGCACAACAGGGTGACCTGGTGGCCGAGTTGGTGCAGGCCGGAGGCGATCTTGTCGATCAGCAGCTCCGAACCGCCGGCGGCGGGATTGCCCAGGTCACGTCGGGCCACGAACACGATGTGCCGGGGCATGACCGTCTCGGGGACGGCGACGACCTCGGGCGACGGCGTGGGTGCCGGAACGTTCGTGGACGTGGCGAGGGGGAGAGCGCCGCCGCCGTTGGCGGTGAGCGTTGAGGGTCGTACGTACTGGGGCATACGCGCTCCGACTCGGACAGGTGGGTGTGGCGGGGTGAGGCGAGGTACTGCGGGGGCGGGGACGGTGCGTATGGGTGGGCTCAGTGTTGGCCCGGGCGATGGGTGGGGCTACTCATGGAAGTGACAAATTCGGGGTGTTATCAGACTGATGTCTCGTCATTTCTCGTGGGTGGTGGCCAGTCCGTCCGCCGGGGGCGGTCAGCTGGTGTGGACGGTCAGGGCTGGCCACGGTGGGCCGGGGTACGACGGCCGCGCACCAGCAGTACGGCTCCGACCAGGGCCAACAGCGCCCCGGTGATGCCGCCGGTGATCGGGGCGGTGCTCCCCACCAGAACCAGCTTGCGGTTGTCGGCCTTGGCCAGGTCAACGGCCTGGCGCTGGGTCTTCTCGGTGAACCGCATCCCGTCGCTCTGGAGCAGGGTGACCTTGTCCTCGTCGCCGCCGGGCGCGCGCAGGGACATCCGCGGCTCGATGGTCGCCCGCAGGATACGGCCCGTGCGCTGGTCAACGATCAGCTCTATACCGGAGTTGGAGTACCACTGCTCGGCGTTCACCTGGCCGCTCTTGGCGCCGACCAGCCGGCCGGGCACCTGACGGGTGCCCGCCTGGGTGGGCTTCACGGTGCCGGTGAAGCGCAGCCCCTCGTGGCCGAGGACCTTCTGCTTGCCGTCGTAGCGGAGGGGCACGGTGGCGCCGAGGGTGCTGTCCCACCAGGTGTAGGTGCGCTTCTCCACGTCGAAGGGGAACTTCAGGTACGCCTCGCCCTCGAAGCGCTTGGGCTGCTCGCCGCAGCAGTGCACGGCCTTGTTGGTCGCGCGGTCGGTCACCCAGCGTTCGGTCTGCCACTGGAAGGACTTGCGGGGGTCCTTGAGCTTCACGGTGTCCGGGTTGTCGATGGTGGTCGACACGTCCCACACCGCGTTGCCGGACTTCTCGCTGGCCGCGACGTTGCCCAAGACCCGGCGCACGATCTTCAGGTCCTGCCCCTTCTTGCTGCTGAGCGAACCCTGGTCGAAGTAGCTGCCCTTGCCGGTGAAGACAGTCGTGATGTTCACATCGATCGGTGTCCGTTTGGCCTGGGGCTTCACGTAGTACGCCAGCAACGGTGACAACACGAGCAGGAAGACGCCCAGGCCGATCAACACAAGGGCCAGCGGCGATACGGCCGCCCGGGAAGCGCGGGAAACGCGCTGGTCAGCCGGGCTGCTTGAGGCACTGCTCATAGCGGGGACTCCGAGGGTGAGGCGCTACGGAAGGGGTGCTCGCGAGAAGAGGCGAGAGGAGTTCTTTACGAGCCGGTAACCGTAGGCGACTCCTTGACATAGCGCAATGGCTCTTCGACACTCACCAAAGCGAGGTGTCACCAGCTGACCCGGGGCGGGGTCGGTGCGGATTCTCCGCAGAGAGGTTTGCCGCGCCATGCACAAACTCGTCGCAGCCGTTGTGACGTGTCTCGTCGCCGCGGGCGCAGCCGTAGGTACCGCCTTCGGCGTCGTGTCCGCACTTCAGGCCACCCCGGAACAACCCAACGACCCGCTGGTGGAGTTCCACGCTCCCGAACCCGGAGAGTCCATCACCCCCATACCCGGTCACTCGTCGTCGCCCTCGACCGAGGGGAAGCCGAGCCCCGACGCCTCCGAGGAGGCGGAGCCGAGCGCCTCCGGTTCTGAGGCGCCCTCCGGCTCGTCGAAGCCGGAGCAGTCAGACGACCCCGCGGCTCCCGGAGACGGCGAGACCTCCGAGCAGGGCGCGGGCAACTCCGAGGGGTAGCCCATGACACAGGCCACGGTGCGTTCGGTCTGGGAGGAGGTACCGCCCTCGCGGATGCGGGAGTTCTCCGCCCGCGCCCAGGAGGAGGTACCCCTCCTGGCGCAGGACATCCTGGAGGCGATCCGCCGGGAGTACCCGGGCCTGTCCCTCGCGGAGGACGAGTCGGGGGAGCCGCTGGCACTGGTCGGCATCCGCCGCGCCCTCGAACACTTCCTGGAGCACCTGACCGCCGAGTCCGGGGCGCCGTTGGCGTACCCCCGGGTGTTCCGCGAGTTCGGCCGGGGCGAGGTGCTCCAGGGTCGGAGCCTGGACTCCCTCCAGGCGATCTACCGGCTCGGTGTACGCCTCGCGTGGCGGCGTCTGGCCGAGTTGGGCACCGAGATGCGCATCCCCCCTCCGGCGATGTACGCCCTGGTGGAGTCGGGGTTCGAGCTGATCGATGGCATGGTCGAGGAGTCCATACGCGGCTACGCCGAGGCCGCCGCGCACCGGGCGGGGGAGCGGCTGAGGCTCCAACGCCGGTTGCTGGACCTGCTGTTGGCCAAGGAGGGCGGTGACCGGTCCGCTATCGAGGACCGCGCCGCCCGGATCGGCTGGCAGGTGCCGCGCCAGGTGGCGGTGGCGGTGCTGGTGCGTCCCGCCCGGGAGGCGGTGCCCCCGGCGGTGGGCGGTGACGTGCTGCTGGACATGGAGTGTGAGCGTCCGAGGATGGTGGTGCCGGAACCGGACGCGGCGGGGCGCTGGGAGTTGCTGCGGCGGGCCACGGCCGGCTGGTCGGGGGCGATCGGCCCCTCGGTGCCGCTGTCCGAGGCGTCCAAGTCCCTGTACTGGGCCCAGGCGACGGTGGACCTGGTGGAGCGCGGACTGTTGCCGGCAGGGGAGTTGCTGCGGTGTACGGCGCACACCGAGGCCCTGGTGCTGCTGCCGCCCGAGGAGCTGATCGGCGACCTGGGCAGGCGTCGGCTGGCGCCGCTGCGGCACTGTGGTCCCACGCAGGGCCGCCGGCTGGCGCAAACCCTGCTGGCCTGGTTGGAGACCAGGGGAGGTGCCCCCGAGGTGGCCCAGCGTCTGGGGGTGCACCCGCAGACGGTGCGCTACCGGCTGCGGCAGATCCGGGAGTTGTGGGGCGGCGAGATCGACGACCCCGACAGCCGCTTCGAGTTGGAGCTGGTGCTGCGCACCATGCGGTTGCGGGGCGAACTGTTCGGCTGAGCCCGGGAGTTGGGCAACCGTTCCGGTACGGGGCCGGGCCGGCCCTCCGGGGTGGGCTACTCCCGCTCGCCCAGTACGCGCCGGAGCAGGTCGCGTAGTTGGAGCCGCTGCTCGGTGGTCAGCGCCGCGAGGGGCTGCCGGGCGAAGGGCAGGTTGTCGCGCAGTTCCCGTACCACGCGGCGCCCCTCGTCGGTGAGGGCGGCCAGTTTGACGCGGCGGTCGGCGGGGTTGGGCTGCCGCTCGACCAGTCCCCGTTCCTCCAGGCGGTCGACGATGCCGGTGATGTTGGACGGTTCGCAGCGGATGACCCGGGCCACCTGGCGCATGGGCAGTGGCTCCGCGTACAGCAGTGACAGCACCCGGGCCTGGGCGCCGCTCAGTCCGTGCCGGCTCGCCGCCCGGTCGTACTCCTCGTGGTAGCGCGCGCTGACCTCGCCGAAGAGGGAGAGCACCTCCAGGGTCACCTCGTCGAGGGGTGCGGTCTGTCGGGCGCGGGAGTCGTCCCGGGCCGGTGGGGCCGAGGGGGCTGCCGGGTCCGGGGAGGCCGGAGGTGTCGGGGACGCTGGGGACGCTGGGGACATGGCACCAGCATAGGGGTTGCTTGACACGCTGAAATATTCAACAGCATGATTATTTCAGTCACTGAAGCATTCAGGAGGTCCTCATGACCCTGCCCACCACCAGCCGTGCCTGGCACCTGACCGCGCGCCCCGAGGGGTGGCCCACCCCCGACGACTTCGCCCTGCGTACGGAACCGGTGAACCCGCCCCAGGCCGGCCAGGTGCTGGTGCGCAACCTCCACCTCTCGGTCGACCCCTACATGCGGGGGCGGATGAACGACGTGAAGTCCTACGTCCCGCCCTTCGAACTGGACCGTCCCATGCAGGGCGGAGCGGTCGGGGAGGTCCTCGCCTCCGAGGACGACAGCCTGGCCCCCGGTGACCACGTGCTGCACATGGCCGGCTGGCGGGAGTACGCCACCTTCGACGCCCGCCACGCCACCAGGGTGTCCGCCGAACTCGCCCCGCTGAGCACCTACCTCGGAGTGCTGGGGATGCCCGGACTCACCGCCTACAGCGGACTGTTGGAGGTCGCCGGCTTCCAGTCCGGCGAGACGGTCTTCGTCTCCGGCGCGGCCGGCGCCGTCGGCAGCCAGGTGGGACAGATCGCCCGGCTCAAGGGTGCCGCCCGGGTGGTCGGCAGCGCCGGCAGCGACGAGAAGGCGCGCGTGCTCACCGAGGAGTACGGCTTCGACGCCGCGTTCAACTACCGGGCCGGCCCGGTGGCCGAGCAGCTGAAGGAGGCCGCCCCCGAGGGGATCGACGTCTACTTCGACAACGTCGGCGGCGAACACCTGGAGGCAGCCCTCAGCTCGCTGAAGGTCCACGGCAGGGTCACGGTCTGCGGAATGATCTCGCAGTACAACGCCACCGAACCCCCGGCCGCGCCCCGCAACCTCGCCCTGGTCATCGGCAAGCGACTGCGCATCCAGGGCATGTTGGTGGGCGACCACGAGCACCTGCGCCCCCGATTCGCCGAGGAGGTCTCCGCCTGGGTGCGCTCCGGCGAACTGCGGTACCGCGAGACGGTGGTGCACGGGATCGAGAACACCCTCGACGCCTTCCTCGGCCTGCTGCGGGGCGAGAACACCGGCAAGATGATCGTCACCCTCGACCACTGATCCCAGGAGGGACAACCATGTCTCCACAGCAACCGATCAAGGAGCTGTACGTCGCCGAGGCCACCGCCCGGGGAGGCCGCGACGGCAGGGTCACCTCGGACGACGGCCAGCTGGACCTGACCGTCAACACCCCACGGGAGATGGGGGGTTCGGGGCAGGGCACCAACCCCGAACAGCTCTTCGCCGCCGGCTACGGCGCCTGCTTCCACAGCGCGTTCCACCTGGTCGCCCGCCGCGAGCGGGTGGACGTCAGCGGCTCCACGGTCACCGCCCGGGTGGCCATCGGCCAGACCGACGACGGAGGCTACGGGCTACGGGTCACCCTGGTCACCACCGTTCCCGGACGGGACGAGGAGGAGGTTCGCCCGCTGGTCGAGGCGGCGCACCAGGTGTGCCCCTACTCCCGGGCCACCCGAGGCAACATCGAGGTGGAGCTGCGGATCGGCTGAGCCGCGCCCCAGGAGCGCGGTTCAGGGGTGCAGCAGCACCCGCCCCACCCGGGGATCGTCACCGGTCACCAGCTCCATCGCGGTGGCGAACTCCTCCAGCCCCAGCCGGTGACTCACCAGGCCACTGGGATCGACCACCCCGTCCCGCAGGGCCCGTACCGCGACCGTCCAGGCGCGGGAGGGCGCCGGTCCCAGGGCGCGCACCGTCACCTGGCGGGTGGTCAACAGGGCCGGGTCCAACCCCAGGGCACCGGGCTCGGTGGGCGCGGCCAGCACCAGGCGACCGCCGGGGCGGAGGGCGACACAGCCGTCCGCCCCGGTACGCGGCCCACCCAGGGTGTCGATCACCAGGTCCCAGCAGCCGTCGAGGTCACCCCCCGGGTACAGCTCGTCCAGGTCCGCGCTGTCGGTGGCCCCCATGCCGAAGGCCGCGTCCGCCCGGGGCACCCGGGGCTCCACCACCAGCAACTGCCGCACCCCACGGGACGCCAGCAGCTGTACGGTCAGCAGCCCGACGGTCCCGGCGCCGATCACCGCGACCCGCTCCCCGTACCCGGGCGCACCCGCCTCCACCGCCGCCACCGCCTCGGCGGTGGGAGCGGCCAGGGCGGCGGCCGACAGGTCGCCGTCGTCGGGCAGGGCGTGCAGCGAGGTCGCCGGAACGGTCACCGCGTCCGCGAAGGCACCCGGGGGGATGGCCGCCCGTTCCCGGTGCACCGCGCAGAGTTCGGCGGCACCCTCCCGGCAACGGTCACAGGCGCCGCACCCCCGCAGGGGCTCGCCCACCACCCGCCGGCCCACCAGCGCGGGGTCCACTCCCTCACCCACCCCGTCCACCGTGCCGGACCACTCGTGCCCGGGCACCACGGGGTAGCGGTGCGGGTGGGTCCCCTCGTACAGCGACCGGTCCCGGGGGCTGACCGCCGCCGCGTACACCGCGACCCGTGCCTCGCCGGGCCCGGGGTGGGCCAGGGGTCCCCGCACCAGACGGTGTCGGCCCGGTCCGTCCACGATCACCGCGCGGGCGGTCCTGGTCATGGTGCTCCTCGGGCGTCGGGCGGCCCCAACTCTGGTGGCCGGCGGGCGAGTTCGACACCAGGTCGGACCGGCGCGAACTGATCGCATTCTGCCCCTGAGGAACCGATCGGTGGAAATCCGTCCCGGTGCGGGCGAGGTGCGGCCCGGCGGGGACGATCAGCGAGCCCGTGGCGGACGGCGGCCAGCGGACGGTGCCCTGTGAACGGCACCGCGATGGCCGGAGCGAAATCAGCCGCCGTCCCGCCCGTCACCCCTCGAACGTGGGTGCCCGTGCGCCGGGCGCCCCGGAGTGGTGCGGGGTGCGGAGCGGTGGGCGGTTCAGTGGGGTGCGCGCGCGGAGACGATCTGGCGGTAGGTGAGCGCGGACAGCTTCCGTTGCCCCTGCTTGCTGGGGTGGAAGTAGTCCCACTTGCTCAGCTCCTCGGTGGTGAAGCGGTAGTCGTAGACCGCGCCGTTGTCGTACCGGCAGCGGTCGTCCGTGGCACAGACCTCGCGCAGCGCCCGGTTGTAGGCCCGCACCCGCTGGTGCACCGTCTCCCGCCGCTTCGTGGCGGTCGCGTCCGTCGACTTGGCGTCCTTCAGCATCGACTGGCAGATGCCGAGGTTCCACACGCCCACCCCGAAGGGGCTGGTGCTGCCCTGCTGCCACAGCCGCTTGAGGTTGGGCACGCTGGCCACGTACAGCTGTGACCTGGGGGACTTCTCGCGCAGCATCCGAAGGCCCCGGTTGAAGTCGGCGCGGAACTCGCTGACCGGGGTCATCTCCCCGACCGTCTTGGTGCAGGCGTCGTTGCCCCCGATCATCACGGTCACCAGGTCCGGGCGGTCGTCGGCGGCCTTGTCCAACTGGGCCGGCAACTCGTCCATCTTGGCGCCGCTGCGGGCCAGGTTGGTGGCCTGGCGCGAGGGGTTCCTGAGCAGCCGGCTGGCCAGGCTGTTGACCGAGGGGTCGGTGCCGGTGGACCAGGACACCTTGGGGCAGTCCGACATCAGCGAGCAGGCGTCGAAACCCCGGGTTATGGAGTCGCCCACCGCGGTGAGGGTCCTGGGCTTGGTGTTCCAGGGGATGGTGGGTGCCTTGGGCTGGGCGGAGGAACGCTCACGCTTGGTGTGCAGGTCGCCGTTCTTGTCCCCGTCTCCCTGGCTACAGCCCGCCAGTCCCGCCACACTGAGTGAGGTGAGCAGGGCCACCGTGATCACGGTGCTTCGCCGTCCGGCCTTCCGGCGGCCGGGTGAGTGGTCTGGGCGCTCGGCGCTCATGGACTTCCCCGTTCCCTGGACATCTCCACGACGGTACGTCACCTGACGTGGATTCCGGGGGTGATGGCGAACACCTGTGACGCCCATCGTTCGTCTGTGACATTGGTGGTGTCTGAGGGTGAGGGCGGATCGGGGCATCTTCCCGCAGCGCTTCCTTTTCAGGGAGAAATGCCAGCAATGGTGTTTACTGTTCGTAACCTTGAGAGCTGGTAGTGAAGTGGTTGATGGTGCAGAATGTCAGGCGCTCAACCGGCCCCTGGCCGCCGGGCACCCGGGCCACTGCCGGCGTAGCGCCAGTGCCCCACAGCACAGGAGGTCCCGATGACGACACGTGGAGTCCTGTATGTGCACTCCGCGCCCCGCGCGTTGTGCCCGCATGTGGAGTGGGCCGTGACGGGAGTGTTGGGTGACCGGGTCAGTCTCGACTGGACTCCCCAACCGGCCTCGCCCGGCACCTGGCGGGCCGAACTCTCCTGGCAGGGCAGCCCCTCCACCGCCTCCAGACTCGCCTCCGCGCTCCGAGGCTGGGACCTGCTGCGTTACGAGGTGACCGCCGAGCCCTGCCCCACCGCCGAGGGCGAGCGCTACAGCTCCACCCCCGCCCTGGGGATCTTCCACGCGGTCACCGGCATCCACGGCGACATCCTGATCCCCGAGGACCGGTTGCGGGCGGCGGTGACCCGCTCCCACGAGGGAGAGGGGCGGTTGGAGGACGAGCTGCAACGGCTGTTGGGCAAACCATGGGACGACGAGCTGGAGCCCTTTCGCTATGCAGGCGAGGGCGCCCCGGTCCGCTGGCTGCACCAGGTCGTCTGACCCCGGTCGAGCCCCACGGAGTGCGGGCCCGCACCCCGTACGGTGGGCGCCATGTCTGACTCACTCTCAGTAGCCGTCCTGGGAACCGGGACCATGGGCGCTCCGATGGCCGCCAACCTCGCCCGCGCCGACGGCGTACGGGTACGGGTGTGGAACCGCACCCGGTCCAAAGCCGAACCGCTGGCCGCGCAGGGGGCGGAGGTCTGCGACACCCCCGCGCAGGCGGTGCGGGGCGCCGACGTGGTGCTGACCATGCTGTACGACGGCCCGACGGTGGCCTCGGCCATGGAGGCGGCCAGCCCCGGACTGCGTGCCGACGCCGTGTGGTTGCAGTGCACCACGGTGGGTGTGGCGGGACTGGAGCCGCTGCGGGAGCTGGCCCGACAGTGGGGGCTGACCCTGGTGGACGCCCCGGTCCTCGGCACCAGGCAGCCGGCCCAGCAGGGGCAGTTGGTCGTTCTGGCGGCCGGCCCGTCCGGGGTGCGCGGGCGTCTGGAACCCGTGCTGTCGGCGATCGGTTCCCGTACCCGGTGGGTCGCGGAGGAACCGGGAGCGGCCACCCGGTTGAAGCTGGTGTGCAACAGCTGGGTACTCACCGTCACCCACGGGGTCGCGGAGGCGCTGGCCCTCGCCCGGGGGCTGGAGGTCGACCCGGCCGACTTCCTGGACGCCGTGGCCGGCGGTGCCCTGGACATGGGGTATCTGCGGGCCAAGGCGACTCTGCTGGAGTCCGGGGACCTGACCCCCAGCTTCGCGGTGGACACCGCGCTCAAGGATGCCGGGCTGATCGTGGGGGCCGCCCAGGAGGCCGGGGTACGTCTGGACCTGGCCGAGGCCGGTCGGGAACGGTTCGCCCGAGCCTCCCAACTCGGTTACGGCGCCGAGGACATGGCGGCCTCCTACCACGCCAGCTTCGACGGCTGAGCCGGTACCGGTCGGGTGCGCCCCGGGTCGGCTGACGGCCACTCAGGGGGACCCGCTCGCGCCGCTCCGGGACCTCGGCTCGTACCGCCGCGGGGTGTGGGGCGCGGCGGTGACCGGGTCCGCTGGGCGGAGGTGGACGCGTCCGTGCGGGCACTCGGTGTGGGCCTCGGCGGCGTGCGGTGGCGATCGCCCGGTAGGCGGGGGAATGGCACACTGGACTTTCCGGGCGAAACGCCCAGAGCATTCGTACGCCACCCGAAGGTGCGGTCGTCATGGACGACACAGACAACGCCGAGGACCCGGAGAATCACCAGGTCGACACGGGTGGGCCTCCCACGGACGGGGCGGGCCCACCCCAGCACGTGTCGGCCGTGGATGTCGGGGTCACCAGGAAGAACACCGGAGAGCCGGCCGGGGACCACACCGCCACCCCGGACGTCCGGCTCGACGTCCCCAGCCTCCACCTCGACGAGGTCGACCTCCAGGTGGAGGACCTCACCGCCCACGTCGCGCTCAACGCCGAGGTCCTCGACCTGCTCAAGCTCAGCGTCGGGGCCGACGTACGGCTCGGCGCGGTACGGCTGGGGCTCACCGGGGTCGAGGCCCAGGCCGAACTCGACGTCCGGCTGGGCCATGTCGCCGCGATCATCGAACGGGTACTGACCACCATCGACCGCAACCCGGAGATCCTCCGGCAGGTGGCCCGAGGGGCGGTCACCGCCGTGGAGGAGGCCGGGCGCGGAGCGGGCCGGGTGCTCGACGAGGCGGGAGAGGACGTCGGAACGGCCATCGAGGCGACCGGACGCGCCACCGGTCAGGCCGTCGAGACCACCGGCCGGGTGGCCGAGCGCGCGACGGAGACCGCCGAAGGGGCGGTCGACCAGGCGGCGGACGAGGTGACCGAGGTCGCCGAGCGGGCTCCCGCGCGGGCCCGAGAAGTCACCGAACCAGCGTCCCCGTGGACCGAGGACGACCACCCCCCGGCCCGGAACGGCCAGCGGCCCGCCTCTCGCGGACGCCCGCGCAGGCCCGCCGTCCGAGGGGCGTCGAACGGTCACGGCCACCACCGACGTGCCCCGCGAGGGCACCCACGCTCACATCCCTGACCGCTCCGCCGACCGGGGCCCGGCGGGGCTTCCCACCCACCCGGTGCCGTCCACCGTGACCGCGCCCCTCCTCCGTCGAGGAAGTACGGAGGGGGACCAGGAGAAGCACAGACGAAGGGAGACCGGACATGAACGCCGAGGAAGCCCGTACGACGAAGGACGGCAAGGGGAACGGCACGGTGGCGGGCCGTACCCACATCGCGGAGGTGGTGGTCGAGTCCATCGCGGGCGTGGCCACCAAGGAGGCGCCCGGCGTCCACGCGATGGGCGGCGGTGTCTCCCGGGCGATGGGCGCGGTGCGTGACCGCCTGCCGTCCAGCGGTGAGGACAACACCCGGGGCGTCCACGCGGAGGTCGGCGAGAAGCAGGCCGCCATCGACGTGGGTTTCGTCGTCGAGTACGGGACGGCCATCACCGACACGGCACGTCAGGTGCGGTCCAACGTGTCCCGTGCGGTCGGGAAGATGACCGGGCTGGAGGTGGTCGAGGTCAACGTGGACGTCCTCGACATCCACGTACCGGGCGACTCCGAGGACTCGGAGGACGGCGAGGGTGACGGCGGTGCTGACGGCGCCCAGCGTTCGGCCCGGGGGCGTTCCGAGGACTCCGGTACCGCTCTCGCCGGGCGGACCCGCGTGGAGTGACGCGAGGGGTCCGTCCCGGGACATCCGGTAGGGACCGCCTCGTGGGGCACCCGGCGGACGCGCTGAGCGCCGGTGCGCGCCGGCCCCACCACCCGCAGAGATGAGGAAAACCCATGGAAGACACCAGGAAGGCCGCACTCGCCGCCGCCGTACTGGGCGGCTACGTGCTCGGCCGCACCAGGAAGGGGCGACTGGCGCTGGTGACGGCGGTCGCGCTCGCCGGCCGCAAGGGGGGCATGGAGCCTCGACGACTGGTCGCCGACGGAGCGCGGCGTCTCGGTGAGATACCCCAGGTCGCCCAGCTGCGACAGCAGATCGGCGAGGAGGGCGCCCGTACCGCACGGGCCGCCCTGGGCACGGTGGTCGACCGGGGCGTGGGGTCCCTGGCGGAGGCGATCAGTGCCCGTACCCCCTCCGTCGGGGCGGACCCCACGGCCCCCGAGGACCCCACGGATTCAGCGGACGACCAGCCGGACGAGGAGGGCGGGACGGACGACGAGGGGCCGGCCGGGGAGGCGGCGGACGACGAGGACGAACCGGACGCGCACGAGGACGCCGAGGACGCCGAACGTGCGGGCTCGCGGCGGAGGAGGCGGGCTCCGAAGAGGACGACGTCCACGGACGGCGTCCGACGTACCGCCCCGGCGAGGAAGACCGCGCCGGCCAGGAAGTCCACGTCCCAGAAGGCGCCGTCCGGCCGGAGTTCCGGCGGCCAGCGCCGTGACCGCCAGGAGTAGCGCCATGACCGGGCAGACGACGAACGGCACCGCGATGGGCCAGCTGCGCGAGGCGGTAGGCGCCTACGTCACGCACCGGGTGGGGGCCGCCGCCGGCAAGCTCGGTGAGCGGGTCAGCGGGGTGACCGGCAAGCTCGGTGACTTCGTGGAGAACGGTGGACGGACCGGCGGGGACCAGGAACCGGACTCCTCGGACGGGGGCCAGGTGACCCCCGGTGACACCAAGACGACCAGCATCGTCGAGGTGCTGGACGTGGGGGTCCCGCTGAGGACGGCCTACGACTGCTGGACGCGGTACGAGGAGTTCGGTCGGTTCGCCAAGGGGGTGGAGTCGGTCACCCAGGACGACGACACCGCGAGCACCTGGAGCGCCAGGATCGGCCCCTCCTCACGTTCCTTCGAGGCCACCGTGCAGGAGCAGATACCGGACGACCGCATCGTGTGGACCTCCACGGGGGCCAAGGGCTCCACCCAGGGAGCGGTCAGCTTCCACGAGTTGACGCCCACCCTCACGCGGATGGTGCTGGTCGTGGAGTACCACCCGGCGGGCTTCTTCGAGAAGACCGCCAACCTCTGGCGGGCCCAGGGCCGCCGGGTACGGCTGGACTTCAAGCACTTCCAGCGGTACGTCACGCTCGTGGAGGAGGAACCGCGCGGGTGGCGGGGCGAGATCAGGGACGGGGAGGTCGTCCGCACCGACGAGGAGGTGCGGGCCGAGGAGGAGTCGGACGCTCCCTCCGGGGACGACTCCGAGGAGAGCTGACCTGGCAGGGGGACACCTCCTGTGCCCCCTTACGCGACGGACCGGTGGTCCACCTCAGGTCAGGGCGGCCACCACCTGCCGGGTGACCTCGGCGATCAGGGCCTCCCGGGGCGCGGCGTCCTGGTCGGGCCGGTCGGTGAGCACGGCCAGCACCAGCGGTTCGTCGTCCGGCGGCCACAGCAGGCCGACATCGTGGGCCCGGCCGTAGTTGCCGGTGCCGGTCTTGTCGGCCACCTTCCAGCCCTTCGGCACTCCGGCCCGGATGCGCTGGTCACCGGTGGTGTTGCGGAGCAACCAGCCCCTGAGCAGGGCCCGTTGGGCGGTGGGCAGGGTGTCGCCGAGCAGCAGGGCGCGGTAACAGCCGGCGACCGCCCGGGGGGTGGTGGTGTCGCGGGTGTCCCGGGGGCCGCCCCGGTTCAGTTCGGGTTCGTAGCGGTCCATCCGGCTGGCCCTGTCCCCGAGCCCGCGCAGGTAGGAGGTCAGCCCCCGTGGTCCGCCGACGTCCCGCATCAGCAGGTTGCCGGCCGTGCCGTCGCTGTGGCGGATGGCGGCGTCACACAGCTGACGTACGGTCATGCCCTCGTCGACGTGACGCCGGGTGACCGGAGAGAGGGAGTTGACCTCCTCCCGGGTGTAGGTCACCCGGTCCTCCAGGTGCTCCGTCGGATGCCGGTCCAGGACCGCGCCCACGGCCAGCGCCTTGAAGGTGGAGCAGAACGCGAAGCGTTCGTCCGCGCGGTGGGTCAGGGTGGCACCGCTGCCCGTGGCGAGGGCGTAGACCCTGAGCCGTGCGCCGTGCGCCCGCTCCAACGCGGCGAAGGCGGGAGTGGGGGAGGGACGGGACGAACGCGGGGAGGGCGAGGCGTCCTCGGACCTTCCCGGACCGCCCCCGGAGCAGCCGGCCAGGGGCAGCAGGGCGGCGGCCAGTACGGCACGACGCGGGGGCACAACCCGTACGAGGGACAACCGGGGACCTGCCTTCTCGGGACGTGGGGCGGATCCGCTCCCGTGGGGACTCTCGGGTTCAGGAGCCGAACGGGGCGCGCAGGTCCTCGGGCGGGAGGGCGGGGCGCAGGCTGGCGGTGTCCACCCAGACGTAGCGGTTGAGGACCTCCGCCACTCGCGCCTCCTCGCGCAGCACCGTGAACCGCAGGGTCAGCGAGGTGCGTCCCAGGCGCTCGGTACGGGCCTCCACCACCAGCTCCTCGTCGAAACGGCAGGGGGCCAGGTAGCGCACCGTGGCCTCGGCGACCACCAGGTCGTACCCCCGTCCGGTGACCTCCTGGTGCGAGCCGAACAATGTGTTCAGGGTGGCGAAGCACGCCATGTCGGCCCAGGCGAGGTAGTGGGCGTTGAAGACGATGCCCTGGGGGTCGCACTCGTGGTAGCGCACCCGCAGCGGCATCCGTACCAGGGGTGGGTCCGACCTCGTGCCCACTGCGCCAGCCCCTCTCCTCGCCCGGGATGTCCGGCGCTCAAGTTAGCAGCGGTCGCGCGGGGTCGGCCCTCCGCCCTCGTCCGGTCTCCGCGCCGGAGCGGTGCCGGCGGAACCGCGAGTGGGGCCGCCCGAGGTGGTCTCGGACGGTCCCACTCGCGGGTGTCGCGGTCGGCTCAGACCGTACGGAAGGCCAGCACCACGTTGTGGCCGCCGAAGCCGAAGGAGTTGTTCAGCCCGGCGATGGTGCCCTGGGGCAGGTCGCGCGCCTCGTCACGGACGATGTCGGCGTCGGCCTCCGGGTCCAGCTCGGTGATGTTGATGGTCGGCGGAGCCTTCCGGTGGTACAGGGCCAGCACGGTGGCCACCGTCTCCACCCCGCCCGCGCCGCCGAGCAGGTGCCCGGTCATCGACTTGGTGCCGGAGATCGCCATGTGGTCGACGTCCTCGCCGAACACCCGGCGCAGCGCGAGCAGTTCGGCGATGTCACCCTTCGGGGTCGAGGTGGCGTGCGCGTTGATGTGCATCACCTCGGAGGGCTTGAAGTCCGTCCGGTCGGCGAGGTTCTGTAGTGCCTGGGCGATGCCCCGGCCGGAGGGTTCCGGCTGGGTGATGTGGTGGCTGTCGGCCGAGATGCCCTGGCCGATCACCTCCCCGTACACCCGGGCCCCGCGCCGGCTGGCGTGCTCGGCCGACTCCAGGATCACCACCCCCGCGCCCTCGCCGAGGACGAAGCCGTTGCGGCTGACGTCGTACGGACGGGAGGCGCCCTGGGGGTCGTCGTTGCTCTTGGACATCGCCATCATGTTGCCGAACGCGGCGATCGGCAGCGGGTGCATACAGGCCTCGGTGCCCCCCGCGACGACCACGTCGGCACGGCCGGTACGGATCATCTCCACCGCGTAGCCCACCGCCTCCGAACCGGAGGCGCAGGCGGACACCGGAGTGTGCACCCCGGCCTGGGCGTTGACGTCCAGACCCACGTTGGCCGAGGGGCTGTTGGGCATCAGCATGGGCACCGTGTGCGGTGACACCTTGCGGACGCCCTTCTCCCGCAGCACGTCCCACTGGTCGAGGAGGGTGGTGACCCCGCCGATGCCCGAGGCGATCGCGGTACCGAGCCGCTCGGGAGCGACGTCGGCGCCCTCGCCGGCCCGGCCCTCGAAACCGGCGTCCGCCCACGCCTCCCGCGCCGCCACCAGGGCGAACTGCGCGGATCGGTCCAGCTTGCGGGCCTGCGGGCGGGGGATCAGCTCGGTCGGCTCCACGGCCGCCTGCGCCGCGATACGCACCGGCAGTTGGGCGGCCCACTCCTCTTCGAGGGCGGTGACCCCGGATCGTCCGGCGAGCAGCCCCTCCCAGGTCGAGGTGCTGTCTCCGCCCAGGGGCGTGGTCGCACCCACACCTGTGACGACCACGGAGTGAGAGGTCGCGTTCACCGGAACTCCTTTGCCGGGAGGCGTCATCGGCCACCCTGACTGGTTGTGTCGAGCGTCTGTCAGGGCCGACGAGTACGAGCCGCCCCGGCCACGGGGACCGGGCCGGCCCTGGTCGGCCCGCTGGCCGGCTGCCGGACGGCCGGGGGTCCCGGTACCCGACAGCCGTGGCTCAGCTCTGGTGCTTGGCGATGTAGTTGACGGCGTCGCCCACGGTCACGAGGTCCTTGACGTCGTCGTCCGGGATCTTCACACCGAACTTCTCCTCGGCGGAGACGACCACCTCGACCATGGACAGCGAGTCCACGTCCAGGTCGTCGGTGAAGGACTTGTCCAGCTGGACGTCCTCGGTGGGGATACCGGCGATCTCGTTCACGATGTCGGCGAGACCGGCCAGGATCTCTTCGTTGCTGACGGCCATCTGGCGCTCCTTCAGGTGTTGTAGCGGTGAGGGTGGCAGCTTCGGGAAGCCCCGAAGCTGGGGTCTTTTGTGTGCCTATGGGAGGGTAACGACCGCCGCAGCGTAGACGAGCCCCGCCCCGAAACCGATGATCAGCGCGGTGTCTCCGCTCTTGGCCTGCCCGGTCGCCAACATCCGCTCCATGGCCAGCGGGATGGAGGCCGCGGAGGTGTTGCCGGTGGTCTCCACGTCCCGGGCCACGGCCACGCCCGGGGGCAGCTTCAGCGTCTTCACCAGCGAGTCGACGATCCGCATGTTGGCCTGGTGCGGGATGAACACGTCCAGGTCGTCCGGGCTCACTCCCGCCGCGTCCAGGGCGCGCTGGGCCACCTTGGCCATCTCGTAGACCGCCCAGCGGAAAACGGTCTGGCCCTCCTGCCGGAGCGCCGGGAACGGGGTCTCCGGCTTGGTGCGGAACTCCTCCCAGGAAACCGTCTGGGAGATCACGTCCGCCTTGTCACCGTCCGAACCCCACACCGAGGGGCCGATGCCCGGCTCCTTCGAGGGGCCGACCACGACCGCGCCGGCGCCGTCGCCGAACAGGAAGGCGGTGGTGCGGTCGTTGATGTCGGTCAGGTCCGACAGCCGCTCGACACCGACCACCAGGACGTACTCCGCGCTGCCCTCCGTGATCAGCCCCTTGGCGATGGTCAGCCCGTAGCCGAAGCCGGCGCAGGCGGCGGAGATGTCGAAGGCCGCCGCGTCACCGGTGCCCAGACGGTGGGCGATCTCGGTGGCGATGGAGGGGGTCTGCTTGAAGTGCGACACGGTCGAGATGATCACCGCGCCCACCTGGTCGGCGGTGATCCCGGCGTCCACGATCGCCTTGCCGCCGGCCTCCAGGGTCATCTCCGCGACCGACTCGTCCGCGCTCGCCCAGTGCCGGGTACGGATGCCCGAACGGCTGCGGATCCACTCGTCGGAGGAGTCGATGTGCTGGAGGATCTCCTCGTTGTCCACCACCCGCTGCGGGCGGTAGCCGCCCACACCCATGATCCGGGCGTACGGCGATCCCTTGGCTGCTGTGATCTTCGCGGTCATGTCCCCGTGCTCCTATTCGGTGCCGCGCACGGCGTCGGCGCCATGCTCCGCGATCAACTGGCGTGCGGGTTCCAGGTCTTCGGGCGTCTTCAGGGCCTGGTACGGGAGCCCGGGCAGGGCCCGCTTGGCGAGCCCGGTCAGGGTGCCGCCCGGGCACAGTTCGATCAGTGCGGTGACCCCCAGCTTCTGGAAGGTCTCCATGCACAGGTCCCAACGGACCGGGTGGGACACCTGGTTGACCAGACGGGCGAGGATCTCGCCGCCCGAGTCGACCGTTCCACCGTCCTGGTTGGACACGAAGCACACCGTCGGCTCGGCCGGCGTCAGGTCGGCGACCGCCGCCTCCAGGGCGGAGACCGCGGGCTCCATGTGGTGGGTGTGGAAGGCGCCGGCGACCTTCAGGGGCGCCACCCGGCGTACCCCCTCCGGCTTGTCCTCCGCCAGCGCGGCGAGCTGCTCCAGGGTGCCGGCCGCCACGATCTGGCCGGCGCCGTTGATGTTGGCCGGGGTCAGCCCCAGCTTCTCCAGATGGGGGGTGACCGTCTCGGGGTCGCCGCCCAGCAGGGCCGCCATGCCGGTCTCGGTGACCGTGGCAGCCTCGGCCATGGCCTGTCCGCGACGGCGTACCAGGCGCATGGACTCGACCGGGGTGAGCGCACCGGACAGGGCGGCGGCGGCCAGTTCGCCCACACTGTGGCCGGCCACCACACCGGCGGCCCGGTCGGTCGGGGTGTCCCCCAGCAGGGCCCGGGCGGAGGCCAACGCGGAGGCCACCAGCAGGGGTTGGGCCACCGCGGTGTCGCGGATCTGGTCCGCGTCGCCCTCGGTGCCGTACTGGATCAGGTCGAGGTCGATGGCCTCGGACCACTGGCGGAGCAGGTCCGTGACACCGGGGACCTCAAGCCATGGGGCGAGGAATCCGGGCTTCTGGGCACCTTGGCCGGGAGCGACAAGTACAAGCACCCTCACACTCTCTCCTGTGGAGGGTGGTTGGTACTGGTGGGGACCGAGACGAAGAACTCGTAAGTGAATTGTCCGGCCCCCACAAAGCCCCCGTCCGTCAGGCCCCCACGTCCCCCTCTGTGAGACGCCCCAGTATGAGGGCCACCCGCAGCGTGAACGCCGAGCGCACATCCGAGGGGGACCATCCGGTGACATCGGTCACCCTGCGAAGCCGGTAGCGCACCGTATTGGGGTGTACGAACAACATCCGGGCCGCGCCCTCCAGGCTGGACGCCTGCTCCAGGTACACGCTGAGCGTCTCCAGCAGGGCGGAGCCCGCCTCGTCCAGCGGCCGGTAGATCTCCTCCACCAGCAGCCGCCGCGCCACCGGGTCACCGGCCATCGCCCGCTCCGGCAGCAGGTCGTCCGCCAACACCGGGCGGGGCGCGTCCAGCCACGCGGCGCTGGCCTTCAACCCCGCCGCCGCCGCCCGCGCGGAACGGGTGGCCGAGGGCAGGTCGCTCACCACCGGGCCGGCCACCACCGGTCCCTCCGCGAAGGGGCCGATCAGTGACCTGGCCACCCTCAACGGGTCGTCGCTGCCCCCGGCGATCACCACCAGCCGGCTGCCCAACACCCCGGTCAACACCTGCAACTTGGCGCTGCGGGCCGCCCGACGGATCGCCTCCACGGTCTGCTCGCTGTCCCCCTCGGGGGCGGTGCCCAGCACCACCACCACGTGCTCGGGCGCCTTCCAGCCCAGTGCGGAGGCCCGGGACACCGCGCCCTCGTCGGCCTCGCCGGAGAGCACCGCGTTGACCACCAGGGACTCCAGCCGCGCGTCCCAGGCGCCCCGGGCCTCGGCGGCCTGCGCGTACACCTGGGCGGTGGCGAACGCGATCTCCCGCGCGTACACCAGCAGCGCCTCGCGCAGCACCCCCTCGTCGCCGGGGGCCGCGACCGCGTCGATCTCGGACTCGACGACCTCGATGGTGGTGCGCACCATCTCCACCGTCTGCCGCAGGGTGATCGCCCGGGTCAGTTCCCTCGGCGCGGTGCCGAAGACGTCGGTGCTGATCGCCTGCGGGGTCTCGGGGTGGCGGAACCACTCGGTGAACGCGGCGATACCGGCCTGCGCCACCAGGCCGATCCACGAGCGGTTCTCCGGCGGCATCGCGCGGTACCACGGGAGGTGCTCGTCCATCCGCGCGATGGCCGCCGCCGCCAACCGGCCGGAGGACTGTTCCAGACGTTTCAGGGTCGCCGCGTGCGGGTGGGACTGCCGGGCAGGGACGTTCTGCTCTGACGGCTGCTTCTGTGGGGAATCGGGCACGTCGCCAAGGTTCTCAGATGGCGGGGGTGTTCGCGGACCGGTGTCCCCAACCTCTCCGTTCGACCGATGTGTCGGTCTACGGTGGGCTCATGCTCCAGCTGTGGCACGCGCACCAGCGTTACCGGGGTGGTGACCGGGCCGCCGGGATCGACACCCGGCACGCCTTCTCCTTCTCCGGCTCCTACGCCCCGGACAACCTCCGCTGGGGCCCCCTGGTGGCCTGCAACGAGGAACGGGTGGCGCCCGGCGGGGGCTACGACCTCCACCAGCACCGTGACCTGGAGATCGTCACCTGGGTGCTGGAGGGGGAGTTGGAGCACCGGGACTCCACCGGCCAGCGCACCGTGGTGCGCCCCGGCGACGTCCAGCGGCTGTACGCGGGCTCGGGGGCGCGGCACGAGGAACGGCAGTACGGCGAGGGGCCGTTGAGGTTCCTCCAGATGTGGCTGCTGCCCCTCCACTTCGGGGGTGAGCCGGAGTACGAGGTGGTGCGGGGCATCGCCGACGGCACCCCCTTCGCCCCCCGCCAGGCGGACGCCCTGCTCCATTTGCGGAGGCTGGGGGCCGGCCAGCGGCTGGTGCTCCCCGAGGCGCCCTGGACCTATGTCCACCTCGCTCGGGGGCGGTTGGCCCTGGACGAGGGCGAACTGGACGAGGGCGGGGCGGTGCGCTCCCGGGACGAGCCCCGACGTGAACTGCGGGCGTTGACCGAGGTGGAGTGCCTGGTGTGGGAGCTGTACGCGGAGCCGGAGTTCGGCTGAGCCCCGGGCCGGGCGCGGCCGGAGGGGTCAGCGCAACTCGTCGAGCACCGCGTCGGTGAGCCGGGGCCAGGCCTCGATCGCCCAGGGCCCGAAGTCGCGGTCGGTGAGCAGCACCATGGCGTGGCGGGCCTCGGGGTCCACCCACAGGAAGGTGCCGGACTGTCCGAAGTGGCCGAAGGTACGGGGTGAGGAGGAGGCGCCGGTCCAGTGCGGGTCCTTGGTGCCCCGGATCTCGAAGCCCAGGCCCCAGTCGTTGGGCGACTGGTTGCCGTACCCGGGCAGCACGCCCTTCAGCCCGGGGAAGACCACCTTGGTGGCCGTGTCGAGGGTGGAGGGGTCCAGCAGCCGGGGGGCCTGGAGTTCGGCGGCGAACCGGGAGAGGTCGGCGGCGGTGGAGCGGCCGTCCTTGGCGGCGGAGCCGGGGAGCGAGGTGTCGTCCATCCCGAGGGGCTCCAGCACGGCCTGCCGCAGGTACTCGGCGAAGGGGATGCCGCAGCCCTTCTCCAGGTGTTCGGCCAGCACCTCGAAGCCGGCGTTGGAGTACAGGCGGCGGGTCCCGGGCTCCGCCATCGACCGGTGCTCGTCGAAGGCCAGCCCCGAGGTGTGGGCCAGCAGGTGGCGCACCGTGGATCCGGGCGGACCGGCCGGCTCGTCCAGTTCCAGCGCCCCTTCCTCCACGGCGAGCAGCATGGCGTAGGCGGCCAGGGGCTTGGTCACCGAGGCCAGGGCGAACACCTGGTCCTGGGGGCCGTGGGCGCCGGCCACCCGGCCGTCGGCGTCGACCACCGCGACGGCGGCGTGGGGGACGGGCCAGGTGTCGATCGTCCGCAAGCTCTCCATGGCCCCGAGCCTAACGTGGGTGGGACGGCCGGATTTCACCCCCGTCGGGGCTTGCCTGGAGTGGACTCCAAGTCCGTAGCGTGCCTGTATGAGCATCTCCCAGACCGAATCGGCGGAAGTGCCCGACCGGGCGGTGTCGGCGTCCTGCGCGGTGCCCTCCGAGGGCGCCCCCCGGCTCCCGGACGGGCAGGACCGCTACACCATCAGCGAGGTCGCCGACCGCACCGGGCTCAGCGCCCACACCCTGCGCTGGTACGAGCGGATCGGGCTGATGCCTCATGTGACCCGCTCCCACACCGGACAGCGACGCTTCACCAACCGTGACCTGGACTGGTTGGAGACGGTCGGCAAGCTGCGGCTGACCGGGATGACGGTGTCCGACATGGTGCGGTACGCCGAACTCGTCCGCGCGGGGGAGCACACCTTCCCCGAGCGTGAGGCCCTGCTGCGCGCCACCCGGGAGCAGGTGCGGGAGCGCATCAGCGCGCTCAGGGACACGCTGGAGCTGCTGGACTACAAGATCGACCACTATGCCGGCAAGACCGCTGGAAAGGCCGTGAGTTGACCGTGAAGGACACACCTGTCGACACCGCCGTACTCGGAGCCGACGGCCCGGAGGTCGGCGTCCAGGGACTGGGCTGCATGGGCATGAGCTTCGCCTACGGGCCCACCGACACCGACCAGGCCCGCGCCACCCTGGAACGCGCCCTGGAACTGGGCGTCACCCTCTGGGACACGGCCGACTTCTACGGCGCCGGGGACAACGAGCGGTTCCTCGCCCCGCTGCTGAGGACCCACCGTGACCAGGTGGTACTGGCCACCAAGTGCGGTCTGAAGCCCACCTCGGAGGGTCTGTTCGGCCCACGGAAGATCAGCAACCACCCCGACTACATCCGCGAGTGCGTCGACGCCAGCCTCAGCCGGCTGGGGGTGGAGCGGATCGACCTGTACTACCTCCACCGGCGTGACGTGTCGGTACCGCTGGAGGAGAGCGTCGGCGCCCTGGCCGAACTGGTCCAACGGGGCAAGCTCCGTTCGCTGGGGCTGAGCGAGGTCACCGGGGACGAGCTGCGCCAGGCCCACTCGGTGCACCCCATCAGCGCGCTGCAGTCCGAGTGGTCACTGTTCTCCCGGGACGTGGAGCGCACCGCCGTGCCCGCCGCCAGCGAACTCGGGGTCGCCGTGGTGCCCTACTCCCCGCTGGGTCGGGGCTTCCTCACCGGTTCCTTCGTACGGGCCGAGAAGGAGCTGGGCGGCGAGGACTTCCGGTCCACCATGCCCCGCTTCACCGGGGAGAACGCCGCCGCGAACGCCGCTCTGCTGGAGCCGGTACGCGAGGTGGCCCAGCGCCACGGGGCGAGCCCGGGGCAGATCGCCCTGGCCTGGGTGCACCGACGGGCCCAGGTCTGGGGGACCACCGTGGTGCCGATCCCCGGCACCCGTCGTCCGGCCCGCCTGGAGGAGAACACGGCCGCCACCCGCGTCCGGCTGAGCGAGGAGGACCTGGCGTTGCTGGATCCGATCGCGGACCGGGTGGCCGGCGACCGTTACGCCGACATGAGTTCCACGGCCGCCGGCCGCGAGTGACCTCGCCCGTGCCGGTCCGTCGGTGCGGGGGCTCCGCTTTGTGGCCCCGGCACCGACGCACCGGCACCGGATCACAACTCGGCCAGCAACTGCGCCTTCTTGGCGCTGAACTCCTCCTCGGTCAGCAGCCCCGCCGAGTGCAGTTCGCCCAGGTGACGGATGCGCTCGGCGATGTCGGCGGGGTCCGCCCGGGCGCAGTTCACCGGGGTCGCCGGAGCGACCGTTTCCCCCGTCGGGCCGGCCTCCCGGATCGCTCCGAGCACCGCCGCGGCGAACGGCAGCGACTCGTGGACCAGCCCGTATCCGAGACCGAACACCACGGCGGACGGGTCCTGGTCGGCCTCGCCGGGACGGTCCGCCGCGTCCTCCCCGCGCCGACGCAGTCGTAGGTGGCCGTTGAAGACCTCCGGCGACCGCCACTCGACCTCCTCCAACTCCCCTACGGAGAAGCTCTGGTCACCCGCCTTCCATTTGGCCGAGGACGCCCCGGTCCAGAACCACCGGAAGGTCACCGAGGATCCGTCGAAGGAGGCCTTGCCGTCGTACGCCTTGAAGCTCAGGGGAGGCTTGGGGGCGGCAACCAAAAACCTTTCAGCAGGCTTCCGCGCGTCCGGCGGCAGGGCACTACGCAGCTCCGTCGCGTAGTAGTCGGCCAGCGTCTCCCGCTCGGCCGGCAGCACCAGGCGATAGGGGTCGCTGGCCTCCTTCAGTTGTCCGTCGGCGGCGTCCATCAGCGGGTCGGCCCCCGGCCTGGGGGTCAGCCTCAACGCCACGGTGCCCCGTTTGCTCCCGGGTGTCAGCTCGACGTCGCTCAACGCCTCGTACGGCACCCGCCGCTCCCCAAGCGTCTGCAGCAGCTTGGGCGCGCGGATCCCCCGTTCGAAGCGGATGAGCACAGCGTCGGTCTCGAACTCCCAGGTGGAGTTGCTTCCGGCCAGTACGTCACCCATGCGGCTCATCGTAAGCGGCGACCGCCCTCCCGTCCCTAGTTTGCGGTGCTACCGAAGAGAGCCCGGTCAGACCGCCGCGTGATCTCGCCACTCCGGTACGACGTCCCCCCGGTCGGTCCGTACGGGGGCGGGGCGGGCCCTTCCCGCCCTGCTCAGCGGGCTGCTTTCACCCTGTTCAGAGGTGTGGGGGAGCGCTTCTCCGGGGCCCCGTGGCGTCCTCGCCCAGCCCTGTGAACTCCGCCCTGCCCCCGAGGTCGTGCCGCGGCTGGTGGTGGTCCTCCACCGGCCCGGTCCGGCCCGGTGGCGTGGGGCGGGGCGACCCCGTTGGTGCGGGACCGGGACCTATGGGTGGTGGCTCCGGCGTTCTCTCTTCCGGGGTTCTTCGGGCTGGCTTCCCGGGGTTCTCGGTTCGGGGCCCGTCGGGTCCTGGGGGCGTCGACCGGTCGGGGTGTCGCTTCCTTTGCTCGTCCCACCCGCCCGGGGCGGGGCGTCCGGGCTGTCGGCCCGTGAGTGTCATTCACCCTGAGTTCCTGGCGGTTGCTGTCCGTCGAGGGCGAAGGGGGGAGGCCCCCGGTGGCGGTCCGGCGCGGTGCCGGTGTGGGGGAGCGGACGGTGCGATGCCCCTCAGCGTGGGCATCAGGGGGTCGGCGTCGGTTCGGCTGGCGCCCTCGGCGGCCCGTTGGGCGGGGCGGACGCCCCTTGGTGCCGGCTTCCCGACCGTGGGCCGGCTGGTGGGTCGCGGGTTCGCACGGGTGCGGGTCGGCGGGGCGGCTGGAGGGCCTCTGTCGATGGTCGGGGGAGCGGGGCGTGACCGTGGTCGACCTCCGTTCGAGGTGGTTCGGTACCGAACCCGGAACCGCGCTGGTGCCGGTCTGGTGTCGTCCGGGGTTGCCCAGGCGCCACACCCGTTCAGGAGCCCCATGGACGTCGGCGACTCCGTCAGTCAGCTGCCGGTCGAGGCCTTCGCGTGCCAGTCGCCGTGCAGGTCGGGTGAGAAGTGGGCCATGTACCGGAAGACGTGCTCGCGTATCGAGGCGATGGTGATCTCGTCACCGGTGGCCCAACATCGACTGGCCGCCTGCATCACTCCACAGAAGGCGGCCACCAGCACACGCGGCCGTATGTCCACATCCGGGTCCACACCGGTCCGTTGGGCGATGAGACCGGCCAGGTGCTCCTCCTGGTTGACGGAGCGGCGCATCTGGGCGGCCAGCAGTGTGGGGGTCGTCTCGACGACCTGCCAGACCCTCATGTGCACGTGGAGCGGCACGATCGCCTGGAGTTCCTCGCCGATCTGGTCCCACACTTCCGCCAGGGCCGCCAGCAGGGCCTGCTGGGGCGGTTCGTCCGCCGGCCTGTCGCGTACCGCCTCCAGATACCTGGACTCCACGACGTCCGTCAGGGCGAACACCACCTCCTCCTTGCTGGAGAAGTAGCGGAAGAAGGTGCGTTGGGAGATCTCGACCGACTCGGAGATCTCGTCGACGGTGGTCTCCTCGTACCCCTTGGTCGCGATCAGCTCGTAGGCGGCTCGGATCAGGGCGTCCCTGGTCTGCTGCTTCTTCCGCTCGCGCAGTCCGGCCACCGCGACCACTTCCGTTCTTCCGACTCCCCGAAGAACCCGGGGAGTTGTCACTGGCATCGTCCCTGCTCACAGGCTGTGTGAGCGAGATGACATCTATAGACGAAAAATCTGTTTGTCAATTGTCAGCCGCTGTCAATAGTCTCCCCGTCATGAGCTCCCAGACTCCCGTCGTCGGCAAGTCATCGCCTGGGCCAGAGCCCAAGCCACAGGAGGGGGTACGTGGCCATCCCTGGCTCACCCTCCTCACCGTGGGCATAGGCGTGATGATGGTGGCCCTGGACGGAACCATCGTCGCCATCGCCAACCCCGCCATCAAGAACGACCTGAAGGCCAGCCTCGCCGATGTCCAGTGGATCACCAACGGCTATCTGCTCGCGTTGGCCGTAGCGCTGATCACCGCCGGCAAGCTGGGGGACCGGTTCGGGCACCGCCAGACCTTCCTGGTCGGAGTCGTGGGCTTCGCCCTCTCCTCGGGGATCATCGGGTTGTCCGGGAGCGTCTCGCTGTTGGTCACCTTCCGGGTGTTGCAGGGGTTGTTCGGCGCGCTGCTGATGCCGGCCGCTCTCGGGTTGCTGCGGGCGACCTTCCCCGCGGAGAAGCTCAACACCGCGATCGGCATCTGGGGTGCGGTCATCGGTGCCTCGACCGCCGGCGGGCCGATCGTCGGCGGGCTGTTGGTCGAGCACGTCAACTGGGAGTCGGTGTTCTTCATCAACGTCCCGGTCGGTGTGCTGGCCCTGCTGATGGGGCTGGCCATCCTGGTCGACCACCGCGCCGAGCGCGCTCCGCGTTCCTTCGACCTGCCGGGCATCGTGCTGCTGTCGTCGGCGATGTTCTGCCTGGTGTGGGCGATCATCAAGGCCCCTGACTGGGCCTGGGGCGACACCAAGACCATCGGGTTCCTGGTCGCCTCCGCCGTCCTCCTCGTCGCGTTCACCGTGTGGGAGTCCCGGGTCACCGAACCGCTGCTGCCCCTGAGCCTGTTCCGTTCGGTGCCTCTGAGTGCCGGCACCGTACTGATGGTGCTGATGGCCTTCGGCTTCATGGGCGGCATCTTCTTCGTCACCTTCTACCTACAGAACGTGCAGGGCATGAGCCCGGTCAAGAGCGGCCTGCACCTGCTGCCGCTGACCGGCATCATGATCGTCTCCTCTCCGTTGGCCGGCGCCCTGATCACCAAGATCGGCCCCCGTGTGCCCCTGGTCGCGGCGATGTCGGTGACCTGTGTGGCCCTGTTCGGCATGTCCACCCTGGACGTCGACAGCAGCACCGTCGTCACCTCGGCCTGGTTCGCCCTGCTGGGGCTGGGGCTCGCCCCGGTGATGGTGGGAGCCACCGACGTGATCGTGGGCAACGCTCCCCTGGAACACGCGGGTGTGGCGGGTGGCCTCCAGCAGTCGGCCATGCAGATCGGTGGAAGCCTGGGCACCGCCGTGCTCGGGGCCGTCACGGCTTCCCGCGTACACGAGGAACTGCCGACCAGGTGGGCCGAGGAGAAGCAGCTGCCTCCCTTGAAGCCCGAGCAGGCCGACCAGTTGAAGGAGGGGGCCGAGGTCGGACTCGCCCCTCAACTGCCGAACGTCCCTGAGCAGGTCAACGACGCGATCGCGCGGGTTGTCCACGGCTCGTTCATCGACGGCATGGGCCGCGCGTTCCTGTTCGCCGGGGTGGTCGGCGCGGTGGCGTCGGTGGTGGCGGTGTTCACCAAGCAGGGCAAGAACGACGCCGGTCCCAGCGTGCACGTCTGACCGTCCACGTCTCTCCTCCGGCCTGGGCCGGGTGGTCACGGCACCTCGGTGCCGGCCGCCCGGCCCAGATCCTTTACCGCTGGGTGTCCGTCCTCGGCACTTCATTCGCTGTTGGTCCCCCCCCGCTGGCGACGGCATGTCGGTCGAACGCGCCCAGCGACCGGACCTGGTCGGGAGGGGCGTGCTGACGGTGATCAGCGTGCGATTCGTCCCGGGAGTCAGCAACCCCTGTGGATAACTGGTCAGTTGTGCATAACCGGTGCACTCGACCCGGTGAACGCGGCGGAAAACTCTTGGCGATCTTCCCGAAGCCGGACAGCCTGGTCATCGAGACGCGGTCACACGGGGTTCCACGTTCCGTCCTCCACCCATCGCCGGGCAGTGAGACGGGCGTTCGACAAGAGGGCCGCGCTCAGTCGATCTGACCCGCCGGGCCTCTCAACCGGGCCCGGCGCTGATACGGGGAGTCACACCATGACGTTCACACCACGAGGCGGACTGACCGTTCCCACCCGACCGCGCTGGGACCGGTCGTTCTGGGCCCTCCTGGCCATGGCGATGCTGGCTGCGTGGTGGATGACGCCGGGCTCCGCGCAGGGGGCTCCGGCACCGACCGCACGGACGGCCGTCGTCAACGGCAAGACCTCGCTGGGGAGTTGTCAGGCGGGGCGGTTCTGTCTGTGGCAGAAGTCCGGCTTCCGAGGGAAGCGGCACGGCTTCGACCTGACGAACACCGACATCGAGAGCTGCGTCGCCCTGCCCAAGGGCGTCAGCGCATCCTCACTGGGCAACGAGACGGGCCGTCCGGTGACGGTCTTCCAGAGCGCGCACTGTGCCGAGACAGCGGAGTTCCACACCTACCCGACGGGTTCCTGGGCCCCCAAGCCGCGGTACGAGGTGCGGGCGTTCAAGATCAGGGAAAGGTGAGTGGGGAGCGACCTGGCGCCCTCGTCCGCCAAGGCCCGTGGGGTGGCCCCGACCTCGGTCGGAACCACCCCACGGGGAGGACGAGTCAGGCGTCCGTCAGGCGTCGCCCCCGGCCGCACCCGGGTCGGCGGCGGCCACGTCCATCAACTGGTACCGGTCGATGGCCTGCTTCAGGGCCGACCGGTCGATCTTGCCCTCGCGGGACAACTCGGTGAGCACCGCCAGCACGATCGACTGCGCGTCGATGTGGAAGAACCGGCGAGCCGCTCCACGGGTGTCCGCGAAGCCGAAGCCGTCGGCACCCAGCGACTGGTAGGTGCCCGGCACCCAACGAGCGATCTGGTCGGGTACGGACCGCATCCAGTCCGACACGGCGACCTTCGGGCCCTCCGTGCCGGACAGCTTGCGGGTCACGTACGGCACGTGCTGCTCCTCCTCCGGGTGCAGCAGATTGCGCTCCTCGACCGACACGGCCTCACGGCGCAGCTCGTTCCAGGATGTTGCGGACCAGACGTCGGCCCTGACGTTCCAGTCCCGGGCGAGGATCTCCTGTGCCTCCAGGGCCCAGGGCAGCGCCACACCGGAGGCGAGGATCTGCGCCGGCAGGGTGCCCTCGGCGCCCTCCTGGTAGCGGTAGAGCCCCTTGAGGATGCCCTCGACGTCCACGTTCTCCGGCTCCGCCGGCTGCTGGATCGGCTCGTTGTAGACGGTGAGGTAGTAGAAGATGTCCTCACCCTTGGGGTGCTCGGGGCTGGAGCCGTACATCCGGCGCAGCCCGTCCCTGACGATGTGCGCGATCTCGAAGCCGAAGGCGGGGTCGTAGGAGACGGCCGCCGGGTTGGTGGAGGCCAGCAACTGCGAGTGTCCGTCGGCGTGCTGGAGGCCCTCACCGGTCAGGGTGGTGCGACCGGCGGTGGCGCCCAGCACGAAGCCGCGCGACATCTGGTCGGCCATCTGCCAGAACTGGTCGCCGGTCCGCTGGAACCCGAACATCGAGTAGAAGACGTAGATCGGGATCAGCGGTTCGCCGTGGGTGGCGTGGGCGGAGCCGGCGGCGATCAGAGAGGCGGTGCACCCGGCCTCGGAGATGCCGTCGTGCAGCATCTGACCGTTGGGGGACTCCTTGTAGGCGAGCAGCAGTTCGCGGTCCACCGACTCGTAGGTCTGCCCCAGCGGGTTGTAGATCTTGGCCGAGGGGAAGAAGGAGTCCATTCCGAACGTGCGGTACTCGTCCGGG